>JAUHWR010000001.1 GCA_030427385.1 Alphaproteobacteria bacterium | reverse complement strand
TCTTTTGGGATATTCAAACGTGGATATATTTTCACATCATTAATTTTCGTGACCACCACGCGCCATTTATGCTTAAACCATAGAACATGATACTTCGATTTATACTGATAACGCTTTTCTTCACGCTTCTTTTTTCTGTCTCTACCGATTATTATCCCTGTTATTTATGCGGGCTATATCATTAATTTATATCATATTTAATGCGCTTCAATTATTACCAACGCATCTGCCGTTGGCGGCTCATCAGTTAATGTGACGTGAATAACCCCCTGCATGCCATCGGGAATTAAGGCTTGCAGGCGTAAAGCCGCCCCTCCGGTCAGAGTCAAAGTCGGCTTTCCCAGTGCATCATTCACAACACCTATATCTTTCATATATACCCCGTTTGAAAATCCGGTTCCCAGTGCCTTGGAACATGCTTCCTTTGCTGCAAATCTTTTAGCATAGGTGGCAATATGCGTGCCGGCACTTCTCCGGCGCTCTGCCTTTTTTATCTCTTCCTCCGTAAAACATCTTTGAATAAAACGCTCACCAAACCGTGCTAAGGTTTTTTCAATACGGCTGATATCAATTAAATCATTTCCTATACCGATTATCATTGGACTTTTGCTTTTTTGAATTCTTTTTTAACGCGGCGTTTTAACGCATTTTCCCGTGCGATGGCACGCGCTTTTTTACCGGCATTCACCAGACAATAAAACAAAATAAAATAAAACGGCCAGGAAACACATACCAGAATATATCCGCCAACCATCCAGGGTAGAAATAAGCTAAGCGGATCGCTTAATAACATATCCCACATCAAAGGTAGCGAAATATGCTCCGGCATTTCTGCCATATTCTCAAACCCCATCAGCTCGAACAGCCAAACGCCCAAAAAATAGGACGCATACCACATTAGCGGAAAGGTCCATGGATTACCCACGAATGTACCAATAAGCGATCCGAGCAGATTGCCTTTAATGCCATAAGCCAAAAAACCGGCTTGAATAAAATGCGTGCCCACGAGCGGCGAAAAAGACATGCTCGCGCCACAAGCCAGCCCCCTTGCAATTTTTGATGAAGAATCAGACAACCGTAATACACGAAATTTCAAAAATTTTGCCATACGGGTCCATCCCATTGACGGCCAGAATAATTCGCGCAACAACTGCAATTTGGTCAGTGGTTGGCGGCGCTTGAACATTTATTACATACCCTGTATCAGTCGATTAATTGACCTCTTATGGCGCAAAAACATGACAAAATAAAGTATTATCTTGAGTAAAACAGCACTTTAGTCTTCAAGAAATGAATTCAGCTTCATCGCCAATCCCATTGATCCCTGCACCTTTAACTTACCCATCATAAAAGCAAGAGTTGGATCCTGCTTACCATCTAGTATAGCTTCAAAGGTCTGCACACTCGTTCTAAATGTGACATCCGCATCTTGATCTTCTTCAGATAAAACAGCCGGATTTTGCGTGGCATCAACATAGAGCAAGCCGTCATCTCCGAAATCGAACTTAAATTTACCGGATATCGCGCCGGCTTGCCCCAGCTTATTTTCTATTCTGCTTTTAATGGTTTCAAATGACATATAAGCTCCTTAACTTGCATCTACCCAGCCAATATTGCCATCTTCACGGCGATAAACCACGTTCAATGCCTGTGTTTTCGCATTTTTAAACAGATAGAAATTTTCAGCCGATAAATCCAAGCGCATGACTGCATCAGACACGCTCAAGACTTGAATATCTTTTGTTCCTTCCGCGATAATTGCCGGTGATTCCTCATGATGAACATCGTCATCATTCTGATTAACAGCAATAACCAAATCACGTGCTTTTTGAATTTCTTTCTGCGGCGAATGATCTTCGCGTTCATGGTGATCGCGCAAACGTGTTTTGTAACGGCGCAGCTGTTTGGCAACGCGTTCCGCCGCATGATCGAAACTTGCATAGACATCATGTTCTGTGGCGGAGCCAATAACCTGAATATTTTTACCAACGCGCATGGAAATATGCGTTTTAAAAGAAGAATGCCCCTCGGGCGTCATTGTAATATCGGCATCAATCGCACGACCGAAATATTTACTATTAATACCTTCCATTTTGTCTTTAACATGAGAGCGCAGCGCATCGCCGACATCCAGTTGCTTACCTTGAACGTTTAATTGCATGATATATCTTTCTATTGATTGAAATCGTCTAATTGTAACAGCTTTTAAGCTTTAAGAATAATATGGTGGTCCACCACTTTTTTTCCAGAGGGCAGCTCAATTAATTTAACCTTTATTTGCGGATCTGACTCAACAGATTCCTTAATACTCTTTAACTTTGATAACTCTTCTGCAAAACGATTGGCGGCATCAACAGGCTCTGTCTCATATTGGGGGCGCTGTAATAATAACGCATATTCATTCTTCGCTGTCTGCCCGATAATATCACTCTGACGGCGGATATGTGATAAATGCTGCGACATTTTTGCCACCGCGAAATCGGCATAATACTGACCATCATTCTCCGACATATCAAGATAATTGGATATATCAATGAATACAGCATAACTGCTTTCATTATGACGGTCAGCGCGGTCGATGGCTGATAAGAATAACTGGTTAAATGCCGATTTGGCAATCACGCCGCCGGCACTCGGGAAATCAATACTATCATCCCCTAATTTGGACAGATACGTCGTAATACGTCCCGCACCAGCTAACGTATTTGCCACAATTTCGGCATCATATGGTTTATCAATAATAAAATTTGCCCCGGAATTCGCAAAATCAACATCCACGTCAATATCTTTAACCAAAACTATATAAGCATAGGCACCCAAAGCGCGGCGAATATTTAAAATTAAGGGACGTGCATTGGTCAGCGGATTCGGATCAACAAAAACTACATCAAAATTTTCGCGTGACAAATGGTCTATCGCGTTATTTTTAATCGTTTCTATTTGAACTCTATGGCCCAATCCTTTGATTTTTGTCGCTAATAATTGGCTATTTAATTCATCACGATCGATGATAAGAACTTTCATACTGCCATATCCCCTTCTGGTATAACTCACGTATTATTGCCTATGATCGTTAATAATACCTAAAAAAGAAAGCAAAAAAATGTAAAAAGTTTCGATAGGAAATGAAATGCGGACTTAATATCCATACAAATCATAATGGCAGCGGAAAATACGCCGCCGCCTAAAAACCATAACTGACATTGAATAAAACACGCGGCCCGCTTTTGATATCCATAACGGGGTTATCCACGGACTTTGTTAAAGGATAGGCAATTTGAAATGAACCGGATAAAGTTTGGTTAAAATCATAATGCGTCCCAAACCCGGCAGAGGCGGCAGATTGAGGCTTTGCCCCGCGATCGCTATTCCACACTTTACCAATATCGTAAAATATAAAAGGAACAAATTTAAGATTCACGATGGGGACGGGATCAACATCCGTATATAAAATCTCTACAGAGCCTGAAACTCCCCGATCACCTGTAATCTCCGATGGGTCATAAGCACGCCCCAATGACGCGCCCCCATATCCGAATTCTTCAGAGGATAATAACGGATGCGGTGCATATTGCGCCGAAACAGAGTTAATCATTTGAACATATGGTACTATTTCCTGCTGACGTGTGGCATTCAATGTTGTTTTAATAAAATCGCTGCGGCCTTGTTGACGCGAAAGATTATTAGATCCTGTTTTCGTGGCGTCAAATACATCCAACCCCTTTGATACGGACAAATCTATATTGGTAAATCCGTTCCATCTATCCTGAGTATCATAATTGGCAAAGATAGATAAAGTACGCGTTTTATCATCGATTAACTCTTGGTCTAAAAATTCAGTCGCACTATTTCGCACCGAAAACGCCGTCCCAAGGATCAAATTCTCGCGGCGGCTCCGGATCAGCGGATAAGTTAATGATGTTGTGAATATCGTGCTATCGCCCTCTACTTCCAAAGCCCGCAATGTATATCCCGGCTCGGAATTCGAATAACTCATAAGAACAGAAGCCGTCAGCCCCGCTTCGTTAAGCGGCAAACGATAATTTAAAGAACCGAACTGAACTTCACTAAATGGCACCGCCGTTGAGGTTTGCACCCCCAATTGATCAAAACTGTTGAAGACGCCGCTTCTGGCATAATTCGCAGTGAATTGATGCGGACCGACAAAGCGCGAGCCATGATTATTATATAAAATTGATGCTGATTGTTTTGTTTTCTCCCGAACACGTAATGTAATATCGGCAGTTCCGGGCGCCGATGGGGTGGTGGGGGGCTGGAGAATATTTTGAATACTTAAGCCCATATAATCATTCAAAAGAAGAATATAACGCTCTAACGTCGGGCCATGCAGAGGGTAAGATTTCTTAATTAGAGTAATGGTTTTATTAACAATACCCAACTGGTCTCTCGCAAGTAGATTTTGCGGATCATCAATAATGACATGACCAATTTGCCCTTCAATAACTTTGATAATAACGCGCCCGTCAGTTACCTCCTGCTCCGGTATAAGGGCGCGCGAGAGAAAAAAACCTTCATCACGATAAGCTTGCGTAATACGCGCGCTCAGGTGATTCAAAACCGTAATATCAACAGGTCGATTCACATATTCATTTATTAAAGGCGTAAAATGCCCTTCCGCGAAAGCCGTTACACCCTGTAATTCCACACCGGTGAGTATAAATCCATCCGGTGCCTCTGGAATAACCTCATCAATGGACTGACTATCCGGTGAAATAATTTGCCCCTGCGCCGGCGCATTGGGCACGAGCAATCTTTCCTGTAACCTCGCCGGATCGGCAGAACCCGGTAAGCTCGGCGCTTGCGCATAGGCATAACCACCCACACAGGCAATTGCCAGTGCCGAACAAATCGTTCCCAATATTCTTTTTTTGATCCGAGACAAGTCGTTAAGATTCCTAGATTAATTAGCAATGCTATCCCATTGTAAAGGATTTCACGCCGTTGTGAAGATCTAAAACATATATGACAAAAAACTTAACAAATTATTTTCTACTTAGGAAAAATTAACTCATTGCAGTGCACAATATAAAGCTTTTTGAAAGATCATAGTTTTTTAACGAAAATCCTGTAGAATCGTTAGTTAAATGATTAGAATTTCACAGCTTTTACTCCGCACATCCGTTGCCGCGCTCACATTAGCCGCAACAGCAGAAAAAGCCGTGGCTGCCCCGCAAGATGGGCAAATCATCGGCGGATCGGCTGTGATCAATCAAAGCGGCATTAAAACCGACATTCATCAACATAGCGATAAAGTAATTCTGGACTGGCGCAGCTTTGATGTAACCGCGCAAGAACACGTCGAATTTCATCAACCCTCTTCCGGTGCAATGGCACTAAACCGAATCAGAGATGTCAAAGCCTCTCAAATTGACGGTAAACTGAACGCCAATGGTCACGTGGTGCTGATTAATCCCAATGGCGTGGTATTTGGATCGGGATCGCATGTGGATGTCGGCTCGTTAACGGTAACAACATCCGATATTGATAATGATGATTTTATGGCCGGACGTTATGATTTCAAACATGCCGGCAATAGCAATGGCGCCATCGTAAATCACGGAACGATCACCGCCAAAGAAGCCGGATTAGTGACCTTTGTTGCGCCGCGCACTGAAAATCACGGCATCATCACCGCCAAATTGGGGAAAGTGCAATTAGCGGCGGCAGATACCTTTACGCTGGATATGGCGGGCGATGGATTATTACAAATCGCCGTCAGCGATAATAATGCCCAAAAGCTTGCCCTCAACACCGGCTACCTATCTGCCGAAGGGGGAATGGTACGAGTAGAGGCAGCCACGGCACGAAACATACTTGATTCGCTTGTTGAAAATAGCGGTATTATCGAGGCTCATTCCCTTTCAAAACAGGGCGGAAAAATTATATTGGGCGGCGGACAGAGCGGCATTACAGTTAATCGCGGCGTTTTAAATGCATCGGGACGAAAAAATAATACCCAAGGTGGTCAAATTAATGTTTTGGGGCAACATATCGCGATTGCGGCGGGATCATTGATTGATGCCTCCGGTAATGCCGATATGCCTGTTCTTGCCAGTCAAAGAGATAGCGCAAGCCTTTCCGCCGATAAAGTGGTTAAAACTGAAGATCAGTTCTTATCCGATACCCGCCGCGGCGGTGGCTCGATTCTGATCGGCGGCGATTATCTTGGCAGCGGCGACACCCCGCAGGCGCAAACATTATACATCGATGAAAATGCACTGACTTTGAATGATGCGCTTATCCATGGTGACGGCGGCCGAACGATCTTCTGGTCTGATAATACAACCGATTTTAACGGACTTGTCCTATCTCGCGGCGGCATAGAAAGCGGCAATGGCGGTTTTCTTGAGACATCGGGAAAAATTAATCTGCGCGCCAATGGCTTTGCCGACCTGTCCAACACCGCAGACGGCTTTGAGAAAGGCACCTACCTCCTCGATCCCAACGATATTTACATTTTCGGAGACAGCTCCGGCACCATCGGCCCAAATTATGTAAGCACCGACGGCACAACAATTGATTTGGCCTCCGATTTAGCCCTTTGGCTTGATGCGGCGGACACTTCAACCATCGAATTGACCTATTCCGCAGATGAATTAAGTGCGGCTAATGCGTCTGGTGCGTTGGGCACAAACACAATCACAACCGATATTGATGTATCTGATTGGCTAAAAGTAGGATCACGAATTCGCCTTGGCGCATCTGGCTTGGTAACCACAGCTGATACATTGGGCGCTGATACATACACCATCACCGCGATCGCCGGAACGACAATTACAGTTCAACAAACGTTAACGTCAAACTACACAAATCAAACCCTTAACCGCGGTCTTGTATCACAATGGAATGATAAATCTGCTCAAGGCAATAACGCTACACAAGGTTCCTCTGTGGAACGCCCCCTATTTACCTCAAACGGTAATATTGGACAAAACGCAATCCTTACGGATGGTATTAATGATGGTATGTATATTAATGACTTAGATGATGATTTAATTATACAACAAGGCATAGATTCAGGATTGCATGTCTCAACGGTATGGCATTCCCTAAATGGAGGAAACTTCGATTGGAATGGCAATGCCACACCGGGGGGTAATACCTTCGGATTACTAGGAAAAGATGGGGTAACAAACCATACCGGCGCAAAATCATTTTCAGTAGGCAGTTACAGCGGCGGAAATAAGGACTTATTCTTAAGGGTGAATACAGAAACTACAGGCGGCGCTGGTAATAGCTTAGTAACAGATCCCATATTTAGAGGATCTTATTTTAATACCGATTCAATTATCGATTATACTCTTACATCCGATGGAGTCAGTAACTTCACTCTTAAAGAATATATAGCCGCGCAAGAAGTTGATAATGTAAGCCTAACAACAGATAACCCTCTCGATCAAAATTACAAGTCGGGGGGTAATTTTGTTTTTGGCGCAAGAGATTTGGGAAATGATGCTTTTGCGCCCGCGCAATATTCAGAAATGCTAGCTTATAGCAAAGAATTAACTACACCTGAACGCAATCTGGTATCCCAATACCAATCCCTGAAATGGGGCATCGATCTTGACCCGACTGCTGGCGCAGGCACCGAAGCGGCGGAGGCGATGGATGCCACAAATGGTTTTAGCGCATTTTCCACGCGTTATTTGGAGAAACTCTCTCAAACCGCCAATATAGATTTACAAGCCACCGATACCATCACGCTTGATCTGAAAGGCGATGTCATGCACATTGCGGGTGGAAAATCCTTCTCACTCACCACCACGAATAGCGATATCCAATCCGTCTCCACCGGACGTATCAATACCTCTTTGGGGACAGGTGATATCACGATGATATCCGGCGGTGATATCAACCTTACCGATCTCATGCTGGTTGCCGGAAATAACAGCAATATCCATTTGGAAACAGGCTCTGGCGGCACCATTACAACCAATCGAATTATCAATAGCGGCGCAGGCAATCTAACCCTGAAAGCCGATGAAATTGATATTGGTGCCGCTTTAATAGGAAATGGAAATCTTCAGTTCACCGCCGCCGATATCACGAAAGAAATTGAAGTCGGCTCGACGAACGCTGCCGCTCTTAACCTGACGGCAGCGGAACTTGGATTTTTGCAAGATGGGTGGAATGAAATTCTGATCGGCGATATTGCGCACGAAAACAGTATTACAATTAATGAAGATATCAATTTTACTGACAATGTATATTTGAGAAATTCAACCGCTTGGAATCCGACATTAACAATTACAGCTAACGCAAAAATTACCACAACTGATAATGCGAACCTGACCACGCGTTCCGGTTGGTCTACTAGTACGTATGATGACGTTAATATCGCGGGTGATTGGCTTGCCTATGGCGGTCCCGGACTTAACTTGCTCGGTAATACGAATATTAATATAGGACGTGATTTTTTAATTAACTTGGCAAATAGTTCTCAATATGATGCCAATGTCACTGTCGGACGTGATTTTTATGCGTTTCAACATCATAATCCAATTCTCCTGAAATCAGGTCATACAATTAATGCCGGACGTGATTTAACACTAATCAGCAGAAACATAACACCTAGATTGACACTGGAGGCTGGCTCAGCTTTGCAAGCCGGCGGTGATATTCTCTTGGAAACAGATAGAATAGTCATTGATCCCACCGTCACAATATCCGGAAACGCGGACGGGTCTTCGGATTTAACATTTATATCAGGCAATAATAATACGGCCATGGAAATCGGCGATGGCGGGGCGGGCTATGATTGGGAAATGACCTCCGCCGAATTCGGAACGATACAAAACGGATTTAACACAATCACATTCGGCTCCGCATCAATGACGGAAGAGATTCGCTTTGGTGCTAATCTTTCAGCCCTATCTTCAGATATTTTTATCAAGGGCGGCGTGGTGCGCCTGCTTGATATTGATTTGGGTACGGGCGATTTTACCACAGAGGCAGGTATAGTCGGAGTCAATGGCTCAACCATTCTTGCTGGCGATATCACCAAAAATGTCGCCGGCCATTCAACAATCAACTTAAAGGGGCGCCGCGCCATTCGCGGGACTTCAGGCTCAAGCATTATTACCAATGATGGTCTTTTAAATGTCATTTTTAATGCCGACAGCGATAATAATGATTTGGGTTATATCGACCTGACTAATACTATTATCTCCACCAGAGGCGGAAGCTTCACCGCCGGCGGCGGCCTTGACCCCCTTAATGACAGCGCCCACGGCGATGTTGATAGCGTCTCGGATTCCGGCGTCAGTATAAACGGCGGCAGTATTACAACTGGCGCAGGCAACATTTCTATCCGCGGTGTGGGGGAAAGTACGGGGGATGATAATTACGGAATTTATTTAAATGCAGATCTGACAACAACAACAGGCGATATCACTCTCAATGGGACTGGCGGGAGTGGTGGGCAAAAAAATTACGGAGTTAACATTGCATCATCAAGTGTCGACATCACCTCTTCGGGTGGAACAATTGATATTACAGCCTTAGGTAGAGGTTCAAGTAGCTTTAATTACGGTATTCGAAACTATGGCAATATAATAGGCAACGGTACATCCGTAATTAATATCAACTCTACAGGTGGTACTGGCGGCACTCAAAATGGCGGAATGCGGATGGATAATAACGCTTTAATTCGTGCCGAAGATGGAAATATCATGCTTGACCTGTTTACACCAAGCACTGCAGGAGAGGGTGTCTTAAGATTTTATAACTCCGCCACTATTGAAACCACGGGCACAGGTGATATCACCATTAATACAACCAATCAGGGAACCGCAAACTCCCATGGTATAATTTTGAGCAATGGCACAAGCCTAATCCGTACAACCGGAGGCGGCGATATCACAATTAATCATGATAAAGGCACAAATGGCACAAATGATGTCCTTCATTTATGGGAACAATCTGACCCCGCTAGCATCAGCCAGATTGGCCATGCCAATACAGGCAATATTACCATCACAGGGGATACGCGCCTGAATATGGAGGATGACAGCGCCGCGATCATCGCGGGCGGAAATATAGATATCACGGTTGACGATTTTGTGATGGCGGATGGCGCAACACTGCAATCGGGCGGAGTCATCAATATTAAATCCGACCGAAATATCAATATCAATGAAAATATTACCTCAAACGGTACCATCACCCTCAATGCCGACCGCGATGCCAACCAAACCGGCGCGATTAGGGTTCAAAACGCGATTGTGACTACAAATGGCGGGGATTTTATCGCGGGCGGCGGCTTGAACCCGCTCACCACCGCGGCCTATGCCGTAAATGATGGTACATTTGATGTTGGTGTTCATCTGCTTTCTACAAGTATAAATACTGGCGCAGGCGATATCTCTCTGCGCGGCGTCGGTGAAGGCACGGGCGTTGGAAATTATGGCGTCTACCTACAAACCTCTAACCTGACCACCACACAGGACGGCGCAATCACCATAGATGCCGAAAGCGGACGCTTTAGCGCGGGGCTATACGCAACAGGAAGTACGATTTCCGTTGTTGATGGAGATGTTAATCTTTCCGGCGAAGGCACGTTTGCCGCAAACAGTGTTGGCGTTCATTTTTCCGGCTCAACAATTTCTTCCACTGGAACAGGTATAGATGCGGGCACCATTACCCTTAATGGAACGGCCACCACCAGCAATGGAATTACTTTAAATAGCAGTAGTTCAATCAGCTCGATTGACGGTGACATCAGACTGACAGGCACCAGCGGCGGCGAAAAAGGCATTCATATCCTGAATAAATCTTCTATCATATCCAGCGGAAACGGTATGAATGCCGCCGCCATTTTCTTAAACGGGACAGGCGGAGCGGGCGCGGGTAATAATTACGGTATTCATATACAAGGTATGGGCGATGGCGCCACCACTGCCCCTGTAGCAGAAACACGCATCACCACAATTAACGGCGCGCTCTCCCTAACAGGCAATGGCGGCAATACAGGAAGTGATAATTACGGCATTTTCATTGAAGACGAAGCTATTCTCACCTCCACCGGAACCGGCGCAAATGCGGGAACCATCACCCTGAACGGTACGGGCGGTGATGGTGATGATAATAATTACGGGGTATACATTACCAATGCAGGAACGGAAATAACATCCATCGACGGCGCATTGTCATTTACAGGGCTAGGCGGCTCCAACGGCATGATAGGAAGCGATGATAATTACGGTATTTATGTAGCCGATGATGCAGATATAACATCAACCGGTAATGGCGCGAATGCCGCGACGATCACTTTCGACGGCACAGGCGGCGCGGGCTATGATAATAACATCGGCGTAAACATAACGGGGTTTGGTGTCACAGTTACGTCTGATAAAGGAAACATTGATATCACAGGGCGCGGCGGCGCGGATGCCATAAATGGTAGGAACGCGAATCACGGCGTAAGAAATGCAATACAAGCACAGATTAATTCCATCGGAACAGGGGCAGATGCCGCAACCATCACTGTGAACGGAACAGCAGGTCAAGCAGTCGGATACAACAATGGGGTTGAGATGACCGGATCATCCCAATTCTTTTCCAGTTACGGAGACATATTGATTAGAGGTACGGGCGGCACAAACAATACAGCTTCGAGTACAGGAAATCGCGGCGTCCGCGTATCGAATGGATCACATATCAGCTCTGACGGAACGCTTGCAGGCGCCGCAAACATCACAGTCATTGGAACAGGCGCGAATTCAGATGATGACAATCTTGGTATTTCTGTTGAAAGCACAGGAAATATCAGGAGCGTTAATGGCGATATGAATATCATTGGCCGCGGCGGATCAAATGGCTTGATCGGTAGTGAAAACAATCACGGCATTAATTTACAAACCAGTGGCAACATCACCTCATCTGGTACAGGGGCCATCACTCTTGAAGGGTCTTCTGTCGCAAATAAGGGGGATGGCATACATACTGAAACAGGTACAATAAATCTTGGCGGTGCAAATGCGTCTGCATTTATTATTACAGCAGATAGTATTAATTTCATAAACTTAAATAGCTTACAAACGGCAGGCAATCTAACCATCCAAAACCGCACCTCCGGTACTACCATCGGTCTTGGCGGCGGGGCGGGGACGTTGAACATTACCGATGCGGAACTGGCGCAATTTACGGTTGGCGGCGATCTGACGATTGGTTCCGCCAATGCCGGCGCGATGCACATCGATAGCGTCGATTTCACAGGAATTACAAATAACAATATCAACCTTCTGGGCGGGGATGTCACGATTGACGGCGCCGTGAATGCGGGTGCATCACTTTCTATGATTGCCAATGGAGATATAACGCTTAATGGTTCTACCTCGGCAACCGGCGCGGGCAATAGCGTGGTTTTGGCGGGGCGCGGCTTTACCAATAATAATGGGGCGGGCGCAATAAATGCGGGGGCGGGGCGGTATCTGGTTTATACTGACGGGCCGTCCGTAACCACTAAAAATGGGTTAACGGCGGCGCATCATTACAACCGCACTTATGCACAAAACCCTCCGGCATCTATCACACAGACAGGGGATTTATTCCTATATGAATATCAGCCAATACTAATTATTACGCCTGATAATATAACATTGAATACGTTCCAACCCGGATTTAATGATTTTACCTATACTATATCCGGTCTTGAAGCGGGCGATAGCTTGTCCTCTGCCTATAGTGGCATGCCCTTATTCACAAAGACCCTTCGTTCACAGGGAACCTATGATATTTTTGGCGCAAACGGAACGCTTCAAAGCACGCTTGGTTATGGTTTGGAATTTGCACAAGGGACATTACAAATGCTCTCCCCATCCCAGCAATTAAACTCAACCGTTGAGTTCCAAACACAAACAGCCGATATCTGGATTGGAGGTACAAGGACGGGCGGCTATGTAACTGAAAATATTATGCCTACGACAAAATCTAATGGTAAAGTTAGTGAGCAAAAACAGCGCGCGCCTATTCGGACTAAAAATAATATACTATTATCAATGAGCGCCGAGCCAGATGCCGGCGTTCGCCTTATCGAAGCGGGCTTTATGGAAGTTGAACAGCCTCTCATCGATTTTTATGATCTCTGCTCCTATAATGTCAATTACTGCCAATAAAACGCTCTGCAAAATCTGTGAGACATCGATTATTTAATAGACAAACGTAATACGCCCTTTATAAATAACCTCATGAGCAAAATTCATTTTTATAAAGGCGATTTGCCCGATCACGTCACGTTTACCAAGGCGGTGGCGGTTGATTCCGAAACCATGGGGTTACAACCACATCGTGACCGTTTGTGCTTACTGCAACTATCCGGCGGTGATGGTGATGCCCACTTGGTGCAATTTGAACAGGGTAAATATGATGCGCCGAATTTGAAAAAATTATTTACCAATCCCGATATTGAAAAAATATTCCATTACGCCCGCTTTGACCTGCAAATTATCAAACATTATCTGGGTGTGGATTGTACACCGGTTTATTGCACTAAAATGGCGTCTAAATTGTGCCGTACTTTCACAGATAAACATGGCTTACGCACACTGGTTGGGGAATTATTGGGCGTGGATCTGGATAAAGAAAAGCAATCCTCTGATTGGGGCGCCGAAGAATTAAGTGACGAACAAATGACATATGCCGCCAATGACGTGTTGTATCTTCATCAAATCCGCGATATTTTAGATGAAAAAGTAAGGCGCGAAGGGCGGGGCGAGGTTTTGGCGGAAATTAACCGCTTTCTGAAAACCCGCGCCGATCTTGATCTTTTGGGATATTCAAACGTGGATATATTTTCACATCATTAATTTTCGTGACCACCACGCGCCATTTATGCTTAAACCATAGAACATGATACTTCGATTTATACTGATAACGCTTTTCTTCACGCTCACCCTGCCTGCACCGCTTTGGGCCGGAAACATAGATGACATCCGTCAAAATCTGACCCCAAAGCTGGAAAAACAGCTAAAACGTGTGGGTCTGCAACTGGGCAGCCCCATTTTTATTCGCGTCTTCAAACAGGAAAAGATTGTCGAACTCTGGGTTCAAAAACCCGGAAAGAAAAAATACGATATTTTTAAAAAATATCCAATCTGTGTCTTTTCCGGCATCTTAGGGCCAAAACTGCGCGAAGGTGACCAACAAGCACCAGAGGGATTTTATGATGTCAATATGGGCCGCCTACATCCGGAAAGCCAGTTTCATCTGGCGTTTAATTTGGGCTATCCGAATGCATTTGACCGCGCGCGTGATCGCACCGGTGATTATCTAATGATTCATGGCAGCTGCGAATCCAAAGGCTGCTACGCGATGACCGATGAAGGCATGGAAGAATTATATGTTATTGCCGAGGCCGCGCTGATGAATGGACAGCCAAAAATTGATATCCATATTTTCCCGTTTTATATGACCAAGAAAAACTTCCGCTTTCATGCCAAATCCACATGGTTGCCCTTTTGGTATTCCCTAAAACCTGCCTATGATATGTTTCAATCAAAACGTATTCCGCCGGAAATTGATGTTGTCGGCGGACAATATAAAGTTAAAATGTTTTATAATGAGTAAACTTATGCTCGCCACCACGCGGCGCTTACGCTAAAACAATCCCATGAGTGATAAATTACAAACTGCCAAAGACGCCCTGCAAACCGAAATCAATGGTCTGGAGGCCTTAAAAGATAGTCTCGATCAACCGTTCGAAGCCGCAATCGATGTTATTAATAAGATGAAATCGGCGCGTCAGGGACGTTTGATTATTGCAGGCATCGGCAAAAGCGGCCATGTCTGTCGTAAACTTGCCGCAACTTTTGCTTCCACGGGCACACCTGCCTATTTCGTGCATCCGGGGGAGGCCAGCCACGGCGATCTGGGGATGATTACCTCTCATGACGTGGTCTTAATGCTCTCAAATTCCGGCGAGAATGCCGAACTATCTGATTTGATTGCCTATACCCGCCGCTTTGATATTCATTTGATTGCGATGACCAGCAACCCGAACAGCTCGCTCGCTAAACATGCCGATACGGTGTTGCTATTGCCAAAAATGCCCGAAGCTTGCCCGAACGGCATGGCGCCCACCACCTCCACCACGATGATGATGGCGCTCGGTGATGCGCTGGCGGTCACGTTATTGAAGGATATGGGGCTTACGAAAGAAGATTTCGGCGTCTGGCATCCCGGCGGCAAATTGGGACAACGCCTTATGAAAGTCAGCGAGCTGATGCATGCCTATGATGTCTTACCTCTTGTCTCAAAAGACCAGAAAATGCAGGATGCCATCTTGCAATTATCCGATAAAAATCTGGGCTGCGTGTTGGTCGTGGACGAAGATCAACGCCTTCTGGGGATCATCACCGACGGCGATTTAAAACGCCATATGTCACCCGATCTACTGCAAAAATCCGTTTCCGAGATCATGTCCGTTAATCCGAAATCCATCCTACCCGAAGCGCTCGGCGTGGAGGCGATTAACCTGATGACCAAAACGCCGGATCGTTACCTAACATCTCTCGTTGTTATCAAAGACAACCAACTCAAAGGTCTCATTCGCCTACAAGATTGTTTGCAGGCGGGCTTGTCGTAGGGCTGCAATCACTTTAGATTGAATAAGAATGGATCCAGACTCAACACGCCGCGAACGCCTCAGCGCCTCCTATAGGGACGAAAAACCCTCAAAGGTGATCAGCCATAATTACTCGCGGCTCGTGCGGCTATTACGTGTTTTGCTTCCCCTTTTGGCGCTGGGCGTTATGACCATTCTGTTTTTCTCATCTGAACGCGATATGCCTGCTCTGCCAATTGAACGTATCGAGGTTCCCAAACTGGTTGATAATAAACCCGTCATTGAGAAAAACGAGCTGGTAAAACCCGAATTTGAAAGCCAGACCAAAGACGGAAAAACCTATCGCATTACCGCAACCAATGCGACACAGGAAGTCCGCCAACCAGATCTAATTTTACTAGATCAACCACGCGGAACATTGGAGGGCGAGCCTGCCCCCATTCAAATTTCCGCCGATTCCGGCACCTATAACCAAAAAACTCAATTCATGACCCTTAATCAAAATGTCACGATCTCACAAGAGGATCAGGCCACAATTACAATGACATCCCTAGAGGCAGATATGAAGAACGGCGTCATGATGACACCGCACCCACTTGATATTACTTCTACTTATGGAACCTTGCATGCCAGCGCAATGCAGATTACAAATGACGGCATGACCATTACATTTAAGGGCCCCGCAAAGGTGGTCATGACAGAAGGATTAGAGACATGGCTCGATTGATATTTGCGTTATTATGCCTGCTATCACCTGCGGTATATGCTGCCGATCCGTTAACTTTAACTGCCGATACCGCGCTGGAATGGCACCGCGACCAACAAAAAATCATCGCGCGTGGCAATGTCACCGCCATCCAAGGCGAGTCGAAAATTCAAAGCGCCTTAATGACCGCGGATTATACCGAAGGCGGAGATAAGAATAAATTCCTCCCAAAAACCTTGCGCGCCGAGAATGATGTACGCATTTCCACGCCTGATGGCACGGCATATGGTGATGTGGCGCTATATGATATCGGGCAAAAAAACGCCACTTTGACTGGTGAAAATCTGCGCCTTGAATCAGATAATTTTAAATTGGAAGCCAATGACCGCTTCTCATATAACATTCAGTCCGGCAATTTATCCGCCCATGGCCGCGCTAAATTAACGCAAACCACTGATAAAACAACAAACACCATCGAAGCCGACAGCTTAACCGCGCACTTTATAAAAACAGCAGGAAAAAATCGTGATCTGGAAAAAATGACGGCAACCGGCAACGTCATAATCACCACCCCCACCGAAGTCATTACTGGCGATCAGGGTTTTTACAATAAACAAACTAATCAAGCGGAATTGCGCGGCAATGTAAAAATCTTACGCGGGCCAAATGAATTAACGGGTTCTCTGGCAAGCATTGATCTGGTCACCAATATTAGCACCCTTAGCGGCGGCGCAAATAATAAAGGACAGGTTAGCGGTGTTTTTTATCCGGAGTGATCTGGTATTCCCCTCCTAAAAGCGCTATGGTAAATAAAGATAACATGACAAAAAGTAAATCCTCATCAACTCATTTAAAATCAGTGCCTCGCGGCGATGATCGTGACGGCTTGCGGATTGAGCATCTCTCAAAACGTTATAAGGAACGTCCCGTTCTTCGTGATGTCTCCCTACATCTAAAACGCGGCGAAGCCGTCGCCCTTCTTGGACCTAACGGCGCAGGCAAGACCACCTGTTTTTATATGGTAACCGGGATGATCGGCGCCGATGACGGCGTAATAATGATCGATGGTCAGGACATCACCAAACTGCCAATGTATCGCCGCGCGCGCCTGGGTATTGGCTACCTGCCCCAAGAAAGTTCTATTTTCCGCGGTTTAAATGTGGAAGATAACATCAAAGCGGTTTTGGAAGCCCAGCCCTTAAAGACCAAAGAACAAAATCAATTATTAGAAGATCTGCTTGCCGAATTTTCTCTCACGCACTTGCGCAATACCCCGTCCCCTGCCCTTTCCGGCGGGGAACGCCGCCGCGTTGAGATTGCCCGCGCCCTCGCCAGCCGTCCTGATTTTATTCTATTGGATGAGCCGCTCGCCGGTATTGATCCGATTGCGGTCGGCGAAATTCGTGATTTAATCGCCCATTTAAAGACGCGCGGAATTGGCGTTCTCATCACCGACCATAACGTCAGGGACACCCTCGGCATCGTCGACCGTGCTTATATCCTCCATGACGGCAAAGTCCTCATGGAAGGTGCCCCCAGCGAGATTGTCGGCAATAAAGACGTCCGCCGCGTTTATTTAGGCGAAGGCTTTAGCCTATAGCAATACTTATCATCCCCCTATAAAGGGAGAGGATAAACAGGCTAAGCATGTTATGTGCTTAACCGAAGTTAATGAGGGAAATACTATCTATTCCGATCAATCAACGGTTTTTTAGAATCCGCATAGATCGGATATCCCTTTTCATCCCATATAAACTCCCCTCTTACATCGTGAAATGAAAAAGGGGCGCTAGATCGAAATGCGCCGTCTTCATCTTTTCGCGCCATTTTTCTGGCCACTATTTTTTGGGAAATTGTGCGATAAGGTTTAAATGATTTCATTTTTATTTTCCTTGCACAAGACGTCTACCAATGAAGTTATTTTCATTGGTGTTCTTGATGCAAAAGAAAAAAAATTAAGTCATGAGTAAATATTATAGATTTCAATTTCTTAATTCAAATTTAGAAATTTTCTATTTTAACCATTTATAAAACACCACGGACAGCGCGGCATTCACAATGCTAATTACTGATTATAATGTTTGGAATAATCTGGTCGCCCGCAGCCAAATTAGTGGCGGGGACGTCCACCGGGCCTATCTCAGCGAAAGCTTTAGCCTCTGAGCACAAATTAGCATGCGCGCTGTAGAAATCTTTTTGCAAGCCATGTGCCTCAGATTTCATTAGATAATATAATTGATCAGACAACAATTGCTTGTCATTTTTGGATTTAATAGAGTAACGAACCATCAAATATAAATTTGAAAAGGAATTCAGATAGTCGCCGGCCACCTGCAAGGGACCGCATTCATCGGCATGAACCGACAGTGATTGCCCCTCTTTCTCAACCCGCCTCAACTTGGTTCCTGCTTCATAAGCTGGGATATCTTTGTAGCTAACCTCAACTTTTTTATCTTCTTTAATATTATTAACAATCAACCCAGCCGCAGCCGGTATACCTATGACACCAGCAAAAATTAACCCTAATTTATTCATATTTATTCTTATATTTTTTTATAATATGTCAAAATACCTTTTACGATGATAGGAATGCAAATTTTATTTTTAGTGCTATACTTATTGCATGAATACTATCAATCAATCGCTCGATTTACGCCAGACGCAAAGCCTGATTATGACGCCGCAATTACGGCAGGCCATCGAGATGCTTCAGATGAATAATATCGAACTCGCCGAATTGATTGAAAAGGAGATGGAGCAAAACCCTTTTTTAGAAAAAGAAGAAACCTCCTCCGACACACCTACGCCCGAACAACCGCCTGAACCGCAAGATAATATGGAACAGGATTTTCGCACCGAAACCGACTTTGACGGCGGCACTTCGGCAATGGGGAGCGGCGGAAATCTCCAATTTGATAGCGGCGAGGACGGTTTTGAAAACCGGATGAGCGATGAAAAATCCCTGCGTGATCACCTCACCGATCAACTCCATATTGAATTTGATGATCCAAAGGATCGCATGATCGGCGCCCTCTTGATTGACCGCCTTGATGAAAGCGGTTTTCTGCGTGATGACCCCGAGCATCTTCATGAAACTCTTGGCTGCGCGCCCGAACGCATATCCCGCCTTCTGCCACTTCTAAAGACGTTTGATCCCACCGGTATCTTTGCCCATGATTTAAATGAATGTTTCGCGTTGCAACTGGAGGAACAAGGCAAATTGGATGCGCCGATGGCTTCCTTTATCGAAAATCTTCATCTCCTTGGCGATTATGATCATGAAAAATTGGCGGAAATATGCGGCGTAAATAATGCCTATCTACAGGATATGATTGCGGAGATTAAAACCCTTAATCCCCGCCCCGCCGGATTATTCGACCACTTCATTTCGCAAACCGCAATTCCCGATGTCTTGATGAAAAAAATTCCCAAACATGAAGGCGGCGGCTGGCGCGTGGAATTAAACAGTGAAACCCTGCCCCGCGTTTTGGTTAATCAGGAATATGTGTCTATTGTCTCAAACAGCGCGGTGCGTAAAGAAGATAAAACCTATGTCAATAATCAGCTCACGGCGGCAAACTGGCTCATTCGCGCGCTGGATCAACGCGCTCAGACCATTCTAAAAACCGCTAGTCAAATGATTGAAGAACAAGATGCTTTCTTCCTCTTTGGGGTTGAATTCCTAAAGCCTATGACATTGAAAGACATCGCCGAAAAAATCGAAATGCATGAAAGCACCGTCTCCCGCGTAACAACCAACAAATATATCGGCACGCCGCGCGGCCTATTTGAACTGAAATATTTCTTTACAACGGGGCTTGTCGGCTCGGATGGTTTAAACCACAGCGCCGAGAGCATTAAAGCTCGTATCAAGGATTTAACTGATAAAGAAGATCCGAAAAAAATCCTATCCGATGATAAACTTGTGGTTCTGCTCGGCGAAGAAGGGATAGAAGTGGCCCGCCGCACCGTCGCAAAATACCGCGAGGCGCTCCATATCCCCTCCTCGGTCCAGCGGCGTAAAATTAAAAAAAATAAATAATCCCCGAACTTATGCTACAACGCCTCCATGAAAACATTGAAAGATGCCGATGACCTGGTGCGGGCCGGTTTGATAGATAGGGAAGATATTCCTAAAACAACCTCTATCTCACAAACCTATTCTATCGGCGTAACATCACAAGTTATTGATACCATTAAAAATTCTTCTTTTGATGATGCTATCTATAAACAATACATTCCTGATGTGCGGGAATTAGATTCCACGGATAACGAAACACCCGACCCGATTGGCGATCATGCCCATGAAGTCACGAAGGGCCTAATCCATCGCTATCCCGATCGCGTATTATTTAAAATCACACCGACCTGTGCGGTTTACTGCCGCTTTTGTTTTCGCCGAGAGATGGTCGGGCGCGGCAAAGACGCTTTAACCGCCGCCGATATTGAGGCGGCGTTAGATTATATCGCTGACACACCCCAAATTCGCGAAGTTATCTTGAGCGGCGGCGACCCCCTCATTTTATCCCCACGCCGTCTAAACGAAGTCATAAGCAGGTTGGAAAATATTCCTCATATTAGCCTTATTCGCTTTCATACGCGCGTGCCCGTCGCCAAACCTGACCTTATCTCCCAAGATCTACTTCATGCGCTAACCACCTCAAAACAAATGATTTTTGTCCTACACATCAACCATGCACAGGAATTAAATCATGCAACAATTACTGCGCTCAAATCGTTACGCAAGCATGGCACAGTTTTATCACAGAGCGTGTTATTAAAAGGGGTTAATGATAACATAGAGGCGTTAAAATCCCTGTTCATCGCTCTGACCGATATTGGGGTGCAACCATATTATCTGCACCATCCCGACAAAGCCCAAGGCACCGCCCATTTTCGCCTGACCATTCAAGAGGGACGCGCTTTATATAAAGCTCTTCGCGGGCAACTCTCCGGTTATGCCCTGCCGCATTACGTCCTGGATATTCCGGACGGCTATGGCAAAGTTCCGCTGAATGGTGATTGGATTGCGCCGCATGGTGATGGCGGCTATACTGTCACGGATATTCACGGGAAAACGCACAGATATTATGACTGAAATCCGCTTTTACCACCTGCAGAGCCAAACTATGGAGCAAGCCTTGCCCCAGCTGCTAACGAAAGCATATAGCAAGAACGGGAATTTAATCCTAAAACTGCCGAAAAAGATACAAATTGAGCCAATGAATCAACATCTATGGACATTCGATCCGCATAGCTTCCTTCCCCATGGATCTGCTAAAGATGGTTTTGCAGAAAACCAACCTATCTGGCTCACAGAAAAGGAAGAAAATCCTAACTCAGCAAAAACCTTAATCTGGATGGGGGATTGCGGACAGGAGTATTTAAATAATTTCGATCTCTGCTGTCACATATTTAACGGCTTTGATACCGAAGAAGTCAGCGCTTCGCGGGCGCGTTGGAAAGAATATAAAGCTGCCGGATTTGAATTAACCTATTGGCAACAAACCGCAAAAGGCGGCTGGGAACAAAAAGCTTGAGATTTTTCTCCTTAACCCTGCTACCCGAATGTCATACAACTTAAAATAATAAAATTTGGATAAAAACTTGAAACAAGATCAATTTAAGTAGATTTAAACTGAGAGAGGCTAATCATAAGAAAATTACATAACACTGCTTAAGCCCTCTATCGTTTGGACAATAACCTCTTCACCTCGATTCACAACATCGCGTTTCCATACTTTATCACGTGGTGAAAATGATTCACACATCATGTTATTAGCTTTTAAAACTTCGTTTTCAGGGCGATTATGTGCATGAACCCAATTATCATAAGCCAAAGCTTCAAAAGCTTCAAAAAGTTTTACTGTTCCAAATTCTAAGCAAACCGACATTGTAGTAGCTTTAGGATTAACACTTTGACGAAATCCACACCCTATAGTGCCCGTTATACCCTCGGCTGTGATGGGCTTTTTATCTTCTGAGGGCACATCAAGTCCCCACCATTCTCTTCCAAGAGCGGTTTTATGACCAGATAAAATTGTCCCCTGTCCTCTCCCTCCAAGTCCAGTATGGATGTCTATCAAAACAATATGCCCAGTAACAGATTTGTGACGATCTACCATCTCGATAAATATGTCATTAGACCACTCAGATTGCGCTCCTCCATAAAAAATTCCATTTGGATCAATATACTGACCTCTTTGTAAAGCTGCTTGTAATTGACCTACGCCGTGCTCTTGCACAATTTCATCAACACCCTTTAGTGACTCTTTCCAGTTCCAAACATCAGGATTAATAATAGAATGTAATCTTGCATTTAAAGCATGAGGAGAGGGAATAATTTGCTCCCAATCCAAGAAATTCCGGTTTAAATCCACATTATTTTCATTCACGCGGCGGCCATAATAACACCCGTAGGGATTGAGCGCATGGCCAAATACTACTGCCAAACCTTCTGGTAATGCGTGCATAATTGGATGTTTCAGCATTTTATTTTGAATGGCCGATCCCGCCAACAACTCTGCGCCGTGCAGGCCAGAATTAACAAACAGCACTGACGTTGGCTTGTTGGCTCCAATCGTAATTTCGTCGAATGTTAAACTGTTATCTTGAGGTAATGAGTATGATCTGTGTAATCCCCTTAAATCAGCGGCGGCTTCTAAGAAACATTGGCGAGCAGAGCTATAACTTTCGCTAAAATAAGAAGATGCGTCATTTTCCATACAAAAAACCATATGCAATTTAAAATTATTTACAACTAATTTCTTTAATTCCAGCGTGTTAATTCAATTAACACTAAGATTGCTGTTATAATATAAAAACGTAAGTGTTAAATAAAGTTATCTCTATTATTTTCTTACCATCACCGCCGTGAAAAATCCGTCCGTTTGATGCTGATGCGGGGACAGGCGCATCATATCTCCGGCAAATTCCGTATTGATCGGCAGTAATTCAAACTCCTCATGTGCCGCCAAAAAGCGTGCAACTTGATCTTCATTTTCTTCTGGCAATAATGAACATGTTGCGTAAACCAACTTACCGCCCGGCTTTACAACATTGGCCACTTTTTCCAAAATCTCTGCCTGAACTTGGATTAATTCTTCTATCGAGGGACCATATTGATGCCAGCGCATATCCGGATTACGTCGCCATGTTCCGGTGCCGCTACAGGGCACATCGGTTAAAACAACATCGAACGTTCCCTTTTGCCGCTTCAGCCATTTCTTGTTTTTTTCATCTTCCAAGGGGCGTAATTCAATAATGTCTGTAACTGCCGCTTTTTTCAGGCGTTCCCGTGATTTCATCAGGCGTTTGGCATGCAAATCCATAGCAACGATGCGCCCTTTATTTTGCATCGCACCCGCAATCGCAAGGGTTTTTCCGCCGCCGCCCGCGCAATAATCCAAAACCTGTATCCCTGGCTCTGCGCCGCAAAGATAGGCAATCAACTGCGATCCCTCGTCCTGAATCTCAACCCAGCCCTTTACAAAACCGCGTGTTTTGGACAGGTAAGATTTCGTCTCACAGCGTAATCCCCATGGAGAATGTGGCGTAAATTCCGTTTTAACCCCATCTTCTACCAAATAACTTTGAGCCTTCTCACGTGTTGACTTAATCAAATTAACACGTAAATCCAATGTAGCCGGTGATAACATGGCCTGCATTTCTTCTTTGAAATCATTGCCGAAAATCGCGCGTAGGCGCTCTTCATAATCCGGCGGGCATTCCACCGCAACGGCTTCGGGATATTCCGGCTCGCTAAACTCCTGCACGAATTTTTGTTCCAAAGTATCTAATGGCTCAGGCGCATATTTTGCGCCGTCAAAAGAATCTTTAATGCGCTGCGGGTTGCCTTCCAATAATAAATGGGCAATCACCCGTCCGCGCGCTGTATCCGGAACCGTATGTTGTTTCAGGATATATCCAAGGCGGGCATGCATACGCATCATATCATAGACCTGCTCTACAATGGCGGCGCGATCTTTTGATCCGATATAGCGGCGCTGGCGGAAATAATCGCCGCAGACATTATCCATCGGCATGCGCGCCTGATAAATACGGGACATTAATTCGATGACGGCTTGGATACGGGCGGAAGGTTTCATAGGGAGTAGTTACTAGATTATAGTTACAAGTTGCAAGATATTGTTTTTATGATAGTTTCTTTTATCCTATAACCCGCAACTTGTAACGTGAAATATGTCTGCTGCCCAAGAGAATAAAACAAAGATTGAACTCATCAATGTCAAAAAATCATTTGGCAAAAATCATGTTTTGGATGGCATTGACCTGAAAGTTGATAGCGGCAAATCGCTGGTGATTATTGGCGGATCGGGGACGGGAAAATCGGTCATGCTGAAATCCATCCTCGGCCTTATTCGCCCCGATGAAGGCTCCATCATGATTGACGGGCGCGAAACCATCGGCGCGGATGCAACAACCCGCAATGAGATTATGAGTAAATTCGGCATGTTATTTCAAGGCGCGGCCTTGTTTGATTCTCTGCCCGTTTGGGAAAATGTCGGATTTGGATTAATCCACGGCAAAGGAAAAAGCCGCGATGAAGCCCGTACTATTGCGATTGAAAAACTAAAATCTGTCGGCTTAAAGGAATCCGTTGCCGACTTATTTCCCGCCGAACTATCGGGCGGGATGCAAAAACGTGTTGGGCTTGCGCGCGCCGTAGCCGGCAACCCGGAAATTATTTTCTTTGATGAGCCGACCACCGGTCTTGATCCGATTATGGCCGATGTTATCAATGATTTGATTGTGGAAAGTGTGAAAGGGCTTGGCGCCACCACATTATCCATTACGCATGACATGGCCTCTGCGCGCAAGATCGCCGATAAGATAGCCATGATCTATAAAGGAAAAATTATCTGGCAAGGCAGCGTGGCAGAAATGGATAAAACTGATAATCCCTATATCCGCCAATTCATTAATGGAAGCGCCGAGGGACCAATTACAGATGAATCAATTGCAGCATAGATAGTCAATATCATTCTTCTCTGATATTCTTTATATATGGCGGATAAAAAATCAGAAGATTCCGATGACAATAAAGGCACTGCCCCCAATGAAAAAGGGGCAGGAAGCACGATAAAATTTAATGATAATATTACCATTCACTTAGATAAAACGCTTCCAGATTACGATTGTGGAGAAATAAAAGCATTTCAAGCGGTCGGCTCCCGAAAAATTCCGGAAAACTTGATTGCGCTGGCATGCGAGCCTGGCTTGATTCCCCGCTGGCATTCGGCATCCATCTATGCAGGAATCATTAACCCCAATGCCGCCAAGTTAGTAGCAACAGGCGCATCCTACGTTCCCTCGGCGAAAAAAGAGAAATTCTTTGTTATCTATGAAAATAACTGGGGGGCGCGTCTGCTCCCGCACTCCTCTAAATTATCCTATGGCATTAAACAGGATCAAATTACAGATTACTTTTTACCCGCCATTGTCTCATTACTAAAAGATTTTAGTGATAAAGGGTTTATTCATGGCGGCCTACGTATAGAAAACCTGTATTCAGGCAATACAAAAAATCTTAAAAACTTTATCTTAGGTGACAGCTTAACAGCGCCGCCCTCTTATCTACAGCCCTCTCTTTATGAGCCCATTGAACGCGGGATGGCTGATCCGATTGCCCGTGGTATGGGGCATTTTGTGGATGATGTCTATTCGCTCGGTGTTTTGATCACCATTATGATTCGTCACAATGACCCCCTACAGGGTTTAAGCCCGGATCAGATTTTAGAAGAAAAAATTGAAAAAGGCAGCTATGCTGCCCTAACCGGAAAAGACCGCTTTACGGGGGCTATCCTTGAGCTCTTGCGCGGCATGTTACATGACGAAAAATCCCAGCGCTGGACAATCGAAGAAGTCGCCAATTGGCTTGATGGGCAACGTATTAATCCGCGCCAGCCTCTAAAGCGCAAAAAATCAAGCCGCGTTTTCCATTTGGAAGGCATCCGCCATACAAGACCCGAAATTCTGGCGCGCGAATTGGTTCACCATCCCAGTGCAATCGTACATAACATCGAAGATGAAAAGCTTGAACTCTGGATTAAACGTTCACTGGAAGACAAAGAAGTCGTTGAACGCTTTGAGCAAGCTTTGATCAGTGCCAGTGATGCCGGCATCAATGATGCTTATCCTTATCGTTTGGTCAGCCGGCTTTCCATCGCCTTTGACCCGCCTGCTCCCATCCGTTATAAAGAACTATCCTTTTTCCCAGATGGATTTGGCACCGCTTTATCTAAGGCCTTTACAGATGGCACGGATCTAAACCAATTCGCAGAAGTTTTGGAGCAAGGTCTGATTATGTTCTGGTTAAATGCCCAAAGCGATAAAACGATTGATTACGGCTCAGTTGCCACGCGCTTTGAATCATGCCGCGGTTTTTTAAAGAACAAACTACTCGGCTTTGGACTTGAGCGGTGTTTATATGTTCTAAACAGTGAAGCCGCCTGCCTTAGTAGCAAGCTTGATAAATACTACGTCAAAAGTCCAGAGGAGCTTGTGATTGCCTTGGAAAAACTCTGCAAAGACAAGCAAATCAAGGATTTGATGCTTGATCGCCACAGCATTGCATTTCTCTCTGCTAAAGATTCCCGCATATTGGATAATTTTCTAATCGAGTTAAATTCACCGGAATCTTACAAAAATATTCTCGGTAATATTTGGGCGATTACCAATATTCAAAAACGTTATGAATTACCCCCATTCCCCCATATTGCTACACATATCGTAAATATGATGGGGCCGGTATTAGAGCGCTTTCATGATCGCAATTTGCGAAAGCGCATGCAAAGTGAGTTTGATAAAATCAAAAAATCAGGCGAGCTATCACGCGTAACCGCCATCCTTGAAAATCCTGAAATTATCGAGACTGATTCCAAAAACTTTTATAAAAATATGGCGCGCTTCAGATCTTTAGAGAAAGAGAAAAAGACTTTAATTAAAAAGTTGGATAGTAAAGACAGCATTGGGCGGAATATGGGACGAACCGTTGCCGCTATTGCCTCACTTGCCATCGCCGGAATTGGTATATTTGTATTTATAATTATGGAATTATCAGGCACAGGAGTATTGAACTAATGTCGGATAAAGAAAAAGCAAAAGAAAAAGACAAAAGCGTAGATAAGAATAAAGAGGATGTTAAAAAGCCCGCCTCAAAGAAAAAAAAGAGCCCAGGCTGGAAAGCGCATCTTCTTTTAACTTGCTTTGTAATATGCGCGGTATTGTTTATCCCGACCACCGTCATCTTATTGGCAGGGATGCTGCCAACTTTTGTCGCGGCCTATACCGATAGAACAAAAGAACGTATGCGCGGGATTACAATTGGCGCCATGAATATCGCCGGCTGTACCCCGTTCATCATGAAACTATGGACCACCGAACATACTTTGGATAATTCCCTTAATATTTTAAGCGATCCGATGACATGGGTGATCATGTATGCGGGGGCGGGTATTGGTTATTGCATTGAATGGGCACTGGTCGGTAGCGTATCCGTATTTATGGTTGAGCGCGCCAACTTAAGAATAAAATCCATTAATAAAAAACAAGAGGATTTAATTGAGCGTTGGGGCGCAGAAGTCTCCGGCGATATTCCGCTTGATGAATCCGGCTTTCCCCTTTCCGAGGAGGAGTTAAAAAAACCCGCTCCGGCCGAGCCAAATCCATAAAATACAAGATAAATTCTGTCTTAATCTTAGCCAATATTAAAACGATCTTCACCCATTTCACGTATCTTGGTGAATGGGAAATTATATGCTGCGGCATATTGATATGTTAGGGAAAATGAAGATTAATAGATACATCACACACCGGCTAAAGATTTGGCACAAAAAAGACGATGGCTCTACCGCCATCGAATTTGGCTTTATTGCTGTGCCATTTATCATTATGGCATTGGGAATTTTGGAAATATCCCTGATGTTTGCCGGTGGCAATTTATTGGAAGGCGCGGTTGCCGATGCGGCGCGTCTTGTAAAAACCGGACAAATTCAACAATCAGGCGGCGATGAGAGCACATTCCGCGCCGCACTATGCGAAAGCGCACCGGTGATCATTAACTGCAATGATGTGGAATTTGAAGTCGTTCCTGTTGGCAGTGGCAGCTTTTTCGATGTGGGCGGAGTATCAGCGCAATTCGACGAAGATGGCGCCTTTCAAGGGCGCGGTTTTGATGCAGGCGGTGTAAATGATGTCATGTTAATCCGCGCCGTTTACGATTACGAAATCATTACGCCTATGATCGGTTACATGATGACCGGCGGCGAGGGTACAATGCGCATGATGTCAACAATCATATTCCAAACCGAACCTTATGAATTTACGGGGGGGTAAGATGAAACAAATATTAAATTTTTTACAGCGCAAGGCCGGATCATGGGTAAAAAATACCGATGGCATTGCCGCAACCGAGGCTGCATTTATTTTGCCTATCATGATCGTGATGATGGTCGGTGCCTTTGATGTCGGTCGTGCCATTTTGATGAACCAGAAAGTTATCAGTTCCTCTCAGATCGGAGCGGATTTAATTGCACGTAATATGAGCGTGGACGATCAAATCCTGAATGAAACAGTTGAAGCCGCCCGCCTCAGCCTGCAACCTTATGATACCAGCAGCTACGGCATTGATATCGTTAGCCTGGAATTTGATGAAGATCAAAAACCAATCGAGCTATGGAGGGAAACGCGCAATATGTCTCCAAATATAGCCTCGGTCACCAGCACAACCGGAATGTTCCCCGAAGGAGAAGGCGTAGTGATTGTCACCGTTGCCTATACATATAATCCGACATTTGGCGAAGCCATCATCGGGGATGTCACCATGCAGGAAATAGCCTTTGCACGCGGCAGACGGTCAGCAACCGTACAAAAAAATTAAAATAAATGGGTGTTATTATGAAACAGCAATTTAATAAAATGTTGAAATATATAAGAAACCATAGCGGTGCCATTGCACCGATGTTCGGCCTTATGGCGCCTTTATTATTCGCAGCCGTGGGCGGGGCGATTGATGTTTCGCATGGCTATCTGATCAAACAAAGATTAACGCATGCACTTGATGCGGCCACACTTGCCGCTGCGGCATCTGCTAAGGACGGGGATGTAAAGGCCAAAGTTGAACAATTCCTGAAATTAAATTATCCGATCGAAAAAATCGGTCGTGTTTATGATATTGACGCTTATGTCGTTGGTGATGAAGTTTACGCCAATGCAAAAGTGGATTTTCAAACCTATTTTATCCATTTGATTGGCATTGATGAGTTTGATGTTTATGTGGATACCACTGTTGAACGTGAAGTACAGGGCATTGAAGTTGTCCTCGTGCTTGATGTTACCGGCTCCATGTCACAAGAGATTGGCGAATTAGAGGATTCCGTCACCATGTTCGTCAATCGTTTATGCGGCACGTCATGCCCTGATAACGTGAAAATCGGCTATGTCCCCTTCAGTACCTCTGTGAATGTTGGCCCCTATGGCCTTGGGGAAGATGACGAAGGTAATTATTACGGCGATGCGTTTGTTAATAATCCAACAGGACGCGACTTTAACCAAAGTCATTACGATCAATGGCATGGTTGCGTTCTTGCCGATTTTGACGAAGATACCAACGGTCTGTTCGGGGGGAATTGGGACATGTATCGTAATAAGCAGGTCTATGGCACATCCAGCTATTACTATAATTATGAATCCTACAGCCATTATAACTATGGCAACAGAAAATATTACTATTTCAATCACAATAGTAACTGCAACAAAACCTATATTACCCCGCTAACAAGTGATAAAACACGCTTATTAGATAAAGTTGATTTCTATGCTTCGGGTAATACGCTTGGTAATGTCGGCATGGTATGGGGATTACGCGTTCTCCTGCCAGACTTCCCTTTTGAGGAAGGCGCACCATGGGAGGATACACTCACCAAACGCGTCATTGTCATGATGACCGATGGCGAAAACACCATGCCAGGCGGCAGTAGCGGTTATTCCGCCTATGGCACAACCAGCGAACACAGTGTACGCAAAAGCGATCTGGATGATAAATTCTCCGAAACATGTGAGCACGCAAAAAATGATCTTGGTGTGAATGTCTATACTATCACCTTCTCAAACGGGGTCGATGCCTATACCGAGCAATTATTTGAAGATTGTGCCTCATCCGCCGGCAATTATTATGATGTCGATGAAGCCGCTGATCTGGCTGAAGTCTATGACAAAATCGCCAAGGAACTCGCGAACTTACATATTAAAAACTAAGGTTATTTTACATACTGAAAATATATTGTTTTTATTCTTCATAAGAAATCACCGCGCGGGGGTGAAGGCCGTTCCATTCGAAATTATTTAAAAATTTCAAATTGATCAGCACGGCAAACCCTTTGATCGTATAGCCTGCATCGCTACATAATGTGGCAGCGGCTTTTAGAGTGCCGCCGGTGGCAAGAACGTCATCAATAATAATGACATTACCATTGCCTGGTTTCATTTGTAATTTGGCCTCGCCATATTCCAGAGAATAGGAGGCTTCCTTATAAGGCGGGGGCAATTTTCCGCCCTTACGCGGCATGATGAATTGCTTATTCAAGCGCGTGGCGAGTGCGGAGGCAAAAATAAAACCGCGGCTATCCACACCGGCAAATCCGTCCACATCTTTTAGCTCCTCTTCAGTAAAAAGATGTGACAGCGCCTGTACCGTTTCAGGAAATTTGGTGGAAAGCAGGGGGGAGATATCACGAAACAAGACCCCCGGCTTTGGAAAGTCGGGGACGTTATCAATGAAGTCTTTTAAGGGGTGATAGGTCATTACTTATTAGTAATTGGTTATTATAATTTTTCCAATGACTAATTTTGTACTAAAACTACCCAATTTCAGGTTCATTATTAGATTTTAAATAAACAACAGGATAGCCATACATTTTCTCTGGAGCATTCTTTAGAGTTTCAGGATTGACGTCATTATCAAGAATGTGAACGGCGAGACCACGTTCTTCTTCAATTTTTGCTTCCGGATTGACCAGGGTCATTTCTTCTCTAATTAGGCGTGCTTGAAGTTCATCTGCGGTTGCAAACGCAAAAGAACATGTTGTCCTGCCTACGGCATTTCTTATTTCTGGCTCGGCTCCTGCATACATTGCGGCTTGCTGGTGTGTTTTTGGGTCGTGTTTCGCCATTTTTTCCTCCATTTTTTATATTATGACATCATAGAGGAAAGACGGGATTTTTCAAAATGATAAATTAAAACCGGCAGAGGCCGGTCTTAAGATCCCATTTAACGATAAGTCAATTCGCAAGCCGTAAAGTAAACAGTCACTTTACAACAGGTTGAATATCAAACTGGTGGAATGGCGGCGGGGACGGCAATGTCCATTCCAAAGTCATGACCTGTGGCTCGACGTTCCAGTAGTTCCCGTCAACTTTGCGTCCGAAGAACAGGGTATAGAACACAACAATGACGAAGAATAACGTTGCGATACCAGTCATGTAAGCACCATAAGAGGAGACCATATTCCATCCCGCATAATCATCGGGATAATCGATATAACGACGTGGCATTCCCTGTAGACCAAGGAAGTGTTGTGGGAAGAAGATAATATTCACGCCTACAAAAGTCAGCCAGAAATGCACCTGTCCCATCCATTCCGGATATTGACGACCGGACATTTTACCAATCCAGTAATAAAAGCCTGCAAATAGAGCAAAGACAGCGCCAAGGGAGAGAACATAGTGAAAGTGCGCCACAACATAATAAGTATCATGCAACGCCAAATCCATGCCGCCATTGGCCAAAACAACACCTGTTACGCCGCCAACGGTGAATAGGAAGATAAATCCAATAGACCATAGCATCGGCGTTGTGAAACGAATAGATCCGCCCCACATCGTTGCAATCCATGAAAAGATTTTAATACCGGTCGGCACCGCAATAATCAAAGTCGCCGCCGTGAAATAGGCGCGGACATTCACATCAATACCGGTGGAATACATATGGTGCGCCCATACAACAAATCCCACAAAACCGATAGCAACCATGGCGTATGCCATCCCCAGATAACCGAAAATCGGCTTGCGAGAGAAAGTGGAGACGATGTGAGAGACAATACCAAAGGCAGGCAAGATCATAATGTAAACTTCAGGGTGACCAAAGAACCAGAATAAGTGCTGGAACAAAATTGGATCGCCGCCGCCTTCGGGACGGAAGAAATCTGTACCAAAGTTACGGTCGGTCAAAAGCATGGTAATCGCGCCGCCAAGAACGGGAACGGCCAAAACCAACAAGAATGCCGTTACCAACATGCCCCAAACGAAAAGCGGCATTTTGTGCAAGGTCATGCCCGGTGCGCGCATATTAAAGATGGTGGCAATAAAGTTAGCCGCGCCGAGAATAGAGCTTGCGCCCGCAAGGTGGAGGGCAAAAATCGCCATATCAACAGACATACCGGGATGTCCCATATCGGAAAGGGGCGGGTAAATCGTCCAACCAGTCCCCGCACCCACATCAACAAATGCAGATGCAAGTAATAAGAAGAATGCCGGCACAATCAGCCAGAAAGAAATGTTATTCAAACGTGGAAACGCCATGTCCGGCGCGCCAATCATTAATGGCACAAACCAGTTACCAAACCCGCCGATCAAACCGGGCATCACCACAAAGAAAACCATAATTAAACCATGGGCAGTAATAAAGACGTTCCATAGCTGGCCATTCGGATTGCCCGCATCATCAAGAAGGAATTGCACACCGGGCTGTTCCAGCTCCATGCGCATAATCATGGAGAACGTCCCGCCGATTAATCCGGCGATGATAGAGAACACAATATATAGCGTGCCAATATCCTTATGATTGGTGGAACAAAACCAGCGGACAAAAAATCCCGGTTTATGGTCGTGATGGTGATCATCACCATGGGCAGCAGCGTGGGCGGCGTTCATGTATTACTCTCCTGATGTGTCGGTTACGTCTAGTATATTTTGTGGTTCGGAAGGCGTATTAAGCGCGTCTTCTTCCGGTTGTATCGGGGATTCTTCTATGGATGCAGGTAAGGCGGCCATCTCAGAAGTATTATTTAAAAAAGCATAGCTTGCTTCCAGATCATCTTTGGCAAGCTTAGCCCATTCTTCAAAGGTGACCTTATCAACAGCGCGGATTTCCACAGGCATGTAAGCATGATCTTTCCCGCAAATTTCAGAACATTGACCGTAATATGTGCCCGGTTTTGTAATACGCACCCATGTTTCATTCAAACGTCCGGGAACCGCATCGGTTTTTAAGCCAAACGCCGGAACGGCAAAGCTGTGGAGCACATCATCCGCGGTGACGGTGATTTGAATATCTGTCTCAACGGGCAAAACAACCACGCTATCGGTTGATAGAAGGCGTTTTTGTCCGGCTTCATAATTAATCTCATCTTCGGGAATCATAAAGGAATCGAAACGCTCAATCTCATAATCAGGATATTCAAATCCCCATGCCCATTGGAATCCTGTGACACGTAAAGTCATCTCAGGTTCGGCAACTTTATCCGTATAATAAAGGAGCTTAAAGGATGGAATGGCTATAATGATCAAGATAATCACAGGAATGGCCGTCCAAGCAATTTCCAGCGGCAAATTATGGGTGGTTTTTGATGGCACCGGATTGGATTTGCGATTAAAGCGAACAACCACGATGATCAGCAAAATAAGAACGAAAATAGTGATCCCCGTAATTACAGGCATCAAAAGAAGATCATGAAAATGCTCCATGCGTTCCTTTACCGGTGATGCCGGTTGCTGAAGACCTAATGCCCAATTGGTTGGTGCACCGGTTTGGGCAGATGCCATATAAGGCAAAAGGAAGGGAAGCGATAAGAGGGATGCAAATTTTTTCATGTTTATCTTATATATTGATTTGTACCAAATAATCCTAGTGAAAGATCATCCAAAAAGAAATGATTTTTTAGGGTGAGTCTTTGATTAAAAACGTTTTTCTGCCTGATCAATTTCCTGCATTTGTTTGTTTCTGAATTCTATAACCGAGAGTTGGCGTTCAATCAAACCATTTCGATTAAATCGAAAAACCCCGTCAATACCGGCAAACCCGTTCGGATTATGAAGAGAGGTTGCATTATAAGCGGGTCGATAAGCGCCGCTTTTTGTTGTTGTTCCCATTTTTGCCAATACAGCCGCCAAAGCGGTGGCATCATAAGATAATGTCGCAAGGCGCGGCGGCGCAATTCCATATAAATCCGCATAATTTTCTTCAAAACGGCGGCGTTGTGACGGCGCGGGAGCAGAGAACCATGCCCCGTCCAGATATGGATTACGCGCCAGCATTTCATCATCCCAAAGGCCCGTACCCAAACGTTTGATCATCGAAGACGGCATGCCGTAATCGCTCATCGCTTTGGAAATATTGGCGGCGTCCTGGCCATTGACGGCGATTAATACGGAATCAATATTGGCGGATTTTAAAGATTGTAAATCAAAGGGGGTAATTGTTCGCGCCTGTCCGACATGAATAATCTTCGGAACTTGAACTCCGCGTTTTCCGGCGGCGCTAATGAATGTGCGCTCTACCGCATTGCCATAGGTGTTATTTTCAGAAATCAAAGCCGTGCGTATATATCCCTGACGCGCCGCGTAATCGGTAATGCGGTCAACTTGAACAAAAGGCATAAAGCCGGTTAGATAAACATTGCCGCCGGCCTGTGACCAATCGGTTGAAAAGGCAATGACATTGATGTTGGCACGCGCCGCAATTGGCTTTACTGATCGAACCGAGTCCAAAAAGAGCGGGCCGAGAATAAGTTGCGCGCCGTCTTTAATCACTTGCTGTGCGGCTTGCGCAGCAAGGGCGGGGTTGCCCTGTGTATCGGCGGGCATAAGCTCGAATGTTTCTGCGCCTAAATCAAATAAAGCAAGCTGCGCGGCTTGTAGCAAAGATTGTCCGATATCGGCCTTTGAACCGCTAAGGGGCAGTAAAATCGCAACTTTAACAGGCGGGGCATTTAATTTTGACTCATCTTGATGGGCAAGCCCACCTTCCGCATAGGGGCCTTGCCCGGTGCTTTGAGCATAATCGTTCGGCGTTGCCAATCCCTTTGGTCCGCTTTTTGCCGTTGTCTTATTATATGTACCGCTTGGCAAATTGCCGCCGCATGAGGTTAAAAATAATACACATAATAGAATAAAGGGGATAAATACTCGCATAGCACAGGCTCCGAAACTTTCTTTGGTTCTTCGCATAGCATAGATATGCTAGAAGGGAAAGTATGAAGATCGAAATCAATGACATAACATATCCCGCAGGTCTGTATCTGGTCGCAACGCCAATTGGAAATCTGAAAGATATCACTCTGCGGGCGTTAGAAGCCTTAAGCAATGTGGATCTGATTTATTGCGAAGATACGCGCCAAACTATGAAGCTGTTAAATGCTTATTCTATCAAAACCCGCACCGCAGTGTATCATGATCACAGCCCCGAAAGTGTGCGCGCAAAGATTATTCATCAAATCAGCGAAGAAGGAAAATCAATCGCTTTGGTCAGTGATGCGGGCATGCCGTTAATTTCCGATCCGGGGCATAAATTAACCAAAGAAGTCAGTGCCGCGGGAATTACCGTCACCAGTTTGCCCGGCGCAAATGCCGTCTTAACCGGCCTGCAACTATCCGGATTGCCGAGCGAAGTATTCTCGTTTTTGGGATTTTTACCCGCCAAGCAAGCGGCGCGGCAAAGTGAGTTGATTAAATGGAGCACGATGGATACCACGCTTATTTTTTATGAAGCTAAGCAAAGGCTAACCAAAGCATTATTGGATATTCAAAAGATTTACGGGGAAAGGGAGGTCGTTGTCGCCCGTGAATTGACCAAGAAATTTGAGGAAGTCATAAGCGGCAGCGCAAAAGATATTTTAGATTCCATCAAGGACCGTACAGAATTAAAAGGAGAATTTGTCCTTCTAATTGCGCCTTATAAGGTAGAAAAAAATACAGATGACAACGTAGAGGCATTAATCCGCGCCAAATTAACAAAAAATATGCCTGTGAAACAATTGGCCGAAGAAGTGGCCTTAATCAGCGGATGGCCAAAAAAAGATGTCTATAATAAAGCGCTACTACTTAAAAATACATGACACGCCATACATCACATCAAAAAGGATTAAGGGCAGAGCAGATAGCGAGCTGGTTTTTGCGTTTAAAAGGATATGCAATTTTAGAAACTCGCTATAAAACGCCGTTCGGAGAGATTGATATTCTCGCAAAAAAGGGGCAGGCATTAATATGTGTTGAGGTCAAATATAGATGTGATCAGGATCGTGCAATTGAGGCCGTTAACCCCTATTCCCAAAAGCGCATTATCGCGGCGGCTGAATTCTATCGCGCGCGACAGCCACGGTATCTGGAGCACAGCGTGCGCTTTGATGTGGTGACGATATCTGGCATTTTTAGCATTAGACATCATCAAAATGCATGGTATGATTCATGAATGTCGAATCGTATTTTTATTCTCCCTGTTCTGTTTTCCTGTTTACTTATGACCTCCGGTTGTGCGGGGTTGATTGCGGGCGGGGCCGCGGCAGTTGGCGTTGCCGCCGTCAAAGAAGGTGGTTTACGCACATCAGCCAGCGATTTACGCATACAGGCGGAAATCAACGATTTATGGCTGCGACAAGATTTAGATATTTTCACAAAGCTGGATATGACTGTTAATCAGGGCCGCGTCCTGATCACCGGTATTGTTCAAAATCCTGAACATCGTGTTGATGCTGTGCGTCTGGCATGGAAGGTTAACGGCGTAAAACAAGTTATTAATGAAATTAAAATCGCCGATTCAACCGGCTTTACAGGCTTTATGAGTGATGCATGGATTTCGGCAAAAATCCGTACCGGATTAACCATAGATAAAAACATACAGAACTTAAATTATACGATTGATACGGTTGATGGCGCTGTTTACCTGATGGGCGTTGCCCAAAGCAGAGCCGAATTAAATCGCGTAGTAGAACGTGCCAGAACCACAAAGGGCGTTAATCGTGTGGTATCCTATGTTAAAATCGCCGGCGAAGATATTGGCGATGCCTCTGCGACAATGTCGTCAACGACCACACCCCCCGCGGCCAGAAATTCCGCGCCTGCCATGTCACCGGTTTATAGCGATGACCCCATGGTTAATTCCGCCCCCGAAGGCGAAGCCGTTGGCGGTGTATCACGCGTCACCTCAGAGCCACTACCCCTTTATTAAGTCAAATACAGCGAACGGCCAAATGAACATTCATCGGCTTTTTACTTCGCACCTGCATACCTTCGTGCTAATCAATATTAATGACGTATAACTCCCTTCTGATTTTCGCTCTGGAAGCCGAAGCCCATAACGAATTTAACGATCATAATAAGCTCTTCACCGGCGTCGGTAAAATTAACGCTGCTTATGGTTTAATGAATCATATCCATGATCACGGTAAACCCGACCTACTCATCAATCTTGGGACAGCGGGCAGCGCCACAATCAATGCGGGCGCGGTTGTTCAATGTACAAAATTTATCCAGCGTGACATGGATGTTACCCCCCTCGGCTTTGCAAAATATGAAACGCCCTTTTCAAACCAGCCTCCCATCTTAGATTTAAACACCTCTTATACTTTTACTCTACCCCAAGCTATCTGCGGCACGGGGGATCACTTTGACACCGCCCATAATGGCGCCGATTATGACGTGGTGGATATGGAGGCATTCGCGCTTGCATTCATTGCCCGCAAAGAAAATATTCCCTTCCTTTGCCTGAAATATATCTCCGATGGCGCCGATGGCACGGCCCATAAAGACTGGGAACATGCCTTAGAAGCAGGCGCAAAAGCGATGAAGGCGCAACTTGCTCTATGTTCCTTGATTTAAACAACTTCGCCTTTTTCTATTTTTGTGTTAAATCCCTCTGATATGACTGAAACCAAATCCGCCCTGATCTCCATTATCGGCCCGCCCAATGCGGGAAAATCGACGTTATTAAATAAAATTCTCGGCGAAAAAGTCTCCATAGTCTCCCATAAAGTGCAAACCACACGCACTCGTGTACGCGGCATTTTAACCGAAGATGAAACCCAGCTTGTTTTTACCGATACACCGGGTTTATTTCAACCAAAGAAAAAACTGGAAAAAGCCATCGTGCAGGCCGCCATTGACGGCATGAGCGATGCTGACGCTTTTTGTATTTTGCTGGATTGCTCCTATCGTACGTTGTCCGATTGGGATAATGTGAAAAAATTCCTACCTGAATTACCGGCACACCCAATTTATCTGGTCTTGAATAAAATCGACAAGATCGATACCAAAGACTTACTGGCGATCAGCCAAAAATTAAATGCCGATTATCCTTTTGATGGTACCTTCATGATTTCCGCCACCAAAGGCAGCGGGGTGAATGATCTCATCAAAACCTTAACGAATAATGCAAAGGAAGGCCCCTGGTTCTATCCCGAAGACCAACTCACCGACCTTCCAAACCGCTTGCTTGCCGCCGAAATCACACGAGAGCACTTATTTCATAACCTGCATCAGGAATTACCCTATCAGCTAACTGTGGAAACGGAAGAATGGGAGAATTTTAAAAACGGCGATGTGAAACTCTCCCAAGTTATATACGTTACCCGCTCCGGCCATAAAGGTATTATCCTTGGCAAACAGGGCGAGACCATGAAACGTATCAGCACCGCCGCGCGTAAAGAATTAGAGGTTCTACTGGAACGCCCCGTTCACCTTAAAATTTTTATCAAAGTCCGCGAAAACTGGATGGACGACCCCGATCGTTTTACCATTTGGGGACTACAATCTGAAGCCGATTCGTAATTTCCCAACTTAAACTTAAGAAAATACGAATCGGACGAATCGCCCAAAGATTAAATGCGGAAAAATGTGGATAAACATATCTTTTTTTGTCCAGACTCTCGACGAGTGATTCGCCAACCTGATACAGTCTTTACATACACAGGCAAAAACGTCTTTTTGAATCAGTCACTTACGACTTTTTTAAGAAAACTCAACATATGGGGAATTTTATGAGCTGGACCGAAGAACGCGTAACCTTACTCAAAAAATTATGGGGCGAAGGTAAAACCGCTTCAGAAATTGCGAAAGTTATTGGCGATGTCACAAGAAATGCTGTCATCGGCAAAGCACACCGCTTAAAGCTATCGGGGCGTAGCTCTCCGATACAAAACACAACTAAGAAAACTGCCGCCAAAATTCAGGTGGAAGCATCAAATACCAACACAGAGCCCGCCAAAAGAGGCCGCCCGAAAAGAATGCCGGTGGAGCCGTCCGCTGATATTCCTGTACGCCGCGTCAAACTGGCCGATTTGAAAGATCGTCAATGCCGCTGGCCGCTTGGTGATCCGCGTGATGATGATTTCTCTTTCTGCGGATGCAGCTCTATGCCGGGCATCCCCTACTGCGCCGATCATGCTCAGGTTGCATATCAAATGGCAACACGTAAGAAATTGATGGCACTGGAAACTGTTGATGATCCCTCCAAAAAAATGAAGGAAGAAGAAGAGCTCTTCGATAAACTCCGCAGCGCCGGTTAGTAAGATACATAAAAAAAGGGCTGAAATTCAGCCCTTTTTTTTAACTCTTAATCAAAAAAAGTATTAATGCGTTGTCGCATCATCAACTTCATCAGAAAGCTCTTCTGCACCTTCTTCGATGCTATCGCCTAAATCCTCAGCGCCTTTTTCAAAATCGCTCTTTTGTTCGCATGCTGTGATCACGAAAGGGGAGGCAATTAAAAAGGTCGCCAACATTAACATTTTAAACAATTTCATATTTTTTCTCCTTGTTATGAATAGGTTAAACGAACAATCTAAAAAAAAGTTCGTTTACGCTTATATATCTTCTCTCAAAGAAGTTCCACAGAATTTTTATAAGTTATCAATTACTTACAATTATATGGAGATAAGGATAAAACCAAAAAAAAAATGGCGCGCTCGGAAGGATTCGAACCCTCAACCTCCTGATCCGTAGTCAGGTGCTCTATCCAATTGAGCTACGAGCGCTTAAGAAAGGTGACAATAAATATTTTACGGTCAAAATGCAAGCCCTCTTTTTATCCTTTTTCAGCTCACTTAAAGTCTTTAAAACGCCATGAAAAACTTGCGAAATTGCTGAAAAGGGCGTTAAATATCCTTATGCGTATCTATATTCTCCCGCTTTTAATGACCTCTTTAATGATTTTGCCCTTGCGGGGCCATGCTGAAGATACTTATAAATACACCAGATCGGTGTCATCGCCGGTCACTAAATCCATTCCTTTGGTTGCGGATGTATCCCCGAAACAAGCAAGTGAAGTACAATCGCCGCGCGACGGCGTTATTAAAGAAATTTTTGCCTGGCCGGGCGATACGGTTGGGAAGAACACCCCCCTGCTTCGCCTTGATGATAGCGCGCTTCAAGAACAAAAAAGAAAGCTTGATGCCGAACGTACAGAATATACCGCACATTTACGCCGCATTGAAAAATTGGTTGAGCGTGAATTAGTGGATTCAAAAATATGGGATAATAATCTGCAAAAATTGGCACAAGTCCGCGCTGAACTTGCCATTGTTGAAGAAAAAATTGAAAAAAGCCTGGTGCTCGCTCCCGAACGCGGCACCGTTTTATGGTCGGATTTAAAAACCGGACAAACAATTGAGGGCGCCGCGCCAATTTACTGGATTGGCGATGGTGATAATTTGTGGCTCAGCGCCTATCTTGAAGAAGATCTCAGCGCAGGCTTAAAAGAGCAAGATGTCGTCGCCATCTTCACGGAAAATTCCTCTGATCCGGTATTAGGAAATATTGATTTCATCAGTTTTGGCGGGCCAAAAGGCGGTGATATCAATTTATACATAAATGCCCCGCGTATCGGCGAAATTGCCCGCAATAAAAAGCAAAATATTTTAATTCCGCTCCCCTCCGATGCGCCCGAAGTTATTTTACCGGAAAATGCGTTGACGGCTGATAATCATGTCTTTGCTTTAACCGCACTTGGCGCGGATACTCCTAATAAATTTTTTCTAACCAAATCACCGATTGATATTTTGCGCCGCGAAAACGGTGTGGTTTACCTTAAGAATGCGCCCGAAGGCGTTGCCGTATTGCTTGATCCCGCCCCCACTTTAAAACATAGGGATGTTGTCACCGCTTTTGAAGATACCGACCATAACTGGGGCGATGAGTTTGCCGCCCTGATATTGGCAAAAGATAATACCAGCACCTGCGCAGCAAATGGCGGCGGCGGCTCATGTAGCGGCGGCACGGCTTGCGGCGGCGGCGTGGCAACGGAATATAGCGAAGGCGATCCGGAGAAAAAAGCATGTCTTGTCGCCTCTGCCATATTTGACAGACCAAATGAAGGCGGGAGTGCAAATGAACAGCCGGAGATCCCAACCATGGCGTCCCCACAGATGGATATGAATAATTTACCCGCCAGCGTACCCGGCGCATAACTTTTATAACCGTGTTATTATAACGCCGCCTTAATTGTGTTTTTTAACAAACAAGCAATGGTCATCGGGCCAACGCCTCCGGGGACGGGGGTAATGGCGCGGGCTTTTTCTTTGACCTCATCAAGTGCGACATCGCCCTTTAACTTACCATCCTCTTGCCGGTTAATACCGACATCAATCACGATGGCGCCGTCCTTAACCCAATCGGCTTTTACCATTTCACTGCGTCCCACGGCAACCACCAAAATATCCGCGCGCGCACAGAGTTTGGGTAAATCGCGCGTTTTTGAATGAGCCTGCGTAACTGTACAATTTTCCGATAACAGCAACTGCCCCATCGGCTTACCGAACAATAAAGACCGCCCAATAATCACGGCATGCAAACCCGTCAAATCTTCCTGAACCGATTTAATTAACATTAGGCTCCCTTGCGGCGTGCACGGCACAAATCCGTCCAGCTCGGCCACCAATCGCCCGGTATTTAACGGATGAAGCCCATCGACGTCTTTATCGGGGTTAATATGTTGAATGCAGGTATTGGCGTCTAAATGATCCGGCAAAGGTAATTGTAGCAAAATTCCATGAACCGCATCGTCAGTGTTTAACAACTCAATCTCTTTTAATAAATCTGCCTCGCTTATATCAGCAGGTAAGCGCCGCTCAAAGCTGAGGATCCCGACCTTCTCACAGGCCTTGATCTTACTGCCCACATATACTTCGGACGCCGGATCATTGCCCACCAAAATCACGGCAAGGCCGGGTTTCTTTGAAAGCTTTGACACCGTTTCGGTTAATTCTTTTCTTAAATCTGCGGCGATGGCTTTACCATCAATCAGCGCTCCTGACATGCTTAATCCCTTTATTTACCGGTTAATAATATGCGTAACCGTAAAATAGCTGGGCAATCATCCATTGCAAGAAATAAATGCTGAATAAAACAATCAAGGGGGTAATATCAATCCCGCCAATCGGGGGCACATATTGACGAATACGTGAATAAACCGGGTTGGTACAACGCTTTAAAAGATTAATCAGGTTTTTCGCCTTGTCATTACGAATGTTAATCACATCAAAAATAATCAGCCAACTAATCAATACTTCCAATATAATAATGAATGTATATATCTGAAGCGCCATAATCAGCACGGAACCGATGAAATGCATTTTTAATAAACTTTCGTGAAATTTACGTTTCTTTTCTTTTTTCTTTATACAATGATAAAAAGAAAATAGAAAGTAACGATGTTTTTAGAAGCGCTTGCCATTCCGCTGACTGCGGGTTTATTAACTTTAGCTGCCGATCCGGTCAAATGTAACTTGCCGCAATCGCCGGAAATCTATGTCAAGCCACAGGCGCTGCCTACTAAATATAATCATCGCTCAACGATTAAGCAATTAAGTGAGCGTGGGTCCAGCACAATCTCGCCCTATCCGAAACATGCCATTTTGCAAACCGGCGGCATTACCGCTAGCCAAATTGAAATGCAAACCGGTATCCAGTTTCAGGTACAAAGCTATGCCGCTTTGGGGGTTGGTTGTGTGTATTACGATCGTATTGACGTTACGCTACAGCTTGATCACACAATCTATATAGCTAAGGATTACCCCAAAAGAAGCTGCCATTATCGCGAGGTTTTGGAGCATGAAAAAAAACATGTGAAGGTGGATAAAGAGACTCTCAACAAATATTCACGCAAAATCGGCGAAGCCTTACGCCTATCCATCAATAACGCGCCGGGGCGCGGCCCTTACCCGCTGGAGCGTTTGGACATGATTCAACGTGATATGCAAGAATACGTCGCCAGCGTCGTCAAAACCCAACAAAGCCTGATGGAAGAAGAACGCTTCCGCGCCCAACAAAAAGTTGATTCTCTGGAAGAATATGAGCGCATTCGCCTTGCCTGTGAAAATTAATTTCTCCCATTAAAAAACCACCGCTCAAAAGAGCGGCGGTTCATGAAGAGGAGAACAAAACTTTAATCTAAATTTAGTATCTCAAAACATTGTGGCGGAATTTTGACATTTTATATCCAATTGAATTAATTGTAATTTTTTACCTAATTTACAATTCCGAATATAAAACATACATAAAAACTCCCCCCTTCCCACAACCTTTACTTTGCTTTAAACTTTATTTGATAGATTGATCATTCAAAATTCTGCCCCATCTCTTTATACAAAGGACACTTTCAAATGACACAAACCGGACACGACAAACTTCACGTTAGGAAAACACTCGAAGTCGGCGGTAAAACATACGATTACTTCTCTCTTCCCGATGCGGCAGCCCAACTTGGCAATATTGACCGCCTGCCCTTCACATTAAAAATTCTTCTTGAGAATTTATTACGATTTGAAGATGACCGCTCCGTAACCGTTGAAGATGCACAATCCGTGGTTGATTGGCAGAAAGAAAAACGCTCGGATCGTGAAATCGCTTATCGTCCGGCGCGCGTACTCCTACAGGATTTTACAGGCGTACCCGCCGTGGTGGATTTGGCGGCAATGCGTGAGGCAATTTTAAATCTAGGCGGCGACGCTGAGAAAATTAACCCGTTATCCGCGGTTGATCTTGTCATTGACCATTCGGTGATGGTCGATGAATTCGGCACACCGACATCATTTGAACATAACGTGGAGCGTGAATTTGAGCGCAATAAAGAACGTTATGAATTCCTGCGCTGGGGACAAGATGCCTTCAAAAATTTCCGCGTGGTTCCGCCCGGAACCGGCATATGCCACCAGGTGAATTTGGAATATCTGGGTCAAACCATCTGGAGCGAAGAAGATCAGAACGGCAAAAACATTGCCTATCCCGATACATTGGTCGGCACCGATTCCCACACCACCATGATTAACGGCCTTGCCGTTCTGGGTTGGGGCGTTGGCGGCATCGAGGCGGAGGCCGCCATGCTCGGTCAACCTGTATCCATGCTCATCCCCGAAGTGGTTGGCTTTAAGCTAACAGGTAAATTAAAAGAAGGCGCGACCGCAACCGATCTGGTTTTAACCGTGACCCAAATGCTCCGCGCCAAGGGCGTGGTTGGTAAATTCGTTGAATTCTATGGCCCCGGCCTTGATAATATGTCTCTGGCGGATCGTGCCACCATTTCAAACATGGCACCGGAATATGGCGCAACTTGTGGTTTCTTCCCGATTGATGCCGAAACTATTCGCTATTTAAAATTCACAGGCCGCGATGATGCGCGCGTCGCACTGGTCGAAGAATATGCCAAAAAACAAGGTATGTGGCGCGATGCCAAAACCCCCGATCCGGTCTTTACGGATACCATGGCATTGGATATGGGTACGGTTGAACCTTGCCTTGCCGGGCCAAAACGCCCACAAGATAAAATCGCTCTCTCCAAAGCAGCCGATGAATTCCATGCCTTTATCGGTAAGCATCTGGAATTAAATCCTATCGGTAAAGAAGGTAAATTGCTCGATGAAGCGGGGCAAATGCCGCCGCAAAAACTTGAGGAATTAAAACAAGTCGCTGATGCCAAGAAAGCCCCTGTTAAAGATTCCGACTACACTCTCAGTCATGGCGATGTCGTCATAGCCGCGATTACGTCTTGCACGAATACTTCCAATCCATCCGTCATGGTTGCGGCAGGGCTATTGGCGCGAAACGCCTTGAAAAAAGGGTTAAAAACAAAACCTTGGGTGAAAACATCCCTTGCCCCCGGATCACAGGTTGTGACCGAATATCTTAACAAAGCCGGTCTACAGGATGATTTGGACGCGCTGGGATTTGATCTGGTTGGCTATGGCTGTACCACCTGTATCGGTAATTCCGGCCCATTGCCTGACCCGATCAGACTAGCGATTGAAGCCGATGATCTAACCGTTTGCGGCGTTCTATCCGGCAACAGAAATTTTGAGGGGCGTATTTCCCCGCACGTCAAAGCTAACTACCTCGCCTCGCCGCCGCTTGTTGTGGCTTATGCATTGGCTGGCTCCCTGAAAGTGGACCTTTATAAAGATCCACTCGGACAAGATGAAAACGGCAATGATATTTATATGAAAGATATCTGGCCTTCCAATCAGGAAATCGCCGATACCGTCGCTTCCTGCCTGACCCCCGCCATGTTCCGTGACCGCTACAGCGATGTATTCAAAGGTACAAAAGAATGGCAAGCTATTGCGGGTGATGCCTCCAGCAAAACCTACAGCTGGAAACCATCTTCAACCTACGTCAAATACCCGTCTTTCTTTGACGGCATGACCATGGATTTACCGCAGGCCTCTACGATTAAAAACGCAAATTGCCTTGCGCTTTTGGGCGATTCCGTCACCACCGACCACATCTCCCCGGCGGGCGCGATCAAAGCCAACAGCCCGGCAGGCGCTTACCTACAAAGCCATGATATCGCGGCGCGTGATTTTAATTCCTACGGGTCACGCCGCGGCAATCATGAAGTCATGATGCGCGGCACCTTTGCCAATATCCGTATTAAAAACGAAATGCTGGATAATATCGAAGGCGGCTATACCAAATATATCCCGACCGGCGAACAGATGAGCATTTACGACGCCGCCATGAAATATATCGAAAACGGCACAAAGCTGGTTGTAATTGCGGGGAAAGAATACGGCACTGGCTCCTCCCGCGACTGGGCGGCAAAAGGCACGCGCCTTCTTGGCGTCGAAGCCGTCATCGCAGAGAGCTTTGAGCGGATTCACAGATCAAACCTGATCGGGATGGGCGTCTTGCCTTTGCAATTCAAAGACGGCAAAAACCGTACGATTTTGAAACTGGACGGCAGTGAGACGTACACCATCGAAGGTTTGGACAATCTGTCCCCGCGCGGCACATTAAAAATGACCATCACGCGCAAAGATGGCAAAACCGAAAGCGTTGACCTGCTGACCCGCATTGATACTCTGGACGAACTGGATTACTACCGAAATGGCGGCATCCTGCATTTTGTCCTCAGACGTTTGGCGGCTTAAGGATCATTGGAGGGGGCGGCGTGAAGCGGCGCCCCCGTTCCATTGCCGTTTATGGCTGTAATCACTGATCTCGTACTACGTAATTCATCACGCACACTTGATTGCGATGATAAAGCGCGTTCCGCTGTCACAATATAACGCGTATGCTGACGCTCCAAACCGCTGCCAATACTTAACATCGGGGGAATATTCATGAATGTATTCGCATAGGATGCCACACCGTTCAAACACGCCGCCGCCGCGCTCATGCTAATCGCATTTTCGGCGTTCATATGATAAAAAGCCAATGTCCCGAATATACCGTTAATCGCCATAAAGGAATTGGCATACACAAACCCTTTGGCGGTTTTGAATTGCTGTTTGATATTACTACTAATATCCGTAATTCTTTGCTTTTCCACCTGACGTTTATCAAAATAGGACGGCGTATAGCTCTCACTCAAAGCAGGTGACATAATTTGATGCGCCCGCTCCTTTCCATGATCCGGCTTATCGTAATGCGATGTCTCCGCAACCGCCGCATAAAAAGACCGCCGTCTCATTGCTTGATCTTCCCAATTCTCGCCTCTGGCAACTTCTTCGAATTTTTTACTGTCTTTTCCTAAGCGACGATTAATTTTAAACCCTTCTCGCATAACCATCACCGTATTTAACAAACCGCTTTCCTTAATATCATCAACCGCACTTTTAAAATCATGCGCCAGACCTTGTTTGAACTGACGAATATATGATCCCATGCCGCCGCGCGGGGATGATAATAAAGCGCGGCGCGCCTCACCCTTGATAAAATGAGATGATGCCGTTAAAAGATGCGGATCAATGCTGCTCGCGGCCTGCCTTGCGCCAACCTTTAAATTTTTTGCAATTTTTTGCACTTTCTCCAGCGGCTTTCCTGCAAAACTGACGACAACACCTTCTTGAATATCTCGTGCCCTAATCTCTGCTTTTCTCTCCTCAACCCTCTGATTAAATTCGGGTTTAATGGGAAGAATTCTTAAACTTGGGCGATAATAATCAATTTTCCGATGCCAGTTTTTCTTTGATATATCCGGACGTACGTCAAACTTCATAATAAAGCTGGATAATAATTCTTCCGCATCAATCCCGTTATCTCCGGTTGCCACTTCTTCGATGGCACGCGCAGTGACATATTCTTCATAGGCAAAATCACGCTCGACTTGTGTCGCATCATAAGTCTTTTTCGCCAATACAACCAGCGCCCCCGATAAAACGGCAAGACCCGTTGCCGGTACGCTCGGCAACACATCAAGAACGGGCGTTAATGCATCTTTCATGGAAACATCATTATTAAATGAGCCTGAAAAGCCTCTCATAAATTTAATGGTTTCCACCGTCGCCGGGCCAAAGGTATTGATAATATTATATCCCCCCTGCAAGACAGCGGCAGTATCCAGCACAAATTCCACATCAAAAGCGGCATCTGCGACACTAAACGCATGGCGTTTCAGCCTGACACTGTGATGCAAAAATTCTTCGGGCGATTCTTTACGTAACCTTAATCCGGCATCTTCTTCATACCCGCCAATTTGCTCATCTACAGCAATGGCACCATCTCCAAAGGGAGGAGCTGTCATATATACATCCTTGTTTTTTTGATTATCTATGCATATTATTTATAATAGATAAGCTAAAAACGCAAGTACATTCTTATTAAAACAAAGATTTTCTTATTAAAAACCAAAGATACGAAATAAATCGCTTTTTTTCTGTTTCTATATATATTTTTATAATGCACAAATTTTTTTTCAGGCTTTTCTCCTATTACGTCTTATGCCTTGGCGCATGTTCCTTTCTGTTCATATCACCGGTTCAGGCACAATCCATCATCCGTGATACCGAAATTGAACAAACTTTGAAAATCTGGACCACGCCGATTTTCCGCGCCGCGGGGCTGGTGCCGGATAATGTCAATATTATCCTTATTCAAGACAACAATTTGAACGCATTCGTGGCGGGCGGGGCAAATATTTTTATTTATACCGGTCTATTGGAAGCCGCGGAAAATCCCGGCGAAATCATCGGCGTAATTGCCCATGAAACCGGACATATCAGCGGCGGTCATTTAATCCGCATGCGAACTTCCGTGGAACAGGCATCTTATGAAACCATCATCGGCACTATTTTGGGCATTGGCGCCGCCGTATTAACGGGTGATGGCGGCGCGGCCGGCGCGATCATCGGCGGCTCGCAAACAATGGCGAGTAGCCGCTTTCTTTCCAATTCTCGTTTAAATGAATCCAGCGCCGACCAAGCGGGTTTACGCTTCATGAGCGCGGCGGGTTATAATCCATCGGGTCTTGTGACCTTCTTACAAAAACTGGAAGGTAATGAATTACTTCCCGCCAGCCAACAATCCGAATATGTCCGCACCCACCCGCTCACCAGCAACCGCATCGGCGCGTTACGGACCAACGTCAATAACTCGGTTAATAAAGATAAAGATTTCCCACCCGGCTGGGTGGAAGAGTTCAACCGTATGAAAGCAAAGCTAAAAGGCTTTATTTCCCCCGAACAAGTGCAATGGAATTATGCTTCCGATACGTCTATGTCGGGAAAATATGCCCGCGCCATTGCCGCCTACCGCACTAATAATATTGATCAGGCCCTAAGTTTGACCGATCAACTTATCGCGGCTGAAAAAAATAACCCTTACTTTCAGGAATTAAAGGGCCAAATGCTGGTTGATTTTTCCCGCGTGGAACAGGCCTTGCCATATTATGAACGCGCCGTGTCACTCGCCCCTAATGCGCCGTTAATCCGCACAGCCTACGCGCATGCCTTGATCGAAAGCGCTAACCGCTCAGCAAGCGCAGAGCAATATCAACACGCCATATCTGAACTAAACATCGCCAAGCGCGATGAGAAACGATCCACTCGTATCCACAGACTTCTTGCAACCGCTTATGGGCGTCTTGGAAATGAAACAAATGCACGCCTAAATCTAGCCGAAGAAGCCGTTTTGCAACAACGCTTTCCCGATGCCAAAAAATTTGCACGATACGTCCAAGATAACAGTGCAAAAAACAGCAGCGAGAACATTCGCGCCGCAGATATCATAAATTTCATTGAAGAAAATGAAAAAGACAGGTAACTAATAAGAAGATGTTTGCGAATAATAATCGCGCCCTATATATTAACGGCAACAATTTAAACAGGAGTTATCCGTGATCCGTATTATACCCATTCTTTCCCTTATTGTTTTTTGCAGCGTTTTATCTGTCTATTCTTTCGCTCAAGATGAAAAGTCTCTCTCTAAAGCCGATGTTACTCAAATGATTGAATCTTACATCAAAGAAAATCCACAAGTGATTATCGACAGCTTGCAACAACATGAGATCACTCAAAGAGAAGAAGAAGAAGCACAAGCGGCAGAAAAACTGAACACTCATGAAGATTACCTAAAAACCGGTGACCTTCCCCGTGTTGGCAATCCGGACGGCGACATTAAAATTGTGGAATTTTACGATTATAACTGCGGTTACTGCAAAAAAGCTTTCACCGATCTACAAATCTTGCTTCAAGCTGACCCCAACGTAGAAGTAACATTGGTTGAAATGCCTATTTTGGGTGAAAGCTCTCTGGAAGCAGCAAAATGGTCAACGGCCGCTGCGAATCAGGAAAAATTCTTTAACTATCACGGCGCTATCATGAGCTTTTCCGGTCAAAAGGATGAAGCAAACCTTCGTACACTTGCGGAAAGCTCCGGTATTGACGTTGCTCTTCTTGCTCAAAATGCAAAAGATCCCGCCGTTGTTGATACCATTGAAAAGAACATAAATGTTGCCAGAGATATCGGCATTCGCGGAACTCCCGGCTTTATTATCAATGGTGAAATCTACCGCGGCTACCTTGGCTATGATGGTCTGAAAGCGGTCATTGACGAAATCCGTATGTCCAATAAAGATGCGGCGACGCCAGAAGCTGAAAAACCTACTGATACTCCGGCTGGCTAATCGTGACATTAAAACGCCTAAAATTATCAAAAATTATAACGCCGTTAAACCTTGTGTTGGCGGCGATTATAATTGCGCTGATTTACATGGCATATATTCAATTTTATACATGGCGCACCATGGCACAAATGACCAAGGCGGCGCCGGGCCATATTGTTAAAATTGATGAGACACAGACGACTGACCTCACCGTCACGCTATTTTATGATTATCAATGTCCGTTCTGTATCCAGATCGACCCCATCATTCGCGAAGCCGCCGCAAAAGACGGCAAAATCGAACTCCTATTTAAGTTTCTCCCTTTCTTCGGGGATCGCTCCGAACAAATGGCGCATATGGCATTTGCTGCGGGGAAACAGGATAAATTTTTGGCGCTTCATGATTATTTTGTTGCGGGCGGCGGGCGTAATTATGATGATGCCGAAATCCAAATACTGACTGATGAGCTTGGGCTAAATCATGACCAGTTTGTGGCTGATATGAATAGCCAGGCGGCAAAAGATAAAGTGCAGCAAAATAAAGATCTGGCAATGGATTTACGTGTTTATTCCACGCCAACCCTTTATTTGGGCAATACTTTTTATATACCGGAAGGGCAAATGCCCAATGCTGATGAGCTGATTGAGCTATTTAACAAAGCAAGACAACGCCAATAATAAGACACTGAATTGATGAATATATCCCTGATTACTTTCCCCGGCACCAACAGAGAGCATGACATGGCAATGGCTCTGAAACAGGCGGGCGCAACCAACGTCAATATGGTGTGGCATAAAGAAACCGATCTTGGCAAAACTGATCTAATTGTCCTGCCCGGCGGGTTCTCTCATGGGGATTATCTTCGTTGCGGCGCAATGGCGGCAAACTCACCGATTATGAAAGATGTGATCGCACAATCAAAAAAAGGCGTGCGCGTTTTTGGTGTTTGTAACGGGTTTCAAATATTAATCGAAGCGGGATTATTGCCCGGCGCTTTACTTCATAATAATTCCCTGAAGTTTATCTGTAAAAACGTGCATTTGAAATATGTCGCCCAGGGCGGCTATATGAAACCGGATGAGATGATCCACGTACCCATCGCGCATGGTGAAGGTAACTATTTTGCAAATGATGCCATCTTAAAACAGCTCGAAGATAACGATTCCATCGCTTTTAAATATTGTAATGATAATGGAATTTGTGATGATGCCGCCAACCCCAATGGGTCTGTGGCCAATATTGCGGGCATTTACAACAAAGATAAAACCATTCTTGGCATGATGCCGCATCCCGAAAACGCCACGCAAGACCATCAGATCAACACCTCCGCGCGCCCATTTTTTACAAGCTTACTGAACAGCCTCTAAAGGACTTGGCTTATTTGTAAAATCGAGTACCCTATATGGGTGTACTTTAACCAATTTATTCAGGAGAATAATCAATGACCACACATTCAAAAACAGCCCTAAATACACTTATTGCCGGCGCTTTTGCGGCAACAATGACCCTTGGCGCATCCGCAGCAAATGCGGAAGAGACAGCCGTACAGCATGAAAAATGTTACGGCGTTGTTAAGGCCGGAAAAAATGATTGCGGCAACGCGAACGGCTCCCATTCATGCGCAGGTATGGCCGCAACAGATGCCGAAGCAGGCGAATGGATCAACCTTCCCAAAGGAATCTGTGAACGTTTGGCAGGCGGCTCTTTAGAACCGGCCGCAGATCATGCTGATGATGATGCTACTGATGCCGATCACGAAGATCACGGTGATGATGCAGATCATGACCATGCGCATTGATCTTCCTTAAATTGACATGACTCATTCACGTCACATTAATACAAATCATCAGGGTTCGGCATCATTGCCGGACCCTGTTGGTATTGGCCTAAGAGGGCCGCATTATCACGATATTTACGATCAGAAACCCGCTATCGGCTGGTTAGAGGTTCACCCGGAGAACTATTTTGGCGGCGGTATCCACCGACATTTCTTGGAAAAATTACGCGCCGATTATGAAATAAGCTTTCACGCTGTTGGCATCTCTCTTGGCTCGGCGCATGGCATTGATCAAAATCACCTGCAAAAGATAAAAGAGCTGATCGATATATTTTCTCCCTTTCAACTCTCTGATCATGCCTCTTGGAGCGCCAGCGGGAATGCGCACTTAAATGATCTTTTGCCACTGCCATACACCCATGAGACGTTAAACCTGTTATGCGATAATATTTCGCGTGTACAGGATTTTTTCAAACGCAGCATTCTCGTGGAAAATCCCTCAACCTATATGGCCTACGCTGATAATGATATGGAGGAATATGATCTGATGAACGCCCTTGCGGCACAAACCGGCTGCGGCATTCTACTTGATTGTAATAACATTTTTGTCCAGGCGCATAATCACGGCTTTGATCCTTTTCATTATATTTCAAACATTAATGCCGCCGCTGTGGGCGAATTGCACTTGGCGGGACATAGCGAGCGTGATCTGGGCGCGCGCACCATCTTAATCGACACCCATTCCAAACCCGTCAAACAAGACGTTTGGGATTTATACCGTCATGCCTTGGAACACTTGGGTCATATCCCGACCTTGATCGAATGGGACGCCGACATCCCGCCGCTGCAAACTCTTTTGGATGAAGCCGATAAGGCCCGCATCATCATGCAACAATCTATAATAAAACAAAGCGCATGAAACTCGAAGATATCCAAACCTGCTTCCAAGATCACATCATCCGTCATGATCATCAAATGGATGACGCTTTCAAAGCGCTCTACAAACAGGATGATATCACCCTCGATCAGCGATTTAGCATCTATCGGGATAATATTATCGGCGGATTATCCGCTATATTGATGGAAATTTTCCCCACAATAAACGCCCTGACCGGCAAAGATTTTACCAATACCCTGTTGCGCGCTTATATCCGTCACAACTTACCCCAAAGCGGATGCCTTGATGAATATGGCGGGGGCCTGCCTGACTTTATTGACACATATAATCCTGCGGCTTCTGTGCCATATCTATCTGATATTGCCCGATTTGACTGGGCGCTCAGCGCGTGTGAACATAGCCTTGATGATGCCCCCCTCACCCCGCAGGATATGGCAACATTCCAAACCAACATTCCTGAATATTTACCCTTAAGAACATCATGCTTTCTTTTTTCCTCCCCCTATCCTCTTCCTGATATCAAATCCTTTGCGGCCAACCCCGATGATCTGCCTCCCCCCAAATTAGACGATAACCCCGCCCATTTATTGATCTACCGCCCCGCACTGAAAGCGGAATATCTAAAGCTTACAGATATTGAATTTTTCTTTCTAACCCGCCTGCACCATTCTTTGCCTTTAATGGAAGCCGTCGAAGACACCTTGCGATACGCCCCGTCTTTTGATTTCGCAAAAACCCTACAGAATTTCACTATGCGCGGCGTGTTTCGCAAAGCCGAAATTTAACCCCATACCACCCCTTGCGCTTTAAAAGAGTATTGCACTATCTCTCATGGAAGGTTAAGAAAGAAGCACATGAACTCACCGGATCTAACATCTACGGACACAAACACGCAACGTAAATACGCCTTTGCGGGATTATCCCTTGCCCTTATTTTATTTGTTATCGATCAGATTACAAAATATCTCGTACGCGGCTATGTGCTTGATAATGGGGGCAGCGTCGAAATCACCGGCTTTTTCAACTTAAGCTACGTATGGAATGAAGGCGTCAGCTTTGGCATGATGCAATCCCAAACTCATTGGGAGATCTGGGGGCTGATCGCCATTGCCGCCGCGATTACCGCGCTATTTGCCGTTATTTTATGGCGCGCCGATCGTCTGATCACGGCTATGGGATGCGGCACAATTATCGGCGGCTCGATTGGTAATATCGTGGATCGCATTCAATTTGGCGCCGTTTATGATTTTCTGGATTTTCATGCTTACGGATATCACTGGCCATCCTTCAATGTCGCCGATTCTTGCGTCTTGATCGGTATTGCTATTATCGCCTATGATAGTTTATTCTTAACCCCGAAATCTGAACAAAAATCGTGAATCTCATGCGTGTTATTTCTGTCTTACTTTTATCCCTCTTAATTGTAACTGCTTGCTCGAACCCGCGCGCATCGCTGGGGCTTAGAAAAAATGCTCCTGATGAGTTTAAAGTGGTTAAAAACGCACCGCTGGAAATCCCAACCAACCTAACATCTTTGCCACCGCCGCGCCCTGGCGCGCCGCGTCCACAGGAAACCGCTATACCAAAACAAGCGCAACAAGCCCTTCTGGGCGTAGAGGATAGCACATCCCGCTCTGAAATCTCTCAAACAGAGGCATTGCTTCTCCATAAAGCCGGCACCGATCAGGCAAACCAGAATATTCGCACCGTTCTCGCCAATCCCGATGATGCCTCCAAGGAACAAACTCAAAGCGTGGCAAAACGTCTTTTGGGTATCGGCGATAATGATGAAGAAGCAAATGTCCTGAATGCCAAAGAAGAGGCAGCAAGATTGCAAAAAATGAAAAGCCTGAATGAATGATACGCATCGTCCCTGTTTTTTATCTATTCATCTTCGTCATCTGCCAATTACCACTTGTGATGCCCGCTCAGGCGGCGCAAAAACTTTTTAATGCGAAAACGGCAACCCTCGAAAACGGTTTGCAAATTGTCCTGATTGAAAATCACCGCGCGCCGATTGTTACGCATATGGTCTGGTACCGCGTGGGCGGGGCGGATGATCCGCTTGGCAAATCCGGTCTGGCGCATATGTTTGAACATTTAATGTTTAAAGGCTCGAAAAACGTTCCCTCCGGTGAATTTTCCAAACAAGTACGGGCACTCGGGGGACAGGATAACGCTTTCACCTCCTATGATTACACCGCCTATTACCAATCCATCGCGGTGGAACATCTTGAGAATATGATGCGGATGGAATCCGACCGTATGCAATCATTGAACTTGCCGCCAAATGACTTTGCCTCCGAACAAAAAGTCGTCATGGAAGAACGCCGCCAACGTAGCGAAAACGACCCCAGCGGTTATTTTTACGAACAGCTCGGCTATAACCTATTTCCCAAACATTCCTATGGCATTCCTTTGATTGGCTGGATGGATGAAATCGCCGCCTTAACCGAAGAAGATGCCATCGCTTTTTATAAAAAATGGTACGCCCCGAACAATGCCATTCTGGTGGTATCCGGCGATATCACAATGGATGATCTTCTTCCGCTTGCCAAAAAATATTACGGCACGCTAACCGCTTATCCTGCTTTGGATGAGCCACGCGATCGCGGCTCCATTGCACCTTTTATCGGACGTAACAAAGTTGTCTATCACCACCCCCGCATCCAACAGCCGCAATTGGTGCAAATCCAGCGCATTCCCTCTGTCCGTACAGATAAAAAATCAGGCTATGCCTTACAAATCCTTGAAGACATCCTCAGCGGCGGGCCAACAACACGCTTTTATAAATCTATTGTCATTGAACAAAAACTGGCAAGTAATGCAGGCCTAAGCGTCAGCAATGACAGCTATGATGACGGCCGATTTTATCTCTATGCCACCCCGCTTGCCGGCATAGATCTGGACAAACTGGAAACCGCATTAGAGAATGAGTTACGCAAGATTATCACTGACGGCGTGACCGATGAAGAATTACAGGAAGCCAAAGACCGCGTACAAGCGGATGCGATTTTCGCCCTCGATAGCGTGACAGGCCCCGCCATGATTTTTGGCCGCGCCCTCACCAGCGGGCAAAGCGTGGATGACGTTGAAAACTGGCCAACCGATATGCAAGCCATCACCAAAGAAGACATTCAAAGCGCGGTTAAAACTTATCTGAACCCCGATGATCCAAATAAACTGGTCATCACCGGACATTTATTACCGGAGGAGGTTAAAAATGACCAATAGATTTACGCGCCCCGTCCTTATTATATCTGCATTATTATGCACAGTGATTATCTGTCTGCTATCCCCCGCGCAGGCACGCGATAAATTTCTCGATATTCATGAATATAAAACCGCCTCCGGCATTCCGTTCTGGCTGGTGGAAGATCATAGCATTCCGGTCATCGCGCTTGATTTTGCCTTTGATAATGCGGGTGCAAAACATGATAGCGCCAAAAAACAAGGATTATCCCGCCTTGCCTCCAATACCATGGATGAAGGCGCGGGCGATTTACCTGCCGCGGAATTCCAAGGGGCACTGCGCCGCCACTCCATCTCTCTTGGCTTTTCTTCCGGGCGCGATACATTCGGCGGCTCGCTTAAAACCCGTACCACAACCAAAGACAAGGCCGCGGAACTATTACATCTGGCTCTCACCGCGCCGCGCTTTGAAAAGGCGGATGTTCAGCGAATGATTGACGCCAACCTTGCCCGCATCCGCTCTTCTCAATCTGATCCGGAATGGATTGCGGCGCGCCTGTCTAATGATATCGTCTTTAAAGATCACCCCTATGCCCTTAATAGCGGCGGGACGTTATCTACATTGCCAAATATTAATTCTGCCGATCTTAAAAACTTTGTTACAACGCGCCTGACTAAAAATGTTTTGAAAATTGCGATTGTCGGTGATATTACCCCCGCTGATGCCAAACTCTATATCGATGGCATTTTTGGAACCCTGCCGCAAACACAAAAAATTACCGCTGAAATTCCTGATTTTACCATCCAAAATGGCGGGCAAACATACCTGCATAATATTGATATCCCGCAATCAATTGTCCTTGGATATCTTCCCGCATTACCGCGCACAGATCCGGATTATTACACCTATCAAGTCATGAACCAAATTCTTGGCGCGGGTGGTTTTGGTTCTCGCCTGACTGAAGAGATACGCGAAAAACGCGGACTGACCTATGGAATCTATAGCTATCTCAGCCAGATGGAACACACGAATTTTCTAACCCTCAGCGCCTCAACGGCAAATGAGTCGGCTCATGACATGCTCGCCCTTGCAAAGGCCGAATTTGCCAAAATGGGCACAGAGCCTGTCAGCGCGGAAGAACGTGAAAAAGCGATTGCCTATATTAACGGCTCCCTGCCCCTTACATTATCCTCCACGGGAAATATTTCTTCTTTAATATTGGGGATGCAACTTGATAACCTGCCGATTGATTACCTCGATCAACGCGCCGACGCGTTTGAAGCGGTCACAATCGAAGATATCCAATCAGTCGCCCAAAAATATCTTGATACAACCAACATGACATTCATTATTGTCGGACAGCCAAAAGGATTTGAAAATGACAGCATCACCGAACTTACAGACATCCCAAATGTCAACTAATAACCCGTCCAAAACTGCAATTTGGAATCACTTAAAATCTCACGCCGCAGATGTGAAAACTCACAATATTCGTGATTTATTTGCGGCAGATTCCGCACGATTTGATCATTTTCATACACGTCATGACGGGCTGTTATTCGATTATTCACGTCAACATATCACGGCCGATACCTTGCCCCTTTTAATTGATTTGGCAAAAGAAATGGACGTGGAGGGATGGCGCGAGAAAATGTTTAACGGTGATGCCATTAACACCACCGAAAACCGCGCTGTTCTGCATACCGCCCTACGTCGCCCACTGGATCAGGCACTAAATGTAAACGGCGAAAATATCATGTCGGACATTCAAACTGTCCGCGCCAATATGCGCGCCTTTTGTGATGGCGTGCATGATGGCTCATGGACGGGCTTTACGGGCAAACGCCTGACCTCAATTGTAAATATCGGGATCGGCGGCTCTGACCTTGGGCCTTACATGGTCTGCGAAGCCTTAAAATCATGGCAAATTGAGGGCATCAAAACCTATTTCGTCTCTAATGTGGATGGCAGCCATATCGCCGAAACACTGAAACAAATTGATCCCGAAACCACATTATTTTTGGTCGCTTCCAAAACATTCACCACACAGGAAACCATGGCCAATGCAGATACAGCAAAGAACTGGCTCATTGAACATCTTGGCGATAACGCCGCGGTTGCCAAACATTTTGCCGCCATGTCCACAAATGAGCCTGCGGTTTCCGCCTTCGGCATAAACCCGGATCTGATGTTCCCCTTTGAAAATTGGGTGGGCGGACGTTTCAGCTTATGGTCATCCATCGGATTATCCATCGCGCTCAGCATCGGCTTTGATCAGTTTGAAACATTGCTGGACGGCGCCTATAGCATGGATCAACACTTCCAAACCGCTCCGTTAGAGGAAAATATTCCTGTTTTAATGGCGTTACTCGGTGTCTGGAACCGTAATTTTTTGGGCTATGACGCGCAATCTATCCTCCCCTATGATCAATATTTGCACCGCTTCCCCGCCTTTTTGCAACAATTGGACATGGAATCCAACGGCAAACACGTTAGCCGCGACGGTGAAGAGATAAAGGACTATGAAACCGGCCCGATTATCTTCGGGGAGCCGGGCACAAACGGTCAACACGCTTTCTTCCAACTACTTCATCAGGGCACATCAATTATCCCGTGTGATTTTATCGCTCCGATCACTAGCCAAAATCCGCTCGGTGATCACCATAAACTGCTATTAACCAACATGCTCGCCCAGGCAGAAGCCATGATGCGCGGACGCACTCTGTCCGAAGCAAACGGCAACCCGCAAAAAGTATTCGAAGGCAATCGTCCCTCAAACATTCTGCTTTTTGATGGCATCACACCCTATCATTTGGGACAATTGGTCGCCCTTTATGAGCATAAAACTTTCGTGCAGGGCATTATCTGGAACATAAATAGCTTTGATCAATTCGGCGTAGAGCTAGGCAAAGAAATGGCAAATGCGATTTTATCCGGCGATAATAAGGATATGTCAAATATCGGAATTTTGCCTTTTCTTCAAAAACCTTCATAAATTCTTATCTTTCTCCCGCTATACTCATAGACAGTAAAAACAATGGCTTGCACAAACGCAAGGCAGGGAAAACATGGCAAGAGAAGAATTCGTAGAGGTCCCGGAGGACAACGATTTACCCTCGTTATCACAGAGCGACATGTCAAAAATAATACGCCTCCATGCGGATTATCTACAGGGAAAACATGGCGGCGCACGTGCCGTGATTAAATTCAAAGATATCTCTGGACTTGATCTAAGCAACAGCGACCTGTCTCAGGCCGATTTCACCGGCTCGCGCATGGCGGGCATAAATCTTTCTTATTGCAAACTGGAGGGGGCGACCTTTTTTGTCTGTGATATGCGTAATGCCGATTTACAAAACAGCAATATGACACGCTCTGACTTGCGCGGGGCATATTTATCCGGCGCGAATATGACCGGCGTCAATCTGGACAAGGCCGATCTGCGCGAAGGTAAAATCATGCGCCGCGATAAAAAGGGCGTCCTTACCGACCGTGACCGCGGATTCTTATCCGGCACAAAAACCGATCTATCCGGCGCGCGCCTAACGAATGCGTCCTTAAAAGATCTGGATGCACGCGGCGCGAATTTCTCTGATGTTGATCTAACCGGTGCCATGATCCAACAAGCCGATTGTGAGGGGGCGAATTTCTCCAACGCCAATCTTGCCGATACGGATATGACCAACGCCAAATTCAGCCGCACCAATATGAAAGGCGCAATTACCGCCAACAGCCTCCTGACCAATACCGAATTCTATGACGCCGAACAAGAAGACATGCGCGGCGATCAGGATATGGGCCATAAACTGGAAAGCCTTGGAAAATCTTTGGAAGAGTTACTAGATGATCACCATACATGGGTGTCCAGCGCCGGAAAATCAGGCGAGCAACTCGATTTAAGCGGCTATGATCTACGCGATATTCTTAATCTTCATAAATATGAAATGACGGCCATTAAAGCGGTCGGCGCCACATTTTTGAACCAGAACCTCAAAAATATTCACTTACAACATGCTTATCTGGATAAATCAGATTTCCGCGATTGTAATTTGGTGAATTCCGATTTCCGCGCCTCGTCCCTGAAATATGCCCTCTTTTCACGCACTAATTTGCAAAACGCAAATTTCGGACCTCTCTATTTTACAAATATAGACGGCAGCAAACGCAAAAAATTCACAGACCTCAGCGGCGTAAACTTCCGCTATGCCGACCTACGCGGCGCGGATTTCTCTCACGCCAACCTCAGCGGCACCGACTTCTCCCACGCCATATTGGATCGCGCCACCTTCCTGGACGCAAATTTGAATGGCGCACTGCTCAAAGGCACGATTTTGGAATAAAACAATAAATAAAAACATAGAGTAATTGACTTAAAGAATCATTCTGTGATTCTATAAAAAAATAGCGGTTAATCCCGGTATTTAGAGATCGTAGGGTAAGTAGGTTCTGAGCCTACTTACCTTTTTTCTTAGGCGTTTTTCTTGTTTCCACAACGTGAGTAGTGGAATACTGCTGTGCCTTTTTGACAGTCGTATATTGACCTGTCTTTGCACTTCGTCCAATTTTATTAGCCATATTAATCACCCCCTTTCTGCTATCTAGAGATAACTGTTATTGGCAGGGATTAACCACTATGTATAATGCTAAAATGATTCTCTAAACTTGTATATAGCTCAACAATTAGTTTGCACAAAAAACTAGAACAAACCAAAAACATTTGCCTTTTATCCTACTCTGCGCCATATATAGGATATGCAAAAATCTATCTCTGTGCGCGGGGCGCGTGAACATAATTTAAAAAACATTGATATTGATATTCCGCGCGATCAACTGACCGTGATAACGGGGTTATCCGGCTCCGGTAAATCCTCCCTTGCCTTTGATACTATCTATGCCGAGGGGCAACGCAGATATGTGGAATCGCTCTCCGCCTATGCGCGTCAATTTTTGGAAATGATGCAAAAACCGGACGTGGATTCGATTGAGGGCCTCTCCCCCGCGATCTCCATCGAACAAAAAACAACCTCGAAAAACCCGCGCTCTACGGTCGGGACGGTGACGGAAATTTACGACTACATGCGCCTGCTTTGGGCGCGGGTCGGCACGCCCTATTCCCCCGCCACCGGCCTGCCAATCGAAAGCCAAACGGTCAGCGATATCGTCGATCGCATCAAAGCCATGGGTGAAGGCACAAAACTATACCTCCTCGCTCCGATCATCCGCGGGCGCAAAGGAATTTATCAAAAGGAATTTGTTGAACTCCGCGCCCAGGGGTTTCAACGCGTCAAAGTCGATGGCACGCTTTATGAAATTGACGATGTCCCCGTTCTGGATAAAAAATTAAAACATGACATAGAGGTCGTGGTGGATCGCCTCGTCATCCGTGAAGATATGGGCAACCGCCTCGCCGATTCTGTGGAAATGTCGCTCAAACTTGCCGATGGGCTTTGTATTGTCGAACATGCCGATACAGGTGAGCAAACCATGTATAGCGAGAAATTCGCCTGTCCTGTCTCCGGCTTTACGATTGCCGAAATCGAACCCCGCCTGTTTTCCTTTAATTCCCCGCATGGGGCCTGCCCCGCCTGTGACGGTTTGGGCGTGGAACAACATTTTGATCCCGATATGGTCGTCCCCGATCACAATGCCTCCATTGCCGATGGCGCGGTGGAGCCATGGTCGAAAAACTTTGCCCCCTATTATATGCAAGCATTAGAAGCTGTCTGCGGACACTTCAAGATTAACATCCGCACGCCATGGCATAAACTATCCGAACAAAGCAGGAATATAATCCTGTACGGATCAGGTAAAGAAAAAATAGTGACCACCTATGAAAGTGAGCGCAATACATGGCAAAACACCAAACCATTCGAAGGCGTGATCCCGAATTTGCAACGCCGCCTGCTGGAAACCGACAGCGATTCCGTCCGCGAAGATCTCTCCCGTTATCAATCCTCCGCCCCCTGCGATACATGTGAAGGGCAGCGCCTAAAACCCGAAGCGCTGGCGGTGAAAATCGATATGAAAACCATTTCCGATGTCACCGAATATTCCATTTCCGGTGCGCTGGATTGGTTTGCCACCGTTGAGAAGAGCCTGAGCGCGCAAAAAATTCAAATCGCTGAAAAAATCTTAAAGGAAATTACGGAACGCCTGACCTTCCTCAATAATGTCGGTCTGAATTATCTCTCCCTATCCCGCGCCTCCGGTACATTATCGGGCGGGGAATCGCAACGTATTCGCCTTGCCTCGCAAATCGGCTCCGGCTTGACGGGAGTGTTGTACGTTCTGGACGAGCCCTCCATAGGTCTGCATCAACGCGATAATGCGCGCCTTCTGGTCACCTTAAAACGCCTGCGTGATTTGGGGAATACCGTTTTGGTGGTGGAACATGACGAAGATGCCATCCGCTCTGCCGATTATCTGATTGATATCGGCCCCGGCGCAGGGGTGCATGGCGGCGAAATTCAGGCGGCGGGTTTACCCGAAGAAGTCTTCACATCCAAAAACAGTCTCACCGCCCAATATATGCGCGGCGAGCGTGAAATTGCGATCCCCGAAAAACGTCGCAAAGGAAAATCCAAACAATCCATCATCGTCAAAGGGTGCAGCGGTCATAATTTAAAGAATATCGATGTGACATTACCAATAGGAACATTTTCCTGTATTACGGGTGTCTCAGGCTCCGGCAAATCAACCTTTACCATTGAAACACTTTATAAAGCCGCCGCCAAAACCCTGATGAAATCGCGGCAAAGCCCGGCCCCTTATCAGGAAATAAAGGGGCTTGAATATCTGGATAAAATTATCGATATCGATCAATCCCCCATCGGGCGTACGCCGCGCTCTAACCCCGCGACATATACCGGTGCCTTCACTCCTATCCGTGAATGGTTCGCCGGCCTGCCCGAAGCCAAGGCGCGCGGCTATAAGGCGGGGCGTTTTTCCTTTAATGTCAAAGGCGGGCGCTGCGAGGCATGTCAGGGTGATGGCATGATCAAAATCGAAATGCACTTTCTGCCCGATGTGTATGTGGAATGTGAAACTTGTAAGGGCAAACGCTATAACCGCGAGACGCTGGAAATTAAATATCGTGGCAAATCCATCGCCGACGTGCTGGATATGACCATCGAAGATGCAGGTGAATTTTTCAAGGCGGTCCCCACCATTCGCGATAAAATGGAAACCCTGATTGCGGTTGGCTTAAGCTATATTAAAGTCGGACAATCCGCCAATACCCTCTCTGGCGGCGAAGCGCAGCGCGTTAAACTCTCCAAGGAGCTCTCCAAACGTGCCACCGGAAAAACCCTTTATATTCTGGATGAACCGACCACCGGTCTGCATTTTGAAGATGTGCGTAAATTATTGGAGGTTTTGCACACTCTCGTGGATCAGGGCAACACTGTGATCGTGATCGAACATAATCTGGATGTGATCAAAACCGCCGATTACATCGTTGATATTGGCCCCGAAGGCGGCAGCGGCGGCGGCGAAGTTATTGCAACCGGCACGCCCGAAGATGTGGCGAACATTGCCAAAAGCTATACCGGACAGTTCCTAAAACCGCTTTTGGAACGGCAATCCAGCGCCATTAAAGCCGCCGCGGAGTAAGCCGACTACATACTAAAATCACTGGGGCTATCATGGGATGCTGTATCTATCGAAGCGGGAGCATCCGCCGGCATGGCAATTTTTAATGGTGCGACATCAATCCCGTCTAATTCTTGAGTCAGGCGTGCCAAAGCCTCCGGCCCGATCGCGGCGGTAAATTCACCCCGCAGCGTCTCAAATATGTCTCCCCCCTCAAAGCTTTCATTCGATAAAACCGCTTGATAATCGGGGCGCAATCCATCCGTATTATCTACTCCCATTATTTTATGCGCATAATACGGATCAACGGCGCAAGTTGCTATCATATGAACCATAAACATACTGCGCATCGCCATATTATCCGCATGCTCACGCGCTGATAGATCAAAACTCTCCAACGCTTTCCGACCAGACTCTACAGAAATCGAGCTATATAACAATTTGACCTGATTTAGCCGTATGGCATCCTTCACAGCCTCCACATCAAAATCCGTTTCTGCGTTCGGCTCACGCTTCGCAAGCGTGCCCCACTTACCGACCGCCTCTCTCAAAACTTTTAAAGTTTGGGAATTTTCTGTGAAATTCTTATCCGCCGCATCTTCAATGGCCGGCAAAATCTGTAGTTTGAAATCGTATAATCGCAACAACTCTGCCTGTTCCGGCGTCATATTTTCGGCTACGGCATCCAAAAACCGCTCATCTTTTAACATGCCTGTCACTTCAGCCAGCACACTTTCACGTACAAAATCTGGATTATCCCGATCTTCCCTTGCGGATTTTATACTTTTAACTGCGGCTTGAAGTTTATTTATCTGTTTAGTAGCATCTTGAAGAGCATCAACAAAAGCAACACGTTGCTCACCAAGTGCCCGCTCTTCTTCAAAGTCTGCCTTATAATCCCCCTGATATGTTACGGCCACATAGGCTGCGCTATCATACCCACTATTCGGAAATATAGCTTCACAAAAAATACCCCTTAGTTTTCCTATTATTGATTCATCACGAAATCTATCAAATATCTCTGGTGTAATTTGTAAATCTGGAAAATGCTCGTTATGCGCTTCAATCGAACGCCTTCGCTTCTTTAATTCTGTTATCTTTTCAGAAATGTTTACTATTAGTTTAACATGGTCGTTGGAACGCTTAGAGATGTCACTTAAGCGCCCTTCGATATCTTCACTTTTTCCATACTTATTTTCCAAGTTATCGGCTTCTTGGAGCCTGCTCTCAAGATCTTCTTTTAAAGATTGAGCAAATTCGGTAAAATTAAAATCAGTTCCGGCATCTTCTGCAATCCCGCTTAATCGGGAAAGCGTTCCAACATCGCTATCGGGAATGAACTCCTTTAAACAATCTTGAATTCTCTCTTCTGCGATCTGCTGATCGTTAGCGAGGGCATCTTTCTCATTTCTCAATGTCTCAATGAAAGATCCCTGATGATTTAATAATTCTTGTAATTGACTATGTACCTCTTTAACAACTGGCATCACACGCTCCTATATACTAAGATCAATTTTTTGTTGTGATCGTTATAGCATATAATTATTTATTTTGGAAAATAAATGGACGTTATTCTTTCCTATATTGACCTCATCTGGGCGCCAATTATATTTTTTTTGGTGGCGAAAAAACATCGCTGGTATGCCGTTACCTTCGTATTGGGCTGCTTGTTAATGATGCGCATGGAATACGAGCTGATTGATAGCTGGGGATTTGGAAAAGAAGGGTTTCCCAATATGTTACTTGACTCTGATCCCTATATCCGCGGCATAATTACTTACAGCATTATCTTCGCAATTTTTATTGTTCTCTCCCTCTATTCCAAACGAACAGAGCCTGTCATCTATATGGCGGCGTGTTTATCGATTTTCTTTTTTGCTTTAATTGTCAGTTTTGTGATTATGAGTTTGTAATTCCACCGCCTTTGCCCTAAATATATATTATGAGACTATTCCTGATTTTATTCCTATTAATCGCCCTTCCCGCCCATGCACAAGATGGTATGGGGGACATGGAAACGCGATTAAAACTATCCAAAGAAATTCATGACCTAAAGCCCGTGAAGCCGCGCATTGATAAAACCATTGATAGCATTTCCAAAAAATTAAAAGAATCCGACCAACGCAGCTTCGCCGCAACGGTCAAACGCATTCTGAATTACAAAATTATTGAAACTTCCTCTATTAACGCCATGGCAGAGATTTATACCGCCGCAGAATTAGCAGCCATGTTGGAATATTACAAAAAACCCGAAGCCATCTCCGCCGCCGAAAAACAAGAGGAATACCAAGAAAAAGTCAGCCCCGAAATCACCAAAATGCTCGACAAAGCCCTAATGGAAATGCGCACGGGGCGCAGTGGTGGCTAACTAATCTCTAAAGGACAAGTTTCTTCGCCCTCTGCCAATTCCATGGCCGCACGAATAAACTCATCGAATTGCTTTTGCATTACCTGACGACGATAATCAGATTTTGCATTGATACGATTTAAAATTACACCCTCCGCCAAAGATATGACCTGTGGGAAATCAGAGGCATAATTGCGCTCATCGATAGACTGTCCATGCGGAAATAATTGGTTAGGTTCTGAAGATTCCTTATAATTTGCTTGTTTTTCAAAAATTGCCGCAAGTTTTTTTTCTTCGGTTTCGACACCTTGAATGTTTTTAACACACACAAAATGATCCACATCATCCGCCGGATTTGGCTCCTCAACGACATCATCAGACCCATTCAATGTAAGAGGCGGTAACAAAACCCCCTCTTGCGCATAAGCAGACGATGAAAAAGCTGTCATGACAGCAAGAAAAGTAGCTTTTAAATTCATATATCCATCCTTTATTTAAGAAAATAACTCTGGCGCGCAGAATTCTTCCGACAAATCTATAGCTTCCAGGGCCTCATCATATTGCTCATGTTGTTCTGCAATAAGTGCCTCATAATCAGCCAAAGTTTCAACGGATAATGCCCCTGCCTTATTTTCATCTATTTTTTTGAGTTCATGTTCAATGCGTCTGTCATCCGCTTCAATAATTCTGTTTATAGTTTCTGGTTCAACCTTATATCTATTATCACTTTCTGCAGTCGTATAATGACTATATGGCGCAACAGTTCTTATATTTTCATCCACAAGGCGCTGAGAAGTTGAAAATTGCGCCGATAAACTGCCATCTGGGTTTTGTGAAATACATTCATATCGATCAATCGGATCAACGTCCGAAAGTTGCTCTGCTTGAGCGCCCGACGTTGACCATAATCCGGCCGCCGCCGCCAATAATAATGCTTTTATCGTCATGTTCTACACCCTAATTTTTAATTTATGAAAACTATCAGATCTTTTAAATATAATCAAATTTCATTTCTCTCTACCTTTGCCTCTTCCTGCAATCAAATCAAGCCCGTTTCCCTTGCCGCTGGGGTGGTTTCCTGCTAAACATAACACATGACAGATATTAGCGATTCAGACGATCAACTTCCGCCCATCGGCGAGCAATTCCCGACCATTTCTTTAGAGGAAGAAATGCGCACCTCCTACCTCGATTATGCCATGAGCGTGATCGTCTCCCGCGCGCTGCCCGATGTACGTGATGGCTTGAAACCCGTGCACCGCCGCATCTTATTTGCAATGAAACAGGGGGGGTATACCTCTGATAAACCTTACCGTAAATCCGCCCGTATCGTCGGGGATGTGATGGGTCAATATCACCCGCATGGCGATAGCGCGATTTACGACTCCCTTGTGCGGATGGCACAGGATTTTTCACTGAACGTACCGCTGATTGATGGGCAAGGAAACTTTGGCTCGATCGACGGCGATCCGCCTGCCGCGATGCGTTATACCGAATCCCGCATGTCAAAACCTGCCGAAACGCTTTTGGATGACATCGAAAAGGAAACCGTCGATTTCCAACCAAACTATGATGAATCCATCATGGAACCTGTGGTTCTTCCGGCGCGCTGGCCGAATTTATTGGTCAATGGCATGACCGGTATTGCGGTTGGTATGGCGACCAACATTCCGCCCCATAACTTAACCGAGGTCTTAAATGGCTGTCTGGCGATGCTTGAGAACCCCGATCTGACCACCGAAGAATTAATCCAGCACATCCCCGGCCCCGATTTCCCCACAAAGGGGCAGATCCTTGGACGCATGGGCATTATGAGCGCCTACACAACTGGCAATGGCTCCATGCAGATGCGCTGCACACATGAGATTGAGGAAGGCAAAAACGGCAAAGAATCTATCATCATCACGTCCATCCCCTATCAAGTCAATAAAGGCCGCCTATTGGAGCGCCTTGGCGAAGTTGGGCGTGATAAAGTCGTTGAGGGTATTTCACACGTACAAGACGAATCCGACCGCGACGGCATGCGGATTGTGATCGATCTTCAAAAAACCGCCCAAAGCGATATTGTCCTAAACCAGCTTTATAAACATACGCAATTACAAACGTCCTTCCCCGCCAATATGGTGGCGCTTTACCGCGGTAAGCCGCAGACAATGGTCATAAAAGACATGATCCGCGCCTTTGTGGAGTTCCGCAAAGAAGTCGTCACCAAACGCACGATTTATGAACTCAACGAAGCCCGCAAAAAGGCGCACACCTTATGCGGTCTGGCGATTGCGGTTGCCAATATTGATGAGATGATCAAACTGATCCGCAATGCCCCCGATCCGGCAACGGCGCGTGCGCAAATGTTGGAACGTGACTGGCCTGCACTGGACGTGGCACCACTGATTGAATTGGTGGATGACCCTGAACATCCGGTCACCGAAAATAACACCTATAAACTCTCCGAAATTCAGGCGCGCGCGATTCTTGATTTGCGCTTGCACCGTCTGACCGGATTGGAACGCGATAAGATCGGCGATGAACTAAAACAAATCACCGACCGCATCGGCGAATATCTCGCAATTCTGGCCAGCCATGACAAATTGGTGGAAGTTGTGCGTAATGAGCTAGAGGAAATCAAAGCAAAATTCGGCTATGAGCGCCGCACCGAATTGGTCGAAGCCGAATTTGAAACTGATATTGAGGATCTGATCCAACGCGAAGACATGGTCGTCACCGTAACGCATACCGGCTACGTTAAGCGCGTGCCGCTTGATACCTATCGCGCGCAACGTCGCGGTGGTAAGGGGCGCACCGGTACAAATCTAAAAGACGAAGATTTCGTCTCTGATCTGTTTGTTGCCTCCACGCACACCCCGATCCTGTTCTTTACCTCGAACGGGATTGTTCATAAAATGAAGGTCTGGCAATTACCGTTATCCTCTCCGACGGGGCGCGGTAAAGCATTGGTTAATCTTCTCCCACTGGAGCCGAATGAGACCGTCAATGTGTATCTACGCACACCGGAAAATGAAGAGATATGGGACAAGCTTGACATTGTCTTTGCCACCTCACACGGCACAATTCGCCGCAATAAACTGACTGACTTCCAAAATATCCGCAAAAACGGTCTGATTGCCATGAAACTTGGTGAGGGTGAGAGCCTCGTATCTGTGAAAATTTGCGCGGAAGATGAAGATATCTTGCTTGCCACCAAACTCGGCAAAGCCATCCGTTTCCCCGTAACCGATATTCGCGTCTTTGCGGGGCGCAACTCCACCGGGGTGCGCGGCGTACGTCTATCTAAAGATGACGAATTGATCTCTATGTCCACTTTGAAACACGTCGATGCCACGCCGGATGAGCGCACGGCTTACCTAAAGCTTGCCAACCAATTACGCGGCGCAGATGACGGCGAGGAAGCGGAATTTGAAGGCGGCAATACCGAGCTATCCGAAGAGCGCTTCAAAGAATTACAAGATAAAGAACAATTCCTTCTCACCGCAACCAATGGCGGTTACGGTAAGCGAACCTCTGCCTATGAATATCGCATCTCCGGACGCGGCGGTATGGGCGTTACCAATATGACCTTGACCGCGAAAAACGGCGGCGAAATCGCGGCCTGCTTCCCTGTCACAGACGAACATCAGGTCATGTTAATCACCGATCAGGGGCAAATGATCCGCATGCCGGTCGCTGGCGTCCGCTTCACGTCCCGCGCCGCTCAGGGCGTCACCCTATTCAAAGTCGCAAAAGGCGAAAACGTCGTCTCCGTCGCTTGGCTGATACAGGATGAGGAAGAGGAGCAAGAGGATATAGAAGGAGATGGCGATACCTTGGACTCAAATACCCTTAATTCTGAAGGCAGTGACAATAATGAAGTATAAGGCACCATGACCAAAAAAGCCGCCATATTTCACGGAACCGGATGCAATGAAAATAGTTTTTGGATTCCGTGGCTAAAGAAAAAGCTGGAGGCGGATGGCTATGATGTTTGGACACCGTCCCTACCCCCCGACCAAGACGGGCTTGCCAATTTAAATGTATGGACAGCCGAAGTGCTGGAAACTGCACCGCATAAACGTTTCGATTTGATGATCGGGCATTCGGCGGGCGCGCCCCTGATTCTGCGCCTGCTATCCACCAGAAAATTTAGCGCCGCGCATACCCTTCTGGTTGCCGGATTTTTAAATCCGCTGGAGGGGATGGAAGATTCCCATCCGACCTATCCGCACCATATGGATTACGATGCGATCAAAGAAAAAAGCAAGAAATTCACCTTTATCCATTCCGATAATGACCCATGGGGCTGTAACCAACTACAAGGCGAGGCGTTTCGCATTACGTTTGGCGGCACGCTAATTGTTCAAACCGGCGAAATCCATTTTGGATCCGAATATTTTAATCAGCCCTATCCCGAATTCCCCCTTCTCTATGCGCATACAAAATTATAAAGTGAGGCGGCATCCTATATGAAAAAAATCCTATTTATCATTGGCCCGAACCTGAACCTTCTCGGCATCCGTGAGCCGGAAATCTACGGCCATCAGACCCTGTCAGATATTGAAAAAATGTGCGCAGAAGCTGCGCGTCCCCTCAATTTTCAAATTGAATTCAAACAATCCAACTATGAAGGCGACCTTGTCACATGGATTCAAGATGCGCGTGATGAATATGATGGCTTAATTATAAATGCCGCCGCCTATACGCATACATCTGTGGCCATTCATGACGCGTTGAAATTCTTAAAATTTCCAATTATAGAGGTGCATCAATCCGATCCCTCCACACGCGAATCATTTCGTCATATCTCATATATTGAACCGCTTGCCGCGAAAGTTATTAAAGGGCTAGGCACAAAAGGATACACAGAAGCTTTGGCATATTTGCACGAGATTCTTTGACAAGCCCCCCCTTTTTGAGTAGGTTTTGCACTTATATTAACAGCTACGGAAAAATTGAATGAAGATTAATGCAAAGGCCATCCGCGAACTGGCGGATTTGCTGGAGGAAACAGGGTTAACTGAAATTGAAGTCGCCGATGGTGATCAATCCATCCGCGTCAATAAAGGCGGCATGATGATGTCCACAGGTGCGCCTGCCCCCGTTTCCATGTCATCCAATCCCACTGTGCCGCAAATTGGTAATAATGATGCCCCTTCTACAACTGCTGTCGATGATCATCCGGGCGCCGTGACCTCTCCAATGGTCGGAACGGCCTATATGTCCGGTGAGCCCGGCGCGCCTGCTTTTGTCACCAAAGGTAAAAATGTTTCTGAAGGCGATACACTTTTAATTATCGAAGCCATGAAAGTCATGAATCCGATCAAGGCGCCGCGCTCTGGTACAATCACTCAAATTACAGTGGAAAACGGCCAGCCGGTTGAATTTGGCGATGTCCTTGTTGTGATAGAATAAGTGTTTTTAACCACGAGCGATTGCGTATGAGCACTAAAATTAACATTGTTCCTATCTATGAACAGCTTGAAGTTAACGTGACTTGCGCGACATGAAGCTTAGGGGAATTGAGCTGGCTCGCTAAATATAGAAAAGATTGTAAATCAGATGTTCAAAAAAATACTAATAGCAAATAGAGGCGAAATCGCCCTTCGTATTATAAGAGCCTGCCGCGAGATGGGCATTGAAACCGTGGCGGTGCATTCAACCGCAGATGCCAATTCAATGGCGGTGCGCCTTGCGGATGAATCCGTTTGTATTGGCCCGCCCGCCGCCAAAGACAGCTATCTTTACATGCCCTCCATTATTTCCGCCGCCGAAGTGACCGGCGCGGAGGCTATCCATCCCGGTTACGGCTTTTTATCTGAAAATGCCACTTTTGCCCGCATGATCGAAGAACACGGCTTTACGTTCATCGGCCCAAAGCCCGAACATATTGAAACCATGGGCGATAAAGTCATGGCGAAAAAAACCGTGATGGCACTCGGCATTCCCTGCGTTCCCGGCTCTGACGGCGCGTTAGAAAGCCTCGAAGAGGCGCAGCGCATCGGCGATGAAGGCGGCTACCCCATGCTCATCAAAGCGGCCTCAGGCGGCGGCGGGAAGGGGATGAAAGTTGTCCGCAAAGCCGAAGAAATGCCCGAAGCCTACCGCACGGCACGAAGTGAGGCCAAAGCCAATTTCGGCGATGATACGGTTTACATGGAAAAATACCTTGAAAAACCGCGCCATATTGAAATTCAGGTCTTTGGTGATACACACGGCAATGCCATTCATTTGGGTGAGCGCGATTGTTCCATCCAGCGCCGTCACCAAAAACTGGTCGAGGAAGCTCCCTCCCCCGTCCTGTCCGCCGAAGAACGTGACCATATCGGCAGCCTGTCCGCAAAAATGGTGCGCGATCTTGGCTATCGCGGCGCGGGCACGATTGAATATCTCTATGAAAACGGCCAATTCTATTTCATGGAAATGAATACCCGTATCCAGGTGGAACATCCCGTCACCGAAATGATTACCGACATCGACTTGATCGCTGAGCAAATTAAAATCGCCGCGGGCGAGGAATTAAGCTTCCAAAAAGATAAATTGCATCTGCGTGGTCACGCGATTGAAATTCGTATCAATGCCGAAGACCCCGACACCTTCATGCCCTCCCCCGGCAAAATCACCCAATTCCACGCGCCCGGCGGTTTGAATGTACGTCTGGACAGCGCCATTTATCAGGGATATTCCATCCCCCCCTATTATGATTCCATGATCGGCAAGCTAATTGTAAAGGGGCGTAACCGCGATGAATGCATCGCCCGTCTGCGCCGTGCCATCCGCGAAACCGTGATTGAGGGCGTTAAAACCACGCTCCCCCTTCATGACTGGATTCTCTCTCAACCCGAGTTCGTCTCCGGTGACTACACCATTCACTGGCTCGAAAATAAGCTAAAAGAACGCGCAGCAGAGAAATAATCAGCAAATTCATGCCTTAATATTGGGGCACGCACGGATTTTGGTCGCAAAATCTTTCTTTGGCGGTGTCAATCAACATATTTAAACCTTCACGGGCTAAGGTATATTGATCTAAAACCGTAGTAAGTGTGCCAACAATATAATCAGCCATGGCAGGACTCTCTTTTAAGATATCTTCTGTTTGATGTGCATCAATAACGCCTTGTTCTTCAAGCGCCTCTAATGTTTCTATTGTTGCTAATGTATGGTTAAACATTATATTCCCTCTTACTATGATTATATTTTAAGGGACGTATAATCCTGTTTATGTCAGGGAGCAAGGAAAATTTTCCCTCTAAGATTATTAATTTTCTAAAGCTAGGCAAGAACAAGATTTTACCTCAACTAAACTACCCGCATCGCTCAGTCTCACACCTTGCACAAAGCATGGCCAACGGAATGATATTAACAATATCACCGCCTGCGCTTATGGATTATGTTGCTTTAACCAATGATTAATCTCCGTATAAAAGCGCTCCATCTCTTTAAAATATATCTCACTCTCATCGTGGTTAAGGCATTGTGCAGTATAAGCAATCTGCTCTTCTTGCGAAAATAATTTATGAATGTTGAAACAGGAAATATTATCCGCACCAAACTGTGAATAAGGCAGCCCGTATTCTTCCGCAAAAGTTTTGTTCCATGACGGATCGAGTATAAGCCAACGCCCGTCTAAACAAATTTCCGGATAAAAATGTGTATGTGCAATATTGGTCTTTTCACAATAGAACTCAAAAATATAATGTGGAATCATATCTAAATCCCGCCAATCAACTGTGCCACAACGTGCCCGCATCGCATATCCCAGCGGGGTTAGCTCTTTGATAAGTTCAATACCTTTATAATAGCAATTATCGGCCGGAAGATCCGGTGTCAGGGCAACTCTATAGGGACGGTCGCGAATATCTTCAAAAATTCGTTGCGCGCACTCATGATGCCGCATCTTACTGATTCATGCTCTGGAAGAAATCTTCGTTAGATTTGGTTTCTTTAAGCTTGGTCAGAAGGAATTCAACTGCATCAACGGTGCCCATCGGGTTCAGAATACGGCGAAGCACCCACATTTTCTGTAAATCAGGTCCCACCAGAAGCTCTTCTTTACGCGTTCCGGATTTTTGAATATCAATCGATGGGAAGACGCGCTTATCGGATATTTTACGATCCAGAACAATCTCCGCATTACCGGTGCCTTTGAATTCTTCAAAGATCACCTCATCCATACGTGATCCCGTATCAATCAAGGCGGTTGCAATAATGGTCAATGATCCGCCCTGTTCAATATTTCTGGCCGCACCAAAGAAACGCTTCGGGCGTTGCAAGGCATTGGCATCCACGCCGCCCGTTAAAACTTTACCGGATGATGGCACAACCGTATTATAGGCACGCGCCAAACGCGTAATCGAATCCAGCAAAATGACCACATCACGCTTTTGTTCCACGAGACGCTTGGCCTTTTCCATGACCATTTCCGCAACTTGCACGTGACGCGCCGCCGGCTCATCAAATGTGGAGGAAATAACTTCCCCCTTCACGCTGCGCGCCATGTCGGTCACTTCTTCGGGGCGCTCATCAATCAAAAGCACAATCAAATAGGAATCGGGGTGGTTTTTGGCAATTGATTCCGCAATATTTTGCAGCATTACCGTCTTACCGGTGCGCGGCGGCGCCACAATCAATGCACGCTGCCCAAACCCGATGGGGGAGACCAGCTCAATAATACGCTGCGTAAAGTTAACCTGTTTTTTCTTGGTCGGATCATGCTCCAACTCCAGATTGATTTTGCGCTCCGGATAAAGCGGGGTCAAATTGTCAAAATTAATACGATGGCGGATTTTCGCGGGATCTTCCCCGTTAACCGTATCAACGTTAATCAGCGCAAAATAACGCTCGGATTCTTTGGGGGCGCGAATGCCGCCCATAATAATATCACCGGTTCGCAGACCGAATTTACGAATTTGATTGGGCGCCACATAAATATCATCAGGCCCCGGCAGATAGTTTTCTTCCGGAGAACGCAAAAACCCGAAGCCGTCTTGTAATACTTCTAAAACACCTGTCCCTGAAATCGGCACGTCATTTTCGGCAAGTTGCTTGAGAATGGCAAACATAATATCCTGTTTGCGTTGATTGCCGACATTTTCGATCCCTAATTCCTCGGCAAAAGCCAGAAGCTCAGAGGGGCTACGGTGTTTAAGTTCTTGAAGATTCATATGATTTTACAGCTTGTGTTGATGGATCACTTGGTTATGTGAAAGAAAATTCTAATTATTCTATTCAATATAGATTTATTTGAACGCTCAAATAATCTTACATTCCTATTCGTTAAGTTTTGTTAAAGCCTGAGGAATTATTTTTTATTTCTTCCTGAATGGATTGCCAAGCAACCCGCTAAAAACCATAAATGTCTGGATTTCTTCAAGAATTATTAAAATTTATAAAGCGCAGAAAATAAAGAGTCAACATATATTTTAAAAACTACATTTTTCCCATAAAGAAGAAGACCCGAATGTCTGATATTCTATCAAACTATCCGGGCCTTCTATTGATATTTCGCTCGCAACCTCTCAACGGTGGGTTAGGTCAGGGTTCACAATCAAAGAAATGCGAACGAAAACTTGATAAACTTAAACTTTACTCTTGATTATGACCTTGCACGAAGCATGCCAGATCGCTATATGAAGCTTAATAACAGCCCGCCTTTACTACGTCTCCGATTTAGCCGGATGGAGCTGGGCAAAAATTGCAATTTATTTAAAAACGCGGCAAAAATTACCGCCCCTCAAAAGGCGAATTTCCCTTGCTCAATGGGGACTTTACTTTATGATACGTAACTATGAATAAAAAGCTTGGCTTTGGAATTGTTATATTTTGTGCTTTATGCCTTTTTGGCGGTGCCTTGATCTTTGCCAATTCGGAAACATTACCGGGCACGGAGCTGGTCTCCGGCAAAATCGGCGCACTTCCCAAACTTTCAAACCAAGACATACAGCCTCATAAGGCGCTCTATGACATTAAAATGATCTCCTCCAGCAACGGCTCACAGATTATTAACATCAGTGGCACCATGTATTTTGAATGGAAGCCGACCTGTGAAGCATGGACCACCGATCACCGCTTCAATCTGACATACGAATATGCGGATTCCCCCGCCATGCGCGTGACATCCGACTTTTCAACATGGGAAAGTCTGGATGGAAAACTATTTAACTTCTCTTCCAGACGCAGCCGTGACGGCGACCTTTATGAGGAAATACGCGGACAGGCAGAACGATTTGAAGATGGCACTGGCAAGGCAACCTATACGATGCCCGAAGGATTGGAATTTGATTTACCGATCGGATTTGTGTTTCCCATGCAGCATACTTTGGACGTCATTGCGGCCATGAAACAACCCAACGCCCCCTTCCTGAACCGTACGTTATTTGACGGCAGCGATATCGAAGGTCCGATTGAAGTTAATGCCTTTATCGGAAAACCCGCTAATGCCATTGCCCGCATTGATAACGTTCCTAAAATCGACCTTGGTCTTTTAAACGGCAAAGCCCGCGATGTACAGATGGCCTTCTTCCCCCTACTTGATAACGAAGTCTTTGCGTCTGATTATGAGATGAACGCCCTATTTCATGAAAACAGCGTGATTAGCGATATGGTAATTGATTATAACGAATTCAGCATAAGCCAAAAACTAACTGCACTTGAACGTGTGGAAAAACCATTAAAATGTCAGTGATATTGAGATTATAGTAACCTTTAAGCGCTATCATCATTCAACTGACGTTTAGAGATAAAATTATGACCCGGAAAAAGGTATTAATTGTTGAAGATAATGAGCTGAACATGAAATTATTTCGTGATCTTCTGGAAGCGCATGATATCGACGCCATCGAAACCAGAGACGGCCTGAAAGTCATGGATTTGGCGCATGAACATCAACCCAATCTTATCCTGATGGATATTCAACTCCCCCAAATTTCCGGTCTGGATGTCACAAAAATGTTGAAACAAGATCCTGAATTAAAAAAAATCCCCGTCATCGCCGTCACCGCTTATGCCATGAAGGGTGATGAGGAAAAAATACGCCAAGGTGGCTGTGAAGATTACTTGTCTAAACCGATCACAGTGAATAAATTAATCGAAACTATACGTAAATATATATAATGTTTATAATTGATAATAAAAAAAATAAGAAAACAGAAGTTGAGGTTCTATGTCTGCAAGAGTTCTAGTTGTCGATGACATTCTTCCAAATGTAAAATTACTGGAAGCCCGTCTAAACAGCGAATATTACGACGTCCTGATTGCCACAAGCGGTCAGGAAGCATTGGAAAAGGCTGAAAATGAAAGCCCAGATATCATCCTGCTTGATATTATGATGCCCGGTATGGACGGCTTTGAAGTCTGCCGCCGTATTAAGGACAATCCGAAAACAACGCATATTCCCGTTGTAATGGTAACCGCATTAACTGAAAATGAAGACCGCGTGCGCGGGCTGGAAGCCGGCGCCGATGACTTCCTCAGCAAACCCATCAATGATATTGCCTTGATGGCACGCGTGCGCTCCCTCGTACGTTTAAAAATCACCGTCGATGAATGGCGCATACGTGAAAAAACCGCCAATCAACTCGGTGTGGCGAATGATGATGTCTCTCCGATGAAAGAGCGCGTTGAACATGCTAAGGTTTTGGTCATTGAGGATCAGGACTTTGAAATTGAAAAATACAAATCTGTCCTCAATGCCGATCACGATGAAATTTATGCCGTTATGAGTGGCAGCGAAGCCTTGAAAAAAATTAAAGAGCAAATTTTTGATCTGATCGTCGTCAGCATTAATCTTCAAGATGAAGACGGATTACGCCTATGTTCTCACCTGCGCTCAAACGAGAATACCCGCGCCACGCCCATCATTATGGTGGGGGGCGATGAAGATATTCAACGCATTGCGCGCGGTCTTGAGATGGGGGTTAATGATTATATCATGCGCCCTGTTGATCGGAATGAATTCCTTGCGCGCGTACGGACGCAAATTCGCCGTAAACGCTTCCAGGACAGACTTCGCGCCAATTATGAGAACAGCCTGTCCATGGCTGTAACGGATCCGCTTACCGGCATGTATAACCGCCGCTACATGGAAACCCACCTGAAGAAACTTCTGGAGCGTCAAGAGGCGAACAAGAAACCATTGGGCATCTTATTGCTGGATATCGACCATTTCAAAGCCGTGAATGACACACATGGTCACAATATCGGCGATGAAGTCTTAAAGGAATTTTCCAGACGTATCGCCGAATCTTTGCGTAGCTTTGACTTGGTTGCGCGTCATGGCGGTGAGGAATTTGTTGTCATCCTGCCTGATGTGACCGAAGAAAAAGCCCATTACATCGCCGAACGTCTGCGACGCTCCATTGCTGATGATGCCATTGATTGCAACCTCAAAAGCGGGCCTTTAAAGATCACCACATCGGTTGGCGGGATTATCGTGCGTAATGGCGGGCATGATGTGAAAACCGTTTTGGACCGCGCGGATAAATGTCTTTATAACGCCAAAGAAACTGGTCGCAACCGCACCATCTTTGAACAAGCTGGCTTTATTGATCCGGATATATACAAAGAAGAAGAACGCGAAATGATGGAATAAAAAAAAGCGCCGATTTGGCGCTTTTTTTTAAAACTTGGTTTACTTTTTATGCGGAGGCATCTTTTTCTGTGTGAAAATAACATGCGCACCTTTTTTACCTGTTTCCGGATGAACAGCCCATGGATCAAATTTTTTCATCTCCAGCTTATTTTCCGCACGTGGGTTATGACGTGTGTAATAACGATAGCCTGTCCCTGCAGAGCTCTCCATACGAACTTTCTGTGCAACGCCTTTTTTAGCCATGTGTAATCCTCAAAATTTAAATTAGACCTGTGTTATGTCCGATTTTACCGCACTTGTCAAATAATTTTAGGCAATTAGTTCAAGACCGGTATTTTGCGGCTCTGGCTTATCTCCATGAATGTTTTTATCTTTTGGAATTGGCAACGCGCTAAACTGTAATTCTCCCGCAACCGGATCAACCTTTGCAATATAGACCGATATCTCATCCCCGACTTTCAAGCGTTTATGGGTAAAATGCGCTGAAATGCAATTTCCCCCATTATGGACTCTATCTTTTCGTAATGATTCCACAGGTAAAAACCCGCGCGCCGGAGGATCATTCAACTCAATGACGATCCCGTCCTCTTTAATTTCATGAACCTCCCCACCGCGACGTTGTCCGATATGATGACGCAATATATGCATCGCCAACATATTTTCACTATCTTTTTGAATTTTTGCCGCCTGCCTGAATTGCGAACTCAAATGGTCTTCAATCTCTTTGGGATGATCAACCCTAGGCAGAACATATGGTTTATCGCGCACGATATCAAACTTTTCTTTCAATGCCCTATGCACAATCCAATCCGCATAGCGACGGATTGGTGACGTAAAAAACGTATAATTTTCATATACGTTGCCCGGCGTCATTCCTAATGAAAAATGTCCCTCCGAAGATAATCCAAATCTGGCTTTGGGCAAACTTCTGATCATTAATGACCTAATCTGGTTTTGATCATCCTGATAAAGCGATTGATGCAATAAATCCTGTAACCACTCAGTCGCGCCGTTATATTTATACCTATCCCATTGCGGATAAGGTGCCTGCATACTCTCGGCACGGCGCTTATTTATATCCCCGATATGATCGGATAATGTTACTAATTGATGATCTTCGGGACACGCCAAATTACGATATATACCACAATCATGCGATGCGGCGGCGGCATTTGTCAAAACCATCATATTGGCAATGATGCTATTACTATATTCTGATCTTTCATAAACCTGAACGCCATCTTGGTGATCAACAACTATTTTTCTCTCAATTAAATCCATATTCAGACGATCCCTAAATACAGGAGAGTCCGGCAAAATCCTATCTGCGAGCAACATATTTTGTGCAAAATCATCCGGCAGACCGGGCACGCATAAATCATGGGCAATAACATCATCCAAACCATGATAAGTCATTTTGGCATGGCTCCTGACTAACCCTATCCGGAAGGTATGAGCCAAAACTTCTGCATGCGGCCCCAATTTCATTTCACATACAAAAGCCTGAGTATCCACATACGGGTTCAAGGAAAAGCGCCCACTTGATAAATTAGAGGGCAACATTGACACAACCTGATCTGGAAAATACACCGAAGATCCACGATCATAGGCTTCCCCGTCTAAATAAGAAACACCGCCCATAAAATCCATTCCGATATCTGCTGTCACATCGGCAATCGCCACAACCAGATTTATTCCCCCTTCATTATCCGGATCATGATTGGGGACAAACGCAAAGCCATCATCGATATCCCGCGCATATTTCCCATCTACGGTTGATAAAGGTAAGTCCCTGTAATCAACACGCATTGCCGGATCAATCCGCTCATCAATAGCTGCAAAGGGTAAATCCCTATAATGAATAGGCGATGCAGTTAATGGACGCGCACAGATTTGCGCGGCTTCCTGTACTGCATTTTTGGAAAAATGTGGATTTAATCCTTTTGACGCAATTACCATTTTTGAATATTTTTCCGGCGGAAGCGCATCAAGATCATAATCCACAATTTCAACACTGCCCCGCAGGGGGTTCAGATTGGCAATTACAATATCGCCGTCTTCAACCATGGCTTTTTGGCTGCCTGTCACCGCAAAATCAGTATGATACCTATGAAAAAGAGGAACAAGCTTTCGCCCTTCCTCTGTATCTACAACCTGTCCATGAATTCTTGCCGGATGTTGCGGAGTAATCTCTGCGATACTTTTCGCCAATAAATTCGGCCCACTACGTTTAATATGCACCAAATGCGGCCATAATTTCGGCTGCCCTTTTTTGATACGAATTAACGGCTCGGGCATGTGACCGACGGCCCAATCTAATGGCTTCAAGTAATCGTAATTTCCACTCTCCGGATTCGGGATAACTTCCCCGATCAACAGATCATTTAAGGCCGCGACGGCTTTATATTTTTTCTTTTCGGCATAGTAACTAACTACTCCCTCATCTACCAGCTCATTCAAAATGGGACGAAGCTCTTCCTCGGCTTTTTTCGTATTTAAGCCAAATATCTGCATCAATAAGTTATAATGAACATCCTGGTGGTTTTTCCAAAGTTCGAAGTAAACCGCCTCTTTATTTAATTCCGGATGAGTTCCCTGCATAGCACTCCCAAGCGTTTTATTTATAGCTGTATGTTATTTATTCATACATTCATATAAGAGACTACTAATAATTACAATTTCTTTTTTCCAGAACTCTTATGTTTTCCACTTTTTTTACCCTTAAATGGTTTTTTGTCTTTATTAGGATTAAAATCCCTTTTATGCGCGCTTTTTTTTCCGCCTTTACTGCGCTCATCGCGTTTTGCAAACTTTTTCGGTTCAACAAATCCTTCAATCTCTGCGCCTTTTTGACCGGGGGCAAGCTCGAATACTGTTGATCCGGTCAAGCCATCCGCCTCAACCAATTTCACCATGACATTCGCGCCAAGACGGTAAATCGTTCTGGTTCTACGCCCGATCAGGGCGTGGCGTTCCTCATCATGAACATAAAAATCATTATCCAAAGACCGAATGGGAACAATGCCATCCGCACCGGTTTCATCCAATGCGACAAATAATCCAAAGCGCGTGACACCGGAAATTCGCCCGCTAAAGACTGCGCCGATATACTCGGACAAATAGGATGCGGTAAACCGGTCAACCGCATTACGCTCGGCCTCAATTGATTTACGCTCGCGGTCTGAAATATGCTGCGCGCGTTCTTCTAATGAGGCTTTCTCACCTGCGGCTAAACCGCCCTCACCCAAGCCATAGGCTTCCACCAATGACCGATGCACCAATAAATCCGCATAACGACGGATCGGCGATGTAAAATGCCCATATCGCTCCAGCGCCAGCCCATAATGCCCCTGATTAACCGGACTATATCTGGCCTGTGACTGGGTACGTAAAATCACCTCATGAATAAGGTGCGAATAATCCAGCTTCGATGCCTGATGTAATAATTTATTAAGTTGCCCCGGCGCGATATTCTGCCCCTTTGGCAGGGACATGCCAAATCCTTCGATAAATTCTCCGGCGCTATGAAGGCGATCTGCTTTTGGCGGTTCATGCACACGGTAAACACACGGCGCACGCTTGGCTTCCAACGCTTCGGCGGCGGCCACATTGGCAAGCACCATAAATTCTTCAATCAATTTATGGGCATCCAGACGTTTACGCGGCTGCACGCCCGTCATATCGCCGTCCTCATTAATCATAATCTGGCGCTCGGGTAAATCCAGATCCAACGCCCCGCGCTGTTCACGCGCTTTTACTAACACATCAAACACCACATATAATGGCTTGATCACATCCTCATAGATCGTATCAGTGACATCGTCACGCATCCCATCACGCGCCGCCTGAACCTGTTCATAGGTGCAACGCGCATGCGAACGCATCAGGGCACGCACAAATTTATGACGCAGCAATTTTCCATGCTTGTTAATCCACATATGCACCGCCAGACAGGCACGGTCTTCTTTGGGGCGGATGGAACATAAATCATTCGATAACCCCTCCGGTAACATCGGTAAAACGCGATCGGGGAAATATGTGGAATTCCCGCGTAAATAGGCTTCCTCATCCAACGCGCTGCCCGGACGCACATAAAATGACACATCCGCAATTGCCACAATCAAATGAAAGCCATCCTCGACTTCCTCCGCAAAAACCGCATCATCGAAATCACGCGCATCCGCGCCGTCAATGGTAATCAGTGGTACTTTACGCAAATCTTCACGGTTTCCAAGCGGCGGTACTTTCATACCTTCTGTGGCTTTTAAAACCTCCTCTGGGAATTCAGTCCTAAGTCCGGATTCATGTAATGATAATAAACTAATCGCTTTGGGATCGTCCGCATGACCAATCACCTCAACAATCTTGACTTTTTTGCGCTTCATACCGTGCGCGGATTGAATTTCCGCAACCGCCATATCCCCGTCGGTCGCCCCGTTTAAATCAGAGTCGGGAATCTCAAACTGGTCTTTGATCTTTTTATTGGCGGGCTCTAACATGTAACCACCACGCATTTGTACAACCAAGCCCAAGACACGTTCCGCCTCTACATCATCATCCAGCTTTTTCAGGACTTTGGCCTCATAAACGCCATCTTTGCGCTTTTTTAAACTCGCCAAAACCCTGTCTTGTTCTTTTAGGGCGACATGCCCCTTTTTATCGGGCTGTACTTCAATGCGGATATCGCGCAAATGTTTCTCTTCCGGCGCGGCAATGACATCGCCGTCAATATCGATATTGGTCACCTGAATGACACTCACCGCCGGCAATCCCTCCGGTAAACTATATGTTGCGCCAATCAGACGAATAATTTTCCCCTCATTCACTAATTGCTTCAAAGTTTTCTTAAGGAAAATTCGCTCACCTTCGCCCTTAATGCCAAAGCTACGCGCAATGTCTTTTTTTGATTTTGGTTGGGAGGCATCGCCCAGATAAGCCAAGAGTGTGTCAGCGCTAAATTGCATTCCTTTATTCATACGTGTTTCTATCGGAAAGCGAAAGACAAAAAAAGAAGCCGTCTCCCCAGAGACGGCTTTTTAGTTTTACCAGATTACTCGAAACCTAATTTTTTTTATTATTTACCAAACTTATGCTGTCCCCCAACAGCCGCTTAACTTCTTTACACTTAACTTTATATATCAAATATATATAAAATTTTATGTAAATGCAAGTTTTATAACCTAATTATTTTCTAATAACTGGCTGTCCTTTCAAAAACTGTAATCAGATTCTGAAGTTGACTGTCATATCATCATGGCTATCCATCTGAAGGATTATAGATATAGGAATAAAAGCCCATTGCATTTGACGGCATTATTCTTGCATCGATAAAAGACGCACAAAAAATAAAACGCAAAGATATGTTAAACGAAATTGGAAATATATTGACAGGGGCAAGAAAAAGCCAGCTGACGGCTATCCAATCGACGCAACGATCTATTAATAAAGCGGAATTAAAACTCGCCAGCGGTAATGAAGTTAATTCCGCTTTAGACAACGCGCAAAACTTTTTTGGCGCACGCGCCCTGAATAATCGGGCGTCTGATCTGACCCGCCTGCTGGATAATATCAATCAGAGCATTCGCTCGATTCAAGAGGCAGATCAAGGCGTTGAAGCCATATTAAAATTAATCGACCAAGCCGAGGCATTGCTAATCGAAGCTAAAAATGAACTTTACAGCACAACCAGCGATCCCGTCCCCAACGTCTTCCCCGATAGCTTGGCAGATTTTACAAGTTACGCCCCACCGCAAGATATTGGGGGCGTTATAAATTTCTTTAATGACAATCAGTCTCTGTTTTTGGATGGCAATCTATGGAAACGCATTGATTTGGATTATACCATTACCGAAAATACCGTATTGCGCTTTGAATATCAAAGCACGAACGAGCCAGAAATTTCCGCCATCGGATTTGATAATGATTTGGACTACATAAACAGCACAGATCGTTTTTTTATTCACGGATTGCAAACCAATGGCCTGATCTATTCCGCGCCGACCCCGACTTTTGAATATGATGGATCGGGTGATCTGGTCACGATTGAAATCCCCGTCGGACAATATTTCACCGGTAACTTTACTGGACTTCACATCGTCAATGACGATGACCGCGCCGTTGCCGATCTCGGTGATGCACTCTTTCAAAATATGACCCTCTATGAGGCAAACGGAACCTATATTGCGCCTGAAAAAATCCCACGCGCCATTGAGTATGAACAAGAATATCAAACCATTTTGAACCAGATTGATGCCCTCGCCAAAGACGCGCATTATCGCGGCACGAATTTACTGGAAAATGAGACGCTCACGACATTTTTTAATGAAACCCGCACCAGCTTTCTCAAAAGCGAGGGCATGGATGCCACTTCAAAAGGCCTCGGCCTATCAGAGCGAAATTTCCAAACCCTTGAAAGACTGGATAGCTCCATTGAGCAGGTCGCAGATGCCAAAAAAGTATTAAGAGATTACGGACGAACCCTAAGCAACGATCTGGCCGTCATCTCCACCCGCGAAAGCTTTACCCAAAACAGCATTAATACCCTAAAAAGCGGCGGTACAGATTTGACCATCGCCGATCAAAACGAAAAAGGCGCCGAGCTCCTCGCGCTGCAAACCAGACAACAAATCCAGTTCAACATCCTCTCCCTCATTCCGCCGTCGATTTCGCAGTTATTCTAATCTAAGGAAACGCGCATTACGCCTTCAACATTTCAATGATCTCCTGCATATCATCCGCTAATGGCGCGGAAAAACTCATTTCTTCTTCCGTGCGCGGATGGATAAAGGATATTTCTTTCGCATGCAGGGTTTGCCGCGGAAAGGTCATAATTTTTTCGATGGTGTCATCTTCGTAATTACTTTTTTTCAGTAAACTTCTGGTGCGCGTCGGCTGCTCCCCATATAACGGATCACCCACCAGCGGATGCCCGACTGCCTGCATGTGCACACGAATCTGATGCGTGCGTCCGGTTTCCAATTTACATTCCACCAGCGATAACGCCTCCCCGAAATATTCCAATACTTTATAATGGGTCAAAGCGTACTTACCGCCCACAGTGCGCACGGCGATGCGAATACGGTCTTTCGGATTACGCCCAAGAGCATATTCCACTTTGCCGATCAGCGGCTGTAATTGTCCAACGACCAAGGCCAGATATGTACGGCTAAGCGATCTATCCGCCAATTGCGCTGATAGATGATTATGGGCATGGTCATTTTTGGCCACAATAATCAACCCGCTGGTCTGTTTATCTAAACGGTGCACAATGCCCGGGCGCATCACGCCGTTAATACCGGACAGGCTATCGCGGCAATGATGCAACAGGGCATGCACCAATGTGCCATCCCAGTTTCCTGCCGCCGGATGAACCACCATCTCCGGGGATTTATTAATCACCAGTAAATCTTCATCCTCATAGACTATATCCAGGGGAATATCCTCGGCAATAATTTCATAAACTTCGGCGGGGGGAACCGTGACCTCTATGGTTTGCCCTGTCTTGACACGAAATGACGGCGTGGAGATAACCTCATCATCCACTAAAACTTGCTCTTCTTGCACCAGCGTCTTTAAACGCCCGCGTGAGACATCAATACACTTAATGGTCAGAAATTTATCCAATCTGACTCCGGCATATTCTTCTGCCACCTCAAAACTATAGAATTGGTCTTCTTCTTCCATATCAGAAGGCTCGTTGCTTGATGATGCACGGATCAATGTAATTTCCCATGCCTTCACCTACTACAAACCACCCCTGCTTGGAAAGCTTTACTTTGGTTTCGGGGGCATCGGGGTCTGGCACTTCCAAGGTAACCTGCCCGGATAATAGGAAAGTTTTCTTATTCTCTAACCTGATTTTTGTGGGATGAACCCCCTTACCCGCTGTATAACTGGATTCATCTAAAATTTCCCCGCGCGGTGATAATGTTATTAATCGCGCATGATCTTGAAATTGCGTGCCGGTATCTTTTTCACCCTGCAATACCATCATGACACGATCATAAGCATCAACCACAATCGAGCGGGCGCTATAACTGATATCATCGCGCATATAATATCTCTGCCATATTTCTGTGCCGCTATCGGATGATATTTTCATAGCCATTGCGGCTGTCGGAATATCTTCCTGTATGGGCTGGGCATCACCGATTAATATAATATCCCCCGTTTGAGAGGAGGCAACATCTTGAAAACGAAGCCCCGCCCCGCGCGGATAAATCCGTTGCCATACAACATTCGCATATTCATCTAAGCGGATCACCAACCCCGCAACGCGCCCATATCCATCATCCATTTCCCCGGCGGCAATATAATATCGCTCCCCGATAGCAGAGGTAAATTCTTTAATCGCCCTCACTTTATTCTGCGGCCCCGGAATAAATGAGCGCTCCGAGCGCTTTTTAAGATTTTTATCCAAAATAATAAATTTTGCATTCGATTGTGCCAATACAGCATCCCTAGAGCGCCGCCCCTGAGTAACTGCCACAACAAATCCCGCGCCGTTAATAGAGGGTGTAATCCCCCCATAAATATAGCGATTATTGGCCTCTGAAAGAATGCTTTCTGATGTTTTTTTACCCTCATAATTAAATCTTGCAAACCAGATCGCGTCTTCAACGCCGCCCTTATAAAGTTGACCGACGGCTAAAAATCCCTCTTTCTCTTTAACCAGCTCTAAAATCCGTATGGGACGTGAGACACCCATCGGGTTTTTATCCATCCATGTCCATAAAATACGGCCACGGCGATTCATCTTGGTAATAATGGGACGGATCAGAGTGCTATTATTCTGCGCGCCCGCCATAATCACCTCATCCTCCTGCGTTAATATAAAATCACTGAATGTCTGCTCTATATCCGCTGAGCCATTCGTTAAATCCCATAAACTGTACGTGCCCAATCGCGGCGCATATAACCGCTCAATCGCCTCTCTTATAATCTGACAATTCTCTGCGGCTGTCACAGATGATGACATTGTAAACGTCAAAAACAGAATGCCCAGTGAACACCATAACTTGATAATCAAAACAGATCGCCCCATAAAAAATTCTTTCCCGCACTTCTTTCTCTTGAAATATATCATAGCAAAAAGCATGGTACATCAGATGAAAATTTTAATTATTTCCGATGCATGGCATCCGCAAACAAACGGCGTTGTCAAAACATACGAAAACTTGTCCCATGAATTAACAGATATGGGGCATGATGTGGCTATTATCGGCCCCGAAGATTTTCAACAAAAAATTTCTCTCCCCGGCTATTCTGAAATTAAATTAGTGGTATTTCCTAATCGCCGTTTGGCAAAATCTATACGTGCCCATCATGCGGATCACATCCATATCGCCGTTGAGGGACCCTTGGGACGCGCCGCCAGAGCTTTTTGCCACCGTCATAACATTCCGTTTTCCACCTGCTATCACACGCAATTTGCCGCCTATATCGGACAACGCGTTCCGCGCGCGCTTTCTTTCACAAAAAATCTGGTGGAACGCATCAGCTGGATGTATGTCCGCAGATTTCACAGACACTCATTCTGTGTCTTTGTAGCGGGAAAGAAACTTGAACAAACTTTGCGGGATAACGGCTTTTCACCCCCCTTTGCCCCCCTAACACGCGGGGTTGACCCTTCAATCTTTTACCCCGATCAAACAACAGACATCTTCCCCGACCTGCCAAGACCCATTGCGCTATATGTCGGACGTATCTCCGTTGAAAAAAACATTGAAGAATTCCTCTCAATGCCATGGACAGGCAGCAAAGTCATTGTGGGGCACGGCCCATTGAAAAAAAGTTTGGAAAAAAAGTATCCGAATGTCCATTTTGCCGGCAAACAAAGCGGGAAGGATCTGGCCGACCATTACCGCAGCGCAGATTTATTCGTATTTCCCTCCCTTACTGATACATTCGGCATTGTGTTAATCGAGGCCCTTGCCTGCGGCATTCCCGTTGCCGCGCATTCTGTCATCGGCCCTATTGATATTGTAACTGACCCTTATCTTGGCGCTTTGGATAATGACCTATCCAAAGCGGCTGAAACTGCTCTTGCCCATAATGACGAGAAATATACGCAAAAACGCTTTGATTATATTAAACAGCATTATTCATGGCGCAAAGCCGCCGAACAATTTTTGTCTGTAACTCATTCAAAGTGATATAACCTGTATTATGGCTTTAATTCTTCTTGCTGATGATGATACATCCCTCCGCCCGTTTATCGCCTCCGCCTTGGAGCGCGCAGGGCATCAGGTCATGGTTGCCTCTGATGGTCTGGAGGCCTTAACCCTGATTAAAACTAATAATCAACACCCCTTTGATTTACTACTCAGCGACGTGGTCATGCCGGGAATGGATGGCATCGAACTATCAAAACGTGCCGTGGACGTACAACCCGGTCTTAAGGTCATGTTTATCACCGGCTTTTCCGGCATTGTCTCCAGCCGTGATGATGCTGTCACCAAAAACAAAATGATGACGAAGCCCTTTCACTTAAATGATTTAATTACACAGATTGAACGGCTTTTAAGTGAGCCATGATCATTACCAGAAATCACTGATAATATTTTTCTCTTTTTCCGGCTCAACCTTGTTGGCTTCTAATTCTTGTTCATAACGCCGCTTTAAAATAACGCGCGCAATATCTCTCAAAAATCCGTAATGCCTATATTTTGCATCACGTATCACCTCTAATCCGGGATTATTCATGTGCTCATATGCAATATTTAACCATCGATCAATTTTTTCAAACGGCGTATTATTAATATCAATCAAAATATTTATATAATCCCGCCTTGTTTTATCCGCCTTATGAGCGGGGAATTGCACAAGAATGGTATGAACATCCGGATTAGTTTCAATCAAATCCATAAATTGCAAATAAGGCACTTTATCTTTTGAGAATAACATAATCATCATGGATACGAACTCTATATGGTCGGATAACGTCTTAATTTCGCTCACTTCCCATTTGGCTTCCAAAATCTCGGGAATGGCATAGAAAATACCGCCCATTAATAAATTCTTCTGCGGCAAGGAATTCGGCTGCAAAATTAACTCACTACATATCGTCAATGTTTTATTCTCAATCGAGGACGGGATAAACTTTTTACGACACGGAATCACGGCATAATTTAAGGGGCCCACGCTGAAAAAACGGTTCAACTGTGCATCAATTTTTTCTATTTCTGTTGTTAATTCACCGCGCACTTCCGGCGTTAATTTTGAATAAATATAGGGGGTGACTGTGATATCACGCTTCATACTTAACGGCTTGGAACGGTTGACGATAAATAAATAATACGACTTATGCGATTTGTAATTAAAACGAAGCGTGTCACTCTTCACATCAATTTCTTTGCGAAAACAATCCGCCTTATCACGCATTTCATATTTTTTTGCGTTCTCCTCATCACAAACTAATGCCGAAAATCCGTAATATCCGCGCGCTTCTTGAAATTCTACATATAAAACGCCGTCAACATTCTTATCATTGGCACTAATAATGGCTTGTCGGTCATACCCGCCGGGATCCATGTGAAGAACAACTTTGGGCAAATATCTACCTATAATATCCGCAATATAAACATTTGCCTGCGCGGCCTGCCCCACTGAAACACTGAAACAAACGCTTATGCTCAGTAAAAATATAAAAGCATATTGAAAGAAGAATAGTCGGTTTGGCTTGGCGGTCATAAACATCAAATACATTGTTATTGTCAAAAATCAAAACGCCAATCAGGCGTTTTTTCGATTATACACCAACAAACATAACAAGCGCTTGATTTTTTTTCGCAAACACGTTATCTCTATTTTTCCTTAATAAGGGCGGTTAGCTCAGCGGTAGAGCACTTGCTCGACACGCAAGGGGTCAGCAGTTCAATCCTGCTACCGCCCACCATTTTAAAAAAATATTTCAAACGCCCAGCTCTTCTTACATAAAAAAATGCCGCTCTCTTTTCGGCGGCACTTATCAACTATTTATAATCTTACATTATTAGACAATAATTTTCCATTATTAATCAAATCACGGTATCGCGGATATCCGTATTATCAAAATAAAGGTATCTTTACCTTCGCCGCCAAACAAGAGGTCATGATTGTCCGAACCCGCAAATAAAAACTTAAACTGGGTTAAGCCACGATCATAACCATCTTTATCGACAGGATGAAACGCCATACTTAAAATTGACATTTGATAGCGTGCCAGATTTATTACCGCTCATTTGCGGGTGCGGCGCGCCATCGACATGGCCATTATTAAAATCACCATCCATGATATTATTACGAATAACGTTGTTAATACTTGGATGATTCAGCGGCGCAGAGCCTGATTCATTCGCCCATGGACCCGATGGAGCCCTTTTCGCACTATAAAGACGTCCGGTTGAGGATGCTTTTTTAAAGTAATTATCCTCTATAATACTGTTTTGGCCACCTTGGAACCACAAAACATCATCACCATCGGACAGCACTACGTTATTTCGCACTGTAATATTTTTGGCTTCGAATCCCAAGAAATTGGCGGACGGGGTCGTTCTGTTAGTACGGCTATGCCCTTCGCCGCCGATTTTAATCACTGGTTTCAGATTGCCCCCGTCAAATTTATTATGATGAATAGTAATATTCTGGCTGCCTGCTTTCATCGTAATCCCATTATTGGCTTTTACCGCCATATCATTATAGGCTATCTCTGAATTCCATACGGTCACGAGATCAATTCCTGCATCACTGACATTTCCCTTAAAAGTATTACCAATGATTTTCAGATTATGCGCCCGCCCTACTTTAATTAAATCTTGATTGGATCCCTCAATATCATTATTCAAAATTTGAACATATCCATGCACATCTGCCACTTTTGACGTGTCATTTCCATTAATAATTTTTATCGGGGAAATATCCGAACCACCCTGATTCTCAATAATTCTAAACCCTTCAATAATAACATGGCTCACGCTATTAACGAAGAAAGGCGGGTTCTTATCGCCATTGGGTTGGCGAATAATCGCCTTTCCACGTCCGTCCACTGATTTGATAATAATCGGAGCCGATGCGGAAGTATTATTCAAACGAGAATTACTTTTAGCAGAGATCAAAACGGTCTCATTATATGTACCTGCTTTAACTTCTATGATCGTGCCCGGCGCAGCTTTATTGATGGCTGATTGAATACTTTGCCCGGCATTAACCGTGATTTTGGCCTTGCTCAGTGTAGAAACTGAACATAATGCCCCCGCATCATCATTTGAGCCGCCATTATTTGTGGTCTCTGTGACCTCTGTAACCCCAACGGGCACGCCACCATTACAAAGCCACTTACCTTCATGCTCGCCGCCTGTTATTCTCTGGCATTCCGCATTATAGGCTTGTGCGAAATCAATCCCGCATTGTTTTTTGAAATCCGCCTTCGCCAATTCTTGCGTTGTTCGTCTTATAAAGCATATTTTTGTATCCGCCCCATCCGTTGTGACAGGTGTACTCGGTTGAACATTAACAGAGACCGCAACCTCTCCCACGCATGTCCAGGTGGATCCCTTCCGGTCACAATCATGACCTTTGGATTTATCGTAAGCCACCTTACATTTTTTCTCAAAATTATTTCGAGCAACTGATAAACTGCTGGCAGCCGCGCTACATATTGATGTCTGCACGACGCCTCCATTTTGGTTCGACGCCCCATCGTTATTTTCCACAAATGTGGCAGGCGGATATCCTAAACATAACCACTTACCGCTATCTAATTTACAACGGAAATCAACGGCCTTAGCAGAAGAAAAACCGCAATGACTTTCAAAAAAATCAATAGATGCTTTATAACTAGGTCTGCTAACTGCACAGATTTCACCCTTATCAGAGGATGTTGCCACGCTTACTTTTTGTTCTATCTTCCCACTACAATTCCATCCGCCGGATTTAGTCGGATCACAATCATGACCTGCCTTTGTATTATATGAGACACTACATTTCTTTTCAAAATTCATCTTGGCCTGCGCAAAGGTCGGCCCTGATGCCGCGCATTCAACCAACGCTGCTCGCCCCATCGAAGGAAAAAACATGATGGCTGTTAGTAACAAAATACCCGCAAGTTGAAGCCTGAATAAATGTGTAATCATGTTGTCCCTCTATATGTATAAAAATGCTTTTTTAGATAAAAGCTTATGTGAAATTTTACGCTGCGCCCAATAATATGTCAAATTTAAGTATTAATCCCAAACAATAAATATCAATAAACCTTAAATATCCTGTTTAAATTTATCTACTTTCATAAAAAATATGAAAAATAAAATTTTAAATGATAATTGTACCATCCTTTACCAAAGCCTCTTCGTTCGACAGCCCGATCACATCATGAAGCACGGCAATCTCCGTTCCAGCGCCAAATGATTTTGATCCGCTGACATCAACCTTAACAATACTGTTTGTACCGCTTCTTGTGATGGATATAAAATCGGTAATGGCATGATCATTGGCATCATATCCCGCCAATAATCCTTTTAAATCAAGCGTATCGGCATCACGGTCAAAATCATAAACATGATTTTTGCCATTAAACGAATCTTCACTAAAAACAAAAATATCGTCCCCGCCCTCACCATATAAAGCGTCATGACCGGCGCCGCCATAAAGGATGTCATTGCCATGAGCCCCATAAAGAATATCATCGCCAACCCCCCCATCCAGAAGGTCATCCCCATTATGCCCTTTCAAGACATCATTACCATTGCCGCCGCGCAGTTCATCATCTCCGCCTGCCCCCAACAATGTATCATTCCCAATTCCGCCGAATTGGCGATCATTTTCCATCGTACCATTCAGCTTATTATCACTTTTATCGCCGGTTTGGACATTATCAATATTGGTAAATCGCGCCAAATTGTCAGAGCTTTCCTGCAAGACAGGCTCGTCAATTTTCTCATCCGTAAAGCTAAAGAAAAAATCGCGCCCCTCCAATAAACTGCCTTTACCATTGGCGGCGGAAAATGCTTTTACATTTAAAGTAAAACTGCCGTGACCTAATTCTGATCCAAAAATATCCCCGTTTCTATCGCCGAATAGGGCAAAAGGAACGACATTTTCCGTACGTATCACCTCACCATTATTCAAATCAAATGTAATGCTCTTTGCCCCGCCTGCATATTCGGCGATAATCCCAATCTTCATGGCTGGGTTGGTTATAATGGCATCGCCGTTTTGGATAACGTGAATCACCTTATCTGTGTCTACATCCACCAATTTGATAACCAGCTTCCCGTTATTTTGATCTGGCTCCTTCGGCGTATCCGGTTGAGCGGGGATGACCACGTCTTTCTGCACACCCACCTTGGATGTTGCCGCATTCAATGTATTTTTCACAACCGCGCCTATCCCGTTACGGATATTATTGGCGTTATTATAAATCGCATTGCCGTCGGCAACGATATTTGTCGCGTAATTAACTTCAACCAACCGCAAACCATCAATGCCATTGCCATGAATATCATTTGCGGTGATGTTAACATTATCAAATAAACCCGTTTCATCATCCCACTTATGTTTGTAAAGCATGATGCCGTATTTATGATTATCATATACATCATTATTGAAAATATTAATGTTTTGAATATCGGGATCGGCCGGCTGTCTGTTACTTTCTCTAGCCAAAACAATTCCATTATTATTATCAAAAACCGTATTATTATAAATACCTACATTTTTGATCGCTCTGGAGGCGCTATCAACATATATCCCATGCTTTTCAATGCCATGGATCACATTGTCATGTATTGATCCGTTTTGAACGCCTAACTTGATATCAATGCCATATTGCTCACTGTCGTGAACGTGATTATTGCTAATTTCAAAGCCATCAACGCCGCCGCCAACCGAGATTGCTTCATTCCCACCGCTGGGTACATTTGTTCTGGTGACTTCATTGCCAGTAATTTTGACATCGAATAAACGGAATTCATTCACGCCAATGGTTTGTCCCATAATTAAACCGGCAACATAAATACCCGCATTGCCAGTATCTGAAACCAAATTATCTGCGATCACGATATCTCGCTCGCCGCCGGCTGATCCTTCGACAAAAATCCCATCCGTAGAAGCATGTTTAATATTAAAACCGCTCACCTCGAAATGACTTTGTCCTCTTAATTCAATAACCCCGCGTCCGGAACTATATTTTCCATCAATGATCGGCATATCATCATTACCGGGCCAGCTAGTAATAACAATTCTGTTTCCCGCAGTCCCGGATGTGGTGATATTAAACTGATCGTATGTACCTTCTTTAACGTAAACAATATCGCCGGGTCGCAAAGAATCAACAGCGGCTTGAATAGTTAAAAACGGACGCGCCTGTGTGCCCGTATTATTATCACTGGCAAGGCCAGATTTCTGGTCTACATAATAAATCGCCATTTTACACACTCTCAAATTAATTTTTTAATGTATTAACTACTATCTGCACTTACTAACATTTCTACAAATTCAGGTAAAGTTTTATGTAAGCTGCGATCCGTAAGATAGTACATCACATAAAGAATACAGAGCAAATTTTATGAAAAAATAGGCGCAATTTAGTCGGCGTTAAAATCCAAAATGAAATCATTACCATTATCACGCACGCTTAAAATGGCTTTTGCGTTATGAATTTCCGCTGTTTTTTTAACAATCGCCAACCCAAGACCCGAGCCTTTGGAATTAAGATTTTCTGGCGCTTTTTCAAATCTGTCGAATATCTTTTCCCGATAGTCTTCGGAAATTTCCTTCCCGTAATCACGCACAATAATTTTTTGATCTTCAATAATAACTTTTACCGCACTATTGGGGGGCGTATATTTTAAGGCATTTTCTAACAAATTCAGGATGGCGCGGAATACCATCTCTTCATTACCTTCAATCATCTGATCTTTGGATTTTTCCTCAAAAGAGATCATGCGATTTTCTGCTATGAATAAGGGGCCAATCTCCTCACACGCGCGACGCGCTGTCTCATTTAAGCTCATCTCCTTAAGGGGGGGACGCTCCAACAAATCCAGATGCGAAATATCCAGCATTTGGCTGATCAATCGGTTAATATGGCGTAAATCTTGATTTAGCGCGAAAATTTCCTTCTCGTTTTGCAGGGATGAAATCCGCGCTTTCAGTATGGATATCGGCGTCCGCAGCTCATGCGCAGCATTGGCAATAAACATTTTCTCCGCCTGCGCGCTATCCTCCAATCGCGCCAAACCGTTATTAACGCTCTCAATCAACGGCAAGACTTCTGCGGGAATGTCCTTTTCATCCAATCGAAAGGAAAGATTATCAAACTTGATATTCTCTGCATCTCTGGCAACCCGAATAATGGGATAAAGCGCACTGCGGAAAATAAAAATAATTAATAATCCCTGCAGGAAAATCAATGGCAAGCCATAGGCCAGAACATTGACATTAAATCTGGATTGCAGATTACTTAAAAACTTTAAAAAGATCTCTTTCTTTTCAACGATATAAACCGGATAAACATTATTCTTGAATAAATAATCATATTTGAGCGCCATATATGTTTGTTCATCCTCCGTCACAAATTCAAAGAAATGCTTTCCCCCCTCTTCTAACGTATGGCGTGTTTCTTCTTTCATGAAATTGGCGGAATGGAATAAATATTCCCATTTGGTATTCATAACCGCATATTGATGCTCACCCGCTTCATTATTGTAATACGTGCTATCGCGTCCCGGAAAATCAATCGTTAAATTGCCATTTTGATCATACTCCAAATAAGATGCCAGCCGCCGCGCCTGTTCCAACAAATTTTCACGCGCTAATTCATCCGTAACAACGGTAATCTGTGAAAATACCAACGCACCATATAATGACAACATAATGATAGATGTCGCAAAGACATTGATCATAACTCTGACGCGCAGTGATTTTAAACCGGGGATCATATCGCAAACTTACTTTGTTTTAACTTCTTTTTCTTTAATCAAATAACCGATCCCTCTCAAATTACGAACCTCCACATTGGCGTCTGATTGCATCAGCTTCTTTCGCAATCGGTGCAAAATAACCTCGATTGAATTGGCGGAGCCTTCTTCACTATGCCCATACAGAATATTTTGTAAAGATGCCTTACTCACGACCCGCCCGGGAAGGCGCATCAGACTCTCCATCATATCCTTTTCTTTTAAGGATAGTTCTATTTCCTGTGAACCGATGGTAATTTTATTTTCTGCCGCATGAAATTCCAAATTGCCCAGCCGTGATACCGGATGTACCACCTCCGAAGGACGACGTCCTAACGCCCGCACGCGCGCGACCAGCTCATCCATCTCAAATGGCTTAACCAGATAATCATCCGCCCCGCTATTTAATCCATCGACCTTATCCCCCAATCCGTCTTTGGCGGTCAAAATCAGAACAGGCGTTTTGATTTTCTCATCCCGCAAGATTTTTAATAACTCCAACCCTTCCATATCAGGCAGGCCCCGATCCAGAATAATTAAATTATGAACCTCGGCATCTATCATATTTAAAGCATCTTCTCCGGTTGCTGCCGTTTCGACATGGATGCCTAAACTGCGTAAATGATTTGAAATTAATGACCTTAAATCCGGATTATCTTCTACTAAAGCAACGCGCATTTTGAAAAACCTCTATTATTTGTAAAAAATATATATCACAGAAAAAGCCTGCTTTACAATGAGTTAAGAAGCCATTTCGACTTCTCATTTTGTCAAAATGAATAATTTTTGCCTGTGTAAGTTTCATGAAAGTTTCCTATGGCAGACTGTAATCATGGAGACGAAACATAAGGAGCTTCAAGATGGTAAGTATGAATAAAAAAGTTGATGTCATTATTGGTAATACATATACCCCCCGCCTACAAGGTAGCGCGATGGTATCTGATGCCTTGGAAATGATGGAAGAATACGAAGTCAGTGTCATTGGCGTTGAATGCGAAAGCGAATTCGTAGGTTTATTCAGCCGCAAGGATCTTGAGTCCAAGGTTCTCCAATGGCATTTGCACCCGAATGAAACCTCTTTATATGAGGTGATCGTTCTCAGCCCGCCATACGTAACCCCCGATTTAACAATCCGCGAGGCGCATAACGTTATGTTGGCATATCAATGGGATTATTTACCTGTCTTATCAAATTCAGGAAAAAGACTCCTCGGCATTGTTCACATGAAGCATTTAAGAGAGCATATCGACGCCTCACATGATAACTTCAATGAGTCACATTCCATTATTATCAGCACTCAACCGCAAGAAAAAATGATGAGAGATTACGCGGCAACAGAAAAGATTCCTTACTAAGGTAAGACAAAAGTTCCCTCACCCTCCCTGTAGAAAAGGCTGACACATTCGTGTGTCAGCCTTTTTTCTATGCGCGGCGGGGGTATGATATAAAATAAAGATATATTATCGACAAAATAATAGCCCCTGAACTTATTTCAAAATTCAGGGGCTTCCAATTTACTATATGTTATTTATGCCAGTTTCTTCGCACCAATCAGGTACCATAATAATAGACCGATTAACGGCATTGCCAGAATAACTAAAATCCATACCAACTTCATCACTGGCTCCATGCCGCTCTGAAGAACGTTCATAATGGCAATAATATCCAAAACCAAAATGATAATTCCTACGATTCCATAACTCATAATATTTCCTTTCTGTATTTATCTATAAACACTTAGCCGGAAAATAAGTTCCTTCTTATGATTTAACGTAAAATAAGCGCGATGCCTTCTAAATGGATAGGGGGTTAAATCTCATCATCAAAGACATCATCTAACTTGGTATCAAATTCACCATCAGTATCCTCATCCAGCTCCGGAGCAATTCGTTTTAAAACGCTGGCTTCATACACCTCCCGAATTAACGGCACGGCCTGTAGCGCTGATTTATGAAATTCCAATGTATGATGAAGGATTTTATCGCGATAACTCTCCATATTGTGGAAGTATATATCGCATTTTCCCATTAAATCGCCTGCATTGATGCTTTCAATGTCACATAAAACATCTTTCATACCAATTTGACGCGCCAATTCAGCCGTTTTAAATTCGTAAGCAATCGGCATAACCGGCGTGCCAACACACATCGCGAGCACCATCATATGAAAGCGCGTGGCAAGGACAAAATCCATTTCCCGCAAAATATCCATAATTTCGCTCGGATGATGAAATTCTTTAATGATCGAAATATGCGACATCATTTCCGGCGGCAATAACTTGCATATTTCAACCGCCACCTTGGAATCATCATATTTAAAATGATCCAAACCCTGACAAGTTGAAATAAACGTCACCTCAACCTCATAATCGCGTATTAATTTCTGAACAAGGGACGCAATCGCCTGACGGTAAATCTCGCGCCCTTGTTTATTGGAACGGCTTTTGAAATAGGGCCAATCCCGCACGGAAATGGCAATGCGCTCCATTTTCAACGGATCGCTCTGCCGGATCAATGACTCAATCCGCGCCACTTCCGCCAGGGCAAACGCGCTTTCCGATACCACATGGCATTTTTCCATGCGATCCACCAATCCGTTCAGATAACTTTTTGATGGCTCATCACGTAGTAAAATCAACGGGGATGCATTCAATGCCGTTTTTAATCCATTACGATTTTCCAATTTACGAAACGGGCCCAAAGATTGGGTGAAAAAGATCGGCGGCTTACCCAGATATGTATCCACCTGAAATTGCCTGATACGGTAATTAAGGTTAAAATTTTCATTCAAATACCCGCCGCCCGTTGTCACCACCATTGCCGCGCCTTTATATTGCTTCAATGTTTTGGCTAAAACGCTTCCGCCGAATAAGGTCGCCCCCGCCCAAAAATTACGCTTCGCACAGGACAAAGCCAATCTCAACTTAAAATTTGAAAATGTACTGCCTGATAATAATTTCTTGCTCTGCATTTGATGGAACGTTTGTTCCAAATATAGATCCTGTGATGTTTTGGCGTCATGATCGAAAATCAAAACCTCAACATCCTGCCCGCATGCCTCCTTCAGGATTTTCTCCGCTGCCAACATAATGGAACCATCACCGGCATTACCACATATTGTATTTTCAAGAATAATATACGTCATTACTCCCTCAACCTCTGATATTTTTTATAATGCGGCACTATACAGATTTTTATCCGCTTTTGGGAAAAAAATTATAACCCCTCACATCGATGGTTTGGAAACCTGTCAGGCCGCCAATTGGTCGCGCACGCGGCGGCTTTCTGATAAAATTTCAAAATGCAATTGCTTGACGACTTCCGGCGTTGCCGTCTCCAATGATTGCGCTTTGTTACAAATATCAGCCAAAGTCGCAATGCCCATATGCGCGCATGCTCCATACAGCTTGTGCGCCGCCTCATCCCATAATATAAAATCCTGCTTTTGATACGCCTGATGAAGTGCGCTCAAATCCACTTGGAAGTTATCAAGAAAGATCTGAAGTAATTCCTGCTCCATCTCGGCGTCCCCTTGCGTAAATTCATCTAATGCCGCTATTTTCACCGGCTGATCATTGGCGGCGGGCGGCAACCATTGCTTTAAAATACTAACCAATCCGGCGCGGGCAACCGGCTTGCTTAAATAATCATCCATCCCTGCCTTGCGGCATTTTTCTTCCGCGCCCTTCATCGCATCCGCAGTCAGCGCGATAATGGGGGTCTTACGCTCGCTATGAACTTCATAATCTCTAATTTTTTGTGTGGCTTCAAACCCGTCCATATCCGGCATCTGGCAATCCATAAAAATCAGATCATACGCATTCTCTTGATATAAGCGTAAGGCAATGACGCCGCTCTCCGCCTCATCCGGATCGCTGAATCCCATCTCCATTAAGGCATGCTTCATATATAATAAATTCACCGGATGATCATCCACCACCAAAATCTTTGCCCCATGATTCAAACCACGATCACAGACCTGTTCCGCTTGATCCTGTGTCATCTTTTCTGTCTGTATCACCGCGGTTGGAATGCGGATATCAAATCGTGTTCCTTCTCCCATTTGGCTCTCTATCCCGATAACGCCTTGCATTAATTCGACTAAATCACGGGTGATTGATAACCCCAATCCGGTTCCGCCATATTGGCGGGCGGTTGATCCTTCTGCCTGCTGGAATTTTTCGAAGACTCCGGCCTGTTTATCTTTGGCAATGCCAATTCCACTATCCTCTACGCTTAAATTTAAAAAGGCTCCCTCTCCCTTTGGGTCATCCTCAACGGAGACGGTAATGGATACATGCCCGCTATGCGTAAATTTTAACGCATTATTCAACAAATTATTCAAAATTTGCTGTAACCGCGCCGGATCGCCGGATAACATATCGGGGACATCCTCGGCAATTTTGATATGAAATGCCAATCCCTTTTCTTCGGCAACGGCTCTATGCAGCGCCTCAATCTGTGCGATCATGTCCCGCGGGGCAAAGGAAATGCGCTCAATCCGCAGCTCCCCTGCCTCTATTTTTGAAAAATCCAGAATATCATTCAATATCACCAATAATCCCGCCGCAGATTGATGAATGGCGCGCGCCATATACTTTGTATCTTCGGCCAAATCACGCTTGGTTAATAACTCTGATAATCCGATGATTCCGTTCATGGGGGTACGTAATTCATGGGACATATTTGCCAAAAACTGACCACGCGACATATTGGCTTGTTCGGCGATCACTCTGTTTTCTTCCGCCTGCTTTTTGGATTTTTCCAAATCTGCCTCATATGTTTTTAAACTGGTGATATCAGTCATATATATGATAAAGGCATCTTTATTTTTAATCTTGGCGGCAGAAATACATTGCTGATAAATCCGTCCATTCACATAGACATCGCGCCGATATGGCAATAATTGTCTAAAACATGCCTGAATATGTTCCATCACCGGATGCGATAATTGCCGCGCATCCAGATCGGGAAATAATTTAATCGCTGCCGGATTGGAAAATAAAATCTCGCCCGCGGCTGATACCTGAATGATCGGTTGCGGATTATTCAAAGACAGCATGGCAATATCGCGCGTTTCTTCCTTTGCCAATTCCAATTTTGTCTGCATGGCGCGTCTTTGTCTGCGGCGTAATAAATACATACCACCTTCCAGACAAATAAAACCCGCCAGGCAACAAATAATAATGAAAGAATATGCGCCCATATTATACCGCTTGTGTGGTTGGCTCTATCTTAAGCTTCTTTTTTTTCACAAAGTCGGAGCGGCCGATATATTCGAATAATTTGTCACGCGTGAATGGCTTGCCGATGAATCCCTGCGCGCCGGCACGCAGCGCCCGCATTATATTTTCTTTATCTTTACGCCCACTAAACATAATAACATATACATTGGGATCCAATTGGAACAAACATTCCAACACCTCATGCCCGTTAATATCCGGTAATCCGATATCCAAAAACACCACATCGGGCGCATGTTCCAAAAATTCATTCAAACCTTCCTCGCCATTAATCGCACATACAGTTTGATAAGATTGGCGTATCGTATTGCTGACCAATGTTCGCGACAGCTGATCATCTTCAACCACCAAAACCACGGGGTCGCGCCGGTCTGCGCGGCGGCGTTGTAATGTATCCAACATCCCGACTTCTAACCGCTTCATAATGCTTTCAATGGTTTGATCGACCGTACTTTTTTTTGCCGAATCCTGCGCACTCATCCGTCTTTGCTGCACCTCTACATATTTTTTTTGCGCCACTGTATACAGGGTTTTATGATGCTGATCTAAGATAAATAACTCCTTTGGAAAGCGCCCACTTTTACCACCGAATTTACGCTCCAAAGTATCAATCGCCTCCATAAACGCCTCTTCCATAAATGCGTGCATTAAAATGAAAACATCCTGATCGGCGCAAATATAAACTTCCGCCATAAATGATTCCGGTATTTTCTCCAAAAGCTGTAAAAATTCATCAAACAACTCTTTTTGCGGCACATCTGTTCTTGAAAATTGAACATGCAGGCATTTAATCTGCGATAAATCTTGTTTTTGTCCCTTTAATTCTTCGCAAAACTTTTGTTCCGCATCTTTTGCAATAACAATCATACTTAATACTCCTTTATATTTTTACCATTCCATTTGCTTGCCATGACCAACAAAGCCGACGACTTTATTGCCTTGTTCATTGTAATTTAAACGATCAAAACTGACCGACTTTGCCTGTGCGATCCCGCGCCCATGATTATCGCCCGCACGCGCGGGGTCAATCGTGATATAATCCTGCCAGACAAATCCCGCGCCCTCATCTTCAATCACCACATAAATACCATCCTCCTTTTTCGCAATGGTAACTTGTGCGGATTTGTTTTGATGCTGCGGTAACTTTTGCAATCTTTTAACTTCCGCACGCCATGTTCCGGCGGCGATCATTTCGGTTTTCTCCTCATAGGTTATTCCCAAATTTCCATGCTCTACCGCATTGATTAATAACGCGCCTAATCCTGTTAAAACACGCTGGGGATTGGGGAAACAATTGGCAATAAACGCCGCTAAACTCTCCGCCTCCCCTAATGTTCTGAAACTGAATTTACATGTTTCAATCAAATGAAAACTGGTCCGATGTTTCCCAAGCTCTTCCGCTAATGTTCTTTCTTGCTTGGCTTGCCTGACCGCGGCGGATAAAACTGACTGCAACATTTTGGCATCGACAGGTTTTGTCAGATAATAAAACACCCCCGCATCCAACCCCTCTTTTAATTCCTCCTGACTATCTGCGCCGGTAACCATAATAATCGGAATATTTCGCAATTCCTTATTCGCTTTTATATTACGAACCGCACTTAAGCCGTCCATGACCGGCATTTCACGATCCATTAAAACCACATCGATATTATTTTTTTGCTGCAGCATAATATCAATTGCATTTTGTCCGTTTTCCGCCTGAATCATCTCATGACCCAATTCTTTGATCTGCGCCTCTAAAAATTGCATGGATAACAGATCATCCTCTACGGCCAAAATGCGGATCATGTCGTTTTTTTTCAGTAACGTATAATCGATATTATCTTCTAATGGTGCGGCTAACATAATGTGCTTACCTTTCTGCGAATGATGATTTCAACGATAGATGGATGGGCTTTAATAAATATTGCAATATTGTTTTCTGCCCCGTAATGACATCCGCCATAACTGTCATGCCCGGAATAATTTGATTGGCATGGTCATGACCGACATAATTTTTATCCAATAAAATGTGCCCTTTATAATAACGCTCGCCTTGTTCCCCCGTAAAAGTGGTTGCGGAAATGCGCTTTAAACTGCCCTTTACAAACCCATAACGCGAAAAATCATAGGTCGCGAATTTGGTCTGTACACTTTGCCCGACCTTTACATGCCCAATATCCTGCGGCGATATTTTCACCTCTATCTCAAATGTTTCGGCAATCGGAATAATCTCCATAATTTTTTGTGCCGGCTGGATAATTGCCCCGACGGTATTAATCTCAAATCCTTTGATTAACCCTTCAGTCGGCGCTTTAATACGCAGCTTATCAATCCGTTGTTCTAATTTTTCAATGATTTTTTCATTTTGCGCTGCTTCGGCTAAAACTGCGTCTAATTTCTCATGTGATTGATCAATATGCTGCGCCGTAAGAGACGTTGCCCGGCTTTTAAATTCGCCGATCTGCGTATGGGCAATATCAATGTTTTTTTGCAGCCGCCCAATTTCCCCCTTAATTTCATTGACGCGCTGTTCATCTTTTAATAATTGCATATCCGACGCATAACCCTTTTTATTCAAAGCCGCGCGCCTGTTATACATCTCTCGCGCAATCTTCAAATTCAGCTCCGCCGTCTTTAAATCATTCTGCAGGGATAGCAAACTCTGTTGTTTTTCCCTGATCTGATTTTCAACAACGCTGCCTTCTCCCTCACGTGCGCTGCGCATACCTTCAAATGATTTTTGGTGATCAGTTAAATTCGCGCTGTCACGAATTTCAAACTGTGAAAAATCCGGCTCCCGCCCTTCAATAAACGCACGTTGACGCTCAATCTGTATCGCCAGCGCCATTTGCTTTTGCTGCGCCCGCGCCAAATCTTCTCCGATCCCATCGGCGCTCAGGGTCATTAACACCTGTCCCTCGGCGACAATATCGCCCTCATGAACATGAATGGCTTCGACCATGCCGCCTTCCAAATGCTGCACCGTTTGCTGATAACCGGCGGGAACCACCTCCCCCGGCGTGCGGGCAACTTCGCTAATCGATGTCACCGACGCCCATCCCAAAAATACCAGAATTGCCAAACATATCATCCCCATCGTTGCGCGGATAATATGCGGATTAACCGCTTCCTCTAACTGGATCGCTTGCGAGAGATAGCGCGTTTGCTTTTCTCTTTTTTCACTTTTATTTTTCAGGAAATTCCAAATCATGATACAACCTTTAATTGTGTTTTAATGTTATCAAAAAAATCGGCGCGGGTAACGCAAAGGGGCTTTTCCTGCTCCTTCAGCCATACAATCGTATCCGCCAATTTCATAAAATCCTCACGATACGTGCAGAATAAAATGGTGCGTTTGCCTTTGGCACGTGCCAGATAATCTTTTAAATTTTGCCCTGTGCGCCCCGATAATAATTTATTGGGTAATTCATCAATCAGTAATAACGCCGCCGGATGTAAATATGCCCGCGCCAGCGATAAACATGCCTGCATATTGGATGTCAGCTTAATATCACTATGATACCCGATCACCGTATCCAACCCCTTTGGCAATTCCTGCACCGCCTCCAAAATATTCGCCAAATCCAGCGCTTTTTCAATATCCTCACGGCTCGCTAGCGGATTGGAAAAGCGTAAATTTTCCAAAATCGATCCGTGGAAAAAATGCGGCGTTTTCGGCACATAGGCAATCTGGCGGCGTAAATGCGGCGCATCCAACTGGCGAATATCAAATCCGTCCAATCGTATGGTGCCTGTTTCCGGTTGATGCAATGATTTCAATAATTTCAAAATTGTGGCTTTGCCCGATCCATTACCGCCGGTAATTGCCACCAAATCCCCGGCCTTGGCCTCGAATGTTAAATTGGAAAAAATAACATCTTGGTCAGGCTGATATTTAAATGACACATTTTGAAATGACAGCGCCCCGCTTAAACGCGGCAATCTGGAAAAACTACGCGCGGCTTCGGCTTCGGTTTCAATATCCATTAACTGGTTCACCTGATGAATACTATTCCGCAGCTGCTCAAGACGCGGGATCATCGTACATATCGCATAGAACGGGGTCAAAATACGCCACACCAAAATCATACTGGCCACCAGCGCGCCCGCGCTCATTGCGCCGGCCCATACCAGATGCACGCCAAACCCCACCGTCATCACGGCGGCCAGAACCGTCAAGGTATGCGCGCACGTTTCCGCCAAAATGCCATACCACCCCAGAACAAAATGCGACATCATTTCCTGCCCTGATAAATGGCGGAATTTTTGTTGCCATTTTCCGGTCAAACCCTGCCCGCGAATACCGTGCAACTTCTCAAACGTCTCAATTGTAAATTGTTGACGTGCCGAGCTGTTTTTCGCCGCCAGGCGAATATAAACTTTCACCTTTTGACGGATATAGATAAACAGCGCGATATACGCCACCGACACCGATAGCGGCACATAAACCAACGGCCCCGCAATCATCATCACCGCCCCAATTGCAATAAAGACAAACGGCGCTTCCAAGACGGATAAAAAGACGGATCCGCTAAAAAAATCGCGCACCGATTCAAATGTTTTAATCCGCGCAATCTGCGCCGATACGGATGCTTTTTCAATCGTATCGGGGGACAAACCAATCAAATGCGCTAAAATGCGATTACCGACAATATTATCCAACCGCCCTGCCAACCATGACAGACCGCGTGATCGTATGCCGCGCAATTTCCACTCAAAGCCAATCGCAATAAATGCGCCCACCGCCAACATCGGTAATGTTTCCATGCTGCCCGCCGCAATAACGCGATCATAAACCAGCATAATAAATAACGGCGTAATCAGCGCAATAATGTTCAAAATGAAACCCGCCGTCATGACCTGTGCGAATGTGCCATTAAAGCGGCGCAGCAATGCATAAAACCAGCTATACCCACTGCCTTTTCGCATAAATTTAGACAGAGATGATTTTTGCTCGTCATACTTTTGAAAAAACCAGATATGTCCGCTATTTTCAGTGCTAGGCGCAACATTGGACACTAACTTGGAGATAGGATCATAAAATCTATGTCGTCCATCGGCTTCACGTCCGATAATAATGGATGGATGGCCGTAATCGGGAATAAAGACAGCGGGCAATAAACGCTCATCAATATATTCCAACGCGCTTTCCGCCTTACGGCAAAAATAACCTAAATGCGCCATGGTATTTAAGAAATCCTCCGCATCCATCTTGTCATTATGATATGGCAATGCCTCCAAAATTCTTTGTACGGTGCATTGCGGCTCTAATTTCATGACCATCGCGCATAAACAAACTTCCCATGCGCCTTCTTCTTCAAAATGGCTACGCCCAGTTCTGCTTAATAAGGCCAGCATATTTAAAATTGGCTGACTATCGACAAAGCGCTCAAATGCTTTGTCATCTTGCGCGGCGTTTGCGGCGGGGCTACTCATAATCTTAACTCCTGATATGGCTTGATATTTCCTTGTTTTTCTTGCTGAGAATCCGGTATTAATTTCCCGTCTCTCATCACATAATGACGCTCCGCCAAATCACAAATATTGCGATCTTCAGACACTAAAATCATGGTGGCTTTGCCCTTAAGACGTGCCAAAAAGCTATAAATCATGGCATATCCTTCCTTATCCAAGGCGCGATCGGCATTATCAAATAAGATCAATTTCGGCTTGGTTGCCAGAACGCGTAAAATCGAAAGCCGTTGTTTCAAGCCGGATGGGATGGAATCAGTATTATTCCCGCTCAGGAACGTATCAAACCCGCCCGGTAATTTGGCAATATCGCGATCAATCTCTAATAATCTGGCAACCTCTTGCACCTGCGCTTCGGGTATCAACCCAAAGGCGGTCACATTATCGCGGATCGTACCGCGAAAAATCATTGGCTCGGATCGGATATAACCAACATGCTTGATAAATTGATTCTGAGAGAAAGACTGCAATCTCTGCCCATCAATCATAATTTCCCCGCTGGCAGGGGGGTATATTCCCGAAATCAAATTTAACAATGTTGATTTTCCCGCCCCCTGCGCGCCGGATATTAAGATCGTATCGCCATATTTCAAACTTAAGTCAATTTTTTCCAAAAAGTTATGCTCGTCTTTTTGGTACTTAAACGACATATCCGTTATCTTTAATCGTCCTTCCGGATATACTTGCGGTGCCTCTTCTACATATTCGTTTTCATTTTGCGGCGTTAATAAAATCCCGCTTAAATGTGCGCGGGCTAGGGCATAATCCTGATAACGCGCCCATAACCCCAGCGCCTTTTGAACGGGCTGCATCATACGCCCTGATAATAAAAGGGTGGCAATCAATCCGCCCGTTGTGACATATCCGCTTAACACGCACCACGCCCCCACGCTAATCACGCTCGTAACCATTAAATGCGAGAAAATCGCCCCGTTATTAAAAATTCCTGCCGTTTCCTCGGTCACGCGATAATTGGCATAAGTTGATGTCTCCTCCAAAGCTTCATAACGCCGCTCGAAAAATTTCTCTAAGGAAAAGGCCTTAAGAGTATGCACACCCTTTAAGGATTCAATCAGGAAATTAAAACGGTGATCATCGGCTTTTTCGCGGCGCTGCAAGGCATGACGTAATCTATATCCCCCCCAAAATGACAGGGCGGTAAAAATACTTAAAATCGTAATGGGCACCAATATTAACGGCGCCGCAATATAATAAATCAAACCCAAAAACACCGGAATAAACGCCAGCTCCGCCAACGTGACTAAGGCCTGACCATTATAAAAATCCTTTACCTTGCCCACCGATCCCATGCGGTGCAAATGCTCGCCGATACCGTAATCAATGGTTTTGGATAAATCGGCATTCAACACTTTATCCATCGCGCGGCACGCTGTTAAATGCTCATATTTGGCACCGGCGCGACTGGTGATATATTGCCGACATAAACGCAGCATCGCCTCCAGAACAATCGCCAAACAGACCCCGATAATTAAAACCGGTAAGGTCCATGTCCCCTCATTCGGCAACACACGATCATAAATCTGTAATGTCATCACCGGCAATGCCAATGAGAGAATATTAATCACAAATGTAGATAATAATAACGATCCCGTATCTTGCTTAAATCCGTCCGGTTGTAAAATATCGTCTTTTTTGTGCGCGAATGTGTCTGTAAATAATGCCCCTGCCGTACTCATCATCCGAATAATCCTCCGAATATGCCGCCGCCACCGCCGCCGCCATGATCACCCGTAATATCTAACGCGCCCAGCCCCTCTGCCACACTTCCGACAGGTTCCGGTAAAATACCGCCGCCTGCTCCAAGGCCGCTATTCAGATCATCAAAGACTCCGATCCCTTCGGTAATAATGGTATCGGTCCAATTGACCACACCGCCATCATCACCGCCCAGTAATCCGCCATCGGCATCATCACCGCCAACTTGACCCAAATCTAAAATATCCATGACCGGCTCAAGCCCCAGATCAATTTCTTGCAGCAAATCTTCAACCGAGTCTGCATTTAATGCCTCATCACCGCCCAAGATGCCATCATCCGCGCCGCCAAGTAATCCGCCACCAATATCGGGCAGAACGGCATCGACTACGTCGGCAACGATATCACCGACATCTGCCAGCAAACCGCCATCCGATCCGCCATCTTCATGATCTAATAATCCATCTGCCTGATCACCAAGGATATTCACCGCATCGGTTAAATCCACATCTATGTCACCCGTAATGGCCTCCACCGGATCCAAATTCAACCCATCTGCCAATGCGATAATATCATCATCAAGAATATCCACATCCGCCAATAACGTTACATCCTGATCACCGGCATCATTATCGATATCATCCGTACCAAAGACATCAATGCCGACATTCAAATCCAGATCAATATCACCCACTAAATCTTCAACCGGATCAATGGCAACATCCAAAGGCACATCAACAAGATCATGATCAACCAAATCGACGTCCAATCCCGCGCCGATATCATGATCACCATCATCGCCGCCGCCCAGCAAATCACCGCCGATAAGATCGCCAATTGCGCCCAATCCGGCATCTTCCAACAGACCATCTTCAATATCGGGTAAAACGGCATCGGCGATATCGGCAACCACATCACCAACTTGGGCCAGAATTCCGCCGCCTGATCCGCCGTCTTCCTGATCCAATAATCCGCCTGCCTGATCACCAAGGATATTCACCGCATCGGTTAAATCAATATCTATATCCCCGACTATAGCCTCAACCGGGTCTAACTCCACCGCCTCGGCAAGATCAACAATATTGTCATCTAATAAATCAACATCCGCCAGTAACGTCAGATCCTGATCACCTGCATCATTATCAACATTATCCGTACCGAATAAATCCAATCCTATATTTAAATCCAGATCGATATCTCCGGCTAAATCCTCAATCGGATCAATGACAACATCCAATGGCACATCAAAAATGCCCTGCCCCGCTAAATCAAGGTCCAAACCTAATCCGATATCCCCATCGCCGTTTCCGTCTCCGAATAAATCAAGACCCAAATCATTCAGCACGTTATCCGCAACCAAAATTGTCTGATCAACAACAACTTCCAATAGGGATAGCTTCGTATCAATTAATGTCAGCGCATCGCCCGCCACATTTGTCACATCCAAATCCGTGATCACGTTTTTAACATCACCAATCACAAGTTTTAAATTATGAACTGCGCCGCCCAAATGCCCGATGGTATCGCCCACCGTATCGATGATATCGATATTATTTATGATATCTAAATCCAGAATATTTTGAATGTTATTGGTAACAGTCTCCAGATTATCACCCAGAGTTTCAGTCACACTTTGCAGCAAAACTTCCAGATTATTCGTAACTGACTCCAGCAAATCCGCCGTAATCGTGGTGACAATATTCAATGTATCACCGGTTGCATTTTGCAAGTTATTCAGAATGAATAATAATTTGCCGGTAACATCCCCGACCGAATTTAATAGCGTTTCAATCGTGGTATTGACGTTTGTAAAAACCTGATCGACCAGAATATTCACATTCAATAAATCCAGATCAAAATCATTCAAAATGTTAATGCTGTTATCATAATAATTATTAGTTACGTCACCATCATTATAGGTATTGTTATAGGTGTAATTATTCTGTGTATTATGTGTGATCGTATTCGTTGTTGAACTTGTCGAAGACGTGCTGTTATTTGTCGTACTCCCCCCTGTTTCCGATAAACTTAACCCAGACCCGCTCGGGCTGAAATTTCCTGCATTTGATGATAATTCTGATGCGCTGACCGAACTGACCGCTGCATTGGTCACGCCTGCTGAACCGTCTTTATTCGATAAAGGATCCTGCGCGCCACCTTCAGGAACACTTGTCCCAACATCAGCAGGGATATTGGATAACCCCGATATTTCTGAACTGAATGATGATAATGATGGCATTTTGGCCGTTTGAACATTACCGCTCTGCACTGCATCATCGCCCATGCCTTCTGTGATATCACTTTGAAATTTTTGAAAAGCCCCATTTGTTTGCGCGGCTTGCAGACTGGCATATCCCATATTGCCGGATCCGAAGACACTCTCGGTCACACCGTCCAGATCGCTCACCATATATTGATCAGCATCCAACTTGGATACAGGGACAAAAACCAGATCGGATAATTCCTGACCATTTTCAATTTTTGATGTGACTTGATTCGTTTCTATCTTTTCTTCCATGCCGCCCTCCTGAATGTAATTGATTGGCTTGAATTACTATGATATCAATTATAGATTGTTTAAATATAAATTTTATGTTTCAATAGTGTTTCGTTTTATTTCATCTTGTTTCAACTTTAGAGTGTACTTATATGCAAACCCTGCTGGTCGTTGACGACGATAAAATTGTCCGTACAATCCTGAAAGATAACTTGGAAGAAGAAGGATTCCTTGTTATCGAAGCCGCCAACGGAAAGCGCATGATGGATGTCTTAAGCCAACATCCCATTGATTTGGTTCTTCTCGATTTACATTTACCTGATGGATCTGCTGAAAATTTTATTCCTGACCTGCGCCTGCAAACCAATGCACCTCTTATTATCATCAGCGGGGAAACATGCATGAAAAAACAAACGGGATGCCTTGATTTCGGCGCGGATGATTATATCTGCAAACCGTTCGATGTTCAGGATGTCAATGCCCGCATACGCGCCAATCTACGCCGCTTTCAAGCCAATGACACATGGCAAAATAATCATCCGGAGCCTCAAAATTTCAGCTTCCACGGCATGACTCTAGACCCGGAGCGCTACCAATTACTTGACCGCGAAAACCAGCCGATTGACTTGACGATGCGTGAATATCTACTCATCGAAGCCCTATATAAAAATTTGGGGGAGCCGGTACGGCGAGAGGATTTATGCGAATCAATTCGCGAAGATAATTACATCCCGACCCCGCGGGCCATTGATGTCAAAATCACCAGATTACGCAAAAAATTGGGGGATGATGCCACCTGTCCACAAATCATACGAACCATTCGTTGCATCGGCTATATGCTTGATCGCGGTCATGACGGCCAAATGACCATATAATTACACATACAATTGTATATAATTATTCGCATTGTGTATAAATATACATTTATAGTTGTATATTAACTTATAGTTTGATTATCTCGAATGATGACATTAATCAATTTGAGGTTGCTATGATTCTTCGTATTTTACTACTTTCTTTTTTACTTCTATCCCCCACTCACCTCCATGCCGCAGAGGAACAGCCAGACCACCAAAATTTTTTCCAGGTACTGCGCCATGTCTATCATACCCACCCCGGTTTAAATGCAGCCCGTGAAAAACTGGCGGAAACAAAAGAACTATACCCGCAGGCAACCTCCGGATGGCGTCCCACACTCGGCGCCGAAGCCGGTATTTTTACCACCGATATTGATAATAGTAATTTTGGCGGCGGCGATGGTGCCACGACAAAGGATTATAGCGTAACTCTCGATCAACCCATCTGGCAGGGCGGCAAAACATTTGCCGAAACGCGCCGCGCCCGCGCCCTGATCAATGCCGGCGAAGCCTATCTACACCAAGCCGAACAGGATATCTTGCTGGAGGCAATCCGCGCCATGTTGAATGTCAAACGCGATGTACAACTATATAATCTGCGCCTGAAAAATCAGGAAAATATCCAAGGCCAGCGTAATGGCGCCCGCGCGCGTTTTGACGGCGGTGAATTAACAATTACCGATGTCGATCAAGCCAAAGGCCGCCTTGCCCGCGCCGACAGCGCCGTTATTAATGCCAAACGCGCCATGGATATCAGCATGGCAGAATTTGAACAAATCACGGGTCTATCCGCCGATAACGTACCATCCGTCCCCATGCTGGATTTTCAATTTCCGGATGGAATTGATGAATTATTAGCCGCAGCAGACTCGCAAAACCCCGATCTTTGGATTGCCCGCTATGAACAAAATGCCGCCGAACATGGCATCGATAGCGTCTTTCGCGAATTACTGCCCCGCCTGTCTGCCTATGCGGCTTATAATAAATCATACGACCCCCAACCCGGCATTATCACCAGCAGCGCCGTCGAAACACTGGGATTGCGCGCTGTTATCCCTCTCTATCAGGCGGGCACAACTCGCTCCCGTCTGCGCCAAGCAAAACATAGCGCCAAGCGCAGCACCTATGAGGCCGAAGATCTACAGCGTCAAATCCGCCAAGATGTTCTACGTAATTACCGCATCTTAACCAGCGCCGCCGATGAGGAAGAATACCGCATGATTGAAATCACCGCCGCCGAAAGCACCATGCATGGCGTGGAGGAGGAAGCCAAACTTGGCCAGCGTACCGTACTGGATATTCTGGATGCCAGTAATGACATCATTACTTCTCAAACCGCTCTGGTTGGCACAAAATATCAAGGTGAGCTCTCCAACTATCTCCTTGCGGCTAATCTCGGTTTATTGAACGCAGCAAATATGGGGCTAATCACACCTTAAATTTTCATCCCCTCACCGCCTTCAACCTTGCAACGCGCTATATCTCGCCTATATCTCTTTTGAAATAGTCATTTCCCACAAATATGTGTATGACTAAAAGCAAACTATGATCCGTTCGAATTTGATATCCTTGCGCGTTGTCCCTGCCGCTGTTATTGCGGCGGCGCTATGCTTGTGCTTGTCTCCCGCCTTCGCCAAAATCGCGGTCAGCGGTCTGGAGGATACCCCCGCCCTCAAAAGCTATATCGAAGATAAAGTCCTTCCCGCCTTTAATGATCGTGATAAGGATGATCCCGCCCCCTACCCCGCGACGATTAAGGCACAATTAAAAAAGGCTGCCAAGGCGCTCGGCTATTATAACCCCAAAGTCACAAATGATCCCGCAACGCCGGATACCTATCTCATCACCCCCGGTCCGCTTTATACAATTTCGCTGATTGATGTCACGGGCTACAGCCCCGCCCCGCCGCTCAAACTCGCGCCCGGCTCGCCGCTAATGGCCAGGGATGTCTTAAGCGCCCAGAAAAAAATCATCACAACTGTATCTGACGATAACTGCTTTTATAAGCTTGCCATTAAAAACCGTGTTTTTCTCGATCAAAGCGCGCATATGGCAGATGTCTTTTTTGATGTCACCGCCAGCGATCAGGCAAAGTTCGGGGCCACAACTCTTACCGGCGCGCCAAATATAGATCAGGATTATTTACAAAAATTCATCAAATATCATAATGGCGATTGCTGGAAAGCCACCGAGCTGGAAGATACCAAAAACGCCCTGCTCAAAACCGGCCTCATCAGCACGATCAACGTCACCCTGCCCGAAGATGTTCCGGCAGATGGACTTGTCCCCGTTGCCATGGAATTAAAGGAACGCGCCCCGCGCAAAGTCCGCCTCGGTGCAAATTACAGCACCTCCGAAGGGCCGGGCGTTCTGGCCGAATGGCTGCATCGTAATTTCTTTGGCTCGGGCGAGGAGCTATCGGTTTCCACCCAAATTTCCGGCATTTTGCAAAAAGTCGGCCTTGATTTTAAGAAACCGTTCTTCCTAACCGATAAACAAAGCTTCAGCTTTACCTCCTCCTTACAACGCGAAGAAACCGATGCCTATGATGAGCTTGGGATTAATGCCAGCGCCGCCATTGAACGTGAACTCTCCCGCTTCTGGAGCGCCAGTCTCGGTGTGGGGTTAAACCTGCTGCAAATCACTGAAGAAGGCGAGAGCACTAATAATTACGCGCTTGTTTCCTTTCCTGCCAAGCTAAATTATGACAGCCGCGATGATGTCCTGAACCCGAAAAAGGGCTATACCCTGCGCCTACTTGCCGCGCCGTTTATTGATGCGATTGGCACGACGGCGCCGTTCGTCAAAACCCGCGCCACCGGCACGACCTATATCGGTCTTGGTAAATCATTATTCGATAGCGTGATTGCGCTCCGCGCCTCAATTGGCTCGATCTTGGGAACGGAAACCCAGGATATCCCCGCCTCACAGCGTTTTTACGCGGGCGGCGGCGGTTCCATCCGCGGCTATGGCTATCAGGAAGCCGGCCCAATCGATGCACAAAACGATCCCTCCGGCGGGCGCTCGATCATTGAAACCACCACCGAACTGCGCCTGAAATTCAATAACAGCTTTGGCGGAGCGGTATTTGTCGATGCGGGCGGCGTCTCCGACAGCGCCTTTCCTGACCTAAAGGGCGGCACCTATATCGGCGCGGGCGTTGGCGTGCGTTATTACACTGATTTTGGCCCCATTCGCTTTGATGTTGCCGTCCCGCTCACCCAAAAAGATGACCTCGATCAAGGCTACCAATTCTACATCAGCATCGGGCAGGCCTTTTAATGAATAAACACATCAAACGCGCCGCCTATATCATCAGCAAGACCACGCTGGCCTTGCTCTCGATTATACTCCTCCTCTCATTTTTACTCATCATCGCGGTGCAGGGCGTGATCGTCTGGCTAAATACCAATCACGGCGGCGCTTGGCTTGCCGCGCAAATCGAAACCGCTATGAAAGACAGCCCCTATCAGGTGGAACTGGCGGGCGTCAGCCTAAGCGGATTACTCGGATTACAAATCGGAAACCTGCAACTCTCTACCGCGGAGACGCCGTTTTTACGCGCACAAAATACGCGCCTGCGCCTTAATCCGTTTCATCTTGCGGTAAAGGGTCTGGATGTCTCCCTCTCCTCTCGCCATATCTCCCTGCTGTCCATTCCTAAGCCGGTCAAAAAAGATACCGAGGAAGAAACAGAAAAACCCGCATTCCACATTCCCAATATCTACTTTCAAACCATTGACCTATTGATCGATGTCAGCCGCCTTTCCTTATCAGATAAAGTGGTAAAGGGCGGCCTTGAACTGGATGTCAACCTTGCCCAAACGCTCACCATAGATGACCAAATCCTCTCCGATCATGGCCGCTTGACAATTGAGAATTTGGATTCCGAAACCGCGCGCCCCTACCTGCCGCTGACCCTGACAAATGATATTACCTATAATGCAAACGAACAGCTTTTAACCTTGTCTAACATCAATCTGATTAATGATGATAACCATATTGACGCAAACGGATTTTATAACCTCGACACCAAAGATTTTTCAATCGAAAGCGCCGGCATTTGGGAGAATACCGCCGCCCTCTCCCCCGATCTGACCGCGCCGATCACATTTTCCGCAAATATCACCGGACAGATAGATCACTTTAACGGCGATATCGCGCTTGATACCGCCTATAAGGATATCCCCGCCTCATTATCCGCCCTGCTCAAACGCGATCAGGAAATCATCACTTTGAGCGATTTATCGGGCACATCCAACGACATCACCCTTGGCGGTAACCTTACCTATAACCTGACCACTAAACTTGCCGCAGGTGATATCACGGGCAATTTCGACAGTCTTGATCTTGTCAACAGCCTTGCCAAACAAAACCTTGGCGGTAACGGTAAATTTCACCTCAGCGCTGCGGGCGACAATGACCAACAGGCCGCCGCCGCAAATGTGTCGATCAATAATTTGACCTATAATGATATCCGCGCCAAAACCGTCACCGCCGCCCTCAACCTGCCCAATGTCAAAGACATCAAATCCGCAACAGGTCAAATTGATATCGTACAGGCCGACGTGCCGCAAACCACAATCACATCCGCACAAATCAATCTGGAACCCTTTGAGCGCGGCGCAAAAATCGCCCTGACCATGAACGCCTTTGCCAAACAACCCTTCACCGTAAAAGGCAATGCGGAAATTGAAGCCTTTAAACCCCTAAATCTGAACATCCCCGCTCTCACCCTGACCGCCGGCAGCGGCAGCGCCACCCTAAGCGGTACGCTACAAAACGATATCCCAGACTTCAAACTCACCAGCAAAACCCTAAATTTGGCGGCGCTTCCCTATGCCGATTTATCTAAATTACCCCTTAAAATCAATGACCTAAGCGCAGCATTATCCGGCACCATGGCCGCCCCGCGCCTGAATGTGGATTACGCCCTCACCTCCACCCTACCCAAAGCCCCGGCGGTCACCTTAAGCGGCGCGGCGCTCTATGAAGATAACAAAGCATCCGCCTCTTTTTCCGCAAAAGGTGAGGGGATTAAATCCCTGACCGGGCAAGCCGCCCTGCCCTTATCTTTATCCTTGCAACCATTCGCCTTTAATCTAGCGCAAAATGCGGCGCTAAGCGGCGACGCAAATGGTAACTTTGATCTTGCCTCCATCACCCCGCTTTTTATGCCCGAAGCTTATCAAATCGGCGGAGATATAAACCTGAATGCCACCATCGGCGGCGCGCCCTCCGCCCCTGATCTGCGCGGTACACTCACATGGAAAAACGGCAGATTTTTGGACGCTGTAAATGAAATCGAACTCAAAAGCCTGAGCGCCGATGCCGCCTTCCAAGGCAAAGAAGTCATTCTAAAGTCTTTCAACGGCACAGACGCCGCCGGAACCGGCACAATCACCGCCAATGGGCGCATTGATCTGGCAAATGCGGCAACCCCTGACATGACCGCAAACGTACGCGCCAATAATATTCGCCTGCTCCAAAGCGATGAATATAACGTCCGCCTGAATGCCAATATGGATTTGATCACACGCGCGGGAAATTACTTCTTAACCGGGCAAATCACCCCCGAAGAAATCCAGATCAATATCCCCGAGCGTTTTAATGAAACCATTCCCACCCTGAATGTCGTCACCCGTGAGAAAGACAAAAAACAGGGACCGAATATGATGGAAAAGCTTAATCTGGATATTACCTTTGACGCCGCACAACAAATTTTTGTGCGCGGCTGGGGTCTGGATGCCGAGCTTGGGGGCAATCTTGCCATCACCGGAACCGCCGCCGCGCCCGATATTCAAGGCAAACTGGAAACCATTCGCGGACGTTATGAGGAACTGGGCAAACGTTTTGAGATTGATTATGCCATCCTGCGTTTCCAGGGGGCGGTGCCGCCCTCCCCTTATCTGGACGTCAAAACCTCGACGGAATTGGAGGATGATATCACCGGACACATCCTAATCGGCGGACGCGCCACCGATCCCGAACTCACCTTTTCCTCCACGCCCGAACTCCCCGAAGACGAAGTCCTCTCCCGCATTTTATTTGGCGAAGACCCCAGTAATATCTCCCCCTATCAGGCCGTGCAATTGGCGCAAACCTTGCGCCGTTTCTCCGGCAAAGGCGGCGGCGGCATTGACCTGCTTGGGACGGTGCGTGATTTAACGGGTCTGGATGATATCCGCGTTGAAGGCGTCGGCACCGAAGAAGCCACCGTCGGCGCAGGCAAATATATCTCCGATGATGTCTATCTTGAACTTGAAACCGGCGCGGGCGAAAATACCGGCGCCGCCTCCGTTCAAATCGAGCTGACCCCCAGCGTCACCGTGGAGAGCAAAACCGGCCAAAACGGTGATGCCGATGTCGGCGTCTTTTGGGAATGGGATTATTAAATGATAGCTATCTATTCTGCTTATTTAATTGAAACCGTCTTAATATTCATAAATTCTTTCATCCCTATATCGGATAATTCGCGCCCATAGCCGGAAATGCCCACGCCCCCAAACGGCAGGCGCGGGTTAGATGCCACAATTTGATTCACAAACACGCCGCCCGCACGAAGCTCCCGCACGGCAATTTTAGTCTCATCCTCATTCTGCGTGAAAATTGCTGCGCCCAAACCAAATCGTGTTTTGTTGCCGCGTGCAATCGCCTCTTCCAAATTTTGCACCTTAAATAAACTCGCCACCGGCCCAAAGAATTCTTCATTGGCGGCGGGGGAATACTCCGGAATGTTTTCTAATAAGCCGGGGCGATAAAAATATCCATCCCCCGCCATCACTTCCGCGCCCGTCACGCGCACCGCGCCCATGCTGACACTCTTTTGAACTTGCTCATCCAGATCATCGCGAATTTGCGGCATCGCCAGGGGGCCAATATCTGTATCCTCTTCCATCGGATCCCCGATCTTTAATTCCTCAAATGCTACCTTAAGGCGCGCTTTAACATCCTCATAAATATCGCTATGAATGATAAAACGCTTTGCCGCAATGCAGGATTGACCGTTATTCATCGTCCGCCCCGTCACCGCCGCCTTAACCGCCGCCTCCAAATCGGCGGATGGCATAATAATAAACGGGTCACTTCCCCCCAGCTCCAGAACGGTTTTCTTAATCTGCGATCCCGCAATGGCGGCCACGGATGCCCCCGCCTTCTCCGATCCTGTCAAGGTTGCGGCCTTAATTCGCGGATCTTTTAATATCCCCTCCACCTTGTCCGACCCAATCAGTAATGTTTCAAACGCGCCGTCCATAAATCCCGCGCGCTTAAAAATATCCGCAATCGCAAGCGCCGATCCCGGCACATTCGAGGCATGCTTTAACACACACGTATTTCCCGCCATCAAGGCAGGCGCCGCAAAGCGAAATACCTGCCAAAACGGAAAATTCCACGGCATCACCGCCAAAATCGGCCCCAGCGGTTCATAGGAAATATAAGATCGCTTGGCATCTGTTGTAATCTCGCACTCTTCCAAAAACCCCTCAGTGTGATCCGCGTAATAGCGACAAACGTCCGCGCATTTTTTCACCTCCGCCTTGGCGGCTGAAATCGGCTTTCCCATTTCCTGCGTTAAAATTTTTGCAAATTTTTCAACATCCTGCTCTAAGATTTCGGCAACGCGGTGCATATATTTTGCCCGATCCGCAAATGAAAGCTGTTTCAATGCCTGATGCGCCCTAATCGATCGCGATAATGCCGCCTCAATATCCTGATCCGTATGTGATTCATAGGTTTGAATAGAGTGCCCCGTTGCCGGATTAATGCTTTCGATCGTCATAAACTCATCTTTCTTTATATTCATTAACTCTTTTATAAGAAGAATCAGGCAAACTAATACTCAGAATAACCGGAAATTTCTCAAAAAGCTTACTCATCAATATAGACGTCAAACATTCAATTGAAATATGCCCGAACTTGAAAAACAGAAAAAACTTTTAAGACGTATTGAAAAAATGGCCGGCATTGGCCACTGGCACCTTGATTTGGAAACAAATGAAATCGAATGGTCAGATGAAATATATTATATCCACGGCGTCTCAAGAAAAACATTTCAACCAAATTTGGACAGCGCGACAAGCTTCTATCATCCCAATGATATTCCTATCCTTGAAAAAAAGTTAAATAATGCAATTGAAAATCAAAAGGATTTTAGCTTCAACTTACGCCTATATCGCCCGGACGGGGAATTAAGATACGTTGAATCTTTTGGTGAACCAGATATTACAGATGGGAAAGTTGTTGGAATTTTTGGTGTTTTCAGGGATATAACCGATCAAAAGACCGCTGAATTGGAACGATTGGATAGCCAAACTTTTATGCAATTGGTCATGGAAAGCATCCCCGATCCTATTTTTGTGAAAGATTCCAAATCACGTATATTACTCGCCAATTCTTCCTTTCTGGATTTATATCCGGCTGACATGCGGGATACTATCATCGGCACCACCACCGTAGAAGGCTATGATGAAGAGGAAGCAAAAGCCTTTTTAGCCGAGGATCAAAAAGCTCTCCGCGAAGGCTATACGGAAACATATGAAACCATCCACTTTCCAAATGGATCCACCAAAACACTTTTTACCAAAAAGGTACGTATTGAAAAAGCCAATGGCGATGTTAATTTGCTGGGAGTTGCCCGCGATGTGACCGAATTACATGATATTAAATTAAAACTGGAACGCTCCAACAAAGACCTTCAGGATTTTGCTTTTACTGTATCACATGACCTGAAAGCCCCGCTTCGTCATATCACCATGAGCGCAAGCTTTCTTAACGACAATATTGATGATCACTTAAGTGATGATCAAAAGGAATTCATGAATATTCTGACCGGCGGCGCCGAAAAAGCCCAATATATGATTGATAATCTCCTTGAATATTCGCGCATCGGACGCACCGAAGTCACCCCCGAAGATGTGGATTTGAATGTATTGGTCAATGGCGTCCTCAGCACGCTCAGCTTTGATATCGACGACAAAGAAGCCGACATTATTTTGAAAAAACTACCCAGCATTAAAGGGAATAAAGGTTTATTGGAGCAATTATTTCAAAATTTAATTGAAAATTCTCTGAAATACAGAAAAGCCTCCGTTCAACCAAAAATTAAAATCTATGCCATAAAAAAGGGCCGACATGTCGACATCCATATTGAAGATAACGGCATTGGCATTGATCCGGAATTCGAAGAAAAAATATTCCTGATCTTCCAACGCCTGCACGGTGACGGTTCGGAATATGAAGGGCTTGGCATCGGTTTATCTATCTGTAAAAAAATTATGCGCGCTCATAACGGTGAAATTAAACTGGATCGTGATTATAAAGGCGGCACGGCCTTTATTCTCTCCTTCCCACCCTTCAGCGCCGGCGAATAAAGGCGCTGACATTAATAATCAGAATCAAATTTCAATATATAGCCTCATCATGCCTCACCAAATTTTCAATCTCCTGCCTATCCTAAACTCATCAAACCCGCTATAATTTTTATATGTGGCGCTCCCTCGGACAGCTTTGGCAAAATATGAAACAAAAGGCGATTTTAAAACCGCTTCAAAAGGCATTTCCGATTGCCCTTCCGCCGCCCCCGCGCCGCGCCGAACCACAGGCAAGACAAGAAGAAGTCCATGCCTGCCCCGCCTATATGGAATTAAAAACCCGTTTTCGTGATATCGGACGTTTATCGGCTATCGGGGAAACATTGGGACGTGATTTTTTAACCGCCATGCCCAGCGGCGCTTATGCCTCCCGTCTTGGACAATTGGCATTTCTTTTTAAACGTATGCATGAGGAACTCACTCATGAAAAAATGCAGCAATTGCTCGACGAAGCACGCGCACATGAATATGTGAATCCCAATGATTGGGATAAATGGGACAGCGCCAACTTACAAGAGATGGAAAACCTCTACATTCGTCACTGCCATATCGGCGGCGAATTAATGGAAGAAAAAGCCCGTCTGGAATATGTCGGACGCAGCCAGCACAGCGCGCTTCTTGCCAAAGGTAATTGGGAGGATGCAAAACCCCTCCTAGAGGAGCAAATCAGCCTGCATCGCAAAATCGCACTGGCACAACAAAAAACAACTAATCAAACCTCCGCTTATGAAAGCCTGATGCAAAACTATATGCCGGGGATTACCTTGGAAAAAACCGAAACCCTGTTTCGTGATTATGCGCGTGATCTCAATAAAATCATGCCCAAAATCGAAGAACAACAAAAACAGCGCACCCCGCCGCTACCTCTGACCGGTGATTACGATAACACCGCGCAATTATGGCTGAATAATTCTCTGCTTCATGTCATGTGCTTTGATTTTGAACGCGGCGGGCTTTATGAAACCGGACATAACCCCGTCGAGGGCGGCACACCTGATGATACGCGCCTTGTCATTAATACAGCCGATCACCGTAATTTCTTGAAAATGATTAAATCCAGCATCCATGAAGGCGGACATGGCATTTATATACAAGGTCTGCCGCGTAAAACATGGCGCTATCAACCTGTCGGGCAAGATCTCGGCGCCGCAGTTCAAGAATCTCAAGCCCTGCTCTATGATATGATTATCGGGCGTTCCAAGGCGTTCTTTACCTACCTATCTCCCCGCGTCGAAGGTTTGTTTCATGATCTTGGCAATCCCGAACTCACCGCTGAAAATCTGTATCGTTTGCGTACCAATGTCGCACATACTCCGGTGCGACGCGGCGCGGACGAAGTCACCTATTTCTTTCATGTCTATGCCCGCTTCCAATTGGAAAAGGAACTCTTTGACGGTAAATTAAATACAGCCGACCTGCCGGAAGCCTGGAATAATAAAATTCATGATTTGGTTGGCATTCGCCCCGATAACCATAAAGACGGTCTTCTACAGGATGTGCACTGGTTTGTGGGTAAATTTGGCTACTTCCCCTCTTATGCGCTGGGGCATATGATTGCCGCGCAATTGGCGGAAAAGATGACAGAGGATATCGGCACTTTTGATAAATACATCCTCAGCGGACAAATGCGCCCTATCAAAGATTGGTTGAATGAAAAAATCCACTCAAAGGGACGCCTGAAAAGTATGGATGAATTGATCTATTCCGTAACGGGCAGCGACTTATCGCACGAGCCTTTACTACGCCATATCGAAGCCAAGTATCTTTAAAATATCACACGCTTAAAAGCCGCGTTTCATGCTGATGCTATTCGATGGCGGTTTGAATTTCGGGTTTTTACGTCCCCCGCCGCGCTTATTACGTCCCGCCTGACCGCCCTCACCCTGAAGATGCTCATCAATCAGCGCGTCAATATCGGGAAAAACTTCCTGGCGCAAATTCATCACGATTTCCGTGTAAAACGCGCAAACTCCTTCTTCCCAGCCACCAAAATTCAACGGTTCCCCCTTAACAGAGGCCTGCGATAATGACCATCGATCCCCGGATTTTGGCTTACCGATCATCGCCAAAATTTGTTCGACCGGCGGCGCGCCCTCTTCGGGTTCATCAAAAAATGTCAGGATTTCCACCTCGAACTCGCGCTGCTCCCCCGCCATACGCACTTCGGCGCTACAGGTTTTTTCTTTATCGTCATCGCGATACTGACTGCTATCGGTTTCATAACCGAGCAAGTCTTCCTGAATACCAAGATAACTCAAAAGCTCTGTAAGGTTTACTTGCATTGATTAATTAACGGCCGACTGAACGCCCCGTCCTGCCGCTTCCAAATCACGCCCGACTCCGTTTAACGTGCCGCAGGCAGATAACGCAAACAGACTAAGCAGACTCAAGCTCAATAAAGAAAATTTACGAATTGTCATTATTAATTACCTTTCTTAATTTTTATCCTGAAGTTGAAAGGCATCTTCCGCTTTTAATTTTGCAGCAGTCCCCTTCTTTACCATTTTTTTGCCCTTTTTGATCTGGCTCTCGCCTTTATCAATTAAGGACTCTCCTTTTTTAACGGATTTTTCACCCGCGGCAATCAATTCGTTGCCGTCTTCGATCATCTCATTGGCATTATCCCATTGATCTGCGGTGGCGGTATATTGCATCCCTTGCGCGCGCATTAATTCTCCTTTGGAGGGCGCTTTATCGGAAGCGCAGGCGGATAGCATCATTAAAAAAGCCGCACAAAAACATAATGTGATTCTATTCATAATCATTCCCTTTCTATGTTTTAATAATTCTGACTTTCTTATATCCTATCTCTGCGCCTCACGCAAAGCTTTCACGTTTATGCAGATGTGACTTTAATGCGTTTATCATCTTTAAATTGTAACTCTAACGTTTGGTCGCTCGTAATTTTGCGTGCATCGCTCACCAAATCACCGTTCTTCGCATCGCGCACCACAACATATCCCCGCGCCAGAACCGATTTAAATGATAAGGTTTCCAACATACGCCCCAATGCGTCCAGCTCTTGCTTTTTCTGCTTGGTCAGAACGGGCGCTAATCGCTCAAACTGCCCTTGATACAACGCTAATTGCCGCTTTTTCTCTTCCAAACCATGCTTCGGATGGCGCAATCCCGCGCCGATACGACTGGCTTGCTCTTTTTTACGTGCTAAATATTTATCAAATGAGGAAGATAATCGCAGCGCACTATGATCCAGCCCCTGCCCTTTCATTTCTAAAATCGCCTGCGGATCTTTCAAACGCGCCGCGCGCAGCTTTTGCCCGGCATAATCCATTTGGCGTTGCACCGCGGAATCCAAACGCATCGCATCATCCATGACCTGCGCGCGTAAATTCGCCCGCACCGGCACGGCCATTTCCGCAGCCCCCGTCGGGGTCGGGGCGCGCAGATCGGCGGCATAATCCACCAATGTCGTATCCGTTTCATGCCCGATGGCGCTGATGATCGGAATCGGGCACTCTGCCACGGCACGCACCACCGCTTCATCGTTAAACGGCATCAAATCCTCCAATGTTCCGCCCCCCCGCGCCAAAATCAACACACTGGGGACAGTCACTTTTCCTCGAGGGACAGTCACTTTTTCGCCCATCTCCAAAAGTGACTGTCCCTCGCTCGCATGATAAAGCGCGGTGAAAAATCTAATCGCCTGCAGGACTTCACCCGCCGCCGTCTCCCCCTGTACCCGCACCGGATAAAGCTGGACGGGCATCGGAAAACGCTCCCTGATCCGGTGCAAGATATCACGGATCACCGCGCCGGTCGGGGAGGTAATCACGCCAATGCTCTGCGGCAAAAATGGTAATTCTTTCTTACGGCCTTGATCAAACAGCCCCTCCGCGGCCAATTTTTTCTTCCGCATTTCCAACATTTTCAACAAAGCGCCTTCACCCGCCAGCTCCATGCTTTCTATCTGGAATTGATAATTGGACCGCGCCGGAAAGGATGACATCTTTCCCGTGCAAATCACCTCAATCCCCTCTTCGGGACGAACCGAAAGTTTGGACACATTGCCGCGCCAGCATACAATATCAATGGTGGATTTATCATCCTTGATATTGCCGTATAAATGACCGGAGGAATGAAACGTCAAGCGTCCAAGCTCCCCGCGCAACCGCACGCGCCCATACGTATCTTCAATCGTTTTTTTCAAGGAAAATGCCAACTCGGAGACCGAAAATTCAGGCACATTATTCAAAGGGAGTGTTTCCTGCATTCCTCATCATAGCCAAATAATCAGAATTTTAAAGCACGAAGACGTGGATGATTTTGTATTTAACTATTCCCCAGATCACCCGAAACGGATAGAATAAACTCTCCATGAATGCAAAGAGTCCCTATCAAAGCTATAAACTCAAAGACGAAGCCACTTGCGTCGAGGCATTATTACGTGAGGTGAACTGGCCGGCAGGGCTTGCCGATAAAGTTCATAATCGTGCTTCTGACCTGATCGTGCGCACCCGCGCTAATACACATAAACTCGGCACATTAGAAACCTTCTTAAAACAATATCCCTTAAATTCTGATGAGGGGCGCACGATGATGACCTTGGCAGAGGCATATTTACGTGTCCCTGATAGCGCAACGCGCAGCGCGCTCATGAAGGATCGCCTGAATGATGCCACCTGGAATAACCCGCAAAGCGCGGCGAACTGGTTCACGCGTTTTGCCGGTGCGGGGATTATCGCCTCTAAATCCACCCTGAACAGCATGTTCGGCAAAATCGGGGAACCTTTCATCCGTAAAGGGATAGAGAGCGCAATCCGTAAGATGGGACATCAATTTGTCCTCGGTGAGACCATCACAAAGGCACTTGCGATCTCCTCCAAAAACCCGCGAGAGGATTATTCCTTTGACATGCTCGGCGAAGGCGCGCGCACCTTGGAAGATGCCGAAAAGTTTTTTGAGAGTTACGCCGCCGCGATTGAAGCCATCGGCAAAGCGGATATGCTGAAACCTGCCGGAATTTCCATTAAACTTTCTGCACTACATCCGCGTTATGAAACCGCGCAATCCGGCATTTGCGTGCCGCTTTTGGCGGATAAACTGCGCCATCTTTGCACCCTTGCCGCCCAATATAACATCGCCCTGACTGTGGATGCAGAGGAGGCAGATCGTCTGGATATGTCCTTGGAAATTTTTGACCGCGTCCTACGCGCCGCGCCAAAGGACTGGAATAAACTGGGGTTGGCGGTGCAGGCCTATCAAAAACGCGCCCTGCCATTAATTGATCATCTCCTGACCTTATCCGAACAATCTGGCCGCCGCATCCGTATCCGTCTTGTCAAAGGTGCATATTGGGATACGGAAATCAAACATGCCCAGATTGCGGGGCTGGATGATTTTCCCGTCTTCACGCGCAAATGTCACTCCGATTTATCCTACCTTGTCTGCGCGCAAAAAATGCTGGATCATCCCAAACATATTTACCCGATGTTCGGCACGCATAACGCCCACACCATCGCCGCCATCATTGAATCGGCGGGCAGCGCGGCAGATTATGAATTCCAAAGATTACACGGCATGGCAGAGGGTTTATTCAAACAAGTACAGGATGATACCGGCTGTACCGTCACCGTCTATGCCCCCGTTGGCAAGCATGAGGAATTGCTCCCTTATTTGGTACGAAGATTACTTGAAAACGGTGCCAATTCGTCCTTCATACATAAATTATATGATGAAACAACGCCCCCTGCCGCGCTTATAACCGATCCGGTGACGGCATCAAAACAATCCGAAACAATGCGTCATCCGCATATTCGCCTGCCTGCGGATCTGTTCGGAAGCCGCCCAAATTCAAAGGGTATAGATTTATCCGACCAAAAATATCTGGACCAGATCAAAGAACTGATTAATCAGCGCCGCAACAAAATCGACGCCACCATTATTAAGGACACCATCCAATCCGAGGTTGAAATCAAATTCCAACGGGCACGCCCCGCCTTTCATAAATGGTCGGAAACACCATCTCAAAAACGCGCCGATATTTTGGACAATATTGCCAAAGCTTTTCAGCAACATAAACTTGATTTGATCGCGCATCTGGTGATTGAAGGCAAGAAAACCATCTCCGACGCCGAAGCCGAAGTGCGCGAAGCCATTGATTTTTGCCGCTATTACGCCGCGCGCGGGCGTGAACAATTCTCCGAAGACGGCTCGGATCTGCCGGGACCAACAGGGGAGACAAATAAACTTTATTATAAACCGCGCGGTACATTTATCTGCATCAGCCCATGGAACTTCCCGCTGGCGATCTTTACCGGGCAAATCGTTGCGGCCGTTATGGCGGGCAATTCGGTCATCGCCAAACCCGCCGAACAAACCCCGAAAATTGCTGCCAAAGTTCTGGAATTAATGGAAAGTGCAGGCCTTCCAAAGGATATCGTGCAATTGGTCTTTGGCGATGGGCAAATCGGCGCGGAGCTGATTTATCATGAACATGTCGCGGGCGTTGCCTTTACCGGTTCCACCGAAGTGGCTAAAAAAATCAACATGACCCTTGCCGCCAATGAAGGGCCGATTGTCCCCTTAATCGCGGAAACCGGCGGGCAAAATGCCATGATTATCGACAGCACGGCTCTCCCCGAACAGGTCGTGGATGATGTTCTAAGCAGCGCATTCGGCTCTGCGGGGCAACGCTGCTCGGCGCTACGCGTCCTCTATGTACAAAATGAAATCGCCGATAAAATTCTGGATATGCTGACCGGCGCCATGAAAACCCTCAAATTGGGCGATCCGGCGAATATCTCCACCGATATCGGGCCTGTGATTGACGGGGATGCTCATAACCGCCTTGTCTCCCACCGTAAATTTCTGGAAGCTAACGCCAAACACATCGCCACCGCCCCGCTAAATGTTAAACAAAGTGATGAATTTTATTTCGCGCCATGCGCCTTTGAGATTAAATCCATGGACATGCTGGAAAAAGGCGAAGTCTTCGGCCCTGTCCTTCATGTCATTCGCTATAATATTGCCTCGCTGGATCACGTCTTAAAGGAAATTAATCAAAGCGGTTATGGCTTAACTTTTGGTATGCATACACGTATTAAATCCCGCGCCCTTGCCACCGCACGCGCTATTAAATGCGGTAATATCTATATTAATCGCGGCATGACGGGCGCAGTCGTTGGCTCACAACCCTTTGGCGGGCGCGGCCTATCCGGCACAGGCCCCAAAGCCGGCGGCCCTGACTATCTCAAGGCATTCGCCCTCGAAAAAGTCATCTCCACCGACACCACCGCCAGCGGCGGGAATGCAAGCTTGGTCTCACTGGGGGAATAACTAACTGCTCTTATCGACTAAGGGCGAATTTTGTGTGCTGAAACCGGCATCTATATTTCCGCAACTTTCCGGCGGGGCTGTGATCTCTGCCACAATATCCTGTTCAGGGGCTGAGATGACGTCATCTGCATATGTTAAGTATTCGCGATTCATAAAACGTTCCTTCAATCTATGCCCACGTAAAACGGCACAAGGAACCATCTTAATATTTCCTTCTTCACCAAAAGGAACTGGAAATGGATTACCCAAACTGCGAAATCCGCTATCATCAAACGTAGCAGGTTGATAATGTTTTGTATCTTGCCCATCTGCATAGGGTTTTAAATCAACAACCCAATCACCTTTGTCTAAACACAAATCCATATACCAACGACGAAAAGAATAAGTTTCGCCGATCTTATACACTCTTAACTCTTCAATCGGTCCTTTATTGATTCTGTCCCGTACAGCATCAACAAAGTTGCTGATTATATTCACGACACCCATTGGTTACCTCCGTTTATTTTGACTATACTCATACCGTTTTATAGTCATTACGTAAAGAAAAACCTGCCATCACCGTCTGAGTCATAGCCTTGTACAAATCAGAAAATAAATGTAATTTGCCCGTATGAATATTCTCCTTATCGGTTCCGGCGGCCGTGAACATGCGCTGGCTTGGAAATTATCCCGTTCCCCCAAATGTGAAAAACTGTTTTGCGCACCGGGCAATGCGGGCATCGCGCAAAATGCGACCTGCGTCTCTCTGAATGTGGAAGATCATCAGGCCGTTCTGGACTTTATCACCGATCATCAAATCGATTTCGTGGTCATCGGACCCGAAGCCCCGCTGGTCGATGGTCTTGCCGATACAATCCGCGGCGCGGGAACCCCCTGCTTTGGACCCTCCAAACTGGCGGCACAACTAGAAGGCTCAAAAGGGTTCATGAAAGACCTTTGCGCCAAATATAACATTCCCACCGCCGCCTATGGACGCTTTACCGATCCCGCCGCCGCCAAAAAATTTGTGCAGCAAAACGGCACGCCGATCGTCGTCAAGGCTGACGGTCTTGCCGCCGGAAAGGGCGTTTTGATCTGTGAAAATGAAGCTGATGCCTTTGGCGCGATCGATGATATGCTCTCCGGAAATAAATTCGGCGAGGCAGGACATGAAGTCGTCATTGAAGAATTTTTAGATGGCGAAGAGCTTAGCTATTTTGCTCTATCCGATGGTAAAATCGCGCTCCCCTTCTCCGCCGCCCAAGATCATAAACGCGCCTTTGACGGCGATAAAGGCCCCAATACGGGCGGCATGGGCGCCTATTCCCCACCGCCGCTTTTAACACCCGCTCTGGAAGAAAAAATACTGCAGCAAATTATCACCCCCACCATTGCGGGCATGACCACCGAGGGCTGCCCCTTTGCAGGTGTATTATATGCGGGTTTAATGATCAAAGACGGCGCGCCAAAATTAATTGAATATAACGCCCGCTTCGGTGATCCGGAATGTCAGGTTTTAATGATGCGCCTGAACAGCGATCTGGTGGACATTCTCCACGCCGCCGCAACCGGTAAACTCGGCGCATTTGTAAATAATATTAACTGGCATGATATGGCGGCCTTGACGGTGGTCATGGCGGCAAACGGCTATCCGAACTCTTATGAGAAAAATACGGAAATCAAAAATTTAGAGATCGCCGAACTGGCGGGCGATATTAAAATTTTCCATGCCGGCACCAAAATGGATGGTGACAAATTGGTCAATTCCGGCGGCCGCGTCTTAAATGTTACCGCCATCGCACAGGACATTGCCTCCGCGCAGGAAAAGGCATATGAGTCCTGCAGCAAAATCGACTGGCCGGACGGCTTCTACCGGAAAGACATTGGCTGGCGGGCGGTTAAGTAATGGGAATGACGCAAATCTAATTTTACTCTATAGAGTGTAAATAAATAGGCCGTCTAAAAGTCGTTTATAATTTTCTTCCGCTTCCTGCACTAATGCGCAATAGGCGTTGTTATTTTCCAAACTAAGCATAATGGGGTCACGCTTCATATTCACAAAATCGGGCGCGACTTCTGTTAATCGGCGTGCAAGATCTTCGGTTAAAATCTCCGGATTTTCATTTCTCGCCAGCGCCAAAAACCCGCGCAGATTACCCTTCTCAAAGACGGCATCGATCACATCCGGCGTCATAACGTCGGGCGATCTGTTTTCCAACAGATCATACATCATATCACCATTATCCGCCCCCTCGGCGGTAATTATGGCCAAAGCAATCTCGGCAGTAATAATATCTTTTTTAGCAATCAGCCGTCTGGTGGCCTCCATATTATTTTTATCAATAATAGCCAAGGCACGCTCTGGCGTTAAAAACTCTTCATTGGCATAGCTTACAAGTTCCTGCAAAACCTCAGGATGCTTCGAGCTTAAAACAGCCTCAAATAACGCATCAAAATACGGCGCGCCTTCTGCTTTTTGAATTTTACGGGCAACGGCCACTTGCACATCGCGTGATAATAAAAAGAACTGGCCTACTGACTCTTTATTAAAAGTATCAACTACTGTTAGCATATTCATGTTTGCACCCTTTATATTTATGAGTTATTGTTATATGAAAATAGAAAAATCGTCAATTTCTTTTATCAGCGCACCTTTATTCTTTATGAAAAAGGTGATAAAATCCGCATCATGACACAAACATATCAAGGCACCATCGATTACGAGCCAGATGGCATCAATGGACAAAGAATGACATTCCATTTCCAAAGCGCAACGGGGAACACCCACAAAATCGACCTTCCTCTTTGTCAGGAACAACAGGCTTATGCCGCCCTGAAGCCAAAGACAAATGTTGAAATTACCACAAGCGCACCCTTCGCGGAGATTACGCCGCGCCGCCTTTCCCCCGATCAACTTGTGTCAATCCACGTCATAGATCCCGCCCATACATAATAAAAAATTCTGGCGGAGTGATCTTTAGAATATTAAAGTTCGATATTCAAAATGAAGAATTAGTAAGATGAACGGATCGGTCAATTCCGCCTTCAACATTATCTGGCGCTTCAATAGGAGCGAGCTCATTTAATCCAAGATATCTTGTAACGATAGTCATGATCCCTAAATTAGGCTCCGCCATAACTCTCTCTGCAATGCCATCTAAAATTTCATTAACTTGCTCTTGAATGTGCAACGCCAAAACATCTGCATCCTCTAACGTTTCTGCAATGGCTTCGGGGCTGGTGCTGTTATAAAAAGCTGTGATAAATTCTGCTCTGTTTTCGGCAATAACACCCAATTCATCCATTTTTGCCTGCAATACGTCATCCGTATATTCCTGGCGAATTTGCTGACTTGCCTCTAAAGCAAGGTTTTGTTTCAATGCTTCAATCGAAACAGGATCCGTTATAATCGTCAAATCTGCAATATTATATATGTCATCAAAAGTAGGTAGCGAAAACTCAGGCGATAATGTAATGGATAAATCTGTATCCTTGGTCAATCCAAGGGGGGCAATTTGCTCCATCGTTGCGCCCGCAATTTCGCGTATCTCCTTTGGATTTATTATGGTCTGACTGCTCCAAGGCTTATCAGAATCTTCAGAATAAATTTTATAGAAAAAATTAATATGATCTTTTAGCGCCGCAACAACCGCCTCTTCCGTCAATTCAGGAACAGTTGCCTGCGGCGTAGTATCCATTTCAGAGCTATCAACACCCTCCTTAAAATCCTTACGAATATCCCCCGCATTCGCGGCGTTCGGCTCAGCTATAAATAAGCTGGCAATCATTGCGGCGCCTGATAATAACGGATTCATCATAAAATTTTATACAAAACAAAGAAATATGTCAATTTATGGATTGATATAATCACGCCTCATTTGTGAACATCCCTAAATTTAATTACTTATTTTAAGACCCCTAACATAACATTGCATCGCTGGGCTCCATAGAATACTGCTCATCCGCTAACCAATTTAATTCAACGATGCGATCGGCCACTTCATGACGCGCTGTTTGATACTTTTTCGATAAAGGCGAAGGCATATCGCCCACTTGCGCATCGGTAACCTCCAAAGAATCACTCATCATTATCGCTAATTCATAATGATCTCGGCAATTAAAAGGCATATCTCTTAAAAAATTATACCCTGCGATGGATTGCGCCTGTAAAAAACAGATGCTTGCCCGTGTCATCTCCAGATCGGAAATCTGATCTTGAAGCACCGCCCGCTTGAAATCTTCCGGCGTTACTTGCTGTTCGGCCATGCCATCCAAATATGCTTTACTTAAATCATCATTATTTTCCTGCGCCGCCATCAACTTATTGCTAAATGCCAACAACCCCTTGGCACTCACTTGCATGGCGGGACTTAACGCGTTTATCGTCTCTGCATTCATGCGCAAGGTCAAATCTACCATGGCATAAGCGGCAACATTATCGGACACGGCATCCCCCATCTCCGCTAAGATTAAGGCGGGCCCTACTCGACTTCGCAAAAACAATTCATCGGCGCTCCAACCGGTAAGCTCCGAAATCAACTCGATGATTTCCGGCTGCTCCGGATAATGCTCATAGGCAACCGCGAAAGCATTGCGAAAATTCGGACGATCGGGAAGGCCGGTTTGTGAAAATGTTAACACCATGAATATCCTCTATTTATATTTTGCCAAAAATTACCATAATATGTCTGGCTTTGTAAATACCAATATATTTCATAAAGACAAAGATATAAAAGACGACAAACTTTTTCCCGTTACAAAAAACCTTCCCTTTCCCCATATTTCCCGTTAAAACATCCTTATGAGTGATGCACTGACCCTGAAAAACGACCTGACTGCCAAAATTGAGGCGGCGAATGATTTGAAATCTCTTGATGATGTCCGCGTGACCGCGCTCGGGAAGAAAGGCGCGATCACTGATCTAATGAAATCCCTAGGGCGCCTCGAAGGGGAGGAGCGCAAAATTAAAGGGCAGGAACTGAACGCCCTTAAGGATGAAATCGCCAATTTTATCAAGGCGCGGGAAGCCAAGCTGAAAAAAGAAGAGTTAGACCGCCGTCTTGCCACCGAAACGTTGGATGTCACCCTGCCGCCGCTCCCGAAAAAAATCGGACACGTACACCCCATCACCCAAACAATGGAAGAATTACAAACCATCTTCGCCGATATGGGATTTTCCGTTGCCGAAGGCCCGGATATCGAGGATGACTGGCACAACTTCACCGCCCTGAATTTCCCCCCCGGCCACCCGGCGCGCGAAATGCAGGACACATTTTTCTTAAATTCCAAGGCATCTGCGGATAAAAATACTCAATATCTCCTCCGCACGCACACCTCCTCTGTTCAAATAAGAGAGATGGAAAAACACGGCGCGCCGATTAAAATTATCTGTATGGGGCGCGTTTACCGCTCTGATTACGACATGACCCATACCCCGATGTTCCATCAGGTAGAGGGATTATACATTGATAAAAACGTGACCATGGGGCACCTAAAGGGCTGTTTAATCGACTTCCTTAGCGCCTATTTCGAAATTGAGGATCTCCCCATCCGTCTGCGTCCCAGCTTCTTTCCCTTCGTGGAACCTGGCGCGGAGGTGGATATCGGCTGTTCACGTAAAAACGGCGAGCTTAAAATCGCCCGCGCCGATAATCCTTTGGAACAAGAATGGCTGGAAGTCCTCGGCTGCGGTATGGTGCACCCCAATGTGCTGAAAAACTGCGGAATCGACCCCACCGAATATCAGGGCTTTGCCTTCGGCACGGGCATCGACCGCCTCGCCATGCTCAAATACGGCATCCCCGATTTACGCTCCATGTTCGAAAGCGATTCCAGATGGCTGGAACATTACGGTTTTAATTTATTTGAAACTCTTGCTAAAAAATAATACTATACATAAAAAATATAGAGGCGGGTTACCCATGGATTTAAATCCATCTGAGAAAAATGTACTTGATTTGGCTTTGGATTGTGCCAGTGTGATTGGTGCTGCAGGTCGTTCCTTTGAAGATTTTGATGAACAGATCTCACCACAGCTTATCCGCCACATCTCCGTGCTTGCCGCACCGGTAGATGAAGAAGGCAACATCAGCAACGCCGACGCCTTGACGATATATCAAACCATCGAAGAGCTGGCAGAGGCCGGTTTTATGTTTGATACTGATATAACATGGGATTATTACGACTTACAAAACGAAGAAACCACATGGGTTCGTTCGGACTTCCAAAGTGGCAAAATTAGTATTCACAAAAACTTTGTACAGGATAAATCGACGAAAGCCAATCTAGTCATTGCCGTTGGCTTGAAACCACCCGAAGCAATCTCAACACAAGATTACAATGATTTGGAAACCTCCCAAGCTTTCGCGCGTGGCACCTCTGCAGAAGAAAATTTGAGACAAATCCAAAGAACCATTCAACGCAGCGGCGCAGGAATTATCGCAGCACGGGATTCCGGTATCTCCTCCCGTCAATTAACCCACGAAGATATTCCGACTATTTTTATTTCTCCCGAAGCCTTACAAAGGGACAGAATTATGCCACGCGATCATAATTTGGATTTTTCAATCCATCCGGAAATTATGATGGACTATTTCCTATATCAAGCCTCAACCCTTAAAACCGTTTTAAATGAAAGCCATCCACTAACGGCGGCGGCGGTCAAAGGATATGGGTCTGCATACACCCCCGCCCGTACACCTCAAACTTAAGAGGTGATCTGACCGTCTGCCGCCCGCCTCTGCTCGCGCCAGACGATAAATAAATTGGAGATAATGACAACCCCGCCGCCAAGCCAGATCGGCCATGACGGCCAGTCATTCCATATAAAATAGCCAAATAACGTCGCCCAAATAATCCCCGTATAATTAAAAATCGTCACCAGCGCGGCAGGGGCATATTTAAACGCCAGCGACAGGCAAAATTGCGCCGCCGCCCCCGACAGCCCCAACCCGATCAACCACGGAATATGTTCGGCGCTTGGGATTGTGCCAACCCACGGCATGCCAATGGCGGTCAACAACAACCCCGTCAGCAGAAAATAAAACGTAATCGTCTCCGGACTTTCCGATTTACCCAATAACCGCAGCAGCGTGCCCAAAATCGCATGTAACACCGCCGCCGATAGCGCCAGCGTTATCCCCCAGCTATTCACTGCGCCTGTTGGCGCCGCCATAATAATCGCCCCGACCAGACCGATTAAAATCGCCGCCCAGCGATATTTCCCGACCCGCTCATCCAAAAAGAAAATACATAGAATTGGCAGCATTAACGATGACGTGAATAAAAACGCCGTAGTATCCGCCATCGGCATCGCGGCAAAGGCGGCAAAGGTGACAATCAAACTGAGCGTCCCAAAGGTAGATCGTGCAAAAATCGCCCCAAATGCGCCCTTTTTAACCTTTAAAATCTCTTTATCACGAAACAGAACGATATATAAAAAAAAGGGCACCAGCGCGATGGCATTGCGCCAAAAGGCGATCTCGACGACATGATGATGATCGCTCAATAATTTGCCAAAGACCTGCATTAACGCCAATAAAAAATAAGCCAGAACGGCCACGCCCATCCCGAATAACGGGTCATCAATATGCTTTTCCGGAATGCTCGCCCCGGTAATTAACGGCGTACCGGGCTTGGTTTGTTTACTCATATGCGTCTCTTTCAATCTTGCTTTTCTTTACCTGCTCACGCCATAAGATAAATACATTGGCAAAGATAATAATCCCCGCGCCGAATGTAATCGTCAATGACGGTAATTGATGCCAGATCATATAATCAAATAACACCGCCCACACAATGCCCGTATACATCACCGGCGATAATAAAGATGCCTCCGCATAACGATAGGCTTGGGTTTTGATCAAAAGCGAGACACCCCCCGCCAGACCCATACCCACCATCGGTATCATCGCCTGCTCCTGTAACCATGATCCGTATAAAATCATGTAAGGCGCGGTGGAAATAATACCGATCAATAAAAAATAAAAGACCGTCGTATAAGCGCTATCGGTTTTGCCAAGACTACGCAGGAAGACGGCAATCATCGCCCCGCCCACAAACGCCGCCGACAGGGAGGCAAACACCCCATAGGCATTGAAATACGCGCTATTGGGCTGCGCGATAATAATCGCCCCCAAAAACCCGACTATGACCGCCGCCCATCTGTATAGGCCCACCCGTTCCCCCAATAAAAACGGCGATACCAATAACGTCATAAACCCGCCGGTAAACATCAGGGCGGTAACCTCAGTCATCGGCATTAATGAATATGCCCAAAAAACCAGACTTAATCCCCCCGTTCCCACCAATCCACGCGCCAATTGTCCAAAGGGACGCTTTGTTTTTAACACGCCCCAATCTCTTCTGACCGCAATGATAACCATCACCAACGCCAAGGCGATCAAGCCGCGATAGAATACTTTTTCAATCGGATCATGGTAATCGGTGGTTAATTTACCAAACATATTCATCACGGCAATTAACCCCACCGCAATGACCATCAATGTAATTCCCTTTACAGGCATACTTAATTTATGGGAAAGTAAGATCTTCATAAGAATTATATGTTATACTGAAACAGGTTGGAAGAATACCAACGATAAAAGGGATAAAAAATGGTTGAATCAATAAACGGGACAGGATTTCCGAAAAATATTACCAACATTTCAAAGGCACAGGCACCCCAAAAATCAGTGCTCAGCGAAGGCTTAAGCAAAACCCAACAACAATTGGCGGATCAAGTCTCCTTAAGCGAGGATAGCCAAAAAGCATTGGAAAGCCTGCGCAATCTCGATAAACAACTCACCCGTTTTCTGGATGTCCTAAAGGGTAAACGCCCGGCATCGGACGTTATCAAGGAAATCAATGCCGAAAATAATGGCTTCATCGCGGGCAGCGGGCAAAACACCACGCTCAATGCCACCCAAATCACTGCCATTCAGGAAACGACCTCATTGGCAACGGAAATCAATGATCGCGGCGAATTAGATTTGATCCTAACCCAAACCAGAGACACCCTCTCCCACAGCTCCTTTTCACTCAGCTCGGATCAGTATAATTTCTTTGCTTCCGCAACCTAACATCCCTGCCGGACATGAATAGGCACGCCGCGGCGATTTAAATTTTCATCCGCGCCGTAAAGCCATTATATTAATATTATGACTGAATTTCTTGAGGCGACGTCCGATAAACTCTCCACCATTCCCGGCGCGCTGATTGCTCTGTTTCTTGTCTTTATTATACATGAACTGGGGCATTACTGGGCGGCGCGCATGCGGCGCATGACAATCGAAGAATTTTCAGTCGGTATCGGTAAAAAACTCTGGGGCATAACGGATCGCCACGGCACTGAATGGGTGTTTCGTATTTTCCCGATTGGTGGCCACGTACGGATTTCCGATCTGACCCTTGATGAAAATACTAACTCCCGCCGCTCGGTTGGCACGCGATTATGGGTTGTTTTGGCGGGGCCGGGGGCAAATTTATTACTGCCCTTTATAATATTGCCGCTTTGCTTCATCCTCGTCGGCTTTCCCATCCGCCCGCCGGTCCTCAGCGGCGTAACAATTGGATCGGCGGCTGAAACTGCCGGATTGCAACGCGGCGATTTCATCACCCACGTAAATGATATTAAGATCCACAGCTATGACCAGCTAGGCGATTTTATTAATAACTCAAAGGGACAGACACTTAATTTGGGCATTATCCGCGCGGGGCAAAATCTACGCCTTTCTGTCACGCCCAAAAAAGATATATATATCGATATCGTTGGCATTCCGCGCAACCAATATCGCATTGGCGTTTTAAACGCGAATTTGGCGATTCCCTTGAAATTCATCCACCAAGTCGGGTCAGTTTACACCAAAAATGATGAAGATCGCGCCCGCGCCGAGCTAATTAAATCCTTTGATCGCCCCATTCGCATTGGAATGTATAATGTGGATGATAATGTCTATTTTTATCCGGTGGTCATCCGCGCCGCCCTCAATCAGAACCTTTTAGATGAACATCATAAAAAATACGAGGCCGTTTATATCGGGCCGTTACATGATAATGCCTTTCTGTCATTATCTCCCACTGAAGCCGCGCGCCAAGGCATAAATGAGGCCGGCAAGCTGTTCTGGCATATGCTTAAAATGCCCTTCCAGATTTTTCCGATTGACCCCAAACTTTTCGCCGAACGCATTCCCTTTGAAACGGAAAGCATCTATTATTATCATAATATCATCTATCAAATTGCGTTTAAGACGGCATTGTTGTCCATCCTGATCGGCTTTATTAACTTGATCCCCTTTCCGCGTCTGGATGGTGATTTTGTCCTGACCTATATTATGGAGGGCGCCCTAAAGAAAAAACCGTCTCGTAAACAGCGCGCAATTGCCATTGCGGGTACGTTATTTTGCTTATATGCGGTTATGATGTTTTCCAATCTTGGCGATCTACCGGGCTATATGAAACGAAAGCTTGAAACATATACCGGCGATCCCCCCCTGAAAGCCTGCAAACTCCTCGATTAACCCACCTCTCTGGGGACAGTCACTTTTTCCTCTTAACTAGGGACAGTCACTTTTCAATTAAAAAGTGACTGTCCCTAGTTAACGCTGAATATTCACGGATTATTGAACTTTTTCGATTGTTATGCGTTTAAAGGGCACACAATCAAATGAAAGATGAATAACATGTTTAAGAAAATTTTATGCACAACCGCGATGATCGCAGCGTTAGGCGCAATGCCGGCACTGGCTGAACACCATGAAGGTGATCATAAAGATATGGATCACAAAGAAAAATCCGCCCATGACACGTCAAGCGCAGATCAAAATCTGGGTGAAATTGCCATGGAAAATGAAGATTTCACAACGCTTGTCTCCGCTTTAAAAGCTGCTGATTTGGCTGAAACCGTGCAAACAACTGAAAATATCACCATTTTTGCACCGACAAATGCGGCATTTGAGAAGCTGCCGGAAGGAACAGTTGATGATCTGCTAAAGCCTGAAAATAAAGAAAAACTGCAATCCATTTTGAAATATCACGTTATTGGCAGCGTTATCCATGCCGGTGATATTGCGGATGGCTCCACAGATGTTGAAACATTGGAAGGCTCAACGGCTGCCGTGGTAAAAACTGATGCGGGCGTTACCATTAACGGTGCCAATATCACCTCCGCTGATATCAACGGCTCTAACGGCGTAATCCACGTCATTGATACCGTCATTATGCCAACAAATGAAAGCGTCAATCCGGATCTTAAAGCCGAAACCGACATAGATGTTGAATAAAAATACAATCTAATCACAAAAAAGCCCCGCATCATGCAGGGGGTATAGTGATAGGTCACAGAGTTCCATATTCTGACCACACTTGCCACTAAAGACACAGACAACCGCTATCTTAATTGGTAGCGGTTGTTTCATTTATGGAATCAGCGTTAAGAGATTCGATAAAATTTATATATTTGTCGAAACGATATTTATTTAAATCAGAATCGTTCGTAATTGCTTTAATCGCTTCAATTAACACTAGCTGGATTTTATTGTGATGCGTTAAGCAATCACCAATTATTGGCTCTGATCGTAACAGGAAAATTTCCAAAAAGTTTCTTATCTGCTTACTAATTATTCTGGAATTTCGAAGAAATGTTTCAAAATCTTCTGTCTTAAAATATGAGAGAGTTTCATAATCTTCTTCATTCAAATTATAGTCGGGGCTTCGCTCTGCTACATCAGCTAGCTTTTCTTGTCGATCAATAGTTTGAATATGTTCGGCAATTTCTTTTTTTCTTAACTCTTCAAATGGCTTTTGTATTTCTGAAAGAATTTTATCATCAAGCGTTCCGGTAAACATTGAGTCATAATTATCTGGATTTAAACGGCTCGATCCTATGCCTTTGCCCCATTCAACATATTTTGCAATAAGCTTATCAGCTTCGCCTGCTTGTTGAATTTCTTTTAAAATCGTTACAGCTTCATTCAATTCGCCCAAAGCTGCGTATGACTTTACGTTTGCCTCAAGACTTTCTTCTATAGCTGAAATAATTTCCGGTAGGTTTTCTTCGCAAGTTGAGAATAAAAGCTCTCGCACTTTCTCTTTACGTGAGCGTGCTTCATCCTTTTGCTTTATTTTTTGGGTGTCCTCGGCAGATTTTTCGATTAGTTTTTGTAAACGCTCTGGCTCAATGTAGCCTTGTTTAACGTACAGTCCTAAAAGTTGATCTATTTCATCCGCACCGCCCCATGTATAATTTTCCCTTAGAAGATTCATGGTTTGTGCCCAGTCGGTGGTTGCACCTTGTTGCTCAGCACCGTCTTTCTTCAAACAATATTCAACCATCAAAAATTGTTCGGTATTTGTTTCTAACACTTGATCTAGGGTTGGCCATTTATCTGGCTTTGAAAAATGCAAAACTGTAAACAGCACAATGGAATTGATTACATTCTCATAGTATATATTTTCCACCCCCTCTAAATTGGGTGAAAGCTTGTCGAGATACATTTTTATCTTTTGAATTGTCCGTATATTTTTAACCTGCAAACGGGATATGCAGTGATTAATTTTACTGAAGTATGGGTGCGTATCTTCGAAAATAAGTTTAACCAAGTCTTCCGTTACTGGAGAAAAATGGAGTTCTACATCTACGACTTTTTCTCTGTAGTCTTCATAATCTTTCTTATTAGCACCCTCGATACTTTCGTCGTTAAGAATGAGAACAACTTTGCACTTCTTCTGCTCTTTTAAAACAGATACAAGGCCGTAAACATCCTTGACCCTAAGACCTTCACCAATGCGCTCAATATCATCTATGCAAACGAGCGTGTTTTTTATTGTCATCCAGCCCAAACGCCAAACATCCACGCTATAATTTCTAATGAATGGTATGTCATTAAGTTTTTTTGTAAGACTACCCGAAAATGGCAGTAATGCCTTCCAATTCTTCTTTTCTGCCACTTCTTTGATATTTTCAGTAACAGTGTCGATATTCACACCTTCGGGTATCATACCCACGGGTATTAACTCTTGGAATGTTTGGGTTTTTAGCTCATCCAATGAATTGCAACCGAACAAGGACACGTAGGTGTATTGGCTTTCATTGATCTTTTTATTAACTACAGCTTTTTTAAGCCATTCATTCCAAGTGTAAGTTTTTCCAGTGCCCCAATCGCCCTTAATCACAATTACGCCTGATTCATTGGAATCTAGGAAGTCTAAAATTTCATTTTCTATATGATTTATCATTTTTTATTCCGTCTGTTCTTTTCAAGAACTAAGTTTTGCATATGGTTTATCTTTCAAATGTTGTCATGTGTCCTTCCAAATTAAGCTGCTTGTTCTCTCGGCATGTTGCGGGAAACAATCAGTTCCCCATTACCGTGAGGCAAGCGAACAGTGCCGCTATCCATTTTCCAGTTACGATATTTTTTAACCATTTTCATTATCCAAGGTGCATCGTAAGCAGAAATAACAAACTGTTCTGCCCCTTGAATGGTGAGCTTATTTAATACTTTCGGAAATTCTGGTCGTACAGATCGAATATCAATTTCCGTTATCGGGTATTTTTCAAAAGATTCTTTGGGATCTTTTCTGTCCGATTTATCAAGGCTGGGTTTAATTAACACCGCATATCTTGGGGTGAGAGGAACAAATCTGTAAGGTATCTGTGCGTGAGGCTTTGGATAGTAATATGCCACGGGAAAGTCACTGGTAAGAAACGGGCTGTCCGTTTCATTATCAAGGATCATCCACGGCGATTTATAGAAGTGCCATTGCAAATCCACTAGATTTTGCATGGTACGGGCATGCGTATGCTTCGGATCGACCTGTGCAGAGATTCCTCCAGCGTCCATAATCTTCTCAAATATTTCCGATGGTAAGGGTACTGTCTCGGGAAACCTTTCAGGATGTTCCTGCATTTGCTGAGCTAAAATGTTTCCGCCGGATGCAATAATTTGTTCCGTCGCATAAGTCAGAGTTCTAATGCTTGCCGGAGTGCAGGAAACTAAAACTGCGATATATCCAGCCATAAAATATTTAACCTCTTCATATTTCAAGAGGTCACTAATATCTTCAACGCCGTGATTCCATTTAGGCTCTATGACACGCAGATATTTATCAATCGCCCGCTCATCTTCAAAATATGGATTTGTATCCCAATCTTGAGCACAACATATGTTTTTTGTGGTCGGGGTAAAATGCTTCAATCCCTGTTTGTCGTAAGCATGCAAAAGGTTGCCCAACTCTGGGGCTAAAAAATGTTTCAGATAAGTTTGCGCTACATAATGATCTTTGGGCATTATTCTGTGTCGAGTTTTGTGTGCTTATATGCGAATGATATAGTATTAAGAAATAGATTTCATTGTAATTCCGATTTTTTTCTAATTAGAAATATTTCGATATTTTTTATTATTTAATTAAATACGAATAAATAAATTCTAATTTTTTTAAATCTGTTCTTTTTCCTGAAATTAATTTCGACAGATTGGATGGGTCTATTTCTACCGTTTCTGCTAATTGACGAATAGAAATACCTTTTTCTTTAATTGTATTTCTAATTAATTCCCGTAATTCATTTTCTTTTTTATCTAAATTTCCGAGAGTTTTTACAGCGGAATATAATTTTAATAGCGCATTTTCGGATAAATTTGTTTTTTCCTTATAAATATTCAAAATATGACGTTGCGATAATTTAGACATATCTGCCATGGACTTTACGCCATATTTTTTTATTGCCCGTAATACAGTCTCGAGCATTTCTATTTTTTGTTCGGCGCACATACCGTATTCAATTTGTGCATCGGGATTAAAGCCCGTAAAAAACTGTTCTTCCCATTTATTGGCCTCTTTGCCGATATGTTGAATGGATTTAACGCGGATATGCCGCCGCTGTGTTATTCCCGCATCCGTATAATCGCCGTTCAAAAACTTGGTTTCAGGGTGCAAGTGATATTGCGCCAAAGAATCCAGATAGGTCTTTAACTGGAATTTTTTGATCTTTTCTCCTGTGCTGCGATCAAAGCAACGCGCCACGGCCTTAGATGGATTTTTGTCATAGGATGCAACGGGTTTTAATGTTTTAAAGTGTGGGAGCGATTGCATGGCTAGTAGGAAATTAAAAGGCCGTACACGGTCTTTATATGGCTTGTTCTCATTATATCCAACGAACCATTTTTCAAGGGCAGGCGTGGTTGCTCCATAACGGCTTACGGCGGGCAGATTAAAGTTTTTTAGGCTCATAAAATTCGGCTGTCTATTTTCGAGTGATGCCTTGATGATTTCCAGCCATAAATCCTGCTGCCAAGGCTGCGAGTCCTCTAGAGTTTTTGTATTTGGCTTTTGATAGGGGGCGATTAAATGACCAAGCCCATGCGCGGAAATTTTTCGCAAGATTGGTTGTCCATTTTCATCAAGATTATATAGCGCGTAACGCTTTGATGAAATGGCATAGCAATAAAGCGGATCTAACGTGTCTTTATAGGGTAGGCTATAATTATAATCCTCTATTTTTAAAAGCGGTGCTTTTTCTGCATAGGGATTAAGCGGTGTAAACCATTCCTGCACTTGCCTTGCTCTTTTGTAAAATTCCTCAATGCTCATATTTTCAGGCTTTGCCAAAGCCATGCTGTCCGTATCGCAAAAAGCCCAATCCAATCCCGCATCTAACGCTTGACGTTCGGTGATTGCCAGCATTAACCGCGCCGCCCCTGTAATAAGTGCGGCAAGCAACGGATGGAAAAATGAGCCTGTGGCTTCAAATTTTTTCTTTTCAAGTTTCGTAGGCTTGCCGCTATATCCGTAACATAAAAGCGGTTGCGTTTGCTTTTCTTCCTCAACATTAAGCTCTACAAATATTCCGTAACTTGTGGCGTTTGCTAGAATTTTGAGCGCAAGCTGCTGGTTTTCTAGCGCGTTTTTTTCTTGTGGGGAGGCTGTTTTGACCTTTTCTTTTACAGCGCGGCGCAGATCAATAACCCGCCTGAAGAAATCACCCTCGCAAGGATCAACCGCATAATTGGTATTTCCCGCCACGCAAACAGGTTTTAAATCTTCCTGCATGTCTTTGGGTTTAAAGGAAATTGCCTTCAATATTTTAGGGGTGCGGCCACTGAGAAGTTTTGAGGATATGCAATCAGCCAATGTAAACCATAGCGGCGTATCACTGGTTAGAAAGTTTGAGCCGATTGTATATTGAGCATCCCCACCATATTTGGCACGAACGGGGAAAATATCGTTATCTGGTATAACTTGAACAAGGATAGTAAGCGATTGCCATGTTTCCTGTTTTTGTAAAATTGGTATTGTGATGTCGTTTAAAAACTTACCTGTTTCTTCGGTGCTATCGTGCCAATCCATGCCTTGCGATGTTACAAATCGCCATAATCCCATGAGGGTGCAAACTGTTGGATACATGGATAGGAAATCGCAATACAGGACTTGTACGGACTTTTTGCTAATATGAATTTCAGAACGCCCCCCATAATAGGCACTCATAATATTGCCTGTAATATCATCGGGAAAATCTGTCTGCATTGTCTTCCAAGGCTTAACGCCCATATCCCGCAAATAGGCTTTTCCAAGGCTAGCCTCGCTATGAATGCTATGTGCTGGTGTTAATTCCAGCCCATGCAATTTGTAAAGCGATTGCAGCCGTTCATAACATTCCCATGTGGTTTGTGTGTCTTGCAGCGCGTAGTCAATATAATCAGTGGTTAAAGTTCGTCCGTGATCTTCCGTATGATGTTTTTGAGCTTTAATTTTTAAAGCTTGCGCCAATGATGCAAGGGAATGAGATTGGCTGGTTAATGCCGCCGCCAATGTTTTCGTGTCGATAAAAAAGCCGCGTCTTACAGCCTGATAATTTCCTTTCTTTCGATTGCCTCTTGATGTGCGCTGCTCTCTAGTTGCCGCAAATTGAATAAAAGCGTTGCGCGATGATACATGCTTGATCTGCACTCTTGGCTGCCAGTGGTTATCAGATAATTTAAAAGTAAACCCGCCGCGCATAAGTTTATTATAGCGCGTACCTCTTGAGGGCGTATGGTCTATGGCTAGCCGTGAAATATCAAAGGGAAGATTAAAGCCAACAATGCTGGCGCGGTATTTATAGCCAACGCCATAAAATATTTTCTCAATAAATCCCCGCACATTCATCAAGGTTAATTGTTTTTTTCTCGCGTACTCTTTCAGAGTAACTTGCTCTGTTTTATTCAAAGTTTCGGGATCGTAAAAAATTCCTGCCTCTACAAGATCAGCACTCTTTCGCACCTGATACGTGCCAAAACGAAGCTTTTGTGCTGCGTCGGTAGTGGTTTCAGTATCAAAAATTAAAATCCATTCCGAAGGGACAGGCCGCTTTCTGCCGCCTTTTTTCTTTATGAAAGGCAGAGTTTTTTGATCCACTTTGCATACATAGGCACGAACCGCGATAGGCAAAGGCTGCTCATCGGGAATACTCATACCTCTCTCCCTGCATCTTTGGCGGCCTGAATAAGAGACTGACCATATTCCCGCAATCTTTCGACCAAAAGCGCGAATAGGTCTGCCAACCCCAAAAGAAAATGGCCTATGGTTTCAGTAGATGCGGGATCTTTGGTTATCGGGCTAGGATGATCGTTTTGCTCATCGCTTAATTTACGGTGACAGTTTCGGCAAACATTGCATAGATCGTCACTATAGGCTTGTCCGGCGATATGGTGCTGTTCAAGGCACTGCCAACTATCCTCGCCGCAAACAACACATACCGGATGATTGCTGCCTAAGACTTCAAGGCGTTTTTGTTTACGTGCTTCTTTATCATTCATATCTTTTTCTCCTTTTGTTAAATGATGATGCGATAAATCTGTTCAAAGGTTTCGCTGCCACTGGCCGCTATGCGGTAGAGAGCGTTTGGATCAGTTTCAAAAATGTAAGTATTGTCGCGGCTATCCTTAACGGACTGCCCGATAAATGGTTTTAGATGTGCGGGGTCATTGCTTCTTAAAAACCGTCTTACACCCGCCATATAACGGCCAAGCTTTGAGGCGTAATGGAATCTGCCGATAGTGATAGAAAGAGCCTGACCTTCTGTGTAGATCAACATTTGCCGTGGTAGATCGTTTTTAACAACCCATCTGCGGCCTTTCTTTTTGATAGCCCCGCGTGCTTTTGCCTGATTTCGCAAGCGTTCGGGAGAAACACGAATTTCCTTAGCAGCCTCGGCAAGCGTTTTGCCAGAGCGTAGGGCTTTCAAACTAATTTGAAACGACTCATCCCTTATAGGGCGCGGTTTTTTGATGTTTTTTTCACCTGCCTTGGGATGCCCCCGCGCTTGTGAAAGTGTAAGCCCTTTAGCAAGGCCGCGCTCAACCCGCCGCTTATATTCAGCTTTATAATCGCGTTTTTTATTTTGTTTGCCTACGTTCGTATCCTTTATTTCGGTGTTCCGAATCAAAAGATATGTCAGACCAGAACCTCAATAAATCTCGCAAAAATAGAAATAATTTTGAGGGTATTTTTGTGTTTTTTTAGGAGGGGTATTTTACTTGAAATGTTCTCGGATAGCGCGCCGAATAGTTTCATCTGACAGGCCGTTATCGTCGCTCATATCAGGATATAGGATTATTAGAGTATCTCGAATTAAATCATAATGAGATTGTATCGAATCCGAACGATTAATTTTACCGTCACTGTCCAAAGCATCGAAGGCTTCGTCTATCATGTGTTTTTTGGATGGTCTTCCCTGTTTTCTATGTGGTTTTTTATCAGGTAACGAAATTTTGTTATTTATAAATGAATCCTCTTTATTTTGATTAATAAAATGCCAGCGGTAATAATCCGTTAAAACTTCAAGGAAACTTTCTTTTAAAATAACATCTTCTGAAATATTAATGTGCGAACCTTCCTCGTATGGAAAGCCCTTTCCCCATCCCGTCCAAACGCTATGCGTATCCTGAAAATAGCTTAAAGCTTCTAATGCTTGTCGATTGGGAGCATCAATGGTTTTTAGCAACTCATCCCTTGTAACATTTTTGTCTAAGCGTTCTTTATAGAATACAGACAACTCCCCATATATTTTACACATAAGATTTAGCAAATTTTGCGCTTTTTGTTCTTTAATTAAAGGAATGGCATAAGCGCGCAAATGATAAAATTGCTTTGTTTCAATAGTTTTGATTGTTATTAAATGTGCCGATTGTTCTAAATAATCTAACACGGGTATTTGATCTGGTTTATTGGCACGATACCGTTTTTTATTAACGCGTGGTGGTTTACCGTCTATTTCATTAAATAAACTAATTAAACAATTAATATTTTCTTTTCCTAATACCTCGGATGTTTCTTTTATATCTGTTGCAAAATCAACCATTTACTAAAATTTCTATCTATTTTTATAATTAAACCTAATTAAAGAAATTAATTTAATCGGGAATAAAAGGCTAATTAATTCAAGAAATAAAAGAATTACGAGGTTTTTGAGATATATTGCGGCCAAATAGCTTTTTTAAATTGCCCGCGGTTATTTTTTCTATTTCCGGTATATCCTGCACTATTTTAACGACATATCGCGCAAATTGCGGGTGCAATCGTACAATACCATTTTTGCCAAGTATAAAATCATCCGGCGAGAATGTCCGGCCAATGACAAATTCCAGTATTTTTTGATCCATTACAGGGCGTATAGGCTCCATAAGGTCAAAGACAAGTGAGGCGCGGTCGCTGCTATTGGAGTGCATATAACCAATCGTGGGATCAACACCCGCCGCCACTATATGCCCTCTTACTTGTTGCTCTAAAACGCCATAGACGTAGTTTAGAATGGCATTGACCGGATGCACGGCATATTGATTGCTTTTTCTCGTGCCGCCGATGCGCGTTCCGATCTTTTCCCACTCTTGGGGAATTGGTTTACGGCCTAAACCTCGCCACTTCAAAGGCAGCGTGTACCAATAACGGAAATAAGCCGCCGCAGCGATACCTTCCACAGCAAGCAATGATCCTAAATTATCGGGCGGGTTCTTTTTTAAAGCGTCAGCCTGTTCTTTAATTTTTGCCAGCATGGGCTGCGCTTCGGGCGAATTATCCGATATATGTTTTATCGTGTCATAAGAATTTTTTATCTTCTCAAGGATTAGCCATTTAGAAAACTCAAAGCCTTGGCCGTTTTCCTGTATTTCCAGTTGACGCTTTACCAAGTCAAAATTAGCCGCATAATCAGCACCACCAACACATGAAATATCGCCTTTCCAATTTATTTGCACCAAAGGAACGCCTTGTTCTGATAGCCATTCTAGCGCATCAAAAGTAATGCTACCGTCACCGTCTAAAATAACAATGCGGGAGGGTAGCTGCCGATCTTTAGGAAAAAAGCGGTATTCTTCTCGCTTTTGTGGATAATGGGTAAAACCACATTTTATAAGCAACGTGCCGCAATCGACATTTAACCGGATACCGTGACCGCTTAAAACAAGTGGCCTGTGAATGATCCTGCGTTTTTGGGCTTTATATTGCGGAATGGGATTTATTCTTTTTTGCCAATATTCGCCACGATTTGACCAGTCATTATCATTGGCGTTTTACTATCAGTTTTGGCTTTTGCATGTGTTTGGGACATGCTTATTTTTAGCAGTTTTAAATGCGTTTTACCATGATTAAGCAGTTGATTTAAAATATAGAAACCAATTGGCTTCATTGGTAGCGACTGGATTCCAACTGCCTAGTGCAGAGTTACTAAGCCCCGAAAATCTCAAAAACCGAGATTTCAAGCACAACTCTATGATTTTATTGTGTTTTGATCAAAAAATAAGAATAATAGGCAGTGAATGAAAGGTAATGAAAATGTACTTCGAGCGAATTGAGATTGAGAATTATGGCCCTCTAAAGAATTTGGATATTAACTTCCCTTTTTCGACAAATGGGAATCCTAAACCTCTAATCATTGTCGGCAAAAATGGAAGTGGGAAAAGTATTTTTCTTTCCCATGCGGTGAATGCATTAATGGTTGCTAAAGCGTCTCTTTACCCTAATACAGAAGTGGAGGATGGAAGAGTTTATAAGCTAAGAAGTCCCAATTATATAACTTCTGGTAAGCATTATGCTTTTATGAAGCTTTATTTAAGTGAAGGGATAGAATTTCACGAATGGGTATTGTCACGTTTTAAAAAAGATTTTGAAGATGTTTATAAGTATACACCAGCGAGAAAGGAGTGGGCACAAATTCCTGATGGAGAAAACACTGTTACAGGAAACAATTTACCGAAAAAGTCTGATGAGCTTAAAAAGTTGGTTGATAGTAATTGTAGTCTTTATTTTCCTCCTAATAGATTTGAAGAGCCTAGCTGGCTCAATGAATCTAACCTTTTAAGCAAACCAGAACACACAGATAAAAACAGGATTGCGGGAAAATCAAACAGAAATATTATTTGTCACTCTCCTTTAAAATCAAATATGAATTGGTTGTTTGATCTGCTGTTGGACAGAGAACTTTATGAAAGACAGATAATTAATATTTCTTTGCCCGTACAGAATGGAACTCCCACGCAAATAACCTCTTTTCAGGGATACAAAGGGGCGTCAAATACAGTATATGAAGAAGCTATTAAATTGCTTCGTGTAATATTGAGAGATGGAAACGTACGCTTTGGCGTAGGTAATCGTCAATCAAGGGTGATGTCCATAATAAGCGGAGAAACAACCGTTGTCCCCCATATATTTCAACTTTCTACGGGGGAAACAGCATTATTAAACCTTTTTCTCTCTATTCTCAGGGATTTTGATTCCAGTGATGGCACTCTGACAAGCTTAGAGAACATTACTGGCACAGTTGTAATTGACGAAATTGATGCTCATTTGCACACACAGCTTCAATATGAAGTATTGCCAAAGCTTATTTCTTTGTTCCCCAAAGTTCAGTTCATAATATCAACTCACTCCCCTCTTTTTTTACTAGGCTTAGAAAACACATTCGGAGAAGAAGGCTTTGAAATTTTAGAGCTGCCCAACGGAAATACTATTAGCACGGAAAGATTTTCAGAGTTTGAGGATGCATACCAAACTTTCGTGAATACTGAAAAGTTTCAGAGCAGTATTGAAGGTGAAATTTTAAAATCTCAAAAACCAATTGTTTTTGTAGAGGGTGATTATGATATTTTATACATTAATAAAGCTGCCGAAATTCTCGATAAGAGCGATTTCCTCTCCCAAATTTGTATAAAAGATGGCGGTGGTTTTAGAAATCTTGATAAGATTTGGAATGATAATAAATGGTCTGATCCGCAATTAGTAAATAAGAAAATCGTGCTGCTTTATGATTGTGATACGGATAAAACCGACGAGGATCGCAACAATGTTTTTAAAAGAATTATATCAACAATACCGACTAACCCCATAGGCAAGGGGATAGAAAATTTATTCCCAGAGGCAGCAATAGATAAAGCAGAAAACCATAAGAAAGATTTTATCGATATAGAAGAAGAGAGAAAAATAAGAGAAAGAGGGCAAGAGATTACTATTCCCAAAATAAAAAGCATTAATAAAAATGAAAAGGGAAATATGTGTAATTGGTTATGCAAAAATGGTAATGAAAACGACTTTTCAAATTTTATAAAAATCTTTGAGATTATTGAAGAAGCCTTATCCTTATCAGACAATGATTAAAGACAAGCGTTAAATCCAACAAAAAGCCGTTACCAGTGATGATAACGGCTGTCTGTGTTCTTAGTGGTAAGTGTGGTCAGAAATCGGAACTCTGCGACCTATCACTATACCCCCCCGCATCATGCAGGGCTTTTTTTTAGTATTCAGATCATTATTAAAAATTGAGAAGCCTTTAAAAGTAAGGCAAATTAATTTTTCGCCTTATCGACCAATTGGTTTTTCTTAATCCATGGCATCATCTCACGCAGCTTTTCACCGACTTCTTCAATCGGGTGCTCCGCATTCAGGCGGCGCGTGGCTTTAAAGCTCGGTTGCCCTGCTTTGCATTCCTGCATCCAATCGCGTGTGAAACGACCCGTTTGGATATCTTCCAAAACGCGCTTCATTTCCGCTTTGGTCTCTGATGTCACAATCCGCGGGCCGGTCACGTAATCACCGTATTCCGCCGTATTAGAGATAGAATAGCGCATATTCGCCATGCCGCCTTCATAGAGCAGATCCACAATTAACTTCACCTCATGCATACATTCAAAATATGCCATTTCAGGGGCATAGCCCGCTTCGGTCAAAGTTTCAAACCCGTTCTTGATCAACTCACATAACCCGCCGCACAAAACAACTTGCTCCCCGAACAGATCGGTTTCACATTCCTCGCGGAACGTCGTCTCAATGATTCCGCTGCGCCCACCGCCAATGGCAGAAGCATAAGACAAACCAACATCATGCGCCGATCCCGATGCATCCTGATGCACTGCAATCAAACACGGCACGCCGCCGCCTTTGGAATATTCACCGCGCACCGTATGGCCGGGGCCCTTTGGCGCGATCATAAATACGTCAATATCGCTACGTGGTTCAATCAGATTAAAATGAATATTCAAACCATGCGCAAAGGCCAACGCCGCGCCGGGCTTCATATTGTCATGTAATTCATCCTTATAAATATCGGCCTGTAATTCATCCGGCGTTGCCATCATAATCACATCCGCCCATTTCGCACATTCGGCGGGGGATGCTGTTTCAAATCCGGCTTCCTTGGCTTTTTTGTTGGTGCCGCTTTCGGGGCGTAATCCAACCTTTAAATCCTTACAGCCACTATCGCGCAAATTCGCAATATGGGCGTGCCCCTGTGATCCATAACCAATCACGGCCACTTTTTTGCCTTTGATTAAATTAACATCGCAATCATTATCGTAATAAACTTTCATAATCATCTCTCTTCATTTTTTGAATATGTCTAGAAGTGCATAAAAAACAAGGTTAGATCAAGCTTCTTTTTCGCAATGACCCTTTCCTTCAATGACGGACATAAAATTTTTCTTGTACTAAAAATTCTTTATGTATATTTTAATATTATGAATACTTATACTCCTAAAATTACATCTTCTAAGGATGCTTTGAACCAACTTACAAAAATGTTAGGCGACAGAGAAACACCATCTGCTCCCGATCCGAACAATCCATTTTTATCTCATACTAAAATCCATGCGCATTATTTGGAAACTGATCCAAACACCCCGTTGGGAAAAATGATACAGGAAGAGCGTGTTAACATTCATTTCAGAAATGCGCTCGGTATTGCAGAATCTTTAGCTGCTCATCCTGACACCCCCCCTTATATTAAAGACAGTGAATGTCACTCAAATGATCCTGTAAAAGTAGCGGCATACGAAGCCTTAAAACATTTCGAAGTTGCGTTAGGTTTATCCGACCAAGGTCATTGTGAACTCATGTATGAAAAAATGGCCCCTTACATGGAACAGCTCATTACATTATCCGAAAATCAGGATTATACAGCGCCAGAATTATAATCCCCCATTAAATTTAATGCGTTGACCTTTCCATGTAGATTATTCAGCCCTGACACGCTCTATTTTCATTACAAATTATTTTGTAAAATGATAAATAAAATAATACTCTATATTGTGACGATTATACGTCACTAAATAATGATAAAAAGCGAGGGAATTATAATATTATGACTGCTGAAACTAACAACACGCCCCTCACACTTCAATATAACAAACAATGCATCGTCAGAATTTCTTCTTACGACCTTGTTAGACCCGAATATTTATCTGCTAATTCCGTATTACAGCAAATGAAAGAGGACATTGCCGCCAAACCCGATTTGGAAAAAAAGATAATGACGGCAGCACAAGAAATCGCATATAAAACGGCTATTAATATTAAAATGGAGCTAAAAATCGGCTCCATACCGAATATTGAAGGAAGAACACAAATACAAGACCGAGATCCCCGTAAAGCCGCGGCTTACGAAGCAATCCATTTTATAGAATTAGCCTTGGGCCTAGCCGAAGAAAATGATAGGAAAATCCGCAGCAAAATCAAAAATAATTTCCCCTCACATGAATTCAAAAAATTAGTCGAATTATCGGAACATCCGGCCTATATAGACATGCTTCATGACCCCGAACTTACGGTTGCTTACGCCCTTTAAAGCAATCCAACAACAGACAAAATACCCCATATCAACATAGAGTGAAAAACCATAAAGATCGCCGCCTCCTTATGGGTGCGTTTGCGTTCAAAATTGAAAAAGTCTTTAACAATTGCTTTCATGTGTCACACCTTATTGTGGAGATTGATTAATTATGTGAAGTATATAATCGAATGTTGCACAAAAAGCAATAAAAAAACCGCCTGTTTCCAGGCGGTTTCAGGGATCACTTATGACTTACCTTTAACTACTTTTTACCAAGGGTGGTCAAGTATGACACAACCACCATCCCCAGAAGGATATTCACGCTATAGGCCAGATAAATACCAACCACAGTCAATACCACTGACAACATATCATTGGTTAAACCTTTATGATTTAAAATCATACCGGATAGCATAATCACCCAGCCGGTTCCAACCAGAGTATGAAGCGATCCGCCGTCAAAAAATCCGCCGACCGTGCTACCATCAATCAGGCCTAAAATACCCAGATAATGCCCGGTAAAAGTGGAAAGGCCGACCAGTAATATCGTAAAGTACAGATAAAAACCAAAGGCTTCCATCAAGCTACGCTTATGCGTTAAATTCGTAATATGTCCAAACATGTCTCTCTCCTTTCAGTTAGAGATTGCTGCAGCAATTTTGCTGCGGCGAAACGGCTAAAATAACTATTTAATTTGTAACCGATCTACCTATATATTACCATAATACAATAACTTAGACATAGAACTTTCTATATTGCAACGAAGCAGAGATTTTAACCATTTGTTAAGTGCAGCATTTTTTCATGCGGCTTAAATCTGCTGTTCGGATTCCATGAAATCACGCAAGACCAATCCATATAAAATATGATCCTGCCAAAGGTTATTAATTTCAATATAGGATTTGGCAAAGCCCTCCTCCTCAAATCCAACGCGCAATAATAAATTTTGGCTCTTATCATTATCCGGTAAAACGGAGGCATTCAAACGATGCAATTTTAATTCATTATAGGAAAAATAAATTATCATACGCAGGGCGGCGCGCATATATCCCTGCCCCTGATGCCATTCATCCAGCCAATATCCAAGCGATCCAAACTGCGCCGCGCCGCGGCACACATTATTAATATTCATCCCGCCAATCATTTTCGGCTTTTCGTCGGCGCTGGCCGCATGACGAAAAATCAGAAACGAATAGGCGCGGTCTTGCGCCCAATCGCGTCTTTGGCGAATAATGCGGCGCTGAAAAAAAGCGGGGGAAAGCGCATCGCGCGACCATGCCGGCTCAAAGGGGGTTAAATACTCTTTATTACGGCTACGAAGATCTATCCATTCTCCCTCATCCTGAACTTTTGGCGGGCGCAGCAAAATACGTGATCCCCTGATCTCAAAATCCGGCAAGACCGGATCAAAATGTTGATCTTCCATCCAGTTCATACGACTACCCTAAACAACCTCATCCGGGAAAGTAAACCCCTTAACATAAGGAACAGGTTTTTCTGGATCATACGTTGTTCCGCGCTGTAATGCGGCATCCGGTGTCCAATAAGTAACAATTTCGTTCTGTGCGGGGCGCGGGCGCTCCTCTGGTTGTTCCATAGCATTGCCAATATAGATCATGCCCGCAATATGCTCACCGGGCGCTAAGCCAATTTTTTGTTTGAATGTGTCATTATAAGACATCCATTCACTCAGCCAGTTCGTCCCATATCCCATCGCATTGGCCGCCAAACACAGATTATAACATGCCGCTCCGCTGGATAATATTTGCTCCCATATGGTTTTTTTAGTGGGGCGCAAACGGCTAACCACCATAATCACAAGCGGCGCTCTTAAGAAACGCTCCGCCTCCAGCGCTAATTTCGCGGCCGATGCCTCCGGCTCTTCCTCAAGATATGCTTCCTTTAAAATATCACCCGCTTGCGCGCGTGCCTCGCCTTTAAAAACCACAAAATACCACGGAAATAATCGTCCATGATCGGGCACTCGGCTCGCAATCTCTATCATCGCCTTGATCTCATCATCTGATGGGGCTGTGTCCCCCATCTGCGATAGCGAGCAACTACGCCGGCCTTGTAAATATGTGATAACGTCTGGTGAAATTTTACCGCTGATACATGTCATATCATTTATGTATCAAATCCTGGAACGGCTGCATAGCCCGTTTCGGGGCCAATTAAGGCAATCACATCCTGCGGATCACGCCCCAGTGCTTCACAAAAGGAATTGATGGATTTTGTATATTTCTGAACCAGCCTCTCATAACGCGGCGGGTCCGACATGGCCAGACGCCCTGACATTAATTTCAAACGATTATGCAACGTATCCGATAATTTCGCACAGATCAGCGCCTCATCACCCGTCCGTATGATACGATTTACCTTCATCTGATAGGGGGCTTTAATTAACTTACCGCGCGTCATGTGATCCACCATCGATATGGTCCGCGCCGAATAATGCCGCGCATGCAAATCACTATCTCTCACACCGCAATTTTCCTTCACATCATGAAGCAACACCGCCATTTTTTCTTCTTCGCTGGCTTCGGGATATAATTGCACAAAAAGATCCATCGCCGCTTCGGGATGATCCGCATAAGGTACATCCAGCCCGCCGTCCCATTCATGACGATGCAGATCACGCATCCACGCCAATGTTGACTCTAACGTCGGTGTCTCATAATCAATCGGCGCAACGCTTTGTGATGAACATAAGGCCTCTGCCACACTCTTAAAAATAGATGAAAAGTAAGTCATAGCCATGCCTCCATATGAACGGAAACATTTTCCCATTCTATCTAGGGGCATTATGCCTAATTTTTACATATGATGCGACTCTTTATGCGCTATTAACCAAATATGTTAATAGCCGTGCCGCCGCCTTCTTTTCTGCCGCGCGGCGTGATGATCCGCGCGCTTCGGCGGCTTCATATCCCTGTAAAATTACCCGCACAGTAAATTGCGGCGCATGATCCGGCCCTTCACGATCTGATACCTCATAAACCGGTAATGGTAATCCTTTGGCCTGCGCCCATTCCTGTAATCCTGTTTTCGGATCTTGCGGTGGCTCTACCATGATATCTAATAAATCATCCCATAACTTGGCGATCAACGTATTACACGCTTCCAAACCGCTATCCAAATAAATCGCGCCCAGCAAGGCCTCAAGCCCATCCGCTAGCATATGCTCATTTTCTCCGCCGCCCGCGGCGCGTTCATTATCCGATAAAATCATCGCCGCACCCAAATTAATCCGCACTGCAATTTTCGCTAATGTCTTACCTTGCACCAATGCCGCATGTCGCTTTGCCAGATCACCTTCATTCTCTTTGGGATAACGCTTATAGAGCACTTCTGCCATCGCCAATCCTAAAACGCGATCACCCAAAAATTCCAATCGCTCATAATTCAAAACCTCTTCATTTAAAACAGAGGCACTGGAATGGGTCATTGCGGTTTGCAATAACGTCTTATTTTTGAATTTATACTCAATGTCTTTTTGCAAACGGTTTAATAAATCGGGCATTACGGCGCCTCTATTGAATCACTTTCCGGCGCGGCGGCGGGGGTCAGACGGATGGGGTCAATATCTGTAAATAAACGCTCAGTGCGGATTGTCCACGGCCATTTCCAGAATTCAAAAATTGAATGCCCCTCTTCCACCGAGAAAAACAGAAAATCTGCGCGTCCGACAATATTTTCATACGGCACAAATCCCACCAGACTTTCAACGCGGCTATCCATGGAATTATCACGGTTATCACCCATCATAAAGAAATGGCGCGGCGGAACGGTATAAACGGGCGTATTATCCAATGGCTGCTGATTGCCATCCTCATAAATGTGGAATGTCGCACCGCCGGGCAGGGTTTCAATATATTCATAACGGGTCACATTCTCCCCGTCTTCCAACATGCGCGCCATCGGCAATGCTTCACGTTTTGTGGCCTCGCCATTGATATATAATTGTCCGCCGATCACCTGAATTTTATCTCCCGGTAATCCGATAATGCGTTTGATATAATCAATCGATGTGTCTGTCGGCAGTTTGAAAACGACAACATCGCCGCGCTCTGGTTGCGTGTCCCACACTCGCCCCTCAAATGGGGCCATGCTGAATGGAAAAGAATGACGGCTATAGCCATAGGCAGGCTTACTTACGAATAAATAATCCCCGACCTGTAAAGTCGGTTTCATTGATCCGGATGGAATATTAAACGGTTCAAAGAAAAAGGTACGAATAATCAAGGCCAATAAAATCGCAATAAACGCCGTTTTGGCAAATTCCGACCATTCTTCTTTGGCGGTTAAGGGCGCGCTTTTATCTTTCGATTTTGCCGCCTCATCATTTTTTTTCGCGATTTTTGTCATGTCTTTGTTTTAATGGATAACTTGCGCTCTTGCCAGATATTATTTAGGCCGCTTTGGAAATATAACCAATTATTTTACACGCACCATCTAACGTAAATAAAAACCCCCGCTCATATAACGGGGGTTTTATAATTATTTATATATCAGACCGAAGCTTACTGCGCTTGGGCAATTCCGCAACCTGCGGCATCGGCAATCGCGCTTTCTGGGCTGTTATCAAAGTCATATGTCACAGACACGCCGCCTTCGGCAACGTTTTGTGCGTCACTCCAGCAACCGACTTCTTCTGCACCTGCGGCGGGATCAAGAGCCGCTGCTTCTTCGGCAGAAAGCTCACCATCACCATTGATATCACCCGGGATTGATCCATCTTCGCCCGCTGCCGGAGTCAGATTATTCAACTGCAATGCTGACTGCGTCTGAGAGATAAATGGCAGAGCCGTAATCGTCACTCTTGCGCCGGTTGTATCGCCGTTAAACTGCCCGAATGTATTCAGGAAGTCTTCAACGTTCTCCAAAGACAAAGCCCCGAAGAAGAACAGACCAAGCGTATCCAGATCAACAAAGTGCTGGAACTTGCCTTCAAGGAAATCAAGCTGTGCTACCGTCAGGATACCGCCGGTATCAGATGGCGTAAATGCGCCGTCCGGACCAACGTATGTGCTGTTCAAGGCATTATACAGGGCTGGTTGACCCGGCTCGAACAATGCGCCGTTTGTCAGCTCAACATAGAACCCGCTTTGACCGTTAAATGTCTGCGCGCCCAATGTGCCTTGATACTCATCACTTGGATCATTATCAATCAAGCTCACAAGACCGCCATCAAACTGGATCCCTGTGCCGCCATTCACAAAGTTATTACCGGCACCGGTTAAATCAACCTGACCACTTTCGAAACGAGCATGAACCGCATTATTCGTTAACGTATTACCGCTCAGAACAACAGATCCGTTGTGATCATCACTAATCAGAACGCCAACCGCATTGCTGTTTGCAACATTATTATTGCTGACTGTAATGAAGTCTGCATTTTCAATCGCAATGCCATTATCAGCGGAATTCGTCACATTATTACCGGTCACATTCACCGTGAATGTCGGCAATTCAAGGGTCGGGCCTTCGCTATTACCAAATTCAATGGTGCTCAGGTCAAACTCTTCTTCTGCGCCGGCATAACCAACAACATCAATGCCATCATCACCAACGTTAGAGACAGTGTTGTTTGAAATCGTCACATCTGTAACGCCTTCAACATCAATGCCATCGTCAGACACGTTATTAACCGTATTACCGGAAATCAACGTGGACGTGCTCAAGAAGTAATAAGAAGGACCTTCTTTAACGTCACTAATGAAGGATGTTTTCTGGTTTACACCGCCATAGTAATAATCACCTAACAGACCGGTACGAACATGAATGCCATCTGATTGATTACCATCAATCGTAAAGGCGTCCCCGTCATTCTGACCAACATTGGTGACAATGTTATTGCTGATGATGGAATTACCACTATCCAGAACCTGAATACCGTCATCACCTGTCACATCAATGTTATTGCCTGTAATTGTAACGGATGTGCCTGAATTCTGAATGTAATCATAATCATACTCATAACCGTTTTCTTCAGTATAAGTATCCGTTTCAATCGACGTATTGGCAATTACGCCCGCAACATGAATACCATCACCGCCCATTTCATCGGCAACGCCGTATGATAGGCCGCCGCCATAACCGGAATGGGAAATCGTATTATCCGCAATATTGGTACGACCGGAGAACAATACTTCAATGCCGTCATCACCGGTAACATCCACGATATTATCGCGAATAATCACCGCATCACGTTCGCCATTTGTATAAGTAAATGTTTCTGACTGCTCGTCTTCACTATAGGTCTCAACATAAACATTATCAGCAACGCCGCGTACATGGATACCATCCGCGCCATAACCGTCAGGAGCCCCATAATAAGGTACTTCGCTCACTGCAAATGATGCAAACTGAAGCTCATTTTCAATGTCGCCATTTGCAAAGACACCGTTGTTATAAGTTTCATTGCCTTCAATCAATGTGCGTCCGGTAATCGAAGGGCCATAGAAGTCTTTGCTCACAAGATTAACGCGAAGAACATCATTATAATAGGAATCTTCGTAATCACTGATCACTTCAATGCCATCATCGGCTGTATCATCGATAAAGTTATTACGGATTACAACCGCATAATCTTCAAAGCCTTGCTCTGTGATTAATCCAGGACCATAAGACCTGCCGCCGGATACATTACGGACATGAATACCATCCGCGCCGTAGAAATCGCCGCCGCCATAGTAATCATCACCACCGGATCCGGCATTATAGATTTCATTACCATCAATCAAAGTTGAATGAGAATTTGACACTTCAATCCCGTCATCGCCTGTGGTTTGGATGTCGTTACCAATGATTTCCACCGCATAGCCATAGAAACCATTTCCATCATTACCACCGATCAATGAACTTGCGGCTCTTGGAACTGGACCACCGTAGTAATCCTGACCAACACCACGAACCGTAATACCATCCGCGCCTGCATTCTGCATATATCCGCCATAGTAACTACCTTCCGAGGGAACTCCCGCATCAAAGACCAAATTATCTGCAATATAAGCAGATTCTGAATTCAGAACCTCGATACCGTCATCATCAACAGTAATGATATCGTTACCGATAATCTGAACCGCATAATCTGAATGACCGTATCCGCCAGCAGCGCCTGCCTGTTGCGTTGAAAGCAAGACATCTTTTGGATAGTCATTATATTGGTTCGCAAAAACGCCGCGGACATGAACACCATCAGAGCCAAATCCATCTTCTGCGCCCACACCATTTCCGGCGCTATCAACAATATTATTAGTAATCAGAGTGCGACCTGTCGGACCAAATATATTCTTAACTAAGGAACGATCATCTCTGTAATCATCATAACCGCCGACAACTTCAATGCCATCATCCGCAGTATCTAAGACAATGTTTCTATCAATGACAACCGCATAATTTACGAAACCATCACCGGATGAAATGCCACCTAGATTTGCAACATTAAACACATCATTATTATATCCTTGCTCGCCGGAGATATTCGCAACATAGATACCGTCCGCGCCGAAATAATCGCCGGAACCGTAATCTTCACCAAATCCATATCCTGTTTCGAGAACAACATTATTTTTAATTAGCGTAGAGCTGGAATTAGTAACTTCAATGCCATCATCACCTGTTTTCAGGACAATATTATTCAGAATATCAACCGCATATCCAACATAGCTGGAACCGTTATCACCTGCTGTATATACCCCTTCAGATGCGACTGTCCATACATCCGGAACATCACTTGTTTCCTTGAACACAAATCCTACTTTGATACCGTCATGCGCATCATGCTCAATCTCATCCAAGGCAACATGATCACCGATAATGCTAGCTAGTGGAACATTTAACCAAGCATCATCTGTGTCTGATCCTTCAACATTTTCTGTCCAAAGGTTTTGACGACCTGCGCCGGCTTCAAACGGACCGGATGTGAATAGCTCGCTAAAGCTATTTGCGCCCTCAATTGTTGTCTGCTCGATACCTGCTTGAATGACGACATTACCTTCACCTTCGCCATCACCGCCGATTAAGGTGCGACCCGCATCAAAGACTTCAATGCCATCACCGCCTGTATATTCAACCTCGTTACCCTGAATAACGACTGCATAACTTTCGCTGTCATAACCGGATCCGATACCGGCATTTGTCACACTGACATCATAATATCTGTCATGTACATTCTCAACCAGAATGCCATCGCCATCTGACCAGTACAGGTCAAAGCTTGGTGTCTCATCAACAACGTCCGCAAGTAGAGATACAGCAGAAGCATGAACCGGAGCAAAATCACCTGCAATGAATGCACCGACCATATTCACTTCTTCTGCAACTGCGTCACCAACACCTGCCATATAAACATCATTGTTTATAATACGTGTGGCGCCGCTATTACGAACATAAATGCCATTCTCACCTGTCACAGCCACTTCGTTGTTGGTGATTTCAACTGATCCTGCCCCTGTATATTCACCAGGAACCGGCCCAACCAAGAACATAGTCTCAGGGCCGCCTAAACGACCACCACTAACATTTGATACCTCAATCCCGTCTTCGCCGATTAATGCCAAACGGTTATTGTAAATACCTGTATAGAAACCGTCTTTAACTTTAATTCCGTCGCTTAGAACAGATGTAACTTTATTGCCATAGATTTCGCTCTCCAATAATTGGGTAACAAAAATACCATTGGCTTCTTCAACGTCATATCCGACATGCCCGATAATGTTGTTATAAACATATGTATTGGCACCTAACAATGTATCAACCATTACATTGACACCATCATGCTTCGTAAAGGCGATATTATTCTCATAAATATCAGAATCCGCTCCGGAGAACGCAAATCCAACGCCGTCACCCTTCGCAAGCGGCGCGCCAAGATATCCGCCAACATTACGCACATGGATACCATCCGCGCCATACTCATCCGCATTATCCGCATGGAAACCGGCACCAAAGATTGTATTGCCATAGATCGATGTATATCCGCCTTCATGCGCATCAATACCATCATCACCGGTCATGTTGATTGTGTTATCTGAAATCCAGGCCACATCAAAATTGTGAACCAACACACCATCAAGATTTACATTGGCGATTTTATTATTCGTCACGGCGATGTTCGATCCAAAAGATACATGAACACCATGATCTTGTGCTGCGCCGTCAATGTCGTTCTCCGCAACTGTAAAATTATCAACTACGCCGCCGAATACGCCTGAACGTTCAACATCATCAATATCATTGCCAATAACTTGTACGTTATCAGAATTATAAACGCGCACACCGTCCCATGCAGTGTTGAAAATTATGTTTTCTTCATAATCGTTATAACTACCGATTAAGGCGTTATCACTATTGATGATATGAATACCGCTACCAATATCAACCGCTGTTGATGTTGTGTTGCTGATCATATTTCTTTGAACAACCGCATTACTACTATCAACGATATGAATGCCATCGCCGTTAATGTTATTATCACCGCCAGTCAGGCCAATATCATTACCGGAAACCGTTGCATTATCGCTCTCCAGAACCTCAATACCATGTGATCCTGTGTTATTAATAATGTTGCCTTCAACCAAAGCGTTCAGGCTTGGGTTAATCAAAATACCACTTTCACCTGTCTCTGAAATAGAATTGCCGAAAACTGACGTATCATCAGATCCATTCACGTAAACCGCAGACTTACCAACAGAAGAAATAATATTTCCACCTACTAATGAATTCGTGCTGTTTGTTAATTGAATGCCGTAATCATCCGCATCCACGCCGCGGCCTTTCACCATGTTCGCATCAACCAGAACGCCTTCACTGTCATAAATACCAACACCGGAATAAAACCCTGTATAGATTTCATTGCCGTTAATACGGCTGTCACCACTGATATTTGTGAAGTTCACGGCCTCATGACCATTTGCATCCGCTGTATCGCGGTTATCCAATAAGTTAAGGTCTAAAAGGATATTTCTTGAATCAACGGCTTGAACCGCTTCATCATCTGTATCTTCAACGGTATTCCTTGTAATATGTACGTTATTTGCGGCATGGCTAACTAAAATACCATCGCCTGACCCGCGGAAACCTTCTTGTGTTCCTGTTGCTTCAGGATGACGCTGTCCGTGAATGTAGTTATTGGTTATCTTCACATCCGTTGCGCCCATGACGTGCACGCCAATCTCGCCGCCATCAATTTCAAAACCGTCAACGGTTACACCATCTGCAGTCACTAAAATTCCGGGGGAATTTGGTGAAATAGTTGATTCCGCACCGCGCTCTCCGAAACCGGCAACACCCGCATTAGCACCCTTAAGGGTTTGATCTGCTTTAAATGCCTCAACGGATTCATTGTATGTGCCCGCCGCAACATTAATTGTGGCACCTTCCGCGCCAACTTTCACGCCGTCATTAATTTGCGCTGTATCATTTTGAACATTAACAATGCTCGCCGTTCCGTCAATGAAACCATCTGTTTTTACATCCGCTGCCAAATTAATGGTTGGCGCACTAAAGGTTATAAAGCCTGTACCTTCTGCATCAATTTCAGCATTAACGTCAATGTTGTCTGCGGCAGTTGCCCCAAAGAAACCGCCATTTGTTTTAATAGTATTATTAATAATAACATCTGAATCACCGCCGCTACCGTCAAAATCAGCAACCAAAGAAACAGATAAACTTCCCGCGCCGCTTGCGCCGATTGTGCCATCAATGATGATATCATCATGCGCTTCAAGCGTCAGAGTAGAATCCACACCGGCTGTTTTCATGATATGTGCATCGGCACGAAGCGTGATATCACCCTCATTTGCGCCGCCCGCATTGGTCTGAAGACGAACACTTGCACCGGAATTCAACGCATTATTGATTAATTGATCATAAATCCAGAAAATGGAATCGGCATTACCAACACCGCCGCCACTTGGGTTAGCAACTGAATCTTCAGGGGAGAACGGATCCTGTGATAAATCCGTTGCACTTGCATCACCGCCGGTTGTATCAGTGCCAACAATTACCAGATCCGTCGGATCCAATAACCAGTTACCGCCCTGACCTAAAATCACGTTACCGCGCACTGCCAAATTACCGCCGGATGTTTCAATAAATCCGTTTTGACCTTCGGCAGAAATCACACCGTCATAAACGCCGTTATCCGTACCGTTAAATGTGGCTGATCCCGCTGTGCCATTCACCGTATCCGTGCTGGCAACTGAAATCTCGCTTGTATTTGTTTGATATACATTTTGACCTGTGGCTTCCACTGATCCGCCGCTTGTGCCACTTGCATCAATTTTACCGGAAACTTTTACCAATCCGTTATCACCGCCGCCCAAAATAATTTTGCCGCCTTTTTGCGTCACAGAAGACGCATTGATCACACCGCTCATATTAATAACGCTATCAACCGCATCATTTGCTGCGCGCGCTGTCATTTGCACCACGCCGCCTTCAGCATTAATTGTGCCTGAATTTTCTAATAATGCTGTCTCTAATTTATCACCGGCTTCAATCTCAACCAACTGATCTCCGTATAGATCAAGCGTAACTTTTGATCCCGCTGCAAAGGCAACCTTACCAAGCTTCGCATTAATCACGCCGCTATTTTTAACTGTTGGCGCAACAAATGCTGCAATCCCTGCCTGCGCGACTGAAATCTGTGCCTGATTTTCGATTGTACCATCACCAAGATTTGTAAACTCAATGACGTCTGCGCCGTTTTTCAATGCATCTTCATTGATATCACCGGTTGAGGCTATAATACCGCCGACATCAATTGTTGCATTACGACCAAAGAACACACCATTGCGATCCAAAATCATCACGTTGCCATTTGATTTTAGCGATCCCAAAATCTGTGACGGATCCTGTCCCGCGCCTACAACTTTGTTAACCGCTAATGACCCTGTTCCTGGCTGAAAGAATTCAGTGCTCGCACCTTCACCGATATTAAAGCTATCCCAATCAATAAATACACGATCCGTTGATTGATCAATTTCCAAACGTCCTGCTGACGGGTTGCTAATACTTGCCGCGCCGCCTGTAACATTTCCGCCTTGCGGTGTCTCTAAATTATCAACCGCTAATGCTGCGGATGAAGAAAACCCGATGGCGCTTGCTGCCATTAAAGCAGTCGATGCCATAAGAAGTCTTCTGGAAAACGGAGTTTTTGTACTTTGGTGCGTGCGGTTCATAATAAGCCTCATATAATGTTAAATTATTTCAATAAGTTAGAATTGAATTTCCCTCAAAAATCTAACTTCACATAAATACTATTTACGCGATGATAACATGTTAAAACAGATCTGTATGAAAATTACAAGACATAATTAACTCTTTATTTACTTTTATTCAGACACTTATTTTAGTTTCCTCTAAGATAAAGCACGGTTAGCGGTCTTGATGTTAGGGTGTGATTAAAATATCACTAAAAGGATGTGTATAAAATAGAAATGCCCTTGTAATCACTCAATTAATCACATAATAAGAAAGACAGATTTTTCTAATTATTTTTTAAATACAGGTATAGGGTCATCAAAATGAAAACATTAAAATATTCCATATTAACAAGCGTTGTCGCACTTTGCGCCGCATCTGCTTCTGCACAACCTCTACCGGAAAGCGCACTATCAACGGCGGAACCGGGACGTGTCTCCGAACAATTACGTAACGATAATTTCACGACAACCGCATCACCAAGCATCACAGTATCCGAAGGGCAGGAAATTAACGCCCCCGCCGGTGCGGATCGCATTTCGATAAACTTAAAAGGGTTAAACATAAGCGGTGTATCAGTATATAGCGCGGATGAACTTGCCCCGACCTATAATGCACAAATCGGTCAAACTATTTCTTTGGCGGATGTTTATGGCATCGCTAATCGTTTAAAATTGAAATATCGCAATGATGGCTATCTGTTGGCACAGGTTGTTGTCCCACCGCAAACCATTGATGATGGCATTATCAATTTGCAAGTTGTTGAAGGAAAAGTTGACAGCGTCGTAATTGAAGGTGATGAATCCGCCGCATCCGGTTTAATCCGCCGTTATGCTAACCAGATGGCTCTTGGCGGCGCGCTTAATGCCGCGCAACTTGAACGTCAATTGCTAATGATTAATGACCTGCCCGGCGTGAATGCCCGCAGCGTACTTAGCCCCTCACCGAACAGCGTCGGCGCCGCCGATCTTCGTATCATCGTTGAGCGCGACCCGTTTGACGCCCTGGTCGGTGCGAATAATTACGGCAGCCGCTATCTTGGCCCTATCCAACTATCCGGCGCGGCAACATTGAATAACCCACTACGTTTAAATGATGCACTAACCGCACAAATCGTGGTCGCACCAGACAGCTATGAACTGGGCTATTTCGGTTTAGGTTATGATGTACCGGTTGGCTCATATGGCACGAAATTAAAACTATTCGCCAGCCATACCGACACAGAGCCTGGCTTTGATCTAACGCAATTCAACGTCGAAGGGCGCTCTAATTTTGCCTCTATCGGGGTGGAGCATCCCTTCATTCGCTCACGCGCACAAAATCTATATGGGCGCGTCACATTTGACTGGCGCGATGTTAAAACCAGCAATAACCTGCCTGAACTTACACGTCGTGACAGCATCCGCGCTCTACGTGCCGGTGTAAAATATGATGTCCTTGATACATTCATGGGTGTTGGCGTGAATGCTTTTGATCTTGCTTTCTCACAAGGAATTGGCCTATTCGGCGCCAGTGATAAAGGCGATGCGAACCTATCTCGCGCCGCGGGTGATCCAAACTTCTTCAAAGTCAATTTAGAGGCTCAACGCTTGCAACGTATCACCAACAGCGTCAACCTTCTGGTGGCTGGTCAGGCCCAATGGGCGGATGATCCCCTACTTGCCTCCGAAGAATTCGGCATTGGCGGCATTGGCATGGGTCGCGGCTATGATCCATCCGAAGTTGTCGGCGAAAAAGGCATTGCCGGTAAAGTCGAAGTGCAATGGAACGAGCCGGTGGAATTCAACATTGTCCCTGATTATCAACTCTTCGGTTTCTTTGATACCGGACGTGTCTGGAATGATGATCCGACCACCAATGCACAAAAACGCGACAGCATCTCCTCAACAGGTTTTGGTATTCGCACCGAATTCGATCACGATATTAATGCGGATTTCGCGGTGGCGCTTCCTTTGACACGTGATGTCGGCACACAAAATGACAAAGATGCCCGCTTCTACTTCAGCCTAACCAAAGGCTTCTAAGCTGGCATAACAACATAAGACATACAAAAAGCCCGATAAAACTATCGGGCTTTTTTTTTATTATTTTTAATCTTACTTATAATAACAACATGGCTGGGAATATGGCCCGACTAAACGACGGACTCAACCCATTGGTTCAGTTGCTCTTTGGACATTCCGCCAACGCGCGTATCAACTACTGCGCCGTCTTTAAATACCATGACCGTCGGAATGCCGCGCACACCATATTTTGTCGGGGCTTCGGGCGCATCATCAATATTAACCTTCACAACCTTCACATTGCTGTTATTACTCGCCAAATCGTCAATTAACGGTGATAATGCCTTGCATGGCCCGCACCATTCCGCCCAAAAATCGACAATAACTGGCTCGCTCGCCTTTAAAACCTCGGTTTCAAAATTTTGATCATTTACTTGATGTACAGACATAATGTCCCTTTCTATATTAAAGTATCCATTAATAAGTATGGCGCTCACGGCATATAGGTCAAGCGCGATATAAAAAATATCTCTAACTATAGACAATATTATTTGGCCGTAATGCGTCTATAAATCCGGTAATTCCATTAAAACCGCCCCATAGGTCCATAATAATGCCGCCCGTATTTGTTTATCAGGATAAATTTTCATCAATGCCTCCTTATAAGCACGCATTTGCGCCATATAAACCGGCGGTACATCTGATGGCGCGGCGGGTTGTGGACGATTGGTTTTATAATCGATAATTAAAACCTCATCCCCTCTGACCACTAAACGATCAATTTGTCCGCTAATTAAACGCCCGGAAGGTAACAAACCGCTCACGGCCACCTCGGCTTGTGAATTGGGGCCAAAAATATCCGCAAATGCACTCTCCCTCATTAAGGTTAAAACTTCTCTTAAGATATCCTCCCGCACGCTCTCCTCTAAATCTTTGGCCTGCCTATCCAAATATAATTTTCCGACTTGGGCGCGTTTATCATCGGCAATCGCGGGCAAAAATTGTAATAAGGTATGCGTTAACAATCCGCGTCGATAACGCCTATGCCCATCTTGTTGGCGCGGGGATAAAACGGATGGCTCCTCCTCTGACGGGCGCGAAGGACGGAGCGGGCGCGGCGGTAATGGCTCTTCCGGCGCATTGCGGAATACCCATTCCGGCAAGGGGGCAACATTTTGTTGCGCGTGATAAACTTTGGATGCCTCACTATCCGCCGACGGATCCTGTAAATGGCGATAAATCAAACACTCATCTTCTTGCTCAACCGCATCCCCCAGCGCCTCAAAACCGTTTTGCGCATAATAATACCACGAATCTTCATGCCCCTTATGCCCGCCTTCCGCGCCGCATATAATTAATTCATCTTCCGCGCGCGTTGCCGCAACATAAAATAATCGTTTATATTCGGCATTTTCCTGCGCAGCAATTTTATCATGTATCTTGATATAATTTTTTGAATCCACCTCTTTGCGCGGCGACCACATGGGAACATCCGCGCCGCTGCGCCGTGGGAAAATTAATCTTGGCACATTCTTTTGTATCGCACTACTGCCCCGCAACGTATCCGGCAAAAATACAATCGGCGCCTGTAATCCTTTTGCTCCATGCACGGTCATAATCCGCACGGCATTCTCCTGCCCCTCAAATTCACGTTTGATCTCAATGGGATTTTGCGTTTGCCAGACCATAAAACTTTGTAATAATCGTGATTGCTGCAACTGATATGTTTGCACGGCAATTAAAAATTCATCCACCACGTCCAAACAATCGCCGCCCAAACGCGCCTGTAACGCCCGCAGCCCACTACGCTCATCCGCGGGGCAGGGATGATTAATCACATCAAAGAAAAATTCAAATGGCGCATCATTGACACGCCCCTGTATCGCCTCCAACCAATCAATCACATCACCATGCTGACTTGCCCGCAGGCTCTGCCACAATGTGCCCGTTCTGCCATGGGCAACTTGCTCCAATGTTTCATCATCCCAGCCGATAAAGGGGGATTTTAAAATTTCCGCCAACGCCAAATCATCACGTGATTGCAATGCAAATTTTGCCAATGATAATAAATCTTTTACTGCAATATGTTCATTCAATACCAACCTGTCTGCGCCGCTGACCGGAATAAATTGCGCCTTCAAGGCGCGGATCAAATGCTCCACAAACTCGTTACGGCTGCGCACCAAAACCATAATATCGCCCGGCTCTATAGAACGCCCCTTGGATATAAGCGGGCGTCCTTCAGATATCCATTGCTTAATTTGCTGCGCAATTTTATCGGCCAATCTGGCGCGGGAACTCATGCGCTCTTTGATATTAATCGGCAGCTCCCACACATCAGGCTTTTCCTTTTTTTCATAGGGGATAAGGGGCCACAACGTGACACGCCCCTCTTGCCGACGCCGAAATGAAATATGCTGCAATACATCACCGTCCTGCACGCCAATATCATTTTGCATCCTCGGACTGGCAAAGGCGGCATCCACAAAGCCCAGCACACTGCGCGTTGAACGGAATGAAATTGTTAAACTTTCATCATGCCACGGCGCGCCATATGTCGCCGCCTGCAACGCGAAATAGGTACGCATGAATTGAAAATCTTCCAACGCCGCGCCCTGAAAACGATAAATTGATTGTTTCTCATCCCCAACCACAAACAAAGTCCGCAACGCGCCTTCTTGTGGATTTTGGAAAAATTCATCGGCAAACAGCTTAATAATATCCCATTGAATGGGGTTGGTATCTTGCGCTTCATCCAATAAAATATGATCAATGCCGCCATCCAATTTATATAAAACCCACGGCACCGCCTTTTTGGCATAGGTTAATAACCGATAGGTAGTCAGGATCAGATCATTATAATCCAACATGCCTTGGGCACGTTTTTGCTGCATGAAATGGGATTCAACGGCATGTGCGATATTTAAAATATCCAATGTTAAATAAACCTGCTTAATCGCCGCGATTTGATCCGCTAGCGCTATTAAGGTCATAGATATATCATCATGAAACCCTTCCGCATTCGGGAATGTTGCTTTCATATGCGCCGATAATTTACGCGGTGTTTTTTCTTTAGTCAGGAAAACTTGCGTCATATCATCCACCGCAGCAATTTTTTCTGCCTCGCTCAATGATAACCAATGATACAGCTTTTCACTATGCGCCTGATCGGTTTTTAAACCCTGCGCCATTGCTTGTGCAAAATCCATAAATTCTGTGCGATCAAAGGATGATATCACCTGCCGGCATAGCTCATCTTCACTCACCGCCGGCGCATCAAACGCGGCGCGCAGGGCAGCTTCCTGATCGGCGATATTTGTATGGCGCTGGAAAAAATCTTCCATTTGATCCCGCTGCCCCAAACAATCTTTTAACCGATCAAACAGAGCCGCCTCCCCCAATTCAATCACCAATCTTGAAAAACGCTCTGCCCCTTCCTGATCGCCCTTAACAACATCCAATACAGATTGCCGCAATAATTCCCGCGCCATCCCGTCATCCAAAATTTCAATCTGTGGTAAGATCCCCGCTTCCAATGGGAACCGCCCTAATATGGATTGGCAAAAAGCATGAATGGTCATGATTTTTAAGCCGCCGGGCGTATCCACCACCCGTGCAAATAATTGCCGCGCCGCCCGCAGCATTTTTTCATCCGGCATGCTGCCTGTGGTTTTCTTTAATGATTCCGCCAATGCCTCATCACTCATGATGACCCACTGCGCCAATCGCTCATTAATACGTAATGTCATCTCACTGGCGGCGGCTTTGGTATAGGTCAGACACAAAATTCGGTGCGGCGGGGTTGCGCCTTGACCGTTATGACGCGGCAATAATAACCGCAATACGCGGTCACTCAATACTTTGGTTTTGCCGGTACCCGCCGATGCGGACACCCACACATTATATAACGGGTCAGACGCACGCCATTGTTTAACATTGGGGTCTATATCGCGCTGATCAACGACCTGGACTTGCGGGGATATTGGGCAATTTACGACCATCTGCTACCCTTCCCCGTCTTCTATCGTTGCCCATTCCTGCACCCGCGCCAAATGGGAATAGGTTTGCCACTCTTCCGGCGGTGCATTATCTGTGTTTGGCAAACTGATATAAGGCGTCTCCCGCTTGGCAAATTCGGCGATTAAAGCACGTAAGCCGCTCTCTGCCTCATCAATTAAGGTTTCTAAGCCTGCCTCACCCTTAACTTTAACATCCACCGCCTCGCCCGCGACCAATGCACCGGACAATTTTAAAAATTTTAGCGCATGTAAACGATCCGTTGAGATATCGCCAAATCCGCCTTTGGATAAAATCAGCCCCTCCAGAGACATTTGCGGGGATAATCCAGACATAATATCCGTATTGGCGGGAACACGGCCGGTTTTATAATCAATAATTGTCGCCGCATTTTCTGCCTTCATGCGGTCAATACGATCGGCCTTGGCGGATAACACAAATCCGTCTAAATCAATACTGCCTTTTGTTTCAATGGCATCCGGCACAATAACCGCCTCCTTCCGCCAAATTGCTTCTTGTGTGATAAACCAATCAATTAATCGCCTCATCCGCGGCAAAAACAGCGCAATTTCCCGCGGCGCATCCTTACTCTCCAGCGCTTTTGCCAATAAAATCTCTACGGCATTATCAGGGATCTGGGCGGGATATGTTTTAACAAACCACGCAAAGATATCATGTATCCACGTCCCGCGCTGCGCCGCATCCGCCTGTAATTCAATATCCTTCAAAGGGCGTAAATTTAAAATATACGCGGCATAAATACTATAGGGATCGCGCATCCATGTCTCAATCGCGGTAACGTATAATGCGCCGGGGCGTTTATATATATCGGGCATCGGCGCGGGACGTCGCGCGGGAATCGCATCGCCGCTTGGCTGATCCATAGTGATCGCCCATCCCCGCAGCTGCCCATCACGTAAACTATCCGCATGCGCGCCACATGCATTAATCACAATATCCAAGCGCTCCAACCATCTTGCGGGAACGCTCGGCGCGCCGTCAATGCGTTGCGCGCGGGTTAACACCACCTCCGGCGCGGAAAATGCCTGTATAAAATCATGCGCCGCCAAGGCGATACTGCGCTCCAAATCCGGCAAGCCAAACTCTGTGCGCATCGGACGCGACATCCACGGGCTGGCGCTTACACTTGCGGGCCACGTACCTTCATTTAAACCGGACAGGATCATGACATCCGCCTTCATTAAACGCGCTTCGATTTGCCCCATTATTAATAAACGCGGATGGGTTCCATATTTCGGACGTAGCAATATTCCTTGCAAATATAATGTTATGAACTCTTTATAATCACGACTGCTTAGATAGACTGGCTCTATCTGCTCATTTAACAAGTGGCTAAATAATTTAGCTGCGGCTTCACCTTCATCGCCGCGCCATATTTTATCGGCTCCTGCGCCGTCATGATCATCCGCACATTTCTCCAATAAAGATAAATGTTGTTCCAGATAAACCGATAACGGCGCATCTTCCGGATCTGCAAAAACCGGAAATTCTCCTCGCAAAGCCGCGATATCTCCCGCCAAATTAAAATGCTCCAGACTTTGAAATAAATCTTTCGGCTCCGGCCCGCGTAATGTCTCATCAATATTGGCTATTTCCTTAAGGACATCGCCGCGCGCACGCCCGAATGTACTCAGCGGATGCTTTAAAAATCCCAATAATTGCGCGGGCATGACCGCCGCATCCATCACATTTAAACTTTGTAAAATATAACTTCCCAGCGTGCTATCCGCTAAACGCGTCCCCCCGGTATCATCAATGGTAATCCCCCATCTTGTGCATATTGATTTAACCTGCTGTGCCAAATTACGATCCGGCGTCACTAACGCGCCTGTCTTGCCGGGGCTTTCCAAGACTTCCCGTAATTTAAGGGCAATAACCATGGCTTCTTGGCGCGTATTATCACAGGCGTACAATTTAATACTATCAAGATGATTTCTAATAAGGGATTGATTTTCTTGACTAATATCACGCCATAAATAACCCGTCGCCGCGGGGCGCATCATTTCCGCCGCCAGCAAACCACGCGCTGTACGTACTCTATATGCTTCCTTCAAATAACGTATATCCGTGCGCTCAATGTCCATTTTCTGACACAAATCTTTGAATAATGCCTGCGGATGTGATGCCTCCAGCCCGTCCCAACTTTGATCATCCATATCAAATTCGCACCCCGGTAAAATCACTTTACCGGCGGGTAAATTCGCAATTACCTTCATCAGACGCGCCGTTGCGGGCATGGTTCCCGTTGATCCGGCGGCAATAACGGGGGTCTTTGGCGGAGCCTTCTGCCAATGCGCGGCCTGTAGCGTTAACAGCTTATTTCGTCGCTCCGCCGCTTCCATAACGCCATTTTCTTTTAAAATCTGCGGCCAAGACACACTTAATATTTCTAAAAATTTCAGGGTAATTTGCCAGTGGCTTGAAAATTCCGCGGGTACAATACGTGTTAACGCATCAAAGGACACTTCTTCGATCAAAACCTGATCTAAAAGGCGGGTTAACTCCCGCGCCAGCAATATTCTCTGCCGCAATGTACGTGTCTGTACGCCCGTGCTCTGCTCCAGGGTTTTAATCAACTCAACCAACAGGAATTCACGCCGCACGGCGGATAAAACCGGCGGCAAGTCTGCTAATTTTTCGGCAATATCGGGGATATCCGCAAAATATAATTCTTCTTCCTCAACATCTCCAAGCGGACGAATATTAGGTAATAGTAAGATATGACCATCTGACTTATCCAGAAAAATTTCCCGCAAATTTTGGCATGATCTTCGGTTGGGTAATAAAATTAAAACATCTTGAAGGCTGTTATCTGATCCTGCAACCTCATCTAAAACATATTGCGCCAGTTCTTCGAGAAAATTAACCTCGGACGGGATCGTATAAATAGTCATGCCACATGTTCTTTTTTTACAAGAGCGGCATTGACGCGCTCCAAATCATTGGGCGTGGAAATATGATGCCAATCACCGTCATGCACCAATCCATATAAACGCCCTTTTTCCTCTGCCGCATCCATAAGCTCTAAGAAGCTAAAAGGGACATCGGGACTATCATCAAAAATATCCGGCTTGCATATACGTACACCCGCAAACATATACGCGCCCGATTGATCTTTACGGCGGATTGCACGACCATTTTCATCCAGATCATAATCGCCAACCCCTTCGGTAAGCTCCATATCGGCAACGGGCTGTAATAATAGTAAAATATCCATATCATCTGCCGCCCATTGATGACTCAATCGCTCAAAAACGCTCCCGCCGGCACCATCGCTCCAAAACGCGTCGCCGTTAATCACATAAAATGCTTTCCCGCCCATATGCCCCAGCCCGCGCTTAACGCCCAATCCGGTATTCAATAATGCTTCTTCCTCCGATAAATGAATGGAAGCCTGTCCTTTATATTCGCGCAGGAATTCTTTAATTTTCTCCGCTTTATGAAAGCAATTCACTGTGATGTTGGACACCCCCGCCACAATCAAATGGTCAAGGGCATGCGCCAAAATCGGTCTGCCAATGACCGGAACCAGCGGTTTTGGCAAATGATCCGTATAGGGTCGTAGCCGCCGTCCCTCACCGGCAGCCAAAATAAATGCATGAAAGTCGCGCGCGTGCATGTTTCCCATTTTTCTAATATGCTCTTTGTGATAGTTTAAATAAGTATGGCACATCCCGACAAAAAGCAAAAAACCTTTCTGGACGGCCTGTTCAAACCTAAACAGGTTGAACTGGAAAAAAGCCGTTTGGAAGCCTTCCTCGACAGCGTGCCCGGCGCATATTGCGGCTGGGATAAAAGCGGCGGCCTTGCCTGGAATCACGCTTTTCTGGAACATATGCACCTTAGTGCAATTGAAAATTTTGCGACCATCCAAAGCCGGTTTGAACCGGAAGATGCCGCTCGCCTCGAAAGCGCCTTTCACAATTTACGTCGTAATGGGGATGGTTTCTCTGATACGTACGCTGTACGCGGCGGTGAAAAATTCTTTCGCCTATCCGGTAAGCGTGGGCATAATCTTGAAAATTCCGATTTTTATGATGTGATCTGGCTGGAAGACGTCACCGCATCCCACACCGAGAATTTAAACTTGCAAGAACGTTTAAAGGCGACCTCGCGCGAACTTAAATCCACACAAGATGCGTGTGATTTCACGCCCTTTGCTGTCTGGACAAGAAATGAAGCTTTGGATTTAACATGGTGTAACCGCGCTTATGCCAATATTTTAAACACGCCGCCCGGTCACATCATCGCCCGCCAGCAGGAATTAATGGGCACCGTCAAAAACGGACAAAAAAAAGAAAAAATCGAAATGAAGCGCTTGGCTGAAGAGGCCAAAAAAAGCAAATCCGCCATCACACGTACAGGTCATATCATCGTCGAAGGCAAGCGCCGTCTATTCCGTTTTCAAGAAATTCCCCTAAAACAGCAAGGCGGCTTTTTAGGCATCGCCCAAGACATCACCCGCGAGGAAGAATTAACCACAGAGATTAATTATCATCTGGATGCCAATCATGCTTTGCTGGAACAACTCCATTCCTCAATCGGTCTATTTAATAAGGACCAGCAACTGGTCTTTTATAATTCCGCTTTTGCCACGATATGGAAGTTGGAAGATCAATATTTGAATACCAGACCCAAGCTCGGCGATATCATGGAAAAATTGCGTGAACAACGCAGCCTGCCTGAACAGGCCGATTTCCGCGGTTTCAAAAAAAGCTGGCTGGATATGTTTACCGGCCTGTTACAACCCTATGAAGATATGCTGTACTTGCCCGATGAATCGGTTGTACGTATGTTGGTGGTTGCCCACCCGCTCGGCGGTATTATGATGACCTTTGAAGATGTGACCAGCCGCCTGCAATTGGAATCTTCTTATAATACCTTGATCGCCGTTCAGCGTGAAACGCTTGATAACCTCGCCGAGGGTGTATCCGTTTTCGGGGAAGATGGGCGTTTAAAACTCTGGAATCCTGCATTTGCCTCGCTCTGGGGGCTTCATCCTGAAATATTGGACGGTCAGCCGCACATTACAAAACTGGTCGAAAAAATGAAGCCGTTTTTTGATGCCGGCTTCTGGCCTCAATATTATGATCAACTTCTCAGTCTGGGGCTGGAGCGAAAAGAGCGCAAAGGCCGCCTCGCACGGGATGATGATCATGTGATTGATTATGCCACATTGCCGCTGATTGATGGTGGTGTTTTAATTACCTTCACCGACATGACCGATACAGTACAGGTTGAAAAAGCCCTGCGGGAGCGAAACACCGCGCTGGAAACCGCAGAGCGCCTAAAGCTTGATTTCCTTGCCAATGTCTCCTACCAATTACGCACCCCCCTTAACAGCATCATGGGCTTTACCGAAATGCTCTCCGGTGAATATTTCGGTACGTTAAACCCCCAACAAAAAGAATATACGGGCAATATTACCGAAGCCAGTGATCGTTTGCTCAGCTTGATTAACGACATTCTTGATCTTTCCACAATCGAAGCCGGCTTCTTGGAATTGCAAAAAACGCGCGTGCCGATTTATGAATTACTACGCAGCCTGTCTAAACTGATTAATGAATGGGCGCGTCATCGTAAAATCGACATTCATCTTGATTGCTCCAAAACGATCGGCAATGTCATGGCGGATGAAAAACGGTTAAAACAGATATTGTTAAACCTGCTACGTAATGCAATCGCCTTCACCCCCGATGATGGCAGTGGCATGATCTCCATTATTGCAGAGAAAGATCAATATAACCTTAGCATCACCGTTAAAGATAACGGCATTGGCATTGCCACCGAAGAGCATGAGCGCATTTTTGAGCCGTTCGAGCGTACGAGTGCCGCCCCCGATATCTCCAGCCCCGCTTCGCGCGGCGCAGGGCTCGGTCTTTCCATCGTCAAGAATATTACCGAACTTCACGGCGGCTCTGTACGTATAGATAGCGAACCGCATATCGGCACCGAGATCACTCTTATTCTGCCCTTAAAATAATAACGCCCTAAAAAATTTAGCGCCTTCCAAGATCTATAAGAAGGTCACATTGTCCTTTTGGATTTTTATATCAGAGGGAATATCTACCGCCTTGATCAGACTAAGCGATTTTTTCGAAGACAGGCGTTTTTCAAAAATTCTGTTAGCTTGCAAGCGTAACGTCTTTTCAAACAAGTTTCTCACCATACGTGCATTACCAAAATTTTTATCCGCTACTTTAATTTGACGTTTAATTTCCGCCGATAATTTGTCATGTGCATCATCTTCAAGCACAAAATTATGGTCGCTCATCATGTTTTCAAAAATAGTAAGCAGCGTTTCATGTGACATATCATCAAAATGAATATGCGTTGAAAAGCGTGATTCCAGACCCGGATTCATTTTCAAGAAATATTTCATTTCCTGCGGATATCCTGCCACGATCACCATTATATTATCCCGGTGGTCTTCCATGTATTTAAGGATGGTGGAGATCGCAACATTGCCGAAATCCCAATGATAACCGGCATCCAAAGAATGCGCCTCATCAATAAAAAGAATACCGCCAAGGGCTTTATCTAAAATACCCTTTGTTATTGTTTCGGTATGTCCAATATACGGACCGACCAGATCGCTACGCTCTACTTCAGTAACGTCACTTTTCTTTGTTAACTCTAAAGTTGTGAAAATCTCAGCAATGATCCGTGCAACCATGGTTTTGCCCGTACCCGGATTACCCATAAAAACCATATGGCGCGATTGATCAAGAATACGGGGTAATTTTGCCAATTCACGTTTTTGTTGATGGCGTTCCATCAATACAAACTCGCGCACCTGTTTTTTGATAGCATCCAAACCAACTAATTTATCCAAAGGTCTAAGAGCTTTATCAATTTGCTTGGGCGTCATGCCAGAGAGTTTATATGATCTGTCAGATTCAATACTTTCAATTTTAGTCTTTTTTGAAAAAACATCAGGTTTATCCGTCGTTGATTTTTCAGACTTATTTTCCTCGGTAGCGCTGTCCTTTTCATTTTCAGAGCTTTTAAGGTCTGCTTTTTTCTTTTTATCCCGTTCATGATTATCGATGGCATTATCGATCTTACTTTGAATCTCATCCTTTCTTTTGTAATGAGAGTTGGGTTTATCCTCTAACCATTTTTGAGCGTCTTCATCGCCTTCATCCGCTTTTTTATGAGCATAGAGACAAAATTCATCACTGAGAAACTTATAACCTTCATCTTTTACGGATAAGAAAAAAATTTCATAACATCTTAGGGCTTCCTTGAAGGGAACACTTTTTAAAAACATGTTGACCTGCTTTGTTATTAAGCTTGAAAAATTTTAACAAAGCCGTCCCAAAAAATGCAAATTTTACATGACTCAAAAATTTTTTATTTTTCTAAGTTTTAGTAGGAAAACCTTAACGCTTTGCATTGCATAATGGAACAAAGGCAAAGAGCGCCCAACCTTTTTTTATTTGTTAGGAACTCTTTAATAAAATGTCGACATGATGGGATCAAACGGAGAGAAAAATGAGCACTTCAGGGGATAATAATATGAACCAACCGGACAAAAATTTTGATAATTATGTACCAAGCGTTGCCTATACGCTGGGCGATGTACAACCGGTTCGATCAACCTATATCGCGCATGATCCGTTTTTCTTTATGGATGTTGATGATGTTACATTGGATGAAGAGCTCCTTAAAGAATTAGAGCGTGATTTTAGCGCCTATGACTCCAATTCTTACCAATCCAGTGAAGATAGCTTTTTAGACACACTAATCGAATTTGATACTAACCTGGATTATATTACCGGCGGTGAAGCGCTACAGCATGTGAATGTCGCACGCGCCTTAAAAATTCTATCACAAAGCCGCAGCGCCCAATGCTATCTGGAATTTGCCGCAGCGAATAAAATTGAATTTATTGCCTGCCCACAGATTTATAATGTGGAATATAACCGCGCAGAAAATATAATTTTGTACCAGCCCGCCTTAAATGAAACCGAATTTATAAAGGGTATGATATGCGCCCTGCGTCAGGCTTGGCAGAATTTCCAAGGGGCTCTATTACAGCCCGTGGCGCTATATCCCGATCATGCCGTTTTCATCAATCGCGCTCAAAAGGCCGACGTTATGTGCGCGCTTTTACGCGCCTCATGGGAACTGGATCTGGCGGGGCATCATACGCTATGGGATGATTTGGCGCACAGCTCGCTTCGTGATTTAACCCATGTATTTGGACGCGAAGCCTGCATGGATTTCCGCAGCCTGAATAACGGACTGGCAGGATTTGCCGTCTTTGAAAGCTGGTTTATTTCTGACCGCTCCAAAAGTGCGGACACTAATTTAATTCAAAAAATGCTCTCCGATTATGCAGGGCACCAGTTCGAAGACGAAGATATGTCCCAATTGGTTGTGGTTGATTTGGTTAAAGCATTGGGGGAAATGCCATACGGCAAAAACTACCTCTCCCATCATATTCCGAATTTACTAACCGACCCACTTTTTACCGAAGTACGCGAGCGCAGCGCCGCAAACTTCCTATGGTTTATTAAATTCGAGAAGACATTTACCGAGGTGGAACAGAGTTTGCAAAATGGATCTATATCGCAACATTCGGACTCTCCGAATACAAGCGGCCAGTCACTTCTGACGTCACATACAGGATCTTATAATTATGACTTACCGTCTGAACAAACGGGAATACTTCTTTCCTTCCCCACATCACGCACCCGAAAGTCCGGCGATGATGCCGGAGAATATGGTCGAAAAATTGCGAACCAAGGCGGCGAAGTTATCCCCTTTGACATCAGCGTCCGTCCGTTTAACGGGAACTTCCTGTCATAAACAATCCTTTGTAACTATAGATGATGAAGAAAGACACCATATCGTGAAGGCAAATCATATCAATCCGCTGGGACGATTGAAACCGCTTCCCTCGCCCTATGCAGAGGAGCGTAACTACACACATACATCCCAATTTGATTTAACCCGCGATTTATCCCGATCCAACGCCCAAGGTAGCGGTTTTAACATCAAAGCATGGTGCCAAGAGGCCGATTGTGATTATTCTTATGAATGCGCGCTTTTTGATGATATTTTTAGCGACCTGATGGACAGCCCGATGGCGCGCTCCCTGATTAATTTTGCCGCCGAACAAGAATGGAGCATTTACGTTGAGCCGCTAAATGATGCGGCCTATGATTTGGACGACGAACATAAGGTCTTATTATTAAATAATTATAATTTGAAATTACCCACATTTGAAAAATCCGGATTTTTCCGTCATGCCTTAATTTTATCATTGGTAAAGGGATTGCGTGATATTTGGCATATTGAATGCCGCCAGCCTTATGAACATGGCTTAACGATTGAATCGGTACTATTACTAGAGCGTGTGCGCGCTGCCGATTGCGATGTGATTGCCCTTCTGACGGCGTGGGAGCTACGCGGCGAAGGCATGCCGGAAATATGGCGTCACCTTCTTGGCGCGCCCGAAGGTGATATGGCACTGCGTTTTACCGAAGCTTTAGAGCGTGAGCCGCAAAAACATTTTAACAATTCCGCCTTAATCGAGGCCTTCCACGGCTGGTTTGATAATGCGGAGCGTGTTGGCGCCTGTGATCATCAAACATTGGATATGATTGATTGCATGGTTGAAGAATCCCGCGAAACCGGATTATACGGTCATAAAAAAGCCAAGCCGCAATTTATCGAAAGTCTATCACGTCTACCTGATCGTACATTCTACCTACAGGATTATGGCTTCGGCATTTCCAAAGACCCGCATTTTGCCGGATTGGAAGATGATGTCAATCAAGCCTATTATCTACAGATCAAACATGAAATGGAAACCACCCATGCAGGCGGTATCTATTTCCGCGATTCCAAACTAGCCGCCAAGATTTTCCCGGATGACTAGGTCTCTTTAACACAGAACTTATAAGCGCTATATCAACCCGGACAATAAAGGTATGGTCACCGCACGCCCCCCTGACAAAGCGGCGCGATCGGCGGTTTCAACCAATGTACGTGCGGCGTGATAACTGCGCTCTATACGGGGCAGGATATAATGAATAACTTCTGCATTAACGGTAATTTGACGGTCATGAAACAACTTGACCAACATCGCCGCCAATAAGCTGTCATCGGGTGGCTCAATTTCAACGCAAGGCGCGGCTTTTAAGCGCGAGGCCAAATCAGGCAATGTAAATCCCCATTGATGCGGCGGGGATGCGGCGGCGAGCAATAAACTGTGCCCGTTTTCTTTGGCAATATTATATTGGTGGAATAAGTCCTCCTCCCGCGCGGGATCGCCGATCCATGTATCAATATCATCAATAAAATGTTGGGCAGATTTGGTTTTCCACACCGCGCCCAGATGCGATTTACCAGAGGCGGGGGGACCATAAATAATAAGCGCCGGCGCCGGCCAATCGGGCCAACGGTCAATCCACGCCACCGCTGCCTGATTGGACGGCGCGATCATAAAATCCTCCCGCGCAAACGCATTGCGATGGCCAAGGTCAAACGGAATTTGCTCAGGCTTGCTCATTGTGGCTGTGAAGAAGGAAAAGAGGCGTTTTTATTATCGTCTAACGTACGTAGTAAAAGTTGGCCATTTTCATCAGATCGGCCACACGTTAAAGAAACTTTGAAGCTTTTATGCGCTATAGATTCAGGAATAACAATAGGTGGAAAGATACAGTTTGCCTTCATACGCGCGAGCGTGACGTGAGGTTGATAAGTTTCAATAGCATTATTCAATGGCTCTAACCCTATCTCCCTGACCATTTGATCTATATTATCTTTAAGTAACATCAATGAGTCTGTTTCACTGACCACAAATTCAAACCATAAAAAGCCTGTTTGGCGAAACTTAACCTGAAAACTTGTAAGTTCTATCGGGTCAGGTGTTATTTTCGCAATGCTTTGGAAAATATGTTGTTGTTGTGCCTCATTTTGTATCGCGATTTGCGCCAAGGTAATATGTGGAAAAACTTGATTTTCATCTAAGCAATAGCCCTCGGTTTGACCCTTGAAATATTTCTGTGCAAGTTCTGTGAAATCGCGCTCAATGTCTGGTGAAAAAATCAAACAGATATTGGCATTTGGCTTTTGTGTCATGTCTTTTTTTTATCACAAGCTATTTTGGTAAGGCAAAGAAATTATTGCTCATGCCCCTGATAATAAACGCTTTGTTTATATTGCTCAATGGTGAACGCCAAAAGCACGCTGGCGATGGCGGCGACGGGCACAGCGATCAGCATGCCAACCACGCCCATAAGTGATCCCCCCGCAAGCAAGGCAAAGAATACCCAAAGCGGGTGAATGCCCACACTATCCCCGACGATTTTCGGCGTTAAAAAATTACCTTCAATTAATTGCCCCGCGAAAAAGATCGCGGCAATAATGGCGGCATATTCAAACGTGCCTTCCTGTGCAAAGGCCACGCCGACACTTACCAATAATCCGATAGTCGAGCCAACCATCGGAATGACGCATAAAATACCGCTCATAAAACCGATAAATATACCGTAATTCAAACCCGCAATCGCCAAAGACACGGCATAAGCAATGCCAAGCATAAAGGCCACACTAAGTTGACCGCGGATAAATCCGGATAATTTAATGTTAATATCACGCGCCAATGATTTGGCGGTGGCTTGATACGGGCGCGGGATCATCCCCGCTGTCCAATGCGCCATGCGCGGCCATTCATTCAACATGAAATAAGCAATAATAAAGGTAAAAATCGGCACAGTAATCAGGCTGATCAGGCTGGCGCCGATATTAATGATGGCGTTTCCGCCCTTCGCGCCCGCCGTGACGACTTCTTTGACGTTATCGCCGATGGCTTTTTCGATATCCTGCTGCGAGCCGATGCCGAGACGCTGCTGGGCGAGCTTGATCCACGGGCGGGACAAATCCTCTAACTTATTAATCAAAGACGGAAGATTATTGATAAATTGCGAGGCCTCCTGAATAAGAAGCGGCAAAAGTACAGCGAGCAACCCGCCGAATAAAAGCAAAAATGTCCCCAAAATAAGGATCACCGCAAAGGGGCGTTTAATTTTTTTAACGCGGTGCAATTTGGTCACCAGCGGATTAATCAAATAAGCAATGATCGCCCCCAGAACAAAGGGCAATAATATATTTTGAAACAACCAGACAAAAATAAGGGTTGATATTAAAAATGCCAATAACCCGATAAACGGCGCAGATAAACGGAGAAGCGGGCGGGGTGGTCTTGGCTGTGTCATGTTATGGAGTATTCATTATTTTATGACCTCAGGCAATGACCTTATCTATTAACCCGCAAATCGCAGCACATATTGCCCCTGTGATCCCGCCGTTTCCGTTAGGGAGACACGCCGCCCCCCCAGATTTTGTTGCACTTGCGGGACGCTATCGGTCAATTGTAATTCCACCATAGCCGATTTCGGGGTTAAAGAGATAACACGAACATTTGAAATCCCGTTTTCCGGTGTCATACTATTCTTCAGACGGATCCATTCTTTCGGGCTCTGGAAACGGCTTTCGGCGCGGATCACCGATTGAATGGGCGCGGTTGCGGCGGTAAAGAACGGCTCATGGGCACGGGGAATAATTGTATTTTCACGTTTCTGATCAAACTTTCCGGCAACCACAGGCATTTGTGATGTGCGCGCCGGATTGGAATTCCCGCTCAGCTCTGCCATAACCTGTCCGGCGGCAACGCTGTAAAGATCGGCTTCGGGACCAAACGGGCTATCGATCACCTTCCAAAAAGTCAGGCCACTTTTATCGGCTTTATAAAGGGTGGTCGTGATGCTGCTGACCGCGCGCTCACCAACGGCAACAATCATATTATCCACCTGATAACGTGCCAGAAGCGGTGCAATCGCCGCCGCCGTTTCAGGCAAGCGCCCCGATGTTTGGCGCATATCGTCTAAATCGCCAATCGGCAATGTAAAGGAATTGGACGCGCCGCCCACATTTTCCAAACGCTTCCATGTATTCTGCCAGGCATTATTTTGCCCCCATAACACCACGTTCGTGCCGACTTTCCAATAAGGCAAAAGCAGAACAGATTTTTTGGCGTACGGGCTTTGACTGCGTACTTGGATCATTTGCTCATTTTGATTGCCATATAATTGGCTGTACGTGCCGGCAACAGATGGCTGTTGGGGATTATTCGGATTATAAGCGGCGTTTAAATCACGCCCCGGCTGCACCGCGCCCTGTGCATATTGGGTTTCACGCGCAAATTCTTCCGAGGCAATGCGCCGAAAACGGAATGTATAGGTTGCGGCGTAACGGCTGGGGGCAATCTGCTCATCAGTCAGCTCGAAATCTTCGATTAATGCGGGGATGCGGCTTTCATCAAATGCCAATGTCTCCCCATTATTTAATCCTTTAAACAGCGCCTTAAACGCCTTAATCTGCGCGGCCTCAAAGGCTTTATCACGCGCTTCAACGGGGTTAACGCCCTTCAAATTAATTTTAACATTTTCCACCTCATAGGGCTGCTGCGCATGGGCGGGCATGCCAAATAACAGGCAAGTAAAAACTAAAAAAGGCAGAAAATATTTCATTGTAGCGGCTCAAATTCTATATTTGGTTGTGCAGGTGGGGAATTATCACCTATCTGCTCGACGAATTCAATAGCTTCATCAAGCGTTTCAATTATTGCCTTTATATTGGCAGGCATCGGGGGGGCATTGACGTTGGCAAAATTATATACGTTTTGTACTATAAGATGATATTCAAAAATATCTTCATACGTATTTTCAAAAGGTTTTTCTAAAATGCATTTTATTTCGGATAAAAGTCCTGCAATATATTTAAGGTCTTTTTTGTCCTCTTGTGGATCTAATAAAATAGTATAATCAAGGAGAGGTTGCAAAACTTCCTTAAAATCAACCCCGTCTACGACGGGTGATTTTATCCGTACTTTATCATTTATAAAATCACAAATATCCTGTATGACGGGTACAAACCCGAAATTAATTACATTTGAAGTCATTTATTTACTTTCTTTCACCCTATTGATAGTCTCTTATACGATTTTAAAGACAGTTTTGCTAGGAATAATTATCATAATCATGGAAAATGCATATAAAGATGCCGGTGTGGATATTGATGCCGGAGAAGAAGTGGTCAGCCGGATTAAGCCATTGGTCAAGGCCACGGCGCGCGATGGTGTGATGGGCGGTATTGGCGGCTTTGGCGCTTTATTTGATTTAAAGGCGGCGGGATATACAGACCCGATTTTGGTTTCTGCCACTGATGGCGTTGGCACAAAATTAAAGGTGGCGATTGATACCAAAACATTCGATAGCGTCGGCATTGATCTGGTGGCGATGTGCGTTAATGATTTAATCGTACAAGGGGCGGAGCCGTTGTTTTTTCTGGATTATTTCGCAACGGGCAAATTGGATGTTGAACATGCCACCGCCACCATCAGCGGCATCGCCAAAGGATGTGAGATTGCGGGATGCGCCCTGATCGGGGGGGAAACCGCCGAAATGCCGGGCATGTATGCGGCGGAAGATTACGATCTGGCGGGCTTTACGGTCGGCGCGGTTAATCGTGATGCGATTATCACCGGCGAGCAGGTACAGGACGGTGATGTGATTTTGGGATTGGCATCGGACGGCCTGCATTCCAATGGATTTTCACTGGTGCGAAAACTGGTCCATGACACACAAGGCATCTCCTATGAAGCCAGCGTGCCCTTCGCGTCAGATAAAGCATCACTGGGCGCGGAGCTATTAACCCCGACGCGGATTTACGTGAAACCTGTATTGGAAGTTCTAAAGGCTTATAAAGGCGCGGTGCATGGCATGGCACATATTACCGGCGGTGGTCTGGCGGAAAATATTCCGCGCTCTATCCCCGATGGATTATGTGCGGAAATTGAGTGTACCACATGGGAATTTCCGCCGCTTTATAAATGGTTGAAACAAATCGGTAATTTATCAAATAAGGATTTATCACGTACGTTAAATACCGGCATTGGATATGTGATGATTGTTGATCAAAATCAGGCATCCGCAATCAGCAAGATGCTATCCGCCGCCGGCGAACAAGTTGTCACACTGGGTAAAATAACACAGGGTACGGAAAAAATATCCCTTTTGAACTTAGACACCGCCTGGGCGATATAAATACATAACGGGGGACAGTCACTCGTTATGGAATAACAAAAAGTGACTGTCCCCAAAATATCAAATATCAAAAGTTTGTTGTGATCTTACGTATAGTCTCTGATAGATCTGTGAATGTGATCACTTTGGCTTCAGCGGGCATAAATCCCTCTATGCGTTCTGGCCATTCAATCAGGGTCAGATTACCCGCTAAGGCTTCCTCCCATCCCAGTTCATAGAGCTCTTCGCCATGTTCTAGGCGATAGAGATCAAAATGCCAGATTTCAAATTTTTCACATTCATAGGTTTGCACCAACGAAAATGTCGGGCTGGGGACGTTTAGGTCGGGATTATTGGTCATCATGCGGATCAAAGCGCGGCAAAAAACGCTCTTTCCCACGCCCAAATCGCCATAAAGCGCCAAAATATCGCCCGCCTTTAAGGTTTTTGCCAGTTTTTGCGCGATTTCAATCGTATCTTCTTCGTTGTGAGAGGTGTAATCCATGACTTTGTCTTATCATAAAAAATCGCATTAATCATTCGTGTTTATACGCTTTCGTGCTACATAAAAATTCATGCATAAGGATGTTTTAATTATCGGGGCGGGGCCTGTCGGGCTATTTGCGATTCACCAATGCGGGATGCTGGGGCTGAAAGTATCGGTGGTGGACAGCTTGCCGGAAATTGGCGGGCAATGCAGCGCGCTTTATCCCGAAAAACCAATCTATGACATTCCCGCTTATCCCCGGATTGATGGCGCGGAGCTGATCCACCAATTAGAAGAACAGGCGAAACCCTTTGCGCCGAATTATTATTTGGGGCAATCGGTGACGGCCTTATCAAAACATGATGATATCTGGCATGTTCAAACGTCAACCGGACAAACATTAACCGCCAAAGCCATCATCATTGCGGCGGGCGGCGGCGCCTTTGGCCCAAATCGGCCGCCTTTGGATCATTTGGAAGATTACGAAGGCAAATCCGTTTTTTACATGGTGCGGCGACGCGAGGATTTTCGCGGTAAAAACGTTGTAATTGCAGGCGGCGGTGACAGTGCGGTGGATTGGGCTATTTCCTTAGCGGGATTGGCGCAAAGCGTAACCATTGTTCATCGCCGCGCCAAATTTCGCGCCGCCGCCGAAAGTATCCGCCAGATGGATGCCCTAATCGACGCCGGAAAAATCACACTCTGCACGCCTTATCAATTAAAGGCATTGGCGGGGGATAACGGACAAATATCCGCCATACATATTGCGGATATGGACGGCGGCGAAAAAATATTGGCGGCGGATACGTTGCTCGCCTTTTTTGGGCTTGCGGCGGAATTGGGCGCTATCGCCTCATGGGGGCTGCATATTGATGGGCACACCATCGCGGTGGATCCCGCCACATGCCAAACCAACCGCGAGGGGATTTTTGCAATCGGCGATATCGCCAGTTACCCCGAAAAATTAAAATTAATCCTGACCGGATTTGCCGATGCCGCACAGGCCGCGCACGGCATTCAAAAATATTTATTCCCCGGACAGGAATTCCATCAGGAGTATTCAACGACCAAGGGATTGCCGACGAAGTAAAATTAGCACCATTTCAGTCAAATGCGAATTCATGCCCTTTTATGTTTTTGGAACCTATCCCCGCTTTAAGAAGTATTTATAGGTAGAAAAGGAGCAGAAAATGACAAACGAAAAAGAATTTCCCACCCCAAATGAAACCCCGGAAATTGATCCGCCGGGGCCCGATCATCTTCCGGACTCGCCGCCGCCAAAGGGTTTGTCATTCTAAGAATAGATCTTATAAACTTTTGGAATTGCGCTATACTAGGTTTATGAAATTTTTTCTAAGCCTGTTATTTCTATCCCTATTATGTATGCCCGCGGCGGCGCAAGAGATTTTGGAACAACCCATTTGTTTTACCATTATCAACAAAGCCCCCTATGGCGTTTTGGGGGATGTTAAAACCGCACAAGATCACACCGATGCGGGACGGGGCGAGGCGGTGACCTATACCGCCACATTTAAGTTAAAAGAAGGGGAAACCAACGATGTATGCACCACCGGCCCATTATTAGAGGGTAACCGCGTACGCATCACATTGCGAACATTGGTTCCGATTTTTGAATGTAAAACCATGATTTATCAAGGCGCGCAGATCGTTATTCGTGGACGTTACAATAAAGCAGAATATAAAACCGAAACATGGGCGGAATGTTTATAAGATATAAGAGTTAAAATCTTATATTTTTTATTCCACACTAATATCTAAAAGCGGCATGTCTTCGACTTGTAACGTGCGCTCACTTACGTCTATATCACCTTCACGGTTAATTTTTATGCGGCATTCAAATAAATTATTCCGAAACAAAATATGCGCCCCAAGCTCATAAGCACGATTTTGTTCATCCCAAGACATTAAATAAGGCGCGCGAATTAATCCGCTAAGTGTCTTTTTCACCTGCGGCACCGGCTCCTCCCGCCATTTAAAATCATCATAGGAGCTAATAATTTGCATCCCCCCCTCTTGTCCGCGGACATGGGCAAAGAAAAAAACCAGATAATCGGTAATATTATCCACGCTTAATACCAAGGGGGCTGTTTGATTAAATGATAATAATGTCGCGGCTTGCCAATCCATCATGACGATTTCATCCTGTTTGGTAAAAACCGTTATTGGCTTTGCGGTAACATCTTCTTCCTTTTGAATGGTTACATACATCCATCCCGGATAAAAAGACGGTTTTGCCTGTAGCATTTTATATAAAGACAGATCCTGATAACCACGTGGCAGTTTTTCCGCATACATATCGGCAAATGTTTTTTTCTCAGTGTCCTTCAGCGGATAAAATTTATACGACATAGTGATTCGGGGGTCCCTGTTTTATTCTTCCATAATAGCGCGGATAACTCTGGGGGCAAGTACGTGTTTTAAATAAGGGCAGAGTCAGGGATAAATAACATGAAAAAAATTTCGTCTTTTTTGGGGATGAAAATCTAATTGTATAAATCCATTTTTTGATAAAATGAATATGTTGATAAAAAATACTCTATATAACGTCCTCCAGTAAAACAGTCAGATTGATTATTTTTTCACATTGGCAGTTTTCCAAAGATGATATTTTTGTGTACATCCCGAAAAAATCTTTTTTTAATCGTAGGTTAAACCATGCACCTTTGACTCATAACACAGGATATATTTTCACAAGATAGCACTATGGGGATAAAAATTCGTATAAAATATAATCCCCATCTTTCACACCCTCAAACAACTAATATTTAATTAAAAATATATCTTTTATTTTTATTGTTGGTCTGCTTCTCTGTTCCTCATGAACATCCAAAAACCGATTTTAGAATTATTTCAAACCAAACAACCAAACCGTCAAAAAGTTCCCTGGTGGATGATGCGGCAAGCGGGGCGTTACCTGCCGGAATATCGTGAGCTACGCAAAGAAGCGGGCAGTTTTTTGGATTTGGTTTATAATCCCCAGATGGCCTGTGAAGTCACGATGCAGCCAATTCGTCGTTACGGGATGGATGCGGCCATCCTGTTTTCGGATATTTTGGTGATCCCCCATGCCTTGGGGCAAAATGTTTCGTTTGTGGCGGGGGAAGGGCCAAAATTATCCTCATTTGATTTTTCCAAACTTGGATTTAAAACCTTTGATCAAACCCTATCCCCGATTTACGAGACGGTTTCAAATGTCCGCAGCGCACTGTCACATGAGGGATTTAATCATACGGCGCATTTTGGATTTGCCGGCGCGCCTTGGACGGTTGCCTGTTACATGATCGAAGGCGGCGGTTCCAAAACGTTTGAAAAAACTAAAATCATGGCCTATGGCCGCCCGCAGGAATTTAATGATCTGATGGATTTATTGATTGAATCCACCACTACATACTTACTCGGTCAAATTAAGGCAGGCGCAGAGGTTGTGCAATTATTCGACAGCTGGGCGGGATTGCTCGATGAAGATGCCTTTCGTAAATTTGTAATTCATCCGACCAAAAAAATTGTCAAAACGCTAAAGGAACAATATCCCGATATCCCCGTAATTGGTTTTCCGCGCGGCGCGGGCAATCTGTATCTCCCCTACGTACAGGAAACCGGTATTGACGGCGTTGGTATCGATCCATCGGTGCCAACAAAATGGGCTGCCCGCCTCCTCCAGCCGCTCTGCGTGGTTCAAGGTAATCTTGATCCTGTGCGTCTGCTTTGCGGCGGCGATGATCTGGCGTTGGCGGCAGAAAAAATTATCAATGACCTAAAAGACGGGGCTTTCATTTTTAACCTTGGTCATGGAGTCATAAAGGAAACCGATCCTAAAAATATTGATTTTTTAAAATCTTTGTTATATCCATAATATTAATAAATAAAAAAATATAAACAGGGATAAATAATATGAGGAAGAGTCAAAAAGTATTTGAACTTGGTGAGGTTAAATTAAGTTTTCGTAGTAGCGGCTTTAAAGTCTATGCACATAGCCGGGAAATCGATGAAAATAATGGTGACGTTAAACAATCTCAATTAGTAGAATTCGCTGTGCCCGATGGTGAATCCCCCTCTGCAATTTATAATCAGTTATTAGCATGGCGGGGTTATGAAATTCGTGTTGAAGGACATAATCAAACATATATGGCGTCTCACCAGCTTAGTAACAAGCCTGATTCAGAGTTTAAAATTTATTTAGCTGAAAAATTTTCCCTTGCGCATGATTACGGTGATCTTCCTCCCTATGTTTCGGCAGATGCACACTTACTAAGCGGCTATGAAGAAGAAGTTGCACAAGAAAAGAGAAGACATGTATCACTTATGCTTAAGCAAGAGCATTCTTAAATGCAGAAGAATTTATCAGAACTTTTTCCCTTTAACGTAAGCGCAATTCCATTATCGGATATCACAACGGGGCGATTTAAATGCACATCTCGTTTTGGATATACGGAAGATAAAATTTATCGTGAAGCTTATTTTCAAGTCGATGGAGAAGAAAATTCTCAAAGAGGCGTGTTGGTTTTTGATCAAGATTCCCGCTATATAGAGGGCGGAAAATATAAATTATGGCGGCGCAGCGATGCTGTTTTGGCGGGGCCATCTTTATTATGCTCTTTTTCATTATGTAATCATTTTTTAAAAACTAATATACAATTTGCCAATCACGCAGATCGCCAAACATTGCCCTGTGCTTTGATACATAGCTTTGAAACTGATCATGAGAGAGAGTTAGGATAACATGGCAAATATACATTCTGAGTCAAAAACACCTTTTTATAAAATGCAATATGATGCTCTTAATGAAATGCCAAATGGGCAATTCAGGGTTATTTCTACAAATCGCGATGCTCAGGAATTTTTTGTAAAATCTATGGATAATAATTATCCATTAATTGTTAAATTAAATCCTAAATTTCCTTTAATTGATGGCGATATATTTGATTTATTAATTCCTGGTGAGCAATTTGTCATGACATATAGGCATTTATATTTTGATTGCCCTAGCGATGATGAGGCAATTGAAGTTGTTTTACCAATTGTTGTAGAGCTAGCTTACGGAGATATTCGACCCGATCCGGAAATTCCTTCTTCCTATCCCTCCCTCCCTTCCCCCTAATTCAGTCTCATGCTAAAAACATATCATGAGTAAAAAAACAGCAATTATCCTTTTTAATCTTGGCGGCCCGGATAGCAAGAATGCGGTGCGTCCGTTTTTGATGAATTTTTTCATGGATAAAAACATTATCCGTTTGCCTGTACCGTTTCGGTGTTTGCTTGCATGGGTAATTGCAAAGAAACGATCCAAACGTGAGGCCAAAGACAGTTATGATGAAATTGGTGGTTTCTCGCCGCTTTTAAATAATACCAATTTACAGGCAGAGGCGTTGGAAGAGATGCTTCCCGAAAATTATAAGGTGTTTACCTGTATGCGTTACTGGCATCCGATGGCGGCGCAAATTGTACGGGATGTGCGTGATTGGGGCGCCGAAGACATTATTCTTATGCCGCTTTATCCGCAATATTCCACGACGACAACGCGTTCATCTTTGCAATCATGGAAAAAGGCATGCTTTGAAGCCGATTACACGCGTCCAAGCCGCATGATTTGCTGTTATCCGTTAAATGAAGGATATATCACCGCTTCGGTTGATCAGATTAAACCCGTCTATGAGCAAGCGCGGGCAAATGGCCATACGCCGCGCCTGTTATTTTCTGCCCATGGTTTGCCGGAAAGCATCATTAAAGACGGTGATCCCTATCAATGGCAATGCGAACAATCAGCGGCCAAAATCGCGGAATCTTTGGATATAGAAAACCTTGATTGGCAAATTTGTTATCAGTCCCGCGTCGGACGGCAAAAATGGCTTGGCCCTTCCACCGAGCAGGCATTGGAGAAAGCCGCCCATGATAATGTCCCCGTTTTGATATATCCGCATGCTTTCACACAGGAACATGTGGAAACTCTGGTGGAGCTCGATATTGAATATCGCGAGGTAGCGGAAAAGATTGGTGTTCACGGGTATTACCGCGCCCCCACGGTGGGTACGCACCCTGCCTTTATAAAGGGATTGGCGGATATGATTCTATCTTCATCTACCCATTCTGATATTGCCCCCGATACCGCAAATTGCCTTTGCCCGGAACAATTTGATAAATGCTGTATGCGTGAATATAAAGACATTTCATTGTCTTGATTATGTATATTCTTAAGCATACTATGATATATAAAATTTTAAATAAATTTTAACATTAGCAATCTATAATCTAAGCAATAACAGAACAATAGATTGCTAAATATGTCTGATAGAAAGTTATTTAATTTCACAATTTTAGTTATTGAAGATAGCCATTATGACTATTTTCTGATCAAACAAGTCTTGTTGGAAAAATATCCCGCTCTGGAAGTATTATATGCCAGTTCTTTGGAGCATGCGTATGATATTTATAAAGTGCATGATTATGATTTGGTCATCATGGATTTGAACTTGCCTGATGGTTACGGTACTGGCTCGGTGCATGAGGTCAAGAAATTTCACGGTGAAACGCCAATTTTGGCCATTACCGGAATGCAAACCACAAAAATTGAAAATAATGTATTACGCATGGGCGCTTCAAAACTTATTTGTAAGGATTACCTCCTGAAACCGGAATTCCTAAACGAAGTCGATCTGATTTTAACAAAATTAAACGAAAATCAGCCACAGCGTGCCCGCGCTGTCCGCTAAAAAGAATATATTAACTAGGGACAGTCACTCCTTATGTGAATTAAAAATATAAGTATCTATCTGTAACGTGATTAGTTCTACTTTTCACGTGCATTTTTGCCCCTGCCTCTGTAAAAAGGACAGATGAGCAGACTACAAACAACCTTTCAATCCCTGCAACGCAAAAACCGCTCCGCGCTTATTACCTACATCGCGGCGGGTGACCCGGATCAGGCCGTCTCACAGGATATTTTGAATGGTTTGGCGGATGCGGGCGCAGATATTATTGAACTGGGCATGCCGTTCACCGATCCCATGGCGGATGGCCCGACGATCCAGGCGGCAACGCAACGTGCCTTGGCGGGCGGTATGACCATGACCAATACTCTGGAGATGGTACGCAACTTTCGCGTCCAAAATAACGAGACACCGATTGTGCTGATGGGCTATTTTAATCCGGTATATCGCTATGGCTGCGAAGATTTTATCCGTGATGCGCGCGATGCGGGCGTCGATGGCTTGATTATTGTTGATCTGCCCCCCGAGGAAGATGCCGAGCTGGCCGTTCATGCCAAAGCGGCGGATATTGATATGATCCGTTTGGTCACCCCCGTGACCGAAGATGACCGTTTGGCTACCGTTATCGAGAATGCATCCGGTTTTTTATATTATGTCTCCATTACCGGCGTTACCGGCACCGCCAGTGCGGATACACAAGCCGTCAGCGCGCACATCCGCCACATTAAAACCAAAACCGATTTGCCGATTGCGGTGGGATTTGGCATTAAAACCCCCGAAGATGCCGCCGCTTTTAAAGACGCCGCCGATGCCATCGTTGTCGGCTCGGCTTTGGTCAGCGAAATCGAAGACCATGCCCACGGCGCCAAACCCCGTATCTATGAAAAGGTTGGCGCGTTAAGGGGAGCATTATAGGATTAATGCTCATAAGTAACCCTTAGGAGCGTTCTATTATTTGTGCTTTCTTATTTTATACCTCTTATGCTAAAACTACCCCATGAACTGGTTAACTAATTTTATCCGTCCGCGGATTAATTCGATTGTGGGCACCTCAAAGGATGTGCCGGATAATCTATGGGTGAAATGTACATCTTGTGAAGGCATGTTATTTCACAGTGAATTCAAAGAAAATAACAATGTGTGCTCGCATTGTGGGCATCACATGAAGTGGGAGGCATTCGACCGGCTTGCCGCCTATTTTGATGACGGTAAATATAAAGAGATTAAGGTACCTAAAGTCACCGAAGATCCGCTTAAATTCAAAGATAAAAAATATTACAGCGCGCGCTTGAAAGAGTCTCGGGCAAAAACCGGACGTCAGGATGCGATTATTGTCGCTTCCGGTAAAATCGGCGGGCAAAAGGTTGTGATAGCCGCATTTGATTTCTTCTTTATGGGGGGGTCAATGGGGGCCGCCGTTGGTGAGGGTTTGGTAACCGCCGCCGAAACAGCCGTTAAGGAAAATGCTGCCTTTATCGCAATTCCGTCATCGGGCGGCGCCAGAATGCAAGAGGGGATGATGTCCCTGATGCAAATGCCACGATCAATCGTGGCGGTGGAAATGGTAAAGGATGAGGGGTTGCCCTATATTGTAATTTTAACCGACCCCACCACGGGCGGTGTGTCTGCGTCTTTTGCGATGGTTGGTGATATCCATATCGCCGAGCCGGGCGCAATGATCGGATTTGCTGGCCCGCGCGTGATTAAAGAAACTGTACGCGAGGATTTGCCCGAAGGATTTCAAACCGCTGAATATCTTTTGGAACATGGTATGGTCGATATGGTTGTTCCCAGAGCCGAGCAAAAAGACACCTTGGCACGGATTTTATCTCTTCTCATGGAACCAAAACAAACGGCCCTGAAAGCGATTGCTTAATTATTTGACAGGCGCAATTTTTGTGATGGGGAAGCCTTAACCATGCATGATGAAGATGTTCTCCACCCCAACCAGACGCTGCAGCAAAAGTTGCAGCATATTTTTCAATTGCGCCGTGAAAGTGCGGGACGCGTTAACTTTGAAGATAACAGCTTTTACGTTGAATTACTAAAGCGTCTCGGCAATCCGCACCTTAGCTTACCTCCCGTAATTCATGTTGCGGGAACGAACGGCAAAGGCTCCACCATTGCCATGCTTCGCAGCATCCTGGAAGCAGAAGGCTATCGCGTTCATGCCTATACTTCCCCGCATCTTTTAACCTTTAATGAACGTATCTATCTGGGATCATCACGCGGACAAATGGATGCACGCGGCGCAAATATCAGCGATGATAATTTGAACACGCTTCTCGATGAGATTTTTACTAAAAACGGGGATAATCCTGTTACCTTTTTTGAATTTACCACCGCCTTGGCATTTTTGGCGTTCGCGCGCTGTCCTGCCGATGTGGTGTTATTGGAAACGGGGATGGGCGGCCGTCTGGATTGTACCAATATAATTGCTGCGCCCGTGGCAACGGTAATTACCCCGGTTTCGTATGATCACATGGAATTTCTGGGCGATAATTTGCCGAAAATTGCAGGGGAAAAAGCCGGTATCATCAAGGCAGGCGTACCATGTATTTTGGGCATCCAATCCCCTGAGGCGATGCCCGTTTTTCGTGAACAAGCCAGCGCATTAAACGCGCCGTTACTTTGTGCGGATCTGGATTTCAAAAGTGAGATTACTTCGGATGATCAAATGCGGCTAATTTCTGCCCATCCGCTTGTACGCTCTGCATGTTATCCGCTGCCTAATTTAATCGGCGCGCATCAAGTGCAAAATGCAGGCGCGGTTTTGGCATGTTTACAGATTATCGCGCCCATATTGCCTGTATCTGATGCATCATGCGCTATGGGATTGCAACATATTCATTGGCCGGGACGAATGGAGCGGATCACCCGCGGCGCCTATGCCGCCCTCTTGCCACAGGGATGGGAATTATGGTTCGATGCCGCCCATAACGTCGCCGGCGCACAAACCATCGCCGCCATTCTGGATCACTGGCAACATGATCCAAACCCAACCCAGCCCGTCCATATTTTGCTCGGCATGAAGGAAAATAAGGACATGAACGGCGTGATACAGGTTTTAAACCCCTATGCCGCCTCCCTGACCCAATTTTCAATCGGTGATGATTTGACGGACATGATCACAACCCTCACAAAATCCCCCACCCCCGCCAAAATTCTCATATGTGGGAGTTTGTATAATTATTTTTAATGAGAATATTAAAACATTGATTTTTTTAACTTATTTATGTTAAAAATTAACTATAAAATTATTAAGAGACCATTTTTATTATGACAAAAAACCTTACATTACGCTGGTATGGAGAAGCTGTTGGGACATTTGAAACAGGAGAAGCTCTTTCAGTTAAGAATTTTCAATTTCATGAGCCTTTTTCTGATGCTATCTTTCCCACAAGTCAATCTGGCACGCCTAATTTTTTAGAAAATTTGCGCCCACAAGGTATGATGAAGCAAATTTTTAACGAAGCAGTCGGTAATGATGCAGCTTGCAATGATCCTGTTTATCGTTTTAGAAGACCCGTTTCTCGTTTCCTTTCAAATATTACAATAACCAATGGTGATTTTCATCAAGATGATCATGTTTCTTTAGATTTTCATGGGGAGAAATTAACTAATAAAACAAATTCTCCTTTTAGTAATTTTATTTATTTTGGTGAAACTCCATGTTCATCAGGTGAGTTTATTGATAAAATCAGAAGGTTTTGGGCTCAACGAGCTATGCCACGTTATTCAGGTTATGAGACTAAGCTTCCTATAGAGATTAGAAAGGATAGTATTCATGTAGCTAGTGAGGGAGGTTCTTTTACTCATCTTTTAAAATTACCACCTCAAGAAGCATATAGACAATCTTTATGTTTTAATGAATGGTTTTGTTTGCAGCTTTCTGAGGCAGCTGGTCTTTCGACTGCTAAAAACACCTTAGTTTACCTTAATGAAGAAGAATATCCGTCTTTAATATCTGAGCGATATGATATTTCTGATAATGAGAAGCCTGAAGCTTGGCTATTAACGCAGGATGGTTGTAGTTTGGGCGGTGAAGATTTTACGGAAGCAGCAAATGGATCCTATGAAAAGCTGTTTAAAGTGATTGCTAAATATTCTACAGATTTAGATCAAGATCGTGAAGATTATTTTAGAAGAATTATTTTAACTGTAGCTGTTCAGGATACCGATTTTCATAAGAAAAATATTTCTATGCTTTTTAAATTCGATCCGGATAGTAAAGAAATTTTATCGCGTCGGATTGCGCCTACTTATGATGTTACATCCGATATTTCTTCGGAAGATAATACTCGTCGACTAACTCTTTCTGTTGCAGGAAAAAAACTTGGCATTAATAGAAAGGCTATGCTTAATTTTGGTAAAAATATTGGCTTAAATACAGATAGAACCGAGGAATTATTAGATCAAACTATGGAGGATATTGTTGATCGTGCTGTTCAGCTTTCAAAAGCCGATTTTATTCCTGATAATCAATGCCAATATGTTGCTGATAGAATTACTACGCTTGTTGTAGGAGCAGCTAAAAAATTTGAAATCCAAACTCCACAATGGAACGATAGGTCTATTGATAAATCTGATTTACCATCCTTGCGAATAGGTTGTAGCGCAGGGAGATTTATGGAACTTATGTAATTAATTTCTATTATCTGTTTAGTTTTTGTGCATTACAAAATATGATATGTTTAATTCTATGAACGCACCGCACATCACACTGATCGATGATGATCATAATATCACGGCCTCTTTGAAAATGACATTAAAGGCCGAGGGGTTTAACGTTGATGTTCATCATGACGGAGAGGCGGGCTATGCCGCGCTGGCGGAGCAAGCGACCGATGTGGTGGTTTTGGATGTTAAAATGCCGCGTATGGACGGGCTGGAGCTATTACAAAAGCTGCGCGCGCAGGATTATACTGGTCCGATTATCATGCTGACCTCTAAAGACGACGAAGTGGATGAGTTGATGGGCTTTCGGCTCGGTGCGGATGATTACATCACCAAGCCATTTTCTCAAAAATTATTAATCGCCCGTATACGCGCTCTGATTAAACGTCAGGAAATTTCTTCCGCGCAAGCCTCTGGCGCCGATGAGCCCCTGCCGGTAAAGATTGAACGTGGTGAGCTGGTTTTGGATGATTCCCGGCATTTATGTACATGGTATGGGCGCCCGCTGAATTTGACGGTGACGGAATATTTACTATTAAAAACATTGGTTTTGCGACCCGGTCATGTAAAAACACGTGACCAGCTGATGGATACCGCTTATGGCGATAATGTGTATGTTGATGATCGCACCATTGATTCCCATATCAAACGCATCCGCAAAAAATTCAAACAAATGGATGATTCATTTGACCGGATAGAAACTCTATATGGCGTAGGATATAAATACCGCGATGACCCCGCCTGATCCTCTGCCCCTTGCTAAAAAACGTCGCGGATCCAGTTTAACGCTGGTCATTATGGCGGTGAATATTATTCCATTATTAATTATGGGATTTGGTATTTTCTATCTGGATAAATATAAACAAAATCTGATTAAAACAGCTTTTATCAATATGAGCGAAAAAACACGTTTAATCAGTGTGTTATTAGAAGAAAACCCCAATAGCCTATCAAAACTAGCCCTTAATTGGCCGGATAGAAACAGCCTGTTTTTATTGAATGAAGATGGCGAAGTGATTTCCTCCATTGGTAGCTTTTGGAATGCGGATAAAAAGAGCGATCAAAGCATGCAAGTGATGAATTTCACGGATACATTTGCGGCGCTATTTGTTTATTTAAACCCATTGCAAACATCCCTGCCCCCTTTCCCTGCCGATCTTACGGAGCTACAATTTTCAACTCTGCCGGAAGTTGATGGGGCTTTGTTCGGCAAGGAAGAATTATCGGCATGGACCTTTGAAAATTCTTTTATAATGACGGCAACGCGTCCGGTTCATAGTACGTCATCGCCCGTTAAGGCAATTATTATTATCACAGCAGGTGATCATATCACCGAAGCCATTGATGAGGTCAGGCGTGACATCATGAAAGCCTTTATAACCGTGATTATTTTAACTTTTTTATTATCCGTATATTTGTCCAGCTTTATTGCCATACCACTTAAAAAATTGGGGCGTGCCGCCGAAGATATTCGTAGCGGAAAACGCGGCTTGACCGATCTTCCTGATATGAGCCACCGCAAAGATGAAATTGGGGAATTATCAATTATTTTAAGGCAGATGACAGTAGCTCTGGATAGCCGTCTTGATTCATTCCAAAGTTTTGCTGCGGATGTGGCACATGAAATTAAAAACCCGATTACCTCCATAAGGAGCGCCATTGAAACCGCATTAAAGGTAAATAAAAAGGAAGATCGCGACGGGCTGTTAAAGATTATGGAGCAAGATGTGCATCGCCTTGACCGTTTGATTACTGATATCTCCAGACATTCTCGCCTCGATACGGATTTGGCGCGCGATAGTTATCAAGTTATTGATCTAAAACAATTAATTAATGATCTTATCACGCTATGTCATAACCCGATAGACCGTCAAAAGGAAGAACATAATCGAGAAAATAGCCCGATAGAAACGATCTTTCCTGACCAACAAAGCGCGTTTGTGTTGGGTAAGGGCGACTCGCTGGGTCAAGTTTTTCAAAATTTAATTTCCAACGCCCTTTCTTTTCATATGGAGAATACGCCTATCAAAATTATCATGAAAATTGATGCGGCCTGCGTTAAGGTTTTAATCGAAGATAAAGGGCCCGGCATTCCGGCTGGCCAGCTTAATAAGATATTCGAACGTTTTTATACAGATCGTCCAATGAGCCATGATGTTAAACAAAATTCAGGTCTTGGTCTCGCCATTGCCAAGCAAATTATTGAAGCGCATGATGGTAAGATCTATGCGGAAAATATTGAATCCGGCGACACCGTCATCGGCGCCAGATTTGTGGTGAAATTAAAGCGTTATCATGCTTAATGCTGGCTAAGTTTATGCAGCAAAAAGTCCAGTTGTTCCAGTGACTTAAAGGATATTTTCAAATCGCCCTTATGTCCCTTCCCGACGGAAATATCAACCGCCATTCCCAATGTGTCTGAAATTTCTTTTTCCAAAGCGCGTGTGTCCGGATCTTTCGTCTTTTTAGCAGACGGAGCCGATTTTGCGGAAGAAGCCGGTGATGACATTAACGCTTCTATATCGCGCACACTAAAATCTTCGTCCTGAATTTTTTTAGCTAACAATTCAGCATCCGGATTACCAATTAAGGCACGTGCATGTCCCGTTGAAATTTGGTTTTGTTCTAACATATTTTGCACGGATTCAGGCAAGGTTAATAGGCGCAACATATTGGTTACTTGAGAGCGACTTTTGCCAACCATAACGGCCACATCTTTTTGGGTATGCCCGAATTCTTCAATCAGATTTTGATATCCCAATGCCTCTTCGATGGGGTTTAAATCTTCTCTTTGCAGATTTTCTACCAACCCGACTTGCAACGTTTCGGAATCGTCAAAATCCTTTATAATGACGGGGATTTCATGCAATTGCGCCATTTGCGCCGCCCGCCAGCGTCGTTCGCCCGCGATAATCTCATAGGTGTTTTCATTGGCACCCGGACGCACCAATAGAGGCTGCAAAATGCCATATTCTTTTAATGAAGAAGCCAGTTCTTCAATGGCCTCTTTGCGGAAAAATTTACGCGGTTGCTTGGCATTCGGATAGAGTTGCTCCATGCCAACCGTTTTTCTGGCGGCGGATGTTGCGGCAGTCGCTGAATTGTCCTGCGTGGTATCATAGGATGTTTCTTCACTTTCAAACAGGGCATCTAAGCCTCTACCTAGACCGCGTCTTTTTGGGTTTAACGCACTATCACTCATTAGGCGGCCTTTCTATTTGTTTGATTACGGTTGTCTTCTTTTTCGCGGCGGATAATTTCCGATGCTAGGCGAATATAAGCCTGTGATCCCGCGCATTTCGTGTCATAAATAATAGCAGGTAGCCCATAGGACGGCGCTTCGGATAGGCGCACATTGCGGGGAATAATGGTTTTATAAACCCGTCTACCGAAATGCTCTCTGACATCGCGTGCAACCTGCATGGAGAGGCTATTGCGGGTATCAAACATGGTTAATAAAATGCCGTGAATAATTAGATCCTTATTTAAATTCGCTTGAACGCGTTCAATGGTTTTGGTTAGTTGGCTAAGCCCCTCCAGCGCATAAAATTCACACTGAAGCGGTACAATAATACCGTGAGCGGCAACAAAAGCATTAATTGTCAGCAAACTTAGTGAGGGCGGGCAATCAATAATAATGTAATCATAGTCATATGCTGTTCGCAGCGCGTCATATAGACGTGTTTCACGTTTGGATTCTCCTGCCAACTCAATTTCCGCGCCCGCCAAATGCATAGATGATGGCAGAAGGGATAAATTGGGTATTTTACTTTGGGTGACGGCATCCTCTAAGGAATGCTCTTTAAATATAATATGGTAAACGGTCTTGAGCGTGTTTGTCCGCGGTACACCAAGTCCCGTGGAGGCATTTCCCTGTGGGTCAAGGTCAACCAATAAAACCTTTTGGTCACAGGCCGCAAGCGCCGTAGCGAGATTTACAGCCGTAGTCGTTTTGCCAACGCCGCCCTTTTGATTGGCGATAGCTAAGATGCGCGGTGATTTTAGGGGATGTGTGCTCATCCTTTTTTTTAGCATATAAAAGATACTAAAGAGAAGTGAATTTTATTCAGTTTTAGATGTTTCACGTGAAACATTTTTAATTTTTAGAATTTTGGCATCCGGGTGTGTCGCGCTTTGAATGGTTTCTATCGAAAAGCGATAATGCTTTTGCGCTTCGATAATCTCTTCTTCATATTTCTCACCCTTCATGAGTAAAAGCGTGATGTCAGGGTTGTTTTGGGTAAAGTCCCAGCAATAATCTAGTAGCTTAACGACTGAGGCAAGTGCTCTGGCGGTGATAATATCAATAGATGTTTCACGTGAAACATCTTCGATCCTCTTGGGCATAATTTTGACTTTTGTGGATGTTTCACGTGAAACACTGCTCAGGAAGGCACATTTACGCCCATCTGATTCCACAAGTGTGACGGATATATCGGGGCGCATTGCCGCCAGAACCAATCCGGGGAACCCTGCCCCGCTGCCGATATCCATGATCTTTGCATTTTGTGGAATAAGGGGCTCCAACTGTGCGGAATCGAGAAAATGTCTCTCCCACGCTTCATCAATTGTGCTTTTGCCGATTAAATTAATGGTATTTTGCCATTTAGTTAGAATGGTAAGGTAATGTTGAAGTTTTTCGGTTTGTTCAGGGGTCATATTTCCTACTATTTTAGGTGAAGGTAAAAATGTTTCACGTGAAACATTCAGGCAGCTTTCTTTTTGACGTGACGTAGCAAAGCCATTATGGCCGCGGGCGTAACCCCGGGAATACGGCTGGCCGCGCCAAGTGTTTCGGGGCGGCTTTTCTCCAGCCGCTCTCTAACCTCGTTAGACAAAGATCCGATTAAGGTATAGTCGAGCGCTGGCGGTAAGAGTAAGTTCTCATCCTTACGAAACGCATGAATATCCGCATCTTGGCGCGTCATATATCCGGCATAAAGCGCATTTATGGAGATCTGCTCGCGGATGTAAGGGCTAATATCATTAAGAATAGGCCATATTTTAATAAGGTCGCTCCAATCAATCTCCGTATAGCGTAATAAATCGGCGACGCTGCGCTTTTTACCATCTTGATTAATGTTTAGGCCATATTTTTGCAGCTCATTCGGGCTGGCACTTAATTGGTCAATACAAATTTGCGCGGCGGCAAGCCGTTCTTTCTTGGCTGTCCAAACTTTTTTCCGCTCATGCCCCACACAGCCAACATCTATGCCTTTGTCGCTTAAGCGTTGATCGGCATTATCCGCGCGAAGCTTCAGGCGATATTCGGCGCGGCTGGTAAACATACGATATGGCTCTGGCGCGCCGCGGCTGATCAGGTCGTCAATTAACACGCCAATATAGGCATCGGCGCGATCAAGAGTGAATGTTTCACGTGAAACATCTGTCTCCGCGCCCGCAGAAAGGGCGGCATTAATACCCGCCATTAAACCTTGCGCCGCGGCCTCTTCATAGCCCGTTGTGCCGTTGATTTGTCCCGCTAGATATAAATTTGGCAGGCGTTTGCTTTCCAGTGTCGCCTTCAAATCGCGCGGATCGCAGTAATCATATTCAATGGCATAAGCCCATTCAAATACCTCGATATTCTCCAGTCCCGGTATGGTTTTCAGGAATTCCGCTTGGACGGAAATCGGCAAAGCATTTGAAATCCCGTTCGGATAAACTGTCGGGTCGTCCAATCCCTCTGGCTCCAGAAAGATTTGGTGACGATCTTTATCGGCAAAACGCACGACTTTGTCTTCGATAGAGGGGCAGTAGCGCGGGCCGGTGCCGGCGATCTGTCCCGAATAAAGCGGGGCGAGATGCAGGTTATTGCGAATAACATCATGCGTTGCCGGCGTGGTATAGGTCACATGGCAATCAATTTGAGGTACTGTGATGCAATCCGTCATGTAGGAAAAAGGAATTTGCGGGTTATCGCCGGTTTGCACCTCGCATGCATTCCAATTAATTGTGCGGCCATCAATGCGCGCCGGCGTACCGGTTTTTAAGCGCCCCAATGGGAAGCCCAATTTTTCCAGTGTTTGCGCTAGCCCTATCGAGGGTTGATCCCCCACGCGTCCCGCGGGTGTTGTTTCTGTGCCGCGGTGAATAAGACCGCGTAAAAATGTACCTGTGGTGAGAATAACAGAATGGGCGCGCAATTCGTCGCCTGTTGCTGTGATCATACCACAACATTGTCCATTTTCGACAATTAAATCTTCAGCGGCGGCTTCGATAATCGTTAAGTTGTTGTAATCAAATAGTAATTCCTGCATTGCTTGGCGGTAAAGCTTGCGGTCTGCCTGTGCGCGCGGGCCGCGTACGGCGGGGCCTTTGGAGGCATTCAGCATACGGAATTGAATACCCGCCTGATCAATCACACGCCCCATCACGCCGTCAAGTGCGTCAATCTCACGCACCAAATGCCCTTTACCAAGGCCGCCAATCGCAGGGTTACAGGACATGACACCGATTGTTTCCTTTTTGTGGGTCACAAGCGCGGTATTTGCGCCCATACGCGCCGCCGCCGCCGCCGCTTCACAGCCGGCATGTCCGCCGCCAATCACAATAATGTCAAATTTGTACTTCATTTCGACATGACATATAACTGATTTTGCAGAGAATTTCCAGTTTTCTCTTTCGGCATGCAAATGCTGCATAGCAAAAGAAAATTATTGCGTTCGCTTTTTGTCAGAATGCTTTATATGGATATTAAAATAATAAAAAGGGAAAGGGAGCGTGTTATGAAACATTTCAATGACGCAGCTATAGATTGTGCTCCTGCCTCAAGCGAGGCACGAATAGAGTTACCAAGCATTAAAGATCAATTTCATTACTTCAGGTATGAATTATTTCCATCTGCGACTGCTGATGATCGTCTGCATTTCAAAGGATATCGTAATCTAATTGCGCAACTTGCCTCAAGAGACGGAGGTATGTTTACAGAGAAGATCATGGATAATAACGACCTAAATTTATTATCTGAGGATGATTTAGAAAACCGCTACCGCATTAACCGCGTCATTATGATTGCGGGCGCACGTTTTATGATGGAAAGCTTGCATGCGGAAACCCCCGTTGAATTTCATTTTGGACGGACAATATATGAACAATTTTTAGAAAATATGGAGAAAGTCGGGCTTTCAAAGATAGAATCTAGGAAGCTTATTCCGGAGCAAACATTGTATGAGGCATGGAATGAATTAGCAGAAGAATATGATATTGATCCTGTCTCATTTCCCAATGCAGAACTCGCTGAAAATGACGTCGAGGAGGTCCTCGACGTCGACGCGTCCGGTGATGCGTCCGAGTGCACGAACAGCGAGGCGTGTGTCCTCGGCGGTTAATTCAGGCAGCGCGGCGGATTGTGCGCGTTCCAAATGATCCAAACATATATGTAATTGATGCCTGTGGCGTTCCCGCGTCAGAGTTGGGGTGGATTGAGAGCCGATCAAAATGTTGATCTGATCTTTAAGCGCCCCAAGGAGAGTTTCAACGCCTTGCATTTCCTTAGATGAAAGTGGAATTGCGGTTGTAAGATCAGGATGGATCGCGCCCAAATCGGCTTTATTGGCAATCATCAGGCTGTGATCATCGGCAAGGTCTAAGGTGGCGGCATCGGGCTGTATTTGGGCATCAAATACCAATAATTTGATATCGGCAGAGCGCGCAGCATGTATGGCGCGCTTAATGCCTTCAGATTCGATCTTATCCTGACCTCCCTGCCCGTCCGAATGAAGCAATTCGGGCTTTAATCCCGCTGTATCGCTGAGGATGACCGGAAAGCCCGCAATATCTAAATGCACCTCAAGAACATCGCGCGTTGTGCCTGCAAAATCGGAAATGATGGCAACATCACGCTGGGCAAGCATGTTAACCAGTGACGATTTCCCCGCATTGGGCGCGCCAATAACCGTGATTTTTATCCCGTTACGAAGACGTTCTCCGCGGCGATTATCGTTAAGATGTTCCGTGATATCCTGTGCGATGCGCGCCAATTTCGGGCGCACTTGTGATGCGACGCCATCGGGCAGATCCTCATCCGGGAAATCAATATCGGCCTCTAAAAAAGCAAGTGATTTTGTTAAATCCTGCGCCCAGCCCTCATATAGGTTTTTCAAAGTACCCGACATTTGCGAGAGCGCCTGATCTTTCTGGGCGGTGGTTTCGGCGTCGATTAGATCGGCGATGGCTTCGGCTTCTGTTAAATCCATGCGCCCGTTTTCAAAGCCGCGGCGCGTAAATTCGCCCCGTTCAGCCGGGCGATGATGGGCAAATCGAGAGAGATGATGGCTCATTTCCGCAATGACGGCGGGTGATCCATGCAGATGATATTCAACCACATCTTCGCCGGTAAAGCTGTGCGGGGCTTTGAAGTATAAAACCAATGCCTTATCAATCATTTTAGGCGGTGATGTTTCACGTGAAACCGATTGTCCCGCATTGGGCGCGTATAAATGAGTCAGGATAGCAGATCTGGGGATGATAGATTTTATGTCAATTTCTGGTGAGAATAAAGAAAGCCCCTTTAATGCCTGCGGCCCCGATACGCGCAAAACCGCCACGCCGGAGCGTCCGGCAGGGGTGGCAAGGGCGTAAATAGTGTCAATCTCTGTCTCTGTCATCTTTGATTTCTCAGTTTAATGCTTTATACACAGAATATGGGATTTCGCAAAGACTGGAAACTGGAGCGGGTGATCAATCAGGATGCGCCGATATTTGGTGTTATGCACCTGCGCCGTACATCGCCGCGTACGTTTATCTGGCAAGAGTGCGTACAGACCCCGCTTAAAGGGCAAGGGATGATTGAGGGCGTGCAGAATTATCATATTGAAAGGCAGGGGCATATTCTGTCATTTTACCGTGATGCCGGCGGCAAAAAAAGCGTTTTATTTCAAACGTTTAATCTGAAACAGCCTGACACGACCTCTATCCATCTGTGCGGACAAGATCGCTATGAGAGCGCTTTTCAAATCTGTACGCCATCGGACATACGGATCAAGCATACGGTAGCTGGCCCACGTAAAGATTATATCATGCAGACGCACTATTTTCGTTCATAATCAGGGTTGGAAAAATATCACCCGTTGATATTTTTTGCACTTTTCCCTTTATATTTAAACAAAGAGAGCCGTCCTCGGCGATATTTTCAAATATACCTGTGATTTGCGCGGTGCGATCCCGCAGGGGGGAAATGCTGATTTGTTCCTGCCAATGATAGTATTTTGGCAGGTAAGGTTGGATGTAATCTTTAAAAGGTTTTGTTTTCCAGAGTTGCAGTTCATGCGTGATAGCCTCGCTTAAACTTTGCAGAAAAGTATCCCGCGTGATGGGGCATGCAAGATGATCGTTAAGTGATGTTGGCGGGAACGCGCCGTCGGTTTGCGGCGGATGCCAGTCAATATTCACGCCAATACCGCTAATAAAATAAGTGTGACCGTGATAGGTGTGAATTTCGTGCAACATACCGCAAATTTTATGCCCATCCACCAACAAATCATTGGGCCATTTTAATTGAACAGAAGTGTGCGCCGGAAGCGCAGAGTGTAATGCGTGATAAGCGGCATGCGCAATGGCGTAATGCGCAAGATAAGTCAGGGGCGGCCAATCGCTATCCAGCGGAAAAATATATGTCGCAAGAAGATTACCGCTCTTGTCAGAGCTCCATTTACGCCCACGACTCCCCTGCCCGCTCGTTTGACAATCGGCATATATCAGCGTGGGGGCGTGAATTTTATCCTTTTGAATTAAACGCACCGCCTCCAGATTGGTGGAATCGATTTCGGGATGGTGGCGCGTAAGAAACATGCAGTAATTTAAACATAAACTACGCAAAGGTCTATGCGTGCGATAATGTTATTATTTCTTCGCCGCCGGTTTTTTCTTCTTTGCGGGGGCTTTTTTCTTGAAGCCGCCTTTGCGCGGGGGGGCGTTTTTCTTGCGTTCGGCCACTTCCGCGATGACAACAACGGCGCGGTTTAAACCGATTTCACCCGGATCGTCATTTTTTAAAGATGTAAAGACATTATCATGTTTCAGATAAGGACCAAATCGACCGATGCCGGCTTGAATCATTTTGCCGGTTTCGGGATGCTCGCCGATATCGCGCGGGAATTGCAATAGTTTCATTGCTTGCTCGAAAGTGAATTCTTCGGCATTGGCGCCCTTTGGGATGCCTTGACGCTTAGGTGTTGGTTTTTTCGGCTTTTTGGGTTTGGCGGGCGCACGCTTTCCGGCGGCTTTGGCTTCTTTTTTCTTTTCTTCCCAAATTTTTAATTTATCTTCATATTCTTTTTGCTCCTCCAGATTTTCCGGCGGCGGATCGATCTGTACGTATGGCCCGTACGGCCCAAGGCGTACGGAAACTGTACGTCCTGTTTCGGGGTCATTACCAAGGATTTTCGGTTCATTGGCAAAAGACGCGGCGGCGCGTTGTTCCTCGGCTGATTCATCGTCATTCACAGCCAGAGGCCGCGTAAATTTACAATCAGGATAATTGGAACACCCGATAAATGCACCAAATTTACCAAGTTTCAGGGAAAGTCGCCCCGTTCCGCACGCCTGACAAACGCGGTCTTTTTCTTCGGGGAAAAAGTGCGGGCCGAGCTCGGCATCAATGTGATCGAGCACTTCGGTAATGGTGAGATCCTTGGTATCGCCAATGGCGGCGGAAAAATCCTTCCAGAATAAGCGTAACGCCTCTTTCCATTGGGTATGGCCAGCCGCGATGGCGTCCAGCTCCTCCTCCAGATTGGCGGTAAAATCATAATCAACATAGCGCCCGAAATATTTCATTAAAAAGGCGGTGACAACGCGGCCGCGATCTTCGGGGGTGAAGCGTCTTTGCTCTACAGTCACATAGGAGCGATCCTGTAGCACCTGAATAATCGAGGCATAGGTGGAGGGGCGGCCAATGCCGAGCTCTTCCATTTTTTTCACCAAAGATGCCTCGGTATAGCGCGGCGGAGGCTGGGTGAAGTGTTGTTCGGGTAGGACGTCAATTAACTTGGCCTTATCCGCTTCCTTCATTGGCGGCAAGATACGGTCGCGATCATTGGCGGATGATGGTTTATCCTCGTCATCGCTTTCTTCATACACTTTCAGGAAGCCTTCGAATTTTACAACGCTGCCATTGGCGCGTAAGACGACATCATCCGTGCCATCGGAAATATCGACAATGACCTGATCCAAAATCGCCTGTTCCATTTGCGATGCCATCGTACGTGCCCAGATCAGGCGATATAGCTTTGCCATATCTTCATCCACAACTTTTGCCACTTCGGCGGGGGTGCGGGACAAATCGGTGGGGCGAATCGCCTCGTGCGCTTCCTGAGCATTTTTGGCTTTTGATTTGAATAGACGGGGTTCGGCGGGAACAAATTCCTTGCCGTACGTATCTTTGATGACATTGCGTGCCTGTTGCACGGCATCTTCGGACAGGGTGGTGCCGTCGGTTCTCATGTACGTAATCAAACCAGTTTGCTCGCCTTTAATGGTAACGCCTTCATAGAGTTTTTGCGCGCAGCGCATGGTTTTTTGCGCGCCGAAATAAAGTTTTCGCGCGGCTTCCTGCTGCATGGTGGATGTAATAAAGGGCGGTGACGGGTTACGGCGTGTTTGCTTTTTCTCCACTTTCTGGATAGCAAGCTTTTTACCGCGAATGCGTTCCTCTGCGGCTTTTGCCTGTTGTTCATTCTGGATATCCAGCTTGGCGAGTTTATTGCCCGATAGATGTGTCAGGCGGGCTTCATAGGGCGCGCCGTCCGGTGTATGTAAGGTTGCGCCGATTGACCAATATTCATCGGCTTTAAAGGCTTCGATTTCAGATTCGCGCTCACAAATTAAGCGTAGCGCCACCGATTGTACACGTCCCGCCGATTTTGAACCGGGCAATTTGCGCCATAGTACGGGGGAGAGCGTAAAGCCAACCAGATAATCCAGCGCGCGGCGGGCAAGATAAGCATCAATTAGGGGGATATCAAGGCTACGCGCATTATCAAAAGCTTTGCGGACAGCGTTTTTGGTGATCTCGTTAAAGGTCACGCGCTTGACGTCTTTACCTTTAAGTAGATTATTCTCATTCAAAAATTCTTGTACGTGCCATGAAATGGCCTCTCCCTCTCTATCGGGGTCAGTGGCAAGCCATAATGTATTGGCGCCTTTTAAGGCTTTTTTGATTTCAGTGACGTGTTTTCCGGCGCGATCACCCAGTTGCCAGCTCATGGCGAAATCCTCATCGGGCTTGACCGATCCATCCTTTGGCGGCAGATCGCGAATATGCCCGAAACTGGCAAGAACCTTATAATCGCCGCCGAGATATTTCTCGATGGTTTTGGCTTTTGCGGGGGATTCAACAATAACGAGGTTTGATTGGGCCATGAATATTTCTCTTTTGCTTCCTATGGCAAGTGCCTGTTTTTACAAGCGCTGTCAAGTTTTTTAAAAAATTTGAGCGATGATTAAAAGGGTGTTTTTTATAGAATTTAATTCAGAACACTTATTTTACCGCCTGCTGATCTTTGGATGTCGCCGTTGATTTCGAGTTCCAGCAGGGCGCTGGAAAAGGCGGCGGGGGAAATGTCGCAATCGCGCATAAGCATGTCTTGTTGTATCGGTGTGTGGGAGAGTTTCGCAAGGATGATGGCTTTGGCATCGGTGATAATATTTTCATCGTCTTCATAGGTCGTCTGATAGCGGGCTTGGGGCGCTTCATTGAATGATTTTGGCGCGGAGCGTGTGAAGGTGGATAGCGCGTTCAGCACATCATCAGCGGTTTGAACCAAAATTGCACCGTCCGAAATCAGTTTGTTTGGTCCGGCGGCGCGGGGATCCATGGGAAAGCCGGGAACGGCAAAGACGTCGCGTCCCTGCTCCGCCGCGGTGCGCGCCGTAATTAGAGAACCGGATCGCAGGGAGGCTTCGACGACGATCACCCCCGCAGAGAGGCCGGAAATAATGCGGTTACGTTTCGGAAAGCTTTGCGCAAAGGGTTTTTGTCCAAAGGGCGATTCCGCCACGACGCAGCCACTTTGACAAATTTGATCATAAAGCGCCTGATTTTCAGGGGGATAGACCACATCCAATCCGCCCGCAACCACGGCGATGGTGCCGGTGGCAAGCGCGCCATGATGGGCGGCGGTATCAATGCCGCGTGCCAGCCCGGATGTAATGATTTGATCGGCTTGCCCCAAATCCCGCGCCAGATAATCAGTGAATTTGCGTCCGTTCAAGGAGGCATTACGCGCCCCGACGATGCCGATGCTTTGACGGTGGAGATGGGAAGTATCACCTTTGACGGTAAGAACAGGCGGCGCGTCTTCTATGGCGGTCAGCGCAAGCGGGTAGCTATCCTCGGCGGCGCAAATCATATCGGCGCCAAAATCATGTAAGGCATCAATTTCTTTGCTTGCCTGGGCGGGGGTGCAAAGGGCGGCCTGTTTTTTCTTACTGTTTTTAGACAGGCTTGGGAAATTGTGAATGGCGTCCTCTGCCGAGCCAAAACGTTCCAGCAGGCGGTAGAAGGTCATTGGCCCAATGCCTTCGGTGCGAATTAAACGCAGCCAACTGAGTTTTTCGGCATCGGTGAAGGGCGTGTTATGGGCGGGATCATGAAATAAGGGCATGGTCATTTCTTATTGCCGATCTTTGGTTCAGTGCCATTGATCAGGCGTTTGATATTGGCATGGTGCCGCCAGATGATTAAAAGCGCAAGGAGCAAGCAAAAGATGGCGGGCATGGTGCCATAAAAATAAAGTGTGATTAGCGGACTTAATCCGCAGGCGATCAGGGCAGATAAAGATGAGATGCGTGTCATGATCGCGCTTAAGAGCCAAATGATTGCCGCGATTATCCCGGTAAGGGGAATTACGGCGAGCAGAACCCCAAAGGCGGTGGCAACCCCCTTCCCGCCTTTAAATTTTAACCATATCGGATAACAATGCCCGATCATTGCGGCAAGTCCAGCGATGAGAGCGAGATTATATCCGCCCCCCATGATGATTATACAAGACGGAATAAGCGCGCCCTTAAGGGCATCAAGAAGCAATGTCAGCGCCGCTAATTTTTTACTGCCGGTGCGTAGTACATTGGTCGCGCCAATACTGCCGGAGCCGATCTTACGGACATCGCCAAGTCCGGCAAGTTTTGTGATAATTAATCCAAAAGGAATTGAGCCAATGAGATAGCCGAGCGCACTATAGGTGATAACTTCCATAAAAGTAATTAAGGTCGGATTGGCGGTGATGTCAAGGTTTAGATTATGCCGCAGCGCGCTGTGTTTGGTAGGATAGCGCCCATTCCAAAACGGCCATACGCGCCGGAACACCGTTTTCAACCTGTTTTAAGATCAGGCTGACCTTAGGGTCATCGGGAATGTCTTCGGCGATTTCAACGCCGCGATTCATCGGCCCCGGATGCATGACCACAACATTATCTTTGGCGAGCGCCAAGCGGGAACGGGTCAGACCGTAATCTTTAAAATAAGTCGCATCATCCGGAATTTGCGAGGTATCCATTCGCTCCTTTTGAATGCGGAGCATCATAATAACGTCGCAATCCTGTAACCCTTTATCCATATCGGTGAATGTCTGGATATTCGGGGCGGGCATTTTCTCAGGCATGAGGAATTCAGGGGCGATAATCCGTATATTTGCGCCAAGCTTTGAGAGCATTTGGAAATTGGATCCGGCAACGCGTGAATGCGCCACATCACCGCAAATCGCAATATTTAACCCTTCTATATGTCCTTTATTTTGACGTATCGTCAGCGCGTCCAGCAGCGCCTGTGTCGGATGCGCGCGGTGGGAATCGCCCGCATTAATTACAGGGCAATCCAATTTGGTGGAGACAAAATACGGCGCATTATATTCAGATGAGCGAATAATGACAGCATCCGGTTTCATCGCGCCAAGGGTTTGAATGGTATCCAGAAAGCTTTCATCTTTGCTCATCGAGCTGGATTTAACGTCCCAATTCACCACGCGCGCGCCAAAACGGTGGGCGGCAATTTCAAATGATGTACGCGTACGGGTTGAATTTTCAAAGAACAAGGTCAGGATGACTTTGTCCTTTAGAAGATCCCCTGCCCCCGGTGCATTATTGTTCAAAGCATCTGTCCAATGTTGGGCGCGGTCCAAAAAAGTGGTCAATTGATGGGGAGTAAAATCGGCTATATTGAGGAAATGATTTTTCATATCGTTTTTCTTAATGTGTCTTTAAACCATTTATAACTAAGATAGATAAAATTTGAACTAAATTCTTAAAAAAGATCGGCCAATTTCGAAACGATAGTAGTTGTCATAATTAAATATTTCGCGTTAAACTCAACTTATAGCTTGATGAGATTAATCTCATAGCGGGGAAAAGAAAATGAAACATATCAACCAAATTAGTATTGCACTTATATTCATGGGCGTATTGGTTATGAGCGCTGGTTCCGCATCTTACGGGCATATTGCCTCACACGATCAGATCGTTCGCGATGTTAAAGCGTTCGATATTCGCACCGAATGTGAGATGCATCTGGATGGTGTTTCAGACATTTCCGTTCCCAAAATTTCACTTGATGATCCGAACTTAGAGGGTACACGCAGCACAAGTCAGGCCATGGCCGTCGGAATTTTATTCGGCGCGCGCTATGCCTCTAATCCTCTTAAGGATGATATGCATGCCCAAAAAGTTCAGGACATTAAAAATTATCGAACCTGTGTGAAAGAACAGGCTCTGAAAGGCTAACGTATTTTTATTAAGTCCGGGGATCTCCTGTTTAGCATTAGATCTCTCTCCAAATGTCCCTTGTCGTCCAAATAACCCCTGTGAAGTCTCGATTTCACAGGGGTCTTTTTATGGGAGAAACAGCATATCATTAAGGAATAAGACCGCGGAATAAGGCATAAATTTCAGGCGCGGCTAGCGGATTCGCGCGATAAGCGCTGGCGGAAAGCAAAATGAAGATGGTTAGGATTATTACAGGTCCCCATAGGCCGCGCATACCAAGTTTTGGCAATTTGATATGCGGTTTCATATGAGTTCCCAGCGTGTAAATCAATGTTTGGCGGGTCATAATTTGTGCACAAATATAAGGCAGGAAGGCACATATCAGAAGGAAAACCATATCCAGTAACAGGCGCACTGGCTGGGCGGTATTGATGCCGCCGCTATTAAAGACAAAAATATAAAGTAAAGTTAAAATAAGCGCAGGTATTAAACCGATCGTCAGGCCAATAATTTGCGGTTTCATGGTTAATTTATTAAGCGCGGCGCGTGTTGTCCGCACAAGGTTATGAATAAATCCAGGCTCTAGCGCAATGCTATATTCATGTTTTAACTCGCGCTCTGTGACATTAACACCTTTTGTGGCCACGCCGATAATGGCTTGATTGGTGAGGCGGGTTTGATGCGCGGCGGTGCGAACTTTTTCCATCACATTGCCCTGCCCCTGCGCGGCTTGGCGGATTAAATTGAAGGGGGCAAGCATGTAGCGTTCCAAAAATGGCGGCACGTCCAATAAGGCGGTTTTATAACCAAATAGTAAGGCGGGCACATCCTCATCCCCGACGCGGAAAATGGCGTCCCCAAGAGGCAGCTTTACATCATATGTCAAGGTCATCATGGCGGCATCGTGATCTTTTTTCTTCGCGGCGATATCATCCGATATTTTGAATGTCGCATGATCCTTGGTGAATAATTTATCGCGCAAGCGGTCTAAAATGGTAACGGCAACGTCGGGGATATCACGGCGGTCATAGGAAAATTGGGTGTCCGCGAATAATTTGATTTGCGTGACATGATTAATTTTGCCGTTTGCCCGACAATTATGACAGTCTTTGCGACCCTTGGTTTTACATTTTAAACATTGAATTTCGCCGCGTCCTTTACATTGCAGGCAGTTAGGTTGACCTTGCGCTTTACAATTCGGGCATTTGGCATGCCCCCGCCCCTTACAATCGCGGCATTCGATTTGTTTGGCGCCGCGGCATTCCAGACATGGCTCTTCGCGCAAAAACAATAACGGATCGGCCTGAAGAGGCACGCGCTGTTTATCCCAAAAATAGCCCTTATCTTCGCGTTTTAATAAATCTGTTTTTAGGGCGGTTAGGGTTGCCTCGGACTCTGTGATGTTCTCAATATCCTTTGCGGATAGGGTATCAAGCTCGTTTTTATTATTAATTTTTTTCAGACCCGGCGGCTTATTTGGGATAACACGCTCGGCGCGCTCTGTATGCAGGATAAGGTTGCTATGTGCCTGAAACTCAATGAATACTTCCTCGTAGGAGACAAGTTCAACATCCTGTAGGGGGTGAAATGTATTGCCGGTGACGACATCACGAATTTTTTGTAAGGCAATTTCAGAGCGGTCAACAAAGTTACGTTGAAAATTTCGAGAATCTGACTGGGTAGGAGTATCACTCATTGAAATAGAGTTTAAATCAATTTTGCGTAGACACAAAGTTTTTGTTTGTTCAGTATGACAACATAGCAAGGAAAGAAAAATATTATGAAATTTACCGTGAATGTTGAAGCCACCCCTGAAGAAGCCCGTCAGTTTGTGGGGCTGCCCGATGTAAAACCGATGCAAGATCGTTTTATGAAGGAAATGGAAGACCGCATGGGGGAAACCATCCGCGAGCTTGATCCCGAAACATTCAGTAAAACATGGATGCCGATGATGGTCAGCAGTTGGAGCGAGCTGCAAAAATCATTTTGGGGACAAATGGGAATGGGCATGCCGGATATGGGAATGGGCGGCAGTTCCGCAGATGATAAAAAGAAAAAGTAAGGGGGCGGATTATGCCTGCCTACCGCGGTTAAAATGGTTTGGCAATCGCCATAATGATGATAATCACCATCAAAACGGCGGGGATTTCATTGCAGATGCGATAGAACCTGGAGGAATAGCCATTTTGATCGGCGGCAAAGTTTTTGCGCCATTTTGCAAAAATCATATGCATGATGCTCATAAGAATCACGCAGGTGAATTTCACATGCATCCAGCCGCTTTGAAATAATTCGGGGTTAGCAGCGATCATCAAAAGCCCGAAAAACCATGTGGCAATCATGGCGGGGTTCATAATCAAACGTAGTAATTTTGATTCCATGACTTTGAATGTTTCACTGGTATTGGAGCCGGCTCTGGCATCAACGTGATACACGTACAGACGCGGCAAATACAGCAAACCAGCCATCCAAGAGATGGCGGCAATCACGTGACATGACTGGATGTAAAAATAATATGTCAGAAGGAAATCTTGCATCCCATAGCCATAAACCGAAACGCCCCGCGCGGCAAGAGGCGGAATAGAATATGGTTTTTAATGGCATTTTAGGATAAAACAAAAAGAAGAATAGAAATAACCATTCAAAGATATGAAAAAATCAGGCGGCGCAATAGTGGTGTTATTACACGGGATCGGTCATGTCGGGTTGAACATGATGGCAATCGAGGCATTTTTGCACAAGCAAGGTTATAAGACACGCAATATAACATACCCTTCTTTGCTTAAGGATATTAGTAACCTTTCGAAATGGTTGGCAACTAAATTAGCCAAGGCAAAAATATGGGAGAATGCATCCGAAGTGCATTTTGTGGTGCATTCGATGGGCGGCTTAGTCACCGCGCAATATTTGCAGGATTATAAAGATCAAATCCCGTTGGAAAAAATGGGACGCGTGGTCATGTTAGGGACGCCAAATAGCGGCAGCGAAGTCGCGGATGCGTTAAAAGATAATCCTTTATATAAGTTGTTTTTTGGCCCCGCGGGACAGCAATTAACCACACAATCGCGCAAAGCCTCGAAAATTTCACCGTGGTATGAACTGGGGGTAATTGCGGGCGCGCCGGATCATCGGATCAATATCGGACGTTTTTTTATTGAGCAAACCCATGACGGCGTCGTCAGCGTGGAAAGTACGCGCGTTGAGGGAATGAGAGCACATAAAGTGATGCCCGTCAGCCATAGCATGATGGCATGGACACCAAGCGTACAGAAACAAGTTTTACATTTTTTAAAAGAAGGGGTTTTTCAGGAATGAGTGAAACCGAGGAAGATGATGAGCAGGGTGTTGAGATAGACGCCGAAAATTTTTTTGTGAATGCCTTGCGTGTGAAGGCTTACAAGGAATGGGTTGCGAGTTTTTCCCATCTGGAGGAGGCGTTTGCGGAAATTGCGGCCGCGCCCGAGTCCGAGATTGCGAAGGATTTGTTATATTGCGCCCAGAACTGGGGGACGTGCGGTATGCAAAGGATTATAAATTTATCTCTGGATCTGGTTCATCATGTTTCCCCTTTCTATCAGATAGAGCCGCCGCGGGTTATGCGCAGATCGCAATGGGAGGAATTCGAGCGCGATTACACGATGGATGAGATATCCAATCAAGATCATGTCTATGCGTTTTATGTCAGTAAGTCTTCCGGACTTGAATGCATTGTTTTATGGGATGAAGAGGGAATTCAGAAAAATAGCTTTGAAGATATGCTCCGCACTGTTTTTCACGAGTTGGCGCATGCCATCATCGATATACGCGCGGCAAAATTATATGGTGAGATTGAAGGGATGCTCGACCATAGCAAATATTATCCCATCAAAAAAATTAATGATAATGATGTCATGGACGATCCGCTGGCGACCGTTCTATGTTTTCACCTGCAAAGAGAATTCAGCGGTTGTAAAGAGTATGATGAGAAAGCGGATATTCTGAAAGATACGACAATGTCGGATCAAGAAAAAGGTATGAAATATTTTCTTTTCCTGGAAGAGAGGTTGGCGCTTGAGATGGAAGAAAAGGTCTCCGCCTGTTTGGAAAAGACCCTAGAAACAATAGAAAAGCATAATCATGACACAAAATAACCAGTTTGAATTACTTGGGACGAAGCGGTTTTTGCCGTTATTTATCACGCAGTTTCTGGGGGCGTTTCATGATAATCTGTTTAAGAATGCGCTGGTGGCGCTGTTGCTATATGGGGTTACGTTGCAAGTCGAGGGGGACCCGAAAATATGGGTCACAATGGCGGCGGCGGTATTTATATTCCCCTATATGATTTTTTCGGCAACCGCCGGACAATTGGCGGATAAATATCCGAAAGACCGCATTATTCGCGTGATAAAACTGGCGGAGATCGGCATAGCGCTTGGCGGGATTGCCGCAATTTTTTCAGGATCGGCGATATTATCATTTATTGTGCTGTTCGCATTGGGGACGCAATCGGCGTTTTTCGGGCCGAGCAAATATTCAATTTTACCCGATCATTTGGAAGAAAAAGAGTTAATCGGGGGAAATGCCCTGATTAACACCGGTACGTTTTTGGCAATTTTGATCGGGACAATTTCGGGAACATTACTGATTACCATGACGTACGGCATGACGATTGTGGGCATTATTATGTTGTTCAGCGCCATAATCGGATATTTATCCAGCCGTTTTATCCCCGCAACACCCGCCCGCGCGCCGGAATTAAAGGTGGATTTTAATCCGATTGTGGAAACCGTGGCGATTGTTAAAAATGTTTTCAAACAACGTCCAATGGTGACGCGATCTGTGTTGGGCGCTTCCTGGTTTTATTTGATGGGTTCAATGTTTATGGCGCAATTCCCCAGCTATACCAAAGAAGCGCTGGGTGCGGATGAGACCGTTCTCGCGTTTTTTCTAACCATTTTTTCGGTGGGGATCGCGATTGGCGGATTATTGAATAATCGTTTATTGAAAGGGCGCGTGGAGGCGGTGTACGTGCCGCTTGCCCTTTTGGCGATGAGTTTATTCTCCATTGATTTATTTTTTGCCTCACCGTCCGTTCTGGCAAGTGGGGAATTACTGAGCCTGTCTGAATTTTTGGGCGTGTTATCCAATTGGCGGATTATGTTTGATATCTTGATGATTGCCATTTGCGGCGGGCTGTACGTGGTGCCACTTAATGCGATTATTCAACATTATACCGACCCCAAAGGGCGCGCCCGCGTGATTGCGGGCAGTGCGATTATAGATTCGCTGTTTATTGTCTTTGCCATGGGGCTGTGCGCGTTATTGATTACGATGGGATGGGACATTCATGATCTGTTTTTAACATTCGCATTGATGAATTTGGGCGCGGCATTGTACGTGTGCCGTTTGGTGCCTGACTATTTTGCCAAAAGCGTATTGCAAGGTGTCTTCAAATTTTTATATCAGGTGGAAGTTAAAGGGTTAGAAAATTATGAGAAGGCGGGGCCGAGAGCGGTGATTATTTGTAATCATGTCGCGTTGCTTGATCCGCCGTTACTCGCCGCGTTTTTACCCGGTCGCCCCATGTTTGCCGTTAATAGCTTTGTGGCGAACTGGCCTTTGGTGAAGCCGTTTTTGCGCTTGGTGGATTTTTTCCCGATTGATCCGACGAATCCGTTTTCGATTAAATCCCTGATTAAAGAAGTTGAAAAAGATAAGCATTGCGTGATTTTCCCTGAAGGGCGTTTGACAGAAACCGGCGCATTGATGAAGGTTTATGAAGGGCCGGGGATGATTGCGGATAAGGCGGATGCGATGATTGTACCTGTACGTTTGGACGGCGTACAGCATACGCCTTTTGCACGGCTTAAGGGCAAGGTGCCGCTTATTAATTTCCCGAAAATTACCATTACCATTTTGCCGCCGCGCAAATTCAAAATTGATGATGAGTTAAATGGCCGCGCCCGCCGCGCCGCCGCGGCGAGGCAGCTTTATGATTTAATGGAAGAGATGATGTTCCTGACCACCGATCGTGAGCAGACATTGTATGAGGCGTTGATCAAGGCGGGGCATGTAAATGGCGGGGATGCGATTATCGCCGAAGACGCCGAATTCAAGCCGTTAAAATTCAAAAAATTAATGCAAGGATCCTTAGTTTTAGGGAAAAAGTTTGAAGCCTTTAGCGCGCAAGGCGAAGCGGTGGGCGTGTTATTGCCGAATTCCGTGGGCGCGGTGGTGACGTTTTTTGCTTTGCAGGCATCGGCGCGCGTGCCCGCCATGTTAAATTTTTCCGCAGGATCAATGGCGGTGATGTCGGCATGTGAGACAGCAAAGGTTAAAACGGTCATTACCTCCAAACGCTTTATCCGTTTGGGGCGGTTGGATGATTTAATTGCCGCATTGGCGGATAAGGTTAAAATTGTTTATTTGGAAGATATCCGCAAAGAGATCGGGCTGGCAGGTAAGGCGTACGCATTATTGGCATCGCCCACCCATGTTCATCGCAAATTTAAGGTCAGACCGGATGATGCGGCGGTGATTTTATTTACCTCCGGCTCCGAAGGTGCGCCAAAGGCGGTGGTTTTGAGTCATAAGAACATCATGACCAATGTGGTGCAATTATCATCACGCGTTGATTTTAACCGGCAGGATGTGGTGTTTAACTGTTTGCCGATGTTCCATTCCTTTGGGTTGACGGGGGGGACGTTGCTGCCTGTTTTATCGGGGATTAAGACGTTTCTTTATCCCTCACCCCTACATTATCGGATTGTGCCGGAATTGGTGTATGCCTCCAATGCGACGATCATGTTCGGAACCGATACGTTTTTATCGGGCTATGCGCGGATGGCCAACCCCTATGATTTTTACCGTATGCGCTATATTTTTGCAGGTGCGGAAAAGGTGAAGGCGGAAACGCGCCAAACCTATATGGATAAATTCGGTGTACGTATTCTGGAAGGGTACGGCGCAACCGAGACAGCGCCCGTGATTGCGGTTAATTCACCGATGCATCAAAAGGCGGGGACAGTCGGACGTATTTTATCCGGTTTAGAATATCGATTGGAAGATGTGCCAGGTGTAGAGGAGGGCGGCCGCCTGTATGTGCGCGGTGATAATGTGATGCGCGGTTATTTCAAACATGATAAGCCGGGAGAATTACAACCGCCGCAAGATGGTTGGCATGATACCGGGGATATTGTGGATATTGACGAGGCGGGTTTTGTGAAAATTTTGGGACGTGCCAAACGCTTTGCCAAAATCGCCGGTGAGATGGTCTCCCTGAGTAGTGTGGAGGCGATGGTGGATCAAGTTTATCCCGAAGCGGAACAAGCGGTTGTTGCCATCCCCGATCCGAAAAAGGGGGAGCAGCTTATCATGCTGACGACGCATAAGGCCGCGAAAAAAGAAGATCTTTCTGCCTATGCCTCCGAGCGTGGGATTAGCGAGTTATCGGTGCCGAAAAAGATTATCGTGATTGATAAATTGCCGGTTTTGGGGACGGGTAAAACCGATTACAGAGCCGTACAGGAAATGGCGGAGGCGTAGTATATTTGCCAAGCTTTGGACACAATTAATTTAAACCTAAATAAGGATCAAAGATCATGAAAAATAATGAACAATCGGTTACGGAAATACGCGCAGCCATGGATAAATGGACCGAGGCGCTGCGCCGGAAAGATATCGAAGCGATGCATGAAAACTACGCCGATCAATATTGTATGTTCGATGTGAAAGATACGGTTTATAGCGTAGCAGGGGCAAAAGAATTATGGGCGCAATGTTTCCCCTATTTTGATGATCCGCAGGCCAAATATAAGGATTTGGTCATTCATGCCAGTGATGATATGGCAGTCGTGCATTTTAAAAGCCAAATTGAGGGTTTGAACGTACCCATGCCAGAGGAAATGAAACAGGCATGGCTGCGCGGGACAGTATGTTTTCGCAAAATCGATGGCGTATGGAAATGTGTCCATGAACATATTTCCTTTCCGGTTGATTGCGAAAAGAATGAAATCGTCTATAGCGAATAAGAGGGCAAATTATGCTTTGCTTTGCGGTGATTGATCCATTGTGACAGAAATAGGTTTCTCATCGCCGCAATGCTCGCAATGGGGGAGCAAACTATGTCTGGTTTGATCACAAGAGGGGCAGGATTCAAATAATCCCGTACCGCAAGCCGGGCAGGTATAGGGGGTATAATCGTCGTTCGCCGTTACAGCGGGCTTAATATTGCTCACCGAGCGTCTGGTCCAATGTAAGAACCGCCGCGGGCCCATGCAAATGGGGTGCTCACAAACCGGACAGAGAAAATGGCTATATGCCTCTTTATATTGTTTTAACAAAGTTTCCAGCTTGGGCGCAGAGGCTGTGTTGATGAAATAATGTAGGATTTTGCCAACCACCACGAGAAGAACGCCGATTAAAATATATTTAAAATACTCAGTGGGGAAATATTCATGGGCAACCAGTCCCACCTTGACCAAAACCGCGCCCGCCGTTGCCATGAAAAACGGGAAATAGATGCTGTCGCGTTTTTTAAGCATTAATAGGGCGGAAATGACAAGTAAGGGAATCAAAAGAAGTAGCTGGTAAAAAGCCAGTTTCAGATTATGGGCGCGGAGCGCGTTATCATGGGCGGTGCGCGCCGGTTCCATTTGTTCGGATATTTGACGGGTGATTTGTTTTTTTTCGGCTTCAAGACGCTCTTTTTCAGTAATCGCCGCTGCGATCTTTGCGCCCAGCTCTTGAAAACTGGCTTGATTTTCAAGAAAACCATTCAGCGTACTATAAAAATCCGTTTGCTCCCGATTGGGGGTGTGTGTTTGTTTTTGCAGGTCGAGTTTTTGTATCTCTAGGAGCTGATTAATCGTATTTTGAAGGTTTTTAGTATTTTTTTCCGTCCGGCTCTGGGTGTCTTTATAGGTCGTGATTTCATGCTGCAAGGCCTGAATATTTCTCTCCAGCTCGGCATTTTTGGCAGAGAGGGTTTTATCCTCATAGATTGCTTTAAATGCGCTGTAATCCGGCCCGTCGATTGTTTTAATGTCCTTCACCAAAAACCCAAGAACCCAAAAAATCAACACACCCATAATCACAGTCAAAAATTTGATCATGGTACGGTTAATCAAGGTCGATTTTGGTTTTTCATTGAGTTCCATAATGGAGATCCCGCTTAGGAGTAAGGTGAATATGCGCTTAAGAAAATAAAGCCATGTGATATGACAAGAATTATCGCATGGCAAATTAAAGGTGTCAAAAGTTGTTTTGCGCTATAGGGGAGGTGAGCATAAAAGTAATGGCTGGGGTACCAGGATTCGAACTTGGGATGGCGATACCAAAAACCGCTGCCTTACCGCTTGGCCATACCCCAATACCTTATTTAGAATAGATGGTGCCGCAACACGGACTCGAACCGCGGACCTGATGATTACAAATCAACTGCTCTACCAACTGAGCTATTGCGGCGATACCAAATCTATCGGTGATTTTATAGTGATTTTAATGCTTTAGTTGCGATGAAAATAGGCAAGTGATTATCTATAGCTCTTTTTTGATCTCCCCAGTAGTCTTCATAGAGATCTGTTAAAACAAAACCTGCACGTAATTGCCCACCTATTTGATCTTGTAGTAAATGGCCGAATTGTATGCTTTGTCCGTTGGCAAGAAGTTCATTGTACTTTTCTTTTTCGAGTTGTTCCGTATCAGAATAAGGAAGCTTATATTTCATTTGGCAGATGCCTTGATCTTGTAGTTCCCAATCAAGAATTTGTCCGACTGGATTGTCAAAGCCCATTAGAAGAGAGCCGCCTTTCTTTAAAACACGAAAGCATTCACGCCAAACTGGATTTACATCCGGAATATAACAATTTGCAACCGGCTGAATAACCATATCGTAACTCTCATCAGAAAACATAGATAGATCAGCCATCTCTCCTTCAACAATTTCAAAATCAAGATTTTCACGTTCCATCACTTTTCGATCTTGCTCTAATTGCATAGGAGAGATATCTAAGACTGTAACAATAGCTCCTGCTGCCGCTAAAAGAGGGCCTTGCTGTCCTCCTCCTGAAGCTAGCGCTAGTATTTTCTTACCTTTTAATTCTTCGAGCCAAGTTTCCGGAACTTTTTTTGTAGGTGTCAAATAAATTTCTACATTTCCATTTTTAGCGTTCTTGATTTGATCTGAAGTTACAGGAATAGTTGAATCCCTGCCTATTTTTACTTCATTATCCCATGCAACTTTATTAAGGCCGCTTATATTAGTATTCATAAAAAATCCTTTCTGAATTGATAGTTAGTTACATCATTAGCTCAATGCCGTTTTTTTTGAAGCGAAGGAAACGCCGTTAAGCCTATTCTATCGCCTTCGCTTATAGAAAACGTAATTCCTTCAAATAATATTTTGGTTCCAAAAGATAATTTGGCATTCTCAACTTTTATCAACGAAATTTTTCATACTCCTCAAATAATTCCGTTATCCTTTATAATAGTCGTAAATTTCTTTGGCGATTTGTTCCGCACCGTTTCCTGCAAGCACTAATTTTTCTGGAGGCGAGCTTCGTGTTTCTTTAGCACGTTTTGCATATTTACAAAACTCTTCATGAAATGATGAAGAAGAAAGCTTTGTAGCGTTTAAAGATATGGGGTCTTATTCTTGTGAAAACCAAAAGTTTCCTGGGGATCCAGATTGTAATCTGCTGCTGTTTTATGCGGTTTTAATACTTTAAGCTTTATAGTCACCTTAAATAACTTTGGTATGCGCACCGACTTCAAACCAGCGTTTTTTATAATTCTTGGAAGGTATTTGAAATCAACCATTCTTGCCTGTCCTGTTTGAAAGACCGAAGTGGCCAAGCTAGAGAGAAAAATGGCCGAGGAGAGAGAGTTTGGCCGGATACAGAAGCGAATATCCCGCGCCAAGGTGGACAGAAATAGGACGCAAACCCTTACATACTGTGGCCTTTTGCGGTAGTCGTTGCAGGAATAGAGAAAGTTTGAAAATACGGAAATGGCTGGGGTACCAGGATTCGAACCTGGGATGGCGATACCAAAAACCGCTGCCTTACCGCTTGGCCATACCCCAATACCTTATTTAGAATAGATGGTGCCGCAACACGGACTCGAACCGCGGACCTGATGATTACAAATCAACTGCTCTACCAACTGAGCTATTGCGGCGATACCAAATCTATCGGTGATTTTATAGTGATTTTAATGCCGTCTGGCAATGGTTAATTTAAGAAAAATGTAGATTTTAGAAAATTTATTTCCGAAATCTTTCTTGTTCTGTATAACGGGAAGGTGAAAATAAGATGTCGAGCGCATAGAAACGTGAAAATATCTGCGATTTTTCGATATGAAAAAATACTTTGATTGCAGAAATACGACAAAATAAGGTATAAAAAGAATGAAAATAGCAGAGATTTTACATGGCAGGACAACAGGGTAGTAATAATACACATGATAACGGCATTGCGTGGGCCATACTGATTGTGCTTGCGATTGGGATTTGTTATCTGATCTGGTATGTGTTTGAATTTGAAATCAAAAACATGATCCGATGGATAAAGTGGAGCGAGATGTGGCTTGTATCCTGGTTTGTAAGTAGTGATTATACGATTGCATACGGCAGTAAGGTCTATAATTTTCATGACATACTGGATCAAACCCCTAAAATTTCTTATACGCGTTTAAGCGATGATAGAATGGGATTAATTCACACCGCTGCCTCTTATCCGTTACGTTATGTTTATGCCACATTGATTGGTATTTTGGCGATATGGGCGTTGTTACGCGGGCCGGAGACGCAATATCGGCGGATTTTAGGGTTGGACGGGTTGATTAATGTGCAATCAAAGATTTTTCCGGTCATTGCGCCATTTGTGAATTTTAATCCGTCAAAGCAGCCGGTGCGCCCACCCGGATCACCTGTTCCCGCCGAATTACCGTTATTTTCTGAAGCCTTGGGGCCGGAAGAGTGGCTGGCTTATAATCAAATTCCCATGCCGGATGGTGAAATAGACGAAGAGGCGGTGGAAGATGCCTTTGTAAAGCAGCTGGGGCAACCATGGCGCGGGGCGCAGAATTTACCCGATTACAAGAAAGTATTATTGGCGGCGTTTTGTTTGAAAGCGGCGCGTAAACGCGCTGAATCGGATTTAATGTTATCGAATATAGCCGAATGTTGGGATCATAAAAGCGGTCTGCGGTTATCAGGCGCGTTGGTGTCACAGGCCAATAAGATTTTGAAAAATAAAGATTTGACGCATGCAACGTTATCCCAGGCCAATCGCCATGCCTTTCAAACAACCGCCTTGTTACGGGCGTTGTATTGTGCACGGAATGAGGGCGGGGTTTTGGCACCGGCGCAGTTTGTATGGCTGCGTGGTTATGATCGGGCGCTGTGGTATCCGCTGAATAATCTGGGGCGGAATACGTATCACATGGAAGGAATTGGCGCATTGGCGCATTACAAGCAAGAGCGCGTAATTGACCGCCCCATTCCCAAGCCAAAGTTGGATTTAGCCGTTAAACAGATCATTGAATATATGGCCAGCAATGCGGCGCGCCCCATCCCGCAATTGGATTATTCCAAAGCCAAAAAGCCACAGGGTAAAAATGCACCGAAATCCGCCGGTATTAAAAAGCCGAAGATTTCTAAAAAACCGAGCGCGGCTTAAGGCAAGGGAATGTCCGATCGAATTTTAACCCGCACACAGGACTTAGAAGATTTTTGCGCTTTATGCCGTGATGCGCCATATATCACCGTGGATACCGAATTCCTGCGGGAGAAAACATACTTTCCACAATTATGTCTGGTGCAGCTTGGTAAGCCAAAAACAGCCGGCAGTGAGGAAATGGCCGTAGCCGTGGACCCCTTATCGGAGGATATGAATTTATCGTGTCTGGAGGGGTTATTTTTCAACAAAGACATCGTCAAAGTATTCCATGCCGCGCGGCAGGATTTGGAAATTATGCTGCAATTATTTGACGGGCGTTTACCCGCGCCATTATTTGATACGCAAGTGGCGGCGATGGTGACCGGATATGGTGATCAGATCGGGTATCAATCTTTGGTGAAGCAAATTTGTAATGCGGAAATTGATAAATCCAATCAATATACCAATTGGTCGCGCCGTCCGCTGAGTAAAGATCAGATTGAATATGCCATTGCGGATGTCACACATTTGCGAAAAATTTATGAAACCCTATATGCGCAATTACAATCATCGGGACGCAAAGATTGGGTGTATGAGGAAATGGCGAATTTGTCCGATCCGTCCTTTATTCAAACCGATCCGAAGGCCGCATGGGAGCGAGTTAAAATAAGATCAGATAAACCAAAGGCTATGGTGGTGCTAAAAGCATTGGCGGCTTGGCGCGAAATTGAGGCGGTCGCCAAAGATCGCCCGAAACATTTTATCTTGAAGGATGATGTTATTGGCGAGTTGGCAAAGCAATCACCCAAGCGCGAAAAAGATTTAGAGCATATTCGCGGTTTACCGGAAAAATACCGTCAGGGGGAGCATGCGAAGACACTATTGGGGTTAATTAAAGGCGCTTTAGAGCAACCCAAAGAAACGTGGCCGAAAAAGCGGCAGCGTAATGCTTTCGCGCAGGAGTTAATCCCCGCACTGGAAATGTTAAAGATGCTGTTGAAAATTCAGGCATCTGAGCATGGTTTGGTACCGAGATTATTGGCCAGTAATGAAGATTTGGAAGAATTCCTGATGGCGGCGGGGGATGAACAGCAAAATTCATTAAAAATCATGCAAGGATGGCGCAAAGATATTTTCGGATCCTATGCCAAGGATATGTCCGAAGGAAAGCTGGTTCTATGTTTGCAAGACAATCAAATTGTTCTGAAACGTATCTAAGCGGCGCTAGATTGATCTTTGATCGGACTGATCTACGTTAATCTTTACTAAGATTAATAAGTGAGCGTTATGACACAAGCAACTTCACACATCAATCAGCCCGCAGCACGGGTTAAAATTCATGAGCGCGATAGCCGTGGTCAGACCAAAACAGGCTGGTTGGATAGTAAACATACTTTTTCATTTGGGGGGTTTCGCGATCCCTCACGCGTGCGGTTTCGCAGTTTGCGGGTAATTAATGACGATATCATTGCGCCCGGATCGGGTTTTGGCACGCATCCCCATGAAAATATGGAGATTATAACTTATGTGCTGAAGGGCGCATTAGAGCATAAGGATTCGATGGGGAACGGATCTGTTATTCAAGCCGGTGATTTCCAGTATATGAGCGCAGGCAGCGGCGTGACGCATTCCGAATTTAACCACCATTCCGATCAATCGGCACATCTTTATCAAATCTGGATCATGCCAAATCAGAAAAACGCGCCGCCGCTCTATCGTGATTTATCATTGTCCGATGATATAATTGGGCAGGAATTTTACGTGGTTGCGGATGCCGAAGGCGGCGAAGATCGTATCCAGATTAGGCAGGATGCCAAAATTGCGGTTGCCCGCCCGAAAGAGGGAGCGGAGATCATTTATAATCTGGAGGAAGGACGCGGCGCTTTTTTGCAGATTTTGCGCGGAGAAGTGATGTTCGACGATGAAGTCTTGCGTGAAGGCGATGGCATCCAGATTGAAGGCGTGGAGACCATTACATTGCATAGCAAAGTCGATAGCGAGATCATGCTATTCGATTTGAATTAAAGTTTCCCCGAGGCAAATAAATCGGCCTGCAACCCGACGAATGCCGTATGCGGGTGGTCGATCAAATAGACCGGAATATCTGATAAATAATCACGGAAACGCCCCTTTGAGAGGAACTCTTCATAAAAAGAGCTGTTGAAAAAGAAATCACCAAGTTTGGCGGGAATGCCGCCGGCAATGTAAACACCACCAAACGCGCCGATAGATATGGCAAGATTGCCCGCCGTTGAGCCAAGGAAGCGGCAGACTTTGTCCAAGGCTTCTTCACAAACTTTGCATTCCTGATTGAGTGCCGCATTGGAAATTTCTTCCGGTGTGCGATCCGGTAAATCCTCATGCCCGTCCAGAATACGAATGGCATTATAAATATTGACTAACCCTTTGCCGGAGCACACACGCTCGGCGGAGACATGGCTGTATTTGTAGCGCAGCGTGCGGAACAAATCGAATTCACGTTGTGTTTTCGCGGGCATAGTAATGTGACCACCTTCGGCGGGAAGCGGAATATAACGCCCATCACCGACATTAACCAATGATGCCACCCCAAGCCCCGTTCCGGGACCTAAAATAGCACAGGGACGCGACTTATCCCCCGCGCCGCCGCCGATTTTTTTCAGATACTTATCTTCTATATGCGGAATAGACAGCGCAATCGCCTCAAAATCATTCATTAAATGCAGGGATTTTAAATTCAGATCTTTGCGGGTTTGCTCAATTGAAAATTCCCAGTCATTGTTAGTAACTTTAAACCAATCACCATTTACAGCCCCTGCTATTGCAAAAGACCCAACCATTGTTGTGTAATCTGGCTTTACTATATTTAAATAAGTTTTTGCAGCATCTGTAAGTGTGGGATGATCTTCACATTGAAGAACATGAATATTCGTAATATTATTTTTATCAGCAAGAGCAAATCGAGCATTTGTCGCGCCAATATCAGCAATCAATCCAAGCATAACTATCCTATAGTTTTTTTTGCATTAAATTATATTTTAAAGATTATAAGCGCAAGAGTTTCCTATTCATAAAGTAATAACATACGCTCATGCGTTTTTTGCATATGCGCCATGCTAATAGTAGGCTCGTTTTTTCTTTGACAGTCTTTACCATTAAAATGTATCTTACTTTAAATTTAGTTTTCATAAAAAAAGGTAATTAAAGGATGTCACATTTAAATACTCCAAATCTTCACTCTGATAAACCTAATTATTCTGACTTGCCGTCAGATTTGATTAATTGGATTGAAGAAAATGCTAAAAATATAGCTGTTGTTACTGATCTGGATAGGCATGCTATGTTTGCAGAGCCACCGAAAGCTGCCCCTGTTTATTCTAGTTACAGAGCGGCTAATCAAGATTTTGAACCAAGTGAGTCAGCTTTAGTACAACTCGATCACAATGCATTTGTGCCACTTAATTATTTAAGAGCTGTTATGAGTTTAGATGCAGAGGACATTCCTTTTGCAGCAATTACAGGACGCTCTGTAGATTTTTTTGATGGTATGAACGCTGCATACAAGTCAGATTCCTTAAACGCTTATTGTTACCCGGCAGTCGGCGAATTTGGAGGACATGTCAGATTAGAAAAAAACGGTGATATTGAATATAGAAAGCCAGCTTATGGACAATTATTACAGCAGCAAGGTTTTTGTGAGTTACTAAAACCGCAATCTGATTGGTATTTGGAAGAAAAAGTACATCATATTACGGTTCATCATCATGGAACTGACTCCGGTAATGCAGAAAATGTTATTCGCCATAAACTTTCATCATTTCCAGAGATGGCTTCTGCTCTTGAAGCTGGTGATTTGGTTATGCAAGTTGAGCGTGCAAATGGATTTATTGAAATTGGTCCAAAAGCGACATGTAAGGGTGTATCACTGAGAGAGCTTGCAAAAACTAAAGCTTTTGAAGGTAAGGTTATTCTCTACGGTGGTGATACGCCTTCTACTGATGGGTCTGCTATGCAAGCAGCCCATGATATGGGGGGATTCGGCTTTTCTTCTGGACCTAAATGTTTCGCTGAATTTAATAAAAATGGTGCAGTGGGCGCATGCGTAGGTGATTCCTATGATGTTGCAAATGTAATGTCCGCCGCTGCTCATTTTGCGTCGAAATCTGTTGATCCTACATCTGCCCTTGTTTTACCTTCAAATGATTTACAAGAACCGGATTTAAATATTTAAAGATCCGATCTATTCAATAATATTTAAGCCCTGATACAATCAGGGCTTTTTTTTGCAGATATATAAACAATTTGTTGAAAATATGTTAATATTTTTTTTGCTGATTAATATCCGTACGAGTTAATCTTAAAAAGATAGTAAATTTCTGAACTATAGAAAACAATTAAGACATATATGGAAAAAAATAGTGAATGGTGGCGCGGTTGCGTTATGTATCAGGTATATCCCCGCAGTTATTGCGATGCCAATGGTGACGGCGTTGGTGATTTAAGGGGGATTATCGGTAAATTGGATTATATTGCCAAGCTGGGCGCGGAGGCGATCTGGCTCTCGCCGTTTTTCAAAAGCCCGATGAAGGATTTTGGGTATGATATTTCCGATTACCGCGCGGTTGATCCGATTTTCGGTTCCATTCAGGATTTTAAAGATTTATTGGAACGCGCCCATGATTTGGGATTAAAAATCCTGATCGATCAGGTTTGGTCACATACATCGGACGAGCATCGCTGGTTTAAAGATAGCCGCCAAAGCCGTGATAGCCATATGGCGGATTGGTACGTCTGGGCGGATCCGCAGCCCGATGGCGGCCCGCCGAATAACTGGCTGTCTTATTTTGGTGGCCCGGCATGGACATGGGATGCGCGGCGCGAGCAGTATTATCTGCACCATTTCCTATCAACGCAGCCGAACGTTAATTTGCACAACCCCGATGTGGTACAGGAGATTAAGAATACGGCCGCATATTGGTTGGATATGGGCGTGGACGGGTTCCGTTTGGATACGGCGCATACTTATATATATGATAAGCAATTACGCTCCAATCCGGCGCGTGGTCACAACCAACCATGGCCGACAGATATACCAAAATCAAATCCGATGGCGCGTCAAAGCCGTATTTATAGCATGAATACGCCGGAGAATATTGATTTTATCGAAGAATTGCGAGCATATATCAATGGCTGGGATGATCGTTGTTTATTGGCGGAAGCGGGCGGAAATGACGCCGAGGCGGAAGCCGCCAAATTTGTAAAAACTGGCAAGCGATTCCACATGGCCTATTCGTTCGGATTGGTCGGATCGAATATGAGCGAGCAGGACATTGTCGGCACGGTAACACGTGTTGAAGAATTGATTGAAGATGGTTGGATGTGCTGGTCCATTGGTAATCATGATTTCAAGCGGGCAATTAGCCGCGTCAATCCGCATTATAGCGATAAAGTGGCCTTGGCGAGATATCTGATGGCGCTCGGTTTATCCTTGCGCGGTAGTTTTTGCATCTATCAGGGGGAAGAGCTTGGTTTGCCGCAGGCAGAGCTGGCTTTTGAAGATCTGGTGGATCCGTATGACATCATGTTATATCCCGAACATGTCGGACGTGATGGATGCCGGACGCCGATGCCATGGATGAAATCCGCGCCCAATGCCGGTTTCAGCAATACCACGAGCAAAACTTGGTTGCCGATTCCAACCGAACATGCGGGGTTAGCGCCGGATCGTCAGGAGAAAGACGAAAACTCTGTTCTGAATGCCTATCGTGAGTTTATTGCCTGGCGTCAATCCAGCCCGGCCATGAAAAAGGGCGATTTTAAATTTGTGAATATACCCACGGACGAAATCATTGCCTTTATCCGCTCCGATGGTAATGAGCAGGTTTTATGTGTGTTTAATACAGGGGAATCCGAGAAATCCTGTCAATATGATATGACTAATTTGACGCCGATTGACACGATTAGCCATGGGATATCCCATGATAATGATGCCTTTACGGTGGCACCTTATGGGTATGGATTTTATAAAATCGCGGCATAGAGGAAGAGCGGTAAAATAATCGCCGTTTTTTTTAAAGTGACGTCAGACGCCGTGCGAATTCTTTGACCGCTAGGGGGTAAATCTCGTGCTCAATGTCCAAAACGCGCGCGGCAAGTGTGTCTGGCGTATCATCCGGCTCTACCGGCACGGATTTTTGTAAAATGACCGGCCCTTCATCACATCCGGCGGTAACGATATGCACGCTCGCGCCGCTCTCCGACTCTTTTGCGGTAATGACGGCTTCATGGACGTGATGGCCGTACATGCCCTCCCCGCCGAATTTGGGCAGCAGGGCAGGGTGAATATTTAATATTTTCCCCTCCCACTTGGCAATAAAGTCCGCACTCAGGATACGCATAAAACCCGCAAGGCATACCAAATCGACCTTATGCTGGCATAAAAGTTGATGAATTTGTTGTTCAAATTCCTCACGGTTAAGTCCTTTATGGGGCACCACCGCATGCGGAATACATGCCAGATCCGCACGCGTCAGCCCATATACTCCATCTTTATTGGATATCACACAGGTAATTTTTGCGGGAAAATCGGAGTGTTCAGAGGCATCAATCAGCGCCTGAAGGTTGGACCCCCCGCCGGAAATTAAAACGCCGATATTGAGTTTATGATGTGTCATGTCGCCTCAGCTTTTTCTTATAATAGCAGCCGATATATTAAACACATATCTATCTTTGAAAATAGTCGTGATGCATAGGATGGAAGATTATTTACGCATGCTGATGACTGTTGTGAGTCTATTGTTACAAGCTTTTGACATTAGGCTCCATGCTAATTTTGTCAAAAAATGTGACATCTTCCCCTGTAATAATTATAGTGAACATTTCTTGGGGAAATACTAAGAAAATTACTTGTTGGATGCCTCTGGACATAGCAACATATTTTATTATAAAGTTTTACTTAATTTATTCTGAACACATGAGGAGATTACGTGATGAGTGACAAACAAAATACAAATGCAACGATTATGACGCCCGGTATGCATCCCGGTCTATATCAGCAATTTCAATCAAACGTAGTCGACGTATGGAATAAGGCGGGATATACAGGAAAAGGCGTCAGCGTCGCTATTCTTGATCAGGGGCTTGATCCATCCCATCCGGAATTCAAAAATCGTGATACAAGCGGGGACGTAGATAGAATAAATAATGATGGGAAAGCGGAGCCTGAAACATATAATGACAACCATGGCACTGCTGTCGCCGGGGTGATTGCGGCCAGTATGGGTAACATAAAAACCTCTGGCCTTGCACCGGATGTTAAGCTCTCTATGATTTACAATCCTCTTTTTACATCAACACTACACCATGTGAACCGCGATTCTGGATATTTTCCAGAATATGATATTGTTAATAATAGCTGGTATAACGCACAACCTTTAGTCGGGTTTGATGAAGATGGTGCCTTCTTGAATCAGAAGTTTGAAGCGAATGTAATTTATGCCGTTAATGAGGGACGGGACGGTCTTGGAACCGTTATTGTTTTTTCAGCCGGAAATAATAGAGATTCAAATTCATATGTAACATCCAATAATCCACACGTGATTGCGGTTGGTGCCGTGGATACATATGACCAACCAGCCACATTTACATCCCCGGGTGCAAATGTAGCCGTCAGTATGGGCGGCGCTAAAATTTTAACTACGGATCGCGTCGGAAGTGCAGGCTATAGTGATACTAATCATGCGCTGTTAAACGGTACGTCTTTTGCTGCGCCCGCGGTCTCAAGTGTTGTCGCTTTGATGTTGGAAGCCAATCCGGAAATGGGATATCGTGATGTTAAGGAAATTTTGATGCTGTCCGCAGAGCAGCCCGTCATTGATATATCAAATCCGCGCGCAGATTATTTTGGAAGGATGACAGAGAGATTTGAGGAAAATGGAGCCGGGCCTATAATTGATGGTCATGGCTTTTTTCATCATTATGAAATAGGGGCAGGCATTGTTGATGCTTATAATGCCGTAAGATTGGCCGAGACACATCAAGGGGAAAAAACCTATGCAAATATGGAGACAATTTCAATCAGCCGCGCGCCTGATTTGACCATTAAGCAAGGTGAAACGGCCTCTTATTATATCAATGTCGATAGAAATATAAGTGTTGAGCATGTAAGCGTTACAGTTGATATGGATGTATTACGTGCAAATAGTTCATATAATTATGCGCCGGCCATTGTATTAACCGGCCCGAATGGTGATTCTGCCGAGTCAGTATTATTGGAAAGTGGCTATAATGCCGAAAATGCGAATGGTAATGGATATCTTGATTTTACATTTTCATCCCTTCGTAATTGGGGGGAAGAGTCCAAAGGAAAATGGGGGATTCATATAAGGGATGATTACAATTTATATCAAGGGTCAACAAGGCACATTTTAAATGCCGTCAATTTAGAGATTACGGGCGCCACAATTTCTAACGATGACACATATTATTTTACGGATGATTATTTGCGCGCCTCTGCGGAAGCAATTCGTGATTGGGATGGGAAAAATACCCTAAATCTCGCGATGGCAACTGAAGATATTTTTATTAATGAGGGACAGAAAAAATATGTCATTGGGAGCGAAAAAGTTAATTTTAACGGCAGTGTTAAAGCCATTTTTGGCGGGGATGGGGACGATAGAATTACTGGTAATAAATTTAATGACGATCTGTGGGGTGGTCGCGGGAATGATATGTTGAACGGCGGACAGGGATATGGTGACACTGCCCTGTATAGGGGATCCAGCGAAGATGTTAATATTTTATTCCGATCCTCAACGGATGTGCGTGTTGATACCAGATGGACAGATCAGTCATGGGGAAAAGATATCCTTAAAAATATGGAATTTCTGAAATTTGGTGGCGTAAAATACAAAATTGCGGATCTGTTTAATGAAGTAATGTCATCAGGCGTTGGTTTAAGAAAATGGACTGATCTTTCGAGCCTTACAGAAAATGGGCAAGACACAATCGCAGACTCATATAATGGTGATGCAAATACAGATCATTTTGAATTTGCTGCTGCTGGCAATGCGATAGGGGGGGGTGATGATAATGCCTCCATCGCGCATGACCATGATAACGCCGCACGTCTTACCGATGAAATCTCAGTGAATGATGAAGGATTAAATCCGAATGATGGTATTGAAATTATTAATCCATATGATGACGGATTTAACTTTGTTTGATAGTGAACTGATTAAAGCGGATCGGGACATATAAGGATAAAACCTGTCTATAATCTTTATTAAGTAACTGTTACAGCCTTTGGGCGCTTGATGCATACAGTTACTTAACGCTTTATGGGAGGTGCGCTGTCAATTAGCGTGATAATATTATATGAGTCATTTGTTGCTATTATAGTCAACATTTCATAATTTCTTGACCAAAACGCTAAAAAGCTTTTCTATAGCGTATGTCAACTGATCTAAACCGCAATAGCATTGAAATAATGCATGCTGACGATGAAGAGCTTCTGCTTCAGCAAGAAGTCAAAGCTACCAGTATGGTAGAAGTCGTTCCCAGAATTCTGGATGTGGTTTGTAAAATTACCGGTTTGCGCTTTGCTGCTGTTGCGCGGGTTACCGACTCCCGTTGGATTGCATGTAACATTCAAGACAATCTTAATTTTGGAATGAATCCGGGTGATGAGCTTAAAATTGCGGAAACGTTTTGCACGTCCGTTCATCACAGTGATGAGCCCGTAATAATCGATAATGCCCCTATTGATCCCGTATATTGCAAGAACCCCATACCGGTGCAATACGGATTTAAGAGTTACATATCCGTGCCGATTAAGTTGCCTAACGGTGAGTTTTTTGGAACGTTATGCGCTCTTGATTCTGAACCTGCAAAAATCCGCAATCCTGAAATCCAGGAAATGTTTACCTTATTTACCGAGCTGATCGGATTACATGTCTATGCGGCATTAAGATTAGAAAAAACGGAAGAAAGCCTCATAAAAGAAAAACAAAATGCGGAACTTCGTGAACAATTTATCGCCGTATTGGGCCATGACCTGAAAAATCCATTAAGCGCAATACAGGGCAGTGCCAATATCATCTCTGAAACAGAAACAAGCCCTAAATCTTTATCCTTATTAAAGGTAATCACAGATTCCTGTCAGCGTATGAATTCTTTAATAGAGGATATTTCTGACTTTGCCAGAGGGCGCCTGGGTGATGGTCTTATCATTAATTGCACCTATGAACATAAACTGGTTGAGGCGATTGATCACGCCATCGAAGAAATCAGAGTGTCTAATCCTTCTTATGATATTAACGTCTCCCATAATATTCAATGTAATGTCTGGTGTGATCAACAGCGGATCTTACAAGTTGTTTCCAACCTTCTTGCGAATGCTGTTTCTTATGGCGATAATCAACGGCCAATCACCATTGAAACAAAAACAACTCAAGATCAATTTATAGTAAAGATCATAAATACCGGCAAAAAAATACCGGAAAACAGGATCCCATTTTTGTTTAACCCGTTTTGCCGCGATGATAAGAGCAGAAACGGCTTAGGGCTAGGTTTATACATTTCTTCTGAAATCGCCAAAGCCCATAACGGCACTTTGGAAGCAACATCCAACGATGAACAAACCTGCTTTTGTTTTTCTATCCCCCTGCGTGGTAAAAGTTAAGCCATAACTTATTAAGCAAAATGGAATTCCTATTCTCCCATTCTATTACCAGCTATAAACACTGATTTTTTCCTCTATGTAAGGTTATTTTTAGCCTATACCCCAATTATGCCCCCAAATGAGGTGAGTGTAGGCGGTTATAAGCGAAGGATAGCGAACGTAAATATAAGCTGAAACCCTTGCTGAGTAAGGATAACGCAGCTTTGAGCGAACTACAATGAATGTGAGAGAAAAGAGAAATGGTGCGCGGGACGGCATATAACTAAGCCTCTAACTCATTGATCTTAAATATTAAAATGTTACAGTATTTATTTCATGCCCCTTTTTTTGCCCCCAAATAATATTTATTAAACATTTATATGTTATTTGAGATTGCACAGACTTTACCACAATTCTTGAATCCATAAATATATTTATTTTACCCCTCGCCCCCCCCCATCACAATGGCGCTCCATCAATAGTTCCCTTTTTCCTAAAATCTCTCACCTCAAAACGTAGCCATACTTTTTTATAAAGTAATGTCAGACTCAATAAAGCTTTTGGCTTGCTGTCTAATTCCTTTCCAGTGTAACTTAGTCCTCGGAGCAGTGCGATGGGCCTTGCTCTGGGGCTTAGTAACCCCTTCATAGACGGTTGACATCAGCCGTAATGATGTCGCTTTCGGCTTAACGGCCGGGTGCGGCAGTCATGTCCAAGCCTCGGCTAAAAGCTGCTGGCCGCTTCTATGATCGGTTACTAACTCCCGGCTACTAGCCCATCTAGTAGTCACTTTTAATTTAAGGGAGTCTTAAGTAATGAAAAAACTTGTGAACTTATTTGCTTCAATAGTTTGCCTACAACTTACGGGGTGCGCTACCAATCCTGATATTGGATCGCTGAACTCAACACAGCGGGCAACGCTGGCAACCTTACAAGTTTACAATGGTGCGCCTCCAAACAATAATTATAAAATTATTAGCGCGGTAAAAGGGCTTTCTTGTCATAGAGATCGGTACAAGCCAATACAAATGCTGTCAAATGAAGAAGCCTTGCAAGGAGTGAAAATGAGGGCTGCAAAATTAGGGGCAGACGCTGTCATTAATACTTTTTGCCAGCACAACTCGGGGACAGATTGGGTAAACAATTGTTGGGCATCTGTTGTTTGTGCAGGAGATGCAGTAAAATTTATTGGTGGAGATAAATGATGTTTGGCATTACATTTTTCTCAAATAAAGTCGCAAAGGCATTATTTAGAAAGGGCTATGTACCGCAGGACATTCCTCCTATAGGCATATTTAAACCCCTTTGTGATGCTTTAAAGACAATGGATATGATGCTGAAAGAGCCGCTAATTTATGGGATAGGTGTTTTCAGGAGGATAAGGCGGCTCTCAAAGAGATGAAAGAGAATACAGGTGTGTATGGAAAACTATTGTAGCTAAGTAATGAAATGCATCAGGTTCATACTGTTTGAAATAAGATTTCTTTCATGATTGCACAATATTTGTATAAGATTAAGCGTTACAATAATTTCTAAAATATCGTCTCATGATAAAAACCTACAAATTGCTAATTTCTTATCCTTATCTTAGCGACACTTATGCCGATCAAAAAGCTGCGATGTTTGCGAACATTACGGATTACGAAAGTGACCTAAACGAAATCATATATTTACTGAACGGCCTGACCGATGAAGAGCGGAGGATTGTAGGGGGATGAGCGGAGAGGATGCTAAATCGCCGATAGTCATTTTAGATACTTGTGCTTTTAGAAACATTGGTGACAGCACAAATAATCCCAACTGCGCCAAGATTTTACAGTGTGCCATAAATGGTCATATTGATTTAAGAATACCAGAAGTTGTTATCGTAGAACGTGCCGGACAAATGTATGAAGAGCGGTATCGCCCCACAACACGCGGTGTCGGCAACGAAGACATGAACGTCACTATAAATGATGCTTATCAGATAGAGCTGCGAAGAATAAAAATGAGACTGATTAAAAATGGTGCAGAAAGCATCATTTCACGAAAACAATCTCACGACCAATATGCATATGAGCAAACAGGCTTATCTCCACCGATCAAAAACGGAAAGAAGAGCAATGATTATAGAGACGCACTAATATGCAAGGCTATTTTTGAGATCGTTGAAAGCAATGAAGATAGAGATATTTATGCGCTTTCTAGCGATAAGGGGGCAAGAGATAGGTTAACTTCATATAATGATAGCGACCCAAAGCCCAAAAAGAGAATAAATGTATACGGAGATCATCTTGTTTTCATTAAGCAGATTATAGATGTTTTCACGGATTGTCCTATTCCTTGCATCGAAGTAACAGATGAAGATTTGCTGCCTGTAGAAGCACCGCACTTTCATGACAGAGAGGATACAGAGAGAGAAGAAGAGCAATCAAGCGGTTTTGATATGGAAGGCAGCCTGCGTGAAATGGCGGAGAGATTGCAGACCTCTCAAAAATGTCTCATGGCAACGACACAGCTCATGTTTCCTGCAACTGACAGGCAAAGTGTTTCAGAAAAAATGCAACGTGCATGGGGTTTTGATCCGCCTGAAACAGAAGGTGCCGCACAGTTTCTTATTCAAAATGGGTTTTTAGAAGATTTATCCGGTACATATATCGTTCGACATGATGATTTCGCCATGCAAGCGATAGAAAGTATTGGAGAAGATGTTAACCGACTGTTAGAGGTGCTGGATTGATATGAATACAAAAGCAAGAGAAAACGTATTAAAAAATCTGGCGCGCATGGATACGGATGCGGCCCAAAAGACAATCGAGCAACATGCCGAGAAGGTTTATGATGTCTTGTTAAACAGTGACAGCTATGACGATCTCATAGCTAACCTTGAGCTGTTAGACGTGTTCGTTTACAGGGTATGGGAAAAATCGATTGAGATATTACAAGTCTTTTTAGACAGAATGAAATCAATCGATCTGAAATATTCAAATGATTATCATGTCGGCTATGGGAAGAACCTAACATGCAAAGCCTTGGATGTTCTTTATATTTTGAGGTTTATTGATCCTGTAGCAGTCTATCCCATCATTTTTTCTTACCTTGATGATGAAAACGAAACTGTATCAGAACATAGTGCGAAAATAGCGAAGCAAGTTTCTGAATATGATTTACGCGCTATCAATAAGATAGGTTACTTCTCGCAAGAAAAGATACTTGAGATTTTGCAGTCTTGGGATGATAACACGATATTAAAGCGTAGAGACGTTGTAAGTACAATGTGTCGTGAACTTCTCGCTGCGACATCAGAGGCCAATACATCCGATTACCAGACGGTAACGATCCATTTCGCAACACTCGTTATAAATGACGCACTGAAAAAAATAAGAAAAGATACTATTGATCTTCTCATTCATATTTTCCAAGTGCAGGAAGATGTGTTTGAACGTATTAAAATCATGCAAACACTGCGTGAAGCAACAAGGTTGCCAACACAAACACAGTACAATGACGATTGGATTGAGCTTGTAAAGAATGACTTTACAAAAATATCAGATTTCTACCTGTCTGTTTTTGAGCAATCTTCTATCCTTGAATATCAAGAAATGGAACATCAACTTTACTGGTTTGGAAAGCGCGGCCTTGGTTTCGATCTCAATGAAGGAAGTGCCGCAACACTTCGTAAGCTCATAAAAGAAAACGAAGAGTATCAAATATTCAAAGTCATTCTTGGTGGTGATTTGAGCTACTCTGATCATTGGGAAGAAGAAGATTGGGATTATAAAAAAGTCAGAGAGCATCGTCATGAGAGAATAGATGCGTTTTTGAAAGATATTCCGAACGATTTTAAGAAATGGCGTAAACGTCTCCATTCGTATGCAGCGGATTACAAAACGGGCAACGGAACATCTATGGAGTTTATGTCCGATTTGCTTAATAAACTTGGCAAAGAACATCCCGACTTAGCATTGCAGCTTTTGGAAGATGCAAAGAGCTTTGAGTTTTACCTTCCACCGTTAATTATCGGGATTGGTGAGAGTGATCACAGAGATGAAGTTATTAAACTCTGCGAAGCATGGCTTGAAGAAGGCATGTTTATTAATGCTATGCTACTTAGCAGCAGTAATCTGTTTTCAGAAGGAAAAGAAGAGTTCCTTGAGCGTTTGTTAGATAAATCCATTGAGCTTGAAAACGCTAATATGATTTCAGAGGCTTTATCAATCTTTTCGAGAAACTACGAAGAGAAGCCAGATTTTTATGGCCGTGTCTTTGTTAAAGCCGCATCAAGCATTCGTGCATTAGGATACGACTGGTCAAATATTTTCTTGTTCAAGCCCTTTAGGATCATCGCTGATTTACCAAAAGAAGAGAAAGAGCTTTTGATCTTGATGTTAGTGGAGAAAGAAAGGCTCGACTACCATGAGGAAGACATGCTTATTCCTATCGCAAAAGAAAATCCAGAGCTGATTGTCTCTCTTTTTGAAAAGAGGATAGAAAAGCAAATAAGCGAGAGAAATAACGAAGAGCGCAGTCGTTACGATGCTCTACCCTATGAGTTTTACAGACTTTCAGAGCCGCTTACACAGAATGGCGACAAAATCCTTCACATAATTTTTGACTGGTACAAGCGTGAGGATTGGCTGTATCAATATGATGGAGCACGCTTCATAGGTAATGTTTTCGTTCACGTCGAAGATGTTTTGATAGCATTCTTAATAGATAAAATACAAAATGGCACTAAAGAGGATGCTATTCATGCCATTCATATACTTCGAGAATATGACGGGAATGATCGAATACTCCCTGTATGCATAGAAGCTATTAAGAAATATATTGATGACGATGTAATGAAGTCAGAAATATACTGCGCTCTTGATGCAACTGGCGTTGTCTCTGGCGAATATGGATTTAGAGATGCATATATAGGAAAAATGCCTTTTGTAGATGAAATGCTAAAAGTTGATGATGAGGCTGTGAAAGCATTCGCACAAGAATATAAATCACAACTGGATAGAATGATTGAGGCCGAACATAACCGCTCTACAAAAGACTTGGAAGTACGTAAAAAGGTTTGGGGTGTTAATGATGAAGAATAAAAAGAAATACAAAGAAATGAAAAACTTAACGGCTTTTGCCACGGCTTAATATTTTATCTGGCAATTCATTCAAAGCTATCGGCCTGCAATCAATTACACTTACCGTTTCATTTAATCTCAAAGTGTCTTTCCTAATAATCCAAATATCTTGATTTTTAAGTATAAGACTCAATGAGTCATATTTACTAATTCCCTCAGCTCGTTGCTTCTCTCTTATTGCATAAAACCTTCTTCTTGTGTTTCTTGCTTCACCATAATTATCCAGCACAATTTCAATTCCATGTTTGGAATTTAGAGCCTTGTCTAACAATTCTTGGTATGAAAACTTATTATCTATCATATTATTCTCCTTTATGCTGCGGTATGGCTATGATCGTAACGGTAATAGCCATACCAAAGGCATTATTATTCGATTAGAAACGGGCCGATTAATTCGACCTTTATTATCGGCCCCACGACGCTTTCAAGGGCTTGTTTTATATCGGGCGACCTTGCACATACAATCCCAATACATGGCTTTCTTTGGCCCTTATTTCGCCAATACTTGACTTCAATAAAAGGGTCATTTCCCAATAGATATATTAATTGGGTTTTGACCCTTTTTAATCCCCCCATATTATCATAATAACTTTTGGCGGCATCCTTACTTGTAAACAATTCCTGAAACAATATTGCCCACTCGGTATAGCCAAGCGGAAAAGCCCTGTCGTATTTAAAAGCTTGCTTTAATGCTAATTCTAACCTCGAGCCGCCTTCAAGAAGTTCTTTGAATGACCAAAGTCTATTGAGGGTTATATTCAACGGGACATTACATAGAATTATAATTAATTTTGCCTCGGTATTATGCACCAATCTAAGCCGATCAATGGCTTGTTCTAATTCTTCCTCGCGGATTTGACGCAGAATTCTATTAGACAAGCCATCAGGATGATACCAAGTATCCTTAGCTTCCAATTTTGAATTATCTTGCATTAAATAATAACTGGGGGTTTTCGTATACCTACCATACAGCAAACCTCTTTCAGCTGTCCTTGATCTCAAACACCGTGCAAGGCTTTCAATATCACTTGCTTGTGGTTGTTCACGACTAAGTATAATTCCTACTTCGAGGTTTTTGAATTTATCCTGCCCTCGTAAGTTGTTAAAGCTTACTTTTTCAATATTAGGGCTTAATTCAGAACCAATACTATCCAAAATACCCTTAGGAGCCGCTAGAAATATTGGCTTTTGGCTGCTTCCTGCCATGTTATTTATATAACTAATAACGCGCTCGCGAGTTTGTTCTTGATCTTCATTCAAAGCCGTAAGATCTTTAGAGCCACCTAAGGAATATTTAGAAAAACTCTTACTTACTTGAATGACATAGGCGTTTCTCTCAACTTTAATCTCGGCTTCTTTCAAACCTTTTCCCCAGATATGGCGATTTATCTCTAAATCTGCCGAGGCGTCAATCAAAAGCATTGGCACGTTTCCTTTAATAACAGGCGCTTTTAAGTGATGCACCTTTATAGTGTCCAAATTAAAAATAATAGATTCTGGATTTGATCTTTTTAAACTTATTTCATGTTCGAGTTGCTTTATAAAAATAATAATAAGCTGAATTTTTCTAATCTTAGGTGTCTCGGAATGATTCAGCGGATCATTTTTCACAGCCGAGATTAATTCTCGCAATTGTTTTTCAAGGTGCATTTTTGCTGCAGATAAATCTAATTCTTTAAGAGTTTTATCAAGCCCATTTTTCGCAACTTGATTTAGTAAATCGACAATGTCCGAGTATGCAGAATAATGCTCTTTTTCTTTATTCGCAAAAGCCGACAATTCAGAGATATTCAAAGTAAAAGACTCGCAAAACATATTCCAATGGCTTTCATCAATAATCACTAAATGAGGCTTAGGGGCAATGGATGGAAGCACTAGGTAATTATGCGTCATCACAAACACACGTGGCGGATCATCAGCTTTTAATTCAGGCAGAGATTCTATCTGGCGTTTTAATTCTTGATAACCGCAAGTTTCTTTAAAAACACACTCTTCGCAAAGCGTTGATTGTACGGGAAGCCCCTGACTTCCTATCTTTTGTGCATGATCTGATAAATCACAATTATCTTTACTACGTCCTTTTATGAAATGGGGTTCAACATTAGCTCTTTGTTGCAATAGTTGATACACTTCTTCAGCTAATTTATGATTGGGAGTCAAAAACCAAATAACATTTCCCTTACATCGGCTAAGGTTATCTATAACCGCAGTTGTTTTACCTAGGCCAGCGGGGGCTTTAATTTGCTTTCTAAAGCCGCCCACTGTTCCAAGTTCTAGATATGATAAGGCTTCAAAACTTTTTGCACGTAATGCTCTAAGTCCTTTTTGATAGAGTAGAAAATTATCAAAGAAACTTAATATTTGATTTTGCAGCTCAATACTGGCCTTATTAGCCTCATTTTTGACAATAGGGAGCTCTAACTGACTATCGGGTTTCCGAGCCATAATTTACTTCTTTCAGAAATTTTCAAATGATTTAAATTAAGAGATTACTGTCAGGTATGAACGCTTTTTCCTTAGCCTCTTCTAAGTATTTAAGAGCAGGAATTTCAGTTTGCTGCATTACAGTAATAAAATTTATATGAATTAATTTTATATAATTTTTTTCTACAGTTTTTTCAGTTTGTAGCGTTATAAACCACTCAATATTTGGCTCGTCCTTTAATTTAATATTATTTCTATATGCCCATGATTCTATGAGTGTTTTTCTCCACCTAATGTGGAAGTAATTATAAAGCTTTTGAAGTGCTTCATATGGTCCAATGATAGAAGAAAAAGTGGAGAAAATATCTTCAATCTCCTTGATGTCACTATCAGATGCTTTCAATAAACCAGAAGGGCTTTTTTCTTTAATTATTTGCATGATTGGTCTCCAATTTCAGGAAGCATATCTATCCAATTATGCGCAGCTTCTAACGTAATCAAAGTTCTGCGGCCTAGCTTTTTAGCCTTAAGGCGACCTCGTTTAATTTCTGAATAAATCTTAGTTTTACCAATTGAGAATTGTTCAGAGAACTCCTCAATGCTTATTGCATGTTTTCCGTAGGCGTTCATCTTTGTGCTCCTATTTTTATTGCGGTTTATAGAAGCAGTTTATGGAAGTATGGGAGAGATGAAAAAGGTGAAAGATTTTCAAGATTAAAGGAAATTATTCACCTTAATCAGGTTTGCTTATGTAACTTTTGATAAATAATTTTAGCTTTTTCTATGGTGCTTTTTCGGGTATTTGGATTTTCATTCTTATAAAAAATATCTAGTATTGGGCAAATAAACTCATACAGAGAGCCGCCAATAGTTCCCTTTGCATCGCTTGTAGATAATGTTAATTTTTTATGGCCGCTTATATCTTCGTATACTGAAAATAATTTGCACAACAGAAAAACACGGGCTTCCCCTGTTTTTGCTACATTCAAATTTTCTTTTTTGAAAAGCTTTATAGCCCTATCTAAATCTTTAAGAGCAGAATTAATCGAGTCTTCAAGTTCTACAATATATCTTTCAATATCGTTTAAGCCTAGCTTTTCCCCTTCAGAATTCAAACATAACCTAGCGTAATTACCGAGGTCGTTATAAGCCTTTTTGAAAGGAAGATATTTTGCTTGAAGATCACATAAAGTATTTCTCGCTTGTGAGTGAGTTTCAAAAAAAGGCTCTTCAAAAGTATAGCCTAAAGCTGCAGTAATAATTGGCCCTTGCCATTTTGCAACAGCTTCCGTTAACTCTTCGCCGCTTTTATACTGAGAAATAACTTTAGGAATGGCCCTGATTAGTTCCCCCTTTTTTTCTTCCCATTGTTTAGAAGTCAAATTGCTCATCTCTACTTACCAACCTCATCAATGTAATCAGCCCAGTCTTGCATCATTTTAACACGATCTTCTAAAAACTGCGTACGATCATAGGCTTCGCCGAGTGGATTGCGCGTTTTATGGGCAAGTTGTTTTTCAATGATCTCGCTATCATAGCGTAGTTTTTCTCTTATTAAAGTTCTGGCCAACGCCCTAAATCCATGCGCTTTTGTTTTATCGCCAAAGCCTAAATTCTTAATGGCCTTATTTACCGTGCCATCACTCATGGGATTACGAGGACGTACTTGTGAAGGAAATACCCAATTAGTATTTAAGTGCCCTGTTTCATCTTTCTGCGCTTTCAAAATCTCAATTGCCTGATCTGAAAGGGGCACAATGTGATCGCGGCGCATTTTCATTTTAGCTGCGGCTACATGCCATTCCTTTTTCTCCCAATTTATTTCAGACCATTCAGCTTGTCTAATCTCGCCTGGTCTCTGAAACGTATATAATGAAAACCATACAGCGCGGCGGGTACGATCAAAAATTCTAGCGCTATTTTCTTTCAAAGCAGAAATAAAAGCGGGGAGTTGCTTTTCATCTAATGCTGAATAATGTTCCGTGCGTTTTGTTTTTAATGCGCCTGTTAGGTTATCAGCGGCATTCCATTCACATTTCCCTGTCTGGATACCATAGCGGAAGATCATAGCTGCTGTTTGCTTTGTCCGAGCAGCAATATCCAATGCCCCGCGCTTTTCTATTTTCTTTAAACAATCTAACAAATCAGGTGGTTTAATATCCGCAATAGGGGAATTTCCGATAAATGGAAATAGATTCATCTCCATGATACGCATTATCTTTTGACCGTATCCCACGCTCCAATTATCCTTTTGAATCTCAAACCATTCCAAAGCAATGACCTTGAAAGTATTTTCCACATTCCGAGTGGCAATAAGCTTCTTATCCTTTTTAGCTGTAGAAGGATCAATGCTTTCAAATAAAAGCTTTTTGGCATCTTCGCGTGCATAACGAGCTTCGCCTAAAGTGACAAGAGGATATGCGCCTAAAGAAATACGCTTCTCTTTACCTAGAAAATAATATTTTAAACGCCATAATTTACGGCCAGTTGGTAATACTTCTAAGTATAACCCTCCACCATCAAAGATCTTATAAGACTTATCTTTTGGCTTAGCGTTACGACATTGTATATCCGAAAGCATTATCTTGCCCCCATGCCTTTCTACTTGCCCCTGTTATTTGCCCCTAAATGAGGTGAATGTAGGCGGTTATAAGCGAAGGACTGCGAACGTAAACATAAGCTGAAACCCTTGCTGAGTAAGGATAACACAGCTTTGAGCGAACTACAATGAATGTGAGAGAAAAGAGAAATGGTGCCGCGGGACGGAATCGAACCGCCGACACAGGGATTTTCAATCCCTTGCTCTACCGACTGAGCTACCGAGGCAAACCACACAGTGTTATAGGAAAAAAAAACCGCGCTGTCTAGTAAAGAAATCAGAAAAAATAGCCTTGGTATTATCCATGGCTGTTTTTAAAGACTATTCAATGTGAGTGACATAAGAGTGCGGGTTTATAAAGTTTCCCAAAAACGCACTTTTTCGCCCGCCATGACGCCGGTTAAGTCGCCATCGCGCATGACAATTTGCCCGTTGATTACGGTCATGACCGGCGCGCCTTTAAAGGTTTGCCCGTCAAAGGGGGTCCAGCCGCAAATGGAATGAATATCGCTATGTTTCCATGTTTTTTTCTTATTCAAATCCACAATGGTTAAATCCGCATCATAGCCGCTGGCGATGCGCCCTTTACCCATGATGCCGTGAATACGCTGCGGGCCGTATGCCATCATATCCACAAGGCGTTCCAGAGTCAGTTTACGATTATTCACATGGTTTAACATCACCGATAATAATGTCTGGACGCCGGGCGTGCCGCTGGGTGATTTGGGATAGCTTTGCGCTTTTTCTTCCAAAGTGTGCGGCGCGTGATCCGATGCCAACACATCAACCGTTCCGTCTGTAATCGCCGCCCAAAGCGCATCTTGGTGATGTTGTTCACGAATGGGAGGGTTTTGCTGGGCATGGGTGCCGAGGCGCTCATAACATTCAGGCGCGGCCAATGTTAAATGGTTCGCCAGAACTTCGACGCTGACCAAATCCTTATGTTTGCGCAATAGCTCCATTTCCTCGGCGGCGGTAATGTGCAGAACATGCACACGGCGCTTGGTTTTTTCGGCAAGCTTAATTAATCTGGATACCGCCGATACACTGGAGTCCACGCTGCGCCAGACGGGATGCATGGCGGGATCATTAGAATCCTTTAAGATGGTTTTGGCATTTTCGCGCATCATGGCTTCATCTTCGGCATGCACAGCGACAACTCGCCGTCCATTTTTCAAAACAGCCTCAATGACGTCATCGGTTTCGGTCAATAATGATCCGGTGGACGAGCCCATAAAGATTTTAACGCCGCAGACCCCGCTCAAATTTTCCCATTCATTTAATTGTTCGGCGTTTTCCGCCGTGCCGCCAAAATAAAAGGCATAATTGGTATAGGCGCCGGCCGCCGCGATCTCCAGCTTATGCGCCAGCGCTTCAGGCGTGACCGTAAGGGGATTGGTATTCGGCATTTCAAAAATGGAAGTAATGCCCCCCGCCGCCGCCGCTTTCATGCCGGCTTCCAAAGTTTCTTTATGCGTTGCGCCCGGCTCACGGAAATGCACCTGCGTATCCATTAATCCCGGCAGGACATGCAGGCCCGCGCAATCAATTACCTCCGCGGCATCGTTTTCGTTCAGATCACCAATATGGGTGATTTTATTGCCTGTAATTCCGACATCCGCCTTAACAGTCCGCCCCGGCAATACACAAATTCCGTTTTTAAATATTTTATCCATGCATTCGTTTTACCTATTCCAGATAATCTATGCAAGACGCGGCTCTCAAAAAACGCTTATCTTTCTTTTACGAGTGCGCACAGTATGGTAAAAAATCATATGCCAGATTTTGAAACCCAATTTGATTCCCAAACCATTGCCGCCGTGATCGGTCATCCGATTAAACATAGCCGCTCCCCCCTGATTCATAATATGTGGCTTGCCCAGGAAAATATTTTTGGCACCTATAATGCGCTTGATGTGCCGCCGGAGGATTTAAAAGATTTTTGCGCTTTGATGCGGGATAGTCATTTAAAGGGTTTTAACGTTACCCTGCCGCATAAAGAAAAAATCATGACATTGTGTGATCATGTTGATGAAACTGCGCGGGCCATTGGCGCGGTGAATACCGTTAAAATTGAAAATGGGGAATTGCATGGGACAAATACCGATGCCTATGGCTTTATTGAAAATTTAAAACACGCGGCGCCGACATTTAATTTTTCTGAAAATGCCGCGCTTATTCTTGGGGCAGGAGGCGCGGCGCGGGCGGTTCTATATGGCTTAAAGGCGGCGGGGATAAAGGAAATTACCCTGACCAATCGCACGCCGCAAAAGGCGCAATTATTGGCCGATGAATTCGGGGATATCATGGTGATTGATTGGGCGGCGCGCGCAAAAAATTCCGATCATTATGGCTTGCTGGTTAATACCACATCGCTTGGGATGGCATCGCAGGCAGCTTTAGACATGGATATTACCGCTCTGTCCGGCGGCGCAACAATTTATGATCTGGTTTATAACCCTTTGCAAACTGATTTACTTACCGCCGCCGCCGCAAAGGGATGCGCCGGTATTGGCGGTTTGGGCATGCTTATTTATCAGGCGGAAAAGGCGTTCGAAATCTGGTTTGGCGTTAAACCAAATGTGACGCCCGCTCTGTTGAAAGAATTAGAGGATAGTTTATGATTGTCCTTGGTTTGACAGGCTCTATTGCCATGGGCAAATCAACGGCATCTGCGATGCTGCAACATATGGGAATCCCGGTTCATGATTCCGATGCCGCTGTGCATAATATCTATAATCGTGATCAGGATTTTTTAAAGCAAATGCGTGATTATTTCCCCGATACTTATGAGCGAAAAACGCGCAGCATTAATCGTAAAAAACTGGGGGAAATTGTGTTTTCCAATCCTGATTCTAAAGCGATTTTAGAGAGCCTGCTTCATCCGCGTGTTGTCCAGAGCCAGCAAGCATTTTTAAAAAAGTGCCGTAATATGCATCAAAAAATTGCCGTTCTGGATATCCCGCTTTTGTATGAAACCGGCGCTGAAGCGCGTTGTGATGCAGTGATGGTGGTCACCGCCCCCGCCCAAATTCAGCGCGCCCGTGCCCTGTCCCGTCCGCATATGAGCATTGATAAATTTCACGCTATTTTGAATGCGCAGATGAGTGATTCCGAAAAACGTAGCCGCGCCGATTATATCATCCAGAGCGGTTTGGGACGAAAACATATGCTGCGCAATTTGCAACATGTTATTCGCGCCGTGACGCAAAAAACTATGAGCGTGAATAAAAAATAACTTTTACATCACCATATATTTTGGCATTGCCAAAGGGGATGTCCAAATCCCTCTCGCATTCCAAAACGCATAAAGCATCGGGCGCAAGCCAATTCATGTCTATCAAGTGATTTAAGGCGGGTTGCAACAATCCCTTGCGGTAGGGCGGGTCAAGAAAACATAAATCGGCGGCGGGGATATCCTCCGGCTTTTGTTTGAGTTTTAGCACATCGGAAGCGATAATTTTTGTGCGCGAATTTAGGTCTAATGCTGCAACATTTTGGGTGCAGGCCTCCAGACTTTTGCGATTAAGATCAATAAAGGTTGCCGCCGCCGCGCCGCGGGAAAGTGCCTCAAGCCCATAGCTACCTGTTCCGCAAAATCCATCAAGAATCTGTGCCCCCTCCAAATCAATTTTACTCAGCAGGCTGTTAAAAACCGCCAGACGGACTTTGTCGGATGCGGGGCGCACATCCATGCCTTTGGGGGCTGTTAAGTTTCGTCCGCGATACGCGCCGCCGGTGATACGCATGCTTAAAGCTCCGGTGTATATAAATCTTTTGGAAAGGTGCTACGCATTTGTTTTTGCGGCACCTCGGCGACCGCACCCTTTGGCAATTTGCCGAGCATAAACGGGCCGTATGATGTGCGGATAAGGCGGTTAACCTTTACCTCCACCGCGTCCATAACTTTACGAATTTCGCGGTTTTTCCCCTCTTGCAGGGATACAGTCAACCATCTGTTATCGCCGCTTTCAGTATCGTATTCGACCTTAACCGGCCCATATTTTACCCCATCGACGGTGATGCCTTTTGCCAGTTTTTGCGATTTTTGCTCGCTCCACTGCCCAAAGACGCGCACGCGATAAGTGCGTACCCATCCGGTTTTAGGCAGTTCCATATAGCGTGATAGCTCGCCGTCATTGGTTAGGAGTAACAAACCCTCGGTGGTTAAATCCAACCGTCCGACACTGATCACGCGGGGCAGTTCGGGATGGCGGGTTTTTAAATAATCAAAAACGGTCTCGCGTCCCTTCTCATCATTGTGAGAGGTAACCAGATCATCGGGTTTATGAAACAGGAACAGGCGCGTTTTCTCTGTGCCCGCCACCGGTTTATTATCCACGCGAATATCTTCCGTCCCATCGATCAAGGTCGCGGGGGTATCCAACACCTTACCGTTTAATTTGATACGCCCCTCGGCAATCATGGCTTCGACGCCGCGCCGTGATGCGATGCCGGCGCGGGCAAGATATTTGGCAATCCGTTGTTTTTCTTCGCTCATAGGAATGCAAGATAAGGGGTTTGGCGAATAAGTACAAGATCGTATATCGCCGTTGAAGCTGCGAAAGTATTGAAGACATAAGTTAAAATACATTTTTGCGGGCATCATAGTGTAATTTGCGTCTTCCCAATTTGCTTTGCTTCCTGTAAAAAGGAATGCGATGTTTAGAAAATTAATTTCATATTTGGGGGTTTTATCCCCGTTACATATCCAGATGGTGACCCTGTTTTCCGGTGCGAAGCGCATTGGACAGGATGAATTTGGCAATGTGTATTATGCCTGTAAGGCGCGTCCCGGCTATAAGCATGATCGGCGCTGGGTGAAATATAACGGCGTGCCCGAGGCTTCGGCAATTCCGCCCGAATGGCATGGATGGATTCATCATCAAACCGATGTGGTTCCGCACCCCGACGCCGCGTCCTTTCGCCGCCTATGGCAAGTTCCGCACCAGCCCAACCGCACGGGCACTAATCTGGCTTACCGCCCGCCGGGGCACATGTTAAAAGACGGCAAACGTGATGAGACCACCGGCGATTACGAAGCATGGACGCCGGATAGCAAATAAGATGATAAGCATTGACCTGAAACAAATTAATTATTACTGATAGCACCTATGAAAAGAAATATTATTGAAACAGTTATTGGGGCGCTTGTCCTGTTTGTAGCGGCATTTTTCCTGATCTTCAGTTACAAAACAGCCGGCGTAGGATCAGTTAGCGGATATAGTATTACCGCAGATTTTACAGGCATTGGCGGGTTAAATGTCGGTGATGACGTGCAAATCAGCGGGGTTAAAATCGGCTCGATCAGCGGGGTGGATCTTGACCCGCAAACATATCTGGCTAAGGTTACGATGAATATTGAACCGGGCATTGAATTACCATCAGATACTGCGGCTCTGATTAGCAGTGAAAGCTTGCTCGGCGGACGTTATCTGGCGCTGGAACCCGGCGCGGATGAGGAAATGATTTCCCCAAATGGCCGCATTCAATATACGCAAGCGCCGCAGAATCTGGAACAATTATTAGGACAATTCATCTTTAGCGTTGCCAATGATAAAAAAGACGATGAGCCGGCGGATGATAGCTCAGTACAATAATCGCGCCTCTGCGTTTTTTGGTCTTTTCTGCATAATGATGCTTATGATCTATCCTGCCTGTGCGGAGGTGAATATTGATCATAATCAAATTCGTTTACAATCATTAAACAAAGCTACGGCACAAATTTCAACGTTTGAAGTGCAGGTGGGGGAAACGATTAAGATCGGGCCGCTCTATATTCGCCCGCAAGCATGCCGTACCAGCCCCGCAACCGAAGAGCCGGAATCAGCGGGATTTATACAAGTATGGACTGTTAAGGAGCCGGAAGATGGCAATGGCGAGTCAAAATCAGAGTGGGTGTTTTCAGGATGGATGTTTGCCTCCTCCCCCGGATTATCATCTATGGATCACGCGGTTTATGATTTATGGGTGATCGATTGCGGCGCAAAAGCCAGCCAAGCTGTTATTCCTGTTGAGCCATCATTAGAAGAAGATATTGAAACGAACATTGACGGCGCTGAAGCGATCCCGCCGCAAGACGGCGAGGCCGAAATTATTCTGGAAGAAAGCGATGAAGATGCGCCCGTTGTTAAACTGGGCGGGGAGCAAATATATATTCCGTCAAATGATAGCGATATACAACAGGATGATAATCCTGCCGCTACCCTTCCGGAAGATCAAGACCAGCAGATAAATGATACTTACATACAAGAAGATGTCCCCGCCGCGAGCGAGCAGGGTGATGAGGCTAGATTTGATGAGTATGAGGAAGAAAGCGACCCCACGGTAATTCTGGATTAAGGGCGTTTTGCAGGGTGACCAGATAATCAATCTCGGCAATTTCAATGGCGCCAAGGGTTTTTGTATGCGGCGTGACCTGTTGCGTATCAAATAATTTGAAGTTTTGTTGCGTTAGATGTTGTACCAAATGAAACAAAGCGATTTTGCTGGCATTTGGTTCAATCGAAAACATGCTTTCCCCAAAAAAGACAGATCCGATATGTAATCCATAAACCCCGCCGACCAATTCCCCATTCAGCCATGTTTCAACCGAATGGGCGAGGCCGTAATGGTGTAAGGTTAAAAACAAATTTTTAATAGGCGGATTAATCCAAGTGGCATGGACCGGATCCCCATTGCGCCCCACCGCGCAGGCATTGATGACATTTTCAAAAGCGCGATCACAGCTGACCTCAAATGTCGGTCTTATCAGTGCGCGTTTCAAAGAGCGGGAGACGTGAAACCCATCCAAAGGCAGAATTCCGCGCGGGACATGCGTATACCAGGCATAATCATCCTCATCACGGCTGATCCCCATTGGAAATAAACCGCGGGCATAACCTTGTAACGCTGCGGCGGGATCAATCGCGCCGCATTTGGGCGGGGTTATTTGGAGGTAGCCATTCCTGATCATAATCTTAGGATATTATATTTTGGCGGTGGTTTGTATGTTTTTTAGGCGGCGCCCGCCGTGCGAGAGTTCTTTTGGCAATGATCGCGTATGTATTCAAGTGTGTAAAAAAATGCTATAATGGGGGGGTATGAAAGATGATGATAAATTTCTGAAAGGTCAGTTGCTGGTGGCGATGCCGGCAATGACGGATGCGCGCTTTCACCATGCGGTAATTCTGATTTGTTCGCATGATAAAAACGGTGCGATGGGGCTGGTTTTGAATAACCCGCTGACGGGCTTATCATTTGATCATATGATTGAGCATTTTAACATTCAGCCAAAAGATATTGAGTCATTAAAAAAAATCGAAGTACTGGGCGGCGGCCCCGTGGAGGGCGCGCGCGGCTTTGTCTTACACAAGGCCGATTACCACATGAAAGATACGATTGAAATTACGGGAGATATCTCAATCACCGGAACGATTGATGTTCTAAAAGAGATTATCGCCGGCAAAGGACCGGATCCGTTTTTATTTGTGTTGGGATATGCCGGATGGACAGCCGGGCAATTAGATGACGAATTGGCCGAAAATGCATGGCTGGTCACCGACCCCGATCACGCCTTGATTTATGATGTGAAACCGGAACAGAAATGGCGCATGGCATTAGCAAAGTTAGGTATTGAGCCGGGGTTTTTATCCGCAGATGTCGGACATGCATAGGGGGATTAAATGTCTTCTTCAAACCCGCTATAACCTTGGGCGTATAGGGCAGCTTCGAGGGTATTAAATCGAATTTGATTGATGAGTGTTTCCTGAAGGAGCGGTTTAGGCTCATAGCCAATCCCCAGCCCCGCAGCCTCCAGCATCGGCACGTCATTTGCGCCGTCGCCAATGGTCATGGCATCGGACAGCTCGATTCCTAAATCCTTTGCGTATTGTTTCAGGTAAGAAAGTTTGGCATGTTTGTCCAAAATCGGTGGTAATATCGCGCCGGTTAAGACATCGTCTTTAATTTCAAGGTGATTGCCATGAATATAATCAAAATCAAGCATATTTTGCACATCTTCGGCAAAACAGGTAAAGCCGCCCGTCACTAAAACAGTTTTTGCGCCGTTTTGTTTCATAGTCTTTAGGAGAATATCCGCGCCGGGCATAAGCTGCATGGCATTTAAGGTTTCTTCGAGAGCGCCAATAGGTAGGTTTTTTAGCAGGGCTACACGCTCGGTTAGTGCGGCGTGAAAATCCAGTTCACCGTTCATGGCGCGGGCGGTGATTTCCTCAACTTGTGTTTTTACACCCGCAAACGCCGCCAATTCATCCAGCGTCTCACCGACCACGATCGTGCTATCCATATCCGCCAAAAGCAGTTTCTTTTGGCGATTTTCCGCCGTGGTATAAAATACGTCCACTTCAAAAGAGGCAAGCTTGTTCCGAAGCGCCAATATCGCCGCCGCCTTCATGGGTTGATCAAGTGCGATATCCAGTGCCCGGTGATTACAAAGCCATAGCGCGGCGGCGGGATCAATATTATGCGTTTTTAAAAATGAAAAAAAATCATCGTTTAATGGATGGCGCGTTAGATCGGATGCAACAAAGGTCAGAATATGAGACATATTTTTTTTTAGCATGAAATGTCTATTTATGACTCAAAATTTTTAAAAATTCTATCTGCGCTGTGGTTTAAAAAATAACTATGGCATTTTTCCACGGAATTATTTATTCGTAATACATCATATGAATTACCGATAAAGGAAACACGCCATGCAAAAGCCAGTTAAAAAACCACAAAACCCTTGTTTTTCCTCTGGTCCTTGCGCCAAACGTCCGGGATGGTCATTGGATTCGCTAAAGAACACCAGCTTGGGGCGCTCTCACCGTGCCGGCCCTTTGAAAAAAAAGTTGGAGCGTTTAATTGAGCAGCATCGTGAAATTTTGAAAATTCCCGCCGATTACAAAATCGGTATTGTTCCGGCGTCCGATACGGGCGCGGTGGAAATGGCCATGTGGTCAATGTTCGGCGCGCGCGGTGTTGATGTTTTTGCGTGGGAGAGTTTTTCCAAAGATTGGCTGAAAGACATCACCAAAGAATTGAAATTAGCAGACGTACGTACGTTTGAAGCCGCATATGGCGCTCTGCCGGATATGAGCCAATATAACGGCGAAAACGACTGTGTGTTTGTGTGGAACGGCACAACATCGGGTGTACGTGTCCCGAATGCAGACTGGATTCCTGCCGATCGTGAGGGCATTACCCTATGTGATGCAACCTCGGCTGTGTTTGGATATGATATGCCATGGGACAAATTGGATGTAACCACATGGTCATGGCAAAAAGTTTTGGGCAGTGAAGCCGCGCATGGCATGATTGTTCTATCCCCGCGTGCAGTTGCCCGTTTGGAAAGCTATGTACCTGACCGTCCCTTACCAAAAATATTCCGCATGACGAAGGGCGGCAAATTAATTGATGGTATCTTTAAAGGCGCAACCATCAACACCCCGTCCATGTTGGCGGTGGAAGATTGTCTGGATGCGCTGGATTGGGTACAGCGCATTGGCGGCGTAGATGAAACCATTGCCCGCGCCAACCGCAATTTGGATGTGATTGAAAATTGGGTTGCGAAAACAAGCTGGGTTGAATTCCTGCCGCAAAATCCGGCGGCGCGTTCACGTACGTCAATATGTCTAAAAATCAGCGATCCATGGTTTAACAAAACCATCGCCGAAGATGCTCAGGCCGATTTTATCAAAACACACATTGTTAAACCTCTCGATGCAGAGGGCGCGGCTTATGATATCGCGGCCTATCGCGATGCGCCTGCTGGATTGCGTATTTGGGGCGGCGCAACGGTGGAAGCGGCGGATTTGGAAATTCTGACTAATTGGTTGGATTGGGCTTATGCGAGCGCAAAACAGAGTATTTCGCAGGAAAAAGCCGCTTAATGTGATCTTATTTCGCGTATTCACGACGCGAAATTATGCCGCCGGTTCAAATGTTTGCTTATGCATAAAATCAGCTTGGCGATTAAAGGCGCGAATATTTTGATGAAAGGTTTGTTGCAATTGCCTGCCATAAGGCAGGAATTGCGCTTTATGATCCAACAGAAAGCCGAATTCACTGGCTTGCATGGCGGGATAGCGCCCTTCAAATTTGACTAATGCCTCTCTTTCTTTATCGGAAAGCGGTGTATGTGTGTCAGGTGTACGTTTAATATGTGAAAGGCCGTCTAGTTCCCTTTGCTGATTGTGGCGCAGATTGTCAATGGCAAATAAAAATGCGCCTTGCGCGGCATATTTACGCCATACTGGCATCGGTGTATGCGCGTACAGACCATTACCGATTATTGTATAAAAGGCATCTTCGCCGCGCTGCCATGGCTCGCTTAATGCTTCGCTATAAAGTGAGCAAGCGGTGATGTCTTTGATGGCTTCTTCCAAATCAAGTGCAGCTCTTTGATGGCGATCCGTGGTGGTATCATTGGCCAAATCATCATAATAAATTGATGCTCCCCGCGCCCAGCCCTGAAAACAGTCATACATATTGATATAATCACAGATTTGATAAAATTCGTCATTTATCATTGTATCTTGATGCGTCCGCCAATTTTCAAATTTAAGGATAGCGCGTGCCATGTCATCAAAATATGGCCGCGCCGCTTTGGCATCGATGGGACTGTTTTCTTCTATTGCGCCTGTGATAAATGCAAGCTCGGATATAATTTCGGTGGCGCTAAGGGAGGGGTCAGACGGTAAGGGTGATGTGGATTGCGCACATAACGCATGGACATGATCCAAAAATAGTTCAATATCCGTAATGCCGTATCCTGCCCCCATTTTATAGGGCCCATGATCCCATTCAAAAGCCTGACGCAATGTCATAGAAATCCCTCATTTTTTTTGTGAAAATAGCCTAAGCCGTGCAATTAAGTCAAGGAAACTAAATGCACTTAAGATTGGTATATATAATGATTTAACACTCTTTTTAGGCAAAATTTGACAGATCATAATGTTTTTGCTTATCTATATGAAAATATATTTCAATAATAATAAGAAAGCGGTGTGTTATGAACAGATTATCTGAATTATTTGCGGGGGCATTGGTTGCCACGGTTGTAACTTGCCCAAGCGCAGAAGCGGATAGCTTATCTTTATCTGGGGCTGGTACGGAATTCCCTATTGTCACCAAGGCGATGTTATCTGAACATGATATTGAAAAAGAAGCGTCTTTTATCCTTGCTTTTAAACAAGGTCAGCGTGACGTAGAAACTCCTAGAGAAAATCCACTGCATTTTACAGCAGGCAGTGCCGATTTTTCCTTTAAAGGGGATGGATTAAATATAAATGTCCCACTTGAAGGTGGCGTCGTTTTTGGCATAAATGCCAGGGAGCATAAAGGTAATTTCGCCCTTGAATTCCCTCTCAATAACTAGCCTTAAAATTTATCTCGCATTCGCCAATTAGACCTGATAGATGTTGACTCCTGTTTACCTGTACAAGACAAAAATAGGAGAAAAAAATGTCAAATACGAAACCTCGTGTCCTGATTTCGGACAAAATGAACCCGCTTGCTGCGGAAATCTTCAAAGATAAAGGCTGTGACGTCGATGTGAAAACGGGGATGACCCCGGAGGAACTGGCGGCGTGTATAGGGGATTATGATGGGCTTGCCATCCGTTCCTCCACAACGGTTACGCCGGAAATTTTAGCCAAGGCAAAGAATTTAAAAGTGATTGGTCGCGCCGGCATTGGCGTGGATAATGTTGACATTCCCGCCGCCACAGAGCGCGGCGTGGTGGTGATGAACACCCCCTTTGGTAATTCGATTACCACGGCGGAACATGCGGTGGCGTTAATGTTTGCCTTGGCGCGTCAATTACCACAGGCATCTGAATCCACACATGCTGGAAAATGGGAAAAATCCAAATTTATGGGCACCGAAGTCACCGGCAAAACGCTGGGTTTGATCGGATGCGGTAATATCGGCTCCATCGTTGCGGATCGCGCGCTGGGTTTGAAAATGAAAGTTTTGGCCTTTGACCCCTTTCTGACGCCGGAGCGTGCCGAAGAAATTGGCGTGAAAAAAGTCGAGCTGGATGAGCTATTCCCCCATGCTGATTTTATCACTCTGCACGTGCCGAAAAATGACAAAACCAAGGGCATGATCAATAAAGACAGCATCGCCAAAATGAAAAAAGGTGTACGTATTATCAATGCCGCGCGCGGCGGTTTAATTGTTGAAGACGATTTGAAAGAGGCGCTGGATAGCGGTCATGTGGCCGGTGCGGCATTGGATGTGTTTGAAATTGAGCCCGCCAAGGACAATGTTTTATTCCATCATGAAAATGTCATCTGTACGCCCCATTTAGGGGCATCCACCACCGAAGCGCAGGTGAATGTCGCCCTGCAGGTAGCGGAACAAATGGCGGATTATCTGGTTTCCGGCGCGGTTGTCAATGCGCTGAATATGCCATCAATTTCCGCGGAGGATGCGCCGAAGCTAAAACCATATATGAAATTGGCGGAGCAGTTGGGATCTTTTGCCGGACAAATTACCGACAGCGCGATCAAATCAATTTCCGTTCAATATGACGGAACAGTCGGCGGGTTGAATACCAAACCGTTAACCGCTTTGATTATTTGTAACGTATTGCGTCCGCAAATGGATAGTGTGAATATGGTCAATGCACCGATGGTTGCGGAAGCGCGCGGCATTAGCGTGTCCGATACCCATAATACAGCATTTAACCAATGGCGTAGTTCAATTTCAATTACTATTGAAACGGAAAGCCGTACGCGTAAAATTATAGGATCTCTATTCACAGAGAAGGAGCCACGTCTGGTGGAAATCGAAGGCGTACCATGTGAGGCCGCCTTGGCACCGCATATGTTATTCATTCGTAATGATGATAAGCCCGGCCTGATCGGGGCGGTTGGCTCTATCCTAGGTAGTAATGGCCACAATATTGCCGATTTCCGCTTGGGTCGTCAGAAAGATAGCGGCACGGCTGTGTGTTTGATTGCTCTCGATGGAGCATTGCCGGATGCGGTTTTTGATGAAATTGTCAATCTGCCGCAAGTCCAAAATGCGAAACGATTAAAATTTTAATATTCAAGAAAAGCCCGCAATATGCGGGCTTTTTTTATCGTTCAGGTGTCAGTAGAGTCGATGCATCAGGTATAGTTTGTGGTGTAGTTGCGTTATTTTGACGCTCTAATAATGTTTATGCTTGTCTTGCATAGTATAAATTTCGCTTTATCGGATTTGTAACTTGGTTAAGATGTAAAAACAAACAGGAGAGAATGATGAGCATTAAAATCGGTGATAAAATTCCACAGGTGACCTTAAAAGTTTTTGGCGCAAGCGGGATGACGGATGTGAAAACCAAAGATATTTTTAAAGGTAAAAAAGTTGTATTATTCGGCGTACCGGGAGCATTTACACCGACCTGTGCCCAGCAACATTTACCGGATTATTTGAAAAATATCGGAGATATAAAAGATAAAGGTGTGGATGAGGTTATTTGCACCGCGGTCAATGATCCGTTTGTGATGCATCATTGGGAAATTGTCTCCGGTGCGAATGGCAAGATTACCATGTTGCCTGATGGTAATGGCGATTTTGCCAAGGCAATGGGATTGGAGTTTGATGGATCTGGCCATGGTTTAGGCATAAGAAGCAAACGTTACATGATGATTGTCGATAAAGGCGTTGTAAAAGAGCTGGAAATTGAAGACAGCCCCGGCGCGTTGGAAGCCTCCGCTGCGGGGATCTGTTTGGCAAAACTTTAATTTTCTAAAAAAGGATGCCTTTGCTCCCATGGATAGGACATGTTCGGGCGTGGTCCCTTGGGATCGTAATATTGCGGACAATTTAATTTTGCCACATCGGATTTGAGATGTTTTTCAAAAATACTGCGCCACATATCTTTCCGAGTAGTGCTAAAAATATCTTCGCCATCGGACTCAAGAATAAAATCATTTCCTAATGTTAATCCGGCCTCTATCTGACTATAAGGAACGCCTTCCGCGCCCAATGTAACCAGCATGTGCGGGTATATATCGGGATTAAGCATCGCATTACGTACCCGTTCAGAAGAAAAAATGAGAGAGATTTTGCCAAAATCACAATCAGACATAAGCTGTTTTTGTTTTAAAAAGGACGATTTGACGAATATCCTGCCAATATTATCATAAGAATCCCCGCCCTCTGAAATCGGAAATGATACATTTTGCGGGGCGGTGACGTTCGCACGTTTTAAAATATCCTGTTCTTCATAAGGTGAAAAACGATTTAATCTGGTAAGAACGACTTCCGGTTCCGGCTGATATTTATCAATACCTAATATTAAATATACGCCATTCATTTTATAAGTTGTTCTGAAATGTTCAGGTGTATCATTCGGCCTTAGCAATAATTTTCCAACAAGATCAGACATCGTATCAAGCGTCAGCAAACGCTCATCCGCTCTGGCTTTATCAAAACTCATGTGATGAAAACTGTTCATATAAGCAACTTTCTCAAATATTTGTTTTTTATCGTTACATCATTCTCGCAGGGGCCGTCATGCCGCTGGTTGACTCGAATTTCTCGGTAGATAGCCTTGCAATTTGTGTCATTTTAACTGTGTCTGATATATCCAGAAAATTAAGTTCCCGCGGACATAGATGGGCTCTGCCCTCCCTGAGCGCTGTGTAAAGTTCGCCTCTCTCAATAGGCTGTAACCCGACAAAGAATTGTGGCTTGCGCCCCTCCGGGCTTTGCGTGAAAATCTCGCTGATACGTTCATTTGTCGGGTCAATAACAAACCCGAAATCCAGATTATCTTCAAGAACCATCGGTGAATCACGATCCGTAATCAAATGCCTCTCACAAGCAAGGAAAGCCAATTTAGAAGAAGAAAACCCGCCTAAACGAAAATCTATATTTTTACAAACAGCGGGTAAATCCGGTTCGGTGCTTTTTGTTTTGCGGTATACGTCTCCTACCTTAATGACAGAAAGGTCATTCTGATTTAGCGCGGCGTGATTAAGAAAAACTCCGGCAAAACAAAGCTCATTCGTATCTCTAATGGCTTGCCCATACCCTAAAACTAAAAAGGCTGATTGGTTATATTTTGCTCTGCGTTCTGTATGATTACCCTCTTCATCTTCCACCATTTCGCCATCAATATAAAAATCATGCATATGTGGAAAAAATATGATGCGGCCAAATAAATCGTCATCGTTTCTGATCGTTTCAATAATTGGCGAGTCTAAATTTGGTAAGGGAGTAGTAGGCTGACCCTGCGCAGCGTCAAAATTGTGTTTCATGTAAGGCCCTGTATTTACTTTTTTTATTCTTATTTAATATAATCCACCCGTGCCCGTTGTCGTCGGGGCGGGGGTGCGGGACGTGCCGGTATAGCGGTCGGTATAACCAATATTGTTATTTTGGTTTGTTCCCGGCTGCACATAACGATCCGTCATTGTCATATAATTATCACGATATAATCGAGAAGGCAATTTTCTTATGCGGCCATCACGATCCAGCAAATAAACACTCTCATCCGGCTCGGTTCCTGGCAGAAAAGCTTCCCAGATAACTTTGCTTCCGGATGCGGTGGCACGGGTGCCATCATCGGCATTAATACGGACTTGTTTAATTCCCTTGGGCACGCGGAACGGCATCGGGGTTTTATCCTTTAAGGCTTGCTCCATGAAGGATTTAAACACAGGAAGCGCCACGGAGGAGCCGGTTTCTTTCTTCCCAAGCGGTTTGGGATCATCAAAACCGATATATACCCCGACCACCAAATCGGATGAGAAGCCGATAAACCACGCATCCTTGGATTCATTTGTGGTCCCTGTCTTACCGCCGAGAGGATGTCCTAAACTGGCGAGACGTACACCTGTGCCGCGCTTGACCACGCCTTCCATAATCGAGACGATTTGATATGTATTCAGCGGATCGGCGATTTGTTCGCGGTTATCAGGAATCAAAGGCGTTTCCTGACCTTCCCATTTAATCAGCTTACCGCAACCCTGGCATAAACGCTGGTCATGTTTTAAAATGGTATTGCCGTAGCGATCCTGTATGCGGTCGATAAAGCTGGGGTTTAATTTTTTGCCGCCATTCAAAATTTCGGCATAGCCATTGGTCATGGCAAATAGAGTGGTTTCCGCGGCGCCAAGAGAATTGGACAGGTTCGGCACCATGTTCTCCACCACGCCAAAGCGCTCCGCCGTTTCCTTCACGGCGGGCATGCCCACATAATTTGCCAGACGTACCGTCATCAAATTCCGTGATTTTTCAATCCCGACCCGCAGCGGGGTCGGCCCATAAAATTCATTGGAATAATTCTTCGGGCTCCAGAAATGTCCGGGGCGATCTTCAATACGGAACGGCGCGTCCAAAATTAATGTGGCGGGGGTGAACCCCTTCTCAAGTGCCGTTAGATAGACAAATGGCTTAAAGGCAGAGCCCGGTTGACGCATTGCCTGCGTGGCGCGGTTGAATTGGTCCGCCCCGTAGCGCCAGCCGCCCTTCATGGCGAGAACGCGCCCCGTATTCGGATCCATCGCCATAATCGCGCCGCGCACTTTCGGGATTTGCTGTAATTGATAGTGATCGTCGCTATCTTTTACTTTTTCGACGGCAATCACATCGCCAATACTGAGAAATTCAGAAATTGAGCTTTTCCCCGTCCATTTCGCATTTTCCAGTGTTAACGTCCCGCGTGAGCCCTTCTTGAGGCGTAAAGATGCCGAAGACGGGCTGGCATCGGTCACAATGGCAACATCCCATGTCTCCAGAATGTCAGACGTACGGTCAAAATCTTTGATGGCATCGGACAGACTGTCCGCATCTTTTAAATTGGTAATCGGCCCGCGCCAGCCATGGCGTTTATCATAGGACATTAACCCATCGCGCAAGGCATCGGTCGCATAGGCTTGTAAGGTCGGGTTAACTGATGTATGCACCGCCAAACCGCCGCCATAGAGCACATCTTCCCCAAATTTATCCGCCAATTCGCGGCGCACTTCCTCGGCAAAATAGGGGGCGGAGACGGTATCGGATTTATCGTGGCTGATCGCCTTTAAGGGTTGCAGGATTGCCACGTCATAAGCGGCATCATCAATATAATTTTCTTCATGCATCCGCTCGATCACATAATTACGACGCGCGGTGGCGGCGTCTTTATTGTCAATCGGATCATAATTGCTCGGCGCTTTCGGTAGGGCGGCAAGATAAGCGATCTCCGCAATGCTCAGCTCATCCAATGGTTTGCCGAAATAATGCAGCCCCGCCGCCGCCACGCCGTACGTGCCATCGCCCAAATAAATCTGGTTCAGGTACAGTTCCAGAATTTTGTCTTTTGACAGGGCGGTTTCCATGCGGTGCGCCAAAATTGCTTCGCGAATTTTACGTTTGAATGACCGCTCATTGGTCAAAAGGAAGTTTTTCACCACCTGTTGCGTAATGGTGGAGCCGCCGACCACATCGACATCTTTACCCATTTTATGTTGAATATAGACCACGGCGGCGCGGGCTATCGCGGTGGGGTCAACGCCCTGATGCTTGTAAAAATTTTGATCTTCTGCGGCAATAAAGGCGTTCTTTACCTGGTCGGGAATTTGACGAATGGGAATAAAAATCCGCTTTTCACGGGCATATTCCTGCATTAAACGCCCATCGGCGGCATAAAGGCGCGTGACAATCGGCGGCGCGTATTTTTGTAATTGGTGGTGATCGGGCAAGTCCTGCGCATAATTATGAAACAGCACCGCAACAAACGCCACAACCGCAATCCCGGCGAGCAGCCCCAAGGATAACATCCATAAAATAAATGATTTTAAAAACCGCATAAGCTTATATGGCATATTCTGTTGGCAAAGTCATGTTTTTATGAGCGATAATAGCGCTTACATTATTCCGCTATAGATCAAGAATAAGAGCGCGATGCCGAGTAATACGCGGTAGATCGCAAAAGGCGCGAAGCTGAACCGTTCCAAAAAGCGCATCATGACCGTAATCGAGGCGAGCGCCGCCACAAATGACAATGCCGCGGCGATCAAAACAGTTTCCGTCAAAGCCGCATCATTGGATTCGATGACATCCTTCCCAAGCAAAACCCCCGCGCCCGCCAAGGCCACAATCGAGAGCAGCAGAGAAAATTTCGCGCTTTCCGTCCGTGTGAAACCCAAAAATCGCCCCGCCGTCATGGTAATGCCGGATCGTGACGTGCCGGGAATAAGGGCAACGCATTGTGCCAAACCGATTAAAAACGCCTCCATCACACTCATTTCCTGAATCATTTTGTAACGCGCTTTGGTTTGATCACTCACCCATAATAAAATCCCGAATATAATCGTCGCCCACGCCATAATTTCCAAGGAGCGTAGAAAATCGGGCTGAAGCTTATGCAAGATTAAGCCCGCCACCACCACCGGAATCGAGCCGATGATCAGGCGTACAATCAAGGACATATTGCGAAAACATAACATCTCCAAAATATCTTTATGGAAGTATAATAAGACGGCGAATAACGTGCCGACATGCACGGCAACGTCCATCATTAAATTTTCGCTCCATGCCTTTTCGGCATCACCCATAAAATTATGCACCAAAACCAGATGACCGGAGGAGCTGACGGGCAGGAATTCGGTTAAGCCCTGAACGATGGCAAGAATAATAAGAGTTAGTATCGGCATAATTTGTCAGTCAATTGTTAAGTCGTTATAGTATATTTATAAAAACAATCAACTTATAAGTATGATAATCTTCTCATGAGCTATTTATTTGGAATTGTCGGATTTTGCGCCGGATTTTATGCCGGATTAATGATGTTAAAGCCCGCCTTGCGCCGCATCAGCAATCAAGACTTACGGACGGATAAAAAACTGGCCCTGAAAGTGGGCTGGATTCCGTGGGTAATGGCATTACTGGGGTTATGGCTTGGTCTGTATGGCTATGAATACATAGTTTTAGGCGGATATGATCATTAAGATGCCATTGATAACAGCATAATCAACGCCATTGCCGCCATTCCCAAATCCTCTCCCAAGGTCACATGGCTGAGGGGGACTTTCAAAATATCGCCCATACAGGCGCATTTCAAATCTTTGCCATCATGAAGGGCTTTAATAACGCCGAGCGCGCCAAAGCCAAGCAAGAAAATCGTTACAATATACGTAATTACGGGCACGAAAAATGATAAATACATTAACCCAAGCGTTAATTCTAAAAACGGATAAATCAGGCCGTACGTACGGCTTTTGGAACCCAGCAAATCATATTTGGCAAAGCCATTGGCAAAACCGGACAGATTAAATAATTTCACCAATGCAAACTGGCATAAAAACGCGCCCATAAAATAATGCATCCATGCCATCATTCCCCCGCCATGCCCCAGTAACAGGGCAAAAGCAGCGGCAACAGACACCCCGATTAGGGCAATCAATGGTGCATATTGACCGACCACATTGCTTTTGCCATCATTTTCCATGACATGGGTCTTTCCATCGGCGCTGTGATGAATGGTTTTCATGGAATGTAATATATAACAAAACGTCTCTGAGAAAAGTCCCCTGACATTTTTCCCGACTTGATTAATGATCATTCCGTTATAGATCTATGGCATAACCATCAATAGGAGATTCATCATGGCAATCGTAAAATCAGCAAATGCAAACTGGCAGGGTGGCCTGAAAGACGGCACCGGCAAAATTTCCGCCGAAAGCGGCGCACTATCCGACCAGCCCTATGGATTCAACACCCGCTTTGAAGACAAAGCCGGCACCAACCCCGAAGAATTGATCGCCGCGGCGCATGCGGGATGTTTTTCCATGGCATTATCCATGATTTTGGGCGAGGCCGGCATGACCGCAGACAGCATCGAAACCAAGGCAGACGTCACCTTGGAAAAACAGAATGAGGGCTTTGCGGTTACAAAAATTCACCTGACATTAAATGCAAATATTCCGGGCGCGAATGAAGATGAATTCCTCGCCTGCGCCAATACAGCCAAAGAAAACTGCCCGATTTCCAAATTATTAAACGCGGAAATCATGCTGGACGCCCATTTGAACGAAAAGAAAATGGCGGCGTAAATATAATCACTTTGTAAATCACATCGCCGTTTTATATTTTAAACAGTGTGTCACAAAATATCGTGGCACACTGTTTTATTATAAAACTATGGCTGTTATTAAGCGGCTTTTTTCTCTGACTTGGTGTCTTTTTCATCATCCTGAGCGCGGGAATTGATATTTAAATCTTCTTTGAAGGTCAGGGTTCGATATGGGAATGGGATTTCAATTCCGGCTTTGTCCAGGGCGGCTTTGATCGCCATGACAACTTGATCGCGTGATTCATGGAAATCGCGTGGTTTGGATTTTGTCCACCAACGAACGGTAAAATCAACCGAAGAGGAATTAAATTCACGGGCAAAGACATCAATGCCTTTATTTTTCATCACCAGATCACAGTTTTCAACGGCTTTTTGAATGATCGGCTTTGCCACCGCCAGATCGGTATCATAGGACACGCCGCAGACAATCTCAAAACGGCGTTCCTCTTGATCGGTTAAAACAAAAACTTCGTTTTTGAATAGCTTGCTATTGGGGACAAGGATCAGCACGCCGTTTGGCTGTCGGACGAAGCTGTCGCGGATGTTGATTTGCTCGATTTTGCCCTCTACGTCTTCACATTCGATATAATCGCCAATGCGCATCGGCTTACGGAGCATAATCATAACGCCGGCAAGGAAGTTTTCAAAAATATCTTGAAACGCAAAACCAATGGCAATGGAGCCAAGACCCAACGCCGCCAACATTTTAGCAGGGGTCAGGGAGGGAATAATTATTGTGAGGGCAATCAACGTCCCAAACGTCCAAATCCCGATCCGCGCCAAGGTCAAAAACAGATTTTTCAGAGAAGGACGCATATGTGTACGTGTAAGTGTCTTATTCAAAACCAGACGTACAACCTTTGATACGCCCCACGTAATCATAATTATGACCAGTGCAATCGCCAGCATCGGCAAAAGTTTAATAAACCCGACCAGCATATCATTTAGTTGGTCAAAAAGCGGGGTGAGGAGTTCCATATCGTTTATCTATCTGATTTTGTTCACATTCTTTAAACGAAGTAGATCATGCGGCGGCGGGGTCAAGAAAAAAGCGGAGATGAGTCCATCTGGCGGAAGATTATGTACACCGAGATTATGATTTTTCGTGGATGAGACGGTTGAATATGGTATAATTATAGTACATATTGGCACATGCTACATTCACCCCACTCGAGTGGGGTGACTAATTTTAGGGCAAGTTATTTTTAAAGCTTGATCTATTTTTTTATCGGAATAACAAAACTTTCTGGATATTGCCTATGTTTATCTGTGATGGCATCAGTTATTCCGAAATCCAGAAAGATTGCACTTGCAATAATTTTTCCGCCCATAGTGCTTGGTATTATGCCTACCGCCTCTCTGCCATCTGTAGTTTTACAATCATATTGTAACCCGTCGTCAGATTTTCTAACATATGTAGTTGTAGGAAGTTCTACTTGCCAAACACCTCTTTTGTTTCGAAGTGTACAGGTACCTTCAGATCCTTCACTAAAGGACATGGCAATAGGTGTCATGGCATCTTCTGTTAAGGTTGCACATCCTGTAATTATTAATATTGTAAAAAGTGCCAACAGTATTGATAGAGTTTTATGCATGCTATTCTTTCTTATTTTAAAAATTTAAAATTTCTAAGCCGCCAGCTTCTTATACTTAATCCTACTCGGCGTGGCGTCCTTACCTGTACGTCTTTTGTAATCTTCTTCGTACGCTTGGTAGTTGCCTTCGAACCATTCGACGTGGCTATTGCCTTCGAAGGCCAGGATGTGCGTGGCCAGGCGGTCGAGGAAGGCGCGATCGTGGGAGATGACCACAACGCAGCCGGGGAAGCGTTCAATCGCTTCTTCGAGAGCGGAAAGCGTCTCGGTATCCAGATCGTTAGTTGGCTCATCGAGAAGCAAAACGTTGGCTTCGGTTTTTAGCATTTTGGCAAGGTGAACGCGGTTACGTTGCCCGCCCGATAAATTGCCGAGCTTTTGTTGTTGGTCCGGCCCGCGGAAGTTAAAGGCGGACACGTACGCCCGTGATGGCATCTCAATTTTACCGAGCATGAGTGTATCAGCCTCATCGGAGATTTCCTCCCAGACGGTTTTATTGGGGTCGAGCGCATCGCGGGATTGATCAACATAACCAAGTTTGACGGTATCGCCGACCACAAATGTGCCGGAATCCGGTGTTTCATTACCGGTAATCATTTTAAACAGCGTGGTTTTACCCGCGCCGTTCGGCCCGATCACGCCGACAATGCCGCCGGGCGGAAGGGAGAATGATAAATCTTCCATCAATAGTTTATCGCCAAAAGCCTTATTAAGGTTTTCGGCTTTAATGACCAGATTACCAAGGCGCGGCGGCGTTGGAATAACAATCTGGGCATTGCGCTGTGTTTCGCCTTGGGAAGCTTGCAGAAGCTCCTCATAGGCGTTAATACGCGCTTTTGATTTGGCTTGGCGGGCCTTGGGGGATTGCCCCATCCATTCGGCTTCACGCTCCAATGTTTTTTGGCGCGCTTTGTCGTCGCGGGCTTCTTGTAGAAGGCGCTTACGCTTGGCTTCAAGGTAGGATGAGTAGTTGCCTTCATACGGAATGCCGCGCCCATGCGCTACTTCCAAAATCCAGCCCGTGACATTATCAAGGAAGTAACGATCGTGCGTGACCATCACCACCATGCCCGGATATTGCACAAGGTGTTGTTGCAACCAGCCCACGGATTCGGCGTCCAAGTGGTTGGTCGGCTCATCAAGTAGTAAGATATCAGGTTTTTCAAGAAGCAACTTAGCCAAGGCAACACGGCGTTTTTCCCCGCCGGATAGATCCTTAATCGGCCAATCGGCAGGCGGACAGCGCAGCGCGTCCATGGCTTGCTCAACTTCACGCTCCAGATCCCAACCATTGGCGGCCTCGATTTCATCCTGCAGGCTGCCCATTTCCTCGGTCAATTTATCAAAATCGGCATCCGGTTCGCCCATTTCCAACCCAATCGCGTTAAAACGCGCGATTTTATCCAGCATCTCTGCCTTGCCTTGCATGACGTTTTCAAACACGGTTTTGGACTCGTCCAGTTGCGGTTCCTGCTCCAGATAGCCAACCTTCGCCCAATCGGCGGCGCGCGCCTCCCCGGAAAAATCCTTATCACGTCCCGCCATAATCCGCAGCAACGTCGACTTACCCGCCCCGTTCGGCCCCAATACGCCAATCTTTGCGCCCGGAATAAAGGACAAGGTGATATTCTCTAAAACTTTTTTGCCTGACACATAAGATTTGGTCAGTTCGTGCATTACATAGATATATTCGGTCATTTGGGGCTTTCCTTACGTTATAAGGATGTTTTAACCGCCATAACCTCAAGACGCAAAGGGTTTTTTGAAAATTGACATATTACTTTAATTTCAGTATTTAAAAATATGAATGCGTGTAATCAAAATGACCTGACAAATGTCCGGCGCAAGTCGGGTATTGTGACGGATGCAACTGCGCTTCCTATTCCTGTTTATAGAGATGGCGATAATGGCGAGAAAAAATTACTAATCGACGAATTTGATGCGGCGCGTTGGGCTTTTCCAAGCTTACATGATTATTTGCGATATTTAAAAATTGAGCCCGATACGGCTTTAGATCAAGTGGGCGTGCAAAACGCGGGCGATATTAAAGTCTTCAATCCGGATGCTTTCGATCATATTGAAAAAGCTATTGCGTTACATGGTGGTAATTTAAGTCAGGAAGATGATCTTTTATATGACAAAATTCATGATGTAATAGGGACAGAAAATTTTATAAACATTATGTTGTCGAACGTGCCATCTAAGGCAAATATATTAAACGGGAAAAATTCTTTAAAACTAGAAAAAGCAGGGGCTTTGTTTCGTTGGAAAGAAAATGACTATGGATATGAATGGTTCGTAAAGCCACCCTCTCTTGATCATACAATTGAAGACACACTCAGAAATCATTCCCTTCCCAAAGATGCCTATATATTCGGATCGGATGATTTTTCTAAAATGAATTGGTTCCTTATTTTTCTTCATGAAATCTCACATACCCAACCCGATGCGTATATAAAAAAGCCAGTTATTATGACGGAGTTTCTGTGTGATCAATGGGCTTGTGCAAATATTAGGGCATTTTTTCCTGATAGTCCTAATGAAGCTAGCGAATATTTTAAAGCACTTCGTTCAAGCATCATTACAGGTAGTACTCATGCCATAAGTTTATTACTTGATGGTGCGGCGCAAGAATCTGATGTTAATAATATATGTGATGTTGAAAACCAGTTATTTATTTATGTTAGTACAGGCAAAATTGATAAAGCATTCCAAGGTCCAAATACAACATCTGTAGAATTTACGGAGAATACTCCGGGTGAGAGGCGGCGAGTACCGTTCGAAAGTGATAATGGGTATGTGTTGGCATCTACTCTATTTGAGCGACGTCTTTATCTTTATAATTGGGGTAGGGATTGGTTAAGTAATGGCCCGTCTGAAAAGGTATCTGTTCCAGAAATGAGCATATGAATTTGTTCTGATTATCAGGCGAGTTTAAATAAGCCAATAATGAAATCCATTTCTTCACATTACGGCCCTTCTGCGGTATGTTATGATTGAAACATCATAAGGATATCATAATGGCAAAAGATTCAGCAAAAGCAATTGAAGAAGCAAATAAGAGCCGCGCGGATTTTTCGGGGCATGGTAATGCGCTGGGGGCGGCGGGGCATTATGATATAGAGGATGCGGAAAAGCATAATGATGATGTGCTTGTGGATCAAAGCGGGGATAGCGCCTATATCGAAAAACCTAAGAACGGTGAATTTCCGGATATTACCATCACACTGGCATGGGACCGTGTGGAAGTGGAAAAAGAACATAAGCCCGGATTTTTTGCGAAAATGATGGGGAAGGGGTCAAAGATCGAAACTGTGGAGGAGCCTGCGGATTTGGATTTGGGATGTTTATATGAAATGCAGGATGGTACGCGCGGTTGTCTGCAAGCCTTTGGCGATTTATTCGGTGAAAGGGATGAGCCGCCATATATTTATCATACCGGTGATGAACGTACGGGCGATACGGTTGGCATTGATGAAAAAATGATCATTAATGGCAAAAAGTGGAGCGAAATTAAGCGCGTGCTGTTTTATATGTATATCTATCAGGGCGCGCCGGATTGGCGCACGGTTTTGCCGGAGATTATGATTGATATTCCGGGATCCCATGATTTAAAAATGTCACCGCATGCTAAAAAACCGGAATTGGTGATGTGCGCCGTCGGAATGGTTGAAAATGTCAATGGTGATCTGCGTCTAAAGAATTTTTCTGAATATTTTGCAGGCCACCCCGAAATGGACCGTGCCTATGGCTTTGGTTTGGAATGGGAAGACGGTGAAAAAGATTAGCGCGAGTTTATCTTTTCAGATGAGTGAAGTCATGATACATAGAAGATCAATCAGGGGAAAATGGTGTAAATGGATCTCTCACTTGTAAATCTTTTTATTTTATCGCTCGGTGCGATGGGATGCGGCACGTTGCTTTTGATTAAGGGCGGTGATTGGACGATTGATGGCGCGGTTTACATTGCGCGCAAGTTTGGTCTTTCCCCGTTAATTATCGGCTTTACGATTGTTGCATTCGGCACGTCTTTGCCGGAATTAATTGTCTCGATAAATGCCAATTTAAAGGGATCCGTGGGCATTGCGCTGGGGAATGTTTTGGGATCTAATATTGCTAATATCCTGCTGGTGGCGGGCTGCGCGGCGATTGTCTCGGCGATGACGGTTAATCCGAAACAGATTCTCAATGATACGATTATGATGTTTTTGGCCACGTTCGGGATGATCGGCGTATTTTTATATGGTTTTATCAGCCAGATTGCCGGCCTGTCCATGATCGGGATTTTGATTTTATATGTGATATTTCAATATAAAACAGCCTCTAAAGAAGATGAGGCCGAAATGGCGCAAGAGATTGAAGACCCCGCTTTTGCCCGTCCAACTCTGGCGTATATATTTTTAATATTGGGATTATTGTTTATTGCGGGCGGCGCAGAATTTTTGGTACGCGGCGCGCAATTATCCGCAACGATTTTGGGCGTGCCGGAGGCGGTGATTGCATTAAGTTTAATCGCATTGGGCACATCTTTGCCGGAGCTTGCGACATGTGTGGCGGCGGCAATGAAGAAACAAACCGATTTAATTATCGGTAATATTATCGGATCTAACGTCTTTAATATTTTAATGATTATCGGCGTTTCCGCCATGATTATGCCGATTAATATGAGCTTGGCAGGCGAGCAGATTGTTAATCTGGATATGTGGATCACGCTTGCTGTGACGCTGGTTTTTGGTTTGTGGCTGTTAATTTTCAAAAAAATCAGCCGCCTTCTCGGGATTTTGTTTGTGGCTGGATATGTGTTGTATATTCTGGCAATATATACATTATATTTATAACAAATCGGAATTTACGCCATGTCTGACGAAGATAAGACACCATCACAAGAGCCCTTGCCGGAAGATTTAAACGGCGATGTGGTTGCGGCGGATGATAATCAGAATGAACCGGTTAAACGCTTTGAAAACTCTGCCGAAGATTTTATTAATCATGTTTCATCCGATGTCAGTAATCTTAAAATGGGTGATGATATTGGTTTAACCAATAAAGATCAGACATTAAAACGTATTATGATCGGCGCCGGATGGGAGGTGCGTAAATTTGAGGGCGAAGAGCCGGATTTGGATTTATGCGCGTTTATTTTGAATAATGATCGTCAAACCCGTAAGGATCCAGATTTTGTATTCTATAATAATCGCCAATCCGAAGAAGGCGAAGTTAAACATATGGGCGATAGCCGCACCGGAGCCGGTGAAGGCGATGATGAGATGATAACCATTGATCTGCAGGCTCTCCCCTTTGATGTGGCGGCAATTATGTTGGTGATATCCATTCATGATGGCGAAATTAAAGAACAAGATTTTTCAGGGGTAAGGGACGTATTTTTAAGGATCGTTAACGCCGATACAGATTTTGAGTTGTGTAAAATAGAGATCCCCGATGCCTATTTAGAAGAGCATAAGGGCACGGCGATGAAAATCGGAAAGATTTTCCGAGATGGTCCAAAATGGCGCTTTCATGCCTGCACGGAAACAATTCCAAAGGGCGGGCTTCGCGCGCTTGCCACCGAATATGGTATTATTGTTGTCTAAATGACCCTTTTTTCAGGACATGTAATTGATAGTTTGGCTCTGCTTTGTTTGCTGATATCTGCTGTTCTTTTGACCATTCTCATTGTGATTGATTTTCGCGAGCGCCTTTTACCGAATAAATATGTATTTCCTTATGCGGCCTTGGGCATTTTGTTTCATATTTTGACTGATTTTTCCTATCTTTCTCTTAACGCGGTTTTATTGGGCGGCGCGCTGGGATATGGGTTGTTATGGCTGGTGCGGGCGATTGGCAGCTGGCATTATAAACAAGAAGCTCTGGGCCTTGGGGATGTCAAATTAATGGGGGCGGCGGGATTATGGCTTGGCCCAGAAAATGTAATGTTGGCGTTAAGTCTGGGGGCAATGCTGAGCATTTTTCACGGGATCATTTATGCAATCTACACAAAAAAATCATTGAGACGGTTGGAGATTCCGGCGGGGCCGGGATTAATTGGTGGTATTTTTATCATGACGATCTATATGATATTTGGCAATCTATTCGAAATGCTTGTATGATCGGGCATATAAACAAAAAGAGGTAAAAATGAAATCAATTGTTATGCTGGGGTTAATGGTAATATATATGGCGGCTTTGCCGGTACAGGCGCAAACATCGCGCGCGGATAAGGAAATTATCGGTTATGCGAAATCAATGGCCAAATATTGCTCTCAAGGGCAATGGGAAAGCATGCGCTGCCTGAGTATTATGTCAGATTCAAATAAAGTGTTAGCCGCAAATTATATGGCATTGTTAGAGAGAAGTGAGTTATTGGACGCCAAGGAAGCAGTTAAAAATTCTTGCGCTGCGACAACCGCCTTTAATGAAGTTAAGGGCGTAACCAAAGAAGCCATTGCCAGCGCGATGACAGAATGCGCCAATATGATCGCGGATGTTAGCGGCCGCACAAATGTGACACCAAATGCCAACCACTTCCAACTGCTATTCGCACCGATTTTTTGCTATAAAGAGCAAGCCGAGCAATGCGCCATGGTTGATCAATCTTTCTCGCAATATAGATAAAAATACCTGATACATTTCACCAATCATCCCGCATTAGATTAAGGGCGGGATGACGGATAATATATATTTATGCTTATGCCGCTTTCGAGCTGTCAATTTTTGCTTTTGGGAGAGCAAGTTTGATGTGTAAGTCCTTAAGCTGCGCTTCAGTAATGTCGTTTGGCGCGCTCATCATTTGATCTTCATATTGACCATTCATGACGAAGGCATAGACTTCACGTAAATTAGGCTCATTGGCGATCAGCATGATAATGCGATCAATTCCGAATGCGCAGCCACCATGCGGCGGCGCGCCGAAACGCATCGCATTGAGCATGCCGCCGAATTTATCTTCCAAAACAGTTTTATCATATCCGGCCAAGCCAAAGGCTTTTTCCATGATTTCCGGTTGGTGATTACGAATGGCACCGGAACATAGCTCAAATCCATTACACACCGCATCATATTGATAGGCGTAAATATCCAGAGGATCCTTATTAAATGCCGCTGCGCCGTCTTGGGGCATAGAGAACGGATTATGAGAGAAGTCGATTTGACCTGTGGCTTCGTCACGTTCATACATTGGGAAATCAATAATCCAGCAGAATTTGAAGACACCTTGCTCGATAATATCCATTTCTTGCGCGATTTTGGTACGGGCAAGTCCCGCCATTTTCGCGGCTTTGTTTTCTTTGTCGCAAATAAAGAAAATCGCATCGCCGTTTTGCAATCCTGCAATTTCCTTAAGCTCCGCTTGCGCCGCATCAGGGACGAATTTGGCAATCGGTCCTTTGGCTTCGCCGTCTGCAAACAGAATGTAACCCAAACCAACCGCGCCTTCGCCGCGCGCCCAGTCATTCAGCTTATCGAAGAAAGAACGTGGTTTATCACCGACATTGGGCGCTTTGATGGCGCGTACCACGCCGCCGCTTTCAATCACGCCTTTAAAGGCCTTAAATTCAACATCATCACGCGCAAATACAGAGGTGACATCCACGATTTCCAATGGGTTACGTAGATCAGGTTTATCAGAGCCATATTTTAAAATCGCATCTTCATAACGGATGTGCGGGCACCATTCAATTTTATGCGGTGTGCCGGTAAAATCGTTAAATTCTTCGAATACGCCTTCGATCACAGGCTGGATGGTGTTAAAGACATCTTCTTGTGTCACAAAGCTCATTTCGATATCGAGCTGATAGAATTCCGCCAAGCGGTCAGCGCGGCCATCTTCGTCGCGGAAGCACGGCGCGATTTGGAAATATTTATCAAAACCGGACATCATCAGCAGTTGTTTGAATTGCTGCGGCGCCTGTGGCAGGGCGTAAAACTTACCTGGATGTAAACGGGAAGGCACCAAATAATCACGCGCGCCTTCGGGGGAAGATGCCGTTAAAATCGGAGTTTGGAATTCTTGAAAGTCTTGTTTCCACATGCGCTGACGCAAAGATGAAATGACGTTATTACGCAACCGGATTTTTTTCTGCATCCCTTCGCGGCGTAAATCAAGATAACGGTATTTCAGACGCAAATCTTCACCGACGCCGTCATCTTCGGCAACTTGGAAGGGCAAGACATCCGCCATTGATTGAACCTCTACCTGTTCGATATAAACTTCGATATCACCGGTCGGAATTTTGGAATTGGCAGTGCCTTCGGCGCGTGCGCGCACTTTACCGATAATGGTCAAAACGGATTCGGGACGCCACTTTTCCGCTTGATCCATCAAGTTGGAATCCTCATCCACCACACATTGCGTCATGCCGGTGGTGTCGCGCAAATCAATGAATAAAACCCCGCCATGATCGCGTTTCCGGTTAATCCAGCCGGACAGTTTAATTTCCTGTCCAATATGTTCGGTACGTAGGTCGTTACATTTATGTGTACGATAGGCGTGCATTTTATATCCAATATTGTTTGTTGTAGAAAGACATAAGCAACTATATCGTGTTAAATCAATAAAAAACTGGCTTAAGCTTCTAATTTTTGGCAAGTTATCTAGATTATTGATTAAATCGTTTTAATAAGGAACATATTTCATGGCAAAGCATACTTCCACAGCAAAAGTAGTAGATGGATCACTGGTTTTATCCCTGCCCGATGCGGTGACGCCGGTTGTGATGCGTCTGTCTTTGGAAGAAGCGAAATCCGCGTCTTTTACGGTTTTGGAAAAAAAGGATCTCCATGTTTTAACGGTTCAGTTTTCAGAAAAAGATAGCCGTGATATCGCGCCCTATGCCAATAAAGAACAGGCGATTGCGGCGTTAATGGAAACAAGTGCGGCCCTGGAAAAGGGATCACGGGTTTATTCTGCCCGCGGTGGACGTGAGCCGGGGGAAGGAAACGGCATGGCGCTTGGGGCATTGAAATGGGCCGGCGCGTTGTCTGTGCTGTTTATTTTGATTTGGTTTGTTATTCCCTCAATGGGGCGCGGATTGCCGCAAGCCCCGCTCTCACAAGAGGTTGCTGAGGGATCTGCGCCCGGTATTCCGACAACGCAAGATCCGCGTACAGTTACGGGCGCGCCTGTCTCTGCTGATGACTTCTTACGGCGCGCTGAGTAGTGGCTTTAGGGAAATATTTTTCAGAAAAAAATAGCAAAATCGAGGATTTTCCTATAAACTTCAGGATGTAATTATTAGAGATTAAATTTCAATGGCCGTTGACAGTCGTAAATATGAACATAAGTACGCAAGCGTCTTAAGGGATACGCGCCCTATTTATGCACGTCTGGGTGCATGGATGCGCCGCCGTGATAATTCGTTTGTCCTGTTATTCGTTGCGGTTGCGGCAATCGTTATCTTTGATGAAGTGGTCTTCCTGGGTGATGTCTTGATGATTGCATCCCTGTTGTTCTTTTGGTGGTTAATGACACGTGATCGCCAATTGCCGTTTAAATTCCCGTTTGGCGCAAAATATATGGACAGGCATAACGGGCGGAACGGTAAATCTGGCAAATCCGAGGGGATTTTATATTTAGGAAACGTCAAGGAAACAAATGAGGAAGTCTGGTTCACCAATTCCGATGCGCGAACACACCTTCTTTACCTTGGAACAACTGGTGCGGGTAAAACCGAGGGGTTGAAATCCATGGTGACCAATGCCTTATCTTGGGGATCGGGTTTCGTTTACGTGGATGGTAAGGCTGATACCGATCTTTGGTCTTCCCTGTCCGCATTATGTCGCCGTTTTGGCCGTGATGACGATTTGCTGGTTTTGAACTATATGACCGGAAATGCCGAGGGCGGCGCACCGTCCAACACCATGAACCCCTTCTCCTCCGGTTCTTCCTCATATCTTGTGAACATGCTCACCAATTTGATGCCGGAAGCCGAGGGCGATAACGTGATGTGGAAAGAGCGTGCGGTGTCCTTGGTCAGTGCGATTATGCCTGCCTTGGTGTGGAAGCGTGACAATCTGGATATTCCGCTGTTTGTGACTGCGATCCGTGACTCGTTGAATTTGAACAAAATTATTGCCCTTTCACGTGAAGAAATTTTGCCGCCGACCATCCGTAAGGGGGTTGCGGGTTATTTGGATACGCTGCCGGGTTATAATGAAAAGGCTTTTGATGATAGTGGTCAAATGAAGCCGCCGGGCGGTGATGTACCGCAGGTGGATATGAACACCATGTCCAACCAGCACGGCTTCTTGACCATGCAGTTGACACGTTCCTTACAATCTTTGGGTGAAGATTACGGCTATATCTTTAATGCGGCGCATGCTGATGTGGATATGATTGATGTTGTGCTAAACCGACGTATTCTGGTTGTTTTGATTCCCGCCCTTGAAAAATCAGGCGATGAGATTGCCAACCTTGGTAAAATTATTGCCGCCAATATGAAGGGGATGATGGGTTCCTCCCTTGGGGCAACCGTTGAGGGGTCTTCCGATACGGTGATTGACAATAAACCGACCAATTCCGCAACGCCGTTTATGACCGTCTTTGACGAGGTTGGTTACTATACCGCGCAAGGTATGGCGGTGATGGCCGCGCAGGCACGTTCATTGGGTTTCTGTCTCGTTTTCTCCGGGCAGGATTTACCGGCGATGAAAAAACGCGTCCGCGAGGAAGCCAATTCGATCGTTGCGAACTGTAACATCAAAATTTTCGGTAAATTGGAAGATCCGACCGAAACCAAGGATTTCTTTGAGAAAACCGTTGGCTCAGGCTTCTTTACAGAGGTCTCCTCTTTCTCTACCGAAGGGGGGAGCAGCTCTTATTTTGACTCTAAACAAGCCTCTGTTCAACTTCGCCCCCGCGCCAGCTATGACGGCCTTCGTGAATTTAAAGAAGGTGAAGCCGTGATGTGCTTTGCGGGTGTGCTGTATGATACCAAGATTTTCTATTCCAATCCGGGGCACGCCAAAGCGATGCGTGTTACCAGATTCCTTGGATTGCCGCCGCCCGACGATAATACTATGCGCTTTGCGCCGCAAATCCGTGATTTGCGTGACCGTTTGGTGCATAAATCATGGACTGCGAAAAAAGCCAAAGCCAAGGCGGATTCGCCGCGTGCGCTCGCTAAAATGATCAATGGATTAAAGCTTGCTGATGCCCAAAATCAAAGCGGGGTTATGAAGGGCTTGCTCGGTCTATGTAACATTTACGCCGAAGATCATCCCGATGAAGTTCGCGCCATGATTCATCCCGATCACGCCGCAAGCACACAAGCCGCCGCGCCGAGCATGGCCAGCGAGCAAAAACCCGTTCTGCCCGGCGCGCCAAAGGTTATGCCACAGCAACAGCCGGATCAATCGCCCGCGCAACCGATTATACCGCAAAAACCGCCTGTGGTACCGCAAGATACAGCAACGGCGTCGACATCTACACCGCCATCAGCATCTACAGCGCCGCAAACCGGCAAACCATCCATTTTTGGCGGCCCGCAAAAAACCGATCAGGTCACCACTGCACCGCCAACCGCGCCGATGGCACCGGTTATCCCTCAAGAAGCGCCAAAGGCACCGCAAGAGGATCCCAAAAAGGACATCGCCGCAACTGCCGCCTCCATGGAAAATGTCGTACTTATGCGTAAGACACCCGTATCCGAGGAGGCGGAAAATATTCTGAAGAAAGCGGCTTTGGATGCGCGTAAAAAAATTACCAGCGATAAAAGCAAAAAAGACGCAAGCAGCGCGGCGGAATAACGTATGTCACAATAAGAATGCCATACTATAAAAGTATAGGGACGATTATTTTTGCCTTACATCCGCTCCGGCGTTTCAATGCCGAGCAGATTAAGAACTTGCTCCAGACGCGATAAAACCAGATGGCTGAGAGCAAGGCGTGAGTTTTTTAACGCATCATCTTCTTCCGATAAAATATGGCAATTTCCATAGAATGAGCTATAGCCCTGCGCGAGGATATACGCATAATCACATAGAACATGAGGTGTATAATTGCGAATGGCCAATTTAAAAATCTCCGGAAATTGCGCCAGAAGAATTAAAAGTGGGCGTTCCAGATCACTTACATGTAATGGATCATCGCTATTTTCTGTATTGATCTCTGCTTTACGGAGCAAGGATTTAATACGTACAGCCTGATATAAAAGGTACGGGCCGGTCTTTCCCTCGAAATTGGTCATGCGATCCAAATCAAATACGTAATCGGCATGGCGCTGATTTTGTAAATCTGCAAATTTCAAGGCGGCAATACCGACTTTGGTGGCGACATCATCACGTTCATTCTCGCTCATATCTTGGGCTAAATCCGCTTCATTTAAGCGTTCCATTGCCTTCTTGCGTGCCATATCGATCATATCCGCAAGACGCATCACGCCGCCGGCGCGAGTTTTAAATGGTTTGCCATCCGTGCCATTCATTGTTCCGACGCCCGCAAAGCTCAGCTCGGTATCATCGCGTACAATATGCGAAAGGCGTACAGCGCGGAATAATTGTTCAAAGTGCAGCGATTGTCTCTGATCAACGATATAGATTATCCGCGCCGGATCAAAATCACGGACACGCTCTAAAATCGTTGCCATATCGGTTGTGCCATACATCACACCGCCATCACGTTTATAAAGAATCAGCGGCGGATATTTCTTTTTGTCGTCATTTTGTTCAACGGGAATAATCCATGCGCCGTCATCTTCGATGGCATAACCGTTATCTTTTAAATCTTCCGCCATCGGCGCGATTAAATCATGTACGTCTGCCTCACCCTTCCATAGATCAAAATGTACGTTCAGCGCGCCGTAATTTATCTCCATACCGCGCATAGATACGGCGCGGATTTTTTGAAACATCGTAAAGAATGGCTCTTCTTTGTTTTGCAATTTCACGGTTGCGGCGCGGGCCTCTGCCATTAATGTCTCATCTTCCTTGGCGGCGGCGGAGGCACGAGGATATCGCATCGCCATATCATCAAATAAACGCTGTACGTCTGAATCATTATTCAAATCACATTCTGTAACGATATCGGCGGCATTAGAGTGGATATAATCCATCATCAACATACCCATATGTGTGCCCCAATCCCCAAGGTGGATATCGCCTAGCGCATTAAAGCCGGCGGCTTTCAGAATACGGCGCAGGGTATCGCCGATAATTCCGGTGCGTAAATGACCGACATGCATGGGTTTGGCAATATTCGGGCCGCCATAATCCAGAATAACATTCTCACCATGTGATAATTTCGGGATGGATAAATCGGTGGCAAATGATGATAAATACTCATCTTTGACGAAAATATTAATAAAGCCGGGGCCCGCAATGCTCATCTCACTGATGGGCGTGTCTGTACGTGCCTGTACGTGATCCAGAATTAATTGCGCGATCTCACGAGGGTTTTTTCCAAGATGTTTTGCGGCGGGCATGGCGCCATTACATTGAAATTGGGCAATTTCCGCGCGATCGGAAAAACGTACAGCCGCCAGATCTTTTGGTATATCAAGTGCTGTGAAAGCATCTTCTAAAATAAGGGTTAAGGCATCAGTAATGGACATTATGTTTATGCCTTCTGATCGACCAAATGGCCGTCATTATCCCCTTTTGGTTCGCCGGCATTCTTGGCAACGCCGACTTTTGCGGCGCGTAGTAAACGCCCCTTTAGGACATAACCGGATTCTACGACCTGTATAACCGTCCCATTTGGTTTGTCGGGCATGGGGGCTTCGAACATTACTTCATGGAAATTCGGGTCAAAGCGCTCTTCTAGGGGCTCAATTTTTTTAATGCCGTTGGTTTCAAAGGCTTTTAACATCTCACGCTCAGTTGCTTCAATGCCGGTCATGATATTCGGCAGGCGATCATCAACGGCAAGTAAATCTTCGGGAACCGCCTCAAGAGCGCGGCGCAGATTATCAGCCACGCTTAATAGATCACGGGAAAATTTAGAAATGCCGTACGCGCTGGCATCTTCGCGGTCCTTAATTGCCCGTTTACGGGTGTTTTCCAGCTCGGCAAGAGCGCGTAGAGTTTGATCTTTTGATTTCGCAAGCTCTTCCTCAAGCGCGGCAATTTTCTCGGCTTGTAGATCTTTATCATGTAAAGGCGCTACGTTATCTGCAAAGCTTTCAGTGTCATTTGCGTCTTCAATGATTTCAATATCATCTTCAAGTGATAAATTTGGTTTGTTTTCATTTTCTGTCATAGGTTTGATTTAGCGGGTTTATATATAAAAGTAAAGGGTTGAACGGCGTCCTTAACCCCTATAAGGTTGCAAAAAAATAGAAAGAGACAATATGACACGCCCCAGCGGACGCCAAGCCGAAGAATTACGTACCATTGAAATGATCCCGCATTTTACCAAACACGCCGAAGGATCGGTTTTGGTCAAGTGCGGGGAAACACATGTTTTATGCACCGCCAGTGTGGAAGAAAAAGTACCCGGCTGGATGAAAAACTCCGGTAAGGGCTGGGTGACAGCGGAGTATGGTATGTTGCCACGCTCAACCCATAGCCGCATGGACCGCGAAGCGGCGCGCGGAAAACAATCGGGACGTACACAAGAAATTCAACGTTTAATCGGCCGAGCCTTGCGGGCGGCGATTGACATGGAAAAACTGGGGGAGCGCCAGATAAAAGTGGATTGCGATGTGATACAGGCCGATGGCGGCACACGTACGGCGTCGGTAACTGGCGGGTTTGTGGCGTTAAAATTAGCGATCAATCATTTAATGACAATCGGTCTTTTAAGCGAAAGCCCCCTAAAGGATACCGTGGCGGCTGTCTCATGTGGGATCTATAACGGCGTGCCTGTTCTTGATCTGGATTATGCGGAAGATTCCGAAGCCGAAACCGATGCCAATTTTGTTTTAACCGGACGCGGCGGGATCATTGAAATTCAGGGTACAGCAGAGAAAGAGCCATTCTCTGAAGATGAATTTCAGCAATTATTAGCCTTGGCTAAAAAAGGTTGCCTTGAATTAAAAGCCGCGCAAGATTCAATTACATAAAATTTTATCGATAATTAAACCGGCTCTAATATTTACCCGTCATGATAGGGGCATAATATAGGGGAGCGGATTATGTCGGAAGACTATGCAGACGAAATAGAGATCATTACCACAACAGATGAGGGGCAATATATCTTCTCACGGGAGGGTGTTTATACGAGCATTGATCGCGTTCAGTTTCAAATCGATTCACAGGCTTTGTTATAACGACACGGCCTGTTTTTTTTAATTATAAATTTGAAAGATATAACGTGACGGCGCGTTCAATTTGCAGGGATAGCTTTTCGAGCAAATCCTGACGTAAATCTTGGCGTGATACGCGCGATGTGTATTCGCTCTCAAGGATGTTATAGCTGCCGCGTACGCTTAGCGGCTTTGTTAGAACGATCTCTCCGGTATCTAAATCAGTTAATGTAAGTGTGCCGGACAGCTTCATTTGTTCCCGCGTGGTATCGGAACGTACAGTGATATCTAAATCACGTACGCTTTCTTTCATTTGAACAAAATCCAGCTTATATTTTGGCGCGCTGATCACGCCGCGCGGGGTTAATCGATCCACCAGATTATTCCGCAGCATTTGCCCGCTGCGATCGGGAATATTAGCGATTTCAATGCTTGCAAGCTGTTGTGTCGTGGTTGTCGTTTGACCGCCGCCTTTAGCGTACATCGGAGTAAAACCGCAGGCAGATACAAATAGCAGGACAGGTATAAGTAATGAAAAATAAAAATGCGCTTTTTTCATTACATTATCCCCCCACCACATTCACAATACGACCGGGAACGTAAATGAATTTTCGCACCGTTTTGCCGTCCAACATTTTGATGACATTTGGCTCGGCGAGGGCAAGTTCTTTCACTTTATCCTCCGGTGCATCGACGGGAAGCGTAATTGTGGCGCGGACTTTGCCGTTGACTTGTACCGCCATGGTGATGGTGTCTTGAACGAGCAAGCTTTCATCAGCTTTTGGCCAAGATTGATCGGCGAGCAGGGTTTTATGTCCGATCATCGTCCAAATCTCCTCGGTTAAATGCGGGATCATGGGGTTGATTAACTGGATTAAATGCTCGGTGGCTTCACGCAGGGCGTATTGATCGCCTGCAGCGGCGGGTTTAAAGGCGAATACGGCATTGGATAATTCTCGCAGACGCGCCACCGCTTTATTCATGTGGAAATTTTGAATATCTTCGGTTACGCCTTTAACTGCGGCGTGAGACGTACGGCGTAGCTCGCTAGCTTTATCAGAAAATTCAGACGGTTTTTCCGCGCCGATAGCGCAGAGATGCTCCATATTTTCCGAGATCACGCGGTGCAGTTTATTGATAAATTTCCATGCGCCGTCAATGCCGCTTTCCGTCCATTCCAAATCACGTTCGGGCGGGGAATCGGATAAAATAAACAAACGCGCAGCATCCGCGCCGTACGTATCGATGATATCCTGAGGGTCAATGCCGTTATTTTTGGATTTTGACATTTTGATCGACGGGCCGACTTTGACGGGTTTGCCGCTGCCGATTTCAACGTAATCACCTTTTTCATTTTTAGTGACCTGTGTGGGGAATAAAAATTCGTTATTTTCATCCTTAAAGGTCGCATGGGTGACCATACCTTGGGTAAACAGCCCTTCAAACGGCTCGCTAATATTCCAATAACCGCAATCACGTAAAGCTTTGGTGAAAAAACGGGCATAGAGCAAATGCAGCACCGCATGTTCGACGCCGCCAATATATTGATCGACGCCGCACCAATATTCGGCCTTATCTTTATCAAAGGCGGCGGCGCTGTTACGTGGGTCGCAATAGCGGGCGAAGTACCAGCTGGATTCAAAGAAGGTATCGAAGGTATCGGTCTCACGCGTGGCTTTGCCGTTGCAGGTCGGGCAGGTTGTGTCCTTCCATGTCGGATGGCGGAGCAACGGATTGGTTGGTTCGTTAAAGTCAATATCATAGGGCAATTCCACCGGAAGCTGATCTTCGGGAACGGGGACAAGGCCGCAGGAATCGCAATGAATCACCGGAACCGGACATCCCCAATAACGCTGGCGGGAGACGCCCCAATCGCGTAGGCGGAAGACGGTTGCGCCCTGCCCTATATTCATTTCTTCAAGTTTGGCAATCACGGCGGATTTGGCTTCGGCGCTATCCATGCCGTTTAAGAATTCGGAATTGATCATGTTGCCGCTGCCCATATAGGCTTCTTTTTCGATCGAAGCCGCATCATCGGGTGAGCTGACAACTTGAGTGATTTTGAGATCATATTTCTTCGCAAAATCAAAGTCTCTCTGATCATGCGCCGGCACGCCGAAAATGGCGCCTGTGCCGTAATCCATCAGGATAAAATTGGCGATATAAATCGGCAGCTTTTCACCAGTAAAGGGATGGGTGATGGTATATCCCGTATCAAAGCCGGCCTTTTCGGCTTGCGCGATGGCTTCTTCGGAAGTACCGAGACCTTCGCATTCTTTCAGGAACGCCTCAAAACCGTCTTTGCCCTCACAAAGTTCTTTGGTGAGAGGATGTTCAGGGGCAAGCGCGAAGAAACTTGCGCCGAAAATCGTATCGGGGCGGGTGGTATAGATTTTTAAGGAATGATCAGTGTCATTGATTTTAAAATCGCCATACATACCTTGCGATTTACCGATCCAGTTTTCCTGCATGGTACGGACTTTATCAGGCCAGCGGGGCAGGTTTTTAAGCTCGCTCAGTAATTCTTCGGCGTAATCTGTAATTTTCAAAAACCACTGGTTTAATTTGCGGCGCTCGACCGCAACGCCGGAGCGCCAGCCCTTGCCGTCCACAACCTGTTCATTGGCCAGAACAGTATTTTCAACCGGATCCCAGTTCACAACCGATTCCTTGCGGTAAGCAATGCCCTGTTTCATGAAATCGAGGAACATTTTCTGTTCATGTTTGTAATATTCGGGATGGCAGGTCGCGACCTCGCGGTCCCAATCAAACGCCAGACCCATTTGCAACATCTGGTGTTTCATTTCCCCTATATTATCATACGTCCAATCGGAAGGGTGGCGATTACCCTTAATTGCGGCATTTTCCGCCGGTAAACCCAGCGCGTCCCAGCCCATCGGGTTTAAAACGTTATAACCCTGGCTTTTGCGAAAACGCGCGACCACATCGGACAGGGCGTAATTACGCACATGCCCCATATGCAGGCGACCCGAAGGATAGGGCAGCATGGCAAGCACGTAATAAGCTTCCTTGCTTTTATCCTCGGTGACATTAAAACAGCGATTGTCATCCCAGACTTTTTGCCATTTTGCTTCGGTTTCTTTGATATTATAACGCTCTATACTCATAGAGCATTTATAGCGGGAAATTTGCGAATATGTCTATAATCTTTTGCAGTCCTGCGCCGGCACGTAATATCAATTATTGCGTTATTATATCTTCCGGCGCATTAATAGGGGCGGGCTGTGCGTCGATGGGGAATGTTACATTCGTGAAATCACCATGCGCGCTGCAATAATGGCGGCAGCCCATCCCCGCATCCGCCGCGACCGGCGATATTTTTTCATTTAAAGTAATTTGCGTTGCTTCGGCCATGATATCCAGCGTGCATATTGATTGATCATCATCTATTTTTTTTATGAACTGCCATTGATTTTCAGCAATTGGGGCGGCGCTCCCCGTTAGGTCGCATGTTTCATTATTGGGAAATGTTAAATTAACTTCAAAGTTGAGCTGATTATCACTGTTAAGACTTAATGTCAGATTATCCGCGGCTTCCAATTGTTCACCACAGAATGTTTGTTGATCTTCGAGTAATAATGTACCTCCGGTGCATGATCCATTTTGTGCGGGTAGGCCGAGATAAATATAATTTGGTTTTAAATGCGTGTATGTGCCGCTGACATCATTGGCAATCGCCGTATAAGGAAAAAGGCATAAAATGGCAATGGCTATGTAAGGGTGCATGGCGCAACCTTAGCTTTTATTTTTACTTTTGTATAGTGCCGTCAAGGGGCGGGGTGACTTATTTCCAAAAATCGAGACCTTCGAGCTCTAGCTTTTTACGCGCTTTTTCGAAGCCGTTTTCTTCCTCTTCCCCGCGCATATATAGCTCATTATAAACCGAGCCGATAATGCCTTGGAAGCGGGAGTTATATAAACAATTCATGCGTAATTTTTCTTTACGATCAAGGCCTTGACGTAATTTAAAGCTGTAGCGTAGTACGGCTTCATCAAATCCGCCCGTATGGAAAGAAAGTCGTTTTGTGCGATCATCCGAGTAATAGGCAAGGACGCCTTTGGTGTCAAAGCGGTCTTTGGCACCGCATCCATCATCGGGCGCGGCCTCATCGGAGGAATAAAAAACCCGCGTTGAATAACCGGGTATTTCTGCATCAGGGTGCGAGCTGGCCGATTTGCTGGTCATGCCCGGCGGTTGAGCCAAATAATTACGGGTGGTGCGTTGATGCTCCGGCGGGGTGACAAGTGAATAAGCATTGATGCTGGAGTTTCTGGCAATTTCGTTAGTGCTGCATCCTGTGATCGTGAGGAGGGCAGAGATTAGGAAGGCTGTAAAATAAACATGTCTCTTCATCATTATTAACAGCTTACCATAAGTAAACAGCAAATGCACGTTTTCTGCGCCTTGCAGCGCAGTAGCAATATTAAGATTCTCTTAATTAATTAACTAAGGTTAATAAAGTGTCTTTATGACTGTAAATCCGCCACGTTGAGCTGACGCGCACGTGTTAAAATGGCAGTTTCCAATTCACGCTCGACTTGATCGCTGACGGCCATGTCTGTCCAAGTGCCACTTTTTTTCACCTGCTTGAACACTTTAACGGTAATGCCATCAGCCTTTAGCTTTTTGCTTAAAATTAAAACGTTAACTTTTACACGTTCAGAATTGGATTCGGGGCTGTACCAATCGGTGGTAATAACACCGCCAAAGGGGTCGGCATTATCCAGCGGCATAAAGGAAATGGTATCAAGTGAGGCGCGCCATAGATAGGAATTCACGCCAATGCCGTTATCATTCTGCTTATTTTTACCGCCAAGAAACCCAAGCCCGCCCTTACCGAAAATGCTGGGAGCTTCCGCATAAATATCATCATTTGTGGCCGCGCGATCCGCGCCGGTCGGATATTTTGCTTCGCTTTTGATTCCGCTACATCCCGCCAATCCAAGAGAGATGGTTAGAAGGAGAGCTATAAAGGGGATACGCAATTTTTGTTTCATATATATGGGTTTATCATAAGCATAAATACCTTAAAAGCCAAAAATCAGAAAAGCAGGATATTATGTAATGTTGCAAAAATCACACACTTTACAAGAAAATAACGCAAGACAATAAAAGCCCGCGTTGACGTAGGATTCACATAGGATATATTTAGCACATCAAGGGGAGAACTCTCGGTAAAAAATTGTGAGCCTATACAGGCTATAACTTAAACTTTCTTCTAACCTATACGGAGAACACTAGATGAAAAAACTACTACTTTGCAGCGTTGCTTTAACAGGCCTCGCTTTTGCTGCGCCGGCTTTCGCTGACGAGCAATCAGATCCAACCATGGGCGGCGTTAGCCTGTCTATCGGTGGTCACTATAAAGGATACCTTGCTTACGTCGATCAAGACGAAGTTGCCGGTTCCGAAGCACGTAACCTTGACTGGCTACAAGATACAGAAATCCACTTCACAGGTGAAACAACACTTGATAACGGTCTGACTGTTGGTGGACATATCGAAGCCGAAGCTGATAATTCAGACGGTTTTGAAGTTGAAGAATCATACGCTTACTTCTCTGGCGCATGGGGACGTATCAATGCCGGTGCTGAAAACGGTGCTGCTTACTTGCTACAAGTTGCTGCTCCTTCTGCTGATTCAAACGTTGACGGTCTTCGTCAGTTTGTTCAACCAGTTAACTATAGCGTTACTTCATATGCAGGTTTCGCAAATGGTTTGACAGCTGGTGAGTTCATTGGCGCGACAGCTAATACTGCCGGTGCTGTTAACTTCACAGGTGCAACAACTACTCTTAACCTATTCGGTGAATTGGATTATGATGATGATGTTTCTGGATACGCAAACAAACTTTCTTATATGACTCCAGTATTTTCTGGTTTCCAAGCTGGTTTGTCTTTCACTCCTGAGCTTGAAACAAGTGATGCAAGCTTAAGCGGTGTTGGTGCAGATGATGTATCTGGTCAATATGGTAACACATACGAAATCGCTTTGCGTTATGCTGGTGAGTATGAAGGTTTTGGTTTCGCTCTAGGTGGTGGTTTCACTCACTCTGAACTTGAAGCTGACCTTGCTGCCGGTACAATCTACATCGAAAGCGGTGCAACTGCTGGTTTCCAAGCGGCACAAGATACAAATATCGGTCTTGAAGATCGTCAATCTTGGAATGCTGGTCTTGACCTAGATGTTGGTGCCTTCGGTTTAGGTGCTGCTTATGTTAATGATGATCTTGGTATTGATGGTAATGCTGATCGTGATACATGGGTTATCGGTACAGATTACACAAACGGTCCATGGAAACTAGGTGCGTCTTACTATAACTCTGAGCAAGAGTTGATTGGTTCAGACGAGCTTGACACAGATCGTTATACAGGCGGTGTTGTTTACACATACGGTCCTGGCATGACATTCCGTGGCTCTATCAGCTACATCGATCATGAAACAAATACTCAAGGTGATGTGGATGCAACATCCGTATTGCTAGGTACACAGATCAACTTCTAATTTTATCAGTTGATATGAATTTAAAAGGGCGGATCATTTGATCTGCCCTTTTTTTATGCGTATAGACACAGCGTAGGGCGTAGGTGAGTGCTGTGCTGCAAGCAGGATATATTGCTATATCGCGACGGCGATGCTAAAACGCCCTTATGAGCATATCTGAAAACCGCGCCGTTATTTTACAAACCTTTAAAGATCGCCGCCCCGCCGCAAAATTGATTGCGGTCAGCAAACGCCAACCCGATGAGAGATTGGACGAAGCGCTGGCCTGTGGGCAGCGTATATTTGGTGAGAATCGTATTCAGGAAGCGCAAGAGCATTGGCAGGAGCGCCGCGCGGCTTATCCCGATTTGGAGCTGCATTTAATCGGCCCGCTGCAAACTAATAAAGTTAAAGAAGCGGTGGCATTATTTGATGTAATCCACACGCTCGACCGTGAAAAACTGGCGGTTAAGTTAGGCGAAGAAATGGCGGCGCAAAATAAGGCTGTTCCCTGTTTGATTCAGGTAAATACAGGCGAGGAAGAGCAAAAGAGCGGCATTTCAGCCCAAAATCTTCCTGATTTTCTCGATTTTTGTCGCCATACATGCGGATTACCCATCATGGGATTGATGTGCATCCCGCCGATTGACGCACCGGCGGCATTACATTTTGCATTTTTAAAAAAAATCGCAGGCGAAAATGCCTTATCCGATTTAAGTATGGGGATGAGCGAGGATTATCCAAAAGCACTTGATTTGGGCGCAACTATGATCAGGGTTGGAAGTGGATTTTTCGGGGAAAGAGCGCTATAATAGATCACACGGATGACGGGAATTTTTTAAATAACGACTTAAAATTGCAAAAAATTATAAAAAATTCCAAAAAATCAACTTCTTGCTAAGGATTTTATATTATAACTTAAATAGAACAATTTTTTTGGTGCTATGTCTTTTAAATTTGAACATCTCAGTGTGTTAGTCGTCGAAGATACACTTCCTATGCGGAAAATCATCCATGCTGTTTTGATGACATTGGGGGTCGGTAATATATATAACGCCGATGGCGGGGAAGAAGGATTCCGCAGTTTCGTGCGCCATAATCCGGATATTATTATCACCGATTGGCATATGCCGAAATCAAGCGGGTTGGAATTGATTAATCTGGTCCGCCGTAGCGGTAATTCACCCAATCGTTTTGTCCCGATTATTATGATGACGGGATATAGTGCCTTTCCGCGTGTATCAGAGGCACGTGACACCGGCGTGACAGAATTTTTGGTGAAACCATTTACGGCTGATGATCTGGCCAAGCGCATCGCGCATGTAATTAATCGTCCGCGTGATTTTGTGGAATCAAAGCATTATTTTGGCCCCGACCGCCGCCGCCGCATTAATGAGAATTTTCAAGGCAATGATCGCCGCAAATCAAGATAATAAACGTAAAAACGTGTTGGAGTATAAATGACAAACGATCAGGATGTAGAAACGAAGATTATCAAAGCCTCTTATGTTTTACAGTCAAAGGTTGGCTCCGGCCCGTTGGATGCGCAAAAGGTCAAAGATTCCCAGCGTGTAATTGAAACTAACATGGTGGATTTTGTGCCACTGGGTTTGCAATTTCTGGATGAATTGGAAACGGTTTTGATTGATTCTCAAAAAACACAAATGGATGCCGTAGAATTGCGCGAGAAAATGACACAATCGATCATGCAATTGAAAGCCAATGCGTCAATGTTTAAATATGACTTGATCGGTAATTTGGCAAATATCATGCTCAGCTTTCTGGAGAGTTTGAAAGAAGTTGATTCGGATGCTTATGAGATTGTGGGCGCGCACCATAAAACCCTGAAAGCCATTATCATGAAACGGATGCAAGGCGATGGCGGCGCACATGGTGTGGCGTTTCAAAGCGAACTGAAAGACGCTTGCCGGCGCTATTTTAGTAAGCGTAATATCCCGCTCAGCGGCGTATTTGCAGTTGATTAAACGCTGTTTATTATCGACTATCCCATGTTTTCCTTGCCAAAAGCTTCAAATATCATTAGATAAACTATGTCTAACCAAAAAAAGAAGCTAAATGCCAAAAGAAGATCTCATTGAATTTAAAGGCGTTGTGACAGAAGTTCTGCCCAATGCTATGTTTCGTGTCACATTAGAAAATGAACATGAAATTCTGGCGCACTCCGCCGGAAAAATGCGTAAAAACCGTATCCGCGTTTTGGCGGGTGACAAAGTGGTGGTTGAAATGACCCCTTATGATTTGACCAAAGGTCGCATTATTTTCCGCGAGAAGTAATGACAATTTCTTTAGACGCCGTTGTGTTTGACTTTGGGGGCGTGTTGGTTGATTGGCAACCACAAAATTTTTTCCTTCCTTTTCTGGATAATGATCCGCAAAAACTGACTCTTTTTTTCAAAGAGATTGATTATTTCAATAAAAATGATGAAATGGATCGCGGGTTAAAACTGGCGGATGCTTGCCAAAGCTGGGCGGAGACACATCCCCATTATCAGCATATTTTTGAAGCTTATCGGGATAGATGGATTGATACGCTTGCCGGTCCGATAGCGGGAAGCGTTGAAATTTTAAAAAATTTAGATCGGCAATCTGTCCCGCTTTATGCAATTACAAATTACAATTCAGAAAATTTAGCAAAAACGCGTGAAACCTATGATTTCTTTGATGTGTTTAAAGGCATCGTCGTATCGGATGATGAGCGTGTTTTAAAACCCGATCCCGCCATATATAAGATTCTGCTGCAACGTTATTCTTTAACGCCTGAACGGTTACTATTCATTGATGATCGTCAGGAAAATGTGGAGGCAGCTGTGGCGCTTGGTTTTCATGGCCATCATTTTAAAACGCCGGAGCTGCTGCTAAGAGATTTAGAGCGTTATAAGGTCTTATAGCTTCATCTCTATCCCTAAAGCAGGGGGTTTTTGTGAGTCTATCAGTGATAATATGTGATCAAAGGCAGATTCTTCGTCAGGATCATGACACCCTGCTTTGGCGATCTCATCATATAAACTGGTTGCCATGTCAGGGTTTTGATTAAGAACATGACCCAAAATCGCTAGCGTACTTTTTGTAATGGGGTCTTTGTCCGGATTAAAATAACATTCAATCACGTCTTTGGCATAGGTTAGAAAACGATCAATGTCCATGCGCTCTGCAATTGGAAGATTCTGTTCGGCAATCTGATTTATATTTTCCTCCAGCCAGGCAACGCATTCGCGCTCTGTTTCACGCATTTCCATGGGGGCAATTTGGCAGGAATGGATCAAATGAACAATCATGTCCAATGGTGTAAATTCTTTAAAATTTGTGCTATCACTCATTTTTAAACTTATAAGTATTCTTAATTAATATGTCAAAAATTATTCTTGCTTCTTCATCCCCGCGCCGTTTGGAGCTGTTGGCTCAAATCGGAATTATACCGGATGGTGTGATGGCGGCGGATATTGATGAGACGCCGCATAAAGGTGAAAAGCCGCGTGAGTTAGTCCGCCGTCTAGCCATATCAAAGGCACAGCACATTTCCAACCAATATCAGGGCAAAACAACCCCCCTTATTTTGGCGGCAGATACAATTGTGGCGGTCGGAACGCGTATTTTGGGAAAGCCGCAGAATGCACGCGAAGCCGCGGCCTTTATGACACTTTTATCAGGGCGGCGGCATCGCGTGATCAGTGGTATTTGCGTTATTCATGCCGATGGCCGCCAAAGTGTACGCATCGTCGAAACAATTGTGAAGGTTAAGCGCCTGACCCCATCAGAGATAGAGTCTTATATTGCCTCCAATGAATGGGAAGGCAAAGCCGGTGCGTACGGCATACAGGGGCCGTTTGCGATGTATGTAAAGGAGATTTTAGGCTCCTATACTAATATTGTTGGATTATGTTTATATAATGTGCGCCAGATGTTGGGGACGGCGTTATAAAAGATAAGCGTAACGGCAAAAATTTATGTGATGATTTTAACTTCTGCCTTCCTATTTTGTCTGACTGCTATATTCTATAAAACAGTATGAAAAAACTCGATATTATCGTTGATGAGAGACAGGGCGCTGTGTGGGCGGCGGCGGTGGATACAAAACGTAAATTATTTGCCATTGAATGTGATACGCCGGGGGAGGAAATCCGCTGGGGATCGATCTTTTTGGGGCGCGTTGAAACCATTGATCGAAAATTAGATGCGTGTTGGATTAATCTGGGTAACGGGTTAATGGGCCTGATGCCGCGTAAAGAATTTCCCGACCCCAATAAAGATCCCAATGCGGGGGATGTTTTGATTGTACAGGCCAAAACCGGCGTTACAAAAAGCCAGAATGCCGGTCAAATTCCCGCCGATGAGTTGGATTTGATGCGGAAAGTCAAGATTGAGCCCAAAGTTACGCGTCTATCGGTTGATGTGACGTTGCCGGGGCGATATTTGATTTTTGCTGCAAAAGAAACCGATAACCGCCTGTCCCGACGGATCCGCGATTCAAAAGTGCGCCGTCAAATGGTGCAAATGATGGAGGAGTTAGAGGAGAATTTATCGGGTTGTATTCTACGCGCCTCGGCGGAAAGTATTCAGACAGATATTTTAAAAAAAGAAGGTTTGATCCTGCAAAAAACGTGGGAGGAGCTGCAAAGCAAAGCCAAGGGGTTATCTTCCCCGCAAGAGCTGATGCGCGGGCCGAATGCCATTGAGCGTATCCTTAGCGATATGGCTTGTTGTACCGTGGAATCAATTGAAGTCGCCATTTTAGATCATTTAAGCAAGGCCGAAAGCTGGTGTGAGCGGTTTGCGCCTGATCTGATGACAAAGATCGAACCGATTGAAATTGCAAATGCCGCCGAAGATTTTGCGCTCTATCACCATTATGGTCTTGAGGATCAAATTGAGGATTTATTACAACCTTATGTTTTGTTGGATGATGGCGGAAATCTGATTTTACAGGAAACGGCGGCATTATTGGCGGTGGATATTAATCGCGGCGGTGATCAGACCAATTCCAATTTGGAGTTAAACCGCCTGGCCGCAAAGGAAATCGGGCGCCAATTACGCTTGCGTAACCTTGGGGGGATTGTCATTGTTGACTTTCTGAAAGGCAAAAATAAAAGCGATGAAAAAGTTATTATTGCCGCCATTGAGGACTCCGTTGCCGCCGATGCCTGTACGGTGCAAATTCATGGCATGACGGCTTTGGGGCTTATGGAGCTTACCCGCCAAAGGCGTCTGCCCACTCTGCGGGATCGCATTCGCGGTATAAAATAAGTAATTTTTACATACATAAATATTACAAGTAGAAAAAAATCTTTTAAAAACAATTATCTATATGATGATCTCTCTGGACAAAATGGTGGTGAAGGGCTAGATATAGCCTATTCGTAATGATCATAATCAGCGAATTTTATTAGTGAGGGTCACTTTTCTTGTTATCAACAGGGGCGAGGGAGTACTTTCGGGAAACCGGAGACATATGAGTTGGATCATATTTGCAAGCATTAGCCCGTTTATATGGGCAATATATAATATTATGGATCAATATCTGGCGCGGAAATATTTTTGCGCGGCGGGATTAATGATGGTGGTGTTTAGCTCCCTGATCGGATTTTGGTTGGGAGTTATTATCCTTTGTCTGTATCCGCCATGCTTTGATGTGCCATTTTATACAATATTGGCCTTAAGTATGTTGGGGACGACTTCGATATTCATTTTTTGGCCGTATATCATTGCCATACAGGAGGATGATTCCAATGTGGCCGTGCCGATTTTTCAAACGATTCCGGTCTTTGTTTTTGCTTTGGGATGGTTGTTTTTAGATGAGGTTGTATCCATGCAGGCGCTGATCGCGTCTATGATTATTGTCTGCGCCGCGATTGGCATGTCATTTGATATGGAGGGGCGGTGTTTTCGGCGTAAGACGCTGGGATGTATGTTATTGTCATCATTCGGGATGGCGCTTTATACGGTGGCGCTACGGTATTTTGCGGAAGATATACATTGGCTGGTGATTATTGGATGGAATTTAATCGGCGCAGGAATTTGCGCGTTTATCATGACCATTTTTATTAAGAATTATCGCCAGAATGTGGCATGTCTGGTGACAAAATTACCGATTATTATTTTCTTATTATTCGTCAGCGCCGAATTAATGGCAATTTTGGCGGAAATGTCATTCACCAAAGCGCTCGCCATTGCGCCTAGTGCGGGTCATGTTCAGACAATGAACGGCTTGCAGCCCTTCTTTTTAATGGTTTTGGGGGTATTTGCCTATCGCTATTTCCCCAAATGGTTTACGCGCACCCAAATGAATAAAAGTTTGGCATGGCGCGTATTATGTTTGGTGGCTATATTTATCGGCATATATTTATTAGGAGAAACATCGTCATGGGCGCATCCTTCAGAGATGAAACATTAGATTTTGTACCGCAATGGAATGAGGCTGGTCTTATTCCCGCTATTACGCAGGACATTCATGATCACGAAATTAAAATGATGGCATGGATGAATGAGGAGGCGCTGAAATTAACGCTGGAAACCGGTTATGTGCATTATTGGGGGCGCAATGTTAAGCGCATTTGGAAAAAGGGCGAGACCAGCGGGAATTTACAAAAACTGGTCGAAATACGCGTTGATTGTGATCAAGATTGCCTGCTGCTAAAGATCGAGCAGACCGGCCCCGCATGCCATACCAATCGTCAAAGTTGTTTTTATCGGGTTTTAGATAAAGCATTGTCATTATCATTCTTAAAATAATCCGCCTTTTTTTCTTTATTATTTTTTTCTAAAATAAATCAAATTTTAGTAAATTTTGTATAAAATCAAATGAATGCTCTTTTAAAACCATTGCGGCGTTATTTGAAAGCAGGCAAAATATAAATAAATAGGTTATGGGGCATAATGGCAGTCTCTATCACAGAAAAAAATTTGTTAGGTACAAATACCGTGGGATTATCTAAAGAAAAGAGCGCGCAGAAACGCGCAAAGACGTCAATTTTATCTACCGGTAAAATTTGGCGCAGCCCGATTAGTTGGAAAATTACACTTGCTGTCTTTGCCACCATATTGACCGTTCAAGTCGGCATTTTCGGATTTACCATACAGGGGCATGAGCAAGGCATTTTGGATCGTATGAAACAAGAAGCCCGTATCGGCATCATGCAGGCCATTCCCGCCGAGGAAAATACGGCCTTTATGCAAAGCCCGATTGATAAAACGGAATGGTCGCAATTAAGTAATAGCACCAAAATTGTTGGTCTGACGGTTTATAATAGCCATGATTTATTAATGTTGGAAAATTACGGGGATTCGCCCATTGTCCAAATTCATCAAGCGCAGGACATCACCAAAACCTATTGGAGCGCCGATGGTTCTTTTTATGAATTTACCTTGCGTCCCTTTGAATTAAATGCCCGCCCTTATATTATTGTGGCGCGCGTTGCCTCAACCAATGTTTTGGATGAAAAAATCGAATATGCCAAGCAGCGTATGATTATTTTCTTCCTGATGGCGAGTTTTGTAACCTCTGTTTTAATGCTGGCGCTTAGCCGCTGGTTGCTTGAGCCGATTTTGTTTTTACGTCAAAGTTTATTAAGTGCGGCAAATGATGCGGAAAACCCCCATTTGATTGAACCGCCATTTAAAACCAAAGACGAGATCACGCAATCAATTAATATCGCGCATAGCCTGATTTTAGAAAACGCGAAAAATATTAAAAAGATCAAATCGGCGGCACAAGATCAGATTTACAATCTGGCCTATTTTGACCAGCTGACATTCTTGCCGAACCGGACATTATTTTTGCAAAAATTAACCGAATTTACAGCCGGAGAAGCGCAAAGTGATGAAGACCATGTGCGCCGCGCCGCAATCATCATCCTTGATTTGGATCATTTCAAAGATATTAATGATTCCATGGGGCATAATGTTGGCGATGCCCTATTAAAGGCAGTTGGCAAAAGGTTACGTGCCGCTTTGCCTGAAACAGCCGTCGTCGCGCGGTTAAGCGAGGATGAATATGCGGTGATGATGCCGCTTTCAAGCTCAATTAATAATTCGGTGGACGTGGCAGAGCGCATTTTGCGTGTCATCCGTATGGAACCGTTTAAGGTCTTTAACGAAAATTTCCAAATTCGCGCCTCCATTGGGGTGTCAACCTATCCCGATCATGGACATGATCCGAACCAGGTTTTGAAAAATGCAGATATCGCGTTAAATCGTGCCAAAGAGGAGGGACGAGATACCCTGAAGGAATATACTGCCGACTTTGACCGCGCTGTCCAGCAACGCTTCCAAATGTTACGTGATTTACGCGATGCCATGGAGCAAGATCAGCTTGAGCTGTATTTCCAGCCGCAATTTGATCTGACAAATGGAGAGATTATCGGCGCGGAGGCTCTTCTTCGTTGGTTTAAGCAAGATAACAGTAAAGAAGGCGGCAGCTTTATTTCCCCCGCTGTGTTTATTCCAATTGCCGAACAATCCGGCTTGATCGTTCCCATCGGGGAATGGGTTATGCGTAAGGCATGCGAGCAAGCCATGAAGTGGAAAACAGAGACCGGACGTGATATTCGCGTGGCGATTAACGTTTCCGGCGCACAATTCCAGCAAAGTGATTTGGTTGCCTTTACCAAACAGGTATTGGAAGAGACCAGTGTCCCGCCGCATTTGGTGGAATTAGAGGTGACCGAAAGTGCATTTATGGATGATATTGATCATACTGTTCTAACGTTAAAGGCTCTGCATGCGCTGGGCGTTGAATTGGCGATTGATGATTTTGGAACCGGCTATTCCTCCCTGTCTTATTTACGACAATTCCCGATTGATCGCCTGAAAATTGACCAATCCTTTATTCGCAATGCCTTGAATGATGTGAATGATGCCTCAATCACCAGAACGATTATCACGCTTGGACGCTCTTTAGGGCTGAAAGTCATTGCGGAAGGGGTGGAAACCAAAGAGCATGAAGCCTTTCTGGTTGATGAAGGTTGTGATGAAGTTCAAGGATTCCGTTATTCCAAGCCCATTCCATATGATGATTTTGTGGCATATGTGAACAAATATAGCGGCAAGCTGGCTGATTTTAGCTAATCTGATTTGGACTGGTAAAATTTGGTTACTATGATAAATAAAGGTGATGAGACCTTTAGAATCTAAAACATCTTCCCCTCTTTCCGGCTCGGCGCGTATTCCGGGCGATAAATCAATCTCACATCGGGCACTTATGTTTGGTGGCTTGGCGCAAGGCGAAACCATTATTTCCGGCTTATTGGAAGGGGAAGACGTGATCGCCACCGCATTGGCGATGCGGGCGATGGGGGCAAAAATCGGTCGCGGTGACGACGGCCTATGGCGCTGCGAAGGGGTCGGTGTTGGATTTTTAAAAGAGCCGGAAGACGTTTTAAATATGGGTAATAGTGGAACGTCTACACGCCTTCTGGGCGGGTTAATAGCCGGACACGCGATCAGTGCGGTCATGAGCGGAGATGGGTCATTGCGGAAACGCCCAATGAATCGCATCACCAAACCATTATCAGAGATGGGCGCAACCTTCATGACACGTACAGGCGGACGTCTGCCGATGATGATACAGGGCACAGACCAGATAAAAAGCATTGAATATCGTTTGCCTGTGGCATCGGCGCAGGTTAAATCAGCCATATTGCTAGCCGGTTTAACCGCACAGGGCGATGTCACGGTTATAGAAGATACGCCGACGCGCGACCATACCGAAAATATGTTACAGGCATTCGGGCATGGTGTACGTGTTGTTACATTGGAGGACGGCGCGCAGGCGATTACTGTTACAGGCGGAACCCAATTACAAGGATGTTCATTTGACGTGCCATCGGATCCGTCTTCGGCGGCATTTCCCTGTGTTGCGGCATTATTGCGAGAGGGATCGGACATTACATTACCAAATATTTGTCTGAATGAACGCCGCGCCGGTATTTATACTACTTTAATCGAGATGGGGGCAGACATAAAGTTTGAAAACGAACGCATGCAGGGCGGCGAAAAGGTTGCGGATCTGCATATTCGTGGCACAGGGGCTTTAAATGGCATCGATGTCCCCGCAAGTCGCGTGGCGTCCATGATTGATGAATTCCCTGTTTTAGCTGTGGCTACATCTTGTGCAAATGGTACGACCCGTATGACCGGTTTGGAAGAATTGCGCGTTAAAGAAAGTGATCGTCTGGCCGTCATGGCAGAGGGATTGGCAAAATGCGGTGTACGTCTTGAGATGGGTGAGGACAGCTTAACCGTTCATGGCAATGGAACCCCCCCACAAGGCGGCGTTAATATTGAAACGCATTTAGATCATCGCATCGCGATGAGTTTTATGGTGCTGGGGACAGTCACTGCTCAACCTGTACGCATTGACGACGGCGCACCGATTTTAACATCTTTCCCCAATTTCATCGAGTTGATGAATGATCTGGGATGTGAGATTACTGAAATTAACGGCGGGGCGTGTAAGTAGTATATAAGGCATACGTATTATGTATTTTTTGTTAATATAAATACGCATTAATTAATTCAGATTATACATGCCGATTAATGTTACGCCTTTTTGGACAGAGGAGTTGTTATAAAAATGACGATCACAAATATTATTGCCATCGACGGCCCCGCCGCCAGCGGAAAAGGCACAATCGCCAAACGCTTGGCCGCGCATTTGGATTATGCACATATGGATACGGGCGCGCTCTACCGATTGGTGGGGCATGAAGTATTACAGGAAGGCGGCGATCCGTCAGATGAAGAACAAGCGGTGGCCGCCGCCTTATTTTTGAAAGATAATTTTGACCCCAGCATGTGCAATAACCCCCTGATCCGAACGGCGGAGGCAGGACAGGCGGCGTCCAAGGTCGGGATATTTCCAAAGGTGCGGGCGGCTCTGTATGAATTACAAGTCAATTTTGCCAAATATCCGCCAAATGGCAAGGCGGGCGCGGTTTTGGACGGGCGCGATATCGGCAGTGTGATTTGCCCGCATGCGGATGTGAAGTTGTTTATTACCGCCAATGTTGAAGTGCGCGCAAAGCGTCGTTATGAAGAATTAATGGCTAAGAACGGCGAAGTTACTTATGAAGAAATTTTGGCCGATATGATCGCGCGCGATGACAGAGATGAAAACAGGAAAAATGCCCCATCAAAAGCCGCGGAAGATGCGCTTATTATTGATACATCGGATATGAATGTGGAGGAGGCCTTTACTTATATTTGGGACATTATAAACCATAAAATTCAAAAGAATAATGCATAAAAAAAGTGAAGCCGGAAATGTTATTTTTCTTATTTTAATTGCAATTATTTTATTTGCGGCGCTTGCCATGGCAATTACAAATTCCTCCAATAGCAGCGGTGGCAACAGTAACAGCGAAGACGGAAAGTTAGGTGCCAGCGTTGTGGAGCAGGAAGTTGTCAGGTTGGAAGCAGAAATGAAAAGAATGTCTTTCAACAAAAATTATGAGCAGGTTCTTTATAATGATTCTGCTTATTCTACGACAGGTGTTTGTTACCGCGCAGGGGTTACACGGACATGTCCCTCCATTGGGCTATTCAATCCGGGGCAAGGGATTATGCCGCCTTATCTTCCAGCCAAATATTTAACCACGCAAAGCGGTGTACGTTCCACGATGGAACATCGGCGGTTAATTGTGGGCGGCGTCGAAGTTGGAACCAGCGCGGCAGATGTCTGGATTACACTGCGCCCGTTAACGCGCTGGGTTTGTGAGGGCTATAATCTGAAACGAAATCTGAGCGGGACGATCCCGTTACAAACCTATGGCCCGGAAAGCGGCCCCGATGGACGCAGCGAATTGCAATATATCGCCCAACCGCCAAGCTTTAGCGCCACACATAGCGCCGCCGCCGCAGATGCGCTAAAAATAGATGATATCGCCTGCGTTGAGCGGCCAGACGGCATTTACGAAGTAATTCATATTCTGGAGCGGAATTGACGCGCGCGCAATTTATCAGGTAAATTTACATTTTATTGACTTAGCTTATAAAAGAGGATATTAAATATCTATGGAAATTCAAAATAACAGCTTATCAGCACTGTCAGAGCTTGCTCAGCAACATGAAAAAATTGGTTTAGTGGCAGGATTATCATTAGCAAGTTTTAATTTGATTACGCATCGTACGCATTCAATATTAGGTGAACAACTTGATATTAGTCCCTTAATTATTGGAACCTTTCTATTGGGCACATCAAGTCTTGGAACTGCTGCTGCCTTTAAAGGTATGACTTATGCAGGGGGTGTAGTGGGAGGCGCGCTTACATCAACGTATACAGTAGCAAATATTGCTTCAAAAAATGTATGTAAAGAAATAAAACAACATTTTAAAAATGGGGCTAAAGAACAAGAGTCAACGGAGATGAACAGCGATATTCAAATTGGATCATCAATTGTTTTAGAAAAAAAAGCTAATATTTTATCTGCTGCCTTAAGGGGATTAAGGAAGACCTTTACTGAAGAAAGCAGTAATAGACTTATTAGTGAGAAATTTGATCGCGGAAGTGTTTCGACAGGCCGATTGGCTTGTGCCGCGGCGATTCCTATTATTATGATTACACTGAATGATTTTTTGCCATCTGAGTTAGAGGTGCCCATTACGGACACTGCTTTAGGTGCATACGAGCAAGAAGCTAATTTTCAGCCTGCACCATAACAATAAAACCCTTGCAATCCTTTATGCGACTCGGTGTATGTATCCCCATACTGATTGCGCATAGCCAAATTAATTTTATTGTAAGTTTCTCTTTTCTATTGTATAAGCAAATTATTCATAATTATAGAGGAGTGTATTAATGTCTTATGAGAATAGTTTTGAAAGTAGAAAAAAAGGTTTTTCAACAACTACCAAATTGTTAGCGGGCGGTGGTTTAGCGGCAGTTTTTATGGGAGCAGTCCACTTAACAGGATTAAGTCCATTTTATGTTGTTGATCGTACAGAGGTAGCTATAGAGACTTTATTTGGTCAAATTGTTGAACAAGAAGACGAGCCAGGAATTACTTTGAAAAACCCACTTTCAGGTGTTGAAAGATTTCCGCTGACACAGCAAGACGCAGTAATTGGGGAAGGCACTGAAATGCGTACAGGAGATGAACTAAGATTGGCTGTCGGTATGACAGCTAAATGGGCAATCAGACAAGGATCAGATATTAGAATATTGGGTGAAAACTTACCCAAGGATGGTGGAACTACAGCGCTAGGCAAAATTGTTAACAAAATTTTTGAAGATGCCGGTATCCGCGCAGCTGAATCGCTAAGTATTAATGATATTATCACTCCTACAGATCTAAATCCCGCTCAAGAGGATGCGGAAGAAGCCGCAACATTTACAACTTTGTTAAAAGAAAGAACACAGCGCTTTGCTCAGGAAGAACTAAATGTACAGGGATGGCCGGTAGAAATTATAACTGTATTAACCAGCGGCTTCCATTTCATTGGGGAAGAGACAGAAGCGCGCTTAGCAGAAGTCGTAGGTCTCCGTCAAGAAGAGCTGAAACTGAAATTGAGAGAGCAAAATGCTGATCAAGCAAGAAAAACTTTAGAGAAAGAAGCGGCTGCTGATAGTGCGTATATCTTGCCGTTGCTGGCTGATGGTATATCACCAGAAGCAGCTATAAGCGCTCTATGTATTGTAAAATCAACCGGTGCTCATAACGCGCCATTTACACCAGGTTGTTTTGGTGGTGCAAGCAATGTTTCAGCGGCAATTGATCCGAATAATGTAACAATCGGGGCTTTACAAGAACAGGATGCACCGGAACCTGGCCAATAGGGTTTTTGACATAGCAATAAAATTAAGGAGCTGTTTTAGCTCCTTTTTTCATTTAAACCCTTGCAATCCTTTATGCGACTCGGTATATGTATCCCCATTCTGGTGGACATGCGCGCGCGATTGCGGGCGGAACCCATGAAAGCCCGGATATATTTTATTAAGTTAGGAAATTAACTATTATGGCTACAGCAGCTGCAAGACTACAAGATAGAGAAGAATCAAATGAATTCGCCGCCCTTCTCGAATCTTCATTATCAGGCGAGCAAAATTTTCAAGGAAACGTTGTTAAAGGACGCATCATCGAGGTCGAGAACGGATTTGTTCTGGTCGATGTTGGTCTGAAATCCGAAGGTCGTATTGAGCTTCGCGAGTTTTCAAAACCAGGTCAGGATCCCGAAGTTAAAGTCGGCGACATGGTTGACGTATTCGTTGAGCGTTTAGAAGACCAAAACGGGGAAGCCGTTCTCTCACGCGAAAAAGCGCGTCGTGAGGAAGTGTGGACCGAACTGGAAGAATTACACAAAAAAGAAGAGCGCGTGACCGGAGTGATCCATAGCCGCGTGAAAGGCGGATTTACCGTTGATCTGGGCGGCGCGATTGCGTTCCTACCGGGATCACAGGTTGATATTCGCCCGATTAAAGACGTGAACCCGTTAATGGGCACGCCGCAACCATTCATGATTTTGAAAATGGACCGCGCGCGCGGCAACATTGTTGTCTCACGCCGTGCTGTATTGGAAGAATCACGTGAAGAAGCAAGATCAGATATTTTAGAGAATATCAAAGAAGGTCAGGTTCTTCAGGGCGTTGTTAAAAACATCACAGATTACGGCGCGTTCGTTGATCTGGGCGGTGTTGATGGCTTGTTGCATGTGACGGATATTTCTTACAAACGTGTGAACCACCCATCTGAATCGATGAAAATCGGTGATACAATCGAAGTACAGGTTATTCGCTTTAATGAAGAGAATAAGCGTATCTCCCTTGGTATGAAACAGTTGGAACAGGATCCATGGGAAGATGTTCATCTGAACTACCCTGTTGGCAAGCAGCTGAAAGGCCGCATTTCCAACCTGACCGATTACGGCGCATTTGTTGAGCTGGATGATGGTATCGAAGGATTGGTTCATGTGTCTGAAATGTCATGGACGAAGAAAAACGTTCACCCAAGCAAAATTGCCTCTGTATCCCAAGAAGTTGAAGTTCAGGTTCTTGAAATCGATGAAGAAAAGCGTCGTATTTCGCTGGGGATTAAGCAATGTCAGGAAAATCCATGGGAGACCATCGCGCAAAACCGTAAGGTTGGCGACGAGATTGAAGGCCCCGTGAATAACGTGACTGAATTTGGCTTGTTCGTTGGTATTGATGATGATCTGGACGGTATGGTTCATATCTCTGATATTTCATGGGAAGACCAGACAGAAGACGTTCTGAAAACCTTCAAAAAAGGCGATAGCGTGAAAGCCAAAATCCTTGAAATTGATGCCGAGAAAGAGCGTGTTGCTCTGGGGATCAAGCAACTGACGGACGATCCGTTCGAAGGGGCAATGAAAGGCATGGCAAAAGGCGCGATTGTGACCTGTACGATTACCGCGATTGACGATAAAGGCGTTGAAGTGGCCGTGAATGACAATGTCACCGGTTACATCAAAAAGCTTGATCTGTCACGTGAGCGTAGTGAGCAACGCCCTGACCGTTTCGCCGTTGGTGAAAAAGTCGATGCGAAAATCCTGTCCGTTGAGAAGAAAAGCCGCAAGCTTTCCTTGTCAATTAAAGGACGCGAAATTGACGAAGATAAAAAAGCCATGGAAGAATTCGGTTCAACTGAATCCGGTGCTTCTCTTGGTGATATCCTCGGCGCGGCTTTGAGCAAAGACGAAAAGGCAGCCAAAGAAGACAAGCCAAAAAAAGAAGCCAAAAAACCAGCGGCAAAGAAAAAAGCCGATGAGGAAAAAGGCGAGTAAGTTTTTGGATTATAAATAAATGAAAAGCCGGGAATTTTTCTCGGCTTTTTTTATGGGCGGGGAATTTAAAACACAAACCCGGCATTATATGCCAATCCCAATCCCACACTGCCGAATTTATTATCATTTGACAGGCTTGCGGCAGGGAATTTATTAGCAACCATTTGATTAATAATGGGTAATTCGCTGGATCCGCCGGTCAGGATGATTAATCCGATCGCGTCATGATCAATCTTTGCCTGTGCAAGGCAATCATCAATGGATGTGGAAATACGGGTGATTTGATCTTGGATTGCCGTTTCAAAGGTCTCTCTGGAAACACTCACGCTGATATCCAGATCAACCGGCGATAAATCCGCATGAATATGTTGCGCCGCGCTTAAATCTATCTTTGTTTGCTCAATCGTTTGTAATAAGGCATGCCCCAAACCGGATTCTTGTATATTAAGAAGGCGTTTAATCTTTTCAGGTTCCATTGCCGTTCTGAGGAGTGATTTCGTTTCCGAGATTGCCTGTCTCGTTTGGGCAAAATTGACATATGGCCAGTCTGATAAATGATGATAAATCGTTAAAGGCAAGGGGAAGATTTGATCGGCATCCATGTCCGAGCGGTAATCACTACCCAGTCCCAAATGGGGCATAAAAGATGAAATTGATAATTTTTGATCGAAATTTGTGCCGCCTATGCGGATACCGGTTGTGGCGAGAATGTCATCGGCGCGATTTACCTGCGTTGATTTTTGGGGTGATAACTTAATCACGGTAAAATCAGATGTGCCGCCGCCCAAATCGATAACAAGTGCCAATTGGTCACCTTTTAATGAGCGTTCATGCGCAAAAGCGGCGGCGATCGGCTCATACTGAAATGAAATGTTTTTGAATCCGATATTTTGTGCAATGTGGTGTAAAGCTTGTTCGGATAGCTGATCCGCTTGCGGATTGTCATCATGAAAGTGAACGGGACGGCCAAGAACAACGTCGTGTACTTCTGCGCCGATATGCTTCTCTGCGCGTTGTTTTATATGGCGCAGATAGATCGTGATAATATCTATAAAGTTAATCGCTCGCCGATTAATTATCGTTCTTTCCTCCATCAGGGAGGTTCCCAAAATGGACTTTAATCCGCGCATAAAACGGCCTTCTTCCCCATCCAGATATGCTTTGTAACTTTGACGGCCAAAATATATATCACCGGATTGCGCGAAAAAGAGCGAGCTAGGTAATGTGGTTTTATCCCCTTCCAAAGGTAGCAGGCGCGCAAGTCCATTATCTAATAAAGCACAGGTTGAATTAGATGTGCCGAAATCAATTCCAATTTTATATTCTGACATTGTGGCCCTTAATTTTTTAAGTTCGGATAAACGCAATGAATTGTTATAAGGAGCGTAGGCAGCTAGGTCAAATCTTCATATGAGCTATGCGGAAGACGTGGAAGTCAGCCGCCATTATTCATGGCTAAAATGCGCTGTTTTCCTTGACCCGCCGTTGAAAATTGTGCATATCATAACGTATTGGAACTATTAAGCTTTTAAAGTCGTTTAAAGAGTGAACGTTCGTATTTTATAGAGGCAAAGAGTATGACAAAATCAGAGCTAATCAGCCGTATTGCTGAGCTTAACCCGCATTTATACTTGCGGGACATAGAAAAAATTGTAGAAACATTTTTTGAAGAAATTACCAAAGCGCTTGCCAATGGCGACCGCGTGGAGTTGCGAGGTTTTGGTGCCTTTTCAGTAAAAGAGCGCGATGCGCGCATAGGTCGTAATCCCCGCACCGGCGAAAAAGTAGAAGTCGATGCCAAGCGTTTACCATTTTTTAAAACCGGTAAGGCGTTGCGCGATCGGTTAAATGAAGAGTAATATTTGTCATTGCGAGATATAGGCAATGCAATCTATACTCATATCATGACATTTTTTCGTTATATTTTTAGCACGTTAATCGCCGTCATTGCCGTGGTCTTTGCAGTGGCAAATATGCAGAGCGCGCCCCTCTATTACTCCCCTTTTGATAATCCTGTTGAATTGCCGATATCCGTCATTGCTCTATCTGCGATGGCGCTAGGATTCTTATTTGGCGGTTTTTTCATCTGGTGCGTGCATGGCCCCTTATCCCGCCGCGCGGATAAAAAACGCGGGCAGGTCTATGGCTTGATCAAGGAAAATGACAAATTAAAGGCAGAAAAAGCCGCGCAGGAATCATCCAAACCGGCGCCGCTTATGTTGTCTAAATAAAAACATTCTTATAATAAGCCTTAATGATGTTATGATTTATAGGCATAGAGTTTTTATCTTTGGCTTTGAAATTTATTCATGTTAAAAATTTCTTATGTCACAAAATCCTATTATATATCCTTCTATTGATACTCCCGATATTGACCACGCTTTGCATTTTGCAAAAATTGCGGAAAAAACCAAACAGGGATTAAAGCTGGGATTGGAGTTTTTCAATTCAAACGGCCCACAAGGCGTTGCAAAAATACGTGGGGCGTGCCCGGATTTATCATTCTTTCTTGATTTAAAATATCACGATATTCCCAATACAGTGCGCGCCGCATTACGTGAGGCGTCCAAATTGGATGTTGATTATATTAATGTGCATGCTAGCGGCGGGATTGAGATGATGAAATATGCCTTGGAAGGGGCGCAAGATGGGGCACAAAAGGCGGGTGTACGTGTCCCTAAAGTTTTGGGGGTAACGATTTTGACGTCTTTGGATGAGGAAGATATGGAGCTGATCGGGTTTTATGGCTCAACCGATGAGTTGGTGATGCGTCTGGCGCGATTAACTGATGAGGCGGGGCTGTCGGGCATTGTATGTAGTGCGATGGAAATTGAAATGATCCGCCGGAATATGCGCAAAGATTTTACACTAATGGTGCCGGGTATTCGCCCGGCCGGCAGTGATATTGGTGATCAAAAGCGGATTATGACCCCGAAACAGGCCTTGGATGCCGGCGCAGATCACTTGGTGATCGGGCGGCCGATTACGGGCGCGGAAGATCCGGAAAAGATGATTGAAGATATTTTGCAAGACTGCGCGTAAAGGCAGCCATTAGATGAAATTAACAAAAATATGTGGGATTAAAGATGTGGCGGGCTTGCAAGCTGCCATTAAGGGCGGTGCGAATTTTATCGGTTTCGTTTTTTATCCGCCGTCTCCCCGCTCTATTGAGATTGAGCAGGCAAAAATATTGTCGCGGCATGTCCCAACCGGCATTAAGATTGTCGGGCTTTTTGTAAATCCGAGTGATGCTTTTCTTCAGCAAGTCGTGCCGATTGTCGGATTGGATATGATTCAATTGCATGGACATGAATCTCCTGTACGCGTACAGGAGATTAAAGGGATGTACGGATTAAAAGTCATGAAAGCAATATCCATCTCGGATCATACGGATTTAAATCTCGTAAAAGAGTATGAAGCAGTTGCCGATTGGTTGTTATTTGATACCAAATCCGCAGAATATGGCGGGACGGGGCGGACATTTGATTGGAATATATTAACGGACATAAAACTTTCCCGCCCATGGATGTTGGCGGGCGGGCTTAATGTTGATAACGTAGTACAGGCTTTATCTGTGTTAAAGCCGAATGCCATTGATGTGTCAAGCGGCGTCGAAGAATGTAAGGGCGTTAAAAGCCCGCAAAAGATAATTGAATTTTTAACTATGATGAAAAAATATTAACTTATTGATAGGGGACAGTCACTTTATAAGTATGTGAAAAAAAGTGACTGTCCCCCGTTAACAGCGAATGAGGTGAAAATGAGCATTGAAAACATACAGAATTCTTTCATGAATGGACCGGATGAAGCCGGGCATTTTGGGCTATATGGCGGCAGGTACGTTGCAGAAACTTTGATGCCTTTAATAATGGATGTTGAAAAGGCGTATAAGCAAGCACGGGACGATGATGATTTCTGGGCGGAGTTTCATGAATTGGCGCGGGATTACATTGGACGTCCCTCCCCTTTATATTTAGCCAAGGCTACAACTGCGCATTTAGGGGGCGCAGAGATTTGGTTTAAGCGTGATGAATTAAACCATACCGGCGCCCATAAGATTAACCATTGTTTGGGGCAAATCCTGTTGGCGCGGCGAATGGGTAAGACCAGAATAATTGCAGAAACCGGGGCGGGGCAACATGGTGTAGCCACGGCTACAGTTTGTGCGTTATTTAAATTGCCCTGTACAATTTTTATGGGCGCGACCGATATCGAGCGACAAGCGCCAAATGTGTTTCGCATGAAATTATTAGGGGCAGAAGTACGCCCCGTAACATCAGGAGCGGGTACATTAAAAGATGCGATGAATGAAGCGATGCGCGATTGGGTGGCAAACGTACGGGACACGTACTATCTGATCGGGACAGTTGCGGGGCCGCATCCATTTCCCATGATGGTACGTGATTTTCAATCGGTCATAGGCAAGGAAACCAAAGAACAAATGGCGGAACGCAGCGGCGCTTTGCCGGATCATTTGGTGGCATGTATTGGCGGCGGATCCAACGCCATGGGTTTATTTCATCCGTTTTTAAATGATGCGGATGTACGTATGCACGGTGTGGAAGCAGGCGGGCACGGCGTTGATACCGATCAACATGCAGCCAGTTTAAATGGGGGCGCGCCCGGCGTTTTACATGGGATGCGGAGCTATTTCTTACAAGATGCAGATGGGCAAATACAAGAAGCGCATTCGATTTCCGCCGGTCTGGATTATCCGGGGATCGGGCCGGAACATGCCTGGCTGTTTGATCAAAAACGCGTCAATTACGTGTCTGTTACTGATGATGAAGCGATGGAAGCATTTCAGTTATTGGCAAAGTTAGAGGGCATCTTGCCCGCATTAGAACCGGCTCATGCCTTTGCCTATGTCATGAAACTGGCCCCGACATTACCGAAAACAGAACGGATTGTGATGAATTTATGCGGGCGCGGCGATAAAGACATTTTCACCATTGCCGAAAAATTGGGCGTACATATGTAGGATGGGAAATGATTTGGCACCATCCCCTGATCATGCGGCGCTGTTGCAATGGGGCAGGAGTGTTATACCGGCAGTTGAAAACATAGAAATTATCGCCCGTACAAGTTATTCCTATGTTTTAAAGTTATCTGCGCAACGTGGTATTTATTATCTAAAACAAACCCCGATTTCATTATTCCGAGAAGCAGATATTTTGAATATCCTGCGGTTGAACTGTAATAGCGTTAATGTCCCAAAAGTTGTTGCCGCAAATAAAGATTTACGTTGTTTTATCATAGACGCATGCGGCGAGGAGACGTTGTGGCATCATTTTCTAAGACAGGGCGTGTCAAAAGATCACTTACTGACAGGTATCAGCCATTATATTTATCTACAAAAGGCAAGTTCATCCCATTTGGATCAGTTTAGGGCGCTGGGCGTGCCGGATTGGAGTTTGGCGCATCTGCAGCGATTTATAAAGATTTAATAGGGGATAAAGCATGTTTAATAGCACGGGGGTTATCTGAGCAATTAATCAAAAATTTATCTGTAGAGCAAGACAGGTTTAATGCGGCGTGCGATAAGTTGGATGCGTACGGCATACCCGATGCCATTAATCATTCGGATTTTCAGGTAAATAATATGATGATTACCAAGGATGATAATATGCTTGCAATCATTGATTGGGGCGAACTATCGATTGGGAACCCGCTACTCTCTATTGAGAGCTGTTTGTATAATTTCTCGGCGCGTTTTGGACTGGTTCGGGACAGCGCAGAATTTCGTATGATCAAGGCCAAGTCTTTAAGATATTGGTGTGATGATCAAAATATAGATGTGATTTCAGATCTTATCGGTCAGATTGGGCCGATTTATTACATAGTGACCCTATTGGAGCTACGGAGATTAGTTGGTGACAGCAATGTCATAGGGCATGGGAAGATTAAATACGCTTTGGAGGCTTTTGTCGCCAATGATTAGCCCTTCACGTTTTATGCGGCTGTGATCTTGCTATGCGCGAACATTACCCTTAATATGAAGGATAATCATAAGATAGGAGTGGATGTGATGACATTAAAAGGTGACCCGTTCGGTATAGGAGAGCGTTGGATGCAGGCAATTGAGACCATAGGTTGTGCCGGCGCAGAAGCATTTAGTAAAGCAGCGGCAGAGAAACTATATGGCCCTACCGGTGAGGTTTTGGCAAGAAAGACTGAGGAGTTGGTCAAAGTCCCGCAAGATTTAAATACAGCTATGGCGACGGCAACAGCCAATACTATGGCGCAAAGTCTTGGTTGGTGGGCGCAGGCGAATCCCATGTTAAACCCAAAGAATAATCCTTATATGGCTTTGTGGTTTCCTCCCAAAACAGAGCCCGCCCAAGATCATGAGCCCGAATTGTAAGTGGATATGTGATTCCTAGCTATATTAGGAAATCATAGGTGTAGAGATTTGCGGGGCTGGATGTGTATCAGGTTCTAAAGCCGTAATAGTCGGCATCGCACTTGTTGTTTTAAAGTGAGAAGATAGGGGTAAAGGGGGCAATGGCTCGTGCTCTGCCTGTGAAATTAGCATATCATGGAAGGGATCATCATATTGTTCCTCTATCTCTGGTTCATCAGATGGAATGCCGTTGATGATCATATTCTCCAGACGTGCCCATGGAAAATGCGCGCCCGGATCTGTGCGGCGCAGCGGATCAACAGCGGCATGACTGTAAACGATTTCTAAATCTTCATATTTAAACCAAAGATGGCGGATTAGGCGGGCCGTTTGTTCCAGTTGCCCTTCGGAAAAGGGATCTAAGCCGTCTTGGCGATTGACTATTTCAATGGAGAGGGAATGCGTGTCTAAATTACGTGTGCCTTTCAAAACCTCCGGATGGCTTTTATCATCGCGTATGCTTTGGGCAATGCGACTTTCAGGCGTCGTGGCCAGAATTTTTTCGCGCAGGTTCGGGTCACGTTCATCTTCGGCGGCGATTAGAAATTGATAGCTGGCAACCCCCGCCGTAATGACACTGGCGGCGCCGTGGGCGTTGCCGCCGGCGGTTGCATGGATGACGATGCCGCGGATCGGAATGGAGGACGGGCGAAGGGGAGATATTCGTTTGGATTGCTCGTAATAAGGCTGAAAAATTTCTTCTTGAAATTTGGGATCGGGTTCGGTGGGGCGTTTATCAGCAGGTAGCTGGAAAATATATTCCACGGGATTTCCGGGATTTTCCAAATTCAAATTTAAAATTTGCATGTGCTGTACCTCCTATTAAATCTTATCTATTTATATTAGATATATAGAATATAGAGAAATAGTGCAAATTTCACAGAATAATGGTGCGCCTATTATGCAGGAAAATACGATGCTCGCTGTAAAGTTTGATCGCTTTGGCAAGGGTTTGGCGTTCAATGTCCCGTCCCAATTCCAACATTTTATCGGGGGTGTACGTATGGTCTATCTTCTGTACGTCTTGGGCAATGATAGGGCCTTCATCCAGATCAGATGTGGCAAAATGAGCCGAGGCCCCGATGATTTTCACACCGCGTTCATAAGCCTGATGGTAAGGTTTTGCGCCTTTAAAGCCGGGAAGAAAGGAATGGTGAATATTAATGGTGCGGGGCGCATATTTGGAGCAAAAATCAGATGATAAAATCTGCATATAGCGCGCCAGAACAATTAAATCCGCCTCTGTCTCTTTGATAAGTTCGCTAATATGCTCTTCGCTTTCTGCCTTTGTTTGCGGAGTGACATCAAGTTTGTGAAACGGGATATGATGACGCGCCGCCATCTCCTGCGTTGTATTATGATTGGAAATAATGGCGGCGATGTCGATATTTAAATGGCCGGAGGTGGCGCGATATAGCAGATCGCTCACGCAATGATCCCATTGTGAAACCAAAATAACGGTTTTAACCGGATCATGGGCGCCATATATGCGATAAGTCATGGCAAATTTCTTTGCAACTTCGCGAAAATTCTGCTCAAAGCTATCCTCGGCGTAAAGAGCGCCTGAAAAGATAATTCTCATAAAAAAATGATTATCATCGGGTTGGTGGAATTGCGCGGCTTCTTCGATGTTACAGCCGGATTTATACAGGCAAGTTGAGACGGCGGAGACGATGCCGGGCTGGTCAGGGCAGGAAAGGGTGAGAATATGCATCACTTATTATGGCCATGTCATTAAGATTAATCAATCAAATCGAGAGCGCCGAATCACTTTCGGGGACAGTCACTTTTGATTGCCAAAGTGACTGTCCCCCGATATCATTCATTATGGCACGTACACCCAGAGTCGTTATTCCCGATCATCCCCACCACATTATTCAACGTGGCAACCGTAAGCAGCCGGTCTTTTTTCAAAAGAATGATTTCCAATTTTATCTGGATTTGTTGCAGACCTATAGTCAGGAGCATGATCTGGATGTGTTATCGTATTGTTTGATGCCCAATCATGTGCATGTAATTGCCGTGCCAGGGCATGAGGATGCGATGCGCGCCGTTTTTGCGCAGGTGCATAAGCGTTATACCAGTATGATTAATAAACGCGAAGGATGGACGGGGCATTTATGGCAGGCGCGCTTTGCATCCTATGTGATGGATGAAGATTACATGTTGAATGCGCTGCGCTATATTGAAATGAATCCGGTGATTGCGGGGATTGCCGCGCGGCCGTATGATTATTTATGGAGCAGCGCTAAATCGCGCTATCGTGGTGATCCAAATCCAATATTAAGTGGAAATATGGTCGATGATCTGGTTCAAGATTGGGAAGAATTCTGGGATCGTCCACTCGATCAGGACTTTTTAAAACAGCTGGAGCAGCATGCCCGATCAGGCAAGCCCGCCAATTTAAAGCGCGCATAAATATATCTGGGGACAGTCACTTTTTCAAAAGTGACTGTCCCCAGTGATCTCCTAGTGATCTCTCGTTAGATTAGGCTAGTTCTAGCGCTTCTATGGGCGTTGTTTCAGATAAGGTATGAGCTTGTTTGGCGGCGGCCCAATGTCCGGGATAATGATCGATGAAATCTTTACATTCTTCAGCCGCCCTACTCTTTGGAAATTCTTGGAGATGCTGTGCGAGAGCGTTTGCAAATTCGCTTACGTAGCGGTTTGGTAAAGGGGCGGTTGTCCAAGCATGATCTAAGTTCAAATTGGGAAATTCTCTCCCGACTTGCTCGGCGCCGTCTTGCCTTTGCCAGAGAGCAGTGCGGATAGAGGTCTTATCTTCGATGCTCATCGTTAGGGATCGCATGCCATGAAGTGAATCAAGAGCTAAATTAAAAGCCATTCCGCAGGATAAGCTGCTCTGATCATTTAACATGCTGACAATTTTATCAGCAAAACTAAGTTTTGTAGATTTATTCATTTTGTAACACCCTTTTTTTATTTGGGTGTAGCCAAAATAAGATGCGGTGTCAAATGATGTTAAATGTAGTCCCGGGGACAGTCACTTTTGGAAAAGTGACTGTCCCCGGAAAATAGCGTTATAAAATTGCATTATAATTTTACTTAAATTATTATTAAAAATAAAAATCATTATAGAAAGTTTGATTATGTTAGAGGGATTACCGCCAGATGAGATGTCGAAGTTAGATTTACTTGAGACGCCGCCCGGTATTTATCAAGAGGCAGACATTCAAACGATATTAGCCTTATCAATGTACCAAGCAGGTATTATTTCAGTGTCTAATGATCCTGCGGATAATATCCAGGTTGCCAATGCTATGTTTAGTGCGGCGTTTTCTATAATGGGAGAAAGAGGTAGTATTAGACGTGATAGAGGCGGACCAAATCATTACTTAGAAGAACAAGCAAAAAATCAACCGCTTCGTGAAAAACAGTGGTTTTTGAATGCTTCTGATCAGTATGTAGAGATGATTGAGGAGATTGAAGGGGGACAGATAGATCTAAGCGGTTTAAATTATTTCGAAACGAGAGAGAGGTTGATAGACATAACATCAGGTTTTAGAGAATTTGCGCGCATTGAAGAAGTTACGGGAGAAACAGCAGCTGACCTTATTAATCAAAAATTGCCTGATGGCGCAGCTTCCATGACACAAGAACGAATTGATCACGCCCGTGAAGTTCTTCCGGGCATGGCAATTAAAGGTGTTTTTAAAAACGCAATTGAACAGCCGAGATATCGTGGATTATCATCAGCCGAGAATACGTTAAGTGATTTTTTTAAATTTCCGACGGGATTCGACATTGGCACATCTTCAGCCATTATGCCGAATTATAATATAGAGCCAGATAGTGATACATTGGCTGTGATGGGAATTAGCCTGGACGAATATGTACAAACCGTGACTGCGGAATATGTAGAAGGGCGTGACATAAATTTATACATAGCACATGACCTTATCGATCAACTCAAGAATTCTGAAATAGAGGTAGATATTGAAAATTTAATGAGTCTAGATACTTCAATTAAGGCGATGGTGTTAATAGATGCAGTATTAGATCCCGATAGAATTTCGGAGGATGAAGATGCGCGCATTGATGCCGCGCGTCAACGTATTTACGGCGAAGAATTAGGGATTTCGCAAGAGCAAATGGATGCTTGGAAAGTGGAAAAATCAGTTGCGGCGATTAATAATACATTAGGCCAATGGAATGCAAAAAGCTTTGAATGTAGTTCTGTGGAAGATTTTGAGATAGCCGCTGGTGATAATGAGCAAACTTACGGTTTGATTAAAGAATATGCGATGATAGCCGGTTTGGATATCAAGGAAGAAAATGCCGAAGCCTTAACGGATGCAGGTATTAATACACAGGCTCTATTTGCATTTAATGATAGGTATGACAAATTAACAGCGACAAGCGAGACGGGTGGACCGTCTCATATTACACGAATATCAGATATATTATTTGATGATGACAGTACGGGGTGTGATGCCGTACCGTCTTTATCTTCACAATAATTTAGATATTGCTCTTAATATCTGTACGTGTCTTTTTTGAACGGGCCTTTGACTTCGACGTCGATGTAATCGGCCTGATCGTTGGATAGTTCGGTCATTTGCACGCCTAGTTTTTCGAGGTGTAGGCTGGCGACTTTTTCATCCAGATGTTTCGGCAAGACGTACACTTTGCTCTCGTATTTATCCGCATTATTCCAAAGCTCAATTTGGGCGATGGTCTGGTTAGTGAAAGAGGCGCTCATCACGAAAGAGGGGTGACCGGTGGCGCAACCAAGGTTTACCAAGCGACCTTCGGCCAATAGCAAAATGCGCTTGCCATCGGCAAACTCAATCTCGTCAACTTGTGGTTTGACATTGTGCCATGTCATATTGCGTAGGGGCTGGGTCTGGATTTCATTGTCAAAGTGACCGATATTGCAAACAATGGCGCGATCCTTCATGGCGCGCATATGATCAACGGTAATCACGTCTTTATTACCGGTGGCGGTGACGAAAATATCGGCGCGCGGCGCGGCATTTTCCATGGTGACGACTTCGAACCCTTCCATCGCAGCCTGCAGCGCGCAAATCGGATCGACTTCAGAAACCATTACGCGGCAGCCCGCATTACGTAAGGATTCGGCAGAGCCCTTACCCACATCGCCAAAGCCGCACACCATGGCGATTTTACCAGCCATCATAACGTCCGTTGCGCGGCGAATAGCATCAACCAGAGATTCACGGCAGCCATATTTGTTATCGAATTTTGATTTTGTGACGGAATCATTCACGTTAATGGCAGGAACCTTTAGAGTGCCTTTTTTCTCCATTTCATGCAGGAACATCACCCCCGTGGTGGTTTCTTCGGAAATGCCGCGGACATCATTCATTAATTCCGGATATTCTTCGTGCATGATGCGAGTTAAATCGCCACCATCATCCAAAATCATATTAGGAGTCCAGCCGTTTGGCCCCTTAATTGTATCGTGAATGCAGGCTTCGCCCTCTTCCTCGGTTTGACCTTTCCAGGCAAATACAGGAATACCGGCGGCGGCAATAGCGGCGGCGGCTTGATCCTGCGTTGAGAAAATATTACAAGATGACCAACGTACCTCGGCGCCAAGTGCCGTTAGTGTTTCAATCAAAACCGCGGTTTGAATAGTCATGTGCAGGCAACCCGCAATGCGCGCGCCTTTTAAAGGTTGTGCCGCGCCATACTCGCTGCGAAGTGCCATTAGACCCGGCATTTCAATTTCGGCGAGGGTAATTTCTTTACGTCCCCATTCGGCTAGGGTAATATCTTTTACTTTATAGTCATTATGGATGGCTTTCGGTGCGGCAGTCATGGGTTCGTCCTTATATGGTTACGGGCTAATGTTAATTTTCGCGCCACAATATAGCGCTTTTAAAAGGAATTCAAGCATGAACAGTAAAAACCAAGATTACTACTATGAACCCCATCCGGATGATCCAAGGTCATTCCAGATTTTTTGCCAATATGACGGGGAAGACGTGCATGCGGGCGATTATATGTTGAAAGATGTCAGCGAAGATGAGGAATTAACCAAGAGCACGGTAAAAAATCTGGTTGCATTGCTAAATGAGGAAGCGACATCGGATTTAAGCGCCATGGTCACGGAGCGTCTTTATTTTAAACGTCTGGAAGCCGATGAGGATACAGGCTGGTCGCGGATGTTATTGCAAACGCATCCGCGCGGCAAGGCGATGACACCCAATGCGGTGATGGTTTATGATCCCGAAATGATTAACCCAGCGATTATTTCAAGATTATGCGGCACACGTGATGGCGGCAGCGGCATGGTGATGCCCAAAGTTGGCACCGGCACTGGCCTTGCCCCAAATATGGATCCCAGTTTTGATGGTTAATTTCTGGGGACAGTCACTTTTTGAAAAGTGACTGTCCCCAGAAAGTGTATTTTTTTGATGATATGGTAAGTGGGTTTGTGCTATGCCTTTTTTTAATTATTACGTCAAAAAATAAAAGAGGATGTGAGTATGCAAATCAGTACAATTTATAGTAAGGGTAACCGGATCGTACGTTATACGGAAGAGTATGATAATATGATGTCAAGATTTGTTGGAAATTTAGTTGACGAAACAAGGGGTTACGTTGAAAAAAATCCGCAGGAGGATGCAGACTTTGCGGATCTGACAAATTTAGAGCCGTTAATGGCCCTCATTGAAGAAGGCATGGTTTCATCGGGCCCGCTTATTCTAAATGGGTTAGCGTTGGCACAAGATACATTGCTAGGAAATAGAGGAATCTTAGACAAAGCCTATGGTAGTAACGTGATAGATCTAATTATGGATGATATCTCAAATCGGATAGATATTCTGGCCCCCGAGCTTAATCGTATGAATTATCCGTCATTATCTTAACGGCTCTTTGAGAGACCTAAAAATGTTTGGGCGCTAAGGGTATCAATCGGGGTGCCGGTTTGTTTGGCAGATGCCTCCAAATCGCTGAGTTTTTCAAGCGCCATTGTGAGAGATGTTTCATTCCAACGTTGTAATTGCGCCTTAAAAGCAGGGTCGTATTTAAAAAATACCTTTGGCATTAGTTTTGCCATGGCAGAGTCTTGGGAATCGCCATTATGCATACGTGATTTTGTAATGTGCAGGCGGCGGAAATGGTTTTGCAAGGCGCGGATCATGGCAATAACGGGAATGCCCTCTTGGGAGAGCTGGTTATAGGCTTTGAGCATGGCGGGGGCGTTGCGTCCCGCCAAAGAAAACACAAAATCATCCATCGCCAACGCCCCGCCTGAGCCACATGCGGCCTGTACGTCATTAAGCTCGATATGTTTGCGATCGCCCATATAAATCATCAGTTTATTGATTTCAGACAGGACGCGCCCGTGATCCCCCGCCAGATTTTCCGCCAGCCAGTTCAGGGCATCATGCGAGGCGGTAAAGTGATCTTGTGATAGTAGGCCGCGGATCGTTTGCGACAGGCCGCGCGCATCGGCGATGTAACATGGCAGAGCGGCGGCGGCTTTATCCTTCTCACATAACGTGCGCAGCGGGCTGCGAGCGCCCATATCCCCCGCCTCAATAATAATCAGAGTTTGCGTTGATGGATTAGTAAGATAGGTTTTTAAGGCGGGGGTCAGGCCATCTTTGCCATCTTCAATAATAATCAGGCGGTCGCCGCCCATCATGGAGGGGGTTGCGGCTTCGTTGATGAGCTTATCGGGGTCGTTATGCAGATCATCGCTTTTGAAGACCGAGACATTAAACGGATCATTCAGATCACTGACAATAGTTTTGCCAATGGTTTTGGCACGGCTACGCATTAATCCGTCATCGGGGCCATAAATCATAATCACGCGCGCCGCGGGATCGGGGGATTTCACAAAATGATCAATATTACGCGGCGGAATCTTCATAACCTGAGAGTAACCAAAGAAGCACACGTACGGCAATCTAAAAAAAATGTCCCTAGAAAAAAGAGGATAAGATATATGTGCATACATTATGGTAATAATTAAGGGTTAGTAATTTTAAGTGTTGATATGCACGATTTATTTGTCACGGATGCCCGCTTAGGTTAAGCTCCTGACGTTATGATGGATATTCAAAATTATTACTTAGAAAAACGGTTGAATTTTATGCCCGTCCCTATAGGCGTTGGTTCAAAGCGGCGCGTAATTAATTTTGCTAGTGATATCCAGGCCTTTTTAGGTTGTATTCATTACAGAAAGGCCGTTTAACTTGTCTTCATTTGATATTATAGAAACATCGGGCAGAGCATATATTAAGGCATGGAATGACAAGTCTTATTTTATACGCCTTGCCGCGTTTCCGTTTGCGACAAAGATTATATTTTTTGCGATTGTGTATCTTTTGGGATTTCATGAAAATATTTTGCGCCAGACTTTGGTGATGTTACCGGCGTATTTTATGGAAGGATGGATGATTGCCCATATCGTGCGCTATATCGTATTGGGGGAATTATGGCCCGTGAAATTATCAGGTGAAGTCGAGCGCGATATGAATTTTATCGCCGCACGCGGCCGCGCCGTTTTTGCCGCTATTATTGTTTTCGTGTTGATTAAAATGGCGCAAAATGCTTTGACGTTGCCATTTTTGATAAATGAAGATGAATTAAGACAATTATCAACAGAGCCGGACGCGCAAGCATCATTAATGAAGTTTTTCGTTGCGACGATGGCGGTTTTAGGGATGATTTGGGGATTTAAATTTTTAATCTTATATGTTCCGGTCGCCGTTGATATACCGGTGCGTCGCTTTTTGGCCAATATGAAGGGGATGTCATCTTCACTACATTTAATTGGAGCGTGGTTAACATGCTATGTTCCGTTTTTATTGGTGGGGCTTGTATTATTGAACATTCTGTCCCCCCTATTCATGACAAATCAGACGGCCATGATTATGGCATATTTCGGAATAAATTTTTTGGTTGATATGGCCGCCACAATTGTCGTGGTCATATGCTTTTCGTATGTTTTGAAAGGGATATTTATGGGGCCGCCAATGAAAAAAGATGATAGGGGGTAGTATGACATCAATCTCAGTGCGTGATGAAACGGGACAGCTGATTACCTATGAAGTGATCGAGGGATGGACGTTGATGGAGAATCTTCGTGAATATAATGTTCCAATTAAGGCAGAGTGCGGCGGCGCATGTTGTTGCGCGACATGTCATGTCTATGTAGCGCCCGAATGGATGGCACGCTTACCGCAGACGCGTGAAGATGAGGAAGATATGTTGGATCAAGCACCAAATGTACAGGACAATTCAAGATTATCCTGTCAAATTGTTATGAATAAAGATTTAGACGGGTTAGTGATTGAGGTCGTACCCCAAGAGTAGTGCTTGTGATATATTAAAAATGATAAAATCTATCAAAAAATTGGTAAGTATTAGGATAAGTTGGTAGACTAATGGTAATAATTTGAATTTAGCTAAATTTTATATATATACGTATGAACATAAATAAAAGACAAGTTGCGGCCTACACGATGTTGCCGGGGATTTTTCCCCGCTTTAAGTCGTTGGTGGTCGATGGGTTTGGATGGCTTGCCTATCTAATTGCACATATTTACTATGCTGTACGTCTTCTGCCACAGGGGCATCCTTACTTATTGTCTGAAAATAAGGGGCGTTATGGCATTCGTCTTGTTGTGGCGGCAGCGGCCAAAAATTTAAGATTTGAGCTGAAATATATCGACCAGGTATTAATATTTGGCGTGATTTTAGTTGGTTTGGTTCTTCTTGTTTCTCAGATTGTCTTGATTATATTCGGATTTATATTCTCTAAAGCTTATGCCGGTGGCATGTTTGAGACGATGAATCCCGATAGCGATAACGCCTTTATGTTATTGGATTTTGTATTCGGTGTGCCGGGATTTTTCGGATCTTGTGCTTTGGGAACAGATGATCCCGCCAATGCGACAATCGCGCCATGTGTGGCGGGCTCAATTCCTGTGTTCGGGGCGGCGCCGGTATATGCTTATCATGCTGGCTTACATAGCTTATTGGAGTTTTATTCCTGGTCATTGTTGTTTGTGGCGGTGCTGATTTTTATCTATTTTGTGGTTGTTATTATTGCAGAAACTGCTTCAACCGGTGTGCCATTTGGCGCCAGATTTAATACAGTATGGGGGCCGATCAGATTGTTGGTAGCGATTGGCTTACTAATTCCGGTGGCTTACGGACTAAATTCAGGGCAATATTTGACGCTTGCAATTGCAAAGCTGGGTTCAGGTTTGGCGACTAATGGTTGGCTGGCTTATAATGATACTGTTGCGGCGAATTATGCCTCTCGTGGATATGCAAATCCCAATGTTGCCGGTATGGGTAATGGCGGAACAGGGCAAGGCGGATCAGAGCATTTATTGCCCCGACCTAATATGAGTGATGCATCGCCGTTTATCGCTTCAATGCAGCTTGTGAAGGCCTGTGAGTATGCCTATATGAAAGCCCGCGGCTTTATCAATGAAAGACGAGGGACAGTTGAGTTTCAGCCCATTCGTCCATGGCTTGTGAAGCCGGGTATTCCGCCTGTGGCGCTTACGGATCCTGACAATACTGTCTATGTAGGGGTTTCGAGAGTCGGCGCCGCTAGATTTAGGACGGGCGGTGGTGGCATACCATTTGATAATTACGATATTGCCTTGGCATTTTTTGATTATGGTGATGTGGTGATCCGTTTTGGTGCCCCTGTTCCGGGCGCAAATGATCCAGATACAATTATTCCTTATTGCGGGGAGGTTACGTTAACGACGACGACGGCCGCGCCTATTATGGCGGGGAGCGACCCGGCGGGAGCATGGCATCTGCAAAAAGGGTATTATGAAATGTTAATCGATGAATGGTTTGCAGAAGAGAATACAGCCATTGCAGCGCGTTATACAGAGAATAAAGAAACCGGTTTCGGAGAATGGTTCCGCCCATGTTTGATCACAGATTTAGATTTTGCGACGACCTCTATATTTGATCCGGATCCTGTTTTATCGGCACGTCGTCATGCGCTAAATCCTGGTTCTCCCGAATGTTATGATCCTCCAAGTTCTGAGCTTAAGACTAGTCATTTTATGACCAGAGAAGTTTACATTGAAGGATATATTCAAGATGCATGGCTAGCAATGCTTGCTGTGCCGGATCTTTATGACATGACATCCACAGTGCGTGAGCGTGGCTGGGCTGCCGCGGGGATGTGGTATAATAATTTAGCCTCTGTGATTGGGCGTGAGTTTGATGCAGCGGCAAACATTCCTTACATGTCAAGGGTTCCTGCTGTTATGGATGAAATTAGTAAGCATCGTATGGCATTGGATAATAACTTATCTTTAGAAGAATCTTATAACCCCCAAGGGGTGAGTGACGGACGTTCGTTGAAGGAACTGATGAGCACAAGAGATATGGATATTGGCTGGGTCTTATATAATGTTCATAAAGATTGGCAGGAAAGTGGTATTGCATCCGGCAGTATCTCTATCATGGCGGATGATAACTTAATCGAGCGCGTGATGCATGGTATTTTCGGGACAAAACGGTTAATGAATATTCTGGAAGAAGAATATTTTGATGTCCATCCAATGGCGCAATTGGTCGCAATCGGTAAAGATTTGGTGAATAGTACATTGATGAATGTTGTCGGCTCGCTTATTTTTGCGGTCGGTAGCGGTATGCAAGAGGCTAGTAAAGACAGCGTTAGTGGCCCGTTGATGGGCGCATTGAGTAGTGCGCTTTCTAGTATCGCTTTGATCGGTTTAACAGCTGGGTTCTTATTATTTTATGTCTTGCCGTTCATGCCGTTCCTGTATTTCTTCTTTGCGGTCGGTACATGGGTGAAGACTATATTTGAAGCCATGGTTGGTGTGCCGTTATGGGCGCTGGCACATATTCGGATTGATAAGGAAGGCCTGCCGGGTGATGCGGCTGCTAATGGCTATTTCCTATTACTGGAGATATTTGTACGTCCAATTCTGATTGTGTTCTCTCTTATTGCCAGTTTCATTATCTTTGGAGCTATGGTACGCGTGCTACATGAGATTTTTGATCTGGTTGTTCAGAATGTGATGGGGAATGATGAAGAATTATTAACAGGATTTTTAGGGGAGTTTACCCCCGATGGTATTTTCAAAAGAGCGATTATTGATGAGTTTTTCTTTACAGTTATCTATGTCATGACCGTTTATATGATTGGGCTGTCCTGCTTTAAACTGATTGATAATATTCCGCAATCTATTCTGCGTTGGGCCGGTGCGGGTGTAAGAAGCTTTGGTGATAGTTATCAGGATCCTGCTGAGAATCTGACACAATATGCTGCGGTTGGAGGCTATTTGGTTGGACGTCAGGGATTACAAGGTCTAAGACAAGGTGCGCAGGGTCTGGGGCGTATGGGCGGTTCTATGATTAATGGGCGTTTAGGACAACAGGTGAGCGGGGCTAAATCATCCGCAACGCGTCTGGTGTCTAAGCCAGGTAATGTGCCGGGAAGCGGGCCTTAAAAATATGGGGAAAGTTAGTTAAATGGAAGTTAGAACAAGAGATGCAGTAGGGTATGTTACATTGCCGCGAATTTTGCCGCGGCTACGTGATTTATTCTCTATGGTCTTTTCCCATGCCGCTTATTTTGTAGCAATGATTTTTGAATCCGTTCGGTTGCTGCCATCACATCACCCTTATTTACAGGCCCAATATTTTGGGCAATATTCCGTATCTCAAGTATTAAAACAGGCCTATAAAAATTTAGTGTTTGATACCAAACATCTGGATCAGATTATAATTTTCTGCGTGATTACTTTCGGTATTGTTATCTTCTTTGTGCAGATCATTATTTTAGCATGCTCTGTGATGTTTCCATTTGCCATGGCAGGCCCGGTTCCGGTTCCGCCGCCGCAATTTGATGCCCTGACGATATTCAATTTATCAACAATTATTGGTCGTCAATTTACAGAGGCCGATGATATCGCATTTATGATGTTGGACCGCGTATTTGGCGTCGATGATATGTTCAACTCACGCTATGATCCGCCGGGCATTGGTGTGGGTGATTTCCCTTATCCTTACCATTTTGGTCTTCAGGCGTTATTTCAGACGTTTAACGTAGCGATGTTAGTGGTTGGACTGTTAATTCTAACGTATTTTGTGATTACAATTTTAGGCGAGACGGTACGTGATGGTACGCCCTTTGGTCGTCGTTTTAACCGTGTTTGGGCGCCGATTCGTTTGGTCATGGCTTTTGGGTTGTTAGTGCCGATGGCAAATGGCTTAAATGCCGCACAATATATAGTTTTGATTTCAGCCAAATGGGGGTCGAATTTTGCAACCAACGGATTGACATTTTATTACGGGGATATAGCCGCGGCAGGTGCAGGGGAAACACCGTTTGGCCCACGTAATACATTAATTGCAATGCCTAATGTTCCCGATCCCGCGCCTATGATCCAATATATGTTGACGGCGCGCGCATGCCAATATGCCGTTCAATTTTATCAAACATACGATCACACAGCGGGTCAAGTAACTACGCCTATACAGGGATTTTATGTCAATGATAATGCGTTGAATGCCCCTACTGCTACGGTTAGCTTATTCCCCTTTGGTGCGACTGACGTTGATGGAACGCCTTCCGCTGTGGGACCATATTTCTTTCCGGGCGGAGGACCTCCTAATCCAGGAAATCCTAGTGCCGGTAGTAATTTGACGCTAATGAGACAGATGGTAAATGATACCGGAATGGAGAGTATTTACATTATATTCGGAAACAGATCGCCAGAATATAAGGATAAATTTGTCAATGTAGAACCATTCTGCGGGTCTATAACTATGCCGGTAGCCGATCCGGAAAACCCGATATCGTTGCAAATTCAGGCGAGCTATCTATATGTTTTGTCAATCATGTGGCAAGATCAGGATATTATCGATGCGGCGGCTGCTTATGCGGCATCACAGATGAATAATTCAGATGTTTGTGATCAGGCATATTATCCGGTCAGTTCATGTCCACCTCCGCCGCCGCCTGACATGTCATTATTTAAAGCAGAAAAAAGCGGGATTTATAAGCTGATGCTGAGTGATATGTTGCGCCAAGCGATCGCTCAAAATCAAAATGATATAGATTGGTGCGGACCACCTAATGACCCATATAATTTGAAGTATGGTTGGGGCGGAGCTGCGATTTGTTACAATGCCATTGCACAAAATAATGGCTCCTTTACTGCCGCTGGAGTAAGTTTCCCTTCACAGCCACATAGTTGGCCGATGGCGATGGATGTGGTGCAACAAAAACGCCAGGAAGATGCCCATAGCATGACGGTCATAGATCGGTTTAATCCGATTATTTTGGGTGGTGGTGAAAATGGGGCTGATGTTGATCTATTTGACGGATATCCATTGACGCGTGTGCCGGCTTTGGCGGGGTATGAGGCCTACCGTATGTGGGTGCTCGGCGGAACCGGAACGGGCGATGGCGGAAGCGCCGAAACCTCGGCAGGCGGGATAATGGGCTTCCTGAATTCTTTGTTAGGTCTGGATGGTGTGTTCAATATGAGTAAGCCTGAAAATAGAAATGTTCATCCCTTGGCTTTAATCGCCGCAGCGGGGCGCGGTTTGGTTCAAGCAGCGATTAACAATGTTGGATATGCAGGCGGCGGCTTGGGTTTATCTTTGGCGGGTATCTTGGGAAGCGCAGGTAGCGTTGCTGCAAGCTTTTTGCTGACCTTTGCGTCTATTCAGTTATCGGTGGGATTTGTGTTATTCTATCTCATTCCCTTAATGCCGTTTGTTTACTTTTTCTTTGCCGTCGGTACGTGGGTGAAGGGAATTTTTGAGGCGATGGTTGGCGTACCTTTATGGGCGCTGGCGCATTTAAGAATTGATGGCGATGGAATTCCGGGTAATGCCGCGATGTCGGGATATATGTTGATATTGGAAATTTTCTTACGCCCGATTTTAATTATTTTTGGTTTATTGGCTAGCTCTCTTATTTTCAGTGCCATGGTGAAATTGCTAAATGAGTTATGGACTTTGGTGACTGCAAATATGGGCGGGTTTGACCAAATGGAAGCAGAAAGAGGAGGCTTTTTAGCAGATGTCATTGAAGATTGGCGCTCCCCTATTGATGAATTTTTCTATACGGTTATTTATGCGATCATTGTTTATATGCTGGCTCTTGCCTCCTTTAAGTTAATCGATCTTATTCCAAACTTTATCCTTCGTTGGTTAGGACAGAATGTTGAAGCCTTTAGTGAATCAATCGGTGATGCCGGCGCGCAATTGCAAAGCAAAGCCACTGTCGGTATGACAGGCGGTATCCGCGAGGTTGGTCAGGGCGCTGAAGCATTCAGCCAAGGCTTATCAGGAGCAATGGCGCGTCATAGACAAAATAGCAAAGAAAACAACGAATAGACATAAACAGGTATCTATTTTATATGAATGAAACTCATGCAGGAAAAAGTATTACGGGAGGCGTTGTCAGGTATGCATTACTACCTGGTTTATTACCGCGTGTCCTAAATATTTTTCATAGTGGTTTTCGTTTATTTGCGTACTATATTGCGAGTATTTTTGGATCGGTAAGAATTTTTCAACCCTCTCATCCTTATCTACAGGCACAAAATTTTAAGAAATTTGGTCTAATTAATGTGCTTGCCGAAGGGGCAAGATCTATAACGTGGGATCGAAAGCATTTAGATCAGATTGCGGCATATTTAATCATTATTACGGCATTTATAACGTTTTTGGTTCAGTTTACTTTGATGGCAGGGGCGTTGATGATGGATTCGGCCTTTGCAATCCCGAATGATATGATCACGGATATAGGCGGCGCAGGTGGTTTTGATTTTCTATTCGTACCAACAGTGCCCGAACAAGATTACGCTTTGCGTTTTCTAGATCTTGTTTTTGGACTTCAGAATATAACGGGTACGGCAGGTTTTTTTGAAAGCTGTGTTGGGACAGCGACAGTATGTAATGATGCGTCCGGTCAAGCTTTAGCGCCATATACTGCGTTTCCATCCGCGATGCATACTGGGTTCCACAGTATGATTGCATTTTATAATTACACGATTATAGCACTCGCTTTTGTAATTTTACTATATTACGTCGTTACTATGACGGCGGAGACGGCCATAAATGGAACAATGTGGGGGCAACGCGGTAATAAGACGTGGATACCCGTACGTGTGATTTTTTTCGCAGCCTTAATTATGCCATTTTATCAAGGATTCAACTTGGCGCAAATTATTACACTCAATGCGGCTTATTACGGTACCGGTATGGCGAGTAATGCGTGGCGCGAAGTGAATATAGCGATTGCGGAGGATCTTGCCGGCGATCATGATACGTTAATAGCGCCCCCCAACAGAAGTAATTTCCCTTCTAGCGTTGGTTTGGTGCGTTTTATGAGCCTGGTGAAAACATGTAAACATGCAGAGGAACAGGTAAATGGACGCGTAATCGATGCTTATATTGTGACAAATCGTGCTAGTGAGTATGATAATTGTGAAAATTTATCGACCGGCCCGCCGTTAGGCACAGGCCCAACGAGTTATAATAATGCGCTGGAATTATCAAATTACGGTGATATCAGAATTAGATTTGGGCAGAGAATTCCCGTTCATGAAACAACTGCGCCATCACCCTATGCACAGCCTGGTGAACCTGTGCCGTGTAATGTTGCCAATCCGGCGACATATGCGGGCATGCCAAAGGAATATGGCGCAGAGCCGGGTTTTGTTATTCCCTATTGCGGTGAAATTGTTTTAACCGGTTCTGGCCCCGAAGCAATATCCAGCTTAATTAAAGCCGGGCAGTATAATTTGATTATCAATAATCTTTGGAATGACCCTCTGATTGATGAAATTGGGCAGGGTTTTACTCATTCTGTACTACCTAATCATGGCGCTTATGAGCCAGAAATTCGCGAAATTAATAATCTTATCAGGGGCCGTGATGAGGTCATTGCAGCAAATATTATTAATGCTGTTGATGCGGCCATTGCGCCGCCCTCTATCTTTGATGTAGATGCGGCATTGACGGAATGCGGTTGGATGTGCGCCGCACTGTATTATAACCGTATTGCAGAGGCAAATGGTTTGGTTCAGGGCGCCGTATTTAATATGCCCGATGTGCGGCTTTATCCAGCAGTTATAGAAGAAGTGATGCAGTTGCGTAATACGGCAAGTTCAAGCTCAGCAGTATGCGATATGATGAATCCGGAGCTTCCCGGAGCTAAGGTCATGAATTTCTCTAAGGTGAGTGATTTGCTCGTGGCTACCGCGATAAATAATACCTATGAATATTATTGTAATAGTGAGGAACTGGGCGCAGGTGTGAATCAGGATCGTGATATTGCCTTCCGTCAAAGCATGGGGATCGGTAAAAATCCGGTCATTGATACTATCGTCAGTATTTTCGGTTTAAGTGGCTTGTTTGATATGAGGCAACAAACAGGTATTCATCCATTGGCGCAGTTAAGTATTTTGGGTAACGGAATGGTTAATTCCACGATTATAGCCTTCGGCGGCACCGCGATTGGTAGTGCGATGGGATTCCAACCGATAAAAGAAGCAGTTGGGAAACCACTATCGGGAATGATTCAGCAGATGACCGGCGTTATGGCGACATTCGGCATGATCGGTTTAACGATCGGGTTTGTGTTGTTTTATGTTTTACCATATCTGCCATTTATCTATTTTATGTTTGCCGTTGCCAATTGGGTGAAGGCTATTTTTGAGGCGATGGTTGGTCTACCGCTATGGGCGCTCGCGCATTTACAGCTGGATGGTGAAGGTATTATAGGAGACGGCGCATCAAGTGGATATTGGCTGATACTTGAAATATTAATACGCCCGATTTTGATATTAATGGGATTCCTTGGTAGTATTTCCATCTTTATGGCGATGGTTAAAGTGTTGAATGATATGTTTGATCTGGTAGTTGCCAATATCGGCGGTTTTGCGGCTTTTGATGCGGTTGAGCAGGCAAATGGCCGCGCAACCCCCGGGAATCAGGATCCATTTGATCTTGACGATTTCAGGGGGCCGATTGACCAGTTCTTCTATACGGTCATATATGCGATCATTGTTTATATGATGGCGCTGACTTCCTTTAAGCTGATTGACAGTATTCCGAACCAGATTCTACGTTGGGCCGGTGTTGCGGCGAAAACATTCGGTGACTTCCAGCATGATCAGGCAAGCGAAATTATGGGCTTGGTTGGAACAGGTGTTAAAGCCACTGCCGCACTTGGCGGCGGCGCATTGGGGCGCATTGGCGGCGGGAATAAGCAGCTCAGGGAAAATGTAGGTGTTGATGATGATTAAAACTTTTTATAAGCTTTTTTAAATCCTCGCCCCCTCTGTAATTTTTCTCTATATTATCTTTAGCGCAAATAAAAGTATGTCGATGCGATTTGAATGCTCGACATACAAGATTCTATAAATGGAATAATGCTGTGCGGGAATTTTAGCGTTCTCTGAGTTTAACCAACAAAGATTCAACATTGCCGCCGCCTCTTTGGACGATGGAGCTGAATTCGCTACGTTGCGTGAGGGACATGCTTACGCCCTCTACCAGAACGTCAATGATCCGATATTGACCATCTTTATAGCGCACGCGCCAATCAAGTTGGATATCTGGCGAGCCATCGGTGGAAATGATCTTTGAATTTACGATCGAATCTTTTTCACCTTCGGGACGGGCGCGATTAATTACAATCTGTTGCCCCTGATATTCGCGAAAGCGCTGGGAATAGGTTTCAATCACCATATTATGAAAGAGATCGAGATATTCTTCTTTTTGTTCGGCGGTGAGGCTGCGCCAATTTGTACCTAAAGCAAAACGCCCGATGGTATTCAGATCAAAGCTGTCCATCAAAAGAGCGCGAAAATCTTTCTTGCGGTCTTCTTCGCTGAGATTTTTATCGCTCAGGAAGGCAAGTCCGCGGGCGGATACATTTTCAATAAAATTTTGCGCGCCTTGCACAATTTCGTCGCTGGTTTGTGCAACGGAAATGATGTTACTGTGCGTTTTTTCTGCGCTATGGCTTTTATTTAGCTGATAGGGTCTCGCATATGCATTCACAGCGGACATCGCAAAATAGGATGTGGCCGCAAGCAAACCAAGTGCAATAAACTTATTTTTTTTCATATCAAACCTTTATTCTATTATGAGTGATATTGTCTTTTTTTAAAAAAAGCAAGCCTTGCTTTTTCTTGTCCTTGTTATCACAGACTTGTTTTATTCATCGTCAAAGTCCGGGAATGCCGCCATACCGGCTGAAGCATCTTTATCCGTAATCAGCGTATTGCGGTATTGTGAGTAAGAAGAGCGCATAACGGCATAGTAATCGATTGCGCCGGATTCAAGCTCGTCCAGAACCTCAATCAGATCTTCACGTTGTGATACAACAGAAACGCCCCAACGTGCATAGATAATTTCTTCCTCTTCGATATTCATCAAATAAATATTAAGCGGGTCGGCGAATGAATCAGCCAAACGACCAACGCCATCACGTAGATTTGACGGACCAAGCAACGGTATAACAAAATATGGCCCTTCAGATACGCCCCAAACCGCCAGTGTTTGCCCGAAATCTTCCGGTTCATGTTCCAGACCCAAATACCCCGCCACATCAAACAGACCGGCAATCCCGATTGTTGTATTCACAAGCGCACGCCCGATATCCGTCATAGCGCCGCCGACATCCCCTTGTAGGAGCTGATTTCCGGCATTCACCGGCGTAGATAAATTGGTCAGGACATTTTTAATTCCTTCACGTCCCGGCTCAGGCATAACCAAACGGTATCCTTTGGCAACAGGTTCGGCAACGTTTTCATCCAAAACTTCGTTAAAGGCAAAAATTGCACGATTTGTGCTTTCCATAGGGTCGTAAACATCCCCGTATTGACGGCTGTCATTTGACGCGCAAGACATCATAAATAGGCATAATGTCGCGGTTAAAAATAGTACTCCCGTATTCTTAAGAGAAGTTTGTTTGTTCTGCATAAGTGTCCCAATCCTGTAGTAAAGTAATTATTGATATTTGATCTTACCCTATAAAATCATATATTTATTACCAGAATGATAATTTTTTAAAAGATTTGTTCAAGTTTTAATTTTCAGACTATGGCAAAAATGTCTCACCCATCCTCAAATGTCAAAAGAGCGCTTAAACCAAGCAAGAATGTAATCAGGGCGGGTGCCCATGCCGCAAGAACGGGTGATATTTGACCAGATATGCCAAGGGCTTGGAGGTAGCTGGAGAGGAAGAAAACCACCATCCCCATTGCAATCCCCATCACCACCATAATCAGTGTGTACGCGCTGCGTGGTGGCTGAAAAGACACAGATGCGGCGAGCAGGATCATCGAGACAAATAAAAGCGGGAGGGATAAAAGATAGTGATAATGAATCCGCAGCTTTGTACTGTCGAAACCTGTGGCTTCAAGGGTGCGTATAAAGGCAGGCATGTTCCAGAATGAAATGGTTTCGGGGTTGGCAAAGCTTTCTTCGATATCTTTTTTGGTTAATGTCGTTGGCAATTTATAAGTATCACGGACAATATTATCCGCATTTTTTTGTGTGATATGAACGTTTTTAAATAACCAATAACCATCTTCGAGTTTTGCCTGCTCGGCGTCAAGACGGCTGGTATTGGAATTTGTTTCGTTAAATGCCAAACCCATGACGTTTTGTAATTGCCAGCTTTCCGGATTAATTTTTTCGGCATGTAAAATCACTTCGCCGGCTTTGGTTTCTTTTTCACGTATCCAAAAGCCGCTTTGGAAGACAGAAATCAGATGGCGCTGGCTGCCGAGATATTTGGTTTCATATTGTTCAAATCTGTCTAGTAATAGAGTGCTGAGGGGATTAATCAGAGAAACATGCAGCACGCCGCATAAAAATCCGACCATAATTATCGGTAATAAAAATTGCCAGACCGACAACCCCGCCGCCCGCATGACCGCAAGCTCATATTGTTTGGTCAGTCCCCAAAACGTATACATACCGCTGAATAAAATAGCGAAGGGTAAGATCACTTGTCCAACGTCAGGTAATTTAAACAATCCCATTTGTAAGACAACGATTAAGGGGACATTGTCTTGCTTTCCCGCGCGGCGCAACAGTTCGATAATATCAATCATGTAAATCAGGGCGAGTAATATGCCCAGAAAAGACAGCAACGTCACCAGATAGCGTTTTGAGAGATATTGGGCGAGCGTAAAAGAAAAGGGGCGCAGCATATGTTTCATTTTTATGAGTCCGCCGCTTTATAGGTGATTGGTTTTGAGGTGAAAAACAGGCTGCGCCGTAAATTTTCACCAAACGTGCTCATTGTAAACAGACCCGCAGCAATTGGGGCAAAGATGCATATTAACATAGCAACGCCGCCTATAATTTCGTGCTTTCGTGAAAAGTTTAAACCCGCCAAAAACAGAGATTGCAAAATAAGGATGCTGATACCCGCAATTGTGACACGTTTCACCAGCCCTTGGCGTCCTTGCGGGCCGAGCAACATGATGGGAAAGATCATACATAGGAAGCTTAAAGATATGAGCGGCGCCAAGGCGCGTCTTAGGAGTTCAATACGGAAAGAGGAGAGATTTTTTAAATCTTCTTCATTCGACATATCCGGGGTTAGTAAATCCCATATAGTGCGCTCACCTGCTTCCAGCCAACGGTCTTTCTTTATGATCGCGCTCGGCAAGTCAATGGTATAGCGTTCAAAATCCAAGCGGTTCAAAATTTTATTTTCGGGGTTATAATCCTGACGTGAACCTTCGAAGACCACAATCTGAATTTTACCATCCTGCGTTGTTTCAATTCTACCACTTTTGGCGGTAACGGTAACGGGATGAGGATTGCGCGCGCGGGTATCATGAATCATTAAGCCGCGTAATTCACCACTGGCAGCGCGATCACGTATGAAAAAAGTGATGTCATTACCAAAGCGATTAAAAATGCCTTCCTGAAATAGCAGATTGGAAAACTCGGCCTTAAGCGTACTTTGCATAAATTCCATTTTACGCATGCTTTGCGGGGTGAGCCAGAATGTCATGATCCAGAGAAACACAATCAGTCCGGCGGATAAAGTCAGAGCCGGGCCGGCAAGTCGCATTGGAGAAAAACCGCTGGCGCGAAGTACGGTCAGCTCGCGGTCGCTCATCATGCGGTAATAAACAAAAACCGCGGAAATACCGAGGGAAATTGGCAGGATAACCTCTAGAAAACGAGGAAGCGCGAGTAAAGTAAGCAACCAAAATGTCCCGCCCGCTGCGCCCGCACGAATAACCAATTCCAAAAATTTAATGGATTGTGTCATAAAAATAATCGCCACAAGAACCAAGCCGATCAAAATAAGAGCGGTAAAGAGATTGCGCGCGATGTAACCGTTGATGGTTGTGAACATGCTTTCACATATAGCGTTAATTCCCCATGAGATCAATCAAATGAACGCAGATTAAGCGGCTCACTTTAGATCAAGTCATAAAATAAATTTATATTTTTTCTCCGTGAAAAATCGTAATGCCAATTTTTTTAGAATCTAATGCCATCAATATGAATATGCTATTGATGGGTCATATTTTTGAAATAATTTTGCGATAAAAACCGTGATAGGGAAAATAAATTTTCTGGTTGAGATCTTTACAAGGCGCTTTGTCTGGGTATATATTCCTTTTCATGTTTACTCATTCAAAACTCTGGGGCGCGCTTGATCAATTAGCACGTATCAACGGATATTCGGTATCAGGACTGGCGAAAACAGCGGGACTGGATCCGACAAGTTTCAATAAAAGCAAACGCAAAGCGCCGGACGGTAAGCCAAGATGGCCATCCACAGAAAGTATTTCAAAAGTATTGGCGGCCACTGAATCCACGATGAGCGAATTTATTGCGCTGATGGGGGAAGAAAAAGCCGCAGAACGCACACAACCTGCCGCCCCTGCTAAGGAAGCCGCACCGGTTATACAGGAACAGGTCAGCGCACCCGTTAAAAGCGATTTGCGTAAACTGCCGTTATTGCAAGATGACGTGGCATCTGACCCTGAAATATTCAATGAATCCGGTTTTCCGGCGGGATCTAATTTATCATTCTTTACCATGCCAGATGGACAGCCGAGCCTGTCTCCGCAAGCATGGGCGCTGGAAATAACCAATTCGTCTTTTGCGCCTTATTATCAAGAAGGCGATATTTTATTGGTTGATCCGAATGGTCCGGCGCGTGCGGGCGATCCGTTCCTGATCCGCCGTAAAAGCGAGGGCAGATTGGCGATCTATCGTGGGCAAAGTGCCAATCCGGTCATCGGGGAGCCATTGGGGCGGATTATGGGCGCATTCTATAGTATGGTACGTACAGATGATAATGATAAGGATATTGCCGCATGAACCAGATTGCACAAGATACCGCTAAAATTTTGCTAGATACCAAATCGGTTTTATTTAATGCGAAAGAGCCATTTATATTTACCTCTGGTCGTGTATCACCGGTATATGTTGATATTCGCCGCTTGATTGCGTTTCCCAAAGAACGCGGCACATTAATGGCGCATGCCACAGATATGTTGCGTGAGCAAATTGGAGCGGATCAGATTGATTACGTGGCGGGCGGTGAAACGGCCGGTATCCCGTACGCGGCTTTTTTAGCAGAAAGGCTGGAGAAGCCGATGCTGTACGTGCGTAAAAAACCGAAAGGTTTTGGACGTATGGCCCAAATCGAGGGGCATATTAATGAAGATGATCAGCAGAAAAAAGTCTTGCTGGTAGAGGACCTACAAACCGATGGCGGCAGCAAAAAGATTTTTATCAATGCCTTACGCGAAGCGGGCACAATTGTTGAACATGCCTTCGTAGTTTTTCATTATGGCATTATGGCAGCCAGCGAAGAAAATAATAAAGCAATGGGCGTAACTCTGCATCAATTGGCGACTTGGTGGGATGTTTTAGCCGTGGCTAAAGAATTATCTTATTTCGACAATGAGACTTTAGGCGAGGTTGAATCGTTTTTAAATGATCCGGATGCCTGGGCGGAGAAAAATGCACATCGCGCCAAAGCATAATTGTTTAAATTTCTTCATTCTTTTGTAACTCTTTTGAAAGATGATGAGGTAGGTTACAATCAACTTAGTCTTTTGGATGCCCTTATCACTATGTTTTACAATCGTCAGACGAGCGCCAAACGCATGAGGCCACAAAATAGATCCTATTTTGGGGCTTTTTTCCTTTGTGCTGTTCTTTCATGCTTCATGATGATTTGCTATATCCCTGAGGCGCTGGCTCAGGAACGCCAGTTAGTGATTAAAGAGAGTACAACCAATGTATCTATAGCCCCGTATATTGCGATGATTCAGGATCCTAAATCAGTGATGACGGCAAATGAAGTAATTAAGTTATATGAAGATCAAAGGGAAAAGCGGCGCTTTTTTTCAAATGAAAAATTAGGATTTGGCCCTGATGGATCGCCAAGTTGGTTATTATTGAATATCCGTAATGAATCGGATAAGGAAGAATTTATCTTTTCATTGAGCCAAAGCATGTTCAAAAGCCAAGGCACAATTGAAAATATGGTGCTCTATGGGGCTGAAAGCCTGGGGAAAGATACCGCCATTAAAATTGAACAACCCAATTTTAAAATTGTTATTCCCAAAAATCAGGATATTCGTATTTTGGTTTACATTGACCCATCCGATTTTTTCCCACTCGTTTTAACGCCAAGCATTTCAACGCAAGAGCAGTTTTATATGATTGAGGGCGCGCGGCAGGATAAAATGCAGGCATTCCTGTTTTTAGCATTGGGTGTGGGGCTGTCGGTGTTTTTGACATTTTCATTAAATAATATCCGCTATGTGCCGTATTTCATAACATATTGCTTATACATAGTATTTGTTACTTTATCTGTGAAACCTCTGATCAGTGAGGGGTTTGGACAAGTTTTTTATATGTTGATCATATTTTTAATTATGACGGCGGCGGCCTTGGGGACGTTTCTTCAAAATAAAATTACATTCAAAGATAAAAGTGAACTGCTCTCTGTTGGACTGCCATTTTCTTTGATTATTATTGCCGGCATTATTTTGTCATTTTTGCCGGAAAGTTTTGGCTTAATGAATATTGTATTAATTTTGGTGCCTGGTGTTCTGTTTTGTTTAAGTTTTATTATCCTCTCGATCGCGTTTTTTCAAGATGGTTATAAGTCATCTCTGTGGAATTGCCTCAGCTGGATTATGATTGCGCTGTGTTTAATTACCATGATGTCCAGCGGATTTTATTTATTGCTGGATATAACCTTTATCCCGGTAGGTTTGCCATATACCGCAATATCCGCGGCGATGATTTTTCTATTTGTGTCAATGGTGACGACGCCGAATGATATCCAGAAAAAATCATTTGCCGATATCTCGGTTTTGCCAACCTCTATTAAGGAATTAAAAAATGCCGAAGAGGAAGGCGAATATAACCGGTTATTGACCGTAGTTGAGCGCGAGCGCCAGATGATGGCCGAATTGAGACAGATCGACATACGCCGCCGTAAAGATATGCAGATGGCAAAGGAAAGCGCAGATGAAGCCAACCGTGCCAAATCTGCGTTTTTGGCGGTGATTAGTCATGAAATCCGCACCCCGATGACCGGTATTATGGGGCTGATAAGGTTATTGATGGATACCCCCCTATCATCAGATCAAAAGAAATATGCAAGATCAATCATGGAATCGGGTGAATCCATGACTATGCTGCTGAATGATATTTTGGACTTTGAAAAAATTGAAACCGGGAAAATGAGCCTGGAAAAAACATTGTTTGATGTTAAAAATGTGGTCCAAAGCACCGCAACGTTAATGGCGGGTCATGCACAGAACAAAGATATCTATCTGGATTTGGAAATTGCGCCCGATGTGCCGCTAACATTTCAGGGGGATCCATCCCGATTACGCCAAGTTTTGCTTAATTTATTGGGTAATGCGATTAAATTCACGGAAAAAGGCGGCGTCATCATTAAAATTAATGATGGAAATCGTTTAGAAGATGCAGAAACAGGCGAGGGCGCTGTGGATGTTATCGCCATTATTATCGAAGATACGGGCATTGGTATTGCCGCCGATGCCATTGAAGATTTATTCAATCCTTTTTCTCAGGCCGATCGCTCTATAGCCGGTAAATATGGGGGATCTGGGTTAGGGTTAGCGATATGCCAACGTTTAATTGAATTAATGGGCGGGGACATTTCCGTTGAGAGTGAGCAAGGTAAAGGGAGCCGCTTTATCATTAATCTGCCCGTCATCGCCGAAAGCAGAACAACAGAGTATGAGAAATTAAACTATACAAAAGTAACGTCCGAAAATACGGACGTCAGATTGGATATTGAAACGCCGGATGATCCTACAGAAGACGAGGATGAGAATAAGTTTTCTTACGTGAATAAGTATGAAGATCAAATTGTGGAGAATTCTGCGGGTCTGACAATTATGGTGGTGGAAGATAATTTGGTTTCACAACAGGTGATTGAAGCGTTCTTAAAGAAACAGGGGCATCAGGTAACGGCATGTGACAATGCCGAAGATGCGATGATTTTATTAAAAGATCAAACATATGATGTGGTCTTTATGGATTGGGAATTGCCGGGTATGAGCGGGCCGGAAGCCATAAAAATTATGTATGATGATCCCGAATATTCCATCAAGAAAGCCGTTTTATTGACGGGTCACCGTGTATCGGTGGAAGAAACCGGTCTGACGAATGCGCAATTGGCGGCCATTTTAAATAAGCCGGTCATGCCAGAGGATTTAGAGCGCGTGATTAGTGAGTTTGAATTTGAGGAGGAGGCAAGTGCGCCCCCCGCCGCGCCGCCATCATCGCCCCGTGAGGCGCCGCCATCATTAGACAAGGTTGTTGAGAAGAATTTTTCAAGTGAGGATAAAGCACCTTTATTGAAACAATTGGAAGAGATTGAGCGTCTTGCGAAAAAGGATGAGCCTGTAAAACCCGCTGCGGATGAGAAGAGCCGCGAAAATGATGTCCCCCCACAACAAAAAACAGAAACTGTCTGGCGGGAAGATATTTTTGATAAACCCATGATTACATCTTTGGTGGATACATTGGGAGAACCGAAGGTGCGCGAATTATTAGAGAATGTATTTGAAAAAACCGGAGAAATTTTAACAGATTTGGACGTCTCGCTTCAGGGTGGGGATTTGCATGAAGTTAATTTACGGGCGCATGAATTAAAAGGGATGGCGGGTAATTTTGCGCTTTCTTACATTCATGATCTGGCCGCCGCCTTGGAAAAGGATATTAAATTCGAGGACGGAAAAAAAGCGCCGGATCTTTTGGAAAAGATCCAGCGCGCTTATTCAGATGCCAAGCAAAGTATTGCTTAGTAGGTATTAGCCAACGATTTCATCATCTTTAAAGAAGAAAGAAATTTCGCGTGTCGCGCTTTCAGGTGAATCGGAACCGTGAACGGAATTGGCTTCCATGCTTTCGGCGAAATCCTTACGGATGGTGCCGGCATCGGCATTTTCCGGGTTAGTTGCGCCCATGATTTTACGATTTTTGGCAATGGCATCATCGCCTTCCAAAACTTGGATAACCACGGGGCCTGATGTCATAAAGCTGACAAGAGAACCGTAGAAAGGACGCTCAGCATGCTCGGCATAAAAGCCTTTGGCTTGCTCTTCGCTCATACGGATGCGTTTTTGCGCGACGATACGCAGACCGTTTTCTTCGAAGCGTTGATTGATCGCGCCGGTCAGATTACGTTTTGTGGCGTCAGGTTTGATAATTGAAAAAGTGCGTTGCATAAAAATCTCCATATTTAAAATCATAAGTTAAATCTAGGGGACTTATAGACGGATGCGGGCTTGTTTGGCAAGAGATCTTTTTAGGCGAAAAGGATGCCATAGACCATAAATATAATACCAATCAAGCTAAGCGGCCATGTCATAACCGATGGCATAGCGCGGGCCATAAAGAATATATAGACCACAATATGAATGGGAATTGATGCCACAAAAAAAGATTGAAAGCCCCATAGCCATGGTCCGAGATTAGTCGGGAACATGAAGTAAAAGGCAAGGCCGCATAGCCCCTGTAGGCCGGCAATCCATAGATACCATGTATTGGCCTGATCCTCGAATTCGCCGATTGTGGCGCGCATACATGTCCATGTAAAGGGGGCAATGCCAACCCACATGGTGATGATCAGCGCCATAAAATGGGCATTACCATCGGTCAGGAAATGCGTGCCGTTATTGAGGCAAATCCCCAAAACCGACGCAACGTAAGATAGGCTGAGAACTGGAAATAGACGCGCAGAAAAAATCGACCAAATACGCGCCATTGTTTTTGAATCTTTTGGGTTACGCTCAAATTTAGAATAATCCGCCCAATTTTCATCCATAGGCACGCCCATTTCATCAGGGAAATTTTTAATTTCATCCTTTGGTGGGGGGGGATCTACTTTTGTCGGCGCTTCTTCTTGCATGGGTACATCTGGTTTAGCGCAATTGCGACCGCCGGGGAAGCAATAAAATCGTCATGCTGTCCATTTTTCAACAGATATATTACAACTCCCTGTTGAATAAGGGATAATTGCGTATCGGCAGGGATACAAAAATCCAGTCCTGGCGCGGTTTTGAGAGATTTAATTAAATTATGATAGTCAATAATGCCCGCAATATAAGATTGGCATGCCGTATGCCCCCCCGGAACCATTTCCGCGCCTGTTTTATCGCTGGAGCAAATTTGCAAAAGGTATTTACCGGAAAATTCAGCGGCATTGAGCGGGGATGCATGAGGCGTGAAGAGTAAGCAGATAAATAAACACACGCAAGCTAAGGTGCAAAGAGGAGATCCCTTCTTTGCTATGGATGTTATGGGTGAGGAATTCTGCCCCATTATTTGCCTTTAAGCTGTTTTAGGATCGCGAAGGGATTATCTTCGTCGGATTGTTTGGCTTTGGCGGACATGGCCGGCTTGTTATACGGTTGTTTCGTCGCCTGTGATTTCTTTTTAAACGGACGCTGCTGTTGTGATTGGGTTTTCGCAGGCGGGCGCGCCGCGGCAGTGCCTTTTTTAAGAGCAAATGTAGCCAGAGCGAGTTTTTTGACCTCGGCTTTATTGGCTTTAGCGTCGGCCTCCTTAGTTTCGGCGTTCTGCGCCGTAGTTGTTTCAGGAGTTTCTGACTTTTCCTCTTCCGGTGTTGTGATATCGGCCTGTATTTCTGTGGTGGCTGGTTGTTCCTGCGCGTCTATGGCCGGTTGCTCGGCGGGATCGTGGATCTTTTTATGCCCAAGATCGGTTAGAATGTCATAAAGTTCGGCGATGGGGCAACCGAGCCATTCCGCCATCTTATGTTGTGCCTCGAATTTTCCGTCCTTGGCGGTGTCATAAATCTCGCAGACCAGACGATCCAGCATATCGGCGCGGATGGCGCGGGCGCCATAAACAGGATAGCCGATGGATTGGTAATAGCGGCGGTCAATTTGTTTCACATCAACTACTTCGGAAACGCTGCCATCACGGGGGACGGATGCGGGAAGGGGTTTATCATTCCAGAGTGACCAGAGCATCGCCCGCAGACGTACAGCGGCGGGTTTACCCAAAAGCGGCATAAATGCAAGGATCGGGCCGAGGCGTACACCCTTTTGGCGAAGCGTACGGCGGCCATCAGCATCCAGTCCGGCAATCAGATCAGATAATTTTTGGCGCGGCATAATGCCGAGATCTTCATGGAGTTGGTGAGCAATGCCGCGTACGGCGGGGGCCACATCATCATTATTTTGCGGAAGCGCGATCAAGCTTTCAAGAATTGTGTGAATATGGGAGGTCATCGCCTCCTTTATTTTTTGTTGGAGCGCGGTTTTATCGGTATCTTGTAGGAGATCAGTATCATGGATAGAAATATCGGGTGCATACAGGGTCGCGCCCTTTTTTAAGGCGGCAATTTTTTGACCCGGTAGAGGGTTTGAAGGCTGGGATTGATAAAAAATATCGCCGTTTTCCTGCAGTCGAAACTGCGTGTTTTCTGCGGTTAACATATCACTCATGCGTCGTCCAATTTCCTGTTTTAATGCAGAGCGCGCCGCGCTCATAACTGCTTTATACTCATTTCCGCCACTATTGTCATCAGGTATAAAGCGAAAACCGCTCAAAGTGCCAATTTTTTCACCTTCCACGATAACATCGCCGTTGCTGCGGATGCCGGCAAGAAGGTCACCCTTCTCTTCCATGGCTTTTACCAAAATAGACGTACGGCGGTCAACAAAGCGCCGCGTTAGGGCTTCGTGCAGGGCGTCGGAGAGTTTATCCTCCACGGCGCGGGTCTGTCTTTGCCAGTTTTCAGGATCAGCCAGCCAGCCCGCGCGGTGGGTGATAAATGTCCAGGTGCGGATATGGGCAATGCGCGTCATCAGGCTGTCAACATCGCCCTCGGTATCATCAAGACGGCGGATTTGTTTTTGAACCCAATCGGGGGGAAGATCGCCGTCCAATAATTTAAAGAATATTTCCGCGATTAAGGCTTGGTGCGTATCAGAAAGCGTTTTGCGGAAATCAGGAATCTGGCAGGTATCCCATAAAAGACGAATAATATCCGGGGTGGTGGCCACTGCCTTGACGGCGCTTTGTTCGGCAAGAGCGGTTAGGGTGATGTAATCATCGCTGGCGCGTCCCTTTGTGAGGTAGGGGGAGTCGGACTTTCGTTCCAGAGACTTAATTAAAGCGCCTAAGGAGCGGAAATCCAGATCGTGATTACGCCAGATAATTTTTTCCAGTGGGGGGAAGGTATTCAGCTTGATGGACTCAATTGTTTCCAGATCGAGATTATGAACCGCGCCGGTAATGCCAAAGGTGCCATCGCGTTTGGCACGTCCCGCGCGACCCGCAATTTGGGCAAGCTCGGCGGCGGTTAATTCGCGGGCGCGGTGGCCGTCATATTTACGGGTGGCTGCAAGGGCAATATGGTTGATATCCATATTCAGCCCCATACCGATCGCATCAGTGGCGACCATGAAATCAACCTCGCCGGATTGATATAGTTCAACCTGTGCATTGCGGGCGCGCGGGCTGAGGGCGCCAAGAACAATTGCCGTACCGCCGCGGTGACGGCGGATTAATTCGGCATAGCGATAAACGTCATCAATCGAAAAGGCCACAACGGCGCTGCGTTTGGGGAGGCGTGAGAGTTTCTTAAACCCGGTATATGTTAGCTCAGACAGGCGCGGACGGGTGGTAAATGTGGCATCCGGCACGAGCGCGCGGATAATATTGCGGATGGTTTCCGCGCCGAGAAACATGGTTTCATGCGTGCCGCGGGCGCGTAGCAGGCGATCCGTGAAGATATGTCCACGCTCCGGATCCGCGCAGAGCTGGATTTCATCGATAGCGAGAAAGTCAAAATCGCGTTCCATCGGCATGGCTTCGACGGTGCATAGGAAATATCTGGCATTCGCGGGAATAATCTTTTCCTCCCCCGTGACCAACGCCACCGCAGAAACACCCTTTTCCTTTACCACGCGATCATAATTTTCACGCGCGAGCAAACGCAGGGGAAAGCCAATGACACCGCTATTATAGCTGAGCATACGTTCCAGCGCATAAGTGGTTTTTCCTGTATTGGTTGGGCCGAGGCAGGCGGTGATGAGCTGTTTGTCATCTTTGGGCAGGTAAAAATTACGTTTCATCACGCTTTCGCTCTGGTCAACAGAAAAATCCTTTGATAAAAGAGTATAGAGTTAAAAGCAATGACTACAAGAAAAAGGCACTTATTCCATGCGTTTCCAACAACTTTTTTTACCCGTATTAATGATATTTACGGCGACCACTTTAATTCTGACGGGCTGTGATACGCGTGAGGAAAAGGTTGAGTATGTACCGCCTGTTGAGGGGGCTTTATTGGAGGGGGGAGAAATTCCCGCGATTACACCGGAAGGCGCCGCGGAAATAAAAAAGATGATCGAGGATATTTCCTTGATTAAGCAATATTCAACAATGTTTGAAGATGAAGAGATTGGTGAAAAGCTTGAAAATATAGAGATCAAGGGCGCATTAAAAGTTTATCCGCGCGAGGAGCATTATGAGGTTAAATTCCCTGAAAGAATAAGGGTCAATGCAGATGATGACGATAGCTTTGAGACGATTGAATTTTATAATAATATTGGATTAATTGTTCGTCCGACGGGTGATCCCGCGGCTTTTCGTGTTGAATTTATTACCGGTGAGAAGCCATTTTATGCGATTGTCAATAAAGGCGGCGAACAGACAGAATTTATGAACTTTTCCTTTGCAAGTGTGACGGGTATCAAGGCGTTATGGCATAAAGATTTGCAAATGTTCACGCAAATGAATGGGAATGTCCGCAATGTGACTTTGGATGTAAATATCCCCGAAGAATATCGCGAAGATTATGATAATATTGATGCGTTTCAGGTGGTTTTGTCCGATGTTAATCTGGCGGCAAATATGGAACCGGATGATAATAATCTATGGTCAGGGCCATATAATGCCACGTTAGGGCAGATTTTGATTACCCTGCCCCAAAAAGTCGGCACTGTGAATATTTCAGAATTTTTAATTAAGCAGTCTTTAGAGAAGCTTAATCCGGAAGCATATCGCGCGTTTTTTAAAGAATATAACACCTTGATGGCATCGGCAATGCAAGGCGAGGAAAAACCAAATGCACAAAATAAGGATATGGACTTTCTGTCTTTTACCAAAGCCTATAAAGATTTATATGTGAACGGATATGAGCGCGGAGACATTGATGTCAAGATGTCGGAGCTTACGGCAAAATTAAATAATACGCCGGATGATCCCTCCAAGGTGAAAGATTTCGGCATTGAGGAAATTTCGATTAAAAGCGGCCTTGATACCACAGATAAAAATGCATCTGACTTTAATTTATCTTATACCATTAAGGGAATTGATGTTGGCATGAAGCAATTTGATGAAGAATTTGGCGGAGAAACGCCGCAGGAGCTGGTTCCGGAAAATTTCAGTTTCGGACTATCTATGGATGATTTCCCGGCAGAGTCATTTATGGATCATGTCATTTCCTTGATTGAAAATGCAGAGACGACAGAAACCAAGCCTGAAAAAATATTTATGGATCATTATGGTGATTTCGTGAATTTATTGGCGAAGAGCGATACAAAGTTGAAGATCAATGATTCCTATGTTGGCAATGATATCTGGCTATTATTGGTTAATGGTATCGGGCGGATGAATTTAGATGCCAAGATGAAAGTCGAAGGCGAGACCGAAGTTCGTTTCTATGGCATGGATTATTTAATGCAAGTGATGGATCAGCGGAGCAAAAGTGAAAATACCCCCGCCAAGGTTAGACAAATGATGCAAAATTATACGGCAGGTTTGGGTATGATGCAGATGTTCGGGCAGCAGAAGAAAGATGACAATAATCGTGATTATCGCGGTTATACCATTACCTTGACCCCAGAGGGGCAAGTGCAAATGAATGGGACAGATATGTCACAGATGATGGGATTAATGGGGCGTTAAAATTTTTTTTAAAACGGGGCTACCTGTTTTTTAAAAAAGCTTTATAATTCTTTACATGTCATCAAATGATCATGTTCCCCATACGCCCGTTGTAATCAAAGCAATTTTGAAAGATTTCTTTCGTTTGGAAGCCGCGGGCGGTATTGTTTTGGTAATCGCTGCAGCGCTTGCTTTAATTATTGCTAATACGGATTTTTACGATCTTTATCATTACGTTTTAAATGAAAGCGTCTTTAAAATCGGGTTTTCCGATATTTACGGTAAGGATTTTTTCCTGCAAAAACCGGTTTTGCTTTGGATCAATGACGGGTTGATGGCGATCTTTTTCTTTTTAGTCGGGCTGGAAATTAAGCGCGAATTAATGGAAGGGGAGCTGTCCAGCCGGACACGAGCGTTATTACCCGCTCTGGCCGCGATTGGTGGTATGGCTATACCGGCATTAATCTTTTGGTTTTTTAATCAGGATAATCCGGCAGCAATTAGCGGATGGGCGATCCCGGCGGCAACGGATATTGCTTTTGCGCTGGGCGTTTTGGCACTTGTAGGGTCGCGCGCGCCGATCAGTTTAAAAATTCTTTTGACCGCAATTGCGATTATGGATGATTTGGGCGCAATTATTATCATTGCGGTATTTTATTCGGATCATGTTTATTTAGAGCCATTGAAATTTGCGGCGGCAGCGTTATTCGGCTTGTTTTTATTAAATCGCCGCGGCGTTTTGGGATCTGCGCCTTATATTCTAATTGGGATGATTTTATGGATTGCTGTGCTGAAATCCGGTGTTCATGCCACATTGGCGGGGGTTGTTACCGCGTTTTTTATTCCACTGCGCGATCATCATGACCCGCATTCCTGTCCGTTAAAACGCTTAGAGCATGCCCTGCATCCATGGATTGCTTACGGTGTGTTACCAATTTTTGCTTTTGCAAATGCGGGCGTGCCGTTATCAGGGATGGGCCTTAAGGATTTATTGGATCCGGTGACATTAGGGATTATTTTAGGGTTATTTTTAGGTAAACAGCTTGGAATTTTTGCGATTTTATTTTTGACCATCAAATCGGGATTATCGCCCAAACCTGCGGGCGCTAACTGGTGGCAACTTTATGCCGTGTCTGTCTTATGCGGGATTGGATTTACCATGTCTCTCTTTATTGGCGGGCTGGCTTATACGGGGATTGAGATGCAGGCTTCTGTGCGTATGGGCGTTCTGGTCGGGTCTATTTTGTCTGCATTGCTGGGTTATACCATATTAAGATATGGCCCGTCACAACCAAAACAAAAATTGGAATCTCATCATGCGTAAATCTATCGATTATTTAATTCTTGTTAATGCGGCTTTAACCGTTTTAATGACATTAGTAGTGATCTATACGATTTGGTCGCCGCAGGATTTTGGCCGTGATTATGGGTGGAAAATCCTCTGTAGTTATTTTGTAATTGTGATTAACCTGGTTGTATTATTTAAGATTCGGGACATATACGCCATAAAAGAAATTGAGACGATAAAGAAAGAACAAAAATGAGCAAAGAAAATACCCCTATTACCGTTGCGAAAGGCGATGGCATTGGCCCCGAAATTATGGATGCGACTCTGGCTATTTTGAAAGCAGCAGGGGCGCGATTAGATATTGAAGAAGTTGAAATCGGCGAAAAAGTATATGAGCGCGGCGTTAAAAACGGCATTGAAAAGGCGGCGTGGGATTCCATTCGCAAAACACGCGTTTTTTTAAAAGCGCCGATTTTTACTCCATCCGGCAAAGGTTTCAAAAGTTTAAATGTGACGGTACGTAAAACATTGGGGCTGTACGCCAATGTACGTCCCTGTACGTCTTTTCATCCGTTTATTGAAACCAACCATGCCAATATGGATGTTGTGATCGTTCGCGAAAATGAAGAAGATCTATATGCGGGAATTGAATATCGTCAAACGCAGACAGTCTGCGAAGCGATGAAGTTGATTTCACGCCCCGGATCGGAAAAGATCATCCGTTATGCCTTTGAATATGCCCGTGCGAATAACCGCAAAAAAGTTACTTGCATGATTAAAGATAATATCATGAAAATGGCTGACGGCTTGTTCTATCAAGTATTTCAGGAAATTGGCGAAGAATATCCCGATATTGAGCAGGAGCGTTACATAATTGATATCGGTACGGCGCGGATTGCGGCGAAGCCGGAAGAATTCGATGTGATTGTCACCGAGAATTTATATGGCGATATTATTTCGGATGTGGCGGCGGAAATTACCGGGTCCGTCGGATTGGGGATTTCGGCCAATATTGGCGCAGAATGCGCGATGTTTGAAGCCATGCACGGCACAGCGCCCGATATTGCGGGTGAAGGCATTGCCAATCCCTCGGGATTATTATTGGGATCAATCATGATGCTGGTTCATATTGGACAAAATGATATTGCCTCAAAGGTGCATAATGCGTGGTTAAAAACCATTGAAGACGGGATTCATACCGGCGATATATACCGCGAAGGCGTCAGCAAGAAACGCGTTGGCACGGCGGAATTCTGCGCTGCGGTGATTGAGCGCATTGGCAAAAAGCCGGAAACCCTGACGGTTCAGGATTATGGTGATGGCAAGGCGGGGGGGCTTACTTTGCCGCCTGTACGTGACTTTAAAGCCCAGAAAAAAGAGCTGGTTGGGTGTGATATATATCTGGATTGGACGGGTAATCCCGAAAAATTGGGCGATATGACCAAAAAAATCGGCTCCAATAATTTTAATCTGGAGATGATTTCCAATCGCGGCATGAAAGTATGGCCGGACGGCGCGGAGGAAACATTCTGCGGTGATCATTGGCGGCTTCGCTATATGGCCAAAACAAAAATGCTTCATTCGCATATTCTTGATTTGGTGGACCAATTAATTGCACAGGATCTGGATGTGATTAAGATTGAAAATCTGTATACATTCGACGGCGAAAATGGATTTACACAAGCACAAGGTCAGTAATTTTTTTTTAAAAATCTGTAATATCGTGATATTCGTTGTGGCGTTCCAGCCATGATCTGGCATAACCGCAGAACGGTTGCACGTTATAACCTTCGGTTTTTGCAATATCCATGATATGCCCCATTAAACGACTGGCTGCGCCAGTACCGCGTAATTCGGGCGGGGCAAATACATAATCTATGGTCAGGATATTTTGTTCAAGTCGATAATTGGCATAGACCATTACGCCCTCAACCATTAATTCAAAACGGTTTTGTGGGTGATTATTCGTGAATGTATCATGACCCTCTATTGCCATACGGATATATTATATGATCCCAATAAATAAAGCACGCAGGGAATGTAAATCATTGCAAATAATGTACTGAGCAGAACGGTCATCGCCGCCTCGCCCGGACGAACATTAAGCTGCGCGGCATAGGCGACAACGTTTCCGGCAAGTGGCACAATGGCGATAATGGTGATTAATGTATATATTTCCTCATTGAATAAGTGAAGTATGGTGCGATCAGCCATAATAAGAATGAATATAGCCGCGGGCCATATGATAAAGCGAACGCTAAATAGCCATAAAATCAGTTTAGCATTAATGCGCAAATGCTCAATTTTAGAGAGCGCAACCCCGATCAACATCATGCCGATAATGACCCATGCGCCCGTAAACTTATCCCACCATGTATAGAATAAATCGGGCAGAGGAATATTAAAAAAGTTCCATAACAACGCAATCCACACTGCATGAACCACAGGCAATTTTATAACTTTTTTAAGACTGGTTTTGACATCGGAAACACCACGCGCGCCCAAATAATAACCGGTGGTAATAGTACATAGCTCTGCCCCGAAATTGGCGAGAAGGTAAATACCGGTCGCTTCTGGCCCAAACAGAGCAAGCACAATCGGTAGACCGTAATAGCCCGTATTACCGTTACCGCTGGAGAGACCAATCAGATTTTGCAAATTATCCTTAAAGAAAAATCCACTTAAGTAATAACTGGCGAGAATAATGATTGTGGTTATCAAAAACATTACAAACGGCAGGGACAGATTAGCAGGGTTCAAATCCAGCTTTGTTATCGCGCCAAAGACCACAATCGGGGAAATAAAGAAAATTGCCACCGTCGCCATTGACGGCAAATTAATATCCAAAAACTTCCCGCCGATATATCCGAACAAAATCAGAATATAAAGCGGAATTAGATTAGGAATGAGAAGAGTAAAGATATCCATGGAGTTTTAGTATATCGCATGGATATGCTTTGTGCAGGGAAATACTAACACATTATGCGTTTATAGATCAGGTTGTTGAGGACCATAAGTGCCATTGCCAGTATTTGCGCCATTATTGGTGTCTGAATATTTAGTAAAAATCGCAGGTACTGTTATTATAGCAGGTTGCCCCGTTGAGCCCCCAGGTTGCCCCTTAGGGGTTTTGAAAGAAGCAGGTTCCATGCTTTCCCAAACTGCCTCTGGTTCTCTAACGGCATGAGATGATGCGGCATTCGCTCCAAATTGAGATGCAGCGCCTTTAACATTATGATAGGCACTTTTAACGGGATGAGTTACGAGTCTATTAGCAGCCTTATGAAATGCCGTAGTAGCGGCTGCAAGTCCAGATGTAACACCTGATGCTGCACTAGACGCCGTGTGAATTACGGCGCCTTTTACGCCATCAACGCTTGCTTTTGCGGCATCGGCCGTTTTAGTGGCGACATAAGTAATCCCAGTTTTATCTGCTGCAGCACGTGCCCATTGACCGGCAGTATGTGCATTTTCACGGCGATTCATCCAGAAATGCGCTCTTCGCTGGTCATCAATAATTTTATCAAGCGCTTTAGTATCAACAGCTTTCGGATCAAAATTAGGCTGTGCCATGATGGCGACATTATCCGCAATGACACGATAATTTTCGTCAGTGATAAGACCATCGCCATGTAGGTATTTCATATGACGCATGAGCTTGTCAGTTTGCTCATCGTTTAAGTCGCCATCATCCAAATGATCCAAAACATCAACCATATTGCGTGATGTTTCACCCATTTTAAATTGGGTTTCGCGGGATGCTAGTACAGCAAGCTTTCCGGGAGACTGTTCAGTCCCGACATATTTACGAAGCATGTCAATACGGGCTTGCTGCATGTCTCTATTTGCTTCTGCCTGAAAACGTGCTTTTTGAACGTGGGCATCTGCGGTTTTAATGGCCGCTTTAAGATTTTCATGATCAAAGGCAAGATTATTATCGATGATATATTTGCCAAGATCTTTTTTATTTAACGAAGCAGAGCCGTTAATAATTTCAGAAAGTTGGGTTAGGTTGGCGTCCGCCGCGATTTGTGCGGGGCTTAAGGTGCCAAGAACGGTCGCAAGATCGCCACCGGGGCCATTTTTGCGCCCGCTATTCGCCATTTTCGCTATGGTACGCGCGACAGATTTTTGCTCCATTGTAATACTGGCAGATAAATCTTCACGAATGGGCCCTGTTTCACGGAAATAAGCCGATTTTGCTTTTGCGGCTTCAAATGCCTCTTCGATAGCTTCGACGTGGTGTCTGTTCCCTGTTATTGAGGCCCATAATTTTTGGCGAGTTTTAAAAGGTTTCTCTAATAAGGCTTCGGCTTTATCGTAGTTTCCTTTTTGAATATGTTTTTCATATTCTCTAAGCTTTCCTTGGCCATAATCGCGGGTTGCGCCAGTTAGACCTGTCATACCAGAGGTAGGGTCGTCAAATTCTGCCTTTATTTCAGCTGCTTTCGCGATACGTTCAGCGAGAGAATAATCTGAAAATTTATTGATTTTATCGACTCGTCGTCCAAGGGGGCTTGATTGATCAATTACACTTGTTTTAAAGAAAGACGCATTGATCCCTCTTTCTCGTCTTGCGAAATCTGCTGACATTGCGATGCCCACGAGATGTCCGGAGGCATTTCCTATAGTTTTATGCTGTTGAAAAGTAGTTTCAAAACTTAATAAATCACGTTTACTACGGGTAAAGCTTTCTTCTAAAGCTGTGATAAGACCTAGCGTGTCGTCGCTACTATCTGGATTGGGAGTTGCAAACCACATTCTATTGCGGTTTTCAAATTTTGCTCTAGCGGCGTCTATTCCCTCATGAGAAGCGGAGCCACCTGTCGTATTGAAATTGCTTGCATCAGGCATAGTCATCATCCGTAATTACTTATTATGTTTACTATATCGCATATTTGAGCATGAAAAGTCAAATAAAACAGATCATATAATTTTTATTATTTTATAATTTTTACTTGGGATTAACGTAATCTTAGCTTCACTGATTTCACTACATCCCATGTATATTAGGATATGTAGGAAAATATTTCATTGACTTAAAATTATGGCAAGTGGTATTTATACTAAAAAAATGAGGGTAATATGAAATTATCAGATAAAATTACGACTTGCGCGTTTTTGGTAGCTGTTTTTGTTGGATGTAATAAGTTTCAAGAAGTTGGCGATTCAATTGATATCAGCGAAAATGAAATTAAAACGGGCAAGGTAGATAGAGATCCGACCAAATACCCAGAAATTGATATTACAGAGACGCTTATAGGCGCATTAGTAGGTATAAACCCGCATCATTTAAGAGACAAAGAAGCGTTTGTTGAGGATGTAGAGTGTAGTTTTGGTCAATATGTAAGTGACGAATTTCGATCTGTTTCGCATAATTTACATGCTATGCCGTATTTTTTAAAAATGGGTGATGAATATGATAATGATGGTCTCGCATATTCTCAGGAAGACAAGAACACTACGTTAGTTATGTTTCAAAAGCATGCAGAGGCAGCCGAATTGTATGGGGATAGAGCGTCTAAATGCAACCCAGTAACCGCAGCTTTGAATTTTGCTTTTGGGCAAGAATCTTAACCCGCCTCGCGATAACCGCTATGATCCCCGACGAGGACTTCTCTTTTGCCGGTTTTGGTGGCTTGGGAGACGACGCCTTGGCGTTCCATTTCTTCGATAATGCGGGCGGCGCGGTTATAGCCGATTTGTAGGTGGCGCTGAATGAAGGAGGTGGAGGCTTTTCCCTCGCGGGAGATAATGGCAACGGCTTCATCGTATAATTCATCCACGCTTTCACCGTCGCTTCCGAACATGGCATCCATGACTTCGTTGTCGCTGTAATCGCCGCCTGTAGTGACTTCGGTGACGTATTGCGGCTCGCCTTGGGATTTGAGGAAGGTTACAACACTTTCAACGTCATCATCGGATACAAACGGCCCGTGAACGCGGTTAATACGCCCGCCGCCCGCCATATATAGCATATCCCCCATCCCCAGAAGCTGTTCGGCGCCGCCTTCGCCCAAAATCGTGCGGGAATCGATTTTAGAGGTTACCTGAAAGGAGATACGGGTCGGGAAGTTGGCTTTGATCACGCCGGTAATGACGTCCACTGAGGGGCGCTGGGTCGCCATAATCAGGTGAATACCCGCGGCACGCGCCATTTGCGCCAGGCGCTGGATGGCGTTTTCAACGTCTTTCCCCGCGACCAACATCAGATCGGCAAACTCATCGACAATGACAACAATGTAAGGAAGCTCAATCAAATCAAGCGGCTGTTCCTCATAAACTGGTTTGCCCGTATCGGCATCAAAGCCTGTTTGAACTTTACGCATAAGAATCTCGCCTTTTGTGCGCGCTTCGATGATGCGTTGGTTATAACCCTCGATATTACGCACGCCGAGTTTTGACATCGCGCGGTAGCGATCTTCCATTTCGGCAACCGTCCATTTCAGAGAGACAACCGCTTTGCCGGGTTCTGTGACGACAGGGGAAAGCAAATGTGGAATATCATCATAGACAGATAATTCCAGCATTTTCGGGTCAATCATGATGAAGCGGCATTTTTCCGGCGGAAGTTGATAAAGCAGCGAAAGGATCATGGTATTGACCGCAACCGATTTACCCGCGCCCGTTGTCCCCGCAACCAATAAATGCGGCATTTTGGTCAGATCGCCAATGACGGGTTGTCCGCCAATGTCTTTACCGAGGATAAGGGGTAATTTCGCCTTGGTTTTTTGCACGTCATCAGTTTCCAATAATTCGCGCATATAAACGGTCTGGCGGCGATCATTGGGCATTTCGATGCCGATAACATTGCGCCCCGCCACCACAGCACAACGCACAGATATTGCGGACATGCTGCGCGCAATGTCATCAGCAAGAGAGATAACCCGTGCCGATTTCGTGCCCGGTGCAGGTTCCAGTTCATAAAGGGTAACGACAGGCCCCGGATGAATGGCGGTGATTTCCCCCTGCACGTTAAAATCCGCCAAAACATTTTGCAGCATTTCAGCATTATTGCGCAGAGTATCCTTATCAAACAGGGCGGAGGTGTCCTGATGAGGAATATCCTGTAGGAGGGTAATATCAGGAAGCTCCCAATCTTCGTTGGACGATAAGCGCAATTTATTTTGCGGGGATGATTTAGCGGCTTGCGGTTGCAATAAATTAATATGCGGAGAGATCGGTTCCTTTTTAGGTGGTGGGGCAGTGGGCTCATTGGCAGGTTTCGCGGCGACGGGATCTGGCGGTGTAATGGACTTTATTTTCGGCTGTAAGGCGGCGCGTTTTTCAGGATCATTATAATGCTGCACCCATAACACGAACCTATGTACAGACATTTGCGCACTTACGAAAGTTTTCTTAATGATATAAGCACATTTTTTAAGGATATATGAGGTTTCCTGTCGTGATAATGTTGCAGCATAAAATGAACATGCTGCACAAATAATTAAGGCGAGTGGGGATAGAATATAGTAAGGTAGTCCAGCGCCTAAATTATTTACTAGGCTAACGCCGACGGGCCCGCCCGCCCATGGATAAAACCAGTTTGGCGGTGCAGGAATAATAGACAGGGCGATTGTGGCACTGAAAACTGCGACGCCAAAAGCAATAAAGCGCAATGAGATCGGGCGAATGCTGCGCCGTTTGAATAGAAATATGCCCCATAATAACCCAAATATTGCAAATAAATAGGATGCGGCCCCAAAAGATTGAATCAGAAGATCAGATAAATGCGCCCCGCTTGATCCGGCTATATTTTGTACAGCGCTTTCTTGAGTGGCAACACTATAGGAAGAATCGGCAGGGTGATAGCTCAGGAGGGAAAGCAGGGTAAATAATCCCGCAATAACGAAAATTGCCGCCGTAATATCCATGATACGGCGTGCAATAAATGCCTGTGCAAATTCAGGCAGGAAACGCAATAATAACGGCGTTTGAACTTTTTTTGGTTTGCGGCGCATGGTGGGTTTAGCTGGCATAGTAACCTAATGAATCCTGATGAAAATTATAATAACGAAAAAGCGACGAAATGCGCCGTAGACAGACATTTATCATAAGAGAAATGGGGCAAAAGTGCAAGAAAGAAGGGGAATTGCGGGGCGTTTTAGTGATAATGCCGTTGCGAATATAGCCAGATAGAATAAGAATATCCTTAATTTTTTATAATATCTAATATGGATTTGTAGCTTAGATATGAAGCAAAAGCCAAAACGGAGAAACCTACGCTGTAAAAAATCAGCTTCAGAAATAGGTCAAAGCTACTTTGTGGCTCATATATCATGCTTACGCCTATAAGAATAAAACTGCAAAAAAATAGTAATATCAGTATTAGGAATGCGACAAGTTTACTTCCCCTAATAAACTTTTCATCATCCTGCATGCATTATTCCCATTCAATCGTGCCGGGGGGTTTGCTGGTGATGTCATAAACGACGCGATTGATACCGCGGACTTCGTTGATGATACGTGTGGCGGTGCGCCCCAGAAATTCATGGTCAAAGTGGTAGTAATCGGCGGTCATACCGTCGGTGCTGGTCACGGCGCGTAGCGCGCATACATGGTCATAGGTGCGGCCATCGCCCATAACCCCAACGGTTTTTACAGGCAATAAAACGGCAAAGGCTTGCCAAATGGCATCATATAGACCCGCTTTTCTGATTTCTTCGAGATAGATCGTATCGGCTTTGCGTAAGATTTCCAATTTTTCAGCTGTAATCTCGCCCGGTATGCGTATGGCAAGGCCGGGACCCGGGAAGGGATGGCGCTTGACGAAATCTTCATGCATACCAAGTTCCACACCGAGTACGCGCACTTCATCTTTGAATAGCTCGCGGAGTGGCTCGACCAGTTTCAAATTCATGCGTTCGGGTAAGCCGCCGACATTATGGTGAGATTTGATCGTTACACTTGGTCCGCCGCTAAAGCTGACGGACTCGATGACATCGGGGTAAAGCGTTCCTTGTGCAAGGAACTGGGCATCGCCGACTTCCTTGGCACGTTTATCGAAGACCTCGATAAATAAACGCCCGATGGTTTTGCGTTTAGTTTCAGGATCGGAGACGCCCTCCAACTCTTTCAAGAACAGATCGCTGACATCCTCGTGAATGAGGGGGATGTTGTAATGATCGCGGAATAGTTTTACAACCTGATCGCTTTCATTGGCGCGCATCAGGCCGGTATCAACGTAAATACAGGTGAGCTGGTCGCCGATGGCTTCATGGAGCAAGACGGCCGTCACCGAGCTGTCCACGCCGCCTGAAAGGCCGCAAATGACTTTGCCTGTGCCAACTTGTGCGCGAATTTTGGCGATGGCTTCTTCTTTGAAGGCAGCCATAGTCCAATCACCGCTGCAACCGCAGATATTATGCGTGAAGTTGCGGTAAAGTTCCTTGCCGTGCGGGGTATGGACGACCTCGGGATGGAATTGTACGGCGTAGAATTTTTTCTCCTCATTGGCGATCATCGCAAAGGGTGCACCATCGGATTTGCCGATGATGTGAAATCCTTCGGGTAATTTGGTCACGCGGTCGCCATGGCTCATCCAGACTTGCTCATGCGCGCCTTTTTGCCAGATGCCCTTTAAGAGCGGGGAGTTATCTTCCAGAACATCAACATAGGCACGTCCGAATTCTTTATGATCAGAGCCTTCGACTTTGCCGCCGAGTTGCTCGACCATGGTTTGTTGTCCGTAGCAAATGCCCAAAATCGGCAATCCCAGATCAAAAATACCATCCGGCGCACGCGGAGAATCCGGATCGGTGACGCTGCAGGGGCCGCCGGAGAGGATAATCCCCTTTGGCTGGTAAGCCTTAATTTTTTCAACATCCGCATTATTAAATGGCCAAATCTCGCAATAAACCCCGCTTTCGCGCAAACGCCGCGCAATCAACTGGGTCACTTGAGAGCCAAAATCAAGAATAAGAATGTGATCGTGGAAGGAAGATGTATCTGTCATAAACTCTTTTACAAAAGAGTTAGGGGTTTCGTAAAGGAGTTATTACAGCTTTATTGATATTTGCTTATAAAATCGCTGATGCTTGTATCTTTTTTTTGCTGTATTGCCTCCTCTTCAATGGGCGGTAGAGGCCAATATTTTACATGGTCTATATCGTTCCATATTTCAAAATCAATTAACTTAGTCAGCATTAGGGCGTATTCTTTGTCATTATATAACATTAAGTCATCGGCCTCGGCGCGAATAGGCTTTAGCTTTAGGCGAAGTTTGATTAAATTACGGGGATGTATGCCAGAGTAGAAAATTTTATCCAGTCGTTGATATTCTTCATCAGATACATTTAAATCCAAGCTTTCCTCTAATTTAGGAATAACAATATTCAAAAGATAATCAGGAAGCGTCTTACTTAAAAATAAAGGCTCTTCTTTGAAATAAATATTGAGAAAGCGAGATGAAGGATTATCTTCATTGAGATTTAAAGGCTCCAACAGGGCATCTACTGATACAGTGATATAAGATGTTTCGGGATTTGTTTCATTAAATTCAGTTATTAAATCTTTGCGTACATTTTCTAAATATTCCCTTCGGCCCAACTCACCGTAATGACGGATTTGTGATGCTGCGCTGGCCTTTGCCCAAGCGTTAAAGTCAGGTGTTTTATTGGCAAGTTTATAAAAAATAAATGCGATGTCTTTTGTTGATGATTTTACATTATTATCCGCATCTGCCGCGAAAACGGCGGGCGCATGTAAAAGAAAAATTAAGATTAATAAGAAGTATTTAAGCATGGCCATAGGTGTAAAATCTATATGTTATGGGTTAATTATCATCATTAGGAGATTTATATAAGGATCTAAGATCCATTAATTCTTTTTTTCTATCTTCTTCGCTCGTAAAGCTCCAATATTTTGTATCGTTATAGGGGTGCCAAATTTCATAGCTTTCAAATTTCATTAACATTAGCCAATATTCATCTTTTCCGATTTGGGCTGGTTTTTTAGCATCTACACTGACTGGTTTGAGTTTTAAAATCAGTCTGATTGATTGTGGTTTTTCAAAATTCAGATTAGATGCTTTTATGATGTGCTTATATTCATGCTCGGGAATAATATGTTTTAATTTATCCTCCAGTTCTGGCACAACCAGATTTATTTTCATCTCCGGTGTTTCTTTGATGATAAAATCGGCGTCACTGCCAACATCTATATTCATAAGATAGCGATTTTCAAAGGACACAATCTCGATCATGGCGGGGAGATTAATGATGATGGTGTCATGCGTATTCAGGTTATAGTTCAAAAACTGATTGCGAAATGATGAATGCGCCCGCCTAAATTGTTCTTTTTTTCCCTCTTCGCCATATGTGGAGAGTTTCTCGCCCAAATAAACGTCTACCCATTTTTTATAATTTGGTTCTGTTCCGGCTAATTTATGAAAGGTAAAACCAACTTCATAGGAGGTGCTTGATTTTGGTATTGTTGTTTCCAATGGCTGAGAGAGAGCGGATTCAACTCCAATACTTAAGAAACAAAATAAGGTGAATAAAAGATATTTATAATTTATGCCCATAGACTTTCTATTATGCGGCTTTTATTGAATAATATCAATTTTCTTCTGCTTTAAGACAGGAAAATCATTGATAAAAATAAAGCGAATAAATAGAAAACCGAGTATCCAAACATCCTTTTGGCATATTTAATATCGTCATACCATAAAGTTTGAACGGCGGAAAACACGAATAAGCCGCTCAATATAAGTGCGGTAACCGCATATCCCCAACCCAGCATACCCAAAAAAGTCGGCGCGATGGATACAGGTAATAATAACAATGTATAAAACAGCATTTGCCGTTTGGTAGAGGGAACACCACGAATCAAATTCATCATGGGAATACCGGCATTTTTATAATCTTTCCCCGCAAACAGGGAAAGCGCCCAAAAATGCGGCGGCGTCCAGAGAAATATGATCATAAAGAGCGTAATGGATTCAATGGATATATCACCCGTTACCGCCGCCCAGCCGATCATGGGGGGAAATGCCCCCGCCGCGCCGCCAATGACAATATTTTGCGGGGTGGTGCGTTTCAGAATCATGGTATAAAAAACGCTGTAAAATAAGTTGGCAAATCCCAATATTGCCGCCGCCATCCAATTCACCGCAAGCCCCATCATCATTACCGCAAAAATAGATAATATAATTGAAAATCCAAGCGCATCACTCGGCTGTACGCGTCCCATGGGGATCGGACGTTTTGATGTACGTGTCATGATGGCATCGATATCACGATCAAACCACATATTAATGCCGCCCGCCGCCCCCGCCCCGACGGACAGGCTGAGAAGGGCGGTAAGCATAATTAAGGGGTGCATCTCGGAAAAACCCGGCGCAATCCACATCCCGACAAAACCTGTGAAGATCACCAGACTCATAACGCGTGGTTTTAAAAGATCAAAAAAATCGCGGGCATTTGTATCCGCGATTGTGTCATCGATGACAGGATGTGATGTCTCGTCCATGAAGAGGTTCTATCATAAAGCGGGGCGTCAGATAAAGAGAAAGTGTCTGCTATCCTTTAAATAGATCATAAGTAAAAAAAATTTCGGAAAACCTGTAAGCCGGGTTTTGTCGAGGACAGCTATTCATCTGCGAGCTTTGTTACCAAAGTCGTCAAGCAATCGACCCGGACTGCGGTTGTGAAAACCCAACATAATACAGTCCCTATTTGATTTTGCATCAGGCGGGGGTTACCATGCCGTCTTTGTTACCAAAAACGCGGTGCGCTCTTACCGCACCTTTTCATCCTTACCTGAATTATATTCAGGCGGTTTCTTTTCTGTGGCCCTGACCAGTGGATTACTCCATCCGGGATTTCCCCGGCGCCTTGTTTTCATGATGCCCGGACTTTCCTCCCGGTAATAGATAGTAATATCCATACCAAGCAGCCATCCAGTTTTCCGAAATTTATAGATGTCGTTATATCGTGTTTGGGGGGGGATTTCTATCTTTTTATTAAGCGCAGTAAACAGGCAAGTCGTGCGCGTGCCAGGGTTTCGTCTTGGGATGTGCCCAAAATCAATTCAGGGGCATAGCGGCGTTCAAAGGCGCGTAGAACAAATTCATAACCGCATGACGGATCATATCCAAAGCTGCGCGCGGCGGCGGTGTACGCGTCCAAATCCCAGTCTTTAACAGTTGCAAAATCATCTTCATTTGGCGCGGGCCACGTGCCTATGCCGTTCGCGGCGAGCAAGGCCCACGGAAATAACTCGCCGGGATCTTGTTTGCGATCGGGGGCTATGTCGGAATGGGCAAGAACATGGTCGGATGGAATATCATAGATCCCCATTAATTTTTGCACCAAATGCGTGACGGCAAGGATTTGATCTTCGGGAAAGGGGGTATAGCCATGTTCATGCCCGCCATTTTCAATTTCAATGCCTATTGATGCCGAATTCATGTCCGTAATCCCGCGCCAATAGGATTTCCCCGCATGCCATGCGCGTTTATCGGGGTGAACATGATCGTAAATCGCGCCGTCCTTATCAATGGTTGCATGCGCGCTGACGTGACTGTCGGGGTCGGTTAAACGCGCCAGAGCATCTGATAAGCTACGCATACCTGTATAGTGCAAAATAATGTATGAGGGGCGTTGATGATCCGCCCGTTCATTGAAATTCGGTGATGGTTTACGAATGATCGTCATATCAGGCTATTATAACAGAAAATACAGACATAATTTCATTATTTCCCTTTTTTTATAGAAATTATCTTGTCTAGAAATGGAAAATATTTTATCTCCAAGTATGACTATTTTAACTTAGGGAAACATATTATGAATTTAAAAACATCTTTATTGGCATTACCATTTATTTGCATGTTGGGAGCATGTCAAACAACAGGAACCACAACGGCGGCGATTCCAAACGGATTAATGCCTTCTGATTCGCAAATGAGCTGCGCTGAGATACAGAATGAATTTGCGCAATTAGACCAAATCATCACCGCCGCAGGCGGCGCGCAAACCAGTGCACAAATGACAAATGCCGGTGTGGGCGTGGCACAAAATGCAGCAATATGGGGCGGCGCCGGATCAAGTGTTCCGCTACTCGGAAGCTTTGGTAATATTGCATCTACATTTACAAATGCACAGGTTCAAACACAACAACAACAAGCGCAAGCCGCAACTAATCGCCGCAACCAATTATTGGGATTGGCACAGGGTAAAGGCTGTATGTAATTTGTGGCAACAATAATTCAAGATAAAAAGCGCCATATGGCGCTTTTTTTTATGGGGGCGTGAACTATTTAGACATTTCAACTGTTTAGAGGATATGACCCAAACTAATAAAATATCGAGCGGCTTAAGTTTAACCTATCAAACGGTGGAAGGCTGGATTATTGATTTTTATGAAATGTTGCCGAACATCATTGTCGCAATTATTATTTTGCTGCTGTTCGGGGTGGTTGCCTATGCCACGTCGCGTTTAATTGCTTCCTATTTTTCACGGCGGGACCGCGTTGATTTGGGAAATATTTTATCCGATTTCGGATTTTGGGGATTGATTATATTTGGTGGGCTGATCGCACTGACGATTATTACTCCCTCGCTTAATCCGGGTGATTTAATTGCAAGTTTAGGTATTGGGTCGCTGGCGATTGGTTTTGCGTTTAAGGATATTTTGCAAAACTGGTTGGCGGGTTTGTTGATTTTGCTCAGGCTTCCTTTTCGGCGCGGGGATCAAATTAAAGTCGGCGTTGCCGAAGGCACGGTGCGACGCATCGAACCGCGCGCCACCATTATTCGTACCTATGATGGGCGCGATATTGTGGTGCCGAATACCCAGATTTATACCAATATGGTGACAATCAATACCTCCCAGCCTAAGCGCCGTATGGAGCTGGATGTAACCGTCGGTTACGATTATCCGGTGCGCCGCATCAGCCAGATTATTCAAAATGCACTTATGCCAATCGAAGAAATTATCAAAGACCCCGCCCCGCAGGTTTTATGCTGGGATTTGGGATCAACTTCGCTCGGGATCAAAATACGTTGGTGGATATCATCAGAAAAATCTGAAGAAACAATTTCCCGCGCCCGCGCCGTTCAAGCCATCAAAGAGGCGTTTGAAGCCAATGATATAGACCCGACCGATCCGCAATTGATATATTACAAGAATTCATCCCCGCCGAATGTAGAGACATCAGATAGTCAGCAATCTGTAGATAACGTCCCTGAAAAAGCACTAATTGAAGGACCCTTACCGCCGCAATTTATCATGTCCGCCGATGATCCCGAAACCGAGGATAAGAAGATCGATTCCAAAGACGAGACAATGTTGCCAAATGATTAGAGTAGTTTTTAATTACTACGTTGCTGGCGCGCCTTTTAATGACGTATGAATTTAAAGATACTTTTTTGGCAGCAGTATTTATTTCAAATCTATATTTAAATCAAATATTGTTGTGTGGCGTCCGCCGGCCCAACCTAAATTACAAAGCCCTATTAATTTCTTGAGACACTACAGGTTGGTTTTCTGCAATTTTGATCATTTATTTCCACTTGCTCACGAATTCCTCCAACAGACGTACACCCACGCCGGTTGCCCCCTTTGGGCCGAGATCGAATTCGGATTTGCCGTAGGATCCGCCATACATAGCCGTGCCCGCAATATCAATATGTGACCAGGGGCGACCTTCATCAATGAAGGCCTCTATAAAGGCAGCGGCAGTGCAGGCGCCGCCGGCGCGTCCATTTTTGGCGAGATTGCGGACATCGCCGATATCACTTTCGACGTTTTTGCGATAAAATTCATCCAGCGGCATGCGCCAAACTTTTTCGCCTGTACGTGTTCCGGCTTCATTTAATCCGTCCCAGAGTTTATCATCATTGACGAACACACCGGAAAATTCGGATGCCAGTGCCACAATGATAGCACCGGTCAAGGTGGCAAGATCAATTACAAACGCCGGATCGTACTTTTCTTGAATATAAGTCAGGCAATCGGCAAGCACCAAGCGCCCTTCGGCGTCAGTATTTAAAACCTCGACATGTTTGCCGCTATAGCTTTTGATGACATCACCGGGGCGATATGCATTATGGGATGGCATATTTTCCGCCAAACCGACAATGCCGACCACGTCTTTTTTGGCGTTTTGCAGGGCAAGTGATTTTATGAGCCCGACAACCGCGGCGGAGCCGCCCATATCCAACTTCATTTCATCCATGCCTTCGCCAGGTTTAAGCGAAATACCGCCAGTATCAAAGGTCACGCCTTTACCGACAAAACCAAGTGGTTTATTCATTTTTTGACCGGAACCGTTCCAGCTCATGATGACCATGCAGGGCGGGCGGATCGATCCCTGTCCAACCGCCATAATTGCGCCCATGCCCATTTTTTCCATTTTCTTTGCATCAAGAATTTCGACTTTGACACCAAGCGGGGTTAGCTCCGTTTTGATGATTTCTGCGTAGCTTTCGGGGTAGAGGACATTTGGTACCTCATTAACTAAATCACGTGCAAGGAATACGCCGCTCGAAACGCTATGTAGGTGATCGAACTGTTTCTTGGCTTGTGTTGCCAGATCAGTGATGACATTGATCGTTATATTCTTAGGGGTTTTATCATCATCTTTTTTGGGGCGGTATTTATCAAATTTATATGAGCGCAATTCCATGCCATGTGCCAAATGCGCGGCAAGCATATCGCCATCCAAAGCGGATTTGGCATCAGAGAATAGCGCCGCGGATTTAATCTTTAAACCATCCAGCGCCATATACAATTTCCCGCCAATATTATCCGCGGCAAGTGTCGTCAGCTTTTTATGTTCACCAATCCCGATTAGGACAAGATTTTTCGCCAATGCATTTTTAGGTAGAGATAATATTAGGGATTGTTTGGCCTTGCCCTCAAATGCGTCACTGTTTTTTAGAGAGTCTGTTATGTATCCCTTAAGTTCTTTATCAAGCGTTTTAAGCGTTTCCGGTAATTTTTTGGATGAATCACAGATCGCAATCAGGGCATCAACGGATTTAGGGGGATTTTTTGAAAATTTGAATGTCAGTGTCATACCTAAGAGTGTAGCGCGGATAAAAAGATAGACAAGAAAATTTTTGCATTAACTAGGGACAGTCACTTTTGTGAGAAAAGTGACTGTCCCTAGTTAATTTATTTTGGAGAGAGATATGCGGGCGGCGAGCGCGATGAAGGCGATGCCTGTCAGGCGGTCAATCCAGATTGAGGCAGCGGCAAGGCGTGCGCGGATGGGGGCATGTGTAAGGCAAACCGCCACAATCGAAAACCAGCAAAGTGCAGTCATGGCACATATTGACCCATACCAAAATTGTATAAGAAGCGGTGTTGATGGCTCCATGATTTGAGTGAAGAGCGCCAGAAAAAATAAGGTCGCTTTGGGATTTAGAGCATTGGTGATGAAGCCTTGGGAGAAGGATTGTATAAATGTTTTTTCGGGGTTTTGTGCATGTTCGGCATGGACATTCCAGCCTTTTGATTTGAAAGCTTTATAGGCAAGCCATACAAGGTAAGCCGCGCCAGCATATTTTACGATGTTAAAAAGTATGATCGATTGGGAAATAATCAGCGCAATGCCAAGCATAGAATAAGCGACGTGGATATAAATCGCCACAGCAATTCCCATAGCTGTATAAAGACCCGATTGCCGCCCCGCGCCCAGAGCATTGCGCAATACAATCAATAGATCCGGCCCCGGCGACATTGCCGCAATCAGAACCAGTGAGAACACAATAAGGGAGCCTGTAAGAATATCCTTGGACATAACGTAGCCAGAATTATGCATGACGACAACTTGATAATTTAATGATTGTTCAAACCCATTGATAGAAGCCACTTCCGGAGACATGCCAAAATAATTTATAATAAATAGGAAAATATTCTTATTTTGTTCTTGACTTGTTCTTTGTGATGTGAGAATAATAGGAACATAAACGGAACAGTTGCGTCAAGTGTAAAGGTTCCTCCGTCAAGTCAATAAGTTCACAAAGGGTCAAATCTCATGCGATATATCGATACTTATCAACGTCCTGTTATGCGGGCAACCGAAGATGTGACATATGAATTATTTGATAGCGCGGAAGCCGCATGGTTCTGGTTTTTATCTGCGCAGCGTGCCCGGGCAGAGGGAGCACGTTTTACCGCCGGTATGGCCACAACGCCGCGCCCTTGTGAGCCGATTGATGTTCTGAAAGTCGTGGATAAGCTATATCGCCATCGGCGTTTATTAATGGATCACATACAGGTTTTAAAACATTACGGCATGCGGTCATGCCCGCCGGATCGCCGGCGTCCGAAAGAAGTGCGGGCGCATCGTATTTGGCACGAAGCTTTGGACAGAATTGAAGAGGTTTTAATCGATAAAGGCATCGTTGCGCCGCGCCCACTGCGTGAGTCCAATTGGATAGACCATGTTCACATATATGAGACGCGCAAATGAGCCAAAAACACGATTACCCCCATTTATTTTTATCAAAAACGGAGAGAGACATGACAACATCAAATCATATAAATAACGATACTATATTGACACAAAATGAGCCAAAACAGCTCTGGGTTGTGTTTAGCGGAGAGAGTGACATCCGTTGGATAAAGATGATATTTCGTAAGGGATTTCGCCATTGTTATACAGTTATGAATGACGGCGCAAAATGGGTCACGTGTGATCCTTTGGCACACAAGCTGGAGTTGTCAGTCCATCATCAGATACCCGCCACATTTGATTTACCGCAATGGTTAACAGCGCGGGGATTAAAGGTCGTGCCTGTGCGCGCCCCGTTCTATAAGAAAAAATCCTTGCCGCCCGCATTTTTTACGTGCGTGGAAGCGGTCAAGCGCATGATTGGCGTGCGTAAGATGCGGGTTCTTACGCCGTATCAGTTATTCCGTTATCTGGAACGTCAGCAACAGGGGGTTTAGTCCCAACGAATAATTTATAACTAAAGAAGGAATATATTATGGGATCATTAACATCGCGCCCAAAGGTACCGCAGGCTGTGCAAAGCCCGTCTGCGCCGCAGATTGTATATGTGCAGTCATCTGTATCAAGTGACCAAGACAAAGCAGCGTCAATTACGCCCCCCGCCGCGCCGGCAGCCCCAAAAGAGAATAATAACGGGGGCGGGGTTAGTACGCCGGTTCAAGGTAATAATGAGAGCGCCGTGCGTATTAATGATTTATTGCGTCGTGGTCGCGGGATTTCGGGCACAATCCAAACCGGATTTCGCGGATTATTAAGTGCGAATGATCTGATCCCCGCACGAAAGACGTTATTGGGCGAGTAAGGCAATACCGCTTAACCTCCTTTAAATTTACAAAAAGAAGAAATCACATGAATTATGAAGAAGAAACACCGGATGTCATCGGCATCCTGAGCCGTCATGCGCGCGCGAAAGAGCGCCGCGAAAGCTGGATTCCCACATGGCAGGATTGTTATGACCATGCCCTGCCGCAACGAGGGGATTTTTATCATTCCTATCAAAGCGGCGGCATACGTACCGAACAAATTTATGATGCCACGGCAATGGATGCCGCGGATCAATTGGCGGCAAGTATGCTGGGTAATTTGACCCCGCCATGGACACAGTGGTTCGGGTTAAAACCCGGTCCGGCTTTGTCGGAAGGGGAGGCGGCAGCGTTATCGGATGTTTTGGAAAAGGCCGGGAAGGCGTTACATGCACATTTTGATCGTAGTAATTTTGCGGTGGAAGTGCATCAGTGTTTTCTGGATTTAATCGTTGGGGGAACGGCATCGCTGTTTTTTGAAGAAACCGCACCGGGGAATTTTTCGGCATTTCGATTCACCGCTTCCCCGCTTTCCAGTATAGCCTTGGAAGAGGGGGAGAGCGGGTTACTGGACGGGACATTTCGGGAATTGTCATTAACCTTGGCGCAATTACAAGCGCGTTATGCCTTTGCGGAAATCCTGCCGCGCATTCTTCAGAGCGGGCGTAAAGATCCGCAGGCAACGTTTTCTGTGCTTGAATCCATTTTGCCGTTAGCATCGGGTGGGGCGCGTTATTATGCGATATTAAATGAAGATGGTCTGAATAGTGAGTTATTGGATTTAAAATTGCCGATATCGCCGGTGATTAATTTCAGATGGCAAAAATCGCCGGGCGAGATTTATGGACGATCACCAATCATGAAGGCGCTGCCCGATATTAAAACCGCGAATAAGGTGGTGGAGCTGATTTTAAAAAATGCTTCCATAGCCGTATCGGGGATATGGCAGGCGGATGATGACGGGGTTCTTAATCCCGCCAATATTGAGCTGACGCCCGGCGCAATTATTCCCAAAGCGGTGGGATCAAAGGGGTTATCGCCGTTGGAAATGCCGGGGCGATTTGATGTATCCCAGATTGTATTGGAAGATTTACGCACCCGTATCCGTCATGCCTTGCTGGCGGATAAGCTGGCGCCTGTAAACAGCCCGCGCATGACCGCAACCGAAGTGTTGGAGAGATCAAGCGAGATGGCGTTATTACTCGGGGCAACCTATGGCAGGTTACAATCAGAGTTTTTAACGCCCTTAATTCAAAAAGCCTATAGCATTTTGAGGCGGCGCGGAGAGGTGCCCGATTTATTGATTGATGGACGTAGCGTGATGATCGATTACAGATCGCCGCTGGCGCGTGCCCAATCACAGGGCAATGTGCAAAATACATTAAGTTGGATCAATAGCGCCATCGCCATGGGGGCGAGCGAGTCCGTTGATTTGAATGCCGCCGCCAGATTTTTGGGTGAGGCGCTGGGTGTGCCGGGAAATTTAATTCGCAACCCCGAGGCGCTTGCGGCATATGCGGCGGACGCACAAGCAGACATCATTTAATATTACTTTTAACCTTAAGGAGAAAAATCCATGACAACAGAAAATTTATTATCCGGTTCAGGCGAGTCGCAAATGACCCATCCTGCACCACAGGAACAAAGTCCTGACTCTGGTTTGAAAGTGCCGGAAAAGTTCAAGAATCCAGAAACGGGAGAAATCCGCGTCGATAGCTTATTAAAATCATATTTGGCGCTGGAGAAGAAATTATCGGCGCGTGGATCACATGCACCGGATCATGCCGAGGATTATTGTATCGAATGTGCGCATGGTTTATTTGAGCCGGATACCGAGATCAATGCACGGTTGCATCAAAAAGGATTTAATCAAGAACAAGCCCAAGAAGTTTATGATTTAGCGGCAGAGCGCATGATTCCAATGATTTTGGATGTGGCAGCAGAATTTGAAGCTGAGCGACAGTTAGCACGTTTAAAAGACCATTTCGGCGGCGAAGAAAAGTGGCGCGAAGTATCTCAGCAATTATTGACTTTCGGTAAGAAGAATTTACCGGCCGATGTTTTAACCGGACTTGCGGGATCTTATGAGGGGGTAATGGCCCTGTATAAGATGATGGGCGGAGAGGCGAAGGATGCCATGCCATCACCGCGCGCCGAGGTTAAGGCGTCCGTATCGGAAAACGAGCTTTATTCCATGATGCGTAAGCCAGAATATTGGAAAGAAAAAGATCCGTCGATGATTGATAAAGTCACGAAGGGATTTCAGAATTTATATGGCAGATAATGTATGTGGAACGTCAGAATGAATTAATAGGCATCCCGTATGAATGCGGGATGCGTTCTAAGTTACCATCAAGCTTGGCTGTCGGCGAATTCGCGGGTTGTGATATCGTCGATGACTTGTTGAAAGTTTTGACGCGTTTCTTCATCGGCTTCGATAAATTCAATGGCAATACGGTTATTTGATTTCCGTAATACAGTTGCATTATTTAGAATTGGAATGATCCGATCCTGAATATGAAATTTCATAGTAATGGCGATATTGTCATTTTCGGCAAAGAGTCGATCATCTGTAAAAATCAGGGCGCCGCCCTTTGACCAATTCATGACCGGAAATGTTTTACCATTGATTTCAGCAACACATTGGTCACTTTCACGGCGTTCGGAGCGGCGTTTTTGCGCCGCGGAGTCATGATTATTATCTTTTTGACCAAGTATTTTCATTAGCATATATGCCCCATTTTTATATGTTCATCGAGACACACTTATTACCCCACGTAATAATATTGTACCCGAATGATCACGTAAGACAATCTTTTAATTATAAAATATGTCTTTTTTATGGTTAATAAAAAAAGCTTGCTTTTATAGGAATATTATCCTAATATAAAATCATACACACCAGAATTGCGTCTGCGGTAAACGGGTCATTGACCCGTCCGTGGGCTATCATGGGTCGTTATGAAACGCCAACCCACCCCATCAATATCATTAACATTTAACAATATGAGGTATTTACCATGTCTACATCTATAGATCAGGCCTTTATTAAGCATTTTGAACGCGAAGTGCATGAGGCTTACCAACGTCAAGGGTCAAAGTTGCGTAATACAGTGCGCACCATCAATAATATTAACGGCGCCGAAGCGGTGTTTCAGAAAGTGGGAAGCGGCACAGCATCGACCAAATCAACACATGGCATGGTGCCGGTGATGAATTTGGATCATTCCAGTGTTTCTGTCGCGCTGGAAGATTACTATGCAGGCGATTGGGTTGATCGTCTTGATGAATTAAAAATCAATATCGATGAGCGTCAGGTTATTGCGGCGGCGGGCGCGAATGCGTTGGGACGTAAAACGGATGAGATGATCATTAATGCCCTGGCCGCGGCCGATGATCATGTGATCAGCGACGGTAATGTTGGTTTAACATTGGATAAAGCGTTAGAAGCGTTTGAGACATTCGGCGAGAATGACGTGCCGGATGATGGCGGGCGTTTTGCGGTTGTCGGTTGGAAGCAGTGGTCTGAATTGTTGAAAATAGATGAATTCACCAATGCGGATTATATCGGCGCAGATCAATTGCCATTCAGTTCAATCACTCAAGCGAAAATGTGGCTGGGGACGATCTGGATCCCGCATAGCGGCCTGCCTGTAGATGGGAATGATATTCGTTCTTGTTATTTCTATCACAAAACTGCGATTGGCCATGCGAGCGGATCGGATGTCCAAACCGATATTACATGGCATGGTGACCGCGCGTCTTTCTTTGTCAATAATATGATGAGCCAAGGCAGTGCCCTGATTGATGAGGCAGGGATTGTCACGATTAATTGTGATGAAACACCGGATTAAGAGGTCCTCACCTTTCTAAGATTTCAGACTCTCAATGTGGAAATTCATTTTGAGAGTTTGAAATTCTTCTCCCCATAACATTTATAATGAAGGAAATAAGATTATGACTTTTAAAACTTCGGACCTAAGTGTCCTTGCCTATGCGAATAATTTTACGCTGTGGCATTATACCACAATTGATGCGGCAGTGACCGGCGGGGGTTATTTTAATAACGCCAGCGACATGTTGCGCGTTGGTGATTTGGTTATTGCGAATATCGATACAGATGGCACGCCCGCCACCACATTCTATAGCGTTGCGGGTAATAGCGGCGGTGTAATCACCGTTGCCGCTTATAGCTAAATTATATAAGCGCCTGCTTTTCGAGAGTTCTCTCGGTCTCCTCCCTTGTCTCACCATAAAAGCAGGATGTGCCATCTGTATTGATGAAAGACGCTTCCCCGTATGAAATTATACGGGGAAGTTGTTTTTAATTTTGACAAAAAATGTCATGATGATTATTAAGTAAAAAAAGTAATAAGGCGTGTGATTTAAAATGAATAATAAACCTAATTTAACCACATCATTTGAGGTTGCCGGACAAATAGTAGAGGCAGGAACAAACGTTACCGTTGAACGCGGCGACGTAAAATATCCCGCTATCATTTCAGGGCGTAGCGAGGGATATAACGGGCTTACAAACGTGGAATATACAGATGCGGATCATCTGCCGCCCGGTTCAAAAATCGGCACAGTTTATGCCGTGGCACCGCAGCGCGTGGCTTTGGTGTCCGCATGTGCTGAACAGAATCATAAGAACGCGGAATGCGACATAACTCTATAATAATAAGCTAATCTTGGTAATTTTATAATTTATATTGCATTTTAAGAGTAAAATTATTTTTTTTATGTATATAAAGAAAAATGCGTAGAGGAGTATGAGTTATGAAAGGTATTTTTAAGCAAGCTGTTTCAGGATTAAAACAAGGCCTTATGGAAGAAATGGCAATTAGAGGAACCCGTTTAGGGTGCCTATTAGGTGGTGTTTCCGGTGTCACTAGTTTGGTAGGGGGATCTATATTAAAGACGGGTGACGTTGCTCTTGGCAGTGAACTTGTTTTGGCGGTTGTATTTGGCGGAGCTTTAGGTGCAGGTATAGGAAATGGCTTACAATCTTTATGTCGAGCCACTTTAGAAAGTCAGGAGACAAACGAAGGAGAAGAGCTCACTATACAACCAGAAGGACCGGCTTCTCAATTATAAGCAACTAAATTATCCTTATTAGAGAACCGCCCGATGAGGCGGTTTTTTTATGTTTAAGATCCCTGCCTGCACAGGGATGACGTTTATATTATAACAACAGGAATCATATCATGAATAATATTACCTTATGCTCCCGCGCTTTAGTGCGGATTGGGGCTTTGCCGATTACATCCTTTAGTGATGGCACGGCGGAAGCGGAAATTTCGGAAACGCTATATGAATCCGTAAAGGATGCTTTGCTCTCTAGCTATGGATGGAGCTTTGCCACAATGCAGGCGCAATTAACTCAGCTCGTCAGCCCGCCAATTGCCGATTATGCTTATGCGTTCGGATTGCCCAACGATTTTTTGCGGGCGTTATCAGCAGGATCAAATACAAAATCGCGCGGGGTGAATTTTCGCATATCGAGCGGGGCGCTGCATACCAATGCATCTGCTGTGACGTTGAATTATATCGCCAATGTTGATGAAAGCGGGTTTCCGCCTTATTTCACGCAAGCATTGGTCTCCCGATTGGCGGCGGAGTTTTGTATTCCGGTCACGGAAAACACTTCGCGCGCCGAGGCCTTATTTCGCTTAGCAGAGAAAGAGTATGAGCAAGCACGACAAATTGATGCGCAGCAAGACAGTCCCAGCCGGATTGAGAATTTCCCCCTGACCGATATTCGTCGTTAGGGGATATAAGTAGATGTACCCATATAATCGAAGGTTTGGGTGAAAGTGTGTTGAATAGCAGGGCTGTAATAGATACCAATGCAAATTAATATGACGCCAGCGATTAACACAAAAAAAGAGTATTTTACTCTCTCAAAATCTTTGTAAACACAGTACAAATAAGGAAATGGCCAGAATAAAAAGTTACCAATAGCGGCAACAGACGACACTTTGAAGCTGACATAGAGGGACCACACCATGCCAAGTAAAAAAACTATAATGCCAAATTGTAAAATCCAAGCCATAATTTAGAGTTTACGCCAACATTATTATAAAGAAAAGCCCGCTTATTATGAAACGGGCTTTTGTATTATTTTGGCGGCTGATTAATTATCAAGATCGATATCATCTTCGTCTGTGACTGCGCCGACACCGGCGCCCACTATACCGCCAAGCACAGCGCCGCCGCCTACATTGCTATCTGTTGCGGCTGCGCCCACTGCTCCGGCTCCTGCGCCGATTGCGCCGCCGCTAAGGGCGCGATCACCCTTAGATGATCCGCATGCCGCAAGGGGAAGAAGTAGTAATCCAAAGACTGTAAATACTAATATTTTATTTTGCATATCTGTCTCCTTTATAAAAATTGCCAACCACTCACCTTTTAATTAGTTCCAAAAAAGTAGAAAAATATGACACGAATCAGAGATATCAAAACCACATTTACAGCGGGAGCGGTCAGCCGTGATCTGCTTGGGCGCGGGGATTTAAATGCCTATGCCAATGGCGCGCTGGATTTACAAAATCTATTTATTTTTCCAACGGGCGGGGTCACGCGGCGTGCAGGTCTGCGCTACGTCGATAGCGTGCCGAGCACGGGACGCTTGATTGCATTTGAATTTAATACGGAACAAGCTTATTTGCTGGTATTGTCCGATGAACAGATTGATATCTATTTTGAAGGTAGCCTGGAGGCAACGTTAAGCGCACCATGGCGGGCGAGTGACACAAACCAGGTGGTATGGACGCAATCGGCGGATACGTTGTTGATGACGCATCCTGATTATCCGCCGCAAAAGCTTACGCGCACCATTGCGGGCTGGGATTTAAGCGAATGGTCATATTATGAGCAGGACGGTAAGCGATACCAGCCTTATTTCAAGTTCGAAAATAGCGGGGTGAGTTTAACGCCCTCCGCTGTCAGCGGCACCATAACAGTCACGGCGTCTGCGCCAATTTTTGATGAATTGCAAGAAGGCGCACGTCTGCGTATCGCCGGAAAAGAAGGCACAATTAGTGATGTTGCTTCGCCAACTGTGGCCAGTATCATATTGATTGAGGATTTGCCCGATACCAACCCGACAATAGATTGGACAGAGCAGGCCTTTAGCGCCTATCGCGGATATCCGGTCAGAGTGGCATTCCATCAGGATAGGTTGGTCATTGGCGGGTCACGTGATTTGCCGAACCGGCTATGGTTTTCAAAAAGCGGGGATCTGTTTAATTTTAATCTGGGGGAAGGATTGGATGATGAGGCGATTGAATTTGCGATATTATCCGATCAGGTCAATGCCATTCGCGGTCTGTTTTCAGGGCGGCATTTACAGGTTTTTACATCCGGCGCGGAATGGATGGTGACGGGCGTGCCATTGACCCCGACATCGGTGCAATTAAACCGTCAAACACGGGTCGGATCGGTGACGGGACGCTATATTCCGCCCGTGAACGTCGATGGAGCGACATTGTTTGTGGCGCGAAACAGGCAGGAAATACGCGAGTTTCTTTATACGGATTTGGAGCAAGCCTATCAGGCGACTGACCTTGCGCTCTTATCGCGGCATATCATTCAAGCGCCGATCGATCAGGATTTTGATCAAACGCGCCGATTGCTATTTCTGGTGCGGGAAGACGGGCAATTTGCCACCTTAACGGTGTATCGCGCCGAACAAGTGGCGGCTTGGACGCTGCATCAAACCGACGGTGCCGTGCAATCGGTGGCCGTGGTCGGGGAGAGTGTATATCTGCTGATTTTGAGAGACGGGACTTATATGATCGAAGAATTTGACGATACGCTTTATCTGGATTCCGCCTTAAGCGGGGTATCGGCAAGTAATGTAACGGTCTGGTCGGGATTGGATCATTTAGAGGGGCGGGTTGTCTCGGTTTTGGCGGATGGACTCATTCACGATCCGGTCACGGTTCTTTCCGGGTCAGTGACCCTGTCTTCGGGGGCAAAAGTGGTGCAAATCGGCTTGCCGTTTACGCATAAAATTACCCCCCTGCCGCCAAGTTCGGTCGGAAATGCCGGCGGCGGGCGCAGTGTGCGGCTTGTGGAGGCGATTTACCGCGTGGAAAATACGCAGAGCCTGCGGCTGAATGTCGGGCGCGGTTATGATGATGCAATTCTTCATCAATTCGGCAGTGATGTTTTGGACGACCCGCCGCCCACCATCAGCGGCAATGTGCGCGTGCGCGCCTTCGGCTGGCAACCGGACGGTGAAAAACCGCTCTGGAGTATAGAGCAGGATGCGCCCCTGCCGTTTACATTGCTGAGCGTGACAACAGAATTAAAAGTGAACGATTAAAGGAAGATATTATGGGAGCGATTACATCAGCCGCAAGTTTGATTGGCGGCATTACATCGACGTTAAATACGATTGATAATTTTGTTGATACGGTGCAGGACTTTGGCGGGCAGGATACACGCCGCGCGAGTAGCAACCTGCAGGCCGAGCAAACTTTGGCACTACAGCAATTACAGCAACAGCAAGGGTTACAGCAGCAGCAAGCGGCGCAGCAAGCGGCATTGCGTTTGCAACAGCAACAAGCCGAAACGCAAAGCGCGGAAGAACGCCGTCAGCGCGCGCTGCGCAGTGCGGTCGCCAAACAACGCGCCAGCTTTGGCGGGAGCGGCATCAGCAGTGCGGGCGGCTCGGCGGAGGCGGTCTTACTGGGGCTGTTTGATGAAAGCGAGGAAGAATTGGCGCAAAGACAACGTCTGGCTCAGCTCAGCAGTGCGGCGCTGTCACAAGGTTTGGCGGAGCAGAGAAGTTTAAATATCCTTCAGGCCACGCAGTTGCAGGAGCGGCAGAATTTGGCGCGGGCGGTGAGGTTTTAATCTAACAAAAGCTCTTCATTAGAGACATGATCAGTAATATCAAGAAGACCTGTTCCATAAGCTCTTGCTCCAATATTAAATGCCATTCTGTTTAACGACACTTGTGATCTATGTTCAATGTAGGGATAATCTCCCTCTATTATAACACTTTCCATTTTTTCAGTATAGCCAGGAATGATATCCAGCGCGTTATCAAATGGCCATGTAGGATAGTCGGAAGCCAACATAAATGTAGTAAGAAGCCAAGCAGCAGCAACAGAGCCGACTATTTTTTTTTCATTATTCATAAGATATAAATAATTAGTGCTTAACTAAAATACAAGAAAAATCATGACATCACACATTAAAATACCGGCCGTGGCGCCGTTGATTTCTTACGTCTGTAACGGAACGCAGGATTCATTCAGTTTTCCGTTTCCGATTTTCGCCAGCGAGGATTTGTGCGTTAAATTAAACGGGGCGGAGCAGGTGAGCGGCTTTACGATTACGGGTGCGGGGGAAAGCGTGGGCGGCTCCGTGACGTTTGATAGTTCGCCGGTGATGGATACGGTTTTAACGTTAGAGCGCGTGCTGAAAATTGAGCGGATGACGGATTTTTTGGAAGGCGGTGATTTTTCCGCCGATGCGATTAATACCGAGCTGGATTATATGGTCGCCTCGATTCAACAAATTGGCCGCGAAAATGACACGGCGCTGCGTTTTCCTGACACGGATATAGCAGGTCAAAAAGTATTGCCGGATTTAATAAACCGCAGATATAAAGGGCTGGGGTTTGATGGAAATGGTAATCCGGTGGCGCTGGATTTAAGCGGAGCAACACCGGGCGCGACTTTCACAGCGAGCGGCACAGGGGCGGGCGAGCGCGCAATTCAGGATAAGCTGGCGGATATGGTGTCCGTGAAAGATTTTGGCGCGGTCGGGGATGGTATTCAGGATGATACGATTGCCATTCAAAATGCGTTGGCGGCGCATGATGCGGTTTTTATTCCTAATGGGGTGTATTTAACCACATCGACCATTCAAGTTGCGGCGAATAAGACCCTGATCGGGGCGGGTCAAATGAGTATTCTGCGAGGATCGTCTAGTCTTTTCAATATCATAGAGGTGGTCGGTGACTATGTCACATTGTCTCTGTTTCGAATTGAGCAAGGCAATGTAGGGTTAAAATTATCCGGGAAGGATCGTCCCTGTGTGCAAAACAGTATTTCCGATATTACTATCTGGCAGGCGCAGATTGCGGTGCAACTGGACGGATCGGGATCAACGGCGGCGCATCAACCATGTTATTGGAATAATTTTGATCGTGTTTTGGCGGCGCAGCCGTTTGTGCATGGATTTCATCTTTATCGCAGCGGCGGCGGGGATACGCCCAATGCAAATAAATTTCATGCGTGCCGTGCCTATTCATTGGGCGCAACCACATCGGGCGCGGGATTTTATGTAGAAGAAGGCAGCTTTAATAATTCGTTTTTGGATTGTGAAGCCAATGTAAATGGAACCACCGCGCAGGCCTGTTTCTGGTTGGGGGCGGGATCGAATAAAACGTTATTGATTAATCCGTACGCGGAATCCACCAATGAAGTGCCGAATGTGCGTCTGGATGATGGATCGATTGAAACGGCGATTTATAATTTGTTATCCGCCTCAAACGGGGCGGCGATTTATGATTTATCGGGCGGCGAATATAGCGCGTATAATGCGGGTTTTCCCTATAAAAACAAATTCCAGCGCAGTATTGCCAATGATATGACGGTAACATTGCAACGATACGATACCGAATATATTGATGCGAGTGGTAGTATCAGTCTGGATACGTCACATTCGGTTCATTTAGTGTCATCTTTTGGCGGGGCGTTAGAGGTGGAGCTTCCCCATGCGGGGGATGCCGTCGGGGTGGAGATGAGTGTGAAGAAAACTGATTCCTCGTCAAATCTGATTACAATTACAGAAGATGGTGGTAATGGCCCCGATGGGCGCCATTATTATTTGGGGGCGGAGAATGATTTCGTGACCATGTTATCCAATGGCGCGGAATGGTTTGTAACATCATCCAACCGCGCGCCGGGGAATACGCGTTTCTTTGATGGATCCGGATTATATGATGTGGATCTGGCGGTGGATACGTATTTATTGTCGAGCTTTGGCGGGGCATTGGAAGCGCGCCTGCCGCCCGCCGATGCCCCCGAAGCGGTGGGCCGCACGGTTACCCTGAAAAAAACCGATGTGTCATCCAATGTGATTACCATCACCGAACAAGGAGGCAGCGGGCCGGATGGATATGGACAACCGCTAAATAGCCAATATAACGCTATCACCGTGGTCTCCGATGGCGGATCATGGTGGATTATCGGCAAGTTTTAAGCCGAAAATATCGCCGTTTTATTTTATTAAATAATATTTCAAAGCTTATGTCAGACGCATCCCACTTTACAGATAAAAATAAGATGAAATCAGAGTTAATCCGCGCGCGCGATCAAACGTGGGCCGATTATAAGCAGGCTATATTAAGTGATTGGGATGAGCAGGCATTTAAAGAAAAAAGTCAGCAATATAAATTGGTAAAAGAAATATGGAACCATCATGAATGCCAAATCAAAAAATTAAATGATTATGCCCCCCCAGAGGGAAAAGAGAATGGCAAGCTTTCAGAGATTAAGCAAATCACGCAAAATGCGCTTCTTGAGATAAAAGATTACAGGAAAAGACAACATGAAAGAGATGATTAGTTTTAAACTTTTCGTCGCTGCGTGGAATAATTTTCAAAAGCAAAAAACTCCCGATCTTCATTTTCAGATAGCGTCATGGTTGGAAGACCATAAATATAAAAATATGAAGCGGTTATTATTAATGGCGTTTCGGGCATCGGGCAAATCAACGATGATCGGGCTATATGCGGCTTGGCGTATTTTTTGTGAACCGAATTTACGGATTTTAGTGATCTCGGCGGATGAAATTCTGGCGGGTAAAATGGTACGTAACATTAAGCGTATTATTGAAAAACATCCTTATACGGGACACCTAAAGCCGCCCCATGCGGATCAATGGGGGATTGACCGTTTTACGGTGGTGCGGGAGCTGGAATTGCGCGATCCGTCCGTTTTGGCACGCGGGATTAGCGGGAATATGACGGGATGCCGCGCCGATATTATCATTTGCGATGATGTCGAGGTTCCCAATACATGTGATAGCACTGAAAAACGCGCCGATTTGCGTGAAAGGCTGATTGAAGCCGATTTTATTTTGGTCCCGAAGGGGTTGATGATATATGCCGGTACGCCGCATACATATCATTCGATTTACAGCGAGGACATTGCCGCCGACCATGAGGATGAGCGCGCATTTTTAAGTGGCTATGAGCGTTTAGTTATCCCCATTCTTAATAAAAAAGGGGAAAGTGTATGGCCGGAGCGTTATTCTGCACGGGATATTGCGGAGATGGAAATATCGACGGGGCCCAATAAATTTGCCTCACAGATGATGCTACGCCCAACCAATATTGCCAATGGGCGTTTGGATGCGAGTTTAGTGAGCATTTATGATGGGGATTTTTCCTATGTGAAGGAACTAAATCGTTTGGAGATTAATAATATTAAAATGATCTCTGCGGCGGCGTGGTGGGACCCTGCCTTTGGTTTAAATGGCGGTGACCGCAGTGTTTTGGCGATATGTTATTTGGATGACAAAAGCCATTACTGGCTGCAGGTTGTGGAGGTATTGCCCGCGCCAAAAGATCCCACGCAAGATATGGCGGCAGTGCAATGCCGGCGCGTGGCGGAAATTTTAAAGCGTTATATGGTGCCACAAGTATCATTGGAAATTAACGGAATTGGACGGTTTTTACCGGGCATTTTACGCGCCGAGTTATCAAAACAAAATGTGCCTTGCAGCGTAATCGAGGTTTCATCACGCAGGCCAAAAGATATTCGTATTTTAGAGGCGTTCGATGTGGTCATGGCGGCGGGCAGGTTGCACGTTCATAAACAGGTCATGACAACGCCATTCGCCACCGAGCTATCCGAATGGCGTCCGGGAAAAAGCGGTGGCCATGATGATTGTCTGGATGCGGTGGCAGGCGCATTGTCAGTGCAACCGATGCGCATCGGTTCATCACCGTCGATTGGGCGGCAGGTTTGGACAGGGCGGGGACGTCATATACAGGCACGTACAGATTTTAAGGTTTAAATTATGAAAGATTTATTTGTTACTTATTGGCCGTTTATCGGCTTTTTTGTTGTGCATGGCGTGGGATTTATTTGGGGGTTTTCCGGCCTGAATAGCCGCGTGCGCGAGATGGAGCGGCGGTTGGAAAACCATAAAAATGTCCATGAACGTCTGGCACGACTGGAGGCAACCTCCTCTGCCACAGCCGAGAGCGTGCGCCGCATAGAGGCACATTTACTAAACATGAAAGGGTAAATATGAAAAAATTAATTCCAAATAATACGGCACCGACTATGGTGGAAAAAGATGCAAAAAATCATGCGCTTTACCGTGAGATAGAAGTTGATACATTGGCGCGAACCATCTGGGGGGAGGCGCGCGGCGAGGGTAGCGCGGGGATGCAGGCGGTGGCATGTGTTATTCTAAATCGCCTCGCCGTAGCACAGGAAAAAGGTGGATTTTGGTGGGGTAATAGCATTATTCAAATTTGCCAGAAGCCTTATCAATTTTCATGCTGGAATCGTAACGATCCGAATTTTAAACAATTATTAAATGTGGGTGATGATGATCCGTATTTTGCCACTGCTCTTAATATTGCGCGGCGGGCGATTTATGCGGATATGGAAGATATCACTTGCGGCGCCGATCATTATCATGCGGTTGGAATATTGCCCTATTGGGCGAAAAAGGCCGCGCCCGTAACAGTTATGGGCCGGCATATTTTTTACTGCCTTGCGTAGTCCTTAACGGGGGACAGTCACTTTTATCAATAAAGTGACTGTCCCCAGAATAAAAGTGACTGTCCCTAGTTAATGAATGGAGTTTGAAGATGTCGGCATTACTTGCTCAGATCGGCTTGCCGGTTTTAATTAATATTTTCTCAGAAGCGTTATCCGGTGCGAATAACCCGCTTATAAAAAGTGCAGGAAAAGCGCTTTCGGATTTAAATGAGGCATTATCACGCGGAGATATATCAAAAGAAGATATGGCGGAATTAAACCGCCATACCGAACAACTGGCTTTGTTAAAATCGGAAGAATATCGTGCGCAGATATCGGAAATTAATCAATCTTTACGTGCTGAGATTGCATCTGATGATCCCTACGTACGGCGTATGCGCCCGACATTTGGTTATTTGATGGCGCTTACATGGGCCGCACAAATGTTGGCATTGGCATGGATTATTGTTGATGACCCCGCCAATGCATCTGTGGTTATGGAGGCATTCGGATCATTGGGGTTGATTTGGAGCGTGGGGTTATCCGTTTTAGGCATTTATGTGTATAAACGCAGCGAGGATAAAAAAGTTGGAACCATCCCCAATCAAATTGGGCAAGGAATAACACAGAGCTCAAGCGAGGTGTACGTGTCCACTTTGCCTGCGCCACAGGCTGCGAAACCGCCGCAGGGACGCGTTTACAATGATTGAGGCGGGATTTGCACCGTTACTTTTTTGGTTTTGGCCGCGATATATTCCCGCCATACCATAAATAATCCCGATGCCGTGATAACGCTTAAGCCAATAATGGTATTAAATTGCGGCATTTCGGTAAAAAACAAATAGCCAAACAACACGCCCCAAATAATTTGCGTATATTGAAAACATGCCGGTACCGCCACAATCGGCGCATTGGCAAATGCGCTTGAGACCAATAATACGGCGCAAAATAAGCTGCCCCCATATAACAGCCAAATCGGCAATTCAGTGAGGGGAATAACGGGAAGCGGCGTTTTATAAATAATAATTAAGATGATATTGGCAATTAATATGCCGATCTGCGCATAAAACGGAAAAATCGGTGCATATTCACCGGGCCCCATTTTCCGGATGATCAGATAGCTGATTGTCAGGCCAATGACCATTAAAAATGCGTATATCATGCCGATGCCGGAAATATTTTCAACATCGCTTAATTGACCGGACACGGCAATCAAGACCCCGATAAGCCCGCCAAAAATAGCGACCCATCGCCATAAACCGACATCTTCGCGAAAGAAGATCGCGCTGCCAATGGTTACCAAAAATGGAATTAAAAAGGCGATTGAGTAAAATTCCGCCATTCCCAATAATCGAAGAGATTCAATCAGAAAGTAAATCGCAATCACCAATGTGAAAGAGCGGATGATATGTAAGCGCCAGCTTTTACGAGGTTTAAATGCACGAAATGTTTTTTTATGAATTAGGATATATGCCACACACAATAAAGTAGCAATGCCACTGGCATAGGCTTGGATAATATGTGTATGATAACCTTGTATGCCCAAATATTTGACGCATGTATCGGCAATGCTAAACAGTAAAAAACCACTGAGTGACATAATAATACTATAAAAAGCCTGGCGGCTTGCATCCGTTCTGGTCATCCTTTAATCCAGTATATCCTGTAATATTCTATTTAATCGCTGACGGCCTGCTGATGAGACGCGAAAATGCTGAGTAGACAGAGAGATATATCCTGAACTTTGTAATTCTTCCAGCTTTTTTTTATTTAAAATGCTCATCCAATCCGCGCCGCCCTCTTGTTTTAATTTCTCTATCTTTATCCCCTCAGCGGTGCGTAGCCCCATTAATAAACATTCCAACAGGCGTTCATTTTGGCTCACTTTTGTAAAATCATGATAGCCATGTCCCTTTTTTTCAACATTATCTAGCCAGATTTGCGGCGCGCGATGTGTACGTGTAGCAAATTTTTGATCATTAATCGTAAGGCGTCCATGCGCTCCTGGCCCAATCCCCGCATAATCACCATAGCGCCAATAGGTTAAATTGTGCTGTGATTCCTCCCCCAAGCGGGCATAGTTTGAAATCTCGTAATTATGGAGATCGTAACTGGCCGCGATGTCACCCGTCATCTCATATAGAGCGCCGCCCAAATCTTCATCGGGCAGGGTAAATTCCTTACGTTGATACATTGTCTCAAAGGCTGTACCGCGCTCAATGGTAAGTTGATACAGGGAGAGATGTCCGGCTTTTGCCAGTTCTAAAGCTTGTTTTAACTCGAATTCCCATTCCGTCTCAGTTTGGCCGGGCCGCGCATAGATCAAATCAAAATTCACACGTGCAAAAGTGTTATAGGCTATTTCCAATGCGGCTTTGGCATCGGCGGCGCTGTGTTGACGCCCTAAAAATTTCAAATCTTTATCATTTAACGCCTGTACGCCGACGGAGACACGATTAATGCCTGCCTCTTTAAAATCTTCAAATTTTTGACGTTCAATGGAGGTGGGATTGGCCTCTAATGTGATCTCGACATCATTCGCCATGCGCCATTTTGATTGAATGGTATCAAGAATAAAAGCAATGCTCTTGGGCTCCATAAGGGACGGCGTGCCCCCGCCAAAATAGATGGATGTTACCAGATGATCCGGCGTGAATTCTGCGATGTGGCTGATTTCTTTAGCATATGCCCTGCGCCAGTTTTCATGGCTGATTGTATTCGACACATGAGAATTAAAGTCACAATACGGACATTTAGACAGGCAATATGGCCAATGGATATAAAGTCCAAACATAATAAGCTCCAACATTCTGGGGACAGTCACTTTTTTATTGAGTGACTGTCCCCGGTTAATAAAGTGACTGTCCCTAGTTAATATTGTTGTTTAGGGCGTTTAGAAAATGATTGATGGCGCGCCCGCGGTGGGAAAGTTCGTTTTTCTCGCCGTCTTTCATTTCCGCAAATGTTGCGGAATAGCCATCGGGCGAGAAAATAGGATCATAGCCATGCCCGCCCGTGCCGCGTGGTGGCCACACAACATTACCGTCACATCGTCCCTCATAAAGCGCTTCATCGCCATTTGGTTTGACAAAAGCAAGAACGGCAATAAAGAAGGCGCTTTTATCTTGATGCTCTTTCAATTTGTCATGGACTCTGTTCATAGCTAATGACATGTCTTTTTCGCCGTTTTCAGTCACTGCCCAACGCGCCGAATAAATCCCCGGATCACCATTTAACGCATTTACGCATAACCCGCTATCATCCGATAAAGCGGGAAGGTCGGTCGCAGCACAAGCGGCGCGCGCTTTAATAAGCGCATTTTCAGAAAATGTAGCGCCGTCTTCCACAGGTTCAGCCAAATTAAAATCCGCCGCGGAGACAACGTCAATACCTCTGGGGGCAAGAATTTCGCGAAATTCACTAACTTTTCCCGAATTATGTGTGGCGATGAGTAATTTTTTCATAAAATATTTTATGTTTTTTTCTACTTAATTATCATAGAGTAACTGTATGGAATACGATTTTCTTGGTTTACTCTACATATTTTTTGCCACGGTTCTAGGCGAAACGTTCGGTACGATGTTCGGCGGGGGCAGTTTTTTTATTCAACCGGCCTTACTTGCGGCAGGCATAGAAGCAAACAAAGCAGTAGCTAATGACATTGGTGCGGCTGTGTTTGCTAACTTTACGTTCCTTTGGTTTTATCGAAAACAGGAAAAACAACTTAGTTTTTCCCAATATAAATCAATTGCCTTATGGATGGCCCCAACTCTAGTTATTGGCGCGTTCATAGGAGGGAATATTTTATATTTTTTGCCGGATCATATTTTAAAATGGATGATTATATTTATCTGCGGCTGCGGTTTAATTTATACATTTATGAAGATATATAATAACGTGCCGGAAAAATTAGAAACAAAAAAAGACCTAGAAAATCATTGGCAATTTTATGCCGTGTTGCTGGGGTTGGCTATTGGCTTATATGACGGATTATCTGGGGCGGGAAGTGGTATTTTAATCATTTTGGGATTAACCCTAATTTTCAAAATTGATATGAAAACGGTTTTAGCGCTCGCCAATGTCATTAGTGCCATTAGTTTAGGGGCGGCAGCATTAACGTTTTTATATTTGGGATTACTATCATTTGAATTATTGACTGTGATGGTACCGGCCGCATTACTTGCGGGTGCTTTTGGGGCAAAGGTTGCAAGTATCATCCCAGAGAAAGCGTTGCGCCTTATTTATGGGGTCTTGGTTTTAACCTTGATGGTTTATTTAATTTTCTCAGATTTATAAGTGGATTATTCGTAATTTTTCATTTATCTGTGTCCGAATCTGTCTATAGTGAGCTTATACCACATAAAAATACGGAGATGAAAGCATGGCTGGCAGTGTTAATAAAGTTATATTAGTTGGAAATTTGGGGGCGGACCCCGAAATTCGCACCACCCAGCAGGGTAGTAAGATTGCCAATTTATCGATTGCGACTTCTGAAAGCTGGAAAGACCGTAATACCGGTGAGAGAAAAGAAAATACCCAATGGCATCGCGTCGTGATTTTCACCGAACCTTTGGCGAATTTATGCGAGCAATATTTGAAAAAAGGATCCAAGGTTTATATCGAAGGTCAATTGGAAACCCGCAAATGGCAGGATAATAACGGACAAGATAAGTATTCAACCGAAGTTGTTATACGTCCCTTTAAAGGCGAATTGACATTTTTGGACGGTCGCAATGATAATAGCGGCGGCGGTTATCAGAACAGCAATAATAATAATTCCAACCAGAATTATGGCGGCGGACAGCAGCAACAACAAGCATCCGCTGGAAATGCCGCCCCCGCCCCTATGGATGATTTTGAGGATGAAATCCCCTTTTAAGTTAAATATAAAATAACTTATTATCCCGTTATAAATCGGGAGTTATGAACAGATGATCAGATCCCGGCTTTGGCCGGGATTATGTTTAGGTGATAGCATAAATCTGCTGTACGTATGTGTGGATATATAGATTAAGAGAAGAAAATCTGGGTGAGGGCGTAATTCATCACCAAAATTAGAATGGATGCCGAAACAACCGCATTCGTCGTGGCCGTGCCCACACCTTGCGCGCCGCGTCCGGAATTATAACCGTGATAACACCCCATTAAAGAAACAATTAATCCAAAAACCGAGGCTTTAACGAGACCGGAAATCACATCCATATTTTCAACAACGTCCCAAGTCTGGGTCAAATATGAGCCAGGGGAAAAACCAAGTGAATAGACCGCAACGACATAACCGCCAAAGACACCGATAATATCACCGACAAAAACCAGACACGGTAACATAAGCGTTCCCGCCAGAATACGCGGGGCAATCAAATATTTATAGGGGTTAACGGATAAAGTTGAAAGCGCGTCAATTTGTTCAGTCACGCGCATCGTCGCAATTTCTGCCGCAATGGACGCGCCCACGCGCCCCGCAACCATTAAACCCGCCAAAACCGGTGCAAGTTCCCGTGTCATTGATAAAACGACCACGCCCGCAATTGCGCTTTCGGCATTAAAACGGGTAAATCCGGTATATGATTGCAACGCCAAAACCATGCCTGTAAATAATGCGGTCAAACCAACCACAGGCAGAGAATAATAACCGATATTGACCATCTGGTTTAAAATGTTTTTCCCGAAATAGGGCGGGGTGAATACGTTTAAAACCGAGAGCGCCATAAATTCGAATAATCTGCCGACAGCACTTAAAAAACGTATGGCTGCCCGGCCAATACGGTCGATTTGATCCAGGACAGGATCGAAGAATTGTCTTTTTGGTGGTTGCTCTGCGCTCATCCCTTAAACAAATACCCGATGAAGCAATGAAAGGCAAACGCGAAATGATCGAAAGAAAATTTTAAGCGGTGGATAAAGAAGAGCAGGTCTTTAATTCACGGGGTGCTTCATGAAATCGAAATGATATTGGCGTACTTCCAGCGGCAAATCAGAGATTTTCAACGGCGTGTCTTTATATATATTTGAGGGGGCAGTTTGTTGAAGTTTCGAATCAAATTCAGTTTCAGCCAAGAGAAGGATATCCTCCATATTTTTCAGGCTATCTTCCATTAACATTCTGCGCGCGGCTTTTGTGGTATCTTCCTCGTGATCGTTTGCGGTATCTTGATTGTACCAGCGCTTAAAATTGTTGTTCGAATCGGTATGTCTGCGCCGAAATTTCGATCCGGATGTTCCGCTAACTTCTTTGATAGTGATATCGCTCATATTTTGCCAATAGTTTTGTATGTATAAAAGTTCCCTTAGAACTTAAATTTTTTGTAATTTTTCTTGCGATTATTTGATGTAAGCTGAGCGGGCTTATTCAGCAAAAGAAATTTTAATCCCGCGCTTCTTAAAATATGATTGCATCATTTTGCGACCTGCGCGGTTATTCTGCACAAGTTTAGCCGGCTCAAAGGTCATCTCCGTGACACCCTCTTCCTTCATGGCAAGTTTCAGATTCTTGATATGATGATCTATATCCTCATTATCATTTTGTAGAGATATATAGATGGCTTCTTTTGCGTCTGTCAGGTTCATAAAATCTCCTATCCTGTTTGAAGTACGGCACCGCTATAGAAATACCATCCCAAGCCGATTAGGAAAAGAGCATTTCCGTATAATCCATGTTCAATTGTAACCAGTGCCAAAGATTTGGTTTTGGCGTACGTCATAGCGAATACTAATCCGCCAAGCAAGCTTAAGGCGGGCGCAACGGGGTTAATGTAGAGAATGTGCGCATAGGCAAAAACTATAGCGCTGGCTACAATAAGGCGTTTTTCTGTCTTGAAGAAGATGTGATAACGGGCAAAGAAAAACGTGCAAAATACCAATTCTTGCGGAAATGCAGACAGGATAGGGTAGGCAACTAACAAGACAGGAACAAAGGAAGGACGCTCATAAAGTAAACTGAATAAACGGTCAGGATCATACCATATTAAAAACATAACCATGCCGATGCAGGCAAAGCCAAGGCGTATTAAAATCGGTTTTAAATTATTCCATGAGACCGCCTGCCAGTTCCAAAGTGTTTTAAATCGGCGTCCATCTGTTAATTTCAATATAATAAAAGCGTACAATGCGCCGCCATATAGGAAACGAAACATTAAAGGCGCCCAAGTATAATAAATAATAAGCGCCGGTATCAGCACGCACAATATCAAGAATTCAAGCGCGATATAGGTACGGTGCGTTAAAATATTCTGTGCGAGGGGGTTAATTTTCATTGGATGAGGGGGGCGTAGAATCGTCCTGTTTTTCCATCATCGATGTTGCCATCGGTGTTCCTGTACGTAGGGGGGATAGGATGTACGCGCCTTGTTCTTCGGCGGGGACAGGTTTCGATGCGCTCATACGATAAAGCGCGAAGATAAACATAGACAGGCTGATGATGGTGATGGTGATAAAGAAAGCGGAGACGCCAAATGTATCCATTAAAAAAGAGACCAAAAGCGGGCTAACGCATGCGCCGGCGCCGTTAATTAAGATTAATGCCGCGCTGGCGCCCATAATCTGTTCTTTTTCCAAATGGTCATTGGTATGAGAAAGCGCCAAAGAATAAATACATAGCGATGCGCCGCCCATAAAAAACATAAGTACGTACATCAGATAGACCGGTATTTCCGGCAAAGAATATGCAAAAAATGACAGGCAGCATACCGCGAACATGACACCGGTCATAACGCGCCGCCGATCAAATTTATCAGATAACCATCCGATTGGCACCTGTGACATCACGCCGCCGAGTACAATCGCAACCATGAAGAAAGATATTTGCTGGGTATTATAGCCGATATCGGTACTATAGACGGGGCCGATACTGAAGAGAATACTGGTGATCATACCAGAAATCATCATGCCGCTAACGCCTAAGGGGGATTGGTGAAACAATTCACGCATTTTAATCGCTTTTGGGACGCGGATCTGCGGGGCGGGACGGTTACTCAAAGAAATCGGAAGTAGCGCCAAAGACACCAGCACAGACGTCAGGACAAAAAGCTCCATTTGCGAAGGATCGGCAATATTCAACATTAATTGCCCGCAAATCATCCCCACATAACACAGCACCATATAAATTGCCATGACCCGCCCGCGTGATTTATTATCCGAGGCATCATTCAGCCAGCTTTCAATGACAATATATAATCCCGCATAGCTAAAGCCCGTGAATACGCGAATTAAACACCAAAACCAGGGATCAACAAACAAGCCATGCATTAAAACTGTGGTCGAGGCAAGCGAAGCGAGCGCGGCAAAAACGCGGATATGCCCGACATCACGAATAAAGCCCGGGCTAAGGCGTGAGCCAAGCAGGAAGCCGACATAATAAAACGACATAATCAAACCGGTGGTAAAGGTATCAAAGCCCTCTATGGAGGCGCGCACGCCAAGAAGCGTACCTTGCAGGCCGTTTCCGACCATGATCATGGTTAATCCGAAGAATAAAGGCCAGTTCGAAATAATCGGTTTGTTCATATCGTTAAGAAGATGATAAAGTGTTACATGTTATAGTGCCCCTTCAGATCATATTTGGACCGTAAAAGCAATGTTAAAATAGGGACAAGCAAAAAAATGGATCATGACTCGCGCGTCAAATTATTGGGGTCGGTTGCCGAACATTTCAGGACATATTACGAAAGCGCTCAGCAGCGTTTTCCAAATGCATTAGTGATGCTAAGTCGCGGCGAAAGCATTTCATCCCTGCGGGAAATATCCAATATCAAACCGGATTTATTGACGGCTATCAAGAATTTGAAAACAGTCGAAGTTAGATATTTTTTCGATGGCTTGGATCTTGATACCTGCCCCTATCACATTCAACATTTACATCGGCAACATTTATTATATCGAGACGTGCCGGAAGGTATGTTGGCAAAGCGCGAAAATCTAAGACGTACGGGTTATGTTGTCATGGGGCACGCCCAAGAAGCACGGCGGCATGAACGATATGGCTTTCAAGGATATCTGGCACGTACGATTTTGGGCGATATGGCGATGCATCGCTCTTCGACTTATATGTCGCATTTAACAAGTGTGTTTGAGAATGCGAGAGAGATTAGCAACATACAGGCGGATAGCTTGGGCGCAGATATGCCCTATGATGCCAATCTACAGGATTTTACGCCCGGCATTACATCAAAAGATTATGGCGCTTTATTAGATAATATTTTGAATAATGCGATTAATGCACGTAATAAAATAATGGACTCCCAGACGGGACGTACACCTCCAACCCCGCCGCCCACCTTTTCATTCGATCAGGGGCAAGAACTGGTACGGCTAATTAATGAGTTATATCCAATACATGATCCGCATTATGAAACGCACTTATTGGATGGTATTCCCTCTATGTGTATGGGCAATATTGCGACCATACGCTTTTCACCCAACCCTTTAATATTGGCGGAAACGGCGTTTCATGAGCGGATCGGGCATTTGGTTTATCGCAAAAATGCCGATAATCATCATGGTATACACGGATTTCAAATGGACGAAGCGCGGGCATTATCTTTGGAGCGTTTTCTCTTACGCGAAGAATCCGCCTTGGCGCAATTATCAACTATGATGAGGCAAGCATACGGGAAAGATCATGAGGCCTTTGCGCCGGAAAATATTATCTATCAAACCAAATGGATTGAAGGCGGTCTGCCGGAGCGGGTATCATGTGATGATTTAACTTATATTATTCAAGAGGTGATCCGCGGACGTACGGAAATGGATGTAATGAATGGCACGTTGAAAGTTGCGGAGATGCCGGATTATATCGCGGCGGAAACCGAACGTGCGTTGGGGTTAACGGATTTAAACGGATATCACATTATGCGCGAAACATTTCAATGGCCCCTATGTATGCAGGGACATTTGGCCGCTTATCCGCAGGGCATAACGATTGCCGCGCAATTGCATCAAGCAGCTAAGAAGAATTTGGGAAACACTTTCACTGATTTTAGCCAGCGAGAGGACGCGCCCTATTTCACGTTTATGAGAGAAAAAATAGACACGTACGGCGCAAGTATGTCGGGAAACGATATCGTAAAAAATGCCGCCGGGGAGGATTATTTAAATTTTGACGCGTTGGCGCAATATATGAAAGATAAAATCACAGCGGCTATGTAATATTTATTTTTTTAGTATAATTTTTCGTGGGGGAAATAAAAAGGGCGCTATGTCAGCGCCCTTTTTTATATTCTTATGTTAAGATTAACCGTTAACGGCTGCGGCCACTTCGGCGGCAAAGTCGGTTTCTTCTTTTTCGATGCCTTCACCTAACTGATAACGGGCAAAGCCGGTTAGTTTAATTGGCGCGCCCACATCGGATTCGGCATCTTTTAGAACTTTTGAAATCGTACGTTCATTATCCATGACGTAAATTTGCTCAAGTAAGCAGATTTCAGCGTAGAATTTGCGCATACGGCCAACCAACATTTTTTCAATGATGTCATCTGGCTTGCCTTCTTCTTTGGCTTGCTCACGGATCACGTTTTTCTCACGTTCCAACTCGGTGGCATCTACTTCTTCGGAAGTTAGATATTGTGGGAAAGCCGCGGCAACATGCATGGCAATCTGTTTGCCAAGCTCTTGTAATTTTGCCTCATCGCCTGTTGATTCCAATGCCACAAGGACACCAATTTTACCCATATTTGGGACAACTGCTCCGTGGACATATCCGGCAACAACGCCGTTTGAAACATTTAACTCAGTTGCGCGGCGGAATGTCATATTTTCACCAATTTTGGCGATCAATCCAGTTAATTCATCTTTCACTTTTTTGCCGGATTCTGTTTCAGGATCGGAATAAGCACCGGTTGAAACTTTATCGGCCATAATGCGTGATGTTAGATCAGAGACATACTTTTGGAAGATTTCGTTACGGGCAACGAAGTCAGTTTCTGCGTTCACTTCGATGACAACGCCTTTATTGCCTTCAGTTGCGATGGAAACCAAACCTTCGGCGGCGGTGCGGGATGATTTTTTATCCGCTTTTGCCATACCTTTTTGACGAAGGTAATCCACGGCGGCTTCTAAATCGCCATTCATTTCTACCAATGCTTTTTTGGCATCCATCATGCCGGCGCCGGTTTTTTCACGTAGGTCTTTAACCATACTTGCTGTTATCTGTGTCATTATTTTTCTCCTTAAGATGTTAGATTCCCGCCTGCGCGGGAATGACATTTTACGTTGTGATAGATTAAGCCTGAGCCGCTTTTTTGGGCGCTTCTGCTTCTTCTACGGCGTCTTCTTTTGCCTTTACAGAGACTTTTTCATCTTCTGCTTCTGGGGGCAGATCTACTTTGATATCGGCTTTTGCGCCCATGTCTACGCCTGAAGAAGACAATTCTTTGGACATACCGTCCAGAACCGCCGCCACAACCAGATCGCAATAAAGCTCAATCGCGCGGATCGCATCATCATTACCCGGGATCGGGAAATCAACGCCCGCAGGGTCTGAGTTTGTATCCAAAACCGCAAAAACAGGAATGCCAAGCTTGTTGGATTCTTTGATCGCGATGTCTTCTTTATTGGTGTCGATGATGAAAACCGCATCCGGCTTGCCGCCCATTTCGCGGATCCCGCCGATGGATAGCTCCAGCTTGTCACGCTCACGTGTCATCATCAGCGTTTCTTTTTTGGTCAAACCAGTATGATCACGTGAAAGCAACTCATCAAGTTCTTTCAAACGTTTAATAGAGCCTGAAATTGTGTTCCAGTTGGTCATCATCCCGCCAAGCCAGCGGTAGTTCACGTAATATTGACCGCAACGTTGCGCGGCATTCTTGATTTTGTCCTGTGCCTGACGCTTTGTACCAACGAATAGAACGCGGCCACCTTTGGCAGCAATATCGCGCAAGCCGTTTAGCGCTGTATCCAACATGGGCACAGTTTGTTGCAAATCGATGATATGTACGTTATTACGAACCCCGAAAATATAGGGTTTCATTTTTGGATTCCAACGACGTGTGTGGTGTCCGAAGTGAATACCAGCTTCTAGTAGCTGGCGCATAGTGAATTCTGCAGCCATATTTATCTCCTTTGTTGGTGCGTCTATAGAGCTGAACCGTCTTAGGCACAAAGAATGCTCTATATGTGAATTTAGTTATGCGCCGTTATAAGGGATAAAGGGCAGAGAATGCAAGAGGTTTTTTTAACCTAACTCGCTGAAGAATGCAGCTAAATTTGCAAATATGTGCATCGCAACATGATTTGTTAAAAAATTTCGGTTATTCTTAAAAGATGAACACTCCTCTTTGGCTGAAAAGCTATCCCGAAAATATAGATTGGCATTCGGATATTCCATGCCACCCCTTGCATTTATTGTTGGAACATACGGCGGAAACGTATCCCGATAAGCCTGCTTTTGACTTTCTGGGGAAGAAGTATGATTGGCAGACACTACATCAAATGGCTTGTAATTTAGCCGTGCATTTACAGGATTTGGGTGTTTCAAAGGGGGTTAAGGTTGGTTTATTTCTGCCCAATACGCCGAGTTATTTGATCAGTTATTATGCGATTGCGATGACGGGTGCAACGATTGTCAATTTTAATCCGCTTTATCCGGTCAAGGAGCTATCCTATCTGATTGAAGATAGCGAGACAGACATTATGATTACGTGCGATTTGGCGTTGCTGTATGATAAGGCGCTGGATTGTTTGCGAAATACGCGCCTGAGCACGTTAATCGTCGGAAAATTCAGCCATGTTTTGCCATTCCCGAAAAATATTTTATTCCCCCTTGTGAAAAAGAAGGATCTGGCCAAGGTCAAATATAATGATCGTATTTTATCCTATGATGAGATGATTAAAACCGGCGGAACCTTAAAAGATGTTGAGATTGACCCGGTTGAGGATGTCGCTCTGTTGCAATATACCGGCGGCACAACCGGACAGCCAAAGGGCGCCATGCTGACCCATCAAAATGTCGTCGCCAATGCTGAGCAGGGATCATTATGGTGTAAGGGCTTTAAGCCGGGCGAGGAAAGTATGCTGGGAATTTTGCCGTTTTTCCATGTTTTTGCCATGACGGCGGTTATGAACCTCTCTATACGGAATGCCTTGCAAATTATCGCGCTGCCGCGTTTTGAATTGGAAGATACTATCAAATTAATTCATAAGAAAAAGCCGGATTATATGATGGCGGTTCCGGCGATTTTTAATGCGATTAATAATTTCAAAGGCATCGAAAATTACAATTTGAAATCTATTCAATTTTGTATCTCCGGCGGCGCGCCTTTGCCGATGGAGGTCAAAAAACGCTTTGAAGATCAAACGGGTTGTACGGTGGTGGAGGGATATGGTTTGACCGAATCCTCCCCCATTACACATGTTGGCCCGCTTTACATGGAAAATCGCATCGGCTCGATTGGTTTTGTGATGCCGGGCACATCTATCAAATTAGTTAACCCCGATACGGGCGAAGATGTCACCGAAAAACGTGAACGCGGCGAGTTATGCATCAAAGGCCCGCAAGTTATGAAGGGATATTGGAATAAACCCAAAGACACGCAAAAAACATTGCAGGATGGTTGGCTACATACAGGTGATATCGCCACAATTGATGAAGACGGGTACACGTACATTGTTGACCGTCTAAAGGATATGATTATCACCAATGGATATAATGTTTATCCGCGAAATGTTGAGGAGGCGATTTACCAGCACCCTTCTGTTGAAGAATGCATTGTTGCCGGTCTGCCACATCCCGAACGCGGAGAAATTGTAAAAGCATGGGTAAAATGTAAGGAGGGGCGGGATTTGAGCGCGGATGATTTAAAATCTTTCTTGAAAGATCATTTATCGCCGATGGAGATTCCAAGAGACTATGAGTTCAGGAATGAGCCGTTACCCAAAACTATGATCGGGAAATTATCACGCAAAGATGTGGTGGCGGAGGAGGGATAAGTTTTATCTCAAAACGATAAGGTTGCTATTCGGGTCATATAGCTTTCCTTTGCCCCAAATCTCATCCAAATATTGTTCATCGGCAATTGTAACGCCAACTAATCTGAAATGGGGGCCTAATTCTCCCAAAGTATTATTTTGTGCTGCTTCGGGATTTATATCTGGATTATCACTATAGTTTAAATGCGTTTTAAAGACGATGATAATGGATGGTGTATATTTGAGTTCAAACGCATTAAAAGTGGTCAGTCCATCGTCATCCGCATACATCATATTTGTCGCATACGCAAAGCCATTACTGCCAAAAGTCGTTCTGATATCTTTTAACGTCGTCTTACCAAATTTAAAGTCAGCAATGCCGATTTCCCTCCCGTTATTATCCCCTCCCCATTCGATATTTATTTTTAAAACACGATTTTGCGGGCTATTATAGGAAACTTTCAATAGATCATTATTCTTTAAACGCCATTCAATGTGTTTAATATCTCCATATCCTGTACGTAACGTACGTTCAAAATCCAAATCATATGCGCGCTCTATTGGCCCTCCCACCTGTATGTCGAAGAACGTTTTCTTCATAACTTGCCAATCTTTACCATCTGTACTTATTTTTGAATCTATGGCATCAATTTTTTTGCTCATGCTTTCAATTACATAAGATGTGCTTTCATTTTCGTTACGGTCCACGTTAAAGCCAATAATTGAAATCAAAATACCTGATACAGCCATTAATCCAGTTGAAAAAGGGTGATCGCCTATAAATTCAATGATGTTACGTAGTTTTAATATAATGTAACGCCCGAATTTAATAATTTTAAGGAGCAAAGATTTCATCCGATACCTGTTTATAACCTGGCCATAGATCAGCACAAAGCTCTTCCTTAGACATTGTATTAATATCTTTGTCAAAAGCCTTTAGAACATCTTCTGTTAGCGTATCTCTGTAACTATCATTTAATTGGTGATGGCAAGAGGTTTTTATTATAGGACCTAACGTTTTGGATACTAATCCACCAAAACTACAATAATCCTCAGCCAGGCTATTCATAACCCAGCCTTGATACAATTCGCCGCATTTTTCTGCGCTTAAGGGTTGTGATGTATTGTCCTCTTTAGCGTGAGGCTCTGATATGGAATATATCAGGCTGATTAAAGCTAATAAAAATAATTTTAAATACTGATAGTTTTTATTTTTTGAGGCTAATTCATCCATATTATCCCCTTAACGTGCCGCCGGTTTTTTGCTGGATGGTATTGATGATTTTCTGGCTTAATCCTTCAATTTCTGCGTCGGTAAGTGTACGTTCGGGCTGGAAGGTGACGCTGAAGGCGACAGATTTTTTACCCTCTTCCATATTTTTGCCTTGATAAATGTCAAAGATATTCACGCCGGAAATCATTTGTTTATCGGTGGAATTAACCGCGCGGATTATGTTCTCAACCTCTACGCCCTCATCCAGAATGAATGCAAAATCGCGCTTAACTGGTTGGAATGGAGATATTTTAAGCAAAGGTTTGGCGGTGCTGTTTTTCTGACGTGGGGTTGGGATATTTTGCAAATAAATTTCTGCGCCAACCATGGGCATTTCAATATCCATATCTTCTAAAACGGCGGGGTGAAGCTCGCCAAAACAGGCCAAAATAGTTTTCCCCAGACGTAAGCATGCCGAGCGCCCGGGATGGTAATGCCCCGGCGCATCACGTGTAACTTGTAAAATTTCCGGCGCGCCGCAGGCTGATAATGCGGCCTGTACGTCTTGTTTGATTTGATATAAATCAACGGCGCTATGGGCTTTTGGGTCGCTCCAATGTTTGTCGTTCTTCATACCGCTTCTTAGAAGCGTACAGACCCAGTTTTGTCCATCATGCTGCGGGGAATTAAAGATGGGGCCGATTTCAAATAATGTATTTTGCTCAAATCCTTTACGGCCGTTATCCCGCGCCGCCATCATTAAATTAGGTAGAATGCTGGGGCGCATTTGATCAAGATCGCTACTGATCGGGTTAGATAAGGTCAGAGCGCTATTGTCATTCGCACCGAAAAAATCAGCAATGTGTTTAGGTAGAAATGACCATGTTACACATTCGTCAAAGCCATGACTGATAAGGGCGGTACGTGCCGCGCGGGCAAGTGTACGTGTGCGCGGTTCTTCGGCGGTAATGTCGGGATTTAAATCCTTAACAGACAAGGCTTGAATATGTTCCAGTCCGTGAATACGGATGATTTCTTCGACCAGACATTCCGGTAACATAATATCCCCGCGCCAAGATGGGGTGGTGACAAGAAGGTCATTATTTTCACCTTCTTTGATGTGGCAACCTAAACTTTGCAAGATTTGTATTTGCTCTTTATGAGAAATATCTATGCCGATCAATTTTTGAACGCTTGATGTGTTATAGCCAATTTCGGTTGAGATTGTCGGTGGTGTACCGACTTCAATTAATTCACTGGCTTCACCGCCGCATAATTTGATGATTAAATTGACCGCGAAATCCAAACCATCTTTGGTGAAATTGGGGTCAATGCCACGCTCAAAACGATATCTGGCATCGCTACTAACTTGTAAGTCCCGTCCTGTGCGCGCTGTACGTATCGGATCGAAATAAGCTGATTCAACAAATACATTTATAGTTTCATCTTCAACGCCGGTAGATGTGCCGCCAACAATTCCTCCAAGTCCAAGAACGCCGCTATCATCGGTTAATACCGTCATATCATCATTAAGGGAATATGATTTATCGTTAAGCGCCTCAAAGGACTCCCCCCCTTTAGAGAGGCGTACAGTGATGTCCCCTTTTAATTTGTCGGCATCAAAGACATGTAATGGGCGGTTATAGCCGATCGTCATCAAATTGGTAATATCCACCAAAATGGAGATGGGGCGGAGGCCTATGGCCTTTAACTTTTGCTGTAACCATTTGGGGGATGGGCCGTTTTTAACGCCTTTAATGTAACGTCCTGTAAAGTGCGTACAGGCGTTTTTAGCATCGGCGGGAAGGTCAATTCTAACCGAGACAGGGCTTTTGTAAGTTGCGTTAATTTTAGTAGGCGGGATTGGTGTTAGTGTTCCAATATTAGCCGCGGCTAAATCTCTTGCAATACCGTAAATTCCCGCGCAATCTGCGCGGTTCGGGGTTAGTCCGATTTCAATTATGACATCATTCATATGATATAAATCGGCAAAGGGAACACCGATCTCTGTATCGGCGGGCAGCTCGATTATGCCATCATGCTCATCGGAAATTCCCATTTCGCGTTCGGATACGAGCATGCCATTTGATTCCTGTCCACGAATAATACCTTTTTTTAACAAAAGATCAGTGCCCGGCACGTACGACCCCGCGGGAGCGAAAATGGCCTTCATGCCTGTTTTGGCATTTGGCGCGCCGCAGACAACCTGAATAATTTCAGTTCCTGTATCAACTTTGCAAACGCGCAGGCGGTCAGCATCAGGATGTGGTTCAGCAGAGATAACATGCGCGGACTTAAACGGCGCGTATTTAGCCGCCGGATCCTCAATTTCTTCCACCTCCAGACCAATGTTAGTCAGAGTTTCCGCAATTTCATCCAAGGTTGCAGAAGTATCCAGATATTCTTTAAGCCAGTTCAATGTAAATTTCATGTTCCTTTTTTACCGATAAATACGTGACACGTCATCATATTTTTGCAACATTCTTCAAAACGAAGGCAAATGAGGGATAATGCGAGTATATTTATTAATATTGTTAACTTTCATGATCTGTGGATCTGATACCCGCGCTCAGGAGCGTACAGCCGGATTTGTCGTGGCGGAATTGTTTACCAGCCAAAGCTGCGCCTTTTGCCCCGCCGCAGACGAGGTATTGGATAAGATTGCAAAAAATAGCAATGTGATCGCGCTGAGCTGTCATGTGACCTATTGGGATCATTTGGATTGGAAAGATACGTTATCAAAAAAATTCTGTACGTCTCGCCAGAGAGATTATGGCGATAATATTAAAGGAAGCTCGCGCATTTACACGCCGCAACTTATTATCAATGGTCAGGCGGAGATGATTGGTAGTGATAAAGTTAAGGTTATCAATGCAATTTCTACGTTTTCTAAGAACGGTATTCCTGTCATTACATTGGCTCAATCCGGCGATGATATTCTTGAGGTGACTATGCCAAATTTATCAGGCGGCCCATTTGAAGTATTTATGATGGGCGTGAAAAATAAACATGTAGAAAATATCGCCAGCGGTGAAAATCAGGGACGTACAGTGACATATAGAAATATAGTGCGTGATATCAGGCAATTATCCGATTGGAATGGTGCGGCAAGTTTCGTGGCATTTAATATGGGGAATATTAAAAAAGATGCGGATCAGGTTGTTATTCTGGCGCAAAACAAAGCATCGGGGCATATGGTTGCCGCGGGACGGCTTATATTTTAAGGTCTAATATGACAGGTACATGATCACTGGGTTTTTCGGCGCTGCGGTAATCGGTTAAAATGTTAAAATCCTGTAATGCCTTTGTTAATGGCGGTGTCACCCATATGTGATCGAGGCGGCGACCGCGGTTATTTTTTGTCCAATCCGGGCTGCGGTATGACCACCAGCTATATGATTTTTGATCCAAAGGAATAAAGTGCGCGCGTGTATCCGTCCAGTTAAGGGACGTACGCATCGCCTCCAAACGCGTAGTTTCAGGGGGCGTATGGGAAATGGCTTTGAGAAGCTGTTTATGTGACCAGACGTCATTCTCATAGGGGGCGATATTAAAATCACCGAGCATAATCAAGGGTGTATCAGAGGTGTACGTGTCCGATAGCCAAGCGCTCATTTCATCGACAAAATCCAGCTTATGTTGAAATTTCGGATTGATTTGCGGATCGGGGGGATCACCGCCGGAGCCGCCGGCAGGGATGTAAAGGTTATGCAGCTCAAAGGCATCAAATTTTACCGAAATATGGCGGCAATCATCTTGCCCGCATCGCGTGTACGTCATGGGCAGAGTAAAGGGGTGTTTAGATAAGATTGCCTGTCCGTTATAGCTTTTCTGACCCCATAGATGAATGTGCTTATATCCCAGCGCTATAAGGGCATCAAGGGGGAATAACTCATCGGGGCATTTGGTTTCCTGAAGACAAATGATATCAGCCTCAGTCTGCGCGGCGAGTTGTTCGAGCAACGGCAAGCGCAGACGTACGGAGTTAATATTCCAAGTAAGAAGACGCAAAACTTAAAACGGAAGTTGTGAGTTGGCAGGTAGTCCAAGCTCTTTCATCATAGCTTGTGTCCGCTCGGCAAGTAAGGAATCAGCGTTTTTCTTTGCATCATTCAAAGCGGCCTTTAATAAATCCTCTAACATGTCCTTTTCTTCAACTTTCATCAGACTGTCATCAATATTGATCTGACGGATCTCACCTTTGCAGGTGGCACGTACAGACACCATACCGCCGCCGGATGTGCCTGTGGTTTCGGTTTCACCCAATTCTTCCTGTAGGGACTGCATTTTGGTTTGCATTGCCTGGGCCTGTTGCATGATTTGTTGAATATCCATGGTTACTCCTCTTTCTTATGGTAGATACGTGTTATTTCAGCTTCGGGGAAAATCTGCAAGACTTCTTTCAGGAAAGGATCTTGTTTAGCCAGATTGATTTCGTCGGTAATTTTTTGTTCGCGCTGAGCGGCAAGGGTATTTTGTGTACGTGGATTGGCATCGGATACAATAATAATCCAGCGATTACCCGTTAGCGCGCGTAAATTTTGTGTTAAATCATTGGGCAATGTATTGGGCGCGGCGGGTGCCAAGGCGAATTCTATCTGTACGCCTTCGAGGCGGATGAGCTGTACATATTGCGTGACTTGTGATGCCAACTGAAATTTGCCGTTTTGCTCAAGCAGGGCGACTATGTCTTCCAATTTTTGCGGTGTTGTCATTGGCGCGGCCTGTGGTAGCGCCTGCATGATTGTTTCACCTTGCGAGGCTCTTGCGACGGGCTGTCCTTGCGTTTGTGTTTCAGCGGCAAGGTGTACGCCTGTTGTCGTTGCGGGCGGGGTAGGGCTGTTTTTTAATTTTTTAAATAGCTCCGCAGGATCAGGGAGATCTGATGTGTAACAAAGGCGAATAATCAGCATTTCCAAGGCGGTTTGCGCTTTAGGGGCATGGTGAATTTCGCCGATACCTTTTAAGACAATCTGCCAGCCACGTGCCAAGGACGGCATCGAAAGATCCCCCGCCATAGTTTCCAGTGCGGCGGCAGTATCTGTCGAGATATCGCTTAAGGTGTCATCACGACCAATGGCACGGATGCGGGTCATGGCATGGATAAGAGCAAGTAAATCCTCTGCTATCACACCCGCCTGTGAGCCGCTTTTATAGAGATCATCACTTATTTCAAGTGCCGCCTGTACGTCACCGGAAAATATATGTTTTAGCAGATCAAGCGTACGGGATTGATCGGCGAGCCCCAACATGTCACGCACCTGCGTGGCGGTTACTTTGCCGTCAGACATGGCAATTGCCTGATCGAGGAGGGAAAGCCCGTCACGTACCGATCCGTCTGCCGCGCGCGCTATCATGGCTAGGGCGTCTTCTTCGGTCTCTACTTTTTCTAAATCAGCTATCTTTTTGTAATGTTCTTGCAAGGTTGGCTGGTCTATACGGCGTAAATCAAATCGCTGGCAACGGGAAAGGATAGTTATTGGTACCTTACGGATTTCAGTGGTTGCAAAGATAAACACCACATGCGGGGGTGGCTCCTCCAGCGTTTTAAGTAGCGCGTTAAATGCGTTTTTAGACAGCATATGCACTTCATCGATGATATAAACTTTATAGCGTGCCTCGGAAGGGGCATAGCGCACGCCGTCGATAATCTCGCGGATATCATCGACGCCGGTATGGCTGGCGGCGTCCATCTCCAGAATATCGGGGTGGCGGTCTTCGGTAATAGCTTTACAGATTGGGCAATCATCCGTTGGCCCTGCGGTTGGGCCATCTTTATAATTCAACGCCTTGGCAATCAAACGGGCGGTTGATGTTTTTCCAACGCCGCGAATTCCGGTTAACATATAAGCTTGGGCAATGCGGTTGGAATCTATGGCATTGGTCAAGGTCTGCACCAGAGCCTCTTGCCCGATCAGTTCGGAAAAGGATTGGGAGCGATATTTGCGCGCTAAAACGCGATAAGGTTGCTGTTTTTCATCTGCCATATCGTACTAGATTTAAAGCGATTCTGTGCGGATGGCAAATAAAGTTCACTGAAAGAGTGGGTATTTGGAAAAATAAGAAAGTGGAAAGCCGGATACGACCCGATGAAATTCGTTGCGGCTGCTGCCTTTCGGCCCTGACCGGGTTGGCGAAATCTTCGCCCGCACCGACTTTCCGAGATCATCTATATAGATTGGTCTCGGAAAAATCAAGTGTTTGATTAAATGGGCAGAGGATCTGGCTCGTCACTTGACTTGGTATTTGTTGAAAATCTTTCATAACCGAAAGCTTCACTTCCCCCATATGAATCATCGATTATGACCCGGTGGTTTCCTGCTGGTAAACCTAGTCTTTTTGCGGCTTGTTCGATTTGAGCTGCTTCTGTTTCTGTTGGGGTTCTGGTTGCGCCTGTAAATGAATTTTTTGCCATATTTTTTCCTCTATATTTAATATGTTCATTATATTATATTTTGAATATTAATAACGAGTAAATATTGTTGTGCGCCGCAGTAGCTCAGGGGTAGAGCAATGCTTTCGTAAAGCATGGGTCGGGTGTTCAAATCACCTCTGCGGCACCATAAAAAAAACCCGCCATTTGGCGGGTTTTTTGTGCAGCAAAATTTTTGAAACTATGCAGCATTATTTTTGGAGGGGCGGTTTTTAAAACGACCTCTGGTATCATTTCCACCAGAAGGTTTTCCGGCATATTTGTTGCCAGATTTCTCGCCGGATTTGAAATTTGATCTGCCGCGTGTATCGTCAGATTTGTTTCCTGCCGGCTTGCCAAAATTTGATCCGCCGTCTCTCTTTTTAAAGCCGGATTTGGCACCGTCTTTAAACCCGCCGCGATCATCTTTTGCAAAAGATGGTTTCTTATTGCTGGCAAATTCCGATTTGCGGTTATCATTACGATTATCGTTATATCCGCCTTTTTTCTCGTAACGTACATTGCCATTGGCATCGCCGCGATCTGAGCGTGGACGGTCAGATTGAGGGCGATCCGATTTGAAGTCACGGTTCGGACGATTATCACGATCAAATTTAGGACGGTCAGATTTAAAATCTCGTTTCGGGCGATCGTTATTTGATCTGTCGTTGTAATTTGATTTTGGACGATCATTGTTATATGAGCGTTCTTCGCGGGGGCCGCGATCATCACGGTTAAAATGTGCCGTTTTTTCGGAACGATTGTCACGATTAGGACGATCATTTCTCTCGTTTCTATCGCCTCTATTGTCATTACGTCCGCCTGCGGGTTTGTCCGAGCGGAAGCTGGGGCGATTGCCGCCCTTAAAATCAGGACGTTTTGCGCCGAATGGTTTGCCGCCGCGTCCTTTGCCGCCGTTTGAGCGATTACCGCCTCTGCCGCGTCCTTGTGGGCCGCCCTGACGTTTAATGCTGGGGTCGAGTAGGCATTCAATCGCATTCCAAAGGTGTGCATCGTGAGATGCGACAAAGCAAAGAGCCGAGCCTTCGGCGCCGGCACGGGCTGTGCGGCCCATACGGTGAATGTAATCCTCCGGCACTTGCGGCAAATCAAAGTTTATGACGTGCTCAATATGGGGGACGTCCAAACCGCGTGATGCGATGTCAGTTGCCACCAAAATGCGGAATTTCATATTGCGGAAATTATTCATGACTTTGTCGCGTTTATTCTGGCGCAAATCGCCGTGCAGGGCATCGGATTCAAAGCCGTCTTTGCGCAAATTACGCGCCATTTTATCCGCGCCATGTTTTGTTTTTACAAAGACGATGACAGATCCTGTGCGTTCGGTTAATTGGTTTACCAATTCTGTATATTTTTGCGGTTGTTCAATACGCATGACTTCTTGTTTAATTTTTGGCGCAACAACATTGGTGTCACCCATGGAAATGCGCTCGGCATTCGCTAGGTATTTTTCTGATAGCTTTACGATACCGTGCGGTAATGTTGCAGAGAACATTAGCGTTTGGCGTTCCTTGGGGAGGAATTTCGCAATTTCATCCAATTGCACGCCAAAGCCCATATCCAGCATACGGTCCGTTTCATCCAAAACCAGAAAACCGGTATTTTTTAAATTGAGCGAGCCACGGCGCAAATGGTCATTCACGCGCCCCGGTGTCCCCACAACAATGCGCGCGCCGCCATTAAGTTGTGCCAGCTGCTTGCCCATGGAATCGCCGCCGATAATAAAGGCAGTTTTTAAATCTTTGCGGTGATGAACCAGTTGTTTAATAACATCTAAAACTTGCTTTGCCAGTTCCCGCGTAGGGGTCAAAACCAAGGCAGATGCCATGGGATTATTCATCAAACTCTCAACCAGAGGGATACTAAATGCTGCGGTTTTGCCGGTGCCGGTTTGTGCGGAACCAAGGATATCGCGGCCTTTCATTGCCATCGGAATTGCCTGCGCCTGAATGGGCGTTGGGGTGGTATATTCCATTTTTGCAAGGGATTTATTCAGGTCATCGGACAGACCAAAGCTTTCAAAATTATTCATATGAATATCTTTCTTTTCATTTGTGCCAATAAAACGTGCGCTTCCGCAACCATTGCAGAAGATAATAAGCTCTTAGGAGCTGTAGCGAACTTTATCGGAAAAATGTGAGAATTTAGATATTCACGTATCCTGTAATAAATATTATATCAGAGGGATACTTTTTCTTTAGGCTCTGTCTCATCGTGGCGTGATCATTCACGCGTTGGGGCAGGTTATACATAGATTGTAAGATTCTGTCAACTTTTATTCCAATGCTGATAAACGCGCTTGCAATATAGGTTTTGTTCTTTTATAAAGAGAAAATTCCGAGCGCGGGTGTAGTTCAATGGTAGAACGGCAGCCTTCCAAGCTGCATACGGGGGTTCGATTCCCCTCACCCGCTCCATACCTCGCCGCTATGCTCTGAGGCATTGCCATTCCCTAGGTTTTATAGATTTTGATCTTGCCTGATTTTGTATTTTTTTCATAAATTTTGCTCACTTTGAAGTTTCTGATATGATCCAAATATGACTGAAAATAATAAGGAAGAACCGTTGAAGCCTCACTCTATTACAGATGATCGAGAAGTAATTGATATGAGAAATGTAAGTGACCCTCGGGTCATTCAAGCGGTCAAAGAAATATTATCGGCAACATGGGCTTTAGAAGGCGCTGAATTTGATCATGAAGTAGATTAAGCAAAGGTTTGTGTGGGAGAATTTCCAAATCTAGTGATCTTAATTACCTAAAATAGCTTTGAGCATAATTTTCATTTTTTAAAAAACATCCCCCCAAATTTAGATAACTAAATGTCTGAATTTACTGTATCATACATTTTAAACTTATAGCGTTTATCAGGAGATAAAATGGCCAAGACACAGGATGCGAAAAAGAATGTAAAAAAAGAGGCGCTTCATACGCCGGCGGAGAAAAGGGCGATCAAAAAAGAAAAAAGCAAAGATAAATATAAATAATATGTCAGAAACAGAAAATTGGGCGCCTTGTCTATCGCCGGAAATTGGCGATGTTTTGAAATGGAAAGAGCCACTATGGGCCGAGCCGAACAAGCCACGTGGCAAGCGGGATCAAATCGGTGAGCAGGAAATTATTGCCAGTTTGGCGGCGATGGATGAAGTGTTTGAATTAAAGGTCATCAGCATTGAAAAAATCTCGCCTGCCGACGCGCCGATCAAAGTGAAAGAGGGGGATTCCATCCGCCGTAAAAAGACATCCCTTGAGCGCGGGGATTGCCATAAAAAATTGTAAATATTGATGAGCTATAGCTGTTTGCATTTATTATTATGTTGCAGTTTTACGTATAAGCGCGCATGCTAACGAAAAAGACCTTGGGAGGTTAAGATGGGTGATAATACCACGGGAAAAATAGATTGGTCCAAGCCTGATGCTTATTTTGGTGGAGGGGCACCGAAGCTTTCTGCTTCAATGCAAGCGCCGCCGAGAGTTATTACAGGTGAAAATTTTGAATTTACACAAATATTACTAGATCCGCAGGGCAATGAGATCGAGCCGGAACAAGGGCCACAGCCTTTCGTTGATTGGTTAGAGGGGCTTCAGCCTCAGGATGTGCGCATATCATATTCCGGAGAAAAAGTGCCGTATTTGCTTGCGGTCTATGAGGCGATTCCCGAATGGCTTGGCTGTCCGATAGAGGATATGAAGGATGAGTATGGATATACCCCCGCGGAATTAGCCGCTGCTTTTACCGCACAGAAGGGGCCGAGCTCTAAAACGATTAAGTCTATATTAGATCGACTGATTGAACATACCCATGATGTCATTGCCACCCATGAGGCCGCACAAGGACCAGCGGCGAATGCAACGCGCCCACCCACCTTGGAATAAAGCAAGATCAAATTTTTCTCATGAAAAAAAACCGAAAAAAACCAATTCTAGGCCAATTAATCATTGACTCTCTCGCTAAACTTTATTAAATCAACACCACTTAGGTCTTTATGCGAAGGCGTGAGTGCATATTTCTATGCAAGTCATGCCCTGATGTTTTGGCAGAAGGGCCTAAAAATTAAATTTAAAAAAGAAGGACGAACAAAAAATGGCAAAGGCAAAGTTTGAAAGAACAAAACCACACGTCAATATCGGCACAATCGGCCACGTTGACCATGGTAAAACAACTCTAACGGCTGCAATCACAAAGTATTTTGGTGATTTTAAAGCATATGACCAAATTGATGGTGCACCAGAAGAAAAAGCACGTGGTATTACGATTTCTACTGCGCACGTTGAATATGAAACAGATAACCGTCACTATGCACACGTTGACTGCCCAGGACACGCAGATTACGTGAAAAACATGATCACAGGTGCAGCCCAAATGGACGGCGCGATTTTGGTTGTGAATGCAGCAGACGGCCCTATGCCACAAACACGTGAGCACATCTTGCTTGCACGTCAGGTTGGTGTTCCGGCTCTGGTTGTATTCATGAATAAAGTTGACCAAGTTGACGATGCCGAGCTTCTTGAGCTGGTTGAAATGGAAATTCGTGAGCTTCTATCTTCATATGACTTCCCTGGCGATGATATTCCAATTATCTCCGGTTCTGCTTTGGCAGCAATGGAAGGTCGTGACCCTGAGATTGGCGAAAACAAGATCAAGGAATTGATGGCGGCTGTTGATGAAGCTATCCCAACTCCTGAGCGTCCGATTGATCGTTCATTCCTAATGCCTGTGGAAGATGTATTCTCAATTTCAGGTCGTGGTACAGTTTGTACAGGTCGTATTGAACAAGGCGTTGTAAATGTTGGTGATGAAGTTGAAATCGTTGGTATTAAAGATACTGTGAAAACAACTGTTACTGGTGTTGAAATGTTCCGTAAATTGTTGGATCGTGGGGAAGCTGGCGATAACGTTGGTGCACTTCTACGTGGGACTAAACGCGAAGATATCGAGCGTGGTCAGGTTCTATGTAAGCCTGGTTCCATTACACCACATACTCATTTTGAAGCAGAAGCATATATTCTGTCTAAAGATGAAGGTGGTCGTCATACACCATTCTTCACAAACTACCGCCCACAATTCTACTTCCGTACAACGGACGTGACAGGTAACGTGAAATTGCCGGAAGGTACAGAAATGGTTATGCCTGGCGATAACGTGAAAATGAATGTTGAATTGATTGCTCCGATCGCGATGGACGAAGGTCTTCGTTTCGCGATCCGCGAAGGTGGCCGTACAGTTGGCGCCGGCGTTGTGTCAAAAATCAGCAAGTAATTTTTTGATATATAAAGTTTTTAAGAAGCCCGCAATTTGCGGGCTTTTTTTATATCTGAATTCGCTATAGAGTATAATTATGAGTTCCGATATCACTTCTTCCGCATCTGCCGGTAATCAGACGATTGATTTATCAATCGATCAGGCTGTGGAAAAGGTCGATCTGCCGCCGCCGCCATTAAAATCACCTAATGTGGAAGATTTGATTGATGCGGTGAAAGATCCGGAAACATTGGACATTATTAGTCAAAAGCTGACCGATTTTGCGGTTCATCTCTTTACGTTTAATGTTCTAACAGAAATTGCAATCATTATTGGCGCTTTAACAACGGGTTGGTTATTTAGAAAAGTTTTCCGCCCAAAATTGGAACAGATGATTTCCAATTTATCGGTTCCCTATGCGATGAAGCATATTCTGCGTAATTTGAGTAAATTAACTCTGCATATCACCGCATTGATGGTTTTATTGCTCTCGACATTTATCATGGTCTCGATTATGCCGGAATGGGGCGCAAAAGTGCTGACGGCGATGACGAAATTATTGAGCGCATGGATATTTATTCGTCTTGTGGCTCAAATTATCTTCAACGGATTCTTGCGAAATATTATCGCGGGCTTTGCGTGGGCGATGGCGGCGTTAAGTATTATCGGGGGGCTTGATATTGCGCTCACAACGCTTGATGGACTGGGATTGACGATAGGGGAAACGCGAATCAGCTTGCTTGCCGTGTTAAAGGCAGGCGTCATATTGACATTACTGTTGGCATTCGCGCAATTTGTTAGCAAAATCTCCGAGCAGCGTCTGCGAGCGTCCACGAATTTGACTCCCTCGGCGCAGGTATTAATCGGCAAGATTGTTCGCATTGCCCTGATCAGTTTTGCACTGATTTTCGGGGTGACTTTGGCGGGGATTGATTTATCGACCTTTGCCATTTTTGGTGGTGCGCTCGGACTTGGTATTGGTTTTGGTTTGCAAAAGGTGATTTCTAACCTGTTTTCAGGGATTTTACTGCTTGCGGATCGCTCGATTAAGCCCGGTGATATTATCGAGATGCCGGATGGCGTGTTCGGCTGGATTGGACAGTTGAATGCGCGTTATGTCTCGATTGTGACCCGCGATAATAAGGAATATCTGGTTCCGAATGAGGATTTCATTACCCAGCCTGTGATTAACTGGTCCTTCTCCAACCGTTTGATCCGTATTGAGACAAAATTTGGCGTACATTATAAATCCGATCCGCATCAGGTCAAAAAATTAGTCGAAGAGACATTAAAAGGACTGGCACGTGTAAAGGATGATCCTGCGCCAGTCTGCCATTTATGTGAATTTGGCGATAGCTCACTAAATTTTGTGGTACGTTATTGGATTGATGACCCTGAAAAAGGCGTTATGAACACCAAAGGCACCGTCATGTTGGCGATTTGGGACGTTTTTAAAGCCCATAACATCGAAATCCCCTACCCGCATAGAGAAGTTTTCATGCATGGGGAAGGGGCATGATGAATAGGTTATTTCTCTGAAGGTCCAGATTCCCATGGGTGCAATGTGTCACCTCGTCCTAGATCTGCAGCTCCATTAGAAACAGAATAATTTGTAGATGGATTCAGTTTTTGTTTAGGGTAATTGGGTTTCAATAATTCGTTATTTTTTAAGTCATAAATAATTTGTCTTTCAGGGTCATCTCCGAAGCGTTGTCTGAGTAAGGAAGATAATTCTATAGGGGTTATAGGTTTTTCAATGAAAGTTATATCAACGGGAACAAATACTTTTGATGTTTGAAAATAAGCTATAACTTGAAAAGCTTTACCAGTTGTCTCAGAGAAGGAGGGCGGCGAGAGTCGTTCCTCTGCAAAGTTTAAATTCTTTGAAGGTTTTAATATAGAACCAAGGCTCGGCGCTCTATTATCTGTAATGCTATCTTCCAAATTCCTATAGCTACCGTAAGGTTTCGTTTGTTCGATATGTAAAGATTGTAATTCATCGATGAGTTCAGGCGCACAAACAAACATGTCAATATCTCTAGGCACTTGATTTTTAGCATATGATAACATGGCACCACCATATATGAGGGCACCTTCGCAAGAGCGCCCTTGATTTATTTTAAGGGCACAAAGGTCTTCATATAAAATATCAATGTAATCAGGTAAAATTATTTGTACGTCGTTCTGCGCGGCATGCGGATTAAATTGTTCAATAACAGGCATTCTCTATTACTTTTATTATTCTTTGTTTTTTTACACACTAAAGAATAAAACAAAACTAATTTTAACTTCAAGAAAAATTAGTGATCTAAGCTTCTGGCTTTGGGGTACAGTTTTTCTCTTTTTGACCCTTTATCAGAAGTAACGGATTATTTGATTTTAAATCTATAGGAGTGAAAATAGGTCTTTCGGTCAAAGCAGGGTGTTCGCCTATATCTATGGCGGAAATGGAAGTGCTATCCAATCCAGTTTCTAAAGCTTCAGCGACTAATTCGGCGGAGGCGGTGGTTGATAAGACTTCGGCGTATAATCCGAGATACGCAAATATATCCATCTCATGAATGACGGGACTCTCATCTATGGCGGCTTGAATTTTGGGGTCTATTAAACTGTGGTCGTACGTATTTGCGGTTAAAATAAGTGATAGAGCGCTATTATCTATTCCGTCGATTGCGGCTGTTTTTCTCTGTCCCTTTTTTTGTGTATAAAGGCCGTGCGCTGCTATTAAATTCGCAGAACGCGCGCCAGCAGCCATAATCTTTTCTGCTGCTTCATTGCCAGTTCTGCCTGAACTAATTAAATCTTCAACGGCAAATACGTCCATACCTTCGACAGTTGTGTCAGGGCCGCTCCCTGTTGTTTTATTTGTCTGGCGGTTTCTAATTTTTTCCAAATTCACCCATATCCATGATTCTGGATCATTATCTTTCAAGATAATCTCAGCATATGGCCCTAAGCCACCTAATAATCCTTTTTTAAAGGCACTATGATTACGTTTGCCTGCGCCGGAATCTATGTTGGCAAATACTGTTTTTTCGGGGTCTAAGATGCCTTGCTCGTAAAAATGTCTTAATTGACGTCCATATATATAAGCAAAATTAGGAGTTTCGCATCGTTTTAAAGATCTGTTTTGTCTAAATTCCTGATAAGTAATATCGGCATTATGGGGGGCGGCGACAATCGCATGTGTTAAATATTCTCTAACGTTTTTTATGGCTATAGCTGCCGTAATGGGTCGTCTAATCCCTTCTTTTTTATCGCCCCGATTATACCACATGTAGGGGAACATCCCGATAATATGTCTTGCGCCAGCATCGTGAATTGTCTCAATTGCGGCCTGCGTTTCAAATAGTTGTTTATTCGGATTGCCAGAAGGAGAGGCAATGTAAATCACGCTTCTGTCATGAACATTGGAATGAAGGCGCTGTTCGATTTCATCGCCGGGATGCTGGATGGATTCTATGCTCACCAGTTCAAATCCGGTGCTTTCGGCCATTCTTTCAGCCGCATTTTTAGCGGCATAACCATAAGCTATAACAGGGGGGGCCTCTACATAACAATTAGCGGCATTTGAAAAAGATTGTCTTGTTGTTTTTGTCAATATTTTATCCCCACACGAAAAAAAACCGCAATGGTGCGGTAATTTTATTTATATATGTGATCGTAGAAAATCAAGGTTTTTCTATAATTATGCGGTGCGGTTATAGGTTTGATCGATATCGTTATTTTCGGAAAGCTTTAAATAGGCATTTGTGGCGCGCTCGTTAGGCGGTGGGGCAGGGCGCTCATTTTTGCCGGACATCATATTCATGGCATGACCCGTTAGATCGTTGCCTGTATCATGCTCAATTAAAATATTAATCATGGAACTGGCGGCGCCGAAAGGGCCGCCGAATAGAGCCCCACCGAGAATTTGTCCCGGACCACGTATCGTATCCCCGCTGAATTGACGATATAGCGAATTGACAACGGGAATATGGTGAAGCGGATTAATAATATCAATGAGATCACCAAAACCGAAGGGTTTTTCCGTGGGCGCTTCCACATCCGCATTATTATGATGCGTTAAAGAAAGTTGATAGGGGGAGGCGGTTTGTGTGTCTGCGCTTTGAGTCAAAACCTCTTCAAATCGGGCGGAGGTTTGTTCCTTAGCGCTCAGATTTTTCTCCCATACTGGCACCGATCCCGCCATACGGTCATGGGAAACCATTTTTAAGGTAGCGGTATTTTCCTTTGGCTCGAATGCCTGACTGATGGATAAAATGGCTTTTAACATCTTCTATAATCCTTATATTGATAGGAACTTTGCAACCTTTGTGCCAAATATTCCCAAAGGGGCGAAAGCATGTTACTTTGTGGACATGAGAGCATTTTATATTTGCCTATGTTTGGTGGGATTATTTGTCAGTTTACCTGGCTCTGCACAGACCGATAAAGAGATTTATGTCTTAAGAATCGATGGCGCGATTGCGCCTGCCTATACAGATTATCTGAAAAGCGGGATAAACCGCGCAGAAGCAGCGCAAGCGGAGATGGTGATTATAGAATTAAATACGCCGGGCGGCCTCCTTAGTAGTACACGCCAGATGGTATCGGCGATTATGACTGCGGATATACCTGTCGCGGTTTATGTCACCCCCAGCGGCGCACATGCCGCCAGCGCAGGGACATTTATTCTAATGGCGGCGCATATTGCCGCCATGGATGAGGGAACAAATGCAGGGGCGGCCACGCCTGTGAAGATGTCTGTTCAGCTATCCCAGTCGGAGCAAGAAACACAACCTTTTTCCAAAGAAGTCTTGCAAGAATTTATGCAAGGTATGCAAGACCCCAATGAAGAAAGTCTGAAGAAGAAATCTATCGAGGATACAACCGCTTTTATGCGCGCCATAACGGAAATACGCGGACGCAATGCGGAATGGGCACAAAAAGCAGTGATCGATGCGGCGAGCATCACGGCGCAAGAAGCCTTAAAATTAAATGTAATTGATCTGGTCGCAACCAGTCGTGATGATTTATTAACCCAGATGAATGGGCGTACCGTTACCTTAAAAAATGGAATGGAACGCACCGTTAATACGGAAAATGTACGTGTCGTTGAGTGGTTCCCGGACATCTTGACCGAGTTTATGGCATTGATCAGTGACCCCAATGTTGCAGCCGTTTTAATGATGATCGGAATTTATGGTCTTATTTTGGAATTTTATGCGCCCGGCACAATGGTATCCGGCACAATTGGGGCTTTATGTCTGTTAATGGCGTTTTATGCCTTTAGTATTTTACCTGTGACTGGTCTGGGGGCAATGTTAATTGCGGCGGGGCTGATCTTTATGTTTGCTGAGATTTTCATTCCGTCCTTTGGCGTGTTGGGGATAGCGGGCATGATCTCGTTGGCGATTGGATTTGCGATCATGTTTGATGGATCGGAATTAATGGGCGTGGCATTGGAATGGCGCGTGATTATCGGAATTTTAATCTCTACAGCGATTTTTATGGGGATTGGATTCATTGTCTTTGTCAGATCCGTTATTACCAAAGAGCTGAAGTCAGGGCCGGAAGCCATGATCGGGCAAGAGGCGACGGTCTTGGAATGGAATGGTCATGAAGGCGCGGTTTCCACCAGTGGGGAGCGATGGAACGCGGTATCACCGGCAGATGAAGAGCCGTTCAAAAAAGGCGAAAAAGTTTTAATTAGTGCGGTTGATGAGCTGAAATTAAAAGTGCGCGGGATTTAACAACATAGGATAGACGGAAGGAAAGAATTATATACTTTCCTTTTGAATAGCCCATTGCAGAACTTTTTCCGCCTCTTCCATTTTGCAAGATAAAACCAATTGTTTGGTTTTGCGCGGATAGGTACCTTCGCCGAGATAGATAGAATTTTCAATGCTGAGTTTGGCACCTTCGTGGTAAAAACGCCATCCGGCGCCGCTGGGGAGAAGAAGAAGGGCTTCCTCGCCGTCACGGATAAGGGAGACAAGCACGCGCGGATGCAGGTGGAAGCGGACACAGACATCGACTGGCTTTGTTAATGTGCCAGTTTTGGCGGTTAACTCTTCTTCGCCGCGAATGTCATTACCGCTGATATCCATGAAAAATCTGCGTTGATGGAGAATACCATTTACGGGAATATAACCATCGTGTTTGATGGTTAACAGTTGCCCTCCGGACATTTCATCACGTGTCGTTGTTACTTTTTTGGGTTTACGCCCGATATGCCCGTTTTTACGAATCTCACAAATATTTCTGTGATCCAAACTAAGCGTGTTATGTGCCGCTGTGCCGCGTAGCATTTCAGACCAATTTTCATCATTGGGATGCGTACCGCAGGAAACAAAGACACGCTCGCGCCCGATTGAGAGCTCAAACGCAGCCGGAGAGGCATGTGATCCTTTATCATAAGGGGATGTCGGGCTATTGCCGCAATCGACCATTAATAATGAGCGCCCCGCTGATATGCGCTCATATCCGCTATCGCTTAAAGATTTTGGTATGCGCCCTTTGGCGCCGGATTGAATGATAAGACGCTCAAGATTGGGTTTTTCACCCTCTTGCGCCCCGTTAAAGACGCATAATGATTTATCATTATAGCGAAAAAATCGCAAAGCAGGTAAGGCGCGATCAAGGGCATGCTGGATGGCATGCGGCAGGGGATAATCCGCCCCGACGATGGCGGCGCGAATGTCCTGAAAAATCATGATGGCGGCTAGTAATGTATCCGGATTGCGGGAAATATGACCGCCATCTTTTAAAATTTGATGCTCGGCTTCATAGGAAATAGCTTCCAGCCCATAATCAAGCCAGCGTTCCCCGCCCGGTAGGGCAAGACCCGCATAGATTAATCCCTGTAAAGCCTCTAAGGCATCAAGACCGGATTCGTGATTGGGCATGACACGATAAAGATGGCGCGCCTGACGGGTGATGCTATCTAAAATATCGGCTTGGAAGGTTTCATTTGCACTCTCGCCATAAAAATCATAGAGCGCCAGCCAGATAGAAATACGTTTTCCAAGGCGGGCGGATTGCCATGTTTCCTCATCCCAATGAGAAAAACGCTTCATCCATTCATTAATATAGGCGCGTAAAGCAAAGCGGGCTTCATCGCCGCCCAGTGATCTTAAATCTCGCGCCCACTCAAATTTATGTAAGTAATCCAACCAAAGATCATGCGGCGCGTCCGGTTTCCAAAAGTTACCAAAGGCGCGTATTTCTTCGCCGTGTAATTCAAATGAGCCCTTAATCAAGGCCTGTCCTTTATCGGCGTGGCCGCTCCATTGATCAATCGGCTTGAATAACAAATTTGTGGGGGCGTCGGTGCGCAGACTCCAATTATAAAGATAGCTGCCATAGGCCATGCGCCCGGCCTGATCTTTAATATGTTGAAGCAGCGGAGGAGCCATGATTTTAGTGATCTCCGCGTAAATTTAAAATGTTTTGAGCATAGGCATTTGGCCCGCCTTTAAAGCTGGCTGTTCCGGCAACAAGAACATCTGCGCCCGCATTGCGGACGATTTTTGAGGTTTCTGGTGTAACGCCGCCATCAACTTCGAGGTGAATATCACGCCCCGATTTATTTATCATATTCCGTACGTGTGCGATTTTATCGCTCAAATCAATAAAGCTTTGTCCGCCAAATCCGGGATTAACGGTCATGATTAAAATCAGATCAACCAGATCCATGACATGCTCCAGAGCGGAAATCGGTGTGGCGGGGTTTAATGCCAATCCGGCCTTTTTGCCAAGAGATTTAATATATTGCAAGGAGCGATGCGGATGCGGCCCTGCTTCGCTATGGATGGTGATGACATCGCATCCCGCATCGGCGAAATCCTTTAGGTAGGCATCGCATGGCGCAATCATTAAATGCACGTCGAAAATCTTTTTAGTATGGGGGCGCATGGCTTTGATTACCGGCGCGCCATAAGAAATATTGGGAACAAAGTGTCCGTCCATGACATCCAGATGAAACCAATCCGCACCAGCCGCGTCCATGGCTTTTATCTCCGCCTCCAAATTGGAGAAGTCGGCAGATAGCACAGAGGGCGCAATAAGAGTTTTATAAGTCATGAGTATTCATCTAGGATGTAAAAAAAGAATTCAAGAATTTTTATTATAGCTGATATTAAAAGCAAAGAGAATCTTAAGAATCATTTTTTCCTGAGGCGGGAGATAAAAAATCCGTCTAAGCCACCTATTTCCTCCAGATAATAAGGGAAAAGCCGCACATCGCCTTGGTCGGTAATAAAGATATCATGTCCGGAAACATCACTGCTTTTGATGGCATCGCGTTCAAAATTTTGATGATTATTTAAAAATGCAGATATTTGAGCCTCCCCTTCTGCTTTAAGAATGGAGCACGTACAGTAAAGTAATATCCCGCCCGATTTTACCAAATCTGCGGCATGATCCAAAATATTTGCTTGTGTACGTGTCAGAGCGTCAATGTCTTTTTGAGATTTCAAATGTAAGATATCAGGATGGCGACGGATGACTCCGGTTGCGGTGCATGGCGCATCCAGCAGAACAATATCTGCCTGTTCCTGCGGGGTCCATGCGGCTGCGTCCGTTGTAATAGTTTCAACTTTATCCGCCAGTAAGAGCCGCGCCATATTTTCATGCAGGCGGGTCAAACGTTTGGCAGAGCGATCAAGCGCCACGACTTTTGCGCCATTCGCCGCAAGTTGTGCCGTTTTACCGCCCGGTGCGGCGCAAATATCATAAACAGTTTTATCGGTTAGATCGCCCAGCAATTGTACGGGAAGGGCGGCGGCGGCGTCCTGTACCCACCAATGGCCTTCGTTGTAACCGGACAGGGATGGGATGGCGGCCGGATTGGTGACGCGAATGGTGTTATAAAAGACGTGACGCGCATCAAGTTCTTTCAGCCAATGTTCCAACATGCCCGGATTTTTAATGGTGATGTCAATTGCGGCTTCCCGTAAAAGAGATGTGCCGATTTTTGCCGCATGTGACAATCCCCAATCGGCAATCATTGGTTTTAACAGCCACTCCGGAATATTTAGGCGTATATCATCTTGTTTTGAGAGAATAACTTCCTTTTCACGTAGAAAGCGGCGCAAAAGCGCATTAACAAAGTTTTTGGCACGGCTAAGGTCTTTGATCTCGCATAATTCCACGGATGTATTAACCGCCGCGTGATCCGGAACATCCATAAATAAAATTTGTATCAACCCAAGACGTAAAATATTTTGTAATTGCGGCTGTTTTTGAGATTTGCTTTTTTCCTGTAATTTTTCAATGATGTCATCACATTGCCCCAAATGACGCAACGTTGTGGCACATAGCATATGTGTAAAGCCACGATCCTGTTTTGGTAAATGTCTAAATTCGGAATCATGCTCAAGCAAGACATCAAATGATTGTTTTTTCTCCAAAACTTGATGGAGTAAATGCAGGGCGCAGAGACGAGACGTTAGGCCTTCACTCATTCCTCTGCCTCTTGCTGATCTCCGGTGATATCAAATTCCAGCGTATGGGCGTGATCGATCATCATCGCATATAGATTTCTGATAAATTGTGGATCAAGATCATTTTGTTTGGCAAGATCCGCGACCCTGTCCAGAACTTCATCCATGCGTTTCGGTTGTACGGGGGAAAGTGCATGTAGCGCCTTTGCTTCCCCGACTAATTTAACAATTCGGAATCTTTCGCCGATTAAGGCGACAATATCATTATCCAGAGAATCGATTTCTGTGCGAAAAGGTTTCAGGATATCTTCGGCATTGATTTGTGTCATTATAACGGCATATCATTAATTATGAGCCAGCAAAAGACTTCACAGACAAAAGAGCATGAAAAAGATGCGCCGCCCGCAAAAATGCCTAAAGAAATCGGCGGATTTGAGAAAAAAGCAGAGCCAACCAGATACGGTGATTGGGAAACCAATGGTCGTTGCAGCGATTTTTAGGATAATATCAGATGATTCGTGAAATAGTTTTTGATACGGAAACCACGGGTTTTGAACCGTCAGAGGGGCATAAAATTGTCGAAATCGGGGCGATTGAGCTGCTTAATCATTTGCCGACGGGTAAAAATTATCATGTTTATCTTAATCCCGAGCGTGATATTCCCGCCGAAGCGATTGCGGTGCATGGCATTACAAATGACAAAGTCAAAGATGCGCCGTTATTCTCACAGGAATTCACTAATTTTCTGGATTTTATCGGGAATGACAGCAAGCTGATCGCGCATAATGCCTCATTTGATATGAAATTCATTAACTTTGAGCTGAAAAAGGTCGGACATCCCGGCATTAAAAATGATCGGGTTATTGATAGTTTGGAAATTGCCCGCCGTAAATTCCCCGGATCACCGGCAAATCTGGATGCGCTATGCCGCCGATTTGAAATTGACTTATCTGCGCGCGAACTTCATGGGGCACTATTAGATGCCGAATTATTAGGCAGTGTCTGGCTGGAGCTGAATGGGGGACGCCAGCATGGATTGGGGATCGAAAAAAGTGCTGGTAATGATCAAAAATCCGATAGCGTTCAAATCGAACGCGTTTTCCGCACAGCCCGTACCTTTGAAGTTGATGCGGCTGAATTGGAAGCACATAATGCCTTGATAAATAAGCTTAATGATGCGATTTGGCATAAATTAAAAGCATAAAAAAATTTGCTTTTCTTTTTTTAAATTCGGCGTATCATTAATTTTAGCATCGAATATCTCGATGTCCGCCGCGGCCGCTTCAGACCGCATAGTGATGGAGTCCAAAATGGGCGATAAAAAGAAACCAGCACCTAAGAAGTAAATTTTTTAATAATATTATTTTAATCCCGCCGTTCTGATCAACCGGCGGGATTTTTTATTTAGGAGGCTTATGACGAATGACAAATATATCCTGTACCTACATCATATTGACAAATAATAGTTACATAATGGATGATAGCCGTCAGATGAAATAGGAAATATTTATTATGACGGCTCAAAATAAAACGCAACATGATAAACCATCACTGATAAAATTTCTTTTTGGATTAATTGTTTTTAATGCCCTTGCCGTTTGGGGGATTATGACTTTTGCCTATTTTCTTATTCCCGATTATGAAAGTTTTTGGATAGTCTACATTGGGAGCTTAGGCATCGTTATACTTATGGGATCATTAACAGGAGATTTCCCTTCTCTATTTACAGGGTATTACATTCCAAGAAAAAGAAAATCAGCGCGTTTTAAAGTTGCCTTTTTGGGGATAATTCTCAGTTGCATAATCGCCTTTTTTATAACTCCAAATAATCAAACCTGTATCGGCACGATCTTGGACTATGAATATATTCAAACTAAAGACCATATGTTTCCTCTAGTCACGGTAAATTGCCCAGTAACAGGCGATACCATTACAAAGCTTGCAGCCATTCATAACAAAGAAAGAATTGAACCGATTTTGGAAAATGCCGTAAATTATAAACAAGAAGTTATGATTATTTATAATCAAATGAGAGGCTTAAGAGGGCTTAAGATTTCTGAAACCATTTTGAAAGATCCTATAAAGTCAGCCAGGTCGGATCAATCATTTCCTTTGGCAATTTTTCAGGCCAGCCTTATTATGGTATTTTTAGGTGTGTCAAATATTCGTATCCGCCGCTTTGGCTATGCAGATCTAAATCCTATGAGTCAACGAGAAAAAGATGGTTACAATCTTAATGAATAAATTCAAAAATAGCGCGCCAAAAAACCACGTTGTGCTGGCATGACGTTTTATTGACTTAAACGGCGGCGCCGTTTTTCTTTGGGGTGATCTCTTCGTTACTTTTCAGCTCATCGGCAAAACGATCCAGATACATTGCCTGAAAATCAACCGGATTTAATAATAGCGGCGGGTATCCGCCCTGTGCGGTCATGTCCGCCAAAATCTGGCGAGCGAATGGGAACATCATACGCGGGACTTCGATGAACAGCATCGGATGATGTTGTTTTTCAGGAAGTCCGGCAAGAGAGACCAGCGCGCCATATTGAATTTCAACAAGAAAATAAGTCGTATCGTCTTTTTTGGCGGTGGCAGACATTATTAATGTGACCTCATAAAGGTCTTTTGCATTATCATCCTCAATCTCTTTGGCGCCAAGATTGATATTTACATCCATTTCCGGCCCGGCTTTTCCGGCGCGAAGTGTGTGGGGAGCATTCGGGTTTTCAAAAGAAATATCCTTTAAATATTGCGCATGTATAACAACCGGGGCTGCCTTTGCTTCGATAATATCTTTGTCTTTAACTTGATCTGCCATAGCTCTTATATCCTTATTTTTGTTTTTATGTATCAGATGTTATCGCGAAAAGAAATAGTATTTAACGGAAATATTGTGGGTTTTCCTTGTATTTGGTTGATATATTCCTATTTTAGGATAAGTTTGAAATTTCATGCACATATGGATATGTGGTATGTTGAAACCTGAGAGATATTAAAGAGATCATATGACGGATATTCCTGTAGATATTGTAATTTATGCCTTGGTAGCAGCCGGATTGATATTCTGGCTGCGGAGTGTGTTGGGAACGCGCCACGGTGATGAACCGCAGCGTCCGAACCCCTTTGTGACGAGTGAGGATAAAAAGGAGGCGGGTGAGCAGAAAAATGTCATTAATATTGATGGCAGCGAAGTAAAATTTGCCGAAAATAATATGTATGACCCGTTTGCAGATGAGACCATTGCCCCGAACATTGCCGTACGTGAAACTTTGCGGGATATCGCACGAAAAGATCGCGAGTTTGATCCGGTAAAATTTTTGAAAAACGCCGAAGAAGCATTTGTTATGATTGTCGAAGCTTATGCAGACGGAGATAAAGAGTTTTTAAAACCGTTATTGGCGGAAAATGTTTATGAAAGTTTTGAATTGGAAATTGACCGCCGCCGCGACAAAGGTGAGCATGTTCAAACCGAAATTCATGCCATTCGCAAATCAGAAATTACCGGTGCGAAGCTGGATGGGAAAATGGCATATGTATTTGTAAACATACAGGCCGAAGAGACATGCGTTATTAAGGATGCCAACGAAAAAATTGTAGAGGGCAACCCCAATCGCGCGACGGAAATGAATGATATATGGGTTTTCGGGCGTAATCTACGTAGCAAGAACCCCGTATGGCAGGTTTATGAAACGCATGACGGCGTTCCGGAAGATCATAAAACGCCCATTCCCGAGGTGACATAATGCGCCGGATTATTGCCCTGTTCTCTGTTATAATTATGGCGGCAGGGTGTTCCACGCTTCCGGATGAGGAATTTGAGGCGACCCCGAAATTACAAAAAGTTAGTTTTCAAAACTTGCCGGGATGGAAAAATGATCGGCTTGAATCTGTGTTTCAGGCGTTTTTAATATCTTGTGAGAAAATGGCAACATTACCGCCGTCCAAATTATTCCGCCCCGCAGGCACGTATGGCGATTTTCAAAAGCCGTGTCAGGCGGCGCAAGGTTTGCATGACACATCACCCGCCCGCTTACATCATTTTTTTGAAACATGGTTTTATCCCTATCAAGTCATGGAGCAGGAAACCGGCAAGAAAGACGGGCTGTTTACCGGATATTATGAAGCCTCCTTAAGAGGGTCTTTAACGCGTTATGGGCCATATCAAACGCCGCTTTATGCCATGCCGGATGATTTGGTCGTTGTTGATTCCTACAAAGTAGATCGCAATTTTAGTGAAGAAAAAATGACGGCGCAAAGCGTTAATGGCAAGTTGCGCCGTTTTCCTGCGCGTGCGGAAATTGATCAATACGGTTTATCCAATGCCAAAGTGATTGTTTGGGTGGATGATCCCGTGGATGCGTTCTTTCTGCATATTCAAGGATCCGGCGTTGTGACATTGGATAATGGCCGCGAAATGCGGGTTGGATATGCCGGTAAAAACGGACATGAATATTACGCCATCGGGCGCGCCTTGATTGACCGCGGGGAATTAACAAAAGAAAATGTATCCCTGCAAACCATTCGGGCATGGATGAAACAACATCCGGGACAGACGCAGGATTTAATGAATTTAAACCCGTCCTATGTCTTTTTCCGGGCGTTAGAGACAAGCGGCCCCGTTGGCGCGCAGGGCGTTGTGCTGACCCCGCAGAGGTCTTTGGCGGTTGATCGTCGTAGATATGACTATGGCATGCCAGTGTGGTTGTTGGTGGAACATCCCCATGACCCCAGCTTAAAGATCGGGCAATTAATGGTGGCACAAGATACGGGCGGTGCCATTCGCGGCGTTGTAAGAGGTGATTTCTTTTGGGGTTACGGCGAGCAAGCCGAGCGCAATGCCGGTGTGATGAAATCAAGAGGTATGTTTTGGTTCTTACTGCCCAAAACAATTTCCCCGTAATCATGCTAAAAAACTAGGATAAAGTGAAAAAATCCGTTAGGATTTTTGTATCATGTCAAAAATGTTGGTAAGATGTGATGTTACAATAATTTTGGGAAATCATGTTAAAGTCCTCTGCCTTAGTAATAATAACGTGTTTGATCGTTGGCGTGAGCTTTTTTTCTGCAATAGCAGATGATCATGGTGACGTTGCGCCTGCCATGTCCGCAGAAGTAAACGAAAATGCAGCGGATGAGCCTGAAATTTTTGTTCCAAGTGAAGGTGCGGAGGGTGAAGATGTTTTTTTTGAGGATGCTGTACGTTCTCAACCAAGACGATTATCTTATCAGTTTTTAGCGCATGGCACGCTCTATGATTATTTTGAAGTCGAGTTTTCCGCAGAATGGAAAAAAGCCAATGATGTGTTAAAGCCTTTATTTGGGGTGCATCCTGTTGATTTGAACGGCGATGGTATTAAAGAATATATTGTCAGATTAGAGGATCAATATTCAACGTGTAATAATATTGGCTGCCATCATGGGGTGGTATCCTTGTCAGAGGCGGGAGAAGTAAAAAGGTTGGGGTATTTTGAATATTCCGAAATTGAAGTGTCCAATGAAGAAGTGGGCGGCGTTAAAAATCTGTTGATATATGATACCGATTTAAATGATTATACCCCGAAAACGTTTGTATGGGATACGGGAAAAGGTGAATATACTTTGTTAAGTAAGTGATGATGATTGAATATAAAACGAAAATTTTGTTTGTGCTGTCTTTTCTTGTAACGCAGGGAGCTGTGTTACTGATGACAAATACGGCGCATGCGCAATTTACGTTACAGGCGCCAACGACATTGAATATGTCCCCGACCAGCGGTTGTGTAGGGATGCGTTTACATCCCATTAGTGGTGTCTGGAAAGCGCATAAAGGTCAAGATATTGCGGGCGCTATCGGCACGCCGATTATAATCCAGCCGGGATATAGCAGTGTTGATTACGATACAGTTGATCATAGCGGCGAAGGAAATAGTTTAACGGTCAGATATCCCAATGGGGTAGTGATGCAATATTTTCATTTGAGCGGGTTTAGCGCAGGGCCGCCGCCTATTCCATTTATAGGGAATACCGGCGGATCAACGGGCCCTCACTTACATTACCAAGTTAGTATTGATGGACAAATTATTGACCCCTATGAGGCATATGGTTTGAATTTGGACGATCCGACAATTCGCAGCTGCTTAAAGAAAGATGGCATTGGCCGGCTTAGCGGCGGCATTCGTGCATGTGAAAGCCGTAATGTTTGTCGCGGCGGCGGTGATCCCGGTAACTTTACACCTTTAACACCGCCCCCGCCCGGTACACCTGATCCATATGCACCGCCATTTGATCTGGATGTGGGCGCCCCCGGACGCCCCCCTATAACACCGCCGGTTTATCAACCTCCGACTTTGTCCGGCGGGCCTGAAGATAATGTTGGGCTTCCTCAGGGCGGTCCGGTTTTATGGGATAGTAGTGAATATCTGACAGGTGGTCTTACGGATAATGCATGCGATACAGATGTATTCGTAATTATGCGCGGACGTGCGGCTATGGAAGCACAAGAAGACGTGGTAACCAGTGAAATTGTCATGCATCGCCCCGATAGTGTGATGGAATATACCTGCCTTGATCAATATATGGGCTTTACCGCCGAGCGCGGCGATGCCCTGTTTAGTGGTCGTGACCTTTGGGAAGGGGCAACTGTGGATAGTTCCTCCGGTCAGGCGATGCCAATTAACGTTAGTTTACAAACCGATTCATTGGATCAGGTTTTAGAGGAGACAGTTATTTCCTCGATTTATGATTATGTATCACAACAATTCCCCATGACGTTCCTTGGCGGGACAGTGGCGGGGATGGATAGCACGATAACTGATTCAATCGGCGGGGCGACTTATACATGTAGTCAAATGAATGATGTGTGGCAAATTGCAAAATGTGAAAACTTTGCGGATCCGCGCTATTTTACAGGGGACGGGCCATTTTACACATATAATGAAATGGTTCCAAACACCAATGATCCACGTACGCAACATGGTGCTTGCGGTGATACAGGTTTATCCGAGGTGGATGTGGATGTAATGACTAATCTGGATTTAGCCTATCATGGATTTGATCCAGCGGCATTGCCCAATCAAGATATCGGCGCATATGTTGATCCGACGGTTTGCGTTGGTCTTGATCCCATTCCGACAGGAGTTCACATTGTCGCCGTTGATAATTTTAATACGCCGACACAAACAGTTCGTGCCGATTATGAAGAACATTTTTGTGCCAATCCCGGCTGTTATTATGATTTCGCAAATGATGTTTGTACAAAATAACGGAAGATCACTTTATATGAATAAAAATGTGACATAACAGGGTGAAATGATTAGAATAGGAATGATGATGAAAACGTTTGGTTTTATTTTGGCAGTTACACTGATAACCCTTGGGGGGTTCGGCGGTAAGGTATATGCCCAATCAAACGCAGAATTGACGGCGGCAATAACCGGCGGCGGCGGTGACGTAACTGCTTTTTTCGATAAATACAAAAATAATCCGCAGGCGTTAGGTAATTTGGATCCAAAATTGATTGAAAATGCTGTGAAAACAAGCGGAATTAGCGCCCTTACCAATGCGATGGACAATGTTAAGTTGAGCAATTTATTATCGTCAATAGGCGATCAGGGGTCACAAGATGCCGCGATAGCTGCGGCAGGTATTTTAACGGCCATTGCAAAAGACAATAGTGCTTTGGGTGAGGCTATTACTACAACTTTGGGAAATAGCTTTATGACCAAGTTGGACGATCAAGTCGCAGGATTAGCCAACGCTTTAGATGCCGCGCTTGCCCCCTTATTTAATCTAACCAATGGACTAAACGGTATTTTATCAGGATTTAGTGGTTTATTTGGCGGCGGGAATAGTGGATCTATTAGCGCTGTTTTAAGTGGCATAACACCCGGCAGCTTGTTCGGTGCATCTGCAGGTGCAGGCGGTAGTACCGCACTGCCAACGGCCTCACCAATATCGGCGACTTGTAATGAGGATATTTTAATTTCCATGAAGACACGTGCATGGTTAGAAGCGCAGCGAGAAATTACGCAGAATCAAAATATCATCGCCAAGCCAGATAGCGTGATGGAATATACCTGTTTTGATAGCTTCTTAAATGTATTGGCGTTACAAGCCGAAAATATGTTTAGTGAAAATACATCAGCATGGTCTGGCTCTCCGGCATTGGTTACAAATAGTGATATGGACGGCGCGTTGAATAAGCTTATTGGCACGGCTATTAATTCTTATATTACGAAAAACTTTGCACATACATCCTTAGGTGGCAGAGGAAGTACAGATTACACGCCCACAACGATCAGCGGCGCATCCTATACCTGTGATCGCATGAATGCGGTTTGGATGAATGCCAAGTGTATGAATTTCTCCACAAATGCGCAGGATGGTTTCTTAACATTTGAGCAGCATGCCTCAACGGATACACGTCAATTTCCGGAAGCATGCGCTGCGCCGGAAGCAAAATGGGATCCATATATAGAGGAAGCCTTTAACAACCCTGGTTGGAAGGAAGATTTTAATGATAATATTGTATTTACACGTGAATTAGCGTTGGAATATACCCTTCCGAATTATTGTGGATCGAAAGCGATTATGACGGGATTGGCCGTATATGATGAAGGTCAAAAATATGCCGATGGAATTTGTACGAATCCAGGCTGCTATTACGTTCCCACCAGAGTTGCCTCAAGCGCAAATACCTTACGTAATGGAACATGTGCGCCGTACTAATTTTTTGGTGATAACCCTATAAGCTCATAAATGTGATGGGGGCAGACGCCCCTATTTCGATATGAGGCAAGTGTTTCCGATTGATCTCTTTTTGAAAATTTTTGCCCGTCTTGATCAGTTATCAATTGATGATGGTGATAAATTGGTACCGGAAGCCCTAATAATTTTTGCAATACACAGTGAATATGCGTGGCAAATTCAAGTTCTTCTCCGCGAGTCACGTGGGTAATATTCTGTAAGGCATCATCCACAACCACACTTAAATGATAACTGGTACCGATATCCTTACGAGCAATGACCACATCGCCTAACTGATGCGGTTGTGCGAATATTTGATTGTGATGAATATCTCTCCAAAATAACTCATCTTGATTAATCAGTGATAATGACTTTTCCAAATCTAAACGCATGGCATATTCGACATTCTGTTTTAATAGGCGGCGTTTTTCCTCGCGCGATAGGGCGCGGCACGTACCGGGATATAGAGGGCCCTCTGGGCCATGCGGTGCATGCGCGGCGCGCGCTATTTCCTCTTTGATGTCTTTTCGTGAGCAAAAGCAGGGATAGAGAACGTCCATGGCTTCTAATTTTTGCAGCGCTTGATCATAGTCACTCATATGTTCGGATTGTACACGTACAGGCTCGCGCCATGTAAGCCCCAGCCATGATAAATCCTGATAAATTTGTTCAATAGCTTCATCATCGCACCTTAGGTGATCAATATTTTCAATGCGTAATATAAACTCGCCGCCGCGCTGTTTTGCCACATTATAAGCCGTAATGGCGGCATAGGCATGCCCCACATGAAGCAAGCCGGTTGGGGAAGGGGCAAAACGTGTCCGTACGCCTGTCATTCCTTAAGGGTTACCAATTCTTCGGCGCTGGTGGGGTGAATGCCGATTGTGCGGTCAAAATCTGCCTTGGTTGCCCCCATATTCATACAAATGGCAATACCTTGCAGAATTTCCGGTGTATCTGTACCAACCATGTGGCACCCAATTACTTTATCATTATCTTTTTGCACAATCAGTTTCATAAACGTACGCTCAGAGTTTGACGTTAATGTATGGCGCAAGGGACGAAAATCAGTGCGGTAAACTTTATAGTCTAAATGCTTTTCTTTCGCTTCCTCCTCTGATATCCCAATTGTTCCCATTGGCGGGCCGGAGAACACGGCGGTGGGAACCAGATCAAGATTAATATCGCGTACGCGGCCTTTGCTATATAAGCGATCGGCTAATATATGCCCCTCTGCGATAGCGTACGGCGTTAAGGGCGCATTATTAGAAACATCGCCCACGGCATAAATATGATCTTTAGATGTCTGCCAATTCTCATTGACTTTGATTTGTCCATTGGGGAGGGTTTCGATGCCGGCGGCATCTAAGCCCAGATTTTCTGTATTGGGAACGCGCCCGATGGCGCTCAGGACAAAGTCGCATTCAACTATTTTATCGTCATTTAAATGAACCTGATAGGCATTACGTTCATTGGTTACAAGTTTTATATCCGATTGAAAGCGTACGTCTATGCCTTGTTTAAGATATTCTTCTTTGAGGAAAAATACCATTTCGTGGTCAAATTCATGCAGCCATGTGTCACCGCGATAAAGTAGAGTAACCTTCGCCCCAAGGCCTTTAAAAATATGCGCAAACTCAACAGAAATATAACCCCCGCCTTGAATAACGACGCGACGCGGAAAATGGTCAAGATGGAAGGCATCATCCGATACCCCGCAATATTCGGCGCCGGCAAAATGAGGCTGACGTGGCTTGCCGCCGACAGCAATTAATATATTATCCGCTGTGATGGTTTGATCATTGATTTGAATGGTATGTTCATCCAATAATTGTGCATGGCCATTTATTATTGTTACGCCCGCATTCGCAAGTACGCTTTGATAGATCGTGTTAAGGCGTACAATTTCTGTATTTTTATTCTCAACTAATGTTTTCCAGTTAAAATCCGCCTGGATATTCTCCCAACCGAAGCCTTTCATATCTTCCAAAGACGCGCCGTAATCTGCGGCATAGGAAAATAATTTTTTAGGAATACAGCCAAGATTGACACATGTCCCCCCCAGATCGGACTTTTCGGCAAGGGCAACTTTTGCGCCGTGCCCGGCCGCAATACGTGCCGAACGTACACCGCCCGACCCGCCGCCAATTACAAAATAATCATAATGCGTCATTCTCTTATCCTTTATTTTCTTTCCATCGTCGATGTAACCACAGCCATTGCGCGGGATGATCTTTGATCCAATTTTCAAGCATAGTATGGGTTTCCGTTAATGCAATTTCAACAGATTTATCCTGTACGTCTAATGTGGGGTGTAATATTACTTCAAAACTTATGCCTTGTTTTCGGACAATTTGTAAGGGGATTAAACAAGCATCGAATTTTTTCGCAAGTTCAATAAAGGCAGGGCTGGTCATGGCAGGCTTATCAAAAAAAGGTATTTCAAGGCCTTTATTGAATTTCTGATCAACCAACAAGCCAATGACGCCCTTTGCCTTAAGTGTCTTGACCATGTCACGTACACCTTTTTCCGACTTTGTGGTAAAGGATAATTTAGTATGTACCGCGCGCGCGCGGGCGAGTAATTTGGTCGTCATTGGATTGTTCGGCGTTCTATAGACTAACAGTGCGGGGGCATCAAGTTGGAGCGATATAGTCGGCGCCGCCAACTCCCAATTGGCCATATGAGCGGAAAAAACAATGACGGGTTTATTGGCAGAGAGCGCATTTGTCATGTGTTCAGCGCCAATAATTGTGGTGTGATGAAGGGCAATGGTTTTTATATGAGGATATTCAGCAATGACACGTCCCAAATTTTCCCACATATCAGTCAGAATTTTGTTTTTTTCAGTATCATTTATCTGCGGGAAAGCATAAGTAATGTGCCTTAGCGCCTTTCGGGATACAGCAAGCTTTGGACCGATTTTCTTGGCAATATAGCCGCCAAAATCTGAGGCCGTACGCGCCGGCAAAAGCCAGAACATAAAGTATAAAAGATAGGCACATACACCTTCCCAAAAATATCGTATACGCTTGATCATAAGCTTATAGTCGCTTTCTCCCGTATGAATGTAATAATGTCATCTGGGTGTTCCCATTTTAAATTAATGGCTAATACATCAAGGTGAGGTAGTAGATCCGGGTAGGATTTTAAACGGATGGCGTCTTTCTGCGTTGTAATTAAGCGGGCATTCTTATCACTGGCTTGTTTTATTAAAAAACGTACGTCTTCATCCGTAAAGGGGTAATGGTCGGGGTAATCGATAAAATTCTTTAGGTTAAGCTTGAGATCGTGCAACGTTTTTCGGAATTTTTCAGGATGTGATATCCCGCAAAAGCCAATATAATCTTGTGAGGTATCTATATCGCTCATGGGCTCTACCGCCGCTTTAAAGATCGGGAGGCGCCCCCCTAATAGCGATTGTGCGCCGTACGTGTCCTGATTAATTAATATAACGGCATCGGCGCGGTCAAGGCCGCTCTGTAGAGGCTCGCGTAAAGGGCCGGCAGGAAGGAGGCGCTGATTACCGAAGCCCATTTTTCCATCCAATACTAAAAATTGCAGATTTTTATGGAGGGTATGATTTTGAAAGCCATCATCCATAATAATCAAATCATAGCCCATAGATTCAATTAATTTTGCCCCTTCGGCACGATTTTTTGCAATTACGACAGGCGCAGTTTCAAGAAGAAGGAGCGGTTCATCGCCGACATCTTTATAGGTATCATTATTAGTTACAACATGTAAGTCTTTTGACCCGCCGTAGCCACGGCTAAGTATGCAGGGATTGCGGCATATTTTCGCATCGATCAGTAAGGGAATAAGGCTTTGAACCGTTGGTGTTTTTCCGCTGCCGCCAATGGTGATATTGCCAATGCATAGTACCGGAATCGAGGCATGGTAAGGTGTGGTTTTTGAGGCGAGTAAATTCCGCCCGGTATCATATAAATAAGCAAGTGGTTGCAAAATATTTGCTTGCCAAGTTGAGGGTTTGTACCAGAAATGAGGGGATTTTAGCTTCATGTTACATCCTTAGCCGTGGCTAAAATATAGGGTTCCAACCTCTCCCATAGGAGTTGAAGTTGGTGTGTTTGTTGATCACAAAACTGCTTCGCATTTTGTTGGTAGGTGTGGCGTTTTTGCGGTGTGTTCAGGAGTTCATTCAGCTGTTCATAAAAATGATTTTCATCTTTAATTTGTAAGCATGCATTCGCCATATGCATATCATGATAGATATCGGCAAGATTTTGAACGTGCGGACCATGTAAGACCACGCAATCAAGTTGGGCGGCCTCAATTGGGTTATGTCCGCCGCCGCCATCTATGCTTAATGATCTGCCAATAACAGCAATTGGGGTAAGGCGATAAAATAGTCCCAATTCACCAAGGGTATCGGCAATGTATATATCTGTATCAGATGTCGGTAGGTTGTGTGCATCTGTACGTCTTTGAATACGTACATCTTGCGCTCTTAAATCTTGCTCAATCTTTGATCCTCTGTTCGGATGACGGGGAATGATGATCGTTAGTAAATCGGGATGAACTTTTTTTAATTTTTGATGTAAGCGCAAGGCAATCTCTTCTTCGCCTTCATGTGTGCTGGCATATACCCATAAAGGACGGGAAGCGATCGCCGTTTTTAGGGCATCTAGTTTTGAGGGGATAAAGGGCAAAGGCGCCGCGCTATATTTGATATTTCCAGTTGTTTGTACGTCCTTCGCCCCTAAATCTCTATATGCCGCTTCATCTTTAGCGGTTTGACAGAGGATGAGAGAGAAGGCGGATAAGATTGAGTGTGCCGCCGCGGGAGCTTTTTTCCAATTTTGTAGGGATTTTTTTGAGAGACGGGCATTTAGAAGTAGAGCCGGAATGTTTCTTTCTTTGAGTGAGTTTAAAAAATTGGGCCATAATTCGGATTCCATCCATAAGACTAAATCGGGATGCCAGTAATCTAAAAATGCGCGCACCCATTGCGGGTGATCCAGTGGTAAAAACTGGTGAAAGGCTTGTTCCGGCAAGCGGGAACTGAGGAGTTGGGAGGATGTAAGTGTGCCGCTGGTCACAAGCATATGTACGTCCGGACGTACAGCGGTGATTTTTTCGATCAGAATCAAGGCGGACTGCGCCTCACCAACGCTTGCCGCATGAAGCCAAATCAGTGCGGAATCGGGGCGTTGACGTGACGGAATTCCTTTTTTTTCTTGCCAGCGCGCAGGGTCTTCCTTCCCCTGTGCTAAGCGTTGTTTTAATAACAACGTTAAGGGGATATCGGCGATATTCGTTATATGATGGTAAAGACGTAATAACATATGCGCGTTTATAACAGGGTTTTAAGGTTTTAATGATAAAATAGTATAAAGATCAAGTGTATGAGGAGCAATGAGCGGAGATAAAAAGACAAAAAAATTAGAGCGAACGGAAATGATTAGTAAAACACTTACTCATTTGCGTGAGATCCGTCGCCAGATTGACCCCGAAATTTTAAAATCATTTCGTGAAAAAGTAATCCAAAAGCCGCAAGAGCCTGACGTTATTAAGATTGATCGCGAGAAAAACACCCGTTTTGTAATGGATTTTCTGAATAGTCCCGCCGGAGCGCATTTAAAAGATAAAATCTTTGATTGATATCATGGCTATTTTGATTATATTTCCCCTATGAAAGAAAAAAATCAAATTATACTTTTGGTTGTCATCCTAGTGATATGCGGATGCGCTATGCTTTACTTAATGACTAATAATGATCGCGGCGCGGCGCAGAGCCTTAATAAGGGGAGCCAAAGTATTAAAACAGCTTCCCAAGTCGGTGGTCCGTTTGAAATGCTCGATCATAATGGCGAGTTGGTAAGCGATAAGAGCTATGAAGGGCAATATAAGATGATGTTTTTTGGATTTACGCATTGTCCGGGGATTTGTCCGACAGAATTAACAAAAATATCAGCGGCCTTGGATATCTTGGAAGAAAAGAATATGGCCGAAAATATCACGCCGATTTTCATCTCTATCGATCCTGCGCGCGATACGCCGGAAGTCATGAAAGATTATGTTGCTGTCTATGATAAACGCTTGGTTGGGTTAACAGGTTCAAAGGAACAGGTTGATGTGATGAAAGATAATTACAAAGTACATGCCAGCAAAATCGAGATGGAAATGATGGCGCCTGAAGAATATATGATGGATCATTCCATGTTCACATATTTTATGTCGCCTGAAAATGAGTTGCTATTAGTGTTTGACGTTAAGGATACAGCCGCGCAGATTGCAGGTGAAATTGAATCTATTATGTAATTTTGCGCTGCAACGCATCACTATTTAGATATTTCTTCACAAATAAGGTACTATTAAGTGAAAAATTTACTTAACCTGTGGAGACGTTCCTATGACAATATACAACCTTAAGTTTTCAAGATTTTTATTTACATCGATTCTTGCAACATCTTTATTTACCCCCTTGAGTAAGGCAGACGCCGCGGCTTTCTATATCCAAGAACAATCTGTGTCGGCTTTGGGGACGGCATCTGCCGGTTCTGCCGCGCTGGCAGAGGATGCGAGCACTATCTTTTTCAATCCCGCGGGAATGACCGAACTATCAGGGGGACAGATAATGGTGGGGGGGCACATTCTTCGTCCATCCGCAAATACGAATGATCTAGGGTCAACGGCAAGTAATGGATTTGGAACAGTCTCAACCGGAACGAATGATGGGGGAAACCCATTTGATGTGGAAGGCATTCCGAATGCCTATTTTGCCTATCCGGTTTTAGCTGATAACAGCTTATGGTTGGGGCTTGGTATATCCGCCCCTTTTGGCTTGGCGAACAATTATGGAAGCACATGGATCGGGCGTTATGATTCGGTGGAATCAGAATTAAAAACCATTGATATCGCCCCTAGCATTGCCTATGCGCCGACGGACTGGCTTTCTGTCGGGGCCGGTGTAAACGTACAATATGCTGATGCGCGCTTAACCAGCGCCATACCATCGCCTTTGACGGCTGGCGGCCCAGTTGCGGCGACTGATGGCTTTAGTGATTTGGCGGGGGATGCGTTAACCGCCGGTTTTAATGCGGGCATATTATTAAAGCCTGTGGATGGCACAAAGGTGGGTGTCCATTATCGCAGCGCCATTTCACATGAATTGGAAGGACGTATTATAATAACCAATCCGGTTGATGCCGGCGGCGCGGTTACAAATTTAGCCGGTAATGTCGGTTTGGATTTACCTGATATTGCGACGGTTTCACTTGCGCAGAAAATTACGGATAGATTGGAGCTTTTAGGAAGTGTTAGCTGGATCGGATGGAATAACTTTGATTCTATCCCCGTTGAATTTGCAGTTGGCGGCGGCAGTACAAAAACGCTGAACTATGAAAATACAAATTCATTTGCGATCGGTGCGCGTTATCAATTGAATGATAAATGGCTGTTACGGGCAGGTTATCAGTTTGATGAAACGCCAACTAACGATCAATTCCGTACAACATCGATTCCCGATGGTGACCGTCAATGGTTTGCCGCCGGTGCATCTTATGATGTGAATGAGAAATGGACGCTTGATTTCGGTGCGGTATATGTTGATGTGGCCAAAGAAAATATCAATTTGACTGAAGTGCCAACCGCGGGAACATCGGTAACAACCAATGTCTCAACCGAAGGCAATGTCGGCATATTGTCCTTGGCGGCTACCTATAAATTTTAATTTTTATTATAACTTTTCCGCCATTGCGCATATACGCTGTGCAATGGCGGTTTTATATATGGCCTAGATTATGATGGTGCTGTATAGCCAAATTGTTGACGTGCCCAGGTCATCTGGCGTTTGGCATATTGACGGGTTTCTATTTTTGAGCGCTCCGCCGCTTCTTCCAAGGTTTGTTCGCCGTTCAAGTGGCTGCGCAATGGACGAAAGCCATGCGCTTTTGTGATCAAATTATCCTCGCGGACAATTTTTTGATCGATTTTTGAGGCTAAATCTTGCACCTCGGCCAGTATATTTTGATCGAGCATATGATCGAAACGTTTATTAATACGCGCAATCAATTCAGCGCGAGGACGTGTGATAATCCGTAGGTCAAATGTGAGATCAGGCGGGGTTTGATTTTTATCTTGGATGTGCCATTCAAAGATACTTTGTCCCGTATGTTTTAAAACCTCCCATGCACGTATGATGCGGCGCGGATTGTGTATGTCAAATTTGTTAAGATCATCAGCGCAATACGATTTTATATCTTTCAAAAGCGGCGCGGTGCCGTGTTTTTTGATTATTTCCTCTGCCTCATCCCTTATGTGGCGGGGAATAGGGGGGATTAAGGATAATCCTTCCATCAGTGCCTTCAAATAAAACCCTGTGCCACCAACCAAGATAGGCTGTAAATTGTGATTTAGCGCGTCATAAATCTCTTTTAAGGCATGATGGCGCCAATCCGTAACGACCATGTCAGTTGATGGATCTACAAAGCCATATAATTTATGCGGGGCTTGGTTTTGTTCCTCTAGGGAGGGCTGCGCGGTGAGTGTGGATAGTGCATTATAGCACTGCATGGCATCGGCATTAATAATAACCGATGGCGTATGTGCGGCAATTTCCAATGCCGATGCTGATTTTCCGCTGGCGGTGGGGCCGTATATGATTTTAACGCTATGTGTCATTGCGAATAGATTATCATTTTAGTCATGAAAGTGCGATCTCTTCATGATATAACTGAAACATGGTTTTTACAGATATTCGCTCAGACAGTGTCATTGAGAAGCTTCCCTCTTTTATGAGGCCTTATCTGTATTTAATGCGTATTGATCGTCCGATCGGATGGTGGTTGTTATTATTGCCGGCATGGTGGGCGATTGCCATTTCGGTTCATGAGGCAGATATTCGCACGTTTATATTGTTGGCATTATTTATGGTGGGTGCGATCATAATGCGCGGCGCGGGATGTGTTATCAATGATATCTGGGATCGTGAGTTGGATAAATCGGTGGAGCGAACGCAAAATAGACCAATCGCCTCGGGTCAGATAAGCGTGGAAGACGCGCTGATTTTTCTGCTGCTATTATTACTATGTGGTGCCTTTATTTTATTTATGATGCCATGGGTGACGATATTTTTAGGGATCATGAGCTTACCCTTGATTATGATTTACCCATTGATGAAAAGATTTACATGGTGGCCGCAGGCATTTTTGGGAATTACGTTTAATTTTGGGGCGTTGATGGGCTGGAGTGCGGTCACGGGCAGCCTTTCATTTGAGCCGTTTATTTTGTATGTTGCCTGTTTTTTCTGGACGATGGGCTATGATACGATTTACGCACATCAGGATAAGGAAGATGATATAAAGGTCGGGATAAAATCAACCGCGCTTTTATTTGGGGCGCAAAGTCAAACTTACGTGTACGTATTTTATGGAATTGCAGCCTGCTTGTTTTTGGTGGTGTTATTTGCCACGCCATTGGGATGGGGTAACATTATCGGTATTATCTTATGCTTTTGTTATGCGGGTTACAGATTGTCTTTATGGCGGCCAGATTCGCAAAACTCATCTTTGGGTATGTTTAAAGAGAATAAGACCATTGGGTTATTAATGTTTATCGCCCTCTTTCTGTAACAAAACATCTTCAACGGCTTGCAATATTTGCGCGGGCATAAAGGGTTTTGCCAATGCCTTATCCGCCCGTAAATTGGCAAGATGTTGAGTTAATTCCGATGTCAGGTAATTTCCACCACCTGAGATAGCAATTACCTTCATTTCTGGATTTTTATCTTTAACATCATTTATCAGATCAAAACCGGTTTTATGCGGCATCATGATATCTGTGATGATAATGTCATAGATCTCTTTTCCTAAAAATTTTTCGGCTTCCATGCCGTTCAATGCTTGCGTGACGGTATGTCCGGATAATTCCAGAACTTCGCACAAAGCCTCTCTCACATCTTCATGATCTTCGACAAGTAATATATTTGGCATGCTTATCTCTTATTTTTCTAATTCAACTGATAGTAGCTTAACAATGTTAAATAAAGTGTAAATAGAAAAAGGTATTATTTTTAACAGCTTAATTCTGTTAAAAATAATCTATGCAAAAAGAGTTCTTAGAAAAAAGCTATCGTCCCGCAATTATTGCGGGTTTATGCGCTTTGTTGGTCTCGTCTTTATTAATTGCTATGAAGACGATGGCATGGTTTGCCACCGGTTCTGTTTTGATTATGGCCTCATTAGTTGATTCGGTGGGGGATTTTGTGATCTCTACGATAAATTTTTTCGCCATCAAACATGCCAAGAAACCGGCAGATCGTAATCATAGATATGGTCATGGCAAAGTTGAAGGAATTGCCTCTGTTTTTCAGGGCGCAATTATTGCCGGCGCGGGGTTTTTTGTCTTATTGGAGGCGGTCAAACGCTTAAGCGAGCCGGGACAGGTTAAAGATATCGAAATTGCGGTGGCGGTAATGGTGGTCTCCGTGATTATGACGCTTATCTTAGTATTCATTCAAACGCGCATGTTAAAACGATCTAAATCGTTGGCGGTTGAGGCGGATCAAAGCCATTATAAGGGCGATGTCGCGGTGAATTTAAGCATAATTTTGGTATTGGCAGCCGGATATTTCGGCGCGCCCGCCTGGGTTGATCCGCTGGCGGCCGTGATGGTTGCGGGTTATTTAGGGTTTAGCGCGTGGCAGATCTCCAAAAAAGGAGTTGATATGTTGCTTGATCGGGAAGTTGGCGGTGATATTCGCGAAAACATCATGAGCATTGTACTGTCTCATAAAGAAATTCATGGCATGCATGATTTACGAACCCGTTATACAGGTAATCATCTTCATATTGCCTTTGATGTTGAAATGGAGCCGGATTTATTACTATGTGATGCCCATAAAATCGTTAAGGATCTGGAGCAGGAGCTATTATCACTTTATCCGCATTCGGAAATTATGATTCATAAAGACCCAATCGGAGAGACTGAAGATAGTCGTCATCAAGTAAAGGGAGTGCATATATGAGTCATAACGACCCCATATTATTATGTGATTTTGGCGGAACGCACGGACGTCTCGGCCTTTTAAAGAACGGCGAGATTTTACACATGAAAAAATATCGGTTGGCCGATTTTGAAGAACACCTTTCCTTATTTGAGTATTATCAAGAAGAAATGGATATCGAATTTAAAGAAATTGCCATCGCCGCGGCGGAAGCACATAGCGAAGTGCATTATTCCTCCGGCTTTCAGAGTAATTCAAAAATATCTCAAGATTACATCAGCCAAGGCGGTTATAAGCTTAAAATATTTTTGAATGATTTCATTGCCTCGGCTTGGGGAGTAACGCAATCAAATGTCGGTCAAATTTCTTTAAAGGAGGGACGTACATTTGCAGATAAAAAAATCAAATGCTTTACAGGGCCCGGTACGGGGATTGGGTGTGCATTTTTGGTGCCCTCATCTGATGGTGGCTATAACATTCTCTCCGGCTCTCATGCGGCGCATATACGCCCATGTTTTGTTACTGAGGAGCAACGGGATATTATTGAGGCCATCCAGTCAACATTATCCAGAGCGGTGATTTATGAAGATATTGCCTGTGGGCGCGGGCTTGAAAAGCTCTATCATATCTTTACCGAAGAAACCTTAATTGAGCCGTCTGTAATTTTGGATAATCCAGAAGATTCTCTGCATGCACATATTTTAAGATTATTTCATGAATTCTTAGGATTATATCTGCAAAATACTATAGTACCTGTGCAGGCCTATGGGGGCGTTACCTTGCATGGCGGATTACTGGATGCGCTTTATGAGCGAGATTTATTTGATTTTAAGACAGTGAATGAAATGATGTGCCAACCTTATGTCGATATAGTCGCCGAGTCCCTTACGGATACGCCGGTTACGTATATTAATGATACATATCTTGCTCTTCACGGGCTTAAGAATTATCTGGAGCGGGGGTTGCATGGCTGAGGCTTATTTAACGATTGATGATTCCCCCTCACCGCGTACGGATCAATTGCTTGATTTTTTAGCAAAACGTGATCTGCAAGCTTTGTTTTTTTGCCGGGGTGATTTCATGGAATTATACCCCGCGCAGGTGATAAATATCATTCAGGCGGGGCATGTTCTGGGTAATCATCTTTATTCTCATACGCCCGCAAGCCAGTTGGGCTATGATGCGGTGATTTCAGAAATTGAAAAGACCGAGGCATTAATCGCGCAAGCTTATAAGGATGCGGGAATTGTAAAGCCCGGATCATTTTTACGCTTCCCATATTTAGATCGGGGCGATGGCGCCAAGAACGAGCAAAGATTTCAAGAGATTGTCACAATGGTTCAAAGCGGGTCACTTGATCCAATCGATGAGCCACAGGATGTGTTAAAAATACAGAAATATTTAAAAGAAAATAATTATTTTCAACCATTCAAGGATGTTAATCATCCGCTGTATCAGGTGGCGCAAATTAGAGAGGCGGCGGATTGTTTGCTGACATTTACTTCCTATGATTGGATGTTGTCCGCGCGGCATCTGGGGCGCGAGGTATATACAAATGTTGAGCAATTAAAAGAAATAATTGACAATGATTCATATCTTCTTTTAGAAGACAGCGTGAATATCGTATTATTTCATGATGATAGGGATGGGGTTATATCAGAAAGCTGCGCGCTGATTGACCATATGTTGGCATGCGGGCTTAACTTTAAGGATTATAATGATGAATTCTGATACTGGAAAATTAGTTTATGTGGTTGCTGATTATGGTGACCTTCATGATTTGGCTTTTGCCGAAGTAACGCAGCGCCTTTACATGGAAATGGAGGATTTAGATCCACGCATTCGGTGTTATTCCGTGCCGCCTTTTGATACCTATGCCACTGGCTTTGTTGTGGCGCAGCTTGCGCTTAATAGCACACTGGGGGCAAGGCAAAAGTTTTTTGTAAATACTGCCCCGCGTAAAGATGATCTGACCCCGCGAGTTAATAATGCGGGGGAGGGATTTGTTTATGCGCGTCTGCCTAACGGGATTGAGCTATGTTTGGTTAATAGCGGATATTCGCTTGCTTTCATCAAAAATACGGCGGAAGAGATCAGAATGATTAATTGCAATACGGACGGGTCTCAATTCCGCTCACGCGATATCTTCCCTCATGCCTTCGCTAAAATTATGCGTGGTGATTACAGCGAGCTGGGGATTGATATTAAAGAGATGATTCCTGACCTGCCTGAAAAAGTCATTTGTTATACGGATGGTTATGGCAATATGAAGTTGTCAATCGATGCCCAGACATTAGATGAAAATATGGGGGCAGAGATTGTTTTGGATATTAACGGGCGTAAGCGCGTTGCCAAAATTACACAAGGTATGTTCGGCGTTTCCGATGGTCAGTTATGCCTTGCGCCCGGTTCAGCCGGATGGCCCATGCCGGACGGGACGCGCATGCGTTGCTGCGAAGTTATTTTAAGAGGTGGTAACGCCGCCAAAGAATTTGGTAAACCGCCAGGCGGTATCAAAGTGGAATGGAGCATGTCCCAATAATCTTTGGATTAATGCAATGTGTTTTGCAACGCAGGATACTTTTTAATAGATTGTTAATGGATTCTGTCCTATATAGAAGCCATGTTAATTCGTAGTAAATATATGGGGACTTAGTATGTACTATGATTGTGATCTGGATGTTATTAAAACATCTTTTCCGGCACATTCCGAACATAAGCTGTTTCAGGATATTGCAAAGGAAGTTGCCTCAATTTGGGACAATAATGATCTGTTCGATACTGCGGATATATCCTTAAAGCAAGCATCAGAAAAAAATGAATTCGTCTTTATAGATAAAGTCGCCATTTGCAGCGTAAAACTTGCCGGATTAGATCGCCCCGCCCATATGGTTTATAAATTATCCGAGCCAATGAAATTCCAGGATAATACTCATACTACCAACGTTAATTTGGTCTTTGCGATGTTATCACCGGAAGATGATGGCGGCCTGCATTTACGACGCCTCTCAAGATTATCACGCCTGCTTCAAGAAAAGGACTTTCAAGACAAACTGATGCAATCAACAGATAAGCAATCTGTGCGCGCGTTATTTATGTACCCTGAAATGTATGTGAAAGCAGCCTGACGTCAGGCAGATTTAATGAACAGTGATAGCCATTAGGTTTTGCAGCTTAATGAAGTCTTCTGCTTCAGATTTATCAGAGAAATAAGAAATCTCCTTACCATCCGCAGCATGGACAGCAAAATACATGTCACCATGATCATTCAGAGGTTTAATGTAAGCAATTTGATTTAAGCCCAGATTTGAAAAAATGTGTGGTGGCAAATTTTCAATGGCTTTTCGGTCAGCATTAATTTTAATCATATTATTTGTCCCCATGTCTTATCATACCATAAAACAGGCAAAGAGCCCAAAATATTTGTTCAGGCTCTTGCCCAGGCTTTATTCTGATTTGGTTTGCTTGCTACTTTTATTCTCAATTGATTTCATCTCAATCGATTTTTTTTCACTTTTTGCCCCGATCGGAATTTTTCGTGCGGTACTTTCCGGGATGACGCGCTCTAACTCAATATTGAGCAGGCCATTATTTAAATGCGCCCCCCTCACTTCGATGCCATCAGCCAATACAAAGCTGCGCTGGAATTGACGGGCGGCTATACCGCGATGCAGATAGACGCGCTCCTCCTCATCTGATTGTTGTCCTCTCACCACGAGCTGATTTTGCTCTACCTCTACGTCGAGATTTTCCATGGTAAATCCGGCAACAGCAAGCGTGATACGCAAGTCATGATCAGAGATTTGTTCAATGTTATAAGGGGGATAGCCATCCGATCCATTTTTCTTTAACCGGTCAAACGTCCGTTCGAAATGGTCAAATCCCAAAAATAGCGGGCTATCAAATAATGTTAGTCGTGTGTTCATATTTAAACTCCTTTAAAAGCAAGTTAGATGTTTCATTGACCCATAAGAGGCATCAATAAAATAATTATAGCATTTTTTTTTAAGAAGGCAAATTTAGTGCGCGGGATAAATATAGATTTATTTTTTGGTAAATAAGCGATCACAATAGCCGCATTCGACCTGTGGAGATTGATCAAAGCTGTACCAGACAATCGGATGCCCCAACGCGCCGCCGCCGCCGTCACAGGCGACCTGATCCGCATCGGGCGCAACCTTTATAATTTCGGGCGTGATAGTAACTTTCATTTCGATTAGTTCTTTCGTTTAACGGTTTCTTTTCAATTTTAATTTATTGTCGGAAGAGGTCAATCTATATATAGCCGGAAATCACGTATGAATAAAATGGATAGTAGCGCAAATGATCGTGTTACCTGGATAATAAGCCCGTCAATTGCGGCGCGAAGCGATGTTTTTGTCATTGAATCTGTCTCCTGTAAAGAGGTGCTAAAAAGCTGGCGCTATTCTTTATTCGCCCATGAGTGGCTGGATGAGCGGGGGGCGGTTAAAAAATTTGCCGAGCTTAAAGAAAAAGAACAACTCAAACAGCGTGATGTTTTAACCGCTTTAAAAACATCTGCGCCGCTTGAGCAGCCGGTTTTAGGCATTGGGATCAATGATGAAATTGAAATCGGTGCCGGCAGGGCGGTTTTTTTAACGCTATGCGCGGAAGGGTTCCAAACGATCCCCGTTTATCTTCCAAAATCATGCCTTGGGGAATTCACTAAGTTTCTGGCATAATATAAAAATGATGATTTTTATTCCGCCCCCCGCACATCATCCGGAGCAGGGCAATGTATTGTTTTTTATCCTGATTGCAGTGGCCTTATTTGGCGCGCTCGGCTATGCCGTTAGCCAGTCCGGCCAAAGTATTGGCGGCGGTGCCATATCGGAGGAAAAATCTCGTATTTTGGCAAGTGAGATGATGGATTATGGGCAACATTTAACATCGGCGGTAAGTAAATTACGTTTAAGCGGGTGTACGTTGGGACAAATCAGCTTTCAAAATCCGCCATCGGCAGACTACGCCAATGGCGCAGCGCCCGGTGATGAAACATGTCATGTATTTTCAAAATCCGGAGGCGGTGTTAATTGGCCGCATTTTTCAGGCGATATATTTGATGATGCGTGGCAAGCAGAAGCGGATTACGGCGAACCAATCTTTACGATTAAAAATGAAATTCCACAATTAGGTACAGACGGTGACGGGGCAAATTCTTATGAATTACTGATGCTGGTCGAGGGAATGACCACGGCAATGTGCAATGTTATTAATGATCGCACCAAGAATGATCGCACCATTTTCGTCGCCAATGAAGTAGAAACCAAATATGATGGAACATTAAATACAACCGGAACATATACATTCCCCGCCACTTTTAATGGCCTGCGCCAAGGATGCTACCGCGATAATAGCGGCGCAGATAGCGGGACGCTAACATATTATTTTGCCATCATGATCCGATAATGACCAAAATTATACTTTTTTCCACTTCGGCCCATCCGGCGTATCTTCAATTTCTATTCCCATAACGGCAAGTTCGTCACGGATCATATCGGCGCGTTTAAAGTTCTTTTCCGCGCGAGCCTTTGTGCGTTCAATTAATAAATTATCGACATAATCTTTATCTATATCCGCCAAATCATGATCGTTTTTGAACCATTCCTGCGGTTCTTCCTGAAATAGACCAATTATATTCCCTATTCTTTTCAATGTATTAGATAGTTTTTGCGGGTCATCCTGATTTTTAAGGATTTGGTTCAGTATGGCGATCAGAGCAGGGGTATTTAAATCATCATAAAGAGCATCTAACACCTCGGTAGGAATGTTATCCTGATCAGTTTGAATGGCAGGATATTCCAGAAGATGTTTATAGATTTTATCCAGAAGCTTTTTATTTTGCTCTAAAGAATTTTCCGTATAATCAAGGGGTTGACGGTAATGTGAGCTGAGTAACGTCAGGCGGATGATTTCGGGGTGGGCTTCATGAACCATATCATGAACCAATTTGACATTGCTAAGTGATTTTGACATTTTTTGTCCCTCCACCATAACAAAGCCATTATGAACCCAATATTTTGCGAATTTTTCCGGCGCTGTATTATGCGCGGCGCAGCTTTGGGCAATTTCATTTTCATGGTGCGGAAATTTTAAATCGGCTCCGCCGCCATGAATGTCAAAGGGCAGTTTAAGGTGTTTTTCCGCCATGGCAGAGCATTCAATATGCCATCCGGGACGTCCGCGCCCCCACGGGCTGTCCCATCCGGGTTGATCGGGAGTGGAGGGTTTCCACAAGACAAAATCGGCAGGATCTTTTTTATAAGGCGCAACTTCAACGCGCGCGCCGGCGATCTGCTCATCACGACTACGTCCGGATAGCGCGCCGTAATTGGCATAGGCGGGGACATTAAACAAGACATGTCCATCATTCTCATATGCTTTATCATCGTTAATTAAGGCTTCGATCAGGGCGATCATCTCCGGAATATGTCCCGTTGCAAGGGGTTGAATATCCGGTGGCAATACGTTTAAGGATGCCATGTCCTGATTATAAATATTTGTATATTTTTGTGTGATTTCGGCAATGGGTTTGCCTTCGGCCTTTGCCGCGTCAATGATTTTATCTTCAATGTCAGTGATATTAGTGACATAGGTCACCTTGGGATAGGCATGGCGTAGCACGCGTACCCATAAATCAAAGATCACCGCCATACGGGCATTACCGATATGGGCGTAATTATAAACAGTCGGCCCGCAGGCATAAACGCGAATATGCGCCGCGTCAATCGGTTCAAAAACCTCTTTTTGACGTGTAAGGGAATTATAAAGCTTAATATCTTGTGACATTCTTAAGGGGTAGCAGAACCCACGCCGGAGACAAAGCAAAAAAATCATGCGGCGGGTCGTATGTTTTTTTATACACATAATTCTGCCTGTGGATAGCGAATATATTCTTGCAAAAAACGCATGAACTTGGTAATTTTTTTAAAAAATAGATAGGGAGTATAAATATGAATAATAATACATCAGAGGAAATAGCTGCAAGAGCTTCAAATAGAGCCGTTACAGCTTTTCTATTTGTTAGTTCTGAAAGAGTAAATATGGATGAAGGCATTTTAGATCAATGCGGTTTTCGTATCCCGTCTGATGCGCAATCTAGTGATCCGTCAAGAATTATTTTTCCATTACAATTAGTTGATGAAGTCAAGAATGCGAGTGAGCTTATTACACCGGATAAAGTTAACGATACCCTTCATGAGATGATTAAAAGAGGTAACCAGTACAAAAATTTACGTAGTTTAAAGTCAGACATTTTAGCAGATATGGAAGAAAGTCTTGTGCATGGGGAAGATTTACTGCGTAGGTTAAATGGTATTCCACAGAGATTTAATGTATTTTTTGATGTAGATGGTCCGCCTATGGTTGAGCAAATTGATGAAAAAGTGCCGTTTGTTAAGTTGGATAAAAATTTGCGTACCATTCATAAGGCTGCGGCTGGTATAGGTGGTGTTTTGCAAGGTGCTAAAATTGTTCATACGTCTATGACTGAGTTTGCAGATGATTCCAGAAGAAGGTTTGGCATTGGGTTCAGATTAACCCCTATGCAAGAAATTGAAAGAAAAGCGAATAATATCGTAGAAGATTGTACAGGTATGAAACCGCCTCTTTTCTTAAACTAAAGCTTATACGCCGCAAACTTCTTAATCAGGTCGGGATCAAAGGCACCTTCATATTTTTCGTCATCGCCTTTATCGGCCATCATGCGCTCTATGGTTTCTTGGGGGCTGCGGCGGTGGTCTTGGTGGGGGTGTTTGATGCGGTCACCGTCAAAGGTATCGATAATTCCCACTGCCTGTAGCCATAATGGCAGGTCTGTGCGATTTTCGTACAAAGATCCGTTTAAACGTTCATGGTGATAGAGAATAACGGCGCGGCACAATTCAATATGAGGGTGGGCGGCGATATCTTTCCCATGGACGGCTTGGTTTAATAAATCCAATCCACGTCTGGTGTGAAGGCGTTTTTCTGCGCGCTCTGCTTCTGATGGCCTGTGGGGAAGGTCCCAGATATCGGGATCATACTCATCGTGTGTTTTGCCGATGTCATGGATTAATAACGCCGATTTCACATTCAGGCAGGCGGATACAGAATATCCCAAATACATTAAAAAACCGAGGCCATCCGCCGCCACGCGCATATGATGTGCGGAAAATTGCGTACCCAGATCGCCCTGATAGTGAGAAATACGTTTTTCCAAAGAAAGCTGGATATTCGTCCATTCGGACAAATCGCTGATGTCTTCATAGGAGTCCGGGTCGGGAATTGTGTGCGGTATTATCATGTGAGGACCTCCACGTTTCATTTATTATAGGGACATAATCTGAAGGTTTATTTAATTGCTTATGCTCTTGTGATTACAGAAGTTCAATGTGAAAGTCAAACCGCCTTTTTGTATGAAAATTACTTTCCGGGCATAGGTATATTATCAAGAGGATTGGTCTTTAGTTGTTCCGGTAACAATAAAATAAGTTTTTGTTGAACATTGTCGGAGATAATTTGCGGCCCAATGCCAAAGTCAATGTGAAGGCCGCCCGCACCAAATGTATCAAGCAATAGTTCTTTTTTTTGCTCATCGGATAATAGTGTTCCAAATTTTGGCGCATTTAATTGAATGTCTTCGGGTGCTTCATTATCTATAGGTGTTAGTAGATAATAATGCGGATCATTGTCTATATCTGCGCCTGCCCTGCGGAATAAGACGGGGGCGACATTATTTCCTTGATACCAAACATGTCGATTCAGGCCGGAACTACGAAGTAAGTCTGCAATATCGGCATAAGGAAGGCTGCAATTTTCTTCTGAAAATGGATGAGTATGATGGACATTTTGTTCTGATATAGTCATCAGGATTTTCGCCGCTATGGCGCTATCGCCATTCAGTTCATAGCAATATAGATTTGGGAAATAATCATGGGTCATGGTTTATGGATTCTATAATGTATTAAATGTCCGCACGTCACATAATTTACCTGTTATTGCCGCCGCCGCCGCCATGGCGGGGGACATAAGGTGCGTGCGTCCGCCGCGTCCCTGCCTGCCTTCAAAATTACGGTTAGAGGTAGAGGCGCAACGCTCCCCCGGTTCCAATCGGTCGGTATTCATGGCAAGGCACATGGAGCAGCCCGGCTCGCGCCAGTCAAATCCGGCATCGATAAAAATTTTATCCAGTCCTTCTTCTTCGGCCATAATTTTGACAAGGCCGGATCCGGGCACGATCATGGCATGTTTAATATTAGGGGCGACTTTGCGACCCTCCGCAATTTTGGCGACTTCACGTAAATCCTCGATGCGTCCATTGGTGCATGACCCGATAAAGACCTTGTCAATTTCGATGTCGGTGATGTTCTGACCGGGGGTTAGCCCCATATACTCCATGGCGCGGTCAAATGATTTTTGATGTGCTTCGCCTTTAAAATCCTCACGCAGCGGGACAGTGCCACTTACGGCAACGACGTCTTGCGGGCTGGTGCCCCATGTCACAAGCGGCGGAATATCTGCGGCATTTAAAACGATTTCTTTATCATAGCTTGCACCGTCATCCGATGCCAGCGTTGCCCAATAGGCAACCGCCTTGTCCCATAATTCCTCTTTCGGGGCCATGGGACGCCCCTTCAGATAGGCAAAGGTTGTCTCATCCGGCGCGATCAAACCGGCACGCGCGCCGCCCTCTATCGACATATTACACATGGTCATGCGCCCCTCCATAGACAGGGCACGTACAGCCTCACCGGCATATTCAATTACATATCCCGTACCGCCGGCCGTACCAATATGCCCAATAATCGCCAAGATCATGTCCTTTGCGGTGACACCCAAGCCCAATTTGCCATCAATTGTAATTCGCATGGATTTGGCGGGTTTTTGGATCAGGGTTTGCGTGGCCAGAACGTGTTCCACCTCTGATGTGCCAATGCCGAATGCCAGCGCGCCGAAGGCGCCATGCGTGGAAGTGTGGGAATCGCCGCAAACAATGGTCATGCCGGGCTGTGTGAAGCCTTGTTCCGGTCCAATGATATGCACGATGCCTTGGCGTTTATCATTCATTCCAAAATAAGTGATGTCAAAATCAGCGGCGTTTTTCTCCAAGGTTTCAACCTGAATGCGGCTATCCTCTTCCTGAATGCCCGCGCTGCGGTCATAGGTCGGGACATTATGATCCACCACAGCAAGGGTGGCTTCAGGGCGATGTACACCTCGCCCCGCCAGACGCAGGCCCTCAAATGCTTGCGGGCTAGTCACTTCATGAACCAAGTGGCGGTCAATATAGATGGTACATGTGCCATCTTCCTGTACGTCCACCAGATGATCCTCCCATATTTTCTGGAATAGGGTTTTGGGCCGCTCTGAACTTGGCATTTATATAACTTTCTCTTTACAAACGAAGGTGTTGATAGTATACAAAAGATGGTGTTTCAGTTCAATTAAAATAGAGGAGAATAATTTGTTCCGTTTAATAAAATCATTTCAAAAGGGGAATGTTAATTCTCCTGAGCAGGGGGGGGATAATTCTTCTGAGCCAACTTTAGAGCAAGTTGCTCGTAATATTCGCAATGCGAGACCAGATGAACCTCTTACAGGAGACGCTGAAAGTTGGAGAGGTATTGATACTAATTGGGGGCTTGGAGAAGAACCGAATTTTTGTAATGAAGAGCCTAAGCTTTGGGGTATGTAAAAATTTAAAAATTGGATAGATGTTTTCATCTGAATAAAAACATAAGAAGGATTAAAAATATGAGTGATTTTAGTGGGGTAGAGTCAGGGGTAAGTGTTGAAGAAATGGATCATATGAATGATCTTAAATTTGATCTTCCAGCAACTCTAGCTACAGCTTTATCTGTAGTTGTTTTAGGTGCGGTTTTATCTACGCCGTCAGGGGAAGCCACAACAACTAGTATGACTGATTTTGCTGCGGCTGCGCAGGAGGGTGATCTGCAATGTTATCATAATCTTGATCAACCTTATATTTTCGACGTAAGAACAGGTGCTCCTATGGATTTAGCTGCGGGAATGAGCTTACGTACATATACACCTGAAAATTCAAATGGAACGGATCAAGTATGTCTATTATCTGATGAAGGGGAACCACATTTATCTGCGATGATTCCTGTTATTGAATAACGGTCTGATCATTTCTAAATTATGAATTATCTTATTAAAAAAGCCGCTTTAGAGCGGCTTTTGTTTTGATCAGACTATGATCGGAATTATTTTTTTGCAGTGGTTTCTTTTTTTGCTTTTGCGGTTTCTTTTTTAGCCGCGCTTTTTTCTGCTTTTTTAACGGCGCGTGCGGCGTCTTTTTCGGCGTTGGCGGAAGCAATGCCGTGTCCGGTTGTACGCTCGGCAATACGGGCTTTCTTACCGCGTAGATCGCGCATATAGTAAAGTTTCGCACGACGGACAGAGCCACGACGTATCAATTCGATGCTGTCAATTCTTGGGCTATACAGGGGGAACACACGTTCCACGCCTTCACCTAAAGAAATTTTACGAACGGTAAAACTAGCGCTTAGGCCGCCATTCGTGCGGGCAATACAAACGCCTTCATAGGCCTGAATACGTTCACGCGTTCCTTCGGTCACTTTCACGTTTACTTTGACGGTATCACCGGCAGCAAAATCAGGAATAGTTTTACCTTCAGTGTATTTTTGAAGCTCTTTCGCTTCGAATTTTTGTAGTGTATTCATCACTTTTCTCCTATTTATCAGAACCCGAAATCAAAGCAGTTTATCTGCCAAGGCGGTTCATTTATCTTTTTAATTCGTGAGTTATAAGCAGTTTATAACAAAGTTTCAAGTACTTATTTAACATTTTACTGATCAAAAAAATTTAGTTGAGATTTTTCCAAAATGTTTTTGGAAAAACTTGTATTCAAGTAATTTAAGGTTTTATATAATAGCTGTGAATTATTCATACTTAATTGCATATTGATCATAGCAGGGAGAGAACATGAAAAAAATATTTGGTATTGCCACGCTAATGACCGCATTAGCCACTACTCAATCTACGGACGTTTTGGCTAAGCCTCTTGCGGAAAGCAATAATTTTAGCCATGAAGAAAGCGAGATTATGGGACCTTTCGGGGATCTGTCACTTAAGCCAGCGGAAGTTGTCGCTTGCCTTAATAACAATACATTGGCCTATATATTTGCCACGTTTTTCAATCAATCAAAGGGCTATATGCACCAGTTCCCTGATCTTACAAGTGACGGCGAGTACATGTTTCTTGATATGAGTAGTCCAGTAATGGCAGAAGCATCCAGGAATTCTTTGGTAAGTGCCTGCTACGAAAATCCAGATTTAGATTTATTGCAATATGCGATACAAACAGATTTTTCAGGTGTTTCAGGTCCAATTCATGAAGCTGATTATGGCCGCCAGAAAGTGCCACCACCAGAGCCTTTACAATAAATCAGGACGGCGAGTTTTTGTTAAATGTAAGCTTTGCTCATTTCGCCATTGTTTGACCTTGCCATGATCTCCTGAACTAAGGATATCAGGAACCGCATGCACTTTGCCACTGGCATCCGTCCATTCTGCGGGGCGGGTATAGTGGGGGTATTCCAGCAGGCCATTGGAAAAGCTTTCTTCACCCGCTGTCTCGCTGTTGCCCATGACGCCGTCAATTAAGCGGATGCAGGCATCCATCATAATAAGCGCCGCCGGCTCCCCGCCGGAGAGTACATAATCGCCGATACTGACTTCCTCAAATTCATGTGCATCCAAAACGCGCTGATCTATGCCTTCATATCGTCCGCAAAGTAAAGTAAGGGCATCTTCGCGTATGAGTTCCTCCACAAGTTTTTGATGTAAGACTTTACCACGCGGAGAGAGGTAAATTTTACGCCCCGGCTTTGGTAGTGATAGCAGTGCCGCCTCGATCACATCGGCGCGCATGACCATGCCGGCTCCGCCGCCATATGGGGTATCATCCACGGTTCTATGTTTGCCATGTCCAAAATCACGAATATTTACGGCACGATATGACCAAAGATCATTCTCCAGCGCTCTGCCGCTAATGGATTGTCCAAGCGGCCCCGGAAACATATCCGGAAACAGAGTCAGAAGATTAAAATGTAATGTCATATCACCGAACACAAATGTTTTGCAGGCTGTTTGAGGCCAAGGTAAGCATTGCCAGATTAAATGCTCCGCTGCGTTTAAATTGATGAATTAAATCCAGATATTGTTTGGTTTTATCGGCATGTTGCTCTGACCATTTCTCGATTTGTTTCATAGATATGGTTTTTTCAGATTTTAGATCATCCAGAATTAATCGAGAGAGTTGTGCATGAATGCGCGATAATTGCTCTTTCTGTGATTTTTTGGCCTGTTCGTTCCAGCGATCTTCGGTTTCGATATGTGCGGATTTCTGTTGTAGCCAGTCAATACCGAAAAACTCGCCTGAAAGGAAGTAAGTACTCAGAACTTTTTTCAAATCTGTCTTACCATTCCCTTCTTTTGACATCTGAATAATATCAGGGGCAGAGTCCAAGAGGGGCACAAGAGAGAGCATATTCGCAAGATCAGTCGAAAAACCATCAGCCAAAAGGGATGCATTTCGCCCGTTAACAGTCAAGGAGACACGCTCCGGTAAGGTACTTGCCAGCATTTTTTGAAGTTCAATCATGTGCGGGCGATATTGTTTAACCTGGGCATCAATATCAAGTTGATCGGCCTTATATTTCAAAAACCAAATCGTTATTTTTTGCGTCAGGTCAGACAGGCTTTGCAAGGCGCGCAACCTGACATAAGCAAGGACGCGTAAGTCCGGATTATTGATGGCCTCCCATAATACAGGCAGGTCAATGATATCTTTTGCAATCAGATATGCCTTAACCACATCTTCGGTTTTTTGACCGGTCTGATCACGCATATTTTTAACAAAACCCGGCCCCATGCGATTGACGATATTATTGGCCAGTTTCATGGCGATAATTTCGCGGTTCAAGCGGTGAGACTTGATTTCTTTTTCATACTTTTTATGAAGTTGTTTGGGGAAATAAGTAATTAACCAAGGTTTTAGCGAAGGTTGATCCGGAATAGATGTGTCCAAAAGCTCTTTCGTTAATTCTATCTTTGCATAGGCTTGCAGAGTGCTCAATTCCGGTCTGGTCAGGCTTTTGCCAAGACGCATACGGATATTAATGGATTCCTGATCCGGCAACCCCTCCAATTTACGATTTAGACCGAAATCCTGCTCAAATTGAGCAATGAGATCAGCTTGCAGAGAAAGCTTAAATGCGGCCTGTATTTCCATCAAGCTGATAGCTTCGGCTTGGGTGCGGTTATTATTTAGGACGTGTTGTGCCACCGTCTCCGTCATGCTTTCCAGCAATTTGTTACGGGATTTTGTGGTCATATTGTTCTTGCTATCTTCCATGACCGCTTGTAATAAAATCTTGATGTTAACTTCATGGTCGGAAGAATCAACGCCGCCGGAATTATCAATGAAATCGGCATTAAGCTTGCCGCCATTTTTGGCAAATTCAATACGACTTAGTTGAGTCATCGCCAAATTTGCCCCCTCACCAATAACTTTGGTGTGAAGTTCATCGGCATTGACGCGAATGGCATCATTGGCTTTATCCCCGACCTGTGCGTCGGTTTCGCTCTCTGCTTTGATGTAGGTGCCAATACCGCCAAACCATAATAAATCGGTTTTTGCCTTTAACATGGCGTGCATCAATTCAATCGGAGAAACTTTTTCTTTGGTAATATTAAAACGTTTTTGAATTTCAGGTGTCAGAGTAAGTGATTTATCTGACCGCAAATAAATCCGCCCGCCTTTTGATAGTTTGGCGGTGTCATACGCATCCCAGCCCTTAACTTCTTTAAACAGGCGCTCGCGCTCTTTCCATGTGCTCTCCGGATCGGGATTGGGATCACAGAAGATATGGATGTGGTTAAATGCCCCGACTAAACAGATTTTTTTCGATAAAATCATGCCATTGCCGAACACATCGCCCGCCATATCACCAACACCGATAACATCGAATTCCTGGGTTTGGGTATCGTGGTTTAATTCGCTGAAGTGCCGCATAACGGATTCCCACGCCCCGCGTGCGGTAATGCCCATGACTTTATGGTCATAACCGGCAGAGCCGCCGGAGGCGAAGGCATCATCCAACCAAAACCCATATTCTTGAGAAATTGAATTGGCAATATCAGAGAATGTGGCGGTTCCTTTATCTGCCGCAACAACCAGATAGGGGTCTTCTCCGTCATGACGTACGGTATTTTTCGGCGGAACAACTTTCTTGCCAACCCGATTATCGGTGATGTCCAGCAATCCGCGGATTAAGATTTTATAACAGGCAATTGCTTCATCTTGTAATTCTTTACGTGTGGCGTCTTTCGGGGGTTTTTTAATGATAAAGCCGCCCTTTGATCCCACGGGCACAATGACCGCATTTTTTACCATTTGCGCCTTCATGAGGCCGAGAACTTCGGTGCGATAATCTTCCTGCCTGTCTGACCAACGAATGCCGCCGCGCGCGATGGGGCCGCCGCGTAAGTGAATGCCTTCTGTCCGCGGGGAATAAACGAAAATTTCACGATATGGTTTGGGCTCCGGCATATCTTCGACTTTGCCGCTATCGATTTTAATGGATAGATAGTCTTTCGGCTCGCCATGCTCGTCGATTTGGAAGAAGTTTGTCCGCAACGTAGATTCAACCAGATTTAAAATGCTGCGTAAAATACGATCTTCATCAAGAGACGTTACATTTTCCAACTCATCCTGAATGATAAGGCTGCATGCTTTGGCGTAGGTCTCGCTTTCTTTTTCTTTTGCCGGATCAAGACGCGCGTAAAAGATATCAATCAACAGGCGGGAAACCTGGGGATGATTGGTTAAGGCATTGGAGATATAAAGGCGCGAGTAAGGATTGCCCAGTTGGCGAATATAATGAACATATGTCCGCAATATTTTGACTTCTTGCCAAGACATGGCGGCGCTTAATACTAGCTTGTTCAGTGCATCGCTTTCCATGCGGCCGCACCAGACCATTTTAAAGGCAACTTCAGCTAATTTACGAACGATTGGGATGCGGCTTTCCAGATCTTTTGCATCACTTTCCATGAGGAAGTCGTGAACCCAAACTACCTGTTCCTGATCCGTATTCTTGCGATTTGCCAAAGGTTTTATTTTAAAAGGAAGTTCGGAGATAACCCGTAATCCCATATTTTTTAAAATAGGCAGCACATCGGATAAAACGACGGGTTCATCACGTATATATAGCTTCATACGTACTTCTTCGTCCGTGCAGAATTTATCACGATAGAAGCTAATATTAACTTGGTCATCTTCTGAAAATTTTTCCAGAACTTCAATGTCGTTTAACGCTTTTGCGGGGTGGTATGTTTCACGATAGGCAATGGGAAATGCTTCGCTGTATTTCTCCATGAAGTAATCTGAGTCTGTGCCATATTTGATATTGATGGCTTCGGATAAAATTTCGTCCCATGCGCGCCCTTCCTGGCGCAGCATTTTTTCCAATCGTGTTTCATCCGCCTTTGAAATACTTTTTTTATTACTTTCAACCAGTAAGATAATACGCGCAAAGACGGAATCATCCAAAGTCGTGTAATAGGCGGTTGTTTTACCGTCTAATTCTTGCTCCAGCACTTTTTCAAAACGATGGCGCATGCGGGTTTCAAAACGATCGCGGGGGATGTAAATCATACATGCGACCGATTTTCCAAAGATATCCGGGCGCATATATAAGGCAACGCGCTGGCGTTCTTGCAGGCTCAAGATCGATGAGGTGATGGTATGAAGCTTTGATACTTCCGTTTGGAACAACTCATCACGGGGATATTTTTCCAAAATATGACGTAACGCCTTATCATCGTGACTGCCGGCATTGAAGTTCGATTTATCTATAACCTTGGCGACTTTTAAGCGAAGATACGGGATATCTGTGACAGATCTGGAATAGGTAACGGATGTAAATAACCCGATAAATAAGTGATAGCCAATGATGTCACCTTTATCATTGATATCCTGAACAGTGATGGCATCAACAGGGACGCGGCGATGAACCGAGGAATCGCGGTTGATTTTGAAAATATTAAGAGGCTTTTTCTGTTTGGAAATCTTTGTAAATAGCGCGGGTAAATCATCTTTATAGTTGATTAAAAAATCCACGTCTCTTTGGCTTTTCAAAAGCCCTAAACCTGACGATGATTGGGCTGAAAAGCCTGATTTTGCAGATTTATAATAACGATATCCCAATAACGTAAAATTATTATCATAAATATAATCAAGAAAAGAGGCATATTCCTTATTATCTTTATTATTCGGCGCATGACTTTCCAACATATCATGTGTTTTCGTCACCATCTGACGCATGTCTTGCCAATCATCAGTCGCAAAGGCAACATCAATCAGGGCGCGTTTTAGACCGCGATACAGAATTTTTTCCATGCTTTTCGGAATAAGCCGGTGGAGACGAATATGGATATGGCTTTGACGAATAGTCTGATCGGTCTTTTTATCTTTGACGGATTTAAATTTATCTGTACTAACGTCAAATTCTGTATATACGAAGGGGTGCAGTAAAAAGTCAATTAGCAAAGAATGGCGGTTGATCTCCGCGACAAGGGAATCCACCAAAAAAGGGCGATCGGTTGAAACAACATCAATAACTGTGCGCTCATCCCCCGGAATATTGCATAAAGCGCGGCTGATTAAAACTTCCGGCTGTCCTAATGTTCTGTTCTGGCACAATTTTTTATGTGTCTCAAGGATGGCACCTTTTTCACAATCATTTAGCTCAGCAAGATCATGTTCGGGAATGCTTTGGAAGAGGAGGGTATCAAAATTTTTCATGAGTTCAACTTTTTAGATATGTTATATTAGAGCTTTCCGGGGAAATAAAAAAGGACTTTTATCTTGTGATTTTTGCAAAGGTGTCATGTGGGCGCTTAAATCATTGAGCGGCTGATTCACATAGTCTGTAGCCATGTTTTTCCGTTAATAGATATTTCGGATGGGCGGGGTCAGTTTCAATTTTCTGTCTGAGCCTATAGATATGCGTCTCTAGGGTATGTGTTTCAAGATCATTTTGATACTCCCATATGGCTTTTAATAGAGTGTCTTTTGTTACAATTGCGGGTATATTTTGCCATAGCAACAATAATAAAGAGGTCTCCTTTTCCGTCAGGAATATTTGCGTATCTCCGGTTTCAAAACGCGCGTCATCTTTATAAAAAAAAGCATCGCCAATCTTAATTTTAGAAGGGATTGAGCTTATATCGCGCAGCATTTTTTTTGCCTGATCTATAATCGCCCCCGTTTTAAACGGAGGATAGAACACAAATTCCGATTTATGATTTCCTGCGCAAAGAGCATAATGCGCCCGCATGCATGGTTCGAAAGCGATTTCATTACCTGAATATGCCAAAGCGTCCATTATGACTTTGGTTTGTGTATTATCTGGCGCTTTTAGGGTTAGCGGCATAAATTACGCGGCTTTGCGCAAAATGGATTTAATATGATCAATAACCGCATCGCCCATGGCAGAGGTTGATATTTCTTGGCAATTATGTGCCATGATGTCTGCGGTACGAAGACCGTTATTTAAAATATCTTGCACGGCTTGCTCGATTTTTTCAGCTAAAGCGCCCTGATCAAGAGAATATCTTAGGCACATAGCGAAAGATAATATAGTCGCCAGAGGATTAGCCTTACCTTGACCGGCAATATCCGGCGCAGAGCCGTGGACAGGCTCATACATCGCATAGCGTTTGCCTGTGCTTGGGTCTGTTTTGCCCAAAGATGCCGATGGTAACATACCAAGAGAGCCTGTTAGCATGGCGGCCTCATCAGAAAGGATATCCCCGAATAAATTATCGGTGACAATCACATCAAATTGTTTGGGATTGCGCAGCAATTGCATGGCGCAATTATCGGCATACATATGGGATAATTCAATGTCAGTATGGTTTTTATGCAGGTTAGTTACAACTTGTCGCCATAATTTGCCACTCTCCATTACGTTAGCTTTCTCGCAGGAAGTAACTTTTTTGCTGCGCTTTCGTGCAAGGTCAAAGGCAACTTCCGTTACGCGCTCGATTTCAGATGTTGTATAGGTCTGGGTGTTAAAGCCGCGTTGTTGTCCATCGGGCATAGTCTCAATCCCGCGCGGTTCGCCAAAATATACGCCGCCCGTCAATTCCCGCACAATCAGGATATCAAGTCCCTGAATAATATCAGGTTTCAATGAAGACGCATCCAATAGCGCATCAAACACAATTGCGGGTCGTAAATTGGCAAAGAGATCAAGATCCTTACGGATTTTTAGCAACCCCGCCTCGGGGCGAATATTATAATCAACGTCATCCCATTTTGCTCCGCCAACCGCGCCGAGCATAACGGCATCGGCTTCTTTACATTTTTGTATGGTGGCATCGGTTACCGGGATTTTATTAACATCAATGGACGCGCCGCCAACCAGTTCATCTTCCAATTCCAGCCCGATATCCTCATTTGAGTTCAGCCAATTGGCCAGCTTGGACACTTCCGCCATAACTTCGGGGCCAATGCCATCACCAGCAAGCATCATCAATTTATATGTATTTTTCATGATTTAATCCTTTTTGTGGGACATGGCACATTAATTATAAAGCCAAGCCCGTTTTTCATGGTCTTTTTGTTCAAATTGTTGGATGGCGGCGGATTTTTCCAATGTTAATCCAATATCGTCCAAACCATTCATCAGGCAATGCTTTCTGAAACTTTCAACCTCAAATTCAAAGGCGTGATTGCCGGCTGTAATTTGTTGCTTTTCCAAATCCACGGTCATTTTCTCATCCGGAAATTCACGGGCGCGATCCATTAAAGTACTCACTTGCTCCTGAGGTAATTTAATCGGTAAAATGCCGTTTTTAAAACAGTTATTATAGAAGATGTCGGCAAAGCTAGGCGCAATGACACAGCGCAGGCCAAAATCTAATAAGGCCCAAGGCGCATGTTCCCGCGAGGATCCACAGCCAAAATTCTCCCCCGCAATTAAAATCTCGGCATGGCGGTAAGGCTCTTGATTAAGAACAAAATCAGGCTTTTCAGCGCCATTATCATCATAGCGCATCTCATCAAATAAATTCTTCCCTAGGCCGGTGCGCAGGATGGTTTTTAGAAACTGTTTAGGAATAATCATGTCCGTATCGACATTGATGATACTCAAAGGCGCAGCGATGGCGGTCAGGGTGGTAAAAGGTTTCATGTGTGGGATATTAACTTTAATAATAGTTACGATCAAGTTCGATACGGCTAATCTTTGAAATATTGATCTGCGAAATCACTGCTTTTAATATTAAGAGACTGGGTTAGTGAGTCTGTGTTTCCTTGATTTGCACTTTTTTCAAACCATTCAATAGATTTTTCTCTATTATATTTCTTTTCTTCAACTGTTTCGGCTTTCTTCATTTTATCCAGATAATTATGCCCCAGCTTATTTTGTCCCCAATCATCACCATTTTCTGCAATTTTGGTATACCATTTTAGGGCTTTTTTATGATCTACGGGGTAGCCGTATTTGCCTTTTTCGAAAGCAAAGGCAATTTTTTTCATAGCATACATATTTTCTTGTAATGCTGCTTCCAAATATAAAGCACCAGCTTTTTCCGGATCATATTGCGGGCCATCTTTTTGCTCGTATATCCATGCCATGGTAATTAAGGCGCTCGTTACATTGTGATTTTTTTGATAGGAAATCTTAAACCACTTTAGCGCTTCGCTTAAATCTTTTTCAAACTCTTTATCTCCGTAGTAATAAGAATGTGCAAGATTGTATATTCCATATCTGTCACCTCCCTCTGCAGATTTTAATCTTAAATCTTGTATTTCCTTAATATCTGCATGTTCTTTGTATTTTTCCGATAAAAAGATAGCTAAATTATTTTGGGATTTTGCAAGGCCCTTATCTACTGCTATTCGATAAAATTTTTCAACAAGTTGCTTATCTTGGTCGTAATTTTTATCAAAACCAAACACACCATTATCAAGTCCGTATGCAATTTTATGATAGCCGTCTAGATAACCGTTATCACCACTTTCCTTGAACCAGAAAATGGCCTTTTCTTGACTGTACTCTGAGTTTCTTTTGTCAAGAAAAGTGAAGGCATAATTAAATTGTGCGTAGGCGTTTCCTTTTTTTGCTTCTATTGCCAAATTTTGAATTTGCTTTTGTTTTTCTTTCTTAGCTTTGTATATTCGCGCTTTTGAAATAATATTATGTTCAAGTTTAGTAAATGGCCCCACGTACAAGCTAGCATTTATGTAGCATAATAATAAAGCAAGCGTACTTAAGAGAAATATTCTAATATTCATAAAACTATTTAAACCAAGTTATTTTTTTTATCAAGATGGCCGCGCATCATTTAAATCCATTATTTTATAAGGATGCCCAATGTGATCCAGAAATTTGACGATGTCTGCCGGCGTCATTCCCACCGTCATGGTATTGACAAGCGGGTGAAAATTGACTCTAGGCTGTGCCATCATCCATTCATCAAGAATAAGCATTACATTTTTTTCAGTATCATTAATGATTGAAAACGGACAAACAGAACCGGGACGAACCCCCAGATTGCTCCATAAACGATCAGGCGAGCCAAAGGAAATGCGCCCGCATTCCAGCAAATTTTCTAATTTTTTCAAATCAACCAATGTTTTGTTCGCGAGGGAGAGCAAAAACATCACTTTTTTCTTGTCACGTAAAAACATATTCCGGCAATGCGTGCCAGGAATGGCTTTATCAACATCTTCACTTTCCTCAACGGTGTAAACGGCGCGGTGATGGGACAGATCATAAGTTATACCTAAATTATCAAACAGCGCCAAAAGCGCCTGCGGAGAGGTGGGCAGATCATTTTGCCCGTGTGGAATTTCGCTATTTCCTAAAATTTTTGCGGCCACCATAAATTTTTCCTTGCATTCTATTTCAGAAATATTATATTCCCCATACTTGTTTTGCAAGTACGCGAGTGTAGCTCAGGGGTAGAGCGCAACCTTGCCAAGGTTGAAGTCGAGGGTTCGAATCCCTTCACTCGCTCCAATTTGGCATCCCAAACAGTCCAGTAAAGTCCAGAAAGCCTTGTGTTAAGAGGGTTTTTATGAAACAATTTTGTCCAAAGCCATCCGATGTTATACCCCCAAATCCAAATCAAAAAGGGGTGCAAGCGGGGGTATAAAATAAATTGTATGGAGTTGATACCCCCAATGAGTCTTACAAATCTAGAATGCAAAAATGCAAAATCACGTGATAAGCCCTATAAATTAGCGGGTGGGCGTGGCTTGTATCTTCAAATTATGCCTAATAATAGTAAGTATTGGCGTATGAAATATCGGTTTAATAGCAAAGAAAAGCTATTGGCGTTGGGGGTATATCCAGAAATTTCACTGAAAGAAGCCGAAGAAAGGTGTACGGAAGCGCGCAAGCTTCTGGATCAAAATATTGATCCGAATCAAGAAAAGCAGTCTCAAAAACAGAACGCAGAAAGTAAATTTGAAAATACGTTTGAGGTTGTGGCACGCCAATGGCATGAGAATTTCAAACATAAATGGACGGATCGTCATGCAAAGACAGTCATACATAGAATGGAAATTGATTTATTCTCTGAAATAGGATTTTTACCAATCAGTGATATCAAACCTATACAGATTATAAATGCCTTAAAGAAGGTGCAAAAACGTGGGGCGTTTGAACCCGCCCACCGCTTGCGACAATATTGCGATCAAATTTTTAAATATGCGATTATAAGTGAACTTGCGATGCTTAACCCTGCATCCGAAATTGGTATGGTTTTACAGCCTGTAAAGAAAAAGCATTATGCCTGTCTTGATGTGAAAGAAATTCCTGAATTGTTGCACGCAATAGAACGGAATGATGCGCGTTTGCATCTTGATACAAGGCAAGCTATGAAATTATTGATGCTTACTTTTGTGCGCACAAAAGAACTGATTGAAGCAAAATGGCAAGAATTTGATCTTGAAAACGCGCAGTGGGTTATCCCTGCCGAACGTATGAAAATGCGGAACGATCACATTGTGCCATTATCAACACAAGCCATTGAAATTTTGAGCGATTTAAAAGCACGCAACGTGCGGTGGGAGTGGGTATTCCCTGGTCACCATTCGCCACGCAAACACATGAGCAATAATACAGTTTTAAAAGGCTTAGAGCGATTGGGTTTTAAAGGGCGCATGACAGGGCATGGCTTTCGTGCGTTGGCTATGACAACAATTAAAGAAAAACTAGATTATCGCCATGAGGTTATTGATCGTCAACTTGCACATGCTCCTAAAAGTATGGTGCAGCGCGCTTATGACCGCGCGCAGTTTTTGGATGAACGTAAAGTTATGATGCAAGATTGGTCGGATTATTTGGACACCGCATCGCAGACTTCTCAGGTTTTGCCTTTTATAAAGAAAGGTTAATTAATGTCTGACTTTGAAAGACCAAAGTATGTGCCGCTTAAATTTTACAATGATATTTGCGCTCAAATAAAATTTCTCAATAAGCATATTATTAATTTACGTAGAAATGAAGATGTAGCCTCTTTTAACAAATACAACATTATTATCTGTGAGGAACAAAAAAATTATTGCGTTAATTTTATTGAGAACAGCCTTAACTTTAAAGATTTCTATCTTGAAAGCCAAGGTAATGAAGATCTATTACTCCATGTGAGGTGCGCGTTTAAGCACTTGCCAGAGTGGCGCTATGATTTTAAAACCAGCGGTCGGGAAGATGCTTTGGCTGCGGAGAAAATGCGGAAAGCATTAGAGAAATGTACAGGGGCATTATCCGAGTCAGTTGATCTACGCTTCAATGTGCAAATGTTTTGGGAAAAGCAGATTATAAAATTAATATCAAGCGGATCTGAAGAACGTATTACTGATGGGGGGCGTGAAACGCTTAAACTTGCTAAGCAGATGATATTTCCTAATTTTTCAAATCAAAAAAATTTAGTTCACAAGGGCATGATTAAAGAAGGGAACACCACTTCGAATAGTGTTCATCATGATCTCATGCATTTATTTTTACAAATATCAGAATATTTAGCTGAAATAAAACCACTGGCGGCAGGCAAATCAATGAAGGTTAAAAAAATAAATTCTAAAGACGCTTATTTGCACTACATAGTAAGAACTTTAAAAGAAATTTTTGAAGTGCATGGCGTTAATAACAGAAAACATGTTCGATATATTAATGATTTGGTTATGGGCATTTTAGGAGAAGACGTTGATCTCAGTGAAGAGCGGATAAGAAAACTCATTCAATAACTTGAAGTTGGAACATTATTTCTAAAAATTAAATTACCTTACAGGAATAGAACAAAGTTGAACTCTATCGTGTTCCTATAAATTATATAGGAGAATCACAATGGACAAACACACATTACCCGAAACAGGCTTTCTAAGATTGCCAGAGGTTTTAAAAGTCTTTCCTGTCTCAAAATCCACATGGTGGGCAGGCGTTAAAAGTGGCAGATATCCGAAAGGCGTTAAGTTAGGTCAAAAAATGACCGCATGGCGCGTTGAAGACATTCGCGCCCTTATTGCCGCTCAAGAGTAAGTCATACCATGTCAAAGCGTCTCTATCCGCATAGGCGCGTTAAATATTGGTATGTCTATGACATAGAAGATATTTGCGCATTATATTATGATTTGGGGTTACATCCCCAAACGGTGCGCACGTGGATAAAAAACGGTTTGAAGACAATAGATCAATCTCGCCCAACCTTAATTTATGGCAATGATTTAATTAAGTATATCAAAGCGCAAAATATGAAGGGTAAGTGCAAACTAGAATTTGACCAGTTCCTTTGCCTGAAATGCAAAGATGCGCGCCCTGTCTTTCAAAACAAGACTGTTCTCAATCAAGAAAATAAAATGCTTAAAGCAAGGGCGCATTGCCGCACGTGCAAAACCACCATGTTTAAAAGCTATAAAATGAGTGTTTATCAAGACATTCGCAAAACCTTTCGTGTGGTTGATGTTTTGGAATTATATGATTGTGATACTCCCCCCTCTAAGACTCACTTGGAAGCATCAAAGATCAGTCCGTTAAATGAGTCAGGGCAAGGGAGTTTATTTTGACCACCGCAAAGAAAGATAAGCACAAGTTTAACCCTGTAAATGAACGGGTAAAATACAAATATCGTCAACATCTGGCGCGTGTTGCTCAGAAGGATGTGAAGACGATTGATGCCGCTTTAAAACATATTCGTGATTTTGAGATTTACATAGATTTTGCAGGCTTTGAAAAGTACAACGGACATGTCGCGGATAAATATATCAGATCTATGCATTCAAGAGGTTTAGGGGAGTCCTATATCTCTAATAACATTTGGTGCTTAAAAGAGTTTTTGCGGTGGTTGGAACGACAAAGAGGGTATCGTAGTAAAATAGATTATAATCAGATTGATTATCTGAATATGTCACGCAATCAACAAACCACCGCCAAGGCTGTTGAGTATCAAAAATCATATACCTTTGATCAGATCATCAAAACCATTCGGCAAATGCCTGATACCACCGATAAAGAAAAGCGTGATAAAGCCATGATCTCTTTACAAGCATTATGCGCGCTTCGCATTTCCGAACTGCGCACCGTAAAACTCAAAAGCTTGATTGAAGAAAACGGGCAATATTTTATCTATGTATGTCCAAAAAATATGAGTGTTAAGTTTGCTAAAACCCGCCATGCGCATTTTATGGCATTGCCCGAAGATATTATTCAGAATGTGATTGTATGGCGTGATTATCTTGTCTCATTGGGTTTTAAAGAGTCCGATCCGTTATTCCCAAAAGTTGATAATCGCTTCACGCATACAAACTTACTTGAACAAACCATCCGCAAAGAAGAAATTAAGTCAGATACAACGATCAGGGATGTATTTAAAAAAGCGTTCACAAGCGCAGGGTTGCCCTATATCAAACCGCATTCATTTCGTAAAACTCACGCCATTTATGCGCAATCGCAAAGCCCTGAATTTTTGAACGCGATACGGCAAAACTTAGGGCATAAATCTATTGATACAACGCTAAATAGCTATGGTCAGTTATCGGTTATCGATCAAAGAAGGATAATATCAAGTCTTGATTATTACTAATGACAGTTTGACACAAAAAAAGAAGCGTGATTAAGTATGAATTACAGCGTAGTAGCTTAGGCGAGGGGTCGAAAATACCAAGGGCGGAAGCCCTTAAGAACGGTGACGCTGAAATGCTAATCTGGTATGCGACATTTTAAATGCAACGCAGAAACCCTTACTTTAAAGGCTCCTCGTCGAACTATGCAAACAGCCTTAAAAAATGAGATCAAGAGACTATCAAAGCGCATTCTTTTAAGAACAGCGCAGTCAGAGTCTAAGGACAAAGAATATAGAAATAAATATTCTAAAAGAACAGGTTTAAAAGCTGGAGAGCCCGTTAAAAACAAGTCCAGACAAGCCGTAATGCCACTTTTTGAACCAAAACATTGTGCAAGAAACGCAAATTTTCTATCAAAAACTATATGGCAGAAGGTGCTATCTGAAGACTATAAACCTGTACCCGCGCAAAATTTTTTAATCCCTAAGCCTGCTGGTGGTTACAGAAGTATTATGGCTTTTTCCATACCTGATGCAGCCCTAGCAAATATCATGATGAAGCGATCTAGAGCGCGTAATTTAAAGCGCCTTTCTTCATTTTCTTATGCGTATCATCCGAATAAGAATATTTTTGACGCTGTTTTGGCGCTGTCTAATTATATTACAACTGATAAATTATTTGCTGTTCAAATTGATTTTGAGAAATATTTTGATAGCATTCCTACAGGTTACCTAAAGAAATGCATCTCTGATAAAAATATGCTTAGCTTAACCCCGCATGAACGTTACGTTTTTGGCGAGTTTTTACATCATCAATATGCAGAGCCAATACAGTATAGCGCAAATGATTTTAAGAGGCGTGTAATAGGTACTCCTCAAGGTTCATCAATTTCACTTTTGTTGGCAAATTTAGCCAGTGATAATTTAGATAGATCATTAGAGCGATGCGCAGGTAAATTTGTAAGATATGCAGATGATGTAACTGCCGTTTGTTCTAATTATGAAGATGCACAAAAAGTTGAGAATTGTTTTATTGAGCACTGTAAGGCTAGTGGTATCAAGATTAATGAAAAAAAATCTGAAGGTGTTGCAATTATTTCAAAACACAAATCAGAAATGAGAAACTATGAGACTCTTAATTATCTTGGATATAGTTTCTCAAAGGACGGAACGTCTATCCCAGAAAGCGTAATGAAGCGAGTTAAAGCCAAAATATCTCGACTAATTCACATATATTTAATCCACTATCCAAAAAAATACGGTTTCTCTAGGCAAAGAAATGGTGTTACCCCTGACTATGATTGGGATTTGCTAGGGCTTATTACTGAAATAAGAAAATACCTATATGGGGGATTGGATGAAGAAGATATTCAACTCTATTTACGCGAGGGGAAAAAACTAAAGCAAATGCGAGGATTAATGGGTTTTTATGCTCTTATAGAACAACGCGAACAATTTGTTGATTTAGACGGTTGGCTTGCAAATTCCATTAAACGTGCGATGCATAAGAGGGCTATTATTTTAAAAAACAAGTATAGTCTTCAAGGAATAAAGCCAGATCAAGAACATTTAATATTAGGTACATGGCTTGATATGAAAGCTTGGAGGGGTAAAAGTGAGCCAGAGGCAGGCTTGCCTAGTTTTGTTAGAGGGTGGCGGGCAGCAAGAAAATATTATTTCACATTCGGTTTAGAGAAAGTTGAGCCTCCCAATTACATATCTTATTATTAATTGAATATATCTAGTAATGCTTTTCGGATAAAAGATGAATTATATATTTTATGATACAGAAACAACTGGCCTAGACACTACGTTTGATCAAATTTTACAATTTGCAGCAATTTTGACTGATGCTGAGTTTATTGAATTGGATCGTATTGAAATAAGATGCAGGATACAGCCTCACATAATACCAGCCCCCGAAGCTCTCTTAGTTACTCGTATTAGCCCCGATATGCTCAATGATCCACACTTAGTTTCTCATTACCAGTTTATGCAGAAAATAGTAAAGGTCTTAAACGATTGGTCACCAGCTGTTTTCCTTGGATACAATACAATAAATTTTGATGAACTATTGCTTCGTCAAGCTTTCTACCAAACATTACACCCTACATTTTTAACTAATACAAATGGTAATCAACGTGGTGATGTTTTAAGATTCATACAGGCAGCATCTACATTGAGGCCAGACGTGATTAATATCCCAAAAAATAACAGAGGTATGCCAACGTTAAAGCTAGATGTATTGGCACCTGCAAATGGTTTCGCGCATGAAAGTGCCCATGATGCTTTAGGCGATGTTCAGGCTACCATATATATGGCTAATTTAGTAAGGAAGCGTGCTCCTGATATTTGGGAAACACTTATTCCTTTAGTTGATAAGTCAAAGGTTAATCAGATGATTAACAACAATAAGGTTAATTGTCTTATAGAATACTTTGGTGGAAGCTCTTCGGTGCGAGCGATTGTTGGATGTTGTGCTCCAGATACTGTTTCTTCACTTATTTCAGTTTTTGATTTAACATATGATCCAGAAGAGTATTTTGATTTATCTGTAAATGAAATAGTTAAGGTAATGAATAGCTCTAAGAAAGCGATTAGAATAATCTATACTAATAAAATGCCTGCTATAATTAAATTAGAGCACTTAAGAAATCCAGAACATAAATTCAAATTAGCGCTTTCCGAAATTCAGAAAAGAGCAGATCGAGTAAATAATGCAGGTCAGTTTCATAAGAATGTTGCCTGTGCCTTAAAACTTCGTTTCGCAAGGGAAGAGAAGAAAAAAGTTCTTGAAGAACGAATATTTGAAGGGTTTCCAAACATATCGGATCAAAAATTAATGAAAGAATTTCACTCAGGAGATATTGATAAAAAAATAGAAACGATCACCTTATTTAAGGATGAGCGGTACAAGGAAATAGCCCAGAGGCTTGTATTTCTAGAAAACCAAATGGCTCTTGAAAGTGATATTAGAGACAAACTTAGGAAGTGGGTAAATAATAGGCGGCATGGTCTTGATGGTGTTTCAACAGGTCGTACTATAAAAGATGTTATTTCAAGAATAGATTCCTTATTGGAAGATATGCCAGAAAGCCATGCTGAAATTTTAGCTATTAAAAACTGGTTACTAACCTAGCATATTAAGTTTAATTTAATTTTCAAAAATCTACTTTTGATATTTTAATTACACTTGGGGGTATAAATGGGGGTATGTTAGTAGTTATAATTAGGTATAAATAATTACTATCAATGTCTTATAGTGATTAACTTAATCCCTTCACTCTCCATTTATTAATAACTTATCCTCTTAATTGAAAAAAACTGTTCTGTAGCATAAAGGCTAAGCTATTTTGTTTGTCGCTAGCATTAAAAAAATGCAAAAAAATAGAGAGAAGAAAGTTAATAATTATGCTTGGCGAAAATATTGAGTGGATAAGTCCGTATTAATATCTTTAGGAATTAATGATGTATTACCTCAATTTCCTTTTAATATATTATCTTCGTATGAGAATAATTCAGAAATTACACCAAATTTAACTGGCCTAGATTTATATTTATTAACTATTTTATATCAGCCAGAATTTAAAATAGTTAACAGAAACAGAGTGTGAACTCATGAAAAAAAATTTAAAAAAGTATTTGAGAAACACGAACGTTAAGGATGCTTGTGCCAATTAAAACAAGAGAAAAAATGATAGAAAAAATCCTAAAATCTATTTTTCTGACGGTTGGTTTATTTATTGTAGGATCCGTTTTGTATTCTATGTTCTACATTCCTTTAAAAGAGAAGGAATTTATTGAAATAATTGAGAAGAAATTTAATAAAACACCATATAATTATGTACTTGTCAGAGACGTTGTTACGACAGAATGGGATGCAGTTTGCGCTGTTCATCGTTACCTTTCTGATGAATTTTTTTACAATCAAATTGAGGCATTAGAAAAATATGGGGATTATCAGGAAGTAGTAGAAAATAATTTACCGTTTATATTATGGCCTACTTTTTTGGGTGCTTATATTTTTATTAAAGATAAAACATTGGTTGAAAGCTTTGTATATAACAGTTATGGCATACGTTTCTACGAGGGAAAATTCAACTCTACCTTATTAAAACTTTCTGTAAATAATCAGAAAATAGATTTTTTGGCTGACATAAATTTTGGGCATGAGCGCTGTATTAAACGTTCAAACGCAGTTTTTTTTGTTAAAGGCCAAAAAGCAAAATATGTTGTTTTAGAAAATATTTTAAATTTTAAAAAAGAAGAATAATTATTTCAGCACCTATATTAGCAGGGATCATAAATTATACAGGGAAGTCCCCTCCGTAATCTTTCATTACTAAATTGCATTATTTTATGGATTATGTTTTTTTAAAGCCAGATGAACATCCATAACTGAATGATGATATGAATATAATTGATAAAGCCTTTGAGAAGGCCATAGAAGCGCTCCACCTTTGTATTACACATAAAGGATTTTCGGCCTGTAGTCTGTCGCATGATTATGAGTTGCACACCAATTATTGTTGTATTTGGGCGCGTGATAGTTCCCTGACCACAATTTGGACGCTTCCTTTGAATGATCCGAAATTAATTGAAGCTTCTAAATTATCTTTAGAAACATTATTGGGCGCGCAAACTAATACCGGTGTATTACCGAATTATGTTTATGTGAACAATGAGGAAATTGAATATGGCGGGGTTTCCAATATTTGCGCCCTTGATGGTGCCATGCTGGTGGTGATTGCAGCGCAGCGCTATATTGAGCACACGAAAGATAAAGATTTCCTCCATAAATATTACAAAAAGCTTGAGGCGACTTACCATTGGATTGCCGCGCATGACAGTAATAATTGCGGTTTACTGGAAATGCCGGAATCATCGGATTGGGCGGATCTGGTATATCGCTCATATAACGTACTTTACGATGATGTCTTGTGGTATGTGATGACATTAGCTTTTGCAAAATTAAAAGATGAAATGGGCGAAGACGGTTCGGCGCTACGCACAAAAGCAGAGAATATAAAAAGCCGGATCTTGTTTAATTATTTGCCGAATGAAACAAATATTGCCGAACATCGCCCGCCGCATGCCTTTTCACAATTTAATCTGGTGCACACACCGTATTTGATCGAACAGACCGGGCCGCATTCTTACGGGTGGCGTTGTGATGTTTATGCCAACTTATTGGCCGGAATCTTTGACGTTGTGGATGATGAACAAAGAGAAACGACCTATTTTTACATTAAGCAAACCGGCATCGCCGAGCCATATCCGATACAGGTTTTATACCCCGCTATTTTCCCCGGCGATCCGATGTGGCGGAATTACCAGCTTGTGAAAGTGCATAACATTCCCCATCACTATCATAATGGCGGAATCTGGCCGTTGGCGGGCGGATTGTGGGTTCGCTATCTGTTACAAATAGGAAAAAGAGATGAAGCCGAAAAAGCGATTGAATCATTGGCCTTGTTCTGTCAACAGGGAATGAGACATGAGTGGGAGTTTAATGAATGGGGTCACGGCCTCACCGGACGTCCCATGGGTAAGGCGTTTCAGGCATGGAGCGCGGCGTCATATATTGGCGCGTATAGAAAATTCACAGAATGAAGGTGCTGTAATAGGTGTTGAAGATTTAAGAAGATCAACTTAGTTCTCAGATTACTGATTCTATAAAAAAACCTCTGTCAATTTAGCTTATGCTAAAATAGACTGTTTTTAACGTTTATGTGGAGAAGGTTTGATGTCTCAGGAAACAGCTAAATTGGTATCGCCGGTCATTCAGGCGGAGCGTTTTGCAAGGGTGCGGGAATCGCATCAGATGGAAACCGCGGAAGATTACGTGGAATTGATTGCAGACTTATTGGTCACCCAAAAAGAAGCGCGATTGAGCGATTTATCCGAGCGCTTTGGTGTATCACATCCGACGGTAAGCAAAATATTAAAGCGTTTAAAAGAAGAGGGTTATATTCATAGCAAGCCGTATCGTTCAATATTTTTAACCAAAAAAGGCGCGGAACTGGCGTTAAAGTGCAAGGAACGGCATCATATTATCGTTAATTTTTTAACCAGATTAGGGGTTAGCCAAGAAACTGCAGAATCTGATTCTGAGGGGATGGAACATCATATCAGTGAGGAGACATTGCGGATCATGAAGGCGTACAGAGCAAAGCCAGAGTGAATTAATGCGCGTGAGATTCGCAGTTGTTTTTTTCAAACTCGAGAGTGGAATGTTCAATATGAAAGCGGTCATGAAGTATGTTTTTTAATTTTTCTTTGATCGCATCCATGCCGTTTGGATCGCTCAAGACGACATGCGCCTCCAGAGCGTTACGATGTTCATCAATTTGCCAGATATGTACATGATGAACATTTTCAACGCCGTTTTCCGCGCTCATTACTGTGATAACTTCATCAATATTAATGGAATCGGGAGTGCCTTCCATCAGTAAGTGGATGACTTTTGGCATTTCACTAAATCCCTGCCACAGAACATAGGCGGAAATAAGCAGCGTCATGGCCGCATCTGTCCAGACCCAGCCATATAATAATATCAAGGTTCCGGTGATAATCACGCCGATTGAGGCAAGGGCGTCAGTCACGTTATGTAGGAAGGCGGCCTTCATATTCATACTGGATTTAGACTGGCTGTAAGTTAGCAGGGCGGTAAAAGCGTCAATTAATAACGCGCCCCCCGCAACGGCAATCACAATCCATCCGGTGATGGGTTCAGGGTAAAAAAAGCGTTGGAAGGCCTCTATCACCAGATATAGCCCAACCATCATAAGGGCCGTGAGATTAATGAGCGCCGCGATCGTTTCGGCGCGTTTATAGCCAAATGTTTTAACCTCATCCGCCGGTTTACGCCCAATGCGTATGGCAATGAGGGCAATGAATAGAGATGCGGCATCACTGAAATTATGCAGCGCATCCGCCGCAAGGGATAAGGAGCCGGATATAACACCCCCAATAACCTGAACTAATGTTAATAACATATTCGCGGCAACAGCCCACCACAAACGGCGTTCATTAATTTGTGAAGGGTCAATGTGGTGGTGATGGTGGTGGCCGTGTCCCATGTATTTACAATCAGTTTCAATTTTAGTTAGGTTTGAAATATCTCTACGATACTTAGTATTATCATACAATTAACAATATTTTAGATATGAACTTCTTGTTCAGGATTCTTTTATCTTTATAGTGCAGAGAAGGTTTTTTAATTGATAGTAAGGAATTAATATGAAGGCGGTGATCTTGGCGGGCGGTCTGGGAACCAGATTGAGTGAAGAGACGGAATTAAAGCCAAAACCAATGGTCGAGATCGGCGGCATGCCGATATTGTGGCATATCATGAGCTATTATGCGTCATATGGCGTAAAAGAATTTATAATTTGTGCAGGTTATAAGCAGAACATAATTAAAGATTTCTTTGTTAATTTTAAACGCAATAAATCCGACATTACTTTTGATTTGCAAAGCGGAGAAATGACCACCCATAATTCCAGCGCGCCCGATTGGAAGGTGACTGTAGTTGATACCGGCGAAAAAACGATGACAGGTGGGCGTATAAAACGCGTTAAGCAATATATAGGTGACGAGCCGTTTTTCCTGACATATGGGGATGGTGTATCCGATATTGATCTGGATCAGTTATTGGCATGTCATCATAAAAATAACGTATTAGTTACCATGAGCGCAGTATATCCCCCTGCGCGCTATGGCTCGCTTGATATTCACGGTGGATTAATTACCAGTTTTCAAGAAAAACCAACGGAATCCGAAAAGCGTATTAATGGCGGGTTTATGGTGATGGAGCCGCCCTTCCTTGACCAAATTGCGGGGGATGATGTCATGTTGGAAGATGCGCCATTAAAAAACGCAGCCAGCAATGGACAGCTTGCCGCCTATGAACATAATGGTTTTTGGCAATCTATGGATAAGCTATATGATAAAAATATCCTTGAAAAAATCTGGAATGACGGCAATGCGCCTTGGAAAAGATGGTAACAACACATATGCAAGAATTTTGGCAAGATAAAAAGGTTTTTGTAACAGGGCATACGGGCTTTAAAGGGGCATGGCTATGTATGATTTTGAAAAATCTTGGCGCGCAAGTAACGGGTTATTCCCTGCCGCCGCCGACTGAGCCATCCTTGTTCGATATCTTAGGCATCAAAAATATGATTGATGTCCATAGGGAGGGTAATGTTTGTGATCGCAAGGAGCTGAGTGAAGCGTTGCAACAGGCAAATCCTGATATTATTTTGCATTTAGCTGCGCAAAGTTTAGTGCGAGAATCTTATTTATCGCCCATAGAAACCTTTGATACGAATGTAACGGGAACGTTGAATGTCCTTCAGGCAGCAAGGGGGCTTTCCGGTTTAAAATCAGTGCTGATTGTGACGACGGATAAATGCTATCGCAATGACGATGCGGGGGCGTTATTTACTGAAACGGATCCATTGGGCGGTAAAGACCCCTATAGCGCCAGTAAAGCCTGCGCCGAGATTGTCACGCAGAGTTACGCGGAGAGCTTCTTTAAAGATACAGACGTTACGGTATCTTCTGCACGTGCGGGCAATGTAATCGGCGGCGGCGATTGGGCGGCGGATCGTTTGATCCCTGATGTGGTCCGTGCCATAGGTGCAAACACACCTGTCTCAATCAGAAATCCGCAATCAACCCGCCCTTGGCAGCATGTTCTGGAGCCATTATTTGGCTATTTAATGCTTGCGCAAAGCATGTTTGAGGATAAAGGGGCCTTTTCAGGGGGGTGGAATTTCGGCCCCATGGAAAGTGGTATCCAATCCGTTGGTGATGTTTTAGATCGATTGGCACAGACATTGGATTTTAAATTACAAAAGGATGATGCCGTACATCCCATGGAAGCAAAAACACTTGGTTTAAGTATAGAAAAAGCTCGATCACAGCTGGGGTGGAGGCCAAAATTATCTCTTAATGAAGCGGTGGATTGGACGGGGCAGTGGTATCAGTCTTATTTGAATGGCCAAGATTTACACGAAATCACTTTAAGGCAAATCAATCACTATAAAGAGTGGGTTTAAAAAGTATGGAGTTTCAAGAAACACGCATCTCGGGCTTATATTTAATGGAAAGTGATGCTTTTTCCGATGAGCGTGGATATTTCAGGCGTCTATATTGTATGGACGATAAAAAGGCGGCAACAGGAACAGCATGGCAACCCGCGCAAATTAATCATTCCCATACTAAACATGCCGGAACAATACGCGGCATGCACTATCAGGGCGCGCCGTGTCCGGAGGCAAAAATTGTGCGTTGTTTAAAAGGTGCCATTATTGATGTTGTTGTTGATTTACGCGCTGGATCGGCAACGTTTTTAGCACATGAGAAAATTGAGTTATCGGGCGAAAACGGTGCTGCTTTGCTTATTCCGGAAGGCTGCGCGCATGGATTTCAAACAATTGAAGATGCGTGCGATTTGATTTATTTGCATTCTGCGCCTTATACCAAATCTTGCGAAGGGGGGGTGCGTTATGATGACCCCATGCTCGCGATTGACTGGCCTTTACCGCCAAGTATAGTATCGGAGCGGGATCGCGCTTTCCCTCTATTGGATAAAAATTTTAAAGGACTTAGTTAATGCAGTGTAGATTTTGCCACGCCCCACTTACCCACGTATTTGCCGATTTGGGGCATGCGCCGCCGTCCAATTCTTATATCCGCCCCGAACATTTAAATGATGCCGAAGTCTACTATCCTTTAAAGATATGGACGTGCGAGAGTTGTTTTCTGTGTCAAATTGATGAATTCAAGAGCCATAGCGAGATTTTCTCTGATGATTATGCGTATTTTTCATCTATGTCCAGCTCGTGGCTTAAACATTCGGAAGAGTTTGCCAGGAAAATGATCGCTGAATTTGCTTTGGATCAGTCATCGAAAGTTGTGGAGATTGCCTCTAATGATGGATATTTGCTGCAATATTTCAAACAGTCTGGGATTCCTTGCCTTGGAATCGAACCTACGGCTAGCACCGCCAAAGCCGCCCGTGAGAAGGGTATTGAGACGCGTGAAGTGTTTTTCGGAACGCAAACGGCCAAGGAATTGATTGCCGATGGTTGGGGCGCTGATTTGACAGCGGCTAATAATGTTTTAGCGCATGTGCCGGATATTAATGATTTTCTAGGCGGCTTTAAAATTTTGCTAAATCAGGACGGGGTGGCATCCTTTGAATTTCCGCACCTATTACAGCTTGTGACGCATCATCAGTTTGATACGATTTATCATGAACATTTTTCCTATCTCTCTCTCTTAAGCGTAGAGAAAATTGCTGCGGCGCAGGGTTTGCGAATATTCCATGTTGAAGAACTTAAAACACATGGGGGATCCTTGCGTGTATTAATGACGCATCAGAATAGCAAAGCGAACCCCCGCCGCGATAGCGTTGATCGTGTCATCAAAGCAGAGAAAGCCGCCGGTATGGGGCATATGGAATTTTATCATGATTTTCAACCAGCCATAAACAAAGTTAGACTGGATTTTCTGGAATTTATTATTGCGCAACAAAAAACAGGTAAATCCATTGCTGCATATGGCGCGGCGGCCAAAGGCAATACGTTGCTTAATTATTGTGGCATTAAGGAAGGAATGATTGATTATGTCTGTGATCTGGCGCCCTCTAAACAAAATACGCGCCTTCCCGGAAGTCATATTCCTGTTATGTCACCGGATCAGTTGAAGATAACAAAACCAGATTATATCATTATTTTTCCATGGAATATCAAAGATGAAATTGTTAAACAATTGTCATATACACGTGAATGGGGCGCACAATTTGTGGTTGCTATCCCGGAATTAAAGGTATTTTAAGTATGCCCCATATGATCGCCAAAACCGCTAAAATCTCGCCGCTTAGTGATATTGAAGAAAGCGTTCGCGGGACAAAGTTTATCGTTGGCGAGCATTCGGTTATAGATAGTTTTGTTAAATTTAAACCTGCGGGCGGAACGGGGGATGTCGTCATTGGTGACAATACATTTATAAATTCTGGCTGTGTTCTATATTCGGGTAACGGTATTCATATTGGCAATAATGTTGCCATAGCCGCAAATTGCGTTTTTGCGCCTGTTAATCATGCCTATGCCCGGAAAGATGAACTTTTTATGCAGCAAGGCTTCCAACCAAGTAAAGGTGGGATAATTATCGAGGATGACGTCTGGATTGGCGCGGGGTGTGTGATATTAGACGGGGCGATATTAAGAAAAGGTTGTATCATCGGGGCAATGTCATTAATACGCGGTGAGATCGAGGCCTATAGCGTTCAGGCCGGTAACCCTTTAGAGCTTAAAGGGTATCGCAAGTGAAATTTACAATTTTAGGCGGCACAGGTTTTATCGGCAGCAATTTAGCGCAGCATTTAAAGCATGAGGGGCATGATGTCTATATTGCGCCGCGTGATCTTAAATCTATAACAGATATTGATCTCGGTCATGTAGTTTATGCGATTGGTTTGACCGGTGATTTTCGCTCCCGCCCGCATGATACGATTGAAGCGCATGTGGAATTATTATCTTGGGCGTTGCAGCATTTAACTTATACATCTTTATTATATCTTTCTAGCACACGTGTCTATGGGGGGTTAAAAGAAGATGATATTGCTTCGGAGGATATGAGGCTCCCTGTTTATCCCAGTAATGACGGATTATATGATTTGAGCAAATTGCTCGGCGAATCGCTGTGCCTTGCTCATAATAATCCGAATATAAAAGTCGCACGTCTGTCTAATGTATATGGTGCAGGGCAAAGTAAAGAAACTTTTTTAGGAGCAGTATTGCAGGAGGTTAAAGAAAAGGGGCGTGTTAGCATTGATAATCACCCCCAATCATCCAAAGATTATATTTCCGTAGCTGATGTTTGCATGCTTTTGACAAAAATCGTTTTGCATGGCACATCTTCGCTTTATAATGTCGCAAGCGGAAGGCAGATAAATTGTGAAGAGATTTCAAAATGGATAAAAGAAGCAGGGCATCAAGTGGATTTCACTTATAAAAATAAAGCACACTCATTTCCGCGAATAGATATAGAAAAAATAAAGAAAGAATTTCAGTTTCAACCCGCTCGATTAGAGCACGATATTAAACACATGTTATAAGGAAAAATCATGTCACAAAATACAAACCGCATTATGAATGACGACCCCATTGCACAATTTAAGCAAGAAACGGCCGAATCCATTGCCACATACCAAGGCGATCAAGAATGGCAAAAAACATCCGCCGATTGGATGCGCCGTGCTTTTGAGCAAAAATATATGTATAATTATACCTCTTTGGGACGCCCCATTATACAAACGCCGATTGATATGGTGGCAACACAGGAAATTATTTGGGACGTGAAACCGGATTTAATTATTGAGACGGGTATTGCCCATGGTGGCTCTTTAATCTTGAGTGCATCAGTCTTGGCACTGATTGATTACTGTGAAGCCATTGAAAATGGGGAAATGCTTGACCCCGCAAAGCCTAAGCGTAAAGTTTTGGGAATTGATATTGATATTCGTCAACATAATCGTGATGCCATCACCGCGCATCCGCTCGCCAATCGCATTGATATGGTCGAGGGATCATCCCTTTCCGATGATATAATTAATGTTGCAAAAGAGCGTGCACAAAATGCAAAAAAAGTGATGGTATTTCTGGATTCGAACCATACGCATGATCATGTTCTGGCAGAGCTTGAAGCTTATGCTCCTTTGACATCCAAAGGTAGTTATTGCGTCGTGTTTGATACCATCGTCGAAGATTTGCCGGATGATGCCTTCCCCAACCGTCCATGGTCTGTCGGGAATAGCCCGAAGACAGCTGTTTGGAAGTATCTAGATTCTATAAAGCAAGAGGGTCGTACAGATCTCAACGGCGCCCCGCTTCAGCTTGAAATGGATAAAGGTTTAGAGGATAAATTGCTTTTAACTGTTGCCCCAGATGGCTGGTTAAAAAGAGTTTAGTTTTGTGCAGCAATTTTTGACAATCGCTGTGCCTGTATATAATGATGGTGCATATCTCCGTCAAACACTGGAATCATGTATTCATCAGGCTGGCACAATATGGCTGTATGATAATTGTTCCACGGATGAAAGCACGGATATTTGCCGCGAATATGCGGATAAATATAGCCACGTCACACATGTTCGCCATGATGAGAATTTGGGCGCGTTTGAAAATTTCCGTATGCCGTTATTCGCCTGTGAAACCAAATATTTTATGTGGTTGGGCGCGCATGATATTCTGGGGGAAGTTTATTCAAAGCCGCTGCTTGAGGTGATGGAAAAAAATGAAAATGCTGCGCTGTCTGTCGGTAAAATTTATCATATCACTCAAGACGGAGCGTTAAAGAAAAAAGTTACGGATTTATCAGAATGGAACAAAGCGCTGCAGGATGAGCGCGACGACCTAAAACGTATGGCAGCCTTTATAAGAGATCATTTTGGGTCAAAAAAACATGATAGTTTTTTGCTGCATGGTATTTATAGAACTGAGATATTAAAACAGGCTTGGATTAATACGCCATGCGTAGCATTTGATGATGCATTATTAACGCGAATATCTGCTTTTGGCGGTATATTTTACTCCAATGAGGCATCTTTTTATGCCAGGTGGTTTGATCAGACGAGAAAGAAATCAGATGAGAAAAAACGTATCTTCCATGGCAATAATGCGCCGCAAGATAAAGCGGTGACATCCAGAGATTTCATGGTGCTTACTTTGGCAAATACCGTTATTGAGTTTGCGAATAGAGATCACAATACAGACGACATGTTTCATGTCATAAGTTTAATTAAAAAATATGCCGAGAAGCCAAGCCGCGCACGGCGTTATGCATTGTACCGTAAGATTTGTGCAATCAGTGTATTTATATTTATTTGTGCAGTGTTTTTTTATTATTTTGCACTTTAACGGCGATCATTTTGATTTATTATGATGACATTATTTTTTAGTAAAGCCGATTTTGTCTAAAAAGAGATGGGACATATCTTTAAGTTCCTGAACGCTTGCGCCGGATTTGGCGCGCACATTTAAGCCATTTAAAAAACTCAGGATAATATGCGCCATCATCGTCGCATCAGTGTCATTAGGGAGTTCTTTTTGTTCTATAGCGTGTCTCATTAATGAGGTCATACTTTCAATTTTTTGATGGTTGCGTTTCAATAATTTTTTACCCAAGGCATCTTTTTTATTTCCTAGTTCATGAAACGTATTTGCAATAAGGCATCCTTTATTTTGTTTATCTTTTGATCTGAGCGCACAAATTTCATCAAAAACCTCATAGAGTAAGGCGCCTACACTCTGCCCGGGCTTGTATTGAGTTAGCTTTACGGTAGGAGATTTAGATGAATAATACTCTAAACATTCATAAAAAAGATCTTCTTTCGTTTTAAAGCTATTATAGAGGCTGGAGCGGTTGAGCCCCATTTTATGCGCCACTTTATTTAATGATATCGCATGGTATCCTTCTTGCCAGAATAGCTCTGTGGCCGCTTTGATGAGGTCTTGCCGTGAAAACGTAAGTGGGCGTCCTCTGCTATTTGTCTGCATCATTAAAACCATTGTAACTCTTTCTGATTTAGTTGCGAATGCATATAAGACTATCATATATTTGTACAATATTGTACAAATTGATTATTGCGATGCAAAGAGAAGGATTATTAGGATATGAAGCGTATAAGAATACTATCAAAATTATTTTTAATACTTATGGGAGGAATTATAAGCATGCCTGCGCAAGCTCAAAATACAGTAAATGATAAACTTAAAGCGCAAAAAGAGGCGTTTTCAGAGCGCGCCCCTCAGCAGAAAAAGGATGATTATGAAGAAGGTATAAGACAAGTGCGTGAGTCCGGTGTTCTTGATCGCGCCAAGAATGTTGAGGATAAAGCGCCTGATTTCACACTTTCAAATGCCATGGGGGAGCGTGTGAATTTATATCAAACATTAGAAAATGGTCCTGTTGTTTTGATTTGGTATCGCGGTGAGTGGTGCCCATACTGCAATATTTATTTATATGAAGTGCAAAAGCAGGTGCAGGACTTTAACAAATATAATGCAACTATCATTGCGATCAGCCCCGCCAAGCCTGATAATTCATGGAGTTCTGAAGATAAAAGTGATCTTAAAATTCAGGTATTAAGTGATGAGGGAAGTAAAGTAGCAGAAGAGTATGGTGTGCTTTATACGTTGCCACCCAAAATAGCCGAATATTATCAAGAGGCTTTCGATATTCACACAGTAAATAATGATGAACGGAATATGCTTCCTCTCTCGGCGTCTTATGTTATCGATACAGACGGCACAATTTCTTATGCGTATCTTAACGCGGATTATAGGGAACGCGCCGAAATAAGTGATCTGTTAAGTGCGGTTAAATCGATATCTGAGGAAGCAAAATAAAGATGAAAAAAGTTATCCTTATCTGCGCCGCGTTACTTATAGCTAATGTATCCGGCGTAGCGCTGGCGCAAAAAGGCGGCGATGCAAAAGGCCCTACAGCTGTTATTGTTGCGCCTGTTATCAAAAGCGAATTTGCCGATAAAATTGAAGCCTTGGCGACAACGAAATCCAATGAGAGCGTAACGATTACAGCCGATCGTTCTGAAAAAATATCGGCAATTCATTTTGAAGATGGACAAGAGGTCGAAAAAGGAGACTTGCTTGTTACCCTTGATAAAAGTCAGGAAGAGGCAGAATTACGCGCCGCAGAGGCGCTAACCGTTGAAAGGCAAAGTTCCTATAACCGGGCAAAAGGATTAAGTGGTAATAGCGCCCTGCCGAAAGCGACATTACAAGCGCGATTGGCTGAGCTTAGGCAAGCTCAGGCAGAAACAGAAGCTTTAAAGGCCAGTCTTGAAAGCTATGAAATAAGAGCGCCCTTTGATGGTGTTTTAGGTTTAAGAGAGGTCAGCGTTGGCACTTTGGTTCAACCGAGCGATATGATTACAACAATAGATGATCTTAGTCAGATTAAGGTGGATTTTGATGTGCCGTCTGTCTTTTTGACGACATTGAAACCAGGTCTGCCAATAACAGGGCACATAGAGGCGTTCGGGGATAGAGAATTTAATGGGGTTATCAGCGCAATTAATACACAAATCGACCCCATCACTCGCACGATCAAAATTCGCGGCGTTTTACCAAATGAAGATGGCATATTAAAGCCGGGTCTTTTAATGGGTATCACACTTTCAAAAAATGTTCGCCAATCTCTCCTTATTCCGGAAGAGGCGCTCGTGAAAAGAGGGGATTTAAATTATTTATTTTTAATATCTGAAGACGGTAAAAAAATCACAGTGAAACAAACCGAGGTAAAAGTGGGTAGTCGGCAACCCGGCGTGATTGAGATTATCTCCGGCGTAAAAGAAGGGGATAGAATAGTTAGCCATGGCCTCACGAAAATAAGAGACGGTGCAGAGGTAACAATTTTAGCGCAAGAAGACAATGACACGCCGCTTGACGGGTTATTGAAACAAAATCAAAAATCAAATCAGCTAAGCGACGGAACACCATAAAATGTTATTATCCGATATCTCTGTTACGCGCCCCGTTTTCGCGTCTGTTTTGTCGCTGTTGCTAATAGCATTTGGCATCGTGTCATTCACAAAATTATCCTTGCGGGAATATCCTGATATTGATCCCCCGATTGTATCGGTTGATACCAGTTATTCCGGCGCGGCGGCGAATGTGGTCGAAACCCGCATTACCGAAGTGATTGAAGATCGTATCTCTGGCGTGGAAGGCATCAAATTTATTGAATCGACATCATCTGATGGTCGCTCACGCATAAATATTGAATTTGATGTCAGCCGCGATATCGAAGCCGCGGCCAATGATGTTCGGGATCGCGTATCCGGTATCTCTGATAATCTTCCCGAAGAAGCCGATCCGCCGGAAATTGAGAAGGCAGATTCCAGTGATGATGTGATTTTATGGTTAAATTTAATTAGCGACCAGATGGATGTGCTGGAGTTAACAGATTACGCAAAGCGTTATTTGCAAGATCGGTTCTCGGTTTTACCGGGGGTGGCGCGGGTTCGTATTGGCGGCGGGTTAGAATATTCCATGCGCGTGTGGCTGGATCGTAATAAGATGGCGGCGCGCGGCATAACGGTGCAAGATGTTGAAGCGGCGCTGCGGTCTGAAAATGTGGAATTGCCAGCCGGCAGTATAGAATCTCAGGAAGTTCAATTTACCGCCCGTATAGAGCGCGCTTATAAAACACCGGAAGATTTTCAAAAACTGGTCATTGTAAAAAATGATGATTATTTAATACGCCTTGGTGATATTGCACGCGTTGAAAAATCAGCCATAGAAAGTAGAACATTTTTCCGTGGAAACGGCGTGCCGATGGTCGGTATCGGCGTTATCAAACAATCAAAAGGTAATACAGTTGAAGTGGCAAAGGAAGCCATCCAGCTTGCGAAGCGTTTAGGCCCAAATCTTCCCCCAGGCATGGAAATTATCAGCTCCTATGATTCTTCTGTATTTATCAGTAATGCCATATCGGAAGTGTATAAAACTTTGTTTATTGCCATACTTCTGGTGGTCAGCGTTATATACGTGTTTCTAGGGAGCTGGCGCGCGATGATAGTACCCGCGGTTACTGTGCCGGTTTCACTTATATCAACCTTTATTGTGCTAAACTTTTTTGGCTTTTCGATTAATCTTCTAACATTATTGGCATTGGTTTTGGCAATTGGTCTGGTGGTGGATGATGCGATTGTCGTGCTGGAAAATATTTACAGGCGTATTGAAAAGGGCGAGCAACCTCTTTCTGCTTCATATTTTGGCACACGTCAGGTCAGCTTTGCCGTGATTGCAACAACTGTTGTTTTGGTCGCTGTCTTTGTACCGATCACCTTTTTAGAGGGAGATTTGGGGCGTTTATTTACTGAATTTGCCCTCACGATGGCGGCGGCAGTTGTCTTTTCAACATTTGTCGCTGTTACGCTATGTCCAATGATTGCGTCTAAATTGTTAAAGAAAACAGAGAAAAATACGTTCCACACCTTCATTGATAATGCGTTTGATAAATTCGCGGCAGGGTATGGCGCTGTTTTGGAAAAAGCGTTGAAATTCCGTGTAATTGTCATACTTATTTTTGCCGCCATTACAGGCTCTTCATACTTTTTATTCAATATGCTGCCGTCTGAATATGCCCCTAAAGAAGATCGCGGTGCATTTTTCATGATGGTCAATGCACCGGAAGGGGCATCATTTGAATTTACAAAAGAATATATGGAAGAAATAGAAAAGCGCCTGACTCCCTATGTTGAAAATGATGAAATAAACCGACTTTTGGTTCGGGCTCCCCGCTCTTTTGGAACTCTATCCAGTTTTAACGATGGCATCATTATTAGTGTTTTAAATGATTGGAATGATCGACGTCCCGCTTCAGAAATTATGAGCGAGATTGCAGGCAGGGTATCTGATCTTCCTGGTGTACGTGCGTTTCCTATCATGCGTCAGGGGTTTGGCGGCGGAACATCTAAGCCTGTGCAGTTTGTGCTTGGCGGCGGGACTTTCGCAGAATTGGCGCAATGGCGCGATATAATTATTGAGAAAATTAATGAAGATAATCCCGGTCTGACGGATATTGATAGTGATTACAAAGAAACCAAGCCGCAGTTAAAAATTAAGGTTAATAAAGAGCGCGCAGGTGATCTGGGCGTTAGCGGTGATTTAATTGGCAGCACGCTTGAATCTATGTTGGGCTCTCGTCGTGTGACAACTTATATTGAAGACGGCGAGGAATATGATGTTATCCTTGAAGGCGAGCGCGATACACAACGCACCCCGACCAACATGCAAAATATTTACGTCAGAGCAGATAATGGCAAGCTTATTCCTTTGTCAAATGTGGTTACGATAGAAGAATATGCGGATTCTGGTTCTCTAAATCGTTATAATCGTGTCCGTGCCATCACGCTTGAGGCCGGATTGGCAGAGGGTTATGCGTTAGGGGATGCATTGGATCACCTTCGTGGCTTGGTGCGTGATAATTTACCCGATAGCGCGGTCATAGATTATAAGGGACAATCGTTAGATTACCAATCCAGCGGCTCGTCGCTATTATTTATATTCGCCTTGGGCTTTCTTATTGTATTTTTGGTTTTGGCCGCGCAATTTGAAAGTTACATACATCCACTGGTTATCATTTTAACTGTTCCCCTTGCTATTACAGGGGCATTGGCCGGTCTGTATCTTACGGGAAATTCTTTGAATGTTTATACGCAAATCGGATTGATCATGCTGATCGGTCTTGCGGCGAAAAACGGTATTTTGATTGTTGAGTTTATAAATCAGCTACGTGATGACGGTATGAATTTTTCCAAAGCCATAAGGGAAGCGGCGCAAATGCGCTTGCGCCCGATTGTTATGACCGGCATTACAACCATTGCGGGATCTATCCCTCTAATACTATCTAGCGGCGCAGGATCGGAAACACGCGTTGCCATCGGCGTTGTCATGCTTTTTGGTGTTGCGGCGGCAACGATATTTACACTCTTTATTGTGCCTGTTGCCTATGATATTTTGGCACGCAAAACAGGCTCTCCCGGAGATGTTCGCCGTACTCTAGAATCTCAAAATCAGGAGCAGGAAATATGATAAAGCAACTACTTCTGGCTAGTTCTATTTTGTATATTGCAGGTTGCACAGTCGGCCCTGATTATCACGCGCCATCACTTAATTATGCCGATAAATGGTTCTCCTCGGATGCCCAAAAAACGAAAGCCGAACCTATTAATGTGCAATGGTGGGAAAATTTTAATGATCCGCTGTTGAACAAATATATTGCGCAGGCAGCCGAGAACAACAAAGACCTTAAAATTGCATTGGCCAATGTCAGAAGCGCCAGAGCATCGCGGCGCGAAGACGCGGCAAGTTTTTGGCCTGAAATAGGAAGTAATGCCGCCGCGGAACGTTCAAAATCTAGCTCTACATCTTCACTTACTAATACCTATGAGGCTGGTTTTGATGCGTCTTGGGAAATTGATATATTCGGTGGAAATCGACATGCCAATGATGCGGCAGAAGCGCGTATAGGGGCATCCGAGGCGGAATATCAAGATGTTATGCTATCCACGTTGTCTGAGGTTGCAAGAACATATTATGAAGCGCGAGGCTTGCAAAAACGCATTACAATTACGCAGCAAAATACGCAATTATTAAAAGAAACCTTTGATGTCATCCAAGACCGTTTAAATATAGGCGAAACTAGTCATTTTGACCTGACGCGTGCGCAAAGCGAATATGAACTTACCCGTGCCCGCATCCCAAATTTGAACGCTGACTTAAAGGCATCTATCTATAGCCTGTCCGTATTATTGGGACAGCCGCCGGAGTTTTTATTAGACGAAATGAACGCTATCAAGCCCCTTCCGACGCCACCTGATATTGTGCCTATGGGATTACGCTCGGATATTCTACGCAAACGACCCGACATCCGCGCCGCAGAGCGTGAATTAGCCGCCTCTATTTCAGATATAGGCACAGAAACAGCCGAGCTTTTCCCGAAATTCTTTTTAACGGGTGATATAGGTTCCCAAGCGCGGCTCTTTGGCGATCTGTTTTCTGGCGGAACGGGTATTTGGTCTCTGGCCTCTGCGCTACAATGGTCCGTATTCGAAGGCGGCGCCATTCGCGCACGTATAGAGCAGGAGGAAGCAGAAAGCGATGCCGCCTTAGCAGAATATGAGAAAAGCATTTTAGAGGCCCTGCGTGATGCAGAAACAGCTCTTATCAGATATGGCGAAGAACTTGAAACACGCAAGCGTCTGGCACAAGGCGTTCAAAGCTTGAAACAATCATCTGTCTTGGCCAAAGAATTATATAGCGCAGGCGAGCAAGATTATCTGGCTGTGGTGGATGCAGAACGCCAATTGATCGCCAGTGAAGACGATCTTATCATCTCAGAAACAGCCTCAATCACAAAACTGATCGCACTATATACAGCCCTTGGCGGCGGCTGGGAACATACTGCTAATGAATAAAAACATGCCATATAGATGGGGGTTTTTAATTACATAGATCTATGCAACATACTGAACTTTTGTAAAATTGATAGCGATAAGCTCATAAAAGATATAGCATATTTCTTTATAAATTTAATTTAATATATTAAGGCAATACATCGAACCAATTATTTAGAGTTTTAGAAAAATGGAAAGTTAAGTTCAAGTAATACTCGAGCCATCACTTATCGTTTTTTGTTGTTAATCTTGATAAGCACCGGCAGAATACGTTAGCTCATAGCTATGGCTGTAGATTTCAAGAATATTACCAAAAGGATCTTCCATGTAAATCATACGATATGGCTTCTCCCCGGGGTAATAATAACGAGGTTCTTTCATTCGCTTCTTACCACCTGCCGCAACAATTTTTTCAGCTAAACCTTCAACGTCAGGGTCTTGGATACAAAAATGAAAGATTCCAGTCTTCCAATACTCAAAGTTATCTTCGGGATTCTCTTGATTTTTAAATTCAAATATTTCAACGCCGACGCGATCTCCCGTTGATAGATGAGCAATTCTAAATTTCTCCCAACCAGCACCAAAGACATCAGTGCACATGTCACCAATAGCACTGTTATCTTCTTTTATTTCAGTTGGTGCCATAATTAAATACCAACCAAGAACTTCAGTGTAAAATTTAACAGCTTTTTCTATATCGGGTACAGAAATTCCAATATGAGAAAATGTTCTGGGGTGCGTTGTTGTCATGATATTTAGCTCCTGCTGTAGTGTAAGATCAACATAACCTCAATGACAACATTATCATATAACCTTTAGCATTATTTTGTGATTTTAATATTATGAGTGTCTAAGTTTCCCAATTATAATTGGTTTTCATGGTAAACTAAATATCGAAAGAAACTAAAAATGGTGGAGGGAGTAGGATTCGAACCTACGTACTCTGAGAGAGCGGATTTACAGTCCGCCGCCTTTAACCACTCGGCCATCCCTCCACGTATAGAAAAATGAAAATAAAGCGTTTATTCTAGTCCTGTCAATGATAGATTTTAATTATGAGCAAAAATAAAGCGAATATTTGGGGCACACATGCGGTTAAGGCCGCATGGCATAATCCGGACAGGGATATTTCGGCTATTTTTCTGACGGATACGCATCAGCGGGAATTTGTGTCCTTTCAAGCGGTTAAGGGTGTAAAGCGCCCTGCGCCGACGATTATATCTAAAAAAGAAATGGATAAAATGACCGGCGGCGCCGTGCATCAGGGCATGGCACTTATCACGGCGGAATTACCGGAGGTTTTTTTAAGTGATATCACCATAAAAAGCGCCAATAAGGATCATTCAATTATTTTAATATTGGATCAGGTGACCGACCCGCATAATGTGGGGGCGATTCTGCGATCTGCCTGTGCGTTTGGGGTGGAGGCAATGATTTTACAGCGCAAGCATGCACCGGAAATAAACGGTGTTTTAGCAAAGACGGCTTGTGGCGCCGTGGAGCATGTTCCCGTTCTTTTTGAAACCAACCTTAGCCGCACAATTGAACAATTGCAGGAAAGCGGCTTTATGGTTGTGGGCTTGGATGAGCGTGGTGAGAAAGAGATTTCCATGCTGTCCGAGCATAACAAAATTGCTCTTGTTTTGGGCGCGGAGGGGCCCGGATTGCGCCCCAATGTGGCGGGTCATTGCGATATGCTTGCAAAGTTGGAGATGAGAGGGCCGATGCCGAGTATCAATGTATCAAACGCAGCCGCAGTGGCACTATATGCTTTAATCACTGATTAAAGTATGCTTTGTTAAAGGATGGCTGCAGAAAAACTCTTAAAAACAGATAAATCCAATGAATTATTTTTGATTGATGGGTCGGGATATATATTCCGTGCGTATTATGCACTTCCTCAGAATTTAACTAACCCGGCGGGGCAACCTGTTGGTGCGGTTCTGGGGTTTTGTAATATGCTACATAAATTGCTAAATGATTTAAAGGCAGAGAACATTGCGGTTATTTTTGATGCGCCGAAAAAAAATTTCAGATTTGATTTATATGAAGATTACAAAGCCAATCGCGAAGCCGCCCCAGAGGATTTAGTGCCGCAATTCCCATTATTTCGCAAAGCCGCCGAGGCATTCGGATTACCGGCAATAGAATTGGAAGGCTATGAAGCGGATGATCTGATCGCCACCTATGCAAAGCAGGCGCAAGAGCGGGGTATGAAAGTCACCATTGTAGGCTCAGACAAGGACTTAATGCAGTTGATCAATGATAATGTACAATTATTTGACCCGATGAAGCAGGCAATTATTGATGCAGATGCGGTCATGACTAAATTCGGTGTCACGCCGGATAAAATGATTGATTTACAGGCTCTAATGGGTGATTCGGTGGATAATATCCCCGGTGTTCCCAGTATAGGTCCCAAAACTGCCGCGCAGCTACTGGAACAATTTGGTAGTTTGGAAAACTTGTTAGACAATCTGGATGATATCCCCCAACCAAAACGCCGCCAAGTTTTGAAGGATAATATTGAAAATGCGAAGTTATCCAAATTACTTGTTACCCTCGCACAAGATATTGAGGCGCCGTTATCATTAGATGATATGGCGGTTCATGACCCGAAAACGCCCATTCTTAAGGCGTTTCTGGAAGAGCAAGGCTTCAAAACATTGATGACGAGGATTGGCTTGGGAGCAGGGCATGGAGAAGATCTGGCGGACAACCACGCTCCCCATCTGCCCCATAAAAATGACAGCGCGCCGATCCAGAATAATAGCTATCATCTTATCCGTCATGAAGATCAGTTAAAGGCGTTTATTCTGGCGGCCAAAGAGATAGGGGCATTTGTATTTGATGTTGAAACCACTCATCTAACCCCGCGACATGCCGATTTGGTTGGGATTGCGCTGTCTTATGAGGTGGGTACGGCTTATTATCTTCCTCTTAAACATAAAGCGCCCGCGCAAGATTTATTAGACAATGCCGATGATGCGGATTTGGATCAGATGGATTTAACGCGCGCCATAGAATTATTAAAGCCGCTTTTCGAAGATTGTGCAGTTTTAAAAATTGCCCATAATGCCAAATATGACGTGCAAGTTTTAAAGCATCATGACGTAGATATTACCCCCATTGATGACACAATGCTGATGTCTTATGTTTTGGATGGCTCTAATCATCGGCATAATATGGATGCCTTATCAGAGCGTTATCTTACTCATATTCCGATGAAGTTTGAGGATGTTGCTGGTAAAGGCAAAAAACAGGTCACATTTGATTATGTCCCCTTGGATCAGGCATTGGCATATGCCGCAGAAGATGCAGATGTGACCCTTCGTTTGCATCACATATTAAAGCCGCGCCTAATACAGGAACAGATGCAGTTTGTATATGAAGACATAGAAAGACCGCTGGTTTCTGTGATTTCGGGCATAGAATTTGAGGGGATCAAAGTGAACCCTGTGACCCTTAAATGCTTCTCGGGTGACTTTGCTAAACAATTGATTGATTTGGAGGAAAATATTCACAAATTGGCAGGGCGGGAATTTAATGTTGCCTCCCCCAAACAACTCGGTGGGATATTATTTGATGAGCTTGGCTTGCAGGGGGGCAAAAAAACAAAAACGGGCGATTGGTCAACCGATGTTTCTACTCTCGAAAAGCTGAATGATGCGGGGGTCGAAATTGTGCAACAGGTTTTGGAATACCGCCAGATAGCGAAATTGAAATCAACATACACCGATGCCTTGCAGGAGGTTATTCACCCGCAAAGTAAGCGTGTCCATACGTCATTTTCAATGACAGGAACATCAACAGGACGCTTATCATCCAGTGACCCAAATCTACAAAACATTCCGATCCGCACAGAGCTGGGACGTAAAATTAGAGAAGCATTTATCGCCGAGGAAGGATGTGTCTTGCTATCGGTCGATTATTCACAAATTGAGCTGCGTTTGGCGGCGGAATTGGCGGGAATAGAGGGGCTGAAAGATGCATTTAAAAACGGTGATGACATCCATGCCATGACCGCATCACAAGTGTTTGGCGTGCCAATGGCGGAGATGACCTCTGAAATTCGCCGCCGTGCCAAGGCGATTAATTTTGGTATTATTTATGGTATCTCGGGATGGGGGCTTGCCAAACAGCTCGGCATTGAGGCAGGTGAAGCGAATGAATTCATCCGTGCCTATCTGGCGCGTTTTCCGGAATTGCAAAACTTTATGGAAGCCAAAAAGGAAGAGGCACGAAAATTCGGCTATGTAAAAACCCATTTCGGGCGCAAGTGCTTCACGCCGAATATTAACGAGAAAAACCCGATGATGAGGCAAGGGGCAGAGCGCGCCGCCGTTAATGCACCACTTCAGGGGACAGCGGCGGATATTATCAAATTGGCGATGATTAAACTCTGGCGCGCGCAATCCCGCGGCGAAATAGGACAGGCAAAAATGTTATTACAGGTTCACGATGAACTGATCTTTGAAGTACCGGAATCAGAGGTTGAGGAGCGCGCCGCGCAAATTAAAACAATGATGGAATCTGTCTCCCCGTTTGATGTCCCTCTGATTGCAGAAGCCGGCTGGGGGAAATCATGGGCGGAAGCGCATTAACTGACAATACAGTAATGAATGAAATAAGCAAAACTGAGGCAGCTCAAAAGCAGTTAGAAACAGCAATTGATTTATTCTTTAATCGAAAAGATGATGTTTCAGTCGTAGTACTTACGTATGGTTCATGGAGTCTTATAAAGGATATAAGTAAAAGTAATAAGAAAGTAATCTCGCGAGACATGCTTTTAAGCCATTTTAAAGAAAAGTATCCTGGTATTGAAGAGTCGAAAGTTTGGGATATTTTACATCACGAGTGGAATTTTCTCAAACACGCCAAAAGAGATATTAATGATAAGTTAACAATAGATGTACGCTCACTTGGTTTATCAATCCTTCTAGCATCTCTAGATTTATTACTTTTAAATTCAAAAAGTAAAATTACGGAAATATTTATTTTATGGTATATTGCTTCTAACAATGAACCCTATGAAAACGATGCAAGCTTAGATTTAATCGCCAGAAAAGCGAATGACATGTTTCCAAATTTTTCTAAGCTATCTTTTGAGGTGAGATGCAAATATGGATCTAAAAAATTAAAAAAATTAAACTAACCCTCTTTCTTTGCCATCACTTTTGCGGGCTTCAAATTCTCACGCAGATATGATGCAACTTGGTCCATATTGACCCGTTCTTGGGTCATGGTGTTGCGATCACGAACGGTGACGGTTTGATCCTCAAGTGTTTGATTATCAACGGTAAAGCAGTAAGGTGTGCCGATTTCATCCTGACGCGCATAGCGTTTACCGATATTTTGTTTAACGTCCAGATCAATGGCAAATTCTTCCCGCAGGTCCATATATAGTTTGGTGGCGATAGGAACATGTTCCTCTTTCGCGGTCAGGGGAAGAATGGCTGCTTTCTTGGGGGCGACCGACGGGTGAAAGTTCAGATAAACGCCGGATGGGCGGCTTTCATCAACGGTATATGCCTCGCTAAGGACACCCAGAACAGCGCGTGTCAATCCGCATGATGGCTCAATAACATCAGGAAGGTAGCGTTTGGTATTATCGCTTGGATCCATATACTCCAGTTTCTGACCGGAAAATTCCTGATGCTGGGTTAGATCGAAATTGCCGCGATGGGCGATACCTTCCAATTCATCATAATCAGGATATGCGAAGGGAAATTGGTATTCAAAGTCAATTGTACGATCAGAATAATGCGCCAAATCGGCCTTTTCAACGTCCAAGAAGTGAAATTTAGATAAATCCATACCAATAGATTCCCACCATTTTTTGCGTTGATCGACCCAAAATTCAAACCATTGCGGCGCGTCTTCTTTTTCGCAGAACCATTCAAGTTCCATTTGTTCAAATTCCCGGCTGCGGAAAATGAAATTACGCGGGGTAACTTCATTGCGGAATGCCTTCCCGATTTGAGCAATACCAAAGGGGACTTTAACACGCGCCGTATCAATAATATTTTTGAAATTAAGGAATATGCCTGCGCATGTTTCGGGGCGAAGATAGGCTTTGTCGTCTTCTGTGGCGTTCGCGCCAACGAAGGTGTGAAACATAAGATTGAATTGTTTAGGTTCGGTAAGTGTATCTGGTATTTTTACATCTGGCCCTACTAACTTATCTTTTCTTAATCTTAATATAGATTTTCCTTCCTCTAAATGAAGCATACCATGATCATTGTCTGGGTTAGTATAGTGATAATTTTCTATATCCATAAATGGTATAACTTTATAGTTTTCTGTTGATGCACCTAAACCTAGTTTTTTAAATTTTTTCAAGATTTCTTCTTCAGGTGTATTTTGTTCAAATACTGGAATTAGTTTTAGTTCTGGCTGATCATCGTCCATATAATGTGATATAACGTAAGCGACAAGATGATCCGCCCTATACCTTTTTTTTGTCTCCTTACAATCCACCATGGGGTCATTAAAACCGCCGATATGCCCTGAGGCTTCCCAACATTTTGGGTTCTGAATGATGGCGCTGTCCAGACCGACGATTTGAACGGGCTGTCCGTCCGGGCCGACGGGCGGGGTTAGGACCATGGCTTTCCACCATAAATCGCGGATGTTGTTTTTTAGCTCTGTCCCAAGCGGGCCATAATCCCAAAAACCGTTAATACCGCCGTAAATATCAGAAGCGGGGAAAATAAATCCGCGGCGCTTGCAGAGGGAAACAATGTCTTTCATATCTTTGATCATAAATTAAGTCATAAGATATGCGTTCAATAAAATCTACTGAAAAAAAATTATTCTACGCTCCAAGTGCGTTCCGGGACTTGAGGTCTGGGTATAGATTGTTGTGCGGCAGTTATTTTTTTAATGATGGGGGCGTTGTCTTTTTTTGCCGCGGGAGGGGCAGATGCCTGATTATCAATATTATTGGCAATGCTTTCCTTAGTCGGCTCCGGCTTAATTTCAGCATCGTTATTTTTATTCTGCGCGGCACTTTGTTCAATCGGAATTTCCTCGACAATGACAGAAGCTTCAGGCGTCGCGTGATCTTCAATACTATCCTCTTTTGATGCATCTTTAGGAAGCTCTGTCGCTTCTTTTGAAGTGCCTTGATCTTTTAATTCGGAAGATTTCCAATATCCTTTTTTATTATTTTGCTCCTCTTTGGCTTTGATCACGTCCATCGGATTAATGACCAATCTATTTTGCGATCTGGTGTCGGTATCCAGGTTTTGGACGGGCAAGTGATCGGCCGATTGCAATTGTTTGGGCGAATTAGTTTTAGAGATTGTCGGCAGTGCATTATCGCTACTCTGGGCAAGAGAGACAGGTGCATAGGACGCCATTACAAAAAAAGCAGATAGGATATATAGTTTATTTTTCATCCTACTTTCTTAGCATATTTTTTGTAAAAAGAGAAAGTTTACAATAAAGCATCACAGAGATAGATTTATAAAATATCTATGATAGGATAAATACCTGAATATGGGCGATTTTAATACATCATTACTGCGTGAAAAGTTTGTGATCCGTGACCGGCTGAGTGAGGATGAAGTCGAAGCGGTGACGGCGCTGAGCAATCGTATCGTTGTACCTATGATCGATCAGCAAGGTAAAATTCAGGAAACATTTATTGTGCGCGGTCATAATATGCATTCCTCCATTCGTTTGGCGGCAAAAATGATTTCCAGCTTTCAAGACGGCGGAAAATTAATGTATGAGCCAAATTTTGATTGGCAGCAGGTCTGGTATAAGGTTACAGACGGGTTTGAACGTCAATATAATCCCGAATCTTGGGGCGCTGTATATTTTGACGGTAAGTGCATTTTCAAAGAGGGAGAGCATCATCCCTTCTTGGACATAATTGAAAAATTCGATGCAATGCATAAAGACGATTACGCACGCGCCGTAAAATTGGCTGAACAAGCGTTTCAAGATGCCGGAAAACCGGTCACAATCGAGCATGATACCAATGTTGCCCTTGTCATTAATATCAGCCCGGAGCAGGCGCGTTGCGGTGTTATATTACGCGGGGCGGGCCATACAACGACGTTTAACTTCATGGCAAAGGAACATCGCGGGAAAAAAATTAAGATATCACAATGCTTAAGTGTTGCCGCGGCCTTTTTGGAAGGAATTCAGTTGGCTTTTGCAGTGGGTATGGGGAAACGAAAGATGCATTATGAGTTGATTGCGGCAGGGGATATTGAAGTTAAAAAAATGCAGGAAGGGGAAAAACGCCTAGGTCGTTTAAATCATGCTATTTCGCAATTTGACTTGGCCCATGACGTGAATTATCGCCCCGAGCGTCCAGATTTGTTCAAACATGTTGTTGATGCTGAAAAATTTGCAGATAAAATTTTAAAGCCACAAATCCAGGCAAAGCTAAAAGCAGGCGAGTTAAATGAAGCTGATTGGGTAGAATAATTTAAATATTGGTCTGATCCAAACTAGACTCTGTGTTTTTTTTCTGTTTTAAAAAGGCATGTTCAATAATACTTCAAAAAGATTTTCATTTTTATCTACAATTATGGTGCTGGCGTTATGCGGCTCCGTTGCAGAGGCGTCCGATATTCTTATGTTGAAAAACGGTGACAGAATAAGCGGGCAAATTATAACCAATCAAAATGGCGCGGGGCTAGGTTTTAAAACTCATTATGGCGCGGAATTGGATATTCCTTTTGCGCAAGTTTTGGCGGTACAGACCGAGCAGGGTACGATGTTATCTTATGATGATATCGCGGCGTCGCCTTTATCGGATGAGGCCCCTTCGCTCATTGCAGAGATAGAGGAAGACGTTGCCAGTGTTGAGCCGGCGGCTGGATTCGATGCCGAAGATCCATCAAAATATAAGTGGTCTGGCCGAATTAACCTGGGGGCATCTTTGGATGATGGGAATAGCCAGAAGAAAGCCTTAACAGGCGATGGTGAAACCAAAGCACGCAATGAGCATAATCGTTGGATTTTGGGCGGTAATGTGAATTTTGCAAATGATGAGGGCGTAGAGACAGAAAATGACCAGACTCTATATGGCGAATATAACCGATTTTTAAGTGAAAAATGGTTTGTGGGCCTGCGTCAGGAATTTGAAATTGACAAAGTTGCCTTGCTTAATTTGAGATCAAAGACAGGGCCGTTTGTCGGATATCAATTTTATGAAGAGGATGATCTGAATTTAAAAGTGCGCGGCGGTCTGAATTATATCTATGAAGATTACGAAACCGGAAATACCGAAGAAGATATCGCGGCGGCCTTTGCGTTGGATTACGATCAAACATTCTGGGATGATATGTTTACGTTGTTTCATAAACACGAGCTTGATTTGCCTTATGATCCGATTGATGCCTTCTTATTCCAAAGTGAAACAGGATTGCGCGTTCCCGTCAGTAAATATTTAACAGGTACGGCGCAGGTTGATTTTGATTGGGATAATGATCCTGCGGCGGGAACCAGAGAAGCCGATACGAAATATTCGCTTAAGCTCGGATATGAGTGGTAGATTTAGTCTAATTTCTAAAGGGGTGCTGAAAAGCACCCTTTTTTTATTTCCCTTTTTCTGACTTCCCGTTAAAATAGATAGATGAATATATTTTGCGCCGAAAAAGACAATGACCATGATCCGGATAGGGAAGAAGATCCGGGCACAGGATTATTGCTCAAACCGCGTGTGAAAAATGAGAAGCCGGCGCTTTATAAAGTATTATTGTTAAATGATGATTATACGCCCATGGAATTTGTTGTACATGTTCTGGAGCGCTTTTTTTCCAAAAACCGTCAGGAAGCAACGGATATCATGTTGCATGTTCATCGCCGCGGCGTTGGAATTTGCGGGATTTTTACGCATGAGGTGGCCGAAACCAAGGTGGCACAAGTGCTCGATTTCGCGCGTCAAAACGAACAGCCGCTGCAATGCATCATGGAGAAGGAATAATCATGTTATCCCGTAATCTTGAACAAACTCTCAATAAAGCCCTGATCCTTGCTAATGACCGCAAGCATGAATTTGCAACTTTAGAGCATTTGCTTCTGGCGATGACGGAGGATCAGGATGCGATGGCAGTGCTGCGCTCCTGCGGGATTTCTATGCCGGACTTAAGGGATCATTTAATCAGTTATCTGGATAGCGAACTGCATTATCTTATCAATAAAGATATGGAAGAGGCTAAGCCGACAACAGCATTTCAACGTGTTTTGCAACGCGCCGCCATTCATGTGCAATCTGCGGGGCGCGAAGAAGTGACGGCGGCAAATGTGCTAATTGCTCTATTTTCAGAGCGTGAAAGTTATGCGGTGTATTTTCTGCAAGAACAGGACATGACCCGATATGACGCAGTCAATTATATCACCCATGGCATTGCCAAAATTCCGATGAATGATTTTGAGGCAAATGAGGCACCCACAGGCGTGGAAGAGGAAGAAGGCGGAGAGAATAAAACCGGTCAAGAGGCGCTGCGTGCTTATTGTGTGAACTTAAACGAAAAGGCACATAAGGGCAAAATTGATCCATTAATTGGACGCGAGGAAGAAGTTAATCGCACCATTCAAATCCTATGCCGTCGTTCTAAAAACAACCCGTTATATGTGGGTGATCCGGGTGTTGGTAAAACCGCAATCGCGGAAGGGCTCGCCAAGAAAATTATTGATCATGACGTGCCGGACGTTTTATCCGAGGCCGTAATATATTCGCTGGATATGGGAGCATTGGTTGCGGGGACTCGTTATCGCGGTGATTTCGAGGAGCGTTTAAAGGCTGTCATCAAAGAAATACAAAATATCGAACATTCGGTTTTATTTATTGATGAAATTCATACCATTATCGGTGCAGGCGCCACATCGGGCGGGGCGATGGATGCATCAAACCTGTTAAAGCCTGCGCTTGCTAATGGGTCAATTCGGTGCATTGGATCGACCACTTATAAAGAATATCGCAATTATTTTGAAAAAGATCGTGCCCTTGTACGTCGTTTCCAAAAAGTCGATATTAGTGAGCCGAGCATTGATGATGCAATTAAGATTCTCAAGGGCTTAAAGCCTTATTATGAATCTCATCATAAAGTAAAATATACACTGGATGCCCTTCGTGCGGCGGTGGAATTGTCCGCGCGTTATATTGGTGATCGCAAATTGCCGGATAAAGCGATTGATATCATAGATGAAGTCGGCGCGGCGCAAATGTTATTACCTGTCTCTAAGCGCAAGAAACAAATTAATGCCAAAGATATCGAGGGCGTCGTGGCTGCAATCGCCAGAATTCCGGCAAAAACACTGAATAAAAATGATCATGACTCTCTGAAATTATTAGAGCGTGATTTAAAAACTTTGGTCTTTGATCAAGACCAAGCCATTGAAATGGTTGCGGATGCCATTAAAATGTCACGGGCTGGACTTGGCGATTTGGATAAACCGATTGGCAGCTATTTATTTTCCGGCCCGACCGGCGTTGGTAAAACCGAAGTTGCACGCCAGTTAGCAAAAACGATGGGCGTCGAATTGCTACGCTTTGATATGTCCGAATATATGGAACGTCATTCCGTTTCGCGTCTGATCGGATCGCCGCCCGGTTATGTGGGGTATGAGCAAGGTGGTTTATTAACAGATAAAGTTGATCAGCATCCGCATTGTGTCCTGTTATTAGATGAAATTGAAAAGGCGCATCCCGATTTGTTTAATATCCTTCTTCAGGTCATGGATTACGGCAAGTTAACCGATAATAACGGCAAAACTATTGATTTCAGAAACGTCATTTTGATTATGACCACCAATGCAGGCGCAGCGCAGCTTGCAAAAGCGCCAATTGGTTTTAATAGCGGGGAAATGCGCGTAGGCGATGATGCCGAGGAAATTAAACGTCAATTCTCTCCGGAATTCCGTAATCGCTTAGATGCTATTGTCCCATTCAAAGCCCTATCTCAAGAGACAGTTGAGCGCGTTGTAGATAAATTTATTATGCAATTAGAGGCACAATTATCTGAACGCGATATTACTATCTCGCTATCCGATGAGGCGCGTGCCTATCTTGCTAAACAGGGTTATGATCCGGCAATGGGGGCTAGACCGCTCGGACGCATGATTACAAAAGAGATCAAGCGACCGCTCTCCGAAGAGATTCTGTTCGGAAAGCTGAAAAATGGCGGGGATGTTTTTGTTGATTATAAAAAAGATGAAATGGTTTTCAGGTTTGAAAGACATCGCAAAAAAAGTAAGCAATCTAAAAAGGCTAACACATAGCTGGCGACATAATGTCAGTAGCAGTAGGTCAAGGGCTGCTTCTTTATGAGCAAACTGGTATGAATCTAAGTCTTATAATATTAAATTGAAAATTCCAATTCTCGTAATCTAAAAAAACCCCGCTTGCGAGCGGGGTTTTTATATTTGTCCATTTAATTAAATTTATTTCTTTAAAAGATCTCTGATTTCTGTCAGAAGGGCAACTTCAACAGGTGGTGCTTTTGGAGCTGCTTTTTCTTCAGCTTCGGCTTTTTTCTTCAGATTATTCACGCCTTTGACCAGCATAAACACGACGAAAGAAATGATTAGGAAGTTAATAACAGCGTTAATGAACACGCCATATGTAATAACCGTTGCGCCGGCTTCTTTTGCGGCGTCTAATCCTGCGTTTTGTGCCGCAGAGATGGTATCGAAAGATCCGGCGCTGATGGCGACATATTGGTCGGCAAAATCGACACCGGCGGTTAAAACACCAATAAATGGCATGATCAAATCACCGACCATAGAATTAACGATGGCTGTAAAAGCCGCGCCCATAATGATACCAACGGCCATATCCATGACATTGCCGCGCGCAATAAAATCTTTAAATTCTTTAAACATACTAATATTCCTTTATTTCAATTTTAAAATTGTCGTAAGATAGGATTAAATTCAAACTGCGTCAAGGGGTTGTTTTCATTGGACAAAGTAAACGAAATATATATGCAACAGGCTTTAGAAGAGGCGCATAGAGCCGCTTTGCGGCAAGAGGTGCCAATTGGCGCAGTCATTATATATGAGCAAGACATTATTTCCGTCCAAGGAAATCGCACCAGGGAATTAAACGATCCATCGGCACATGCGGAAATGCTAGCTATCCGTGAGGCATGTCAAAAATTGGGCGCGCAGCGCATACCCGATTGTGATCTATATGTAACTCTTGAACCTTGCACCATGTGCGCGGCGGCAATTGCTTTTGCGCGCATTCGGCGATTATATTTCGGCGCACAAGATTTAAAAGGCGGGGCGGTGGTCAGCGGGATAAAATTTTTTGATCTGCCGACGTGCCATCACAAAAAAATAGAGATCACATCAGGGCTGTTAGAGCGGGAATGTGGGGATATTCTGACATCATTTTTCCAAGAAAAAAGAAAAGCTAAAGGTATTTCAGAATAAATTGTTCATAATGATATATCATATGTTTTCTATGATTATCCTGCGGCAGGCCGTATGTTCCATCTTGATAACTTGTAATTTCAATACGTTTATTTCTCAGATGCGCTTTTGCCAGTTCCAAATGCTCAATGGGGATCACGGTGTCATCGGCGCCTTGTTGCAACAGGCATGGATATTTAATGCGGTTTAAATCATCAATGATATCCATGTGATATAATTCTTTGATGAGCGGAATGCCAACTTTGCCATGATGTAGTTCAATGAAACCGCCCATATCAAAATGAGATTTATGCTCCTCTGCCTCCAAATTACGGATGGCATAATCTTGTGTCTGTAAAACCGGCCAGAAAAACGCCCCGGCAAGGATATTTTGGTCGTCACCTAAAATGGCCGGAACCGCGCCCAAACCGGCGCCTGTAATCATAAATTTTTCAAATCCGCGGTTATTGGCCCATTCCTTGATTGTTTCTAAATCCTCTGTCGCCGATGCCATTGTGAAATCTTCCGAATTGCCATCGCTGGTTCCGCATCCCCTGAAATCAAACATGACGGAATGAACCCCGATGCGCGCGCATGCATTTTGTAATTTTCTAAACAGGTCATCATGCGATGACATATTTTCATTGGGAAAACCATGGCAGAAAATCATAAGATAGGGATCAAGAAGGCATCTTCCTAAAACAAACGGCTCCTGATAGTGAATACGGATTTTTTCTCCGTTATCTGATATTAATTCCAGATCATTGTTACTCATGCTTGTTCAGGCAATTTTTCTTTACGCACTTGATCGGCAATGGGGGCGCTATATTGATAGGATAGATCCCAAGGAAAGTGAATCCATGTATCCTGTGACACTTCTGTTACGAAAGTATGAATTTGTTTGATCCCCTCGGGCTTACCGTAAACACAGGCATAATGTGCATGCGGATATAATTTCTTTGCTATTTGGACTGTTTTTCCGGTATCTGCCAGATCATCAATAAATAACCACCCACGACCGCCATCTTTAAGATCAGGCGCATTAATGATTTTGGCATCGCCCTGATCTTTATGGTCATAACTTGCAATACAAAGTGTCTCGACGTTACGAATATTTAGCTCGCGTGCCATAATACACGCCGGAACCAAGCCACCACGTGCAATGCCAACAATTCCGATCCAATTTTGTTGGTCGGAAAGTCGCCAAGCCAACGCTTTTGAATCGCGATGTAATTCTTCCCATGATACGGGGAAATCTTTTTGATATGGGGTGGTCATGACAATTGACTCCTTTGCTGTTCATATACTCTGTCAAAAGAGAGCCCGTCACGCAAGAGGTGATCAGATGTTTTAGTGGGTCTTTTATCTGAATCATACATCAAAATAGGGGGGAGTAGCTTACAGGGGCTGTTGCGATCCTTATATGATCTGATAATGACCCTTTTTGCAGGCTCATTTGGCTTGCTATAAATAGGAATTATTTCCGTTGCGCCAAAGCGCCTTCCAAAAATTTGCAAGATTAAATCAAGTTTATTGGCTTGATTGATCATCGTTAGCGACCCATTTGGTTTCAAATTTATCAGGGCGCTTTTAATCCAAAGTTCTAAATCATTTCCTGAGCCGTTATAACTGCGCGCCTTTGCCTTAATATCTACGGGGGACGGGGTATGATTATCTGTGTTAAAATAGGGAGGGTTGCAAATGACATGGTCAAAACGTTCCTTTGGGTCAGTGACCCGAAAATGAGCCGCATCTGCATTTTCAAATGAAACGTTACGTTCATTCTCAGACGCATTTGCGCCCGCTACGTCAAGATAGGCTTGTTCATTATCAAGCCCCGTAATCATTAATTCCGGCTCTCTCCATAGTAAGCAAAACAGTGCGCCGCCGACACCGCAGCCCAAATCAAGAATGCGTTCCTGCTTCTTCGCAGGGCAAGCCGCAGCCAGTAATACGGCATCTTGAGTGGTTTTAAACCCTTCAGCAGGTTGATATAAAGAGACTTTTTGATCCAAAAGATGGATTTTATCCATATCAGCTTCTCTCAGTGACCGCATTTATATGTGCCGGAAATCCTTCATATTCTGCCATTTTCACAACAGGATCTTGAAGGGTCTCTAGCCCATCCTTCGTAGTTTTAGCAATGCTAGTACGTTTTAGAAAATCCCAAATAGAGGTACAGGAATAAGAACGTGCCATACCGCCGGTAGGCAGAACATGGTTCACCCCGATGCCGTAATTCCCTAATGTAGACGGCGTATGTTCGCCTAATAAAATTTCACCGGCATTAAAAATATGCTTGGCCGTTTCTTCCGGGTTTTTGGTTTTAATCACCAAATGTTCGGTCGCCATTTCATTACATACAGCTATGGATTGCTCCATATTTTCGGTTAAAATAATCCCGCCATATGACTTAAGAACCTTTTGACAATACTCGCTTTGAGGGGCTGGTAGTCCACGTACAGCATCAGGCAAGGCGGCAAAAACATAATCGGCGAGCACTTTGTTATCTGTGACCAGCAGGGAGGCCGAGTCTGATCCATGTTCCATTTCATTTAATAAATCGAGAACCGTATTATGTGGATTAGCCGTTTCATCACAAAGAATAATTGATTCGCTTGGGCCTGCCGGCATGCCGGGGTCAATCATATGGGAAAGTACCATTTTTGCCGCCGCGCCATAGGGGCTGCACGGCCCTAAAACTTTGGCGACTTTTGGTATGCTCTCAGTGCCATAAGCCAAGGCAGCGATAGCTTGCGCCCCGCCTGCCTTATACACGTTAGTTATACCGGATATTTTGGCGGCATAAAGGGTTGCGGCATCTGCGCTGCCATCACGGCGCGGCGGGCTGACGAGGGCAATATGTTTTATGCCTGCTAATACTGCCGGAATAGCGAGCATATATACGCTGGAGGGGAATGAGTTTTTGCCGCCCGGTGCGTATAATCCCACTGAATCAATCGGTGTCACTTTTTCCCCGGCAAACACGCCAGGTTCCACTTCAAATAACCATTCTTTTTCAACGCGTCTTAATTGTTCTTCATGAAATTTTTTCACATTTGCCGCGCAGCGATCAATGGCATGTTTTAACTCAGATGAAAGTTCTTCTTCGGCGGCGGCGAATTCGGCGTCGCTTACCTTAATTTGATGTGGTTCAAGGTCAACTTTGTCATGCTTACGCGTATAGGCAAGCAATCCTGCATCGCCATTAAAACGAACATCGGCAATAATGGGGCGAATTTTCTCCATAATATCAGAGATATCCGTGGCAGAGCGGCGCATCAGCGTCTCTTTTTGCTCTGTTTTTAAGTCATTCCAGATAAAGTAATTGATGTGCATATCCCTTATCTATAAAAGAAATCTATGAGCAAAACAATTGCGATTATTGATTATGGGTCCGGAAATATCCGCTCCGCCGCCAAAGCGTTTGAGCATGTGATTGCGCTTGAAAATTTATCTTATGAAATTGTGATAGAAAATAGCGCCAGCGGCGTTTTAAAAGCGGATAAAATTGTATTGCCGGGGCAAGGAGCATTTGCCGATTGCATTCATAATCTGAACGACGTGCCGGATATGATCAGTGCCTTGCAACGTAAAGTACTGGAGGATAAAACTCCGTTTTTAGGGATCTGCGTCGGGATGCAATTATTAGCGGATCAGGGTAAAGAACACGGTACGCATCAAGGACTGGGGTGGATTGGCGGAGAGGTTATCCCGCTTCAAAAAACGACGAATGATATGAAAATTCCGCATATGGGGTGGAATGATCTTGTTCTTGATCAGCCGGAGCACTTTTTGCTTCGCAGCATAAAAAGTGCCTCTGATTTGGAGAAACATTTCTATTTTGTTCACTCTTTTATGTTTGACTGTAAAGATAAGGGACATTTATTGGCGCATACGCATTACGGACAGAATGTCGCGGCGATGATTGCGAAGGAAAATATTATCGGTACGCAATTCCATCCTGAAAAAAGTCAGAATGCCGGGTTAAACTTAATTAAAGATTTTATGCACTGGATGCCTTAAAAAAATAAAAAATGGGGAATATTATGGACCGCAATGTAATCGAAAATTTAAAAACTGTTGAAAGCGTTGAGCTTGTATCTGCGTTAACGAATAACGATCTAAATGATTTATGTGATGCCACAGATTTGGCAATCAAGGATGGCGGCGGTTTTGGATGGGTCGAATTGCCATCACGGGAATTACTAGAGAGATATTGGCAGGGCGTTGTGACCATGCCACAGAGATTATTATTTGTTGGCCGTTTGGACGGCGTTATATGCGCAACCGCGCAATTAATTTTACCCCCCGCCAATAACGAGGCGCAAAAACAGGCGGTAAAACTTACGACAAACTTTACGGTGCCGTGGGCACGGGGTCAGGGAATTTCAAAAAAATTGCTAAAAAAAGTAGAAGACACAGCGAAAGATAAAGGCTTTAAGGTTATTAATCTGGGGGTGCGTGAAACTCAAAAAGCAGCGGTAAAATTTTATGAAAGCGCGGGGTTTGAATTGGTTGGCGTGCATCCATATTACGCTGAGATTGATGGAAAACCTGTTTCTGGTCGGCACTATTATAAAATCCTTCAAGACTAAAAAAGCTCGTGTTATAAAGTTCTATGATTATTTATCCAGCGATAGACTTAAAAGATGGCAAATGTGTGCGTCTTTATAAGGGAAACATGAACGATGCCACGGTGTATAATCCCGATCCTGCATCTCAAGCGAAACAATTTGAACAAGCAGGATTTAAATATCTGCATATTGTCGATCTGAATGGGGCAGTAGATGGATTTCCTGTTAATCGTGATAGCGTGACAGCTATTTTAGAGGCGACTGATCTTCCGGTGCAACTTGGCGGCGGGATTCGCAAAATGGCCCATATTGAAAATTGGCTGGAAGCCGGAATTTCACGTGTCATTCTGGGAACCTTAGCGGTCAAAAATCCTGAACTTGTATGCGAAGCCTGCGCTGCTTTTCCCGGTAAAATTATTTTGGGGCTGGATGCAAGGGGTGAGAAAATTGCAGTCGAAGGATGGGTCGAAGAGTCTGAGACAACTATTTTTGATATGGCAAAGCGTTTTGAAGATGCCGGCGCGGCCGCAATTATCTACACAGATATTAATCGTGATGGCACAGAAGAAGGTCCGAATATCAAACTAACTAAAGAGCTTGCCGATGGGATTGACATTCCTGTCATCGCCTCTGGCGGTGTCGGCAATATGAAACATGTCCGCGAAGTTGAAAAGCTGTCTGATAACGGCGTCGAGGGGTTAATCATAGGACGCGCGCTCTATGAAAATCGGTTAAATATTACGGATTTGGCGGGAATTAATTAATGCTAAAAACCCGCATTATACCATGTCTTGATGTTGCGAATGGCCGCGTCGTTAAGGGCGTTAATTTTCTGGACTTAATTGATGCGGGCGATCCCGTGGAGCAAGCAAAGCTATATCAAGACCAAGGCGCAGATGAGATTTGCTTTTTGGATATTACGGCAACCCATGAAGGACGCGATACAATTTTAGATGTTGTGGAACGCACAGCATCCGAAGTATTTATGCCGTTAACGGTGGGGGGCGGTGTAAAACATATTTCGGATATTCGAAAATTATTAAATGCAGGTGCAGATAAAGTATCCATTAATTCCGCAGCAATTTTTAATCCTGATTTTATAAAAGAAGCCTCTGATAAATGCGGGTCACAATGCATCGTAGTCGCCATAGATGCACGCAAAATCGCAGATAATAAATGGGAAATTTATACACATGGCGGGCGAAAAAAAACCGGTATTGATGCATTGGAATGGGCGCAAAAAATGGCTGATTATGGCGCAGGAGAGTTTTTAGTAACCTCCATGGATCGTGATGGCACAAAAAATGGCTTCGATTTAGATTTAACGCGCAGCATTTCGGATTTAGTTGATATTCCGATTATCGCATCCGGCGGCGTCGGTAATTTACAACATCTGGTGGAAGGGATCGACCAAGGTAGAGCTTCTGCCGTGCTGGCGGCCTCTATTTTTCATTTTGGTGAATATACGATTGAACAAGCAAAAAATGTTTTGCAGCAAAATAACATAGCGGTGAGAATATGATAGATCATATATTAAAAGACAGAACAGCAATGATATGGGATTTCGACGGCGTCCTTTACTCCTATCATTACAACGATATTGCACCTGAAGATTTGGAAAAAAACTTTTTTTCTGCAAATGCCAAGGGCGCACAGGAAATTATTCCGGATTTGTCAGACGAGGAAGCATATCACTTGGGCGGGCAAGGGTTTTTGCAATATCACGATACAGTGACTGCTTTTCTACCCTATGCAAAACAGACAGGCATGGATGAGGCAGATTTTAAGAAACAGGTTTTAATTGCCCAATTGAAATGGTCATTCAAAAATATTTCCGAGAATATTCCTCAATTGATTGCACCCTGCGCTGAGACGAATGATTTGTTTGCGGCATTAAAGCCATATATTAAGCATGCCATGATTACCCATGCCAATGCAGAATATTGGGCGCATCCTGTGTCGCGTAATTTAGGTGTTGAGGATTATTTTGACCATATTATGGGCTATGATGATTTTGATTTTAAGTCAAAAGGGCAGAGCGCCTATGCTGTTGAATTAGCGTTGAAAAAATTAGGTGTGAATGCGGACAAAGCAATTTTTATAGAAGACCAGCCCAAACATTTAGAGGTTGCAAAGGCGGCTTTTCCTGAATTGTGCACTGTGTTTATTGAAGGTAAAACGGCGATAGAAAAGCCGGATTATGTAGATATTATGGTGCAGCGTCCAAAGAATTTTATGAAGCATTTATTAAGTGCCCATAAGAATGCCAGGAGCGCGGCATGAGCGATATTATTAGCTCACTATATGATGTAATCCAATCGCGCAAAAATGCTGCGGGGGATCAGTCATATGTTGCTTCTCTTTATGATAAGGGCACGTCAAAAATAGCGGAAAAAGTTGGCGAGGAAGCGATTGAGACCATTATTGAAGCAATTAAGGGAGATAAAGAGGCTTTAAAAGCTGAATCTGCGGATCTTCTTTTTCATTTAATGGTATTGTGGGCGGATCAAAATATTACACCGGAAGATGTTTTGAAAATTCTCGAAAGGAGAATGGGGATTAGCGGACATGACGAAAAAAAGGGACGAAATAAAACATGAGTTACGATCAAGATAACATTTTTGCCAAAATTCTACGTGGGGACATTCCCAGTAAAAAAATATACGAAGATGAGCATGTATTGGTAATTCATGATGCTTTCCCACAAGCGCCCATTCATGCGTTGGTTCTGCCAAAGGGCGCATATATGTCAATGAGCGATTTTTCTTCACATGCCAGCGATGCAGAAATTATAGCCATGAATCGTGCCGTCGCCAGTGTGATAAAGGCTCTTGATATTGAACAAGACGGTTATAGGCTGGTTTCAAATACGGGTAAACATGGCGGGCAGGAGATTCCTCATTTGCATTGGCACATATTAGCAGGCGAGGATATTGGGCCCATGCGTCCTAAGCAGGATTAAATTTTAATTTTATTATCATTAACCGGCAACGTCTTTAAAAACGGCACATCTTGTTGTTTAAAGGTTTTATTATGATGTGACTGCTCGCGAAAGTTTTTAAGGACATAGGAGGCAATCTCTGCTTGTGCTTTTGCTTGGATATAGAGTGCATGGATAATAATGGAAACACTGTCATCCTGATTTTCAAAAAGATAGGGTTCAATATTTTCCAAATGATACGTTAGCATATCCAAATCAGCCGCGACAAATTCAATATCGATACGCTCTATGTCGGGAAAGTTTTTTGTGTCTCTATTTAGGGCGGATGCGCCGTAATTTTCAACAATGCTATCCATTATTTCAACCACATTCTCTAATAACTTAGAGGCATGTATATGTTTTTGATGAATAACCTTTAAGCATAGAGCAATGCAAAGTAATGCATCTTCAGGATGCATATTACAAAGGGGGGCGTGAAGGTTATATTGCGGGATATCGTCGGATTCATCGCTATTTTCAATCCATTTTTTCACAAATTCAGGAACGCCAAATTTGTGATATAGAGCTTTTAATTCTTGATCCTTTTGCGCTATGGACATGATGCTCGAATATCCTTTCCTGATCTGTTTTAGGCAAGAAATATTAATAAAACTTTAACGCGTTTTTGATTATCTGAGAAGTTTTTATTTTGCCCGAAGATACCAATAAATGTCGGGAAAATTTTGACGCAGCGCCATACTGCATGATTGCATTATATAGATCAGGTAGTTCATGGGAAAAGAGCAAATTTTAAGAGATTTTCTAATCCTAAATTGTTCTTTACGACCCGCAATAACTGATGTTTGGGAAATTCCTCCGGGTTCAAATAGGCATAGGGGAGATTGGGTCAAGTGATGCGTTTTGACACGGCTAATGAACCGGCACGTAAAATCATAATCGGCGGCGATTTTATATGATGTATTATATCTTAAGTCAGTCAAAAGCGATGTTTTATACATCATAGCCTGATGATGTGTCGGTAATCCGAGGGGGAGAAACTTTATAGGACGCGCCGATTTTAATTGCGCATTTTGATAATCTTCTCCCTCCAGAGACGCACCATAGATAAAATCAGGGAAATTTTCAGTTATTATGGCGTTATTTAATATTTCAATCGTCTCATCGCTTGCAAATTGATCGCCGGCATTCATAAATATAATATATTCTTCGCCTGCGCGATCTATCCCCTTATTCATGGCATCATAAATGCCGTTGTCTTTTTCGCTGATATAATTGGCGGGTAAAGTCTTTAGAAAGTCTTTTGTGCCATCTTTGGAATTGCCGTCAATGATGATCCATTCATATTCTTGCGACGTTTGCGATAAAATACTTTGCGCTGTTTTTGTCAATCCAGCGAGGTTCTGGTATGTGATGGTAATGATAGAGATCATTAATCATCATCCTGTATATCGTCTATAACTACTGCGCTTATAGCAAGATTACCGAGTATCTGTGAGATATCTTTGGCTGTTTCCATGAAGTCAAATGGTTTGGGGTCGCGTGGCACGATAATGGTTGATCCGGGGGGGATCATGACCGGGTCATAATTCCAATTGCTAACTTGTAATGGTTGTGCGCTGCCATCCGGATAAATAACAAATGTACGGTTCTTATCCGCAAAATGCGTGTAACCGCCTGCTTCCATTAAATAATCACGCGGCGCTTTGCCACTTCTGAATTGCAGGTTAGAGGGGGAGAGGACTTCACCGCGCACGCGCACATTATATGGGCGTTTAGGCATATATATTCGGTCCCCTGCCTCCAGTAAGATATCAAGTTCTGGTGTACTTAATAATTTATCGGGGCTAGCTTCAACTGTAATGCGCCCCACTGCTTTTACATTTTTTAATTCTGCCGCCAATCCGCGTACCATCTCGATTTGAGTATGATTGGGTTTTTGATCGTCATTACGATCCAATGCGGCGGCTAGCGAGCGTTCAATATCATTGGCGGTGGCGCGATATCGTTGCTCTTCCGCCTTACGTTCTTGCGCGCGGCTAAAAATGGCACCTTCCGGATAGGCTTCGGGCGTTAGGCCACCAGCACGTGCGAATAACGTTGATAAGGTATCGCCCGGCATTAAATTATATTCCCCCGGTTGAACCACTTCACCCGCAAGAAGGACAGACTCATTATTTAATTTTTTGATAGTTTGGTTCACGCGAACGGTATCGCCCGGCACTAATGATATGGACCCTGGGTTTGATGTCGAAAGATTAACCAGCATTCTTTGTGTCCCGCTACGGCCATGTGCCTGTCCGTTCGATCCGAACTGATCCGAGGTAACCTCAATGCGGCTTTTATTGGCCTCCAGCGTTAGACCGCCCGAGATATTCAAGATATCCTCAAGTGTAACCCCTTCACTAACCGGATAAGCACCGGGAAGCCGCACCGCCCCTTTTAGGTGAATACTATGTTCTTTTAAAATTTGAGATAATAACGGGGTCACGGCGGCTTTGTGATTGTGGCGGATGGAGGCAGATGATCCCAAATCCTGATAATGAATAGGAATAAATGCTTCTTTGATTTCTGGCAAAGCCAGATTGTGAATTTGCGACTTTGAAAATAAATGAACCGTGTCACCGTCCGCAAGCCTCTGATCAAATTGATTTTTTATGACCAGATGCAGCGGAAAAGGTAGAAAGCTTTGTTTTAGGTCATTCTGATCATGCCGCTCAATAATACCCATTAAGGGATAGATATCTTCGCCAAGCGCTTCACGGCTTAATAATGCGGATAACGTTTTGTTTTTGGATAGGGGATGTATGCCTGATTTTCTGGAATGCCCGCTGATTTCGACTTGCCCTTGTCTGGTTTCATCCGTTGGTGACACCATTAAAATGGAGCCGCTATGAAATTGTGGTTTGAAGGTATCTGCGACATCGATCACATCTTCATAGCCGTTTTGGGTCACGGAGAGGTGCATGAACCTATTTTGACCCGGCGACAAAACACCGCCTGCCATGGTGAGAACCTCTTCCATATTCAAAGTTTCACTTGATTTGGCGGGATTATAATTCATGCCGTTTAGCGTTTTACGCAGTTCATATATACCGGGGCGATGTACGTTGCCGGAGACGGCGAGTGTGGGGCCGAGCGGCGGAATGATAATCCGGTCACCGTTTTTTAGCTGGATATCGGCAATATCACTCGCATAAATCAACAGACTATAAAGGTCAATCAACTGCGTGCGTCCGGATCTGATTAGCTTAATCTGTCGTAAACTGCCGTCTTTTGTAATGCCGCCCGCCATGGAGAGGGCATCAAGGATTGTATTAAAGGCGGTCATTGTTTGCCGCCCCGGTTGATTAACATGGCCAATCACCAGCACATCAATCTGACGCACTTTATCTAATGATAGGTAAAGATCAATATTGGGCAGGGACGCCATTTGGCTTTTTAGGGCGGCTTCAACCTGAGATAATGTACGGGCCGCCGCCGGTACAGGGGAGAGGTTGTCAAGTGTAAGCAAGCCATTGGTCGCAATCTGATACGTTTTTTGCGAATTGGTCTGACCACGCAGAATAACGGTTACACGGTCGCCTGCACTTAAAATAAAGTCATCCTGAATGGCCCCATTCAGGGGGGTGTCGGCGTTAAGATTATGTTGCCCGGCAAACATCTCATATCCAAATTGTTTTAGCTCATCAATAATTCGGCCAGAATAGTAAGTCTCAATCCGGGAGAGAGAGGCAGGGGGAGCCAACGCTGATGATCGTGTGTTATTCAGTTCATTAACAACAGGCAGGCTGTTTTTTGGCAGGGCATGTCCCGGGGTAGCGATGGGAGATAATAGGGGGGCGGCGATTTCCTCTCTCTCACCAAAGGGATCAAAGGCATGGTTTTCCTGCGCTGCCACAGGAGAAACTGTAAAGCATGCAATAAGCAGGGCTGCATAAGATATATTTTTGTGTGGCATTTCAATAAAAGAATGAATACGAACGTACTATAATTAGTATAAGAGGGCTGGTATCGTGCTGGCAAGCTTATATATGTTAATATTAATATGATTCATTTAAAAAAATTATCTGTAGGAACGGAGAGCGTTGAAAGCCTTGTCATGTGGCAGGATACTCAAAAGGTGCTTTATCATGGATATGATGCCGTATTAAGAACTACGCGTAATACACCAAAGCAGGAGCGTGAGCTAGTCAGCGGCGGGTCAATTTATTGGGTCATTAACCGGCGCATCCAATGTCGGCAAGAGATAATCGCAATCGAACAGGACATAGATGAGGGCGGGAGGAAATTTTGTAAGTTATTTCTGGATCCAGAGATCTTCCGTACTCAAATTTTATCTCATAAACCATTTCAGGGGTGGCGTTATTTACGCGCAGAAGACGCACCAAAAGATATCGGCCCTGTGCAACTGAATCAGTCACAAGATCATCTGCCCCCCGACGAGATGGCACATGATTTGCGAATTTTGGGATTAATTGATTAAAAAACTATTGACAGTCTTTGATATATTCTTTTATATGCGCTCATATTATTACTTGTCCGAGATTATTGGCGTTAAAAATAAGTCCAGTATAGATGAGCATAACAGGCCGAAGGCGAGAGCGGGGGCTATCTATCATAGGTTATGCGCATGATTTCGACAGGGACGGTTTTTCCGTCCTTTATTATTTTGGAATTGATTTTTAAAAGAAGGAACACACAACATGGCAATGAGCCGCGAAAAAAAAGCAAGTGAACTCGAAGTCTATAAAAAAGGCTTTGAGAATTGTGAGACAGTAGTTGTTGCGGAATATAGCGGTATGACCGTGGCGCAATTAACAGACTACAGAGCCAAGCTTCGTGAGGCTGGTGCGACATTCAAGGTTACAAAAAACACTTTGGCAAAACGTGCAGCCAAAGGAACGAATTCCGAAGGTATTGCAGATCTTTTTAAGGGGCCGGTTGGTATTGCCACGTCTCAAGATCCTGTGGCCGCGGCAAAGGTTACATTCGAATATGCTAAAGATAATGACAAGTTGGTCATTATGGGCGGTAATATGGGTGCAACCATATTAGATAAGGCGGGCGTTGAAGCTCTTGCGAAAATGCCTAGTCTTGATGAGCTACGCTCTAAAATCGTGGGCATTCTTATTACGCCGCAACAACGCATTGCGACATTGTGCCAAGCTCCGGCGGCACAATTGGCACGTGTAATGGCGGCTAAGGCTGAAAAAGGCGCATAAATAAACAACTAACCAAAATTTATTATTTAAAACTGAAAGGAACTAAAAATGGCTGATTTAAACAAAATTGCAGAGGACCTGTCCGCCCTAACCGTTATGGAAGCGGCTGAACTGTCCAAAATGCTTGAAGAAAAGTGGGGCGTTTCTGCTGCCGCTGCTGCTGCTCCTGCTGCTGCTGGCCCTGCCGCTGCTGCTGAGGAAGAAAAAGACGAATTTGATGTGATTCTGGTTGATGCCGGCGCAAACAAAATTGCTGTGATCAAAGAAGTACGTGCGATCACTGGTCTTGGTCTAAAAGAAGCAAAAGATCTTGTTGATGCAGGCGGCAAAGCAGTGAAAGAAGCTGCTGCTAAAGGCGAAGCTGAAGAAATCAAGAAAAAGCTTGAAGAAGCTGGTGCTAAGGTTGAGCTTAAGTAATTAGTTACTTACGCGAAGTCCCGGGCGAAAGCGATGGGATTTAAGAGAAGACTTAAAATTTATGCATAGTGTCGGGTTACCCCTTGACACTATGCAAATTTTAGGCCATAACCAGCACACTTGAATAGATTCGGCGAGATGGGTGAATTTGGAATTCCCACATTTTAGATAATTAATTTTTTATGTTTTGCCCCCTGAAAGATGGAGGTAAGGCAATTTATTCGTTTGTAATAAGATAACAAAGAAGCAGGTAAATCATGTCCGCGAAAAAAGCATCCAAAAAATCAGATATCAAAGAACTATCAAATATCGAACGTATGAGATTACGTCGTAATTTTGGTGAAATTCGCGAAGTGGCCTTGATGCCCAATTTGATCGAAATTCAAAAGCAATCTTATGATGCATTTTTACAAACGGGTATTGAATTAAAAGACCGCATGGTCACCGGATTGGAAGAAGTCTTCCGCTCTATCTTCCCGATCAACGACTTTAATAACATTTGCCAGCTTGATTACGTCTCATATGAAGTTGAAAAGCCAAAGTATGATGTTGATGAATGTCGCCAGCGCGATATGACATATTCTGCGCCATTGCGCGTTACTCTTCGTTTATCCGTCTTTGATGTGGATGAAGATACGGGCCTGCGTTCTATCCGTGATATCAAAGAGCAAGATGTTTACATGGTTGACATCCCACTGATGACGGATAACGGGACATTTGTTGTTAATGGAACGGAACGTGTCATTGTGTCTCAAATGCACCGTTCTCCGGGCGTATTTTTTGATCATGACGGAGGTAAAACCCACTCGTCAGGTAAGTATTTATTTGCTGCGCGCGTAATTCCTTACCGCGGGTCATGGCTCGATTTTGAATTCGATGCAAAAGATATTATGAATGTGCGTATTGACCGTCGTCGTAAATTGCCGGTCACAACTTTGATGCGCGCACTGGATTCTGCGGAAACTGAAGCATATCGTAAAAATGCCTCCGAAAAGGATGTGCCTATTGATCCTCTGATGGTTCAAGGTATGAGCAATGAAGAAATTCTTTCCACTTTCTACAGCGTTGTTAGCTATAAGAAAGATAAAAAAGGCTGGATTACGGAATTTAATGCGGATGCTTTAAAGGGATCTAAGTTACCGAGCGATTTGATTGATGCCAAAACAGGTAAGGTCGTTGCCGAAGCCGGTGAAAAAATGACAGCCCGCAAACTAAAAGGCCTCGTAGAAGACGGCCTGAAAAATGTGGTTGTCACAGAAGAGTTTTTGGAAGGTCAATTCCTTGCCAAGGACATGATTGATACAAATAGCGGTTTAGTTATCTTTGAAGCCGGCCATGAGTTATCGGAAGAAGATTTCGTGCAAATTGAAGATATGGGGCTGAATACGCTGTCTATCTTGAATATCGATCACGTTAATGTCGGTCCATATGTTCGTAATACATTGGCCGCCGATAAATGTGATAGCCGTGAAGAAGCCCTAATTGACATTTACCGCGTCATGCGCCCCGGTGAGCCGCCAACAGTTGAATCTGCCGAAGCTCTATTGCATTCATTATTCTTTGACCCAGAGCGCTATGATCTGTCCCCTGTTGGTCGTGTAAAAATGAATGCACGTCTGGATTTGGAAGCGGATGCTCAATTCCGTATTCTGTCAAAAACAGATATTCTGGCTATCTTGAAATACCTTCACGGTCTGAAAGATGGCGCTGGTGAAGTTGATGATATTGATAACCTTGGTAACCGCCGTGTTCGCTCCGTTGGCGAATTGTTAGAGAACCAGATCCGTATTGGGTTATCCCGCATGGAACGTGCGATCCGTGAGCGTATGTCATCTGTTGATATTGACACCTATATGCCACACGATTTGATCAACTCAAAGCCTGTGGGCGCAGCCGTTCGTGAGTTCTTTGGATCATCACAATTGTCACAATTTATGGATCAAACAAATCCACTATCTGAAATTACACATAAACGCCGTCTATCCGCGCTTGGCCCGGGTGGTCTGACGCGTGAACGCGCTGGTTTTGAAGTGCGTGACGTGCATCCGACCCATTATGGTCGTATTTGCCCGATTGAAACACCTGAGGGACCGAATATTGGTTTGATTAACTCTTTGGCGACATTTGCGCGCGTGAATCCATATGGATTTATTGAATCCCCTTACCGCCGCGTTGATAACGGTCAGGTAACGGATGAAGTCGTGTACATGTCCGCAATGCAAGAAGCCAAATACGTGATCGCGCAGGCGAATGCGGGCCTAGATGATAATGGTAAATTTACGGCTGATTTGGTATCTTGCCGTAAAGCAGGTGAGAACTTGATGTCATTACCGGATCAGATTGATTACATCGACGTTTCCCCGAAACAGGTTATTTCCGTTGCGGCGGCGCTTATCCCTTATCTTGGCCATGATGATGCGAACCGTGCATTGATGGGGTCAAACATGATGCGTCAGGCCGTGCCTCTGCTGAAAACAGATGCACCATTGGTTGGTACGGGTATGGAGCAGAAAGTTGCGAAAGATTCCGGCGCGGCCGTGGTGGCACGTCGTTCAGGGGTCGTGGATCAGGTTGATGCCTCACGTATCGTGATCCGTGCGACTGATGATTTACGCTCCGATGAGCCGACAGTTGATATTTACCGTCTACAGAAATTCCAACGCTCCAATCAGGATACCTGTATTACACAGCGACCATTGGTAAAAGTTGGTGATTTGCTGAAAAAAGGCGATGTGATCGCGGACGGGCCATCCACTCAATTCGGTGAACTGGCGCTGGGTCGCAACGTATTGGTCGCCTTTATGCCTTGGAATGGCTATAACTTCGAGGATTCCATTCTAATTTCCGAGCGCATTGTGCGTGATGACGTATTCACATCAATCCATATCGAAGAATTTGAAGTGATGGCACGTGATACGAAGCTAGGCACAGAAGAAATTACACGTGATATTCCGAATGTTGGTGAAGAAGCGCTGAAGCATCTTGATGAGTCAGGTATTGTTCACATTGGCGCCGAAGTATCACCGGGTGATATTCTAATCGGTAAGGTAACGCCAAAAGGCGAATCGCCGATGACACCGGAAGAGAAACTGCTTCGCGCGATCTTTGGTGAAAAAGCGGCGGATGTGAAAGATACATCCCTACGCCTTCCACCAGGTGTGACCGGAACAGTTGTTGAAGTGCGCGTCTTTAACCGTCGCGGCGTTGATAAGGACTCTCGCGCCTTATCCATTGAGCAGCAAGAAATTGAAGCTTTGGCAAAAGACCGTGATGATGAACGTAAAATTCTGGAAGATGGCTTCTTTGGCCGTTTGAATGAATTGCTTTTGGGACAAACCGCAACATCTGCGCCCAAAGATACCGGTATTAAAAAAGGGACAAAGTTGGATGTGGAAACACTGGAAAGTGTGCGCCGCGGCCTATGGCGTGAAATTGCGATTGATGACGAAGCCATCATGAGCGAAATTGAAGCTATGTCTAAAACCTTTGACGGCTTGATTGATAACCTGAAAGCACGTTTTGAATCCAAAGTTGAAAAGCTACAACGTGGTGATGAACTGCTTCCCGGCGTCATGAAAATGGTGAAAGTGTTTGTGGCGATTAAACGTAAAATGCAGCCCGGTGATAAAATGGCGGGACGTCACGGTAACAAAGGTGTTGTCTCCAAAATTATGCCATTGGAAGACATGCCATATACCGAAGACGGAACACCGATTGATTTGGTTCTAAACCCGCTTGGTGTGCCATCACGTATGAATATCGGTCAGATTTTGGAAATTCATACCGGTTGGGCAACGGCTAATCTGGGACGTCAGATCGGGGAAATTATTGATAATTTCAATGATCCGAAACATCCGAAGGCCGAAGAAATCAAGGAATTGAAAGCCAAGTTGAAACAAGCTTATGGTGATCGTGAATTTGATGAGAAAGTCAGCCAGTTGGATGATGTTCAAGTTGTCTCCATGTCACAAAATCTGCGCGGCGGGGTGCCGATGGCAACGCCGGCATTTGATGGGGCAGATGAAGCCGATATTTCCAAATTATTGGAATATGCCGGTGTCAATGAATCAGGACAGGTCCAATTGATTGACGGACGTACGGGGGAAAATTTCCATCGTAAAGTCACGATCGGTTACAAATATATGTTGAAACTACATCACCTTGTTGATGATAAGATTCACGCTCGTTCAACAGGTCCTTATTCTCTGGTCACGCAACAACCACTTGGCGGTAAAGCCCAGTTCGGTGGACAGCGTTTCGGGGAGATGGAAGTGTGGGCTTTGCAAGCTTACGGCGCCGCTTACACGCTACAGGAAATGCTGACTGTGAAGTCAGATGACGTGGCGGGACGCTCCAAAGTTTATGAATCCATCGTTCGCGGTGAAGAAAATTTTGAGATAGGTATTCCAGAGTCCTTCAACGTTCTGACGAAAGAACTGAAAGCGCTTGGTCTAAATGTCGATTTAAAGAATACAGGAGGTTAATATTCTTTATGGATGATCCAGAAGGTTATAAATTGTCACCTGGAGCAAGCTTGTCATTAAAAATGTTACATGCGGCAAGCGGCAAAGGGGATGATGAACAGATGGATGAGACAGCATCTAGAGCTTTTGAAATAGCTTTAATGCTTATGGCGGTAACAGAAGGTGGAACTCTTCCTTATCAAATAAGAGTTCAAAGGCACAATCAAACGGAAGCCGGTGAAACTCCGGCGAAAACTTTATAAAGGCAGGTAAAATATGAACGAACTAATGAACCTATTCGGTCAACCACAAGGACCACAAAGTTTTGACTCAATCCGCATTGCGATTGCATCGCCGGATCAGATTGCGTCATGGTCTTTTGGGGAAGTCAAAAAGCCTGAAACGATTAACTATCGTACCTTTAAGCCGGAACGCGATGGTCTGTTTTGCGCGCGTATTTTCGGCCCGATTAAAGATTATGAATGCCTTTGCGGTAAATATAAGCGCATGAAATATAAGGGCATTATTTGTGAAAAATGCGGCGTTGAAGTCACATTAACCAAAGTCCGTCGTGAGCGCATGGGCCATATTGATCTGGCCTCCCCTGTGGCACATATCTGGTTCCTGAAATCATTGCCATCACGCATTGGTTTGATGTTGGATATTACATTGAAAGATTTAGAACGCGTTCTATATTTTGAAGCCTTTATCGTCACCGAGCCAGGAATGACTCCGCTTAAACCATTACAAATCTTGTCCGAAGAAGAATATATGGACGCGCAGGATGAGTATGGCGATGAAGCATTTGAAGCCATGATCGGCGCCGAAGCGTTACAAAAAATTCTATCCGAAATGGATTTGGAAGAGCAACTTGTCTTTGTTGAAGAGGCTCTTGGTGAGACCAAATCAGAAGCCAAGCGTAAGAAATTAGTTAAACGCATGAAGCTGCTAGAGGCCTTTATTTCCTCCGGCACGCGTCCTGAATGGATGATCATGAAAACTATTCCGGTGATTCCGCCTGAATTACGTCCGCTTGTGCCGCTTGATGGTGGTCGTTTTGCGACATCTGATTTGAATGATCTATATCGCCGCGTAATTAACCGTAATAACCGTTTGAAACGTCTTATGGAGCTACGCGCACCTGATATTATCGTGCGTAACGAAAAGCGTATGCTACAGGAATCTGTGGATGCGTTATTCGATAATGGTCGCCGTGGCCGCGTGATTACAGGCACAAATAAACGCCCTCTAAAATCACTTTCCGATATGTTGAAAGGGAAACAAGGCCGTTTCCGTCAAAACTTGCTTGGGAAGCGTGTGGATTACTCCGGTCGTTCCGTAATTGTGGTGGGCCCTGAACTGAAATTGCACCAATGTGGTCTACCAAAGAAAATGGCTTTGGAATTATTTAAACCGTTCATTTACCAGAAATTAGAACTTTACGGTATGGCAACAACCGTTAAGGCCGCTAAGAAAATGGTCGAAAAAGAACGTCCGGAAGTTTGGGATATTTTAGAAGAAGTAATCCGTGAGCATCCGGTCATGTTGAACCGTGCACCAACTTTGCACCGCTTGGGCATTCAGGCATTTGAGCCAACATTGATCGAAGGTAAAGCGATCCAGCTACACCCGCTTGTTTGTACAGCCTTTAATGCAGACTTTGATGGTGACCAAATGGCGGTTCACGTGCCACTATCTATCGAGGCGCAACTTGAAGCGCGTTGCTTGATGATGTCAACGAACAATATTCTGTCTCCTGCGAATGGTAAACCGATTATCGTGCCATCACAGGATATTGTTTTGGGTCTATATTACCTATCTATCGCTCTTGACAACCAAAAAGGCGAAGGCATGGTTTTCCGTGGTCCGGGTGAAGTGCAGCATGCACTGACCGAGGGGCATATTCATATTCACGCTAAAATCAAATGTCGCTATAAGACAATTGACGCCGATGGAAATGAAGTCACAGAGATTGTGAATTCAACGCCGGGTCGTATGATTTTATCGGAAGTATTACCGCGCAACATTAACGTGCCGTTTGATGAGTTAAATAAGATTTTAACGAAGAAAGAAATCTCTAACCTGATTGATATGGTTTATCGCCATTGCGGTCAGAAAGATACTGTGATTTTCGCCGATAAAATGATGGGCTTAGGGTTCAAATGGGCGTGTATCGCCGGTATTTCCATCGGTAAAGACGATCTGATTATTCCGGAAGAAAAACAAGTTCTGGTTGATGCGGCGAAGTCAAAAGTCAAAGAATTCGAGCAACAATACATGGATGGTCTGATTACACGCGGCGAGAAATACAACAAAGTGGTTGATATCTGGTCTAGCTGTACGGATGATGTTGCCGATGAGATGATGAAAAAAATCAACTCATATGATGACGGTACAATGAACGCCGTATACATGATGGCGCATTCCGGTGCTCGTGGATCTGCCGCGCAGATTAGACAGCTTGCAGGGATGCGTGGTTTGATGGCAAAACCATCTGGCGAAATTATTGAAACACCGATTATTTCAAACTTTAAAGAAGGTCTGACCGTTCTTGAATACTTTAACTCCACACACGGAGCGCGTAAAGGTTTGGCTGATACGGCGCTAAAAACAGCGAACTCGGGTTATCTGACACGTCGTTTGGTTGATGTGTCTCAGGATGCGGTTATTCTGGAAGCAGATTGCGGCACCGATAAAGGTATTACATTGGGCGCAGTGATGAACGGCGCAGATATTGTGGTCGGCATTGGCGAGCGCGTCTTGGGCCGTTGTCCGGTAGAAGATGTAAAAGATCCTTTATCCGGAGAAATTCTGGTGAAAGCGGCCGAAGAAATTGATGAAGCGAAAGCGGAAAAAATCGAAACGGCCGGCATCGAAAGCATTCAAGTTCGTTCAATTTTGACATGTGAATCAAAAACAGGTGGTTTCTGTGCGAATTGTTACGGACGCGACCTTGCGCGCGGTTCCATGGTAAATATGGGCGAAGCGATCGGGGTTATGGCGGCGCAATCCATTGGTGAACCGGGAACACAGTTGACCATGCGGACATTCCACATTGGCGGCGCGGCGCAAAGAGGCGCGGAGCGTTCATCTGTTGAATCCAATATTGCCGGTAAAATTGATATTCGTCATGAAAATACGGTCACAAACTCTGAAGGGGTTCAGATCGTGATGGGACGAAATATGGAAGTCGCGATTTTGGATGAGAAAGACAATGAAAAAGTCTCTCATCGTGTACCATATGGTGCAAAACTCTTGGTAAAAAATAAGGCAAAAATTAAGGCCGGTGATAAAATCGCAGAATGGGATCCCTATACTGTGCCGATTATCACGGAAAAAGACGGTGTCGCGAAATATTTTGACCTGGCTGAGGGGATCTCCATTTCTGATAAAACCGATGAAGCCACCGGTATTGCCGCCAAAGTTGTGATTGACTGGAAATCACAACCTAAGGGGTCAGATTTGAAACCGCGTATTTCGATTTTGGATAAAAAAGGCGAAGTGATTACGCTGCCAAACGGTCTGCCTGCAAATTATTACATGTCTGTTGACTCAATTCTTTCCATTGAAAATGGACAAGATGTGAAGGCGGGTGACATTGTGGCGCGTATTCCACGTGAAACATCGAAAACACGCGATATTACGGGTGGTCTGCCACGTGTGGCTGAATTGTTCGAAGCGCGTATTCCGAAAGACTTTGCGGTTATTTCTGAAATCGACGGTTACGTTGAATTCGGTAAGGATTACAAATCCAAACGTCGTATTATTGTTAATCCGGTCGATAAGTCAGAAGAAAGCGCCGAGTATCTAATTCCAAAAGGTCGTCATTTGGCGGTGCAGGAAGGTGATTTCGTGCGTAAGGGTGACCCGCTTCTGGATGGGGCATTGGTGCCGCATGACATTCTGGATGTGATGGGTGTTGAAGCTTTGGCCGAATATCTTGTCAATGAGGTTCAGGATGTTTACCGTCTGCAGGGCGTGAAAATCAATGATAAACACATTGAAGTTGTGATCCGTCAAATGATGCAGAAAATTGAGGTTCAGGAAGTCGGCGATACGACATTCTTGATCGGTGAGACGATTGATCGTGCTGAATTTGAAGCGACAAACCGCAAATACATTGAAAAAGGCAAGCAGCCCGCCATCGGTAAGCCTGTTCTTCAAGGTATTACGAAGGCATCGCTACAAACACGCTCCTTCATCTCTGCGGCGTCCTTCCAAGAAACAACACGCGTTCTGACCGAAGCCGCAACACAAGGTAAGGTTGATCGCCTATATGGTCTGAAAGAAAATGTGATCGTTGGTCGTTTGATCCCTGCGGGAACTGGCGCGTACATGAACCGCATCCGCAAAGTTGCCTCTGAGCGTGACGAAGTCGCGATGGCAGCATATCAACAGTCTCAAGCACTTAATGAGACTGCTGACGATGTGGAAGCTATCGAAGATCAACGTGATGTGGCGAATGGGTAAAAAAAACCATTCAATACAAAAACGTTATCTTTAAGTTTGATGGCAGTATTATTTTTATTAAATAATACTGCCTCGGCTTGTGATCTGGATACATTTATTCTTGCTCATTCTGACACATATAAAAGGCAGCTATTGAAAAATTTAGTTCGCTAGAAGGAATAAATGTGCCTTGGGAGTTTTGGCGTTATCCCACGCAAATGCAGGAAAATTTGAGAGTGCTATCTGCCTTAATATTCGAACAGCCGTATCTTCTCGTATTTTTTGTGAAAAAGATAGATGCAGAATTAGTGATACAAGACAGCTGGTTAAGCCAAAGTTTGAGTAATTTGATTGCTTATTCTGCAATCATCTAAGATGGAATGCTTGTTTGCAAAGCCAGTGCGTGTAACTCCCCACCCATTTTACCTTTTAAAGCGTTATAAACCATTTGATGTTGTTTGACGCGCGATAAACCTTCAAAAAATTTAGAAGTGATATGCGCCGAGTAGTGATCGCCATCTCCGGCCAAATCTTGTATTTCAATTTGCGCATCAGGGAATGCGTCCTTAATAAGCGATTCAAGTGTAGTTTGATCAATAGGCATAGGCGAATATATCAAATTTGTCATGCCTATGAAAGCAAGAATCTGATCTTGCTTTGCTTGATTAAGTGCTGAGTAACGGTGCAAATATTAGGACAGAGATGTCATGTAATCATGCAGCCAGTTTTCATGTAAGGCAGATAACTCATTTAAGCTAATTTTAGCCTCATCAGACAGGGTCAGATTTGACCCGCCAGTTGACCCGATTTGCATCACGGGCACATTCTCCGATTTTGCAAGTTTGATAAGGCTTTGCGGATCATTCGTGCTAACTAGATAACGCGCCTGGCTTTCTCCAAAATAAAATGAAAGGTCATGAGGTTCTATAAGCTTTAATCCTATGCCGGATGAAAGCATCATTTCCGCAACCGCACATAATATGCCGCCATCAGAGACATCATGGCACGAGGAGATCATAGCTTGCTGAATTAGTTTTAAGATAAATTGACCATGGACTTTTTCCTTGGCTAGATCGACTGAAGGGGTGTTTCCACCTTCTTCGCCTTTTAAGTGATGATATTCCCGCACATAAAGGGATTGTCCTAAATGACCCTTAGCTGCATCACTTTGACCCACTACAAATATAGCTTCCCCCTCGGATTTAAAGGCCATATCCATGGATTGTGATAAATCATTAATCAAACCAACCCCGCCAATAACCGGCGTCGGTAAAATGCCTGTGCCATTTGTCTCATTATAAAGCGATACATTGCCCGATATGACGGGGTAACCAAGCTCGCGGCATGCTTCGCCCATGCCTTCAATACATTTGACAAATTGATGCATTATCTCAGGGCGTTCCGGATTGCCAAAGTTTAGGTTATTTGTGACTGCCTTTGGCGTCGCGCCGCTGGCGCAAAGATTACGATAGCTTTCTGCCACAATTTGTTTGCCGCCTTCAAAAGGGTTGGCAAAGCAGTAATGCGGATTGCAATCGGATGACATCGCCAGCGCTTTTTTGTCATTCACTTTAACAATGGCGGCATCACTGGCGCATCCCGCTTGGGTTTTTGTAATTCCGGCACTAGCTTTAGTTTGCCCCATCACTAAGCCGTCATATTGTTCCCATATCCAGCGTTTTGATGCCATATCAGGGCATGACATCATTTGCTTCAATGCGGTTAAAATATGCTCAGAGCTATTATCCAATTCATCGTAAAAGCGAGGATCCAAATCCGCAACGTCATAAGCCGTATGAGGGCGATCATAAATTGGCGCATCATCAACAAGCGGCGGAACCGGAATATTACACCATTGGCGCCCATGCATATCCAAAACCAGATTACGCTCAGTAATCGTTTCCCCGATCACGGCAAAATCCAGATCCCATTTTTCAAAAATGGCGCGGGCAACATCTTCATGTCCTGGTTTTAAAATCATTAGCATGCGTTCTTGTGACTCAGAGAGCATAACTTCATAGGGGCTCATATTTGGTTCACGTTGGGGCACAAGATCTAGATTTAAATGCACGCCGATTTCGCCTTTATCGGCGATTTCAACCGAAGATGATGTCAGGCCGGCTGCTCCCATATCCTGTATGGAAACGATGGCATCTTTTTGCATTAGTTCAAGGCAGGCCTCGAGCAGAAGCTTTTCGGTGAAGGGGTCGCCGACTTGCACTGTTGGGCGCTTGGCTTCGGCGCCATCATCAAATTCGGCAGATGCCATAGTCGCACCATGAATGCCATCTCGCCCTGTTTTTGACCCGACATAAACCACCGGCTGACCCACGGATGCACCGCGTGCATAAAATATTTTATCTTGTTCGGCAATACCTACAGTCATGGCATTAACAAGGATATTTCCGTTATAACTGCTGTCAAATTGAGTTTCTCCGCCAACAGTTGGTACGCCCATGCAATTGCCATATCCAGCAATTCCGGCGACAACCCCGTTGATTAAATGCCGTGTCTTAGGATGGGAGGGATCCCCAAAACGCAGCGCATTTAAATTCGCAATTGGGCGTGCGCCCATTGTAAAGACATCGCGCATAATACCGCCCACGCCAGTGGCTGCACCTTGATAGGGTTCAATATAAGAAGGGTGATTATGAGATTCCATTTTAAATATGGCGGCCTGATTATCGCCGATATCAATAACTCCGGCATTTTCCCCCGGCCCTTGAATGACCCAAGGTGCCTTAGTGGGCAGCGTTTTAAGGTGCATGCGTGATGTTTTATAGGAGCAATGCTCTGACCACATTACTGAAAATATTCCTATTTCGGTATGGGTGGGCGTGCGCTCTAAACGATTTAAGATGAGGTCATATTCTTCACGGCTTAATCCATATCCTTTGGCAAGCTCAAAGGTTACTTCAGGCTCATGGATTGTGGCGGCGGATGATTTCAGGGCATTTTGTGTCATATGGTTTTATACAATCGAAACAATAGGAAGGAAAAGCCTTTTCTTTGTTTTCATCGACAGAAAAAACTTCTATACCTATCTCATGAGTTCTGAGCCCGCCCTTGATGATGATGCCGACATTCCTGCCCATTATAAAAATAAGGGCGATTTAACCAAGGGCGCAATTAAATCCCATTTAACCCGTTTATCAGTGCCAATGATGTGGGGGATCGGGGCGATTATTTCATTTCAGTTGGTGGATATGTATTTTATCGGGTTACTCGGCACCGAGGAATTAGCCGCAGTTACCTTTACATTCCCGATTACCTATATGATCTTCAGCTTTGTCATGGGCTTTGGCATCGCCATGTCCAGCGTGGTATCTCGCCTGATCGGGGAGGGGAATCGCGAGGTGCAGCAACGCGTTACATCACAAGGGTTATTACTGGTTTTATTGCTGTCTTTAGTTTTGGCGGGGATCGGACTTTGGTCACAAAACGGGTTATTTACATTAATGGGCGCAGACCCGGACCTCTTACCATTAGTGATTAATTACATGACGGTTTGGTATGCAGGCGTGGTTTTTATAACAATACCTCTTGTTGGCAATTCAGCCATTCGTGCCAGTGGGGACGCTTTTACGCCCGCAATAATTATGACGGTTGTTGCGGTTGTTAATATTATTTTGGACCCATTATTGATTTTTGGATTATGGGGATTCCCACGATTGGAAATTCAGGGCGCGGCGATTGCCACCGTCATTGCCAATGCCGCGGCTATGTGCGCGGGGCTATACGTTCTATATGTTAAAAAAAACCTGATTTGCTTTCAGCAGCTCATACGCTTTGAGTTATTTTGGGATAGTGCCAAAAGGTTGTTATTTATTGCACTTCCGGCGGGTTTGACGAATTCTATCCAGCCGGTTGTGAATGCGCTGATTATTACACTTTTGGCGAAATCTGGCCTTGAGGCCGTTGCGGCTTTTGGCATTGTCAGCCGTATAGAGGCATTCGCATTTATAGTAATTATGGGTGTTGCCGTTGGCATGGCGCCAATTATAGGACAGAATTTTGGCGCAAAAAAAATGGACCGCGTTAATGAAACCCTGCGACTGGCGATTGGGTTTTCCGTTATTTATTCGATGATAGTGGCCTTAATTTTATTAATATTCGGTGAACAGATTGGCGCGTTATTTCAACAAGGCCAAGGCGTTATCAATTATGTTGTCTTGTTTTTTATGATTGTGCCGCTGACCTATGCTTTTTCAAACTTGGTGAATGGGTGGGCATCGGCATTCAATGCCATGGGCATGCCGCATTTATCGTTTGTTATGATTGTCGTAAAGATGGTTTTCCTTATGATTCCCGCCATCTATATCGGGCATTTTTACTATGGCGTTACCGGATTATTTGTGGCGATCGCCGGGGTGAATGTACTTGCGGGGGCAAGCGTGCATTTCTGGTGCCAATCAATTTGCCGTAAAAAAACGAATCAATTCAGCATTAAAGCTTAGAAAAATATCGTTTTTTTAGATTTTTCGTTCCGCAGTCTTGATTTTTACTTTATTATAAAAAGTGGAAAAGTCTATTCCATTCACTTGGGCATGTCTGCTTGGTTATGTTAATGAAGAGAAAAACATTCGGGATACTCCTTACGGGGCTGATCATCTGTATTTTTGCAGGTGGCGGATTTTTTTATGTTACCGAACGTCAGGAAGCTTCGAAGAGCTATATCCCAGAAGTAGGCTTGCCCAATGGCAAAGAATTTGTGGAACTGTTTCAGGAAACCAGTACCTATTGGCAATCAAAATTAAATTTTTCCGTACAAATCCCGCAAGGATTATTCGCAAAACCTGATATCAGCTCTTGGGTATCATTACAGGATATTGAGCCTAGCTCTGGAAATCATGATCATGCCCCTATCTTGCATGTACAGGAATTACAAACAATTACGGATTCTGCGCCGCATAAACTTGCACAGGATGATCAAGAAAGCACCGATGGTATTATTGTCAAACGCAAGGAGCCGCCCAAGGGCGTTGTTATATCTGAACCGATGTCATATCGCTATGATATAGAAGACGAAATCTTGCGCGTTGAAGGCGTGTTAGTGCCGCAAAAAATGACGGTTATTTCCAGCAGCCGCGATGGCAAAATCGAGCATATTTATGTTGATAATGGCGATGTGTTTCAGGCGGGTGATATTTTGCTGACGTATGATTGTCAAAATCTTAATGATGAAATCGCGGCAATTGAGGCGGCTGAAAATCTGGCAAAAAAACGTGTAAAACAAGGGCAAGAGCTGTTCAAGCTTGATATTATTTCGGATCTGGAACAGCAAGAGCTGAAGGTTGAGGAACAAAAAACCACAGCGCAAAATAGCACGCTAAAATCTCAAATGGATGCTTGCATCATTCGCGCATCCTATGATGGGCGTGTCACGAATCGCCTGGCAAATCCCCAGGAATATACACGCACAGATCGTGTTTTAATGGAAATTGCTTCACGCGATCAATTAGATGTCCAGTTTATTCTACCCTCAAAATGGTTGCGCTATGTGAATATCGGCGCGCCATTGAGCGTCAAAGTATCCGAAACAGGAGAAATTTATCAGGCAGAGATAACAAAGATTTACGGTGAAGTTGACCCCGTCAGTCAATCTATTCAAATGAGCGCGGCGCTAAAGGGGTATAATGATCCGTTATTACCGGGGATGAGCGGTCTGGTTGAAGTGAACGCATTGAAAATCCGTGATCAGGGCATTCTAGGATATTTGGAAACGCAAAAGGAGCAAACTGCCTTACAAATGCAAAATAACAGACGTTTAAGTAAAATGAAGCAAGCAGTGCAAACAGGGGCAAATGATGGATAAGGCGCTGCTATTGCTCCAAATCCAAAAACAGGCTCTGGAAACGACGTCATTAAAGGAACTCGGCTTTCTAGCGGTAAATGTCTCTAAAAAAATTGTCGATTACAGAAGGGCAGTTTTTTGGACGGTGAGTGGTAAGACGGTCAATCTGCATAACATTTCTGGCAATGCTGTACTTGACCCTAATGGCCCACACGGAATATGGCTGAAGGATGTTTTGCAAAAAGAGATCAAAGGCTCCCAGGTCGATGATATTATACATCCCATTGAATTATCAGGATTATCAGAGGAGGAAACTAAAGAATGGCTGGGATATTCCGCGCCGAATGCCTCAATTGTATTTTTTAAATACGGCGAAGATCAACAAATTTTAGGCGGTCTGTGGCTGGAACGTGAAGCGCCATTAAGTGAGGCCGATACACATATTTTAAACGAATTATCATTTTACTATACGCGCGCCATGGTTTTGAACCGCGTTAAAGATAAGCGTGATTTTCTACCTTTATCCGACAAGGTAAAGCCATATCGAAAATATATATGGATTATATTATGTTTACTTGCATTTCTACCTGTCAGATTAACAATCAGCGCGCCCGCCGAAGTCATTGCGGTATCCTCGATGACCGTCAGCGTGCCATTTGACGGTATATTAAATAATGTTCTGATTAATCCGGGTTCCAAGGTTGACGAAAACATGCCCGTGGCAGAAATGGATTTGGACTCTTTGACTTTGCAAGCAGACACATCTTCGGAAGCTTATAGGGCGTCTTTGAGCCGCCTTTCCCGATTACAGAGAGAAGTTTTATCAAGCCCTGAAAAAAAGACGGAACTGCATCGTCTGTTATCAGAGATTAAAACCAAAGAGATCGAAGCGGATTATGCGAAAACTCAACTAGACAAAGCCGTCATTAAAGCGCCGCGTGCCGGCATAGCTATCTTTGCCGATAAAAATGATTTGAAAAATAAACCGGTGCGGACAGGACAACCCATCATGCAGATTGCCGATCCCGCCGAGGTTGAGCTTTTAATTCGTATTCCCTTGCAATCAATGTTGCCAGTGGGAGAAGAGGCAGACATTTCCTTCTTTCCTAATGCCACGCCTTTGGTGAATTATGCCGCGTCAATAGATACCATAGGTTATCAGGCCAGTGCGGATGCTGATGGATTGCTAACTTATAAAATCCGCGCGCTTTTAAATGATAAGGATGCGGACATACGCATCGGATGGAAAGGTGTTGCCAAAATTAATGGGCAACGCACTATCTTGATCTATAAAATCTTGCGCAGACCGTTAATCACGCTGCGTAGTATGTTGGGGGTATAGCCCATGATGTTCGAGGTAAGCGCCGATACAAAAATACCCCGCCTTAGTCCGGATTTGAAGTTAATAAAGGGCGGCATTGATGAGGATGGGCAGCCATTCTGGCGGTTATATCATCCCGTTTCCCATCAATATTTTCAAATTGGCTGGGTTGAATTTGAATATCTGTCCCGCTTTTCATTTTGTGAAACATATGATGATCTTGCGTCTTTACTACATAATCAAACCACTCTGGAGCCGGAGACGGATGTTTTTAAGGAATTGTTGTTATTTCTAAATCAACATGGATTAATTTTAGAAACAGACGGGCTGCCCCTTACCCCGCCCCAAAAAGAAAAATCGTTATTATCTGAACTGGTTCATAAATATTTATTTTTTTCTTTGCCCATATTTCGCCCGCAAAATTTCTTAAAGGCGACGTATCCGTATCTTGCTTTTTTATTCTCCAGAGAAGCAACGTTTTTTAGTGTTTTATTATTGATATTGGGCGTGATCATGACATTGGGGCGCGCGGATGAATTTATCCATACTTTTATGGACTTATTCAGTGCAGAAGGTGCAATGATGATCGCCATAATATTTACAATTATCAAATTATTTCATGAGCTTGGACATGCATATACTGCGCATAAATATGGGTTAAAGGTACCGCATATGGGCATTGCCTTTATGGTGATGTATCCGGTATTTTACACAGAAACCACGGCCGCCTGGCATTTGGCTTCTAAGAAAGAAAAGATTGAAATTGGTCTTGCCGGGATACGCATTGAATTAATGCTCGCCTCTATTTTTCTGTTAATTTGGAATTTTTCCGCGCCCGGCACATTGCAGAGTATTGCTTTTAGTATCGTGAGTATCTCACTTATCGGCTCATTATTGATTAACCTAAACCCGCTAATGCGCTTTGATGGATATTTCATTTTAAGCGATATGCTCAGCATAGAAAACCTTCATGCACGCTCTTTTGCCTGTGCGCGCTGGGCTTTGCGTAAAACATTATTCGGATGGAAAGATGAGTGCCCGGAATATGGGCGGCCAGAAAAAATAAAGTTTTTTATCATCTTTGGCTGGGCCATTTTGATTTATCGTTTCTTCCTATTTTTGGGGATTGCGTATTTGGTATATGTGTTATTCCCAAAGCCGCTTGGGTTAATTCTTATGGGCATTGAATTGCTGTGGTTTATAGGTAAGCCCATCTTATCGGAGCTCAAAATATGGGCGACTCGCAGGCAAGACATTCTTATCCATGCGAGAGGCAAAATAAGCGTTCTATTATTTGCATGCGCTTTGTGTTTATTATTTATTCCCTTAAATATGCGTATGCAAATTCCCGCTTTAATTCATGCTGCGGAATATCGCGATATTTATGCACCATATCCTGCGCAAATTATCTCTTTAAATGTCACGGAAAACCGTATGGTCAAAGCCAGTGAAGTCTTAATTTACATGCAATCAGAAGAATTGGAACGCGATTATAATATCGCCAAAAATTCGCTACAGGAATTGGAGAAAATCAAGAGACGCCGCCAAACAGATGCGGCATTGCTGCGGGAGGATCTGGATCAATTAGAAAATGAAATCAAAGAATTATCACTAAAAGTATCCTCCTTCGAGGTGAAAAAGGAACAGCTTGTTATTAAAGCGCCCTATGACAGTATTATTAAAGACGGCGCCGAAGATTTGCATGAAGGTCTATATGTCGGACAAGAAAAATTACTATTTCGCCTCATAAAGCCACAAGTTTATAAAGTAAGTGCTTATGTCACAGAGCAGCAATTTGAAAGATTGAAGGCGGGTACAAAAGGGAGTTTTCGGGCAGATTATGCTCTTGCTGATACCATCCCCGTAAAAGTACAAGACATTGAGCAAACAAACATAAGCAGTCTGGATAAAAAGGAATTATCCTCACTCTATGGCGGTTCTATCTATAGTGAGTTTTTCACAAATGGATATGAAGAAGAGCGCATCGTTCCGCGCCAAACTTTGTATAAAGTAACCTTAACCCCAGATGTGTCGGATGTACCTTTTGCCGCAACAGGCAAGGTCATGATGTCGGGGGAAAAAATCGCCCCCATTGTCCAGATATTAATATGGGCTTATTCTATTATTTTACCGGAAAGTGATGTGATCTCATGATACCCAACTTAAAATTAATGTTTCTTGGCGGTTTTGTCCTTTTGTGCGGTTGTACTACAACTCCAACGGAGATGGATAGCGCGCAGCATATTGATGTATTAGCGCAAGATCAAAAGGCATTGGGATTTGATGATTTTCAACATCAAACAATTCATCTAACCTTGAATGATGCCTTAAGGCGCGGCGCAGAAAAGAATTTAGATGCATATGTTGCCGCATTAGAAACTCTGGCCGCCGAAGACCAGATTGATCTGGCCAGAATGAATGCGCTACCATCTTTAAACTTAAATGCGAGCTATATTGGGCGATCCAATAAGGGCGCGGCGTCTAGCCGGTCAGTTTTAACAAATACCCAATCATTAGAGCCATCATATTCAACCCAGTCCTTTCGGGATACCCAAGATTTAAGCGTGAACTGGACAACGTTAAATATATTATTGGCGGTGTCTCAGGCACAAAATGCAAAAGCGCAGCAAAAAATAGCGATAGAGCGTTATAATAAAGTCGTCCAGAATATTCAAAAGGATATTTATGCCGCTTATTACCGTGCGCTCGCCGCACAAAAAACTGAAAAGGAAAGCGATGCTATTTTTCGCCAAGCGCAGGAATTGCTTCAAAATATAAAAACCGCAGAGAATAAAAAGCTACTTTCACGTGAAGTATTAGGAGATATGGAACAGGATATCCAAGAATCACTTACCGCGCTTCGTAACTCTCAAAGCCAGATTTCTCTGGCGATGACCGAGTTGAAAAGCCTGTTATCTTATCCGCAAAATATCAATCTGAAACTAAGCGAAGATATGCGGATACCATCGAAAGAGGTGAAGGCACTTCTGGCGGAAGATATAGAAACTCTTGAAGCAGAGGCAATTAAAAATCGTCCTGAGATACGTGAACAAGTATTGCAGCGGGATGTGAATTTACAAAACTTACGCGAGGAAATCATTCGCACCGTTCCGGGCGCGGAATTATTATTTGGCATTAATCGCGATGGCAACGATTTTTTAAGACAAAATCAATGGGGCAGTTTCACGTTATCCTTGCAGCAAAACTTATCTGCTCTGATTACTTATCCCCTTCGTAAGCGCGGGGCGAAAAACCAAATGGAGATAGATAACGCCAAGCGGTTATCATTGACTTTGGCGGTAATGACACAGGTACATTTGGCGCGGCAAAGGCTGGATTATTTTTATCAATTAACGCGTGATCGCCAGAAAGAATATGAGAATGAAAAATTCATGGCTTATGCGCTGGAAAAGAAATCAGGCGTTGGGTTTGAAACAAAACAGGATGCTTTTATCCGTAAGATGCAGGCGCAATCTAAAAAAATATCTTATTACCAATCGTTAACGGATCTGCAAGATGCCTATGCAACCTTTCAAAATACATTAGCGAGAGATATCGTCATGACGCATTAAATTGCTGATACTATTGAAAATTTTAAGAGTTCTTAACCAAATCCGATTACACTTAATAGAAGACGGAAAGGTTGTTATTGATGTCAGGGATCCGAAAAAAGAGATTGACCCTCATGGCGCTGGAAAAGCGCGTGATGTTGGATGCTTCTTTGGGGGCGTTGACGACAACAACTGTTATGGCGGAAAATGATGCCAATGCAACTCCGCAAATACTTGATTCAGACGTTACTATCTCAGGCACAACAACCGATTTTGATGGTGATGCGCTAACGATATCAACGACGGGCGGCGCGGAAGACCAATTAACTTTAAATGATGAAGGCACGGGCGCAGGTCAAATCGGTTTCGATGGAGCGAACGTGACTTTTGAGGGCGTATTGATTGCCACGGTTTCTTCAAACGGAACAAACGGCTTGGATTTGGTCTTTGATTTAAATATTAATGCGTCCAAAGCGGCAATTGAACGCTTGATAGAAAATATAACTTATCAAAATAGCTCAGATAGCCCAACGCTTAACCGTACGATAAATTTCTCTCTAGGGGCGTATTTTTCCGAAGATATCAGTGTGACAGTTGTTGCTCAAAATGAAGCGCCAAGCGTAGATACAAACACACCGCTCAGCCTTCTTGAAGGTAGTACGGCAACGATCACTTCGGCGATGTTGGGCGTAAGCGATCCAGATAATACGGATACAGAAGTAATCTTTAATATCACAAGTACAACCATAAATGGCCGCATAGAGCTGAGCACAAATACCGGCGTTGCGATTACGTCTTTTTCACTGGATGATCTTAATAATAACCGTGTGCAATATGTGCATGATGATTCCGAAACCATATCGGATTCATTTGATTTTACAATTACGGATGGGACAGACACAGTAACCGCGCAGACATTTTCGATTGATGTTACGCCGGTTGATGAAGCACCGATAATTGTCACCAATAACGGCGCGGATGTCTCGCTTGGCTTTTCCGTCTCACTCGGCGGCGATGCCAGCACATTTGGCATTGAAAAATATCGCGAAAGCGGGGTTGGATCATATGGCACAAATCAGGGTTTGATAGATGGTCAAAGCAGCCAGTTCACACTTATTTTTACAACGGCGGCAACTAATTACGCGGCAAATCCCGGACAAGTTCTGTTTGAAGATGGCGGATCAGGTCGCGGAATAGGGCTCTATCTTAATAGCGCAAACGAATTGGTCTGGTATTCAGGTGCGGCCTCTAATACTCCCGTTTTATCCTCTGGGGCGGCTTTGGCTAACTCTACGCAGTATGCGGTAGTTGTTGAAGTTGATGTGCAATCAAACGAAATCAGAATGCATTACCGTCAAGCAGGAAACTTTGATTGGTTTTCTTATGGCAGAACGGCCGAAGCCTCTTTAACAGGATATACGGACACAGCCGATTTATCCGGTGGTAATGACGGCGGCATCGGGGTTGTTGGCGGTGGGTCTTATGGCGGTTTTAACGGCAGTGCGAACGGAACAACGGCCTTTCAGGGCACCATTGATAGTGATTTTATTGTCTATGATTTTCCGCTTGATCCAGGTGAGTTAAATACCAAATTAATTGCCACAGATATTGATGATAGCTCCTCCGCCTTGATTTACACCATTACCGGCAATGTTTCTTTTGGCACGATCTACAAAGACGGGGTCGCTTTGGGGCTTGGGGATACATTTACACAGAATGATTTAGATGTTGGTTCAATCACATATGACAGCATGATCGGATCTGATGATCAATTTATCTTCAGCCTGTATGACGGTACCAACACGATTGCGGGACAGACCTATGATATCCGGGTCAATACCGTCAATACCGCGCCGGTTTTATTGGAAGAAGTAACTATATATGATGAGGATTTTGAAGGCGGCGCATCAGGTTGGAATAATAATACAACATCAACCGATGCCACGTTATCGCAGTTTTGGGGCAGATTTGGCAGAAATGTTCACGTTGCGGGCGATCAAGAATTATTTCAAACATTCGCCCTGTCCGGTGATCAGGAATATATCACAATTGAGTTTGATTTTTATGAGCTTGATAGTTGGGAAAACGAGAGATTTTACCTGTTTATTAATGATACACAGGTTTTAAACAATGATATTTATAATCGCACGACTTATGATCGGGAAGTGGGTGGCACATTTGGCGATGTGACATATCGCGTACAGGAATTAACCGATGATATCGGCTTTATTACTTATAACACCTCTTATCAGGACCAGATCGTCAGATATTCTTTAACCATTAAGAATACGGATAGCTCCTTTAAATTAGGTTTTGGTTCAAACTTGAATACAAATGATCTTAATAATGAAGCGTTCGGCATCGATAATTTGAAAATTAAGGAACTAAAGGAAACCGGTTCTGACCGTGTCATTGAAATGTCGGAATTAACCCCGAATAATGATCAAATCGGGCATGTGGCGGGATATGATCCGGATGTTGGGCAAAGCCTGACATATACTATTACCGGTGGCACGGGCGTGGGCATTTTCTCGGTTGATAGCGCCACAGGTGAAATTAAAATTATTGATAACAGCTCAATTGATTACGAATTGGGAATACGATCATATACATTGGATGTACGTGCGACGGATAATGGGCCGGGGTTACTTTTTGATGATCAGACCTATACCATCAATATTCTGGATGCACTTGAAAATACGGCGCCGGTTTTTACAAGCTATGGCCCTTTTTCCATTGCCGAAAATGCGAGTGTTAATGATGATGTCGGCACGGTTGTAACGACAGATGCAGAAGGGGATACGCGCACCTATTCAATCGTAAGCGGTAATAACGATAATGTATTCAAAATTAATGCAACGACGGGTTTAATTGAAATTGCGAATAATACGTTATTGGATTATGACCGTGATAATCAATATACCATTCGTATACGCGCTTATGATGACAATGCTTTATCAAAATATACCGACAGGAATGTTGTTATTAACATCACCGATATCGATGAAGCGCCCCTTCTGACGGCGGAAGCAGTTGTTGAAACAACTTATTTTGGTGTTTATTACAGTGCGGCAACAGGGAATTTTTGTAAAGAGATCACCACAAACAGGTCTTTTGATGATGCGTTATCATTTGCGGAAACGCAGCTTCTTTTTGGCCAAAGCGGGCATTTGGTCACCATCACATCGGCTGCGGAGCAATCATTCGTAGATCAGATGACATCAACACATTCATGGATTGCCGCCAGTGATTCCGGCAATGAAGGGGAGTGGTATTGGATGGCGGGCCCCGAAGCCGGTATGCAAATTGTGCGAAATGGTAATGTAGATAATGGTGCATTTTATAATAACTGGAACGGATCAGAGCCAAATAGCGGTACAGGCGCAAACTATGCGCTGATGAACAATAATGACCTGTGGTATGACGATAATAATGGCAGTTCGCGATATTCAGTCGTGGAGTGGGAGGGCAAGGATGTTATCAATAATGATACTTATACACTCAGCCATTCCAACCCTGATGGATCGGACATTAATGTTGGCGATTCTGTTGGGTTTGTGAAGGGGATTGACCCCGAAGGCGGCGTGTTAAACTATTCGGTTCAGGCGGGAAATGGCGATGGTATATTTGAGATTGATACACTGACAGGTGAATTACGAATTCTGGATACCACAAATCTGAATGCAACTGTAACAGATAGCTACATTTTGACCATTCGCGCCACTGAAGCCGTTGGCGGGAAATTTGCGGAAATTGATATTACTATTAACTTTAACGATGATTTTACCATCACACATAACAACCCGTTAAATGTTCTGGAAGGGGCCACAACCCCGATTACGATTGCGGAGTTGAATATAAGCGATATTGATAATGTGGCGAGCGATACAATTTTTAGAATGGAAAGCAAGCCGGTCAATGGCCGTATTGAGTTAACAACTTACCCCGGTTATGAAATTTCACGCTTCACGCTTGATGATATACAAAATAACCGCGTAGTTTATATCCATGACGGATCGCAGACTTTGTCCGATGGTTTTGATTTCAGTGTAACTGATGGTGGGGAGACAGTATCAGGAAACACCTTTAATATTGTGATCACGGATGTAAATTATGGTCCCTCTATCATAACCAATACCGGCGCAACTGTGTTGGAAGGGGGTAGCATTGGCATATCCCAAGCAATGCTGGATTCAACCGATACAGATGTAACGGATACACCAGATCAATTAACGTATACTGCCAGTTCGATTGCAAATGGCCACATAGAGGTCAACGGCGTAACATCCACAACATTTACGCAAGATGATGTCAATAATAACCGGGTTGTCTTTATCCATGACGGCGCAGAAGCCAATGGCAGCTTTGACTTTTCTTTGGCGGATGACGGGGAGGATAGCGCCGTACCCGCTACGGGGACATTCACCCTTACCAGAACGCCGTTAAATGATACGCCGATCATCACAACAAATGCGCCCGTCAGCGTGGTCGAAGGTCAAACCGTAACCATTACAACCGCAATTTTAAATACGACTGATCCGGATGATAGCGGCACAGGTCTTACTTATACACTATCCAATATCACAAATGGCTTTGTGGAGCTTTCGACTAATCCGGGTGTGCCGATCCTTTCGTTTACCCAAGCCGATTTAAATGCAAATCGGGTTGTGTTTCGTCATGATGGCAATGAAGGAAATGCACAATTCGATGTGAGCGTGGCAGATGGCGGGGAGCATGGCGCTGTCCCCGATAGTGCTACGATTAACCTGACAAAAATTGCGGTGAATGATGCCCCGACGATTGGTTTAAATCTTGGTTCCTCTGTAAATCAGAACAGCATTGTCTTAATTAAAAATGCTGTTTTGCGCGCCGCTGATCCGGATGATAGCGGCATTGGTCTGGATTTCAACATAACAGGGACAGTTAACGGACAAGTTGAATTTGTCTCAAACCCGAATGTGGCGATTACCAGCTTTACGCAGGATGATATTGATAATTCACGAATTGCTTTCCGCCATAGCGGCCCTCCGACGACGGCTAGTTTTGATTTTACAATTGCTGACGGCGGGGAGCATGGGGCGGGCACTGCCTCAGGTACATTTAGCATGAGCGTTGATAACATTAATGATGCACCTATAATTTCCACCAATGCTGCGCCGACCATGAATGAAGGCGCAACGCTGGTTTTAAATACCACCATGTTGGATTCCTTTGACCCCGATGATTTCGGAACAGGTTTGGATTGGACCGCGTCTAATCTAAGTAACGGAATAATTCAAGTGAACGGCGTGACACAAAATACGTTCACGCAGGCCGATCTGGATGCTGGATTGGTCACGTTTATACATGATGATAGCGAAACAACTGTTGCGGGGTTTGATATTCAAGTTGCCGATGGCGGCGAAAACAGCGCGGCGCCTGATACTGATACGTTCTTAATCAATGTGACACCGATTAACGAAGCACCGACTCTGGTGATAAATGACGGCGCGCCGAATATTATCGATTTTAATGATTATACAATAGAAGCCTTTGATGCTTTTCAAGACGGGCAAAACGGCTTGCCAGCTACAGCAACCGTCAGTGCAGATGGATCTGAACTAACGATTGGTGGTAATGCATGGAAGCGTGTTCTATATCCCTATTCTTTAACGGCAAATACGGTATTGTCATTTGAATTTCAGACGGATGATCCGGCAGAGATCGTGGGGATTGGCTTTGATGATGCAAGCGGCTTTGGCGGCGGGGTATTAGGATATCAATTATATGGCTCGCAAGTATGGTCAGGTATGGATCAGACATTCCGTACATATCAATCTGGTGATGGCTGGGTGCGATTTGATATTCCGATCGGGCAGGATTACACCGGCAATATGACCCAGATGGTATTTGTTCTGGATCATGATGCATCGGGGACAAGCTCAATTACGTTCCGCAATGTTAACTTTTACGAAAGCGGAAATGAAGTTCGCATGAATGAAGGCGGTGCGCTGAACCTGACAAATGTTCATATTAATACAGTGGATGTGGATGATAGCGGAACCGGATTAACATATACCGCATCCAACATTGAAAATGGCCATTTGGAAGTTAACGGCGTCATGGCAACAACCTTTACGCAGGATGACATAGATAATAATCGTCTAACGTTTATCCATGATGGCGGCGATACATTAACGGCGGGATTTGATCTATCTGTCATTGACGGTACGGAAAATGGCACGCTTCCTGATACGGGGCGCTTTGATATTATCATTGATGCGGTGGATGATTTACCGACCGCGGCCATCAATAACGGCGTAACTTTAAATGAAGGTGCAACCGTTACTATTTCCAACGCACAATTAACCACTACGGATATTGATACTGAACCGCGTAAAGTGATTTTTGATGTGACGGCCTCGCCTGCAAATGGGCGTTTAGAGCGCTCAACTGCGCCGGGTGTTGCCATTACGGCGTTTTCTTTGGCGGATATCAATGCGGGGCGCGTGCGATTTGTCCATGATGGCAGCGAGACAACAACAGATAGCTTCACATTCACAGTGCGCGATGAAACAAACACATTGGCGGCGGACACATTCAATATTGTTATTACACCGCAAAATGATGGCGCGGTCATTACAGGCGATCTTTCCATGACTGTCATCGAAGGTAATAGCGTCACAATCACAACCGCGGATTTGAGCGCGATTGATCCGGATGATGGCGCGGGCGATGTTACCTATACTGTTTCGGCATTATCAAACGGCATTATTAAAGTGGGCGGCGTGACGCAAAATACATTCACACGCCAAAATATTATAGATAACGATGTTACATTCACCCATGATGGTAGTGAGACAGTAACCGCCGGATTTAATATCTCCCTCGCCGATGGATTGGAGCATGGCGCAGTGGCAGATACTGATGTAATGAGCATAACTGTAACTCCGGTGGATGATCTGCCCGCCGTGGCCACAAATAATGGCATTACCTTAAATGAGGGCGCCACAATTGATATTACAACAGCGGCACTAACAACATCGGATGTTGATACGCTGCCTGCCGCGGTAATCTTTGATGTGACAGGCGCATTAAGTAATGGCCGTCTCCAGCTTTCCACAAATGCAGGCGTGGCAATTACCAGTTTCTCCTTGGCAGATATTCAGGCGGGGCGCGTGCAATATGTCCATAATGGCAGTGAGACAACAACGGATAGCTTTGATTTCACAGTGCGCGATGCGACAAATACCCTTGCGGCAGATACGTTCAATATTACCGTGACCCCGCAAAATGACTCCGCGGTGATTGGGGGGGATTTAACCATCGCCATGAATGAGGGCGCAAGCTACACTCTAACCACGACAGACTTAAGCGGAATTGACCCGGATGATATAAATGCAGACATTACATTCACTGCATCAAATATATCCAATGGCACGATAGAAGTTGGCGGCGTTGCTCAAAATACGTTCACGTATCAGGATATTATAAATTCTGATGTCGCATTCATTCATGATGGCAGTGAGACACTCACCGCCGGCTTTGATGTCTCCCTTGCTGATGGTCTTGAACATGGCGCAATTGCTGATACGGCTAGCATCGCAATTACCGTAACGCCGCAAAATGATGCACCTACAGCTATTGATCTTTCAAATCTTGATATATTGGAAACATCTGAAATTGGCACGATTATCGGCGCGCTATCTACCACGGATTCTGATCTTCCTGCGGATAGCTTCACCTATAGCATTATCGCCGATCCGGACAGCAAATTCATTTTGGACAGTGGAAATCTTGTTTTAAATGCCGCGCTTGATTTTGAATCACAGGCCACACATTCCGTGACCGTTCGATCCGATGATGGTAATGGCGGCACATTTGATCAGATATTTACGATTAACGTCACAGATAACGTGGCGCCGGATGTTATCGAGCTGGATAACATGAATATAGATGAAAATTCCGAAGAACAAACACTGGTTGGTAATCTTGCGGCAACAGATGCGAATATGCCCAATGACGTGATGAGTTACACGCTGATGACGAATCCTGATAATATGTTTATGATCTCAGGAGATCAGTTATTGCTTCAAAGCAATGCGCTTGATTTTGAAGAATTCTCATCGATAGACATTGTTGTTCGCGTTACGGATGTGGAGGGCAATACGTTTGATCAAACCTTCACCATTGATATTAATGATATTGCCGAATTCAGTAATGAAGGATTTATAGAGCCGGAGCGCACACGCCGTCACGCGGATCTTGAATTCCTGAGCTTAAAAGAGCCGGTGCGCGATAGTAATTTATTATTGTCAGATATCACAGGAAATTTTGGTCAACGTGATTTATTCGAAATCAAAACCGACCAAATTTTACGCAATCATACTACGGATCGCATTCGAGAGATTTTAGGCCTTGATTTATCCATACCATTTATAGCGCAAAATAATGATGAGGTAGTTCAAAAGCAGGTTGTTTCTTTTGAAAATGTTGATAATTCCGGCGGTTATACGAATATGCGTGAAGCGATGGACTTCTTACAAGATATAAGCGATATCCAAGATATTTCTGATGAGGCGGATATATTGCGCCAATATGATGTAAATAGCGCCTTTGTAGATGTCTTAACGTATCACGAAAATCGTCAGGCAAAGCTTCGTCAAGCGTTAATGGATTAGCTGAGGATTTAAGATATCTAAATGACCGCGCCGTATATGTCGCGAGGAAAAACGAATATTTATAATCTCTGGAAATCACACTATTTTCTGCTAAGTTAAGATCATGTATGACGTGATTGTAATTGGCGGCGGGGTAAATGGATGCGGCATCGCCAGAGATGCGGCGGGACGCGGACTGAGCGTTCTTCTAGTTGAAAAAGATGACCTTGCCAATGCTACATCTTCCTCCAGCACCAAATTAATTCATGGCGGTCTGCGATATTTGGAACAATATGATTTCAAGTTGGTGGCAGAGTCGCTAACCGAGCGGGAGCGCTTACTACGCAGTGCATCGCATATTATCTGGCCATTACAATTTATCTTACCCCATGAGCCGCATTTGCGCCCTTATTGGCTTATCCGTCTTGGGCTTTATTTGTATGATTTTTTGGGAAAGAGAGAAATTCTGCCTGGCTCCAAAGGAATGAAATTATCCAAAAACAAAGCAGGCGCGCCTTTAAAAAATTCGTATAAAAAAGGATTTTCCTACGCGGATTGCTGGGTTGAAGATTCGCGCTTAGTGGTCTTGTCCGCTAAAGATGCCGCCGAACGGGGAGCTGAAATTTTAACGCGCACTGAATGCGTGTCCTTGAAAACAGATGGCAAGATTTGGCAAGCATCTTTAAAAGGTAACAATAATGATATTTTTGAAGTTGGGGCCAAATGTGTGGTGAATGCGGCGGGGCCATGGGTGCGTCAATTTATTGATCACAATCATCTTGAGCAACCGGATACGCTCAAAACACGCTATTCAAAGGGCAGCCATATCATAATCCCGCGCCTTTATGACGGCGATCATGCCTATATTTTGCAACAACCCGATCAGCGGATTGTATTTGCCATCCCGTATGAGGGTAATTTTACCCTGATCGGTACGACAGACGCTCTCTATGACGGTGATCCAAGTCATGCCGAGATATCGGATGATGAAAAGCAATATTTATGTGATGCGGTTAACCGTACATTCGACAAGCAAACCAACACCGACCAGATTGTTTGGAATTATAGCGGTGTGCGACCATTATTGGATAGCGGTGATGACAGCCTGTCCAATGTGACGCGTGATTATAAGTTGGATTTGGAAACCGCTTTTGGTCCGCCTTTATTGAATATATTCGGTGGTAAAATTACAACGTTCCGCAAATTATCCGAACAGGCGATCACTAAAATCGCACCGTTTTTTCCCCATATTAAAGATAAATGGACGCAAAACGCCTTATTACCGGGGGGGCAAATTAAGGATGCGGATTTTGAAACATTTTTTAAGCAAATACAGCAAAATTATCCCTGGGCAGATCCGCAAATGTTGCGCCGATATGCGCGCGCTTATGGCAGCAGAATTGAAGATATTCTAAAAACCGCTTCAAATGTAAATGATCTGGGCAAGCATTTTGGCGATCACATATATGAGACCGAAATTCGCTATCTTATCAGCGCGGAATGGGCGCGGAGCGTAGAAGATATTTTATGGCGGCGTTCTAAGCTCGGTTTGCATATCTCCCCGCAAACCAGAGAGGCGCTTGAAGACCATATTCCAACCTTGGTAAAGGAGCTTTGTCATGACAACACAGCCGCTAATTCTCGCCCTTGATCAAGGCACAACCAGCAGCCGCGCCATATTATTTTCCCATGATGCCCGCCCGCTTCATACCTCCCAAATTGAGCTCAAACAACATTATCCGCAATCCGGATGGGTCGAACAAGATGCGAATGATATCTGGCGTGATACGCTTCAAACGATCAAAAATGTTCTGTCGCAAAAAAATCCCGAACAACAAATTGCGGCAATCGGTATTACAAACCAACGCGAAACCGTGGTTTTATGGGATAAAACAACCGGAAAGCCAGTCTATAATGCGATCGTTTGGCAAGATCGCAGAACGGCAAATTACTGCCAGACTTTAAAGGATAAGGGGCTTGAAAGCCAGATTTCTGCAAAGACGGGCCTACTGATTGATCCGTATTTTTCATGCAGCAAAATTAAATGGATTCTGGATCATGATGATCATACCGCACAGTTAGCGCAAAAAGGTGATTTGGCATTTGGTACAATCGATAGTTTCTTGGTTTGGAACTTAACAGGCGGCGCGCAGCATGTGACTGATATTACCAATGCTTCGCGAACCGGTCTTTATAATATCGTAACCCAAGAATGGGATGCGGAATTATTAAATATTTACAATATTCCTGCTGCCATATTGCCGGATGTTAAAGACAATGTTGCTGATTTTGGGGTGACTGACCCTGCCTTATTTGGTTTATCTATCCCGATTGGCGGAATCGCGGGGGATCAACAGGCCGCCTTAATCGGGCAAGGATGTTTTGAAAAAGGAATGATCAAATCAACCTATGGCACAGGCTGTTTTGCGTTAATGAATATTGGCGCAGAATTTAAACAAAGCCAAAACCGTTTATTAACTACCCCCGCCTATCGGTTGGATGGACAAATCAACTATGCTATCGAAGGCTCGATCTTTATGGCGGGTGCTATTGTGCAATGGCTGCGCGATGAATTGGGACTGGTTAAAAACGCGGCGGAAACGCAAGATTTGGCACAATCTGTGACGGATAATAATGGCGTCTACCTTATTCCTGCCTTTACGGGACTTGGCGCGCCGCATTGGAAACCGGACGCACGCGGCGCAATTATGGGGTTGAGCCGCGGTGCAAATAAAGCCCATATTATCCGTGCCGCTCTGGAGGCACAGGCTTATCAAACGATGGACCTCTTCGCCGCAATGGGATCAGATGCAGGTATTGAGGCGAATAGGCTACGGGTTGATGGCGGTTTGGTGGCGAATGAATTTGTCTGCCAATTCTTGGCGGATATTTTACAAATTCAGATTGATGTGCCAAAGGTCACGGAAACCACTGCGCTTGGTGCGGCCTATCTGGCGGGGTTATCGGTCGGCATGTATGACGGTCTGGATGATATTGCCAATCATTGGCAACCGGATCGAACGTATGCACCGAAAATGAGCGCACATCAAAGCGCAGAATTATATGGGCAATGGTCAAATTATTTATCATTATTTACACAAGGATAGAACATGTCAGATTTATTAATCTTGGATGGCGGTATGGGGCGGTTATTACAATCCATGGGCGCGCCATTTCGTCAACCCGAATGGTCGGCAGCCGCCCTTATCGATGCCCCGGATTTTGTATCACAGGCGCATCGCGCTTTCATTGATGCGGGCGCGGATGTCATTACTACAAATAGCTACGCGCTCATCCCCTTTCATATCGGGCAAGAGCGCTTTGATAATGGGGGCAGGGCTCTAATAGCTTTGGCGGCAAAGCTAGCGCGCAAGGCGGCGAATGATGCCACAAGCCCCGTAAAGGTTGCGGGATGCATCCCGCCGGTATTCGGATCCTATCGCCCCGATTATTTTTCCGCATATAAAGCCGCCGCGTTATATGGCCCCCTGATAGAAGAACAAGAATCTGATTGTGATCTCTGGCTGGTGGAAACAATGTCATCTCTAGAAGAAGCGGCAGCGGTAATGAAAGCGTTACAGCGCAGTAACAAACCAAAATGGATGTCATTTACCCTGACAGATCGTGAAGGGGACACAGCTATTCCGCCGCAATTGCGCGCGGGTGAATCCATTGAAGATGTCGCCACATTTATCAAAAATCATGATCTTGAAGGCGTATTATTCAATTGCAGCCAACCCGAAGAAATGCAACCCGCACTTCAAATTTTACAAGATTGTGATGTCACCATACGTCGCGGTGCGTACGCCAATGCTTTTACTCCAATTTCAAAAACACAACAGGCAAATGACGGCTTAAAAGAGATACGCTCTGAAATAACGCCGCAAACTTATCAGGAATTCGCCGCGCAATGGATTTCCGCAGGGGCAAGCATCATAGGGGGATGTTGCGGGGTTGGGCCGAATCACATTAACGCATTATCGAAATTAAAGCTTGCGGCATAAGACATTTTCATTTAATAGATTATTATGGGAAAGGTTTTAGTCACCGGCGCTAACGGCTATATTGCCAAACATATGGTTTTGGCATTACTTGATGCCGGGCAGGATGTTATCGGCGTTGATAATTTATCAAATAGCCGCGCGCCGGAAGATTTTTTCGATTCTTTGCATGTTTCTTTTATCCGCGCGGATATTGGCGATATGGCAGCCATGAAGGATTTGTTTTCCCTCTATCAGGATATCGATGCCATCATTCATTTTGCGGGTTTGATTTATGTGGGGGAATCTATCGAGCAACCTGATCTATATTATCAAGCCAATACCCTATCTGCATTTAACTTTTTTAATCTTGCCTTTCGGCAAGGCATCAAAAATATTGTGTTTTCTTCTTCCGCAGGGATTTATGGGGAGGCTCTATCTCTACCGATCTCCGAAGATCACCCGCACAATCCGATTAATCCTTATGGTCGCTCAAAGCTAGCTATGGAATGGATGTTAGAGGATTTGGCGCGCTTATATCCCGACGTCAATATTACAATGTTGCGTTATTTTAATGTCGCGGGGGCAGACATCCAGCAACGTACAGGGCAAAACTCCCTTAAAGCACGCCATCTGATTGAGGTAGCCTGTGAAGCCGCTCTGGGCATTCGCAGCGGCATGTCAATTTTTGGGACGGATTATGATACGATTGATGGGACGTGCGTGCGTGATTATATTCATGTTAATGATTTGGTAAATGCACACCTTGCGGCTTTGAAATATAATATTACCCGCGATGTGAATGGAGCGTTGGCACTTAATTGCGGTTATGGTCAGGGCTATTCAAACCGCCAGATTATTGAGGCGGTTAAAAATGTGTCCGGACATCATTTTTCCGTCACACAAGCTCCAAGACGTGAAGGTGACCCCGCGGCCTTAATTGCGGCGAATGATAAAATCCTAAAGACATTGGATTGGACACCGGAATATAATAGTATAGAAACGATTATAACCTCCGCTCTTAATTGGAAAAAGAAGATTATGGGTCTATAACCCGTCTCTTATGCGTTATTATGATAAAATTAAAGTATTATTTAGTATTTTTTAGCTGCTTGTATATTCTGTTCCCCGCGGCAGGTAATGCCGCTTATCCATTTTGTATTTTACGGAACAACACCTATTTCGAGTGTATTTATGATCATACGCAGGGCTGTCGTAAAGATGCTGATTTTCGCAATAATACATATTGTGTTTTATCTCCGGATGTTGAGCCACGATATATTGGCGCGGAAAAATATTGTATAATTGATTCCACGCTTTTAGCGCTTTGCAGCTATACCGACCGCACGCAATGCAATGAAGATGCCGCCGCCAGACAATCAATCTGTATAGACCGCAAGGTTGATGAAGAGGACAAAAATCCCTATCAGTATGATGAGAGAATACAGAGATAAAACTTGACAAAATAAAAAATATATAGGATTATTATCCTAACATAAGCCACGAGACCATCATGGATCATGGCTTTTTTTTATTCTCAATCACAACTTTATCAGGAGTAACATCATGCTGGGATTACCGCTTGGTTTGGGGCGCGGTACACGCTTGCGTCCTCTAAATTTGAATATTGTAACAAACGCAATCGTCACGGAAAATTTGCAAGCGCATTATAACACGGAGGACAGATCAACTTTGATCGGCACTGCCCCTGCAATTACGGGATTGTCCGATAAAACAGCCAACGGCTATGATGCGACCCTAACCTCAAACTGGGCGCAATTAACCCATGCCGATAAGGGCAATCATATGTTGCGTGTTGCCTATGATGCTTCCAGTAAGCTAGATACAGGCACAGGCACATTTGGCGATACGTCATTATTCGCCGATGCGGGGGATGCCTTTACCATTTTCTGCGTGGGTACGTATAACGGTAATGGCACGATCTTATCCAAAACCAGTAGCGCCTTTGGGAATAAACAACTGTTATGCACCTATGAAAGCGGAGAGATTAAAGTCGGTGTGCGCGGCGGGACGACGACAACATTTGTCACAGGCGTAAGCGATACACTAACCGCGATTGCTCTGCATTGGGATGGATCGGCATTCACAGCCAGTTACATAAAAGACGGCGAAAGCACATGGACAGATACCACGATTACAGTCGGGGCGCAGTCTGCCGAAGCCGTGAATTTAATATTTGGCTCTCATACAGCCGGCGCAAGCTTTCAAATTGAGGGCGAATATGGCGAGATAATGATTTATGATGCCGCCTTAACCAGCGAGCAAATGGATCAGATGGCAACCTACATTGCCGCTAACTGGACAAATAAACAATATGACTTCAAAGCGGTTTTATTAGGGGATTCCATCGCCCAAGGAATATGGGACGCCCAAGATGATAGCTCCGCCATGGATTTGGATGTTGCCTTCGCGATTGATGCGAGCGCCTATGTTGAAACAGCAGAGGAAGGCACAAACGGCGATACCGCAGAAGATTTACGCGATGCCATTGATACGATTTTATCCGGGCATAGCGTCGAAGCCTATCCGACATACTTTATCGGGTATATCGGCACGAATAACGTCACGCAAACCCGCCCTTACTTTGATCCAAATGGAAATGCGGCTAACCTTATTGATGGCTTTGCCGATGATCTGGATTATATATTTAATGCCATTACAACGGCGGGTCATAAAATGTTCTTCGGACAAATCCCCTTCTATGACCGCCCCTTACCAGATCCCGAAACAGGCGATAAAGACGGCACATGTGTGCGCTTCCAATATTTGGGATCACGCCCCTATAATGAAAATATTATCACGCCATGGCTTGCAGAAAACACCCCCGAATATTGCCATGCGGACGGCATGCCCTACTTGCAAAATTACGAGCTTACCTATGATAGCGACATCATCAGCGATGATGGTATTCACCCAAGCTTTGCGGGATATCAAACCTATTACCGCTATATGACGAATGTGGTCGGGAATGTGCTTAAAAATAATACCGCGCCAACACAGCTTGATGAAATTCCAAATGTTTGGGTCCCTTCAGATTCTCAATATATTACTTTATGGTTGGAAGCGAATGATGACACGACAAACGGCACATCATTAACCGATTGGGACGGAATGGACGGCATTAATGGTGGGACGGCCTCGGGAACGGACATTCCGACTTACGGTACGACAAGTTTTGATGGTGTAATTGGCGGCGTTCGTTTTGAATCTGATGACGCGCTTACGCTTAATGAATCAATTTCTTTCAGTCGTCAAATGATTATATCTTTGTTGAAAGTTGATAATACGGCGGATGCAAAAACTATATCAGGCGGTGGCAATAATGCGATTCACTTCCAAGTGAACCCAGATGAAAAACTACGTGTAACTCAACAGGCCGTAACGCAAAGAGCGATCAGCGCCGCGAGCTTAGCAATTGACACTCCTGTTCTTGCGGGTCTTCAAATTACAAAATCAAATGGCGGGGTTGATTTGCTGATTAACGGCGAAGTTGACGGTACATATACAGGATCAGCGGGCTTTTCTGCCTCTACAAATATAATTGGAAATACAAGCGTTAAAAATATCGGTCTAAGAGGGACAATCAACACCTTTATAATTGCGAGTATAGAATCCAATGATCTGAGGCAAGCCACCGAAGGCTACATAGCGCATAAAACAGGATATACAGCATTACTGCCGATCTCCCACCCTTATAAAAGTGCTCCGCCGACTATAAATACACGCGCGAATTTTATAGCGGACGGTAATTCAATTACGCAACATATCGAAGCTAATTCATGGCCCACAAGAGTTGCACAAGATGTGCGAGCATTGGGCATTACTATGCAAAATGTCTCTGTTTCAGGGCAAACTACCACGGATATGAGCTCGGATGCGGCGACGCAAATTGATAGCCAATTATCACAAACACGTCCCAATGTTTTGGCAGCTTTAGAAATCAGGAATGAACTATTTTTCCAAGATGTTACGTCACGAATAGCCGTTGATCGGTTTTGGGCATATTGCGATGCAAGACGATCAGCAGGATGGACGGTGATCGCCATGATCCCATTTGATAGCCAAATCACAGGCACAACATCTTTTGGTTTAACTGCGGCGCAATTCAGTACACGAATTTCCGAAGCTCGCGCCCTGATGCTCGCTGAATGGGACGATCATGCGGATTCGGTGGTTGATTTACGATTAAGAGATGAATTATCAGACGCAACGGACACAGATTATTTCAGTGATGGAACACATCCGACAGCATTGGGACAATCAATCATTGCCGATGTTATGACGCCGGTGATTGTGGCCGCCGGAAATGGCACTCCGATTAATGTATTATAAATTTGTTAGGCGGGGGCGGCGGGTTCTGGCTTCATATAATATAATCGCCACAGGCTTAAACATAGTGCGGATATAATCGCGCTATATCCCGCGCCAATGAAGCCTAAAAGCGGGATTAAAATCAGTGCAGAACATAATGAACTGAGTAGGAAAACCAGATTGCCGGTCCATACAACCCAATCATCATGTTGGGCATAGCTTAAAAATTGCAAACTTTGCGTGGTGGTGCGGATCACCACGCCGAGCAACATAATGTAAAACACAGCTTTATAGGTTGCAAATTCCGGCCGTCCGATCATCTCACCTAAAACGGGTATAAAGAGCCCAATTATAAGCGATAATCCCAGCGCCCAAATGCCGGCCTGTATGGTTGTGGATTTGGTCAAAGCGTAAAGCTCCGCATGATTTCCATCCTTATGTAGAGCGATCATGCGGGGATAGCTGAAGGAGAAAACACTGCTGCCCGTTAAGGCGGCAATGGCAACGATAAAGGCGCTGTAAAAACTTATAATACCCACAAATTCACGATCTAAAAAACTTTCGACCACAAAACGGTCCAGATAGGTCGCCCCCGCCAAACAAACTGCGGCGCCCCATAAAGGCAGAGCTTTTTTGACATTTTTTAGAATGCGCCGCCAATCTGTTTTGGCTTGAAAGGCCTTAATCCATGGCAAATACTTCAAAATAAAAGCCGCAAATACTAAACTTAACAGCGCGCCGCCAATCCAAAATTGAAAAATAATATCTACGTTTCTATAGGTTTCATCAATAAGACCCAAAATGACAACCGGAATGACCCATAATGAAGAACGGATAAAGAAGACAATATTGCCAATGATAGGGCGCTGCAATGACGTTAGAGTTGCGGTCGCAAGCGTTGATATGCCCTCTAAAATACACAAAATCAATGTGTAAATTATAATGCTGCTGTCAAAGCTATCCGCCAGAACGGGCCATAAGATGATGCATCCAAAAATAAGAAAACCATAATTGGACATATAAAAAATCAATTCATCTTTAAGCAATATCGCCTGATGTTCATCATTTTCACCAATGATCTCTCGCGAGATCACATATTCCAATTGCATTCCCAATAATGGTATCGACAACGCCACAATCGCGGCGACAAGACCATATGTCCCCAAATCATATAAGCCCAAATACTTCCCCATATAGAGCATAAACAGCATTTTTATACCTAAAGACGCCATTCTTAAACCGGCATTGCTCAATTTGTAAAACATAGGGTGTTATATCTTAATCCTTTGAAAATGATAGGCATAAATCCCTAAAGATTATAAGCTTTTCATCCATGCGAGTATGTCATCACATTCTTTTTGTTGAAATATCCAATGGGTATCAGGCAGGCTCATAAGCCCTTCTTTAAGTGTCTTATAACGCTCTGTGGTCATTTTATCAAAAAAAGCAAATGCATTATGATCCAAAGGTTGCGGCAATGTGACACCGATATTGTACCTATCCAGATAGGCTCCCGTTTCGACATGTTTTTCCGCAACCGGAATGGCACCATACAGGCTTCCTTCATATAAACGATTGGGTAACAACCATAATGAATTTTGCCCATCTTCATACTTATCAATGGCCCAATTAAAGTGAATGTCACCATATATCTCAGCTAAATCATCGGGATATTTATATGTTCCTTTATATTCCAGCCCGTCTGTATTATTCACAATATGATCAAAATCCGGAATTTGATCATAGGCGGGTTTCCCCCGTATAATAACTTTGATTTTGCCGTGGCTATGTTCTGCCATTTTTGACAAAATGGCCAGGCTTTGTCGACACCGTAACACACCAAACCAACCAATTTTCCATACGTTATTAGTTTCAATATTGAGATTTGAATTATCGCGGCGGGTATATGGGGCGCTCATGTAAACTTTGTTTTCAATCAATTTAACAGGCAGGTTTACACGTGATTTTTGCTCAAAATAGTCACTAACAAAGGCGGGGGAGCTGGTAATTAAGCCATCGGCTTTGTGACTTAAATATCCTTCAATACCGCGTAGTACTTTCCCGACGATGTTCTCTTTTAACATCATTCTATGAATATCCAGACATTCATAAATAACAATCGGCGCTTTCTTTTGATAAAAAAGTGCTTTGGCCGTAACGGCAATGACCAGCATTTCCAAATTGCGCGCTATGATGATATCCGCATCCTTGAAAAGAGCTTTATAGGAATATATCCGTATAAGAACTTTCAATACTGCTACTATCCGATTTATAAAGCTGGCATTACGTGTTCGTCCCAAATCGGTGATACTGCTTGCGCCCGGTAATGTGGCTATCGGCTCGGCAATGCGGCGAAAGCCAGCCAGATATATTTGTGTCCCCGCTTGAGACAGCATGGCCGTCCGCTTAGCGATAGCGGCATCAGAGACATCATGAGCGAGATAAGTTATTTTCAATAATTTTCCTATTGCATTTTATAATGAAATTGACTATTTAAATGAAGTTATTATATAAAACAACTTTTTTGTTGCGCCGCAAGGCAGGTTTTTATTACATAATAAAAAAGTAATATAAATAAAAGTAAGCCTGCTGAACAACTTATCCGCTTATCTTATGAAAGGCAACCGGTGTGGGGAAGCTTATGAAAGACAGGCCGTAATGGAGGAAGATATGTCGACTACTATTATTAAATTTTTAAAAAGATCTATGGATATCATTGGATCAACTTTGGGGTTAATCGTATTCAGCCCACTATTTTTATTTATTATATATAAAGTTAGGCTAGATGGCGGCCCTGCTTTTTATGGACATGTGCGACTGGGAAAAGATGGACGCTCTTTTAAATGTTGGAAATTTAGAAGTATGGCCACAAACTCACAAGAGATTTTAACGCAGCTTTTAGCGAATGACTCAAGAGCAAAAGCAGAATGGGAGGCGTCCTATAAATTAAAAAACGATCCCCGCATAACAGCGATTGGCGGCTTTTTAAGAAAAACCAGCCTTGATGAGCTGCCGCAATTATATAATGTTTTAATTGGCGAAATGAGCTTGGTCGGACCACGCCCGATTGTCGCGGATGAAATTAAGTATTATAATGAAGATATTAAAAACTATTTCTCCGTAAAACCGGGGGTAACAGGTTTATGGCAGGTCAGCGGCAGAAGTGACGCCAGTTATAACAAACGGGTAACACTTGATAATGCTTATGTACATAATCTATCTATCTTAACGGACATCAAAATTATGTTTAAAACCATATTTGTTGTCCTCAAACGCGAAGGCGCTTATTAAAGCTGAATACTCTATTGAACAATTCAGATCACATCGATTCAGATAAAGCGACACACATTTATGATGCTGTCATTGCGATCCCGTGTTTAAATGAAGAAAAATATATCAAAGATATCGTTGCCTCAGTTATAGCAGAGTCAGCCGATATCAATGTGATGATTGTAATTGTGGATGGTCAAAGTAAGGATTCTACATATATGATCGCCAAAGCATTGGCGGATGATCATGAAAATATAGAGGTAATGCTAAATCCAAAACGCCTGCAAAGCGCGGCGATTAACCTTGTTGCATCAAAATTTGGCGATGCGGCGCCTTTTCTTATTCGGCTTGATGCCCATGCCCGCTATCCGCATGGATTTTGCAAAACTCTGATAGAGGAACAAAAGAAAACCGGAGCGGCATCCGTTGTGGTGTCCATGAATAGTATCGGTGAAAATCCCGTTCAAATCGCCATTGCCGCTGCTCAAAATTCAAAAATGGGGAATGGCGGATCTTTACATCGCCAAGTGGGTCAAAATGGGTCATGGGTCGATCATGGTCATCATGCCTTGTTTAAAACAGATGTTTTTAAATCGTTAGGAGGCTATGATGAGAGCTTCTCTCATAATGAAGATGCGGAATATGATCATCGGGTCATTATGGCGGGTCATAAAATTTGGCTAACCGGCGAGACTTATCTGGATTACTTCCCCAGAAAATCATTTATGTCATTGTTTCAGCAATATAGTAATTTTGGAAAAGGGCGCGCGAAAACAATTTTTAAACACAAAATACGCCCGAAACCACGTCAAATGATCCCTGCCTTTATATTACCTGTGCTATTGGTGGGGCTATTCGGAATTATTCATCCGTTCTTTCTTATTCCCTTTTATAGTTGGTCACTGGCATGCTTGTGCTATGGGCTGTTTTTATCTTATGAACATAAGGATTGGCGCGTTATTATGTCCGGATTTGCGATGATGGTCATGCACTTGGGATGGTCATGCGGATTTTGGGAAGGCGTCTCAATTTATAGCGGTAAGGATAAATTAAGTGACAGCTCACTATAATCATATTACAACAATCAAACTTATACGTATTTTGAAGGAACCCGATATGAGTAAGTATTTTAGAAATTATTTCAATCAGATAGCATTGCTCCTATGTGTCATAGTGGTCACCGGATGTGCGGGGGGGAATAATTACAAAGATATTCCCACGGCGCCTTCAAATATCAGACCAATCGCACAGCCCGCCGGAAAATTGCCTTTATACAAGCTACAGGTGGGTGACACGTTGGATATTAAATTCCCCCTAAACCCGGAATTGAATGAAAGCGTATCTGTGCGCCCCGATGGCATGATCTCAACCAGTATCGCCAGAGATATTCTGGTTTATAATTTAAGTGTTTCAAAAGTGAATGAGCTACTTGAGTTTGCTTATTCAGAATTATTAGATAAACCAATGCTCTCTGTTATTGTACGCTCATATGCGCCGACGCGTATTTATGTCAGCGGCGAAGTTAATGCACCGGGGGAGTATGTCACAATTGGTCAACCGATGACTTTGACCCAGGCCATTGCAAGAGCCGGCGGCATCAAAAATTCAGGTCAGGATAAAAAAGTCCTGATTATCCGTAGAGGTGAAGGGGAAAATCCAGAATCTTTTGTGGCAAATTATTATGCCGCAACTCAAGGCGGTGACGTCACCCAAGACCCAAGATTGGCATCCTATGATGTTGTATTTGTTCCAAAAACCGATACGGCATTGGTATATGAAGAATATGAGCAAATGATTAAACAGTTTGTATCACCGGGTGTTAACGCAACCTATACAATCGATTGATTGGAAAGACAGCTATGATTATTAAGATGGATACCAGAAGTGTTTTCCGTGCCGCTTTCAGGCAAAAATGGAAATTTTTCGCTATATTCATTCCGATTGTAAGTGCGGCATTATTATATATTCTCCTCAGCACACCGGTCTTTTTAAGTGCGGCAAAGTTCATGGTGCAATTTGAACAGGATTCCCGCCCGGAAATTACGCAAAACCAAATCGTTAAACTGACAGCCGAGGAAAAAAGGGGATTAATCCAATCAAATTTAAATATTTTCCGCAGCCGTGATTTGGTTGAACAATTATTAGGCAACTTTTCCTTAGACGAGATTTACCCTCATTTACTCGACACAAAAGATTCAAATCCACAGAAGAAAATGGATCGTGCCATCTTAAATTATATGGAAGATCTTCAAACAATCCCCTCCAGCAGCGCAGGCATCATTGATGTTGGGGTCTATCATAAAAATCCGACAATAGCACTTGAGTTACTCGAAAAGCATGTGGCCTTATTCATAGAGCGCCAATCAGAGTTCTTTAATAATGCCCAAACAGATATTATCCGTGAACAAACAGATAAGTCTTTAGATGATTTGCAAAAAGCAAATAAAGAATTGCTCGATTTTAAAGACACTTCTGGCGTGACCTCGATTGATGAAGAAATTACGATTCTTTTAAATAAACGCAGTGATATCACTGAGTACTTAACAACCTATAGTGAAAAAAGCGGCACATCTCTTCCGCTTCCCGCCAAAAAGACTGATGGGGGGGAGGGGGTTCCTTTTCCGGCTTTGGATGAGGCACAAAAACGCATTAGTGAATTACGCTCACAGGAGCAAGAATTGCTTTTGACCTATAATGAGCGTAGCGATGTCGTTCAAAAGGTCAGGGAAAATCTTCGCGCCGAGATCGGAAATCTTAAACGCTCTACGGGGGCGCTACAGGATAAGCTTGCAGATTTGGATATGCAAATTGCGAAAATGAACGCTTATAAATCGCAATATGATATCTTGAGGCGCAATGTGGATCTGAAAGAGGCGGCATATGAACGCGCGCTTTCGCGCATGCAGGCCGCTGAAGTGAATGAGGATCTGAATAAGAGAAAAATTACGCAAATTGCTTTGATTGAAAAGCCAAGCGTTCCTGTTCGCCCCGCCAAACCGAATAAAAAGCTGATTTTATTATTATCGGTTGTTCTTGCCGCTTGTATCGGCGGCGCAATTGCCATCATTTCTGAGTTGATGGATACGCGCATTGTTGCCGCCGACCAGATTTCGCATTTATTTAAAGCGCCTCTGCTCGCCAGCTATATGTATATTGATAGATTCCAGAAAAGACATAAATCAAAGTTACCTGTGAATGATCTTGAATTTTTGGTACAGGAAATCAATACAAAAAAAGAAGCGGATTCAAAGATTATTTCTGTTACCAGCTGTAATCAAAATGAAGGGACCAGCACACTTGTATTTAATCTGGCAAATTATTTGTCTGTATCACGTACGGATCTACGCATTTTGGTAATTGATGATACGAAACTTACTTATTTTGAGGCGGAAGAGATTGACTTGCATACCGCAACAACTAAGGCTTCATTTCCTCCTGCGTTATACTTCTTATCTTTTGGCGAGTATAAAAACCGCATGATCAAGGAAGGTGTCTTTGCACAAATCAGCAAAAATTTTGATCTTGTTTTTATCACATCCAGCAATTTAATTAACGATCCGATCAGTACACGTATTAACAGTTTTGCCGATATGTCTATATTTATGATCGAAGCCGAACGGACACGATATCCCGTGGTACAGGCCGCTATCTCCAGAACTGATAGAAATCACATTAATCTCATCGGATTTATTCTAAATAAGAAACGTTTTTATATTCCAAATATGTTCTATAACTTTATAAAATAAGCCCTATAGACGGTCTTCTGCGGACTGGTAGGAGCTAATGTAATATTTATCCAATATGTATTTTATAATACTGATGGGCATGAAGGCGATGACCAGTATCATTACGTAATGAAGCACTCTTTTTCGCAGCGATAAATACGGGTAAACATATCCTGATTGGATTCCCCGTTTAAGCAAATACGAAAAGGTATCACCGGCGATGGGATGCCCTTCAGGAAATAAGCGATAAGATAAAAAACGGTGTTTAATATAAATCGGATTAAAGGATACGCGATCCTCTTTAATCTCGATGTTATGTTTACGGCAATAATCGACTTGAAGCCATTCTCTACGCACATCACGCATAAACATGCGTCTTAATTTGTGTTTTGAAAAGTTATTTCTCAAACTGCCTTTGTTATTTCCATGAAGTCTGTAATGGGCAAGAACTTCAGGAATAAAAAACAAATTCCCCATAAAAGCGGCATAAGTCGATAAATAAGAATCTGTGGGAACTTCGTCATCTTCCTCTCCTACAGATCGAAGGGGGATGGGCATAACTTTGTCTAAATATTCTTTCTTAAAAGTATGAGCCGATGTTGGCGGACAAGCATAATATCCCCATTTGCGCATATCTTCCAAAGGTGGTGTTTCGCTATAACCCTGATCCGGCGTGACATCGCCCTTGGGGTTACGCTGTTTGTCAACCTTATCCATCATATAATAAACATTAATGTAATCGCCGTTATTATAGACATCAACGCATTTTTGAATGGTGTCGGGGAATAAAACGTCATCAGAATCCAAAAATAGCACAATCTCTCCCTTGGCTTCTTCCCATCCTCTATTAACGGCGCTTACTTGCCCCTGATTATCCTTAAAAATCGCGGTAATTTTATCCCCGTAAGATTCAATAATTGCGCGTGATCCATCGGTTGATCCGTCATCAACCACCACCACCTGAATAAACGGATAGGTCTGGTTTAATGCGCTGTCTATCGCCTCTTTGATATAAGATTCATAATTATAGTTATTCAACGCGATTGTGACCAGCATGCTTCTATCCGTATATGGGTTTAACCATATGATAGATAACGTTTATTCCGGCGGAATTAAAGCTTTTTATAATTTAATTATACCGTTCTTGCTCTGCCGCTTCCGGACGGTTTCTATCTTCATATGCCTCTTCCCATTCCTCAATTTGAATAATGCCATCATCGTTATCATCCAAACTTTGGAAATTTACCCCGATAAATTCTTTCGGGGACAGGCCGTCTTTATTATGGTCAAAATGAGCCAAACCGGATTCCGCAAAGAATGTTTCATAAGTATATGATGATGAATCTGTGTAACCGTCATCATTCTTATCTAAAAATTTGTATACTTCTTTTTCCATGGGCGTGATTGTATAAACACTCGTCATATCCCATTCATTGTTATCTATAACTTCGTTGCCATCGCGATCGAATACTTGAAACAATTTCTTGCCAACTTCTTTTTTGGTATAAAATCCGTCTTTATCTATATCGAAATCTGAAAATTTAATCGTGCGAACATTGTCCACAACCACTGGCTGGGTATAAATTTCTGTTTTTAAAGTCTCCGCATGTGAAACCGGTGCATATATAAATAAAGCAAAGGCTGTACTTAATAGTAAATTCTTTTTCATGTTATCAATCTCCTGATTAGTTATGGTTATTAAACACATCGTCCGATGGTTTCGTTCCATATTTCTGCTCACTATAAATATAGTGCCCTATATGACGTGAAAAAAATGTCGAAGCCGCTGTTACAAAACAGAAACAAAATTTTTCCAAAAAGAAACAACCATGACGCAATGTAGCAACAAGCAGGAGCTATCTTTTTATTATCAACACGAACCCAAGGAGATAAAAATGTTAGCAATACCAAGAAGAATAAAAGGCATTCCCCACCCACTTATTAATTCGATGTATATGAAAGAAGAAGTCGGAAGTAAAAATTCAGTTCATAATGTTTTGATTATCGAAGCAAAAGACTTGGATGAAAAGAACGGCAATAATGACGTATCTGATCTACTAACGGACCTGCATGACATCCAAAAAAAGATAGAATTAAGAGCAGGTAAGTTTGATCGTATAGATATCAAATCTACAAAAAGCCAAACCCCGAAATTGTTAGTTTGTTAAAAAATAATATGGAACTTCGCACCCCTAAGTTAGTTGGTGAAGCATAAAAATAAGGAGAAGAATCATGAAACATAAATTTATACCACTTTTCGCATTTGCTGCTGGTACAATGCTAATGGGTACTGCGGTAAGTGCAGCAACAACCGAAGATAGCGTTGTAGTAAAAAAAGAACTTCACTTGGATTCTAAATCACAGCCAGCGGAGCATGTCGGCGTGATTAAGATCAATGAGAGATCTCTTGCCACCGACCTAATTGGTAAGGTTGTTTATAACAAAGCAGATGAGCGCATCGCCAAAGTTAGCGACGTAATCTTAAATCGTGAAGGCGCCCCCATAATGGTTATTTTGGCCGATGGTGATTTCACGGGGTTAGGTAAGACTGTTGCATTCGAATTCAGCGTATTATCTGAGATTAATGAAGATGGCAATGTGATTGCCGACATATCTGAAGAAAATATCGATCAAGCGGCGGCCTTCTCATATGACCGTGAAGATTACAGCGACACTGTAAAGGTCATCCCCAGTAATGGATTTAGTGTTGCTGAGTTATTGGAAGGCAACATTATTGATCAGGCCGGCGAAGTTATCGCAAGCGTGGAAGACGTTTCATTATCTGGTAATGGCGAAGGTGATCAGATCATCGTGTCATTTAACCAAACCCTTGGTTTCGGCGGTGATGAAGTGGCCCTTAATTACAACGATTTAAAGGTTGTCCGTCATGAGGAAGACTTGAACTTCCAAATGACAGCAGAACAAGCGGCGACGTTTAAGACATATAAAGATGTCGTCAAAGATTAACCATTAAACTTCAACTTCAAAAGAAAGGAAAAATTATGAACAAGGATATTATTGAAGGAAACTGGACACAACTAAAAGGCACCATTCAGGAAAAATGGGGTGAGCTAACAGATGATCAATTAGATCAAATTGAAGGTAACCGCAAAAAGTTGGTTGGCCAAATTCAGGAAAGCTACGGCGTTGCTCAGGACGAAGCTGAAAAGCAGGTCTCTGAATGGGAAAGAACTAAAGCCGCTTAATTTCAGCTTTATTAATTTATGTCAGATCGACGTAAACCTAGTTCAATCCAGACAGGCTTTAATAGTCTATCTGGATTGTTCTTATATCAGAAAGAGCAATGATCTTGATTTGCTCTCATCACAGAAGGGACTATTACCATGCAGGAAGAATACGACATTACCATTGAAAAAAGACGCAGATCACCAATGGCTGGAATTGCCTTTGGCATGATTGCAATTGTTATACTGCTTGGCATTCCCTTATATTTTTTTACTTACCAAACAGTTGAAAGCCAGCAAAATGAATTGCCTCTAAAGGCGGCTGACTACAGGTTGGCATCCGCCCAATCTCTCCCGGATCAGCAAGACCAACTTAAAGATGACACACAAATTTTGGGGCAAACTGTTTATGCGGCAAATGGGACAGTAATCGGGACGTTATATGATGTTTATATCGATCGCATAAACGGTCAAATCGAATGGATTTCAGTTGAGGAATTTGATGATTCGGCAAAAGGCCTCCGTCTTCTTCCTTTTTCAGACGTAGGTCAATTGAAAAATGATGATCCGGTAATGGTGAATATGCCCGTTGGTGATTTTTTGGAAATCCCGCTACAAACAAATTTAGAAGATAATTTGACTGATTTAATCAGTGTAAGACAGCTTCCGGGCAGCACAATACTTGATCCCGATCGCGGCGAGGTCGGAAATGTTTTATCCGTGACGTATTTTAACGGTAAAATCGAGCATGTTATATTCAGAGCGGATCAAAATGAATTTTATGTACCCTTTGCCTATTTAAACTATGATAATTTTTCAGGGCGTCATGCAAACGAATATGACATTATATTATCTGAAAGACAGGCAGGCGCCATCCAGATGTATATTCAAAATAGTAACCAGCTCGTGAACTAAGCAAAAGATGGCTCTTTAGAGTCCCGCTTGCATTTATAAATCCTCTAACTGCTTATTTTTCATGAAAAAGTATTAAGTTTTCATTAAAATTTGACTTAATTTTATGAAAAATTATAACATGATTATATGGAGATGAGTTCACAGCGCCAAAAAATAAAAACAAAATTATCCATTTTGCCTGTTGTGAATTTCCAATAATAAATATAAATACAGTTAATAAATAAGATGTTCGCTTTCAATAAGAACGTCAAAAAAATAGAGGGACTAATATGCCAACAGGAAATACCGTTCAAAACGGCCTTGAAGCCACAGGTTTAATAAATCCATCATCAGGTGTTAATACCACCAACCCTTTAAAATGGGGCGCGGATACATTTGGCGCATTTATAGACAGGATGAAGGAGGCTCAAAACTGGAACTCCTCAAATGGAACCAGTTTTCACAAACTGAATCTTGATGAAAATGGCTGGCCGAAATCACTCCCCGTGAGCGGTGGAAAAGCCGGAACGATTTCCACTAAAACTATGTGGTATTCCTCAGAAGCAGATAACGCCAAGAATTACGAAGGCAAGTATTACATGATCGTCGAAGGCACCGGAACGATTGATATCGTTCACGGCGGCGGCGGCGGTTTTGCGATGCGAAATGTTAAAATAAATGGTAAAACCATTTTGGAATTTGATTATAACGTGAATAATCAGCCGCTTGATATCACCATCAAAGCAACCGATACAAATAATAACGGCGATTACATCCGCAATATTAAAATCGTGCATGAAGATCATATGCAGGAATTTGAAGCCGGTGAAATATTCACACCTGAATATATTGATCTGGTACAGGATTTCCGCTCAATTCGATATATGCAATGGATGGAAGGCAATAGAATTCTGGATTACGCCGAAGATTCCTTCGCAGAAAGAGACGGCCTTGATTATTATTCTTATAATTTGGGAACTGCGGGTGATGTTGATCGCAATGGTATTCCGATTGATATTATTGTCGCCTTGGCAAATAAAACCGGAACGGATGCCTGGATTAATATTCCAATTAACTCTTCAGACGAATTTGCGCTTGGGATGGCGCGTTACATAGAGCAAAATCTGGATCCACGCTTGAAAGTCTATGTCGAGCTTGGCAATGAGATGTGGAACGGTATCTTTGATACAAATACATATGCGCAGACACAGGCGAAAAAACTTTGGGGCGATATGCCGCAATATAACGGGAAAACAGCATGGGCGGAATTCTCTGCGATGCGGAGCACGCAAATAGGCAAAATTTTTCAAAATGTTTTTGAAAATAATGATCCCGCAAATGCAGATGCCCGCCTAATTAATGTCATGGGCGCGTCCTCGAATGATCCGGCATCAACGGATGTGTTATTAACCGGAAAGCTATGGAAATTATCAGATCCATCTGGATACATTAATCCGGCTTCTGTAATGGATTCTCTGGCCGTTGGCGGATATTTTGGCGGTACATTGGGCGGCGTTGATGTTGATTTGATGACACATATGGCAAAAACATACGGCAATGTGAAAGCTGCTGAGCTTATTGCCCATTACTTATCAGCCAGTCTAGAATCAAAGAACTACATTGATCTTCCTGAAAATGTATTTAATTCAAATGGCACCGTTAATGCGAACAGAGTCATTGAAAATGTTAAATATTCAAAAGATTTGACGATTGATGTATATGATGCAATTGCCAAAAATAATAATGCTCTTTTTCAAAAAATCAAAAACGGTTCATGGGTTGAAAATCCTAAGGCCGAAACGTTATTCGGCTCCGATGTGCATAATTACGTCAGATTAGAAAAAGAAGGCGGAAATTCTGTTTTGAAGATGCGTTTTAATACTGGTAATGCGTTCAGAACAGTTCTTGAATTTGATGGAATTGTGAATAAATCGATTAATGAATTAATCGCGGATGGCACATTGATCGTGCGGGCTTTACACAAAGATCTGGAAACAGATATGCAAGCGCGTTTCATCCAACAAGGTAACAAGGCCGAAAACTATAATCTTGATCTTCTGATGTATGAAGGCGGACAACATATATCTCAGGCGCAATGGGGTAAATATCGCAATGCCAAGGTTGATGGCGCATTCAAGCCATTCCTGAATTACCTTTATGATTCTCCCGCGATGGAAAGTATCTATGAGTCATGGTTCGATGCTTGGATTAAAAATGGCGGCGGCGAAATTCACCACCATAAAGATTATCAAGGACGCTTCGGATCACTAAAATATGTCGGGGAGCAGAATGAGGCAAATGCCAATACATCCCGCTTTGACTTCATCGAGGACCTTAATCAGGAAACCCCATGGGTCAATGAAAATCGTGATGCGGGAACATTCCTACAAGGTGTCCATCGTGAAGGCAATAATAGCAATAATGTCTTACAAGGCACTGTCGAAGAAGACGTCCTGATAGGTAATGGCGGTAATGATATATTGCGCGGCGGCGATGGCAATGATGCCCTTCACGGCGGAAACGGCGCTGACCAGCTATACGGCAATGCCGGCAATGACATCATGGTGGTTGATGCAAATGATACCATTATTGATGGCGGTAGCGGTCATGACACCATTCGCCTTGCTTACCAAAATAGCGACGAACTCGATTTTGCAATCGGCGGTGCTGTGGTCTCTGGCGTGGAAACAATCGACCTTAGGAACTTGGCGAATAATAAGCTCCTTTTGAACAGCGCGCTCAGAATTTCTGATAATGGTGAAACCTTGATGGTTCAAGGTGAAAAAGGCGATAGCGTATCTTTGGCGAATTCAACATTCCAAAATAACAGAACCATTGATGGCGTAACATATGGTTTTTATAAATCAAAAGTTGCGGGTGGTCAGGATGTTCTGATTGAAAAAGGTATTAATGTCAGTCTGGTTTCCGGTCCGATACCGACGGAATCTAAAAATGTCGCACCTAATGCCCAAAATGATAGCTTTAATGCCATTGAGGGTAACATCTTAAAGGGTGAGAATGTCTTAGGGAATGATACAGATTCAAATGGCGATAATTTAGAAGTTATAGCCGGAACCATTACGACGGAAATGGGCGGGAAAGTTATTCTGAGTAAGAATGGTGATTTCACATACACACCCAAGGCAAATTTTGTTGGTAATGATTTCTTTGGCTACAGTGTAATAGATGGACGCGGCGAAAGTGATACCGCTACGGTCCAGCTAAAAGTATCTGCCGCGCTTACTGATACAGACGAAGATAATACGCCAATAACTCCGGAAGCTAAGCCAGTTGATCCTATTTACGCCTTGCGAAATGGTGTGAAGATTGATGGCATGGCCGATGCCAAAGGCATTAATCTGGGTGATAGTCTTGGTAAAACACAGGCTATTGCATTTGAAACAGGTGCCAATGTGAATAAACAACAAGTGATTTATGAACAAGGCGGCGCAACGCGCGGTTTCAATCTCTTCATTGAAGACGGAAAGCTTTTTGCCGCAGCATGGAATAAAGCCGAAACAAATTGGAATTATAAAGAGCTGGACGTAAATATTTCCGCCAATACCAAATATACGGCGACATTTATTCTAGACGGCACTAATAATGAAAAGGGCACTGCCTCTCTTTACTTAAATGGTCAAAAAGTTGATACCGTAGGCGGGATCGGCAAGTTATATGAGCATGCAGGTGATATCGGCATTGGACAAATTGCTGGTGATACGCTGATTAATAATCAAACCGTAAGAGGGTCTACGGACTTTACCGGTAAAATTGAAAAGCTTGCACATTTCAACGCTGCGCTTAAGGGCGAGGAGTTGGGAAAATTCAATGACAGCTTAGCGAAAGATTGGCTGCCGGAAGAAAAATCTGATGAGACAGTGCCACCCGAAGCGCCCTATATCATGGAGTTCGGCAGCGTTAATGCGAATCACAACGAAGTAACGGTTAGTTTAAAGAATCACTTTAATAACCCCGTGGTCTTTGCGACGATGACATCACATAACGGTGAGGAAATGGCTGTTGCACGTATAACAGATATACAAAATGACAGCTTCACACTTTATGCCCAAGAAGCCGATTATCTTGATCAGAGCCACACAACAGAAACATTCAGCTATATCGTTGTTGAAAAAGGTAGCTGGACTCTGGATGATGGCACAAGATTGGAAGTGGGAACAATTGATAGTCCTCTACTAACAAGCGGTGGTTGGAACAATATTAACTTTGATACCCACTTTAACTACACGCCTGCGATCTTCTCACAAGTTCAGACAAATAACGGGGCGGCTTTTGTGACCACACGTCATGATGATGCCCGGAATGATGGATTTAATCTGGCAATGCAAGAAGAAGAAGCCTCAAATGGTGGCATGCATTTATCCGAAACAATCGGCTATTTTGCCATCGAACAAGGAGCCGGCAGTGCAAATGGCCATGATTTCTTTGCCAAGCACACAGGTCAGCGATTTGATCACAATTGGGAAGATATCGTCTTCAATGACCAATTTGATAGCTTACCACAGCTTTTGGCGCAGATTTCAACGACAAACGGCACAGATACATCCGTTGCTCGTATTGATAATCTACAGAAAAATGGCGTTGATGTGATGATTCAAGAGGACAGATCTCATGATAATGAAGTCGTACACACCAATGAAGTGATGGATATTTTTGCGATTGAAGGGGCGGGTCTATTAACGGGAACGGACACTTCAAGCATAATCTGATTTTATGTTTAGTAGATCAAAGTAACTTTTTAAGTCATAATTTTAATATCCCCGAAATCTATTTTGATAGATTTCGGGGATATTTTTTTGTCTCCACACATTCATTAAAACAACGTGATGAATACATAAGTAATCATTTTTAACGATTAGAATGATCAAATTTCAAAAAAAATAAAAAAATTTTCAAAAAATCTATTTTCTGAAAATTTTTTATAACAAGTATAATTAGAAATTTTATAACAAAATTCTATAATAAAATGTCGTCTAGTTTCATTTTAAAGCTTCTTATGTCTAGTGGGAAAAATCCCCAAAATTATGAAAAAAAGAAACTAACTTGACTTTAAAATAGGTTTTATTTAACAAAAAACCAACTTTAACCAAAACTTTAAAAATAGAGGTAACTATGACGACTACATTAACACGTAATTCATTAACAACCAATACGGGAATGAGCAGTGTGCTCCCAAGAGATGAGCATGACCTGCTAAATATCAAAAATTCCGGTTTAGAGGGAATCTTTGATACGGATTCAGATAGATTTGATTTCTTGACGGCTCCTACGGCGGTGGCGGCAAAATTGCCCCAGCCTGTCCTGTTTCTAATCGACGGCGTAAACGCTCATTCTGTTCCGGATAGTCAGGAAATTAACACTGGCACTTACTTGCAAAAAACACATGCAATGGAATTAAAAACCGGTGATGATATTGAATCAACGCAAGTTATGTATGAACAGGGCGGTATTACACGCGGTTTAAGTATTTCAATCGAAAACGGTGTAATGACTGCCGGGTTCTGGAATAAAGCTGAAGGTAATTGGGGCTATAAAGAGCTTTCCGTTGAAATCGAAGCGAATAAAGAATACACAACCACACTGGTTCTGGATGGTAATGATGCCAATACAGGCAGTGCGCAGCTATATTTGAACGGAGAATTGGTTGATGACATCCAAACTGGTGTTGGCCGTTTATATGCACATGGTGATGATATTGGTGTTGGCCGCGTGGCACAAACTACACTTGTAAATAATGAGCGTGCAACTGGTTCAAAATTCAAAGGCGAAATCGAAAAAGTTGTTCAGTATAATGATGTTTTGGATGAAGGTCATTTTTCATATCTTCAGTCAACTTTAGCCGAAGATTGGTTGAAGCCAGAGCCGGAAGGCAAGACGGTCATAGAATTTGGTTCTATTGAACTTAGTCATAATTCTACTGCTGTAAATCTAACTACAAACTTTAGAGAAGAAGATCTTGTCATTTTCACAACATTGGCTAGCTTTAATGGGTCACATATGGCGACACCAAAGATCCAAAATGTTGAAAACTATGAAAACTTCCCAGGCAGCAGCTTTGATATCATATTACAAGAAGCTGATTATCTAGATGGATATCATGTGACAGAACAAGTTAACTATATGGCTACTTATACTGGTAACTTCACGCTTGATGATGGAACAAAAGTAGAGGTCGGCACAACAACTGTTGATTTTGCAGACTACATGCATGGCATTACGTTTAACACTCCGTTCTCTGAGCGCCCAATCGTCCTAACGCAAATCCAAAGCAGTACGGACGACGGCTTTAAGATCGTAAGACAAGAATCTGTAAAAACTGGCAAAGACGGGTTTGATTTCAAAATTGAAAGTGAAGGGCGTGAGCTAGACCCGAATGACACAGCAGAAGTCGCATGGATTGCGATTGAGCAAGGCAGCGGCGTAAATAATGGTTACAATTTTACGGCTGAATCCTATGGAAAAAGCTTAACGCATGAATGGAGCCAAATCGGTGATGGCTTTGAATTTGGTGATAATGGCTTATCGACTAAATTCTTTGGCGCTGTTTCATCTTATAACGGCACAGACCCTGTCGCTTTACGTTTAGATGAAGACCGTGCAATGGCACAAGAAGGTCAAGCGACTGATGAGGAGGTAATACACACGAGAGAAGATCTAGACGTTCTGGCCTTAACAGGTGATTATGATAATAATGATACATATGTCTTAACAGGCATGGATACTAGTCCTTACTGGGGATAAGATGCCTTCATATCTTAAATAAATTTTCTTTTAAGATTATTAAACCATCATGGTCATACCCATGAATTCTTAACGACCGAGAGTTATTTCCTCGGTCGTTTTTTTTCGCTATCAACAAGCAACTATATTCTTAAAAAAAAATCATGCCAAATAAATTGCGATGCGAACAAAAAGTGATATTTTTCATTCTATGAACGGCTTGATTAAATAATTTTTTATAGTTCTTTAAGCTAAATCAGGTATCCTTATAGGGTTATGTTTCGGAAATCCCAGTATTTTTTGATGACATCAGTTGCAACTATTGCTCTTGGGGTGATGGAAGGTAAAGTCATGGCCGCGCCGCAAGGCGGTCAAATTATTGGCGGCGCTGCAAATATCAGTCAGAATGGGACAAAGACAGATATTCATCAGCATAGCGATAAAGTGATCTTAGATTGGCGCAGTTTTGATGTGACATCGCAAGAGCATGTAGAGTTTCACCAGCCATCCACTGGCGCGATGGCTTTAAACCGAATTCAGGATGTTAAACCTTCACAGATAGATGGACGCTTAATCGCCAACGGTCATGTCATGTTGGTAAACCCGAACGGGGTGGTGTTTGGGGCGGGCGCTGCAGTTGATGTCGGATCACTCACGGTGAGCACAGCCGACATTGATAATGATGATTTTATGAATGGAAAATTAGCATTTAAGCAGGCCGGTAGGCCTGAAAGTGCAATTATTAATCATGGATCAATCACAGCCAAAGAAGCAGGGTTAGTCAATTTTGTGGCTCCGCATGTTGAAAATCACGGCGTGATTCAGGCAAAGCTAGGCCAGATACAACTGGCGGCGGCGGATACTTTTACACTTGATATGGCGGGTGATGGTTTATTGAAGGTGGCGGTGAGTGATGAGCAAGCCAGCAAGCTTGCCACCAATACAGGACGGATAAGCGCCGAAGGCGGTATAGTCGCGCTCACGGCGGGTCATGCCCGATCTCTGCTTGATTCCATTGTTGATAATAGTGGCATCATTGAAGCCCAATCCATGAATCATGTCGGCGGTAAGATAATTCTGGGAGGCGCTGATAGCGGCATGAGTATAAATCGCGCTATTTTAGATGCCTCCGGGCGCAAAAACCAAACACAGGGCGGACAAATCAGTGTCTTGGGGCAGCATATTGTAATTGCTGCGGGCTCTGTAATAGATGCGAGCGGTACGTCTAACGCGCTAGTATCTGAAGAAAAGCTTGATACCGCAACCATGACGGCGGATAAGCAGGTCAAAACTGCAGACGCATTCTTGGCGGATTCTTCGCGCGGCGGCGGTTCAATTAAGATTGGCGGTGATTATTTGGGCACCAGGGATACCCTAAGGGCGCAGACACTATATGTGGATGCAAACGCCCTGACTCTTAATGATGGTTTAATTCATGGCGACGGCGGGCGCACGATTTTTTGGAGTGATCACACAACAGATTTTAATGGTCTCGTTCTGGCGCGCGGCGGCCTTCAATCCGGCAATGGGGGGTTCTTAGAAACATCTGGTAAGGAAAACCTGCGTGCCAATGGTTTTGCCGATTTATCCGCTGCCGCAGGTGGATACAATAAGGGAACATACCTTCTTGACCCTGCGGATATAACGATTTACGGCGATGCCTCCGGTACGATTGGTCCTGACTATGTGTCAACCGATGGGACAAGCATTGACCTTGCATCAGACCTCGACCTATGGCTGGATGCGGCGGATGAGGCAACGATTGAACTGACATACTCTACAGACGCACTTGGCGGGGCGACGGCCGGCGGATCGATTGGAACAAATACAATTACCACAAGTGCGGATGTGTCTGGTCAATTACAAGTGGGTGCCAGAATAAGGTTGGGCGCACAAGGCGCAATCACCACGGCCAATACACTTGGGGATGATACATATACAATCACCGCCATTGCCGGCACCACCATCACCGTTGCAGAAACACTCACCTCGACATATGCAACAGACACCCTTAGGCGAGGCCTTGTTTCCGAGTGGACTGATAAAGCCGCCACAAGTGACCTAAGCCAGATTAATGAAGACGAAATGCCTTTATATACATCAGACGGTATTAGATTAAGGCATAGTGGGCCATCGTTTCTGGTCACAGATTCTCTGTCAGGGACTGTAACTGGGTTTGATCCTAGCGAAATGAGCCATATTGTTACAGTCGAAACGATCGATCATTACGCTGCCGGTGGAACTATAGTCAATATAAATAGTAATTATTTTATAAATTCAAATACAGGAACTTTACGATACAGAGATTTTGCCAAAGCTGACCAAGGCTCGGGAGTATCATATAGTGGGAAGTCGATCCTATCGGCATATCGTTCGGAAATTGCAGATACTTATAACATCGACATTAATGGAACAAATGTTGTCAGTGAAAATTCTCTTATAGATCAAAATTCAGGTGATAAAAATTATCGTCTAACGGGATATGGTAACAGTTTTGCTAATAAATATTATTCCTCAATCTTATATGGGCGAGTTTTAAATGCGGATGAAACTTTATTAATTAACCAACATCTATCTTCTCAGGGTTACTTAGATCTTGACCCGATTGCAGGGGCAGGAACCGAGGCCGCAGAGGCAATGGACGCCACGAATGGCTTTGGCACCTTTAGCACACGGTATTTGGAAAAATTATCACAAACGGCGAATATTGACTTACAAGCAACAGACACCATCACCCTTGATTTGCAGGGCGATACAATGAATCTTGCCAGTAATAAATCCCTCACGCTCACCACCATGAACAGCGATATTATAAGCGTGTCTGGCGGACGGATTAATACGTTTGGTGCATCAGGTGATATAACGATGGTGTCAGGTGGTGATATCGATTTAACGGGTTTAACAGTGGTTGCCGCAAACGGCAGTGACATCCGATTGGAAACCGCGGCAGGCGGTACAATAACCACAACCGCTCAATTGAATAGTGGCAGTGGCAATATAACCCTAAAGGCCGATGAAATTGATATCGGTGCAAGCCTGAGAGGATCGGGTGATATCCAACTGACAAGCGCCAATGTAAATCAAGAGATTGAGATCGGCTCAACCGATGCAAATGATCTTAACCTAACAGCGGCAGAGCTCGCGTTCCTTGATGACGGTTGGAATTCGATTTTAATTGGTGGGAATGCTCACAGAGCAACAACAGCAGTAAATGAAACAGTTACGTTTTCTGATTATATACAATTTATAAATAACAGTGGTTCTGTAACGGCACCTATAGATATAAACGCCGCTATTACAACAATAGATAACGCAGATTTATATATATATGGTAGAGCAAATCCACCGGGCATTCATGGTTATAATGGTGTCCATGTTACGGCAGACCTAAATATCGCGCGGGATTTAACTATCATCTCTAATCCAGGGCTCGGAATTTCTTCGGGAACAATTAATGTTGGTAGAGACTTCATCATTGATGTGGCAAATAATTTTGGTATAACAGGTGATGTTAATGTAGGACGAGATTTTACTTTTTCTCAGATAGCTCAAAGTTTTAGTCTTAAAGCAAATTCTTCCATTCATGCAGGTGGTAATATAAACATCGACGCTGGTGCGCATAGCGGTGGTACCAAGATAGAATTACTTGCAAATTCAGTATTACATTCAAACGGTGATATAACTTTAGAAAGTGAACAAATTAGTTTTGATTCCACATCATCTATTTCAGGAAATGTCGATGGCTCTTCAAGCCTTATTTTCTTAGAAGGTGATCAAAACGAAGCCATGGAAATTGGAGGCACATCGGCAGGGCATGATTGGCAGATGACATCGGATGAACTTGGTACTATACAGGATGGGTTTAATTCCATCACCTTTGGATCGAATATATATACCGAAGCCATAAACATTACAGGTGCAGTTAGCTTCTCCGATGATGTTAATTTTTTGAATACTGGTAGTGATGCCACGATTACCGTTGCGGATACTTTTACCACTACAGATGGTGCCAGTCTTCGGATGGAAAGCGGGACAGCGGGAAATGTTGGCTGGGATGCTATAAATATTGATGCTGATCTCACCTCTGCTGGTACAATTGATTTGATTTCAAACAGTAATATCGACATTCAAAATTCTGTCATGTCATCCAACGGTGACATTATCTTAAATGCCGACAGTAATTCTACTCAAGATGGTGCCATTAGCATTAGTAACGCAACAATCACCACCAATGGCGGCGATTTTATCGCCGGGGGTGGCGCTAATCCTCTTACTACGGCGGCACATGCGGGGCAGGATGGTGTGTATGATAGAGGTGTACATATCAATAACAGTACGATCACAACGGGGATTGGGGACATTACTATCCGCGGTGAAGGCGAAGATACTGGCGATGATAATTACGGGATTTATATTAATGCAGATCTTACAACCACAACAGGAAACATTACTTTAAATGGGACTGGTGGGAATGGTGGGCAAAGTAATTACGGTATATATATCGCGTCCTCAGGTGATAATATCACAAGCAATGGTGGCACGATAGATATTACGGCCCAAGGGCGCGGGTCGGGAAGTTTTAATTACGGCACATATAACTTTGGAAATATTATTGGTAGCGGCAGTTCTGCCATTAATATTTATTCTACTGGCGGCATTGGTGGATACCAAAACGGTGGCCTTAGGATGAATAATGGTGGCCTGATCCGTGCGGATGATGGTGACATTACCTTGGATTTGTTTACACCAAGTACTGCAGGCGAGGGTATCTTAAGATTTTATAGTTCCGCGACCATCGAAACGATCGGTGATGGAGACATTGTGATCAACACCACTAACCAAGGAACTGCCAATTCTCAAGGACTAAGCTTAAGTAATGGCACAAGTCTGATACAGGCCACAGGCGGTGGTGACATTACAATCACACATGATAAAGGCACCAACGGCACGGCGGACGCAATACGCCTGTGGGAACAAAGTAATCCCGCCAGCATTAGCCGGATTGGCCATGCCAATACGGGCAATATCACCATCACAGGTGATACGCGCCTGAATATGGAGGATGGCAGCGCCGCAATTACTGCAGGCGGAAATATCGATATCACCGTTGATGATTTTGTCATGGCGAATAATGCAACCCTGCAATCAGGGGGGGCGATCAATATTAAATCGGACAGCAATATTTCAATTAATGAACATGTCACGTCAAATGGCGATATCATCCTTAACGCCGACCGTGATGCGGATCAAAATGGCGCGATTCAAATTCTTAACGCTAATATCTCAACAAACGGAGGAGATTTTATCGCAGGTGGCGGGGCAAACCCATTAACCACGGCGGCCTATGGTAATTCTTCTTACAATGTCGGATTAAAACTTGATAACGTTGATATCAATACAGGCGCAGGTGATATTACGGTTAATGGACATGGTCGAAATGGGGCGACAGATAATACCTATGGTGTCTATACAACTGGTGGAACGACATTAACCACAACATCAGGCAATATTACATTTAATGGAATTGGTGGTGATACTGGATCATTCAATATTGGAACATATATAAATGATACGCCGTCTATTACATCGGACAGCGGTAATATTACGATCACTGGAACAGGTGGTGATGCCGTTGGCTACAATTATGGTGTATCGCTGAATTCAAATTCAATTGTTACATCTGCCAGTGGTGATATCCGTTTAACTGGAACAGGAAACGGATCTGGTAATTTTAATTATGGCGTCCATTTGGCCGCGGGTTCGGATGTAAACTCAACCGGAGCGGGCGCGAATGCGGGAACAATCACCCTCAATGGGACTGGCGGCAATGGAACGACGGACAATTACGGGGTTTATATGACCGATAGCGGCACTGAAATATCATCTGTTGATGGTGCGATTGCAATCACTGGTAACGGGGGTGTGGGGGGTAACTACAATCACGGTACTTATATAAAATCATCTGCCAATGTCAATTCGACGGCGGGCGATATCAATGTGCACGGAAATTCATTCGGGGTGGGCGGCGCAAATCACGGCATTTACTTGTTTACTGCTAGAATTGAAAATGACTCCGGTGATGTGATCTTGGTTGGTCAAGAGTCAGGTGACGGAGCAAATACGAATAATTCTGGTATTTTGACTAACGCCTCATCCGCAATTGTGACGAATTCAGGTGATCTTTTTATGACCGGAATAGCGAAAAGAGGGGCAGGGATGAATCTTCAAAATGGTGGTAGCAAATTTCAATCCACAAGTGGAGATATTAGCCTGCTTGGTATTACGATGAGTGCCGAACCTGGTGTTTTTATAAACAATGCTGAGGTTGTATCTGACGGATCATCGAGCATTACGATTGAAGGCCGCTCAGAAGGCGGAACTGATATACAAACGATATCTGGTGTTGAAATTGGTGAAGATACGGCAGGAAGCTTGGCCTCTGGAAATATTACACTGATAGCTGATAATTGGGATTTTGATGAAACAGGTTCTAAAATTGAAACCCTTGGCAACCTCACCATCAAAAACCGCACATCGGGCACGAGCATTGGTGTGGGCGGTGGTGCAGGCACATTGAATATCACTGATTCAGAATTGGCGCAATTTACTATTGGGGGGGATGTAACGATTGGTTCCGCCCACGCCGGCGCGGTTCATATTGATAGTGTGGACTTCACGGGGATCACCGCGAATAACGTGCGCTTGCTTGGCGGACATTTCACAATTGATGGTGCGGTGGATGTGGGTACTTCTTTATCCATGATTGCCAATGGCGATATGACTCTTAATGGCGCAGTATCGGCCACGGGCGCTGGTAATAGCGTGGTTTTGGTCTCAAACGGTTTTACGAATAACGGCGGCATGGCGGCGATTGATGCCGGGGCTGGACGATATCTTGTTTATACAGATGGCCCGTCAACCACAATAAAAAATGGCTTAAACGCGCCGCATTATTACAATCGCAGCTATACTACTAATCCCCCGCTCTCGATCACCCAAACCGGCGATTTATTCCTATATGCTTACCGGCCGTCCCTGACGTTTACAGCCGATGATGTTATATTAAATACCTTCAATCCGACCTATGACAGCTTTACTTATACAGTCTCAGGGTTGGAAAGCGGAGATACACTATCCTCAATTTTGAGCGGCCTGCCGTCCTTTAGCAAATCAAGACAAGCGTCGGGAAATTATCGTATTAATGGGACCGAAGGCTCTCTTTTAAGTTTAATCGGATATGATTTTACGTTTGCGCCGGGAATTTTGGCCATGCCCTCTCCCTCTCAACAGTTAAGCTCAACCGTTGAATACCAAACGCAAATCACTAATTATTGGCAAATGGGAAATACTGGATATATCTTCTCACCTGCCCAATATTCCGAGAGCAACGCATCACAAGAACCACCTTATGTGGTCCATCGTAACGGCCATGGCGTTAAGGATTTAAGCTTTGAGAAAGATGGAGGCGTCCGCCTAGTAGAAGCAAACCTCATGGAAATAGAACAACCCATCATCGACCTGTATGATCTATGCTCCTATAATATCAAATATTGTCAGTAAACAGGCGGCGAATTGAAGGAAAGCAAGATGATGAGTAGATTTCAAATCACGTTTTTTAATTACAATACACTTTGTAACCGTTCTTTTATGATCGATCGCACGCTATAAAAAATGACACTTTCCATTAATTTTATAAATACCTTATTACTGTAAGCGTGATTATTTTAGTTCATGCTTTGTAATATTTAAACGGACTGATAATGGACATAAGTCTGAAAAGACACAATAAATATATTACATGACTGATGCGTGGCAAAGGCCATACATTTTAAGGCGCGGTCAGAGCCTGAAGCTCGGCATCGGTTTTGGCAGTGGGGTAGATTTTTAGGCTGCGCAGATATGTTTCAATATAATTTGCTGCGCCAGCATTTTCATTTCCTATAAATAAAACCGATGTTAAAGGTGTAAATCCACCATCACCAACGACAGTCCCGCCATCAGCAACTATTCGGCGAGATTGTGGTGACGTCGTTGAAATTCCTGCAAGTTTACGAATTGATTGATTTATACCATTCGCAGCCGCTGTATTTCCATCAATCGTATTAAAAGCAGTATGGGCAAGTGTTGTTGAAGTGAGCGGCGATACAGCATTTCTTCCCGCCGTAGGCTGCAATCCTAAAAGACGACTGCTATTACGACTAGATTCTGAACGATATTCAAATTCAGCATAAGCCGTATAGTCAGGAAGAATGCTCATTCCTGTTATTCTGGGGTCGTCTTTACTCCGCGTTACGCTTGCCCCGGCGGTTGGGATATAAGAGGAAGCGAAGGAGGCTTGCTCTACTTGAGCTCCCCAGATGAATAGACCAGAGGTTCCATCGCCTGTGTATGTTCCAGTAGGATTATTGAGTTGTGCTACATATGCGCTTGCACTACCAGTACTTCCAGCGGTAAGTAATAAAGTACAACGATACCATCCATTTGCGTAAGGTTTGATAGTTGCAGGGGCAGAAGAAGAGGTTATTGTTCCCGTGGAAAGGTTAAAGGCTGCGCTTTGAGGGAAAATTCCTGAACCAAACATATTAAAAGCTGTACGTTCGGCAGGTTTCACAAAGATGCTTATGACGTATTTTTGCCCCGACACAACATTAATACCTGTGCGTGCTATCCAATGCTGGGTTCCAACTGTTGTATTTTCAACTATTTTATAGGCACTCATCGTTCCATCGGGGGCCAAAGTAGAGTTTGGTAAAGCAGTTACATTAAAGCGAGCCCACCCTGTCTGATTAAAATCGTTGCTGTATAGGGCTAAATTCTCTTTAGTTCCCTCAACCAACAGTCCTTTATCGGTAATTCTAGGAGTGTTTGCGGCGAAGGCGACGAGGTTGCCGCTTGAGTCCTCGGCATAAGTTGTTGCCGGCGTTGCGCGAGAAAATGTTGCGCCGGGAATGGCGGTGAAGGAGCCGTAGGATGTCCCGTTCAAGGAGAAAAGATTATTAACGAAGTCGAGGGCTAAGGCGATCGTTTCCGTGAGGGTTGCGCCTTCACCCAGCACAGTATCAGCGATCGTGGTGATGGCGATTTTGCCGCCATTGCCTGTTATGGTTGCGCCATTATTATTAAAGCCATTAACGGTGATGGACGTGGCTCCCGCATCGGCTCCAACCAATGTGTAATTAAAGGTCAGTGTTTTGCTGCCTGAGCCGCCGGAGAGAGTCGCAGTACGCGTTATACCGCCGATATCCAGCGTGAGTTGTGGAGGCCCCCCTGCCACGTTAACCACGTCATTAAAGGTTAGGCTGATGGTCATGGTCTCACCGCTTGCCGTGGCCTGCGTTGTGAGAACAGGAGCTCCCGCCGGATACGGCGCAACTTTCACGCCTATGAGCGCACTGGCCACGCGGTCAATTTTTGCGCTGATTTCATCCGTATGGCTGATATAAACGGCAGAGGCGCTGATGAGGGTGCCGACTGTACCGCTTACGCTCTCTGCCGCCTCACCCGCATTCAATGTGGCATTTCCCGATGATGTGCCCGCCAATATGGCTGATCCGTCACGAACACGTAAGACAGAGGTTGTGCCGTTCGTTGAGAGATCTACATCTGTCCCAAGTAGGGTGACCGTGGCTCCCGGCGCAGCCAGTGTTACGTTCTGTGTGCCTGAGACATATTGCAGTACGCCGGACAACAATGTGATCGTCTTGGCCTCTACACGAACCTGACTACCTGCACCCACAGTTAAAAGGGCATTATCCCTAAATTCCAGACGGGCGATTGATCCAACTAAGGGACTCACGTTCAAAGTAAAGGGCATTGGCAGCCCTACGCCAGCAGATAAAGCGATATCTCCTTCTTCTGTGTTGGCGCTGTTCGATCCGGCGCTTTCAATTACAGTGACAAAGAACTCATCTTTAGTTCTGCGTTCAGTACGGATTTTATTCTCTCGGCGCACTTTATCATAGACGCGCTCTTCCATGCTGGCGAGGCGAACAGGCTTATCCCAGGCACGCTCAACATTTTCACCAAACCGGTAAACCAGTCGCAACGCTGCGTGATAGTCTGGGTCAGCGCTTTGTTCATTGCGCACACCCGCCTCGACTTGCAAAATATTAACGGGGCTCCACTGCAGAGTAGTATCATAGCCCAAAATGTCTTCCGACCAGCCCTCATAATTTGAGGACCAACCATAGCCCTTCAAGTTTGCCTGCCATTCTGGAAATTCAGGAAGGCGCCCCTGTAGCTCCAGATCCCATCCCGATGCCGCACGCTCCTCCTGATAAACATTCAAACCTTTCCAGCTTGAAAGCGGAATATATTTATTGGTAGATAACCCAAGCGTCGAAGTCTGCACATCCGCGCCGATGCTGGCCCGGTTATGGTTCTTGCGCGCCGCATGATCGAAGAAAGCATTCACGCCATATACCATTGTCTTATTCTCATTCAATCGCCGCCAGGCCAAGCCTGCATTGAGCGTATCGCCATCTTCCGTATCGTGCAGCCAGGAAAGTTGGGTGAAGAGATGGTCTTTCCCGTTCTCCCATAAAGGCACTACAGTCAAAGCCTCCCACATAAAAACGCCATCGTCATAGCCGGTTTCCAATTCAATGCGTTCTACAAACGGCGCGGCCATGGATTTGATCGTATGTTCACCCTGATCCAAAGCAAGTGCAATGCCCATACGCTTTAAATTTTCTGTATCAAAAAGATTTGCACCGCCCCCGGCCTCTTCCCCTCGCAGAGCGGCACAGCTCATCCGCAAAGCCTGCGACAAACCCGATTGCCCCTGCGAAATCAACGTATCCTCAAATCCCGCAAGGTAAGACGGCGTAATCAAATTTTTATAAAAGGCTTCTTTTAAGGCATCACCTAAAACACGGCTACCTTGATCCTGTAACGCCGAACAAGCTTGTCTCGCCGTTTCCGTGCCCGCCCCAACGCCGGCATTCGACGCTTCGCCAACCGAACGCATTGCCTCAAAGGCATTCAGCAGCTTATGCGTTTGCGTCGCCTGCCGGGCAGTCAATTCGTCTTCAAGTGAATTGGTTCCGGCAACACCCAACGAACTCCCAAGAACCATAGAAAACAGGATAAACATTATCGGCACAGCTAGTTTAAGCGTCCCACTTAATTTTCCTAAATTTCCTTTATTATATAAAAGCATCGCAAATCAGTATAATGACACACACTTTTAACGTCTATGTACAAAAGAGGAAATTCCGTCATTTGGATAATCAATCTCTAGTTTTTCATCGATTTCCCGTTCCCGAAGATAGAGGTAGGAGGGAACTCTTTTGGTAATTTTGTATCACAGTTTGTAACACACAACCGAGAACAGAGATCAAAATAACAAGACAGATTCTATTGATTTTAAACGATAATTTGATATCAAATGGCGGTGTCGGTGGGATTCGAACCCACGTTACGCGATTAACGTAAACACGCTTTCCAAGCGTGCGCCTTCAGCCACTCGGCCACGACACCTTTTAATTTTTCAGACCATACAAATATAAAATAAAAAGCGCAAGACTTCTCTTAATTATAAGATTTAATAAATAGCATTGGCGATCTGGATTTTCCCTGATAAATTATAAGTCAAATAAAAAAACGGATATATCATGAATAAAGGGCTATTAATTTTCTTATTACTCATTCCGGCATTCGCCGCAGTGGGATATGATCTTTATGTCTATTACGAGAATCAGGATGAAGGCTTTAAATTTACTGATCTTGGTTGGCTATGGGAACATTACTCTCCGGATACTCATAAATATGCGTTTGACCAGATTGGTGAAGAAAAGTGGGTGCAATATGTGGTGCCTGTTCTATCTCTCCCGGCACTGGTAATTGCTTTAATCCTTGGGGCAACCATACTTTTCTTTGTTATTGTTATACGGGCAATGTCCTCTTTAAGCGCCAGTAAGTTCGCACCTAAATCTAAAAAGGGTGGCTTGGGTCGTGAACGTGATGGCGGTAAAAAGAAGTTTGAATATAAAAGAAGATAGTATCTTACCTATGTTGGTGTGTTTCACATGAAAAAACCCGTAATTATGCAGGTCATTCCAGAACTTGGTGCCGGCGGCGCAGAGCAGGGATGTATTGACGTTGCAGAAACACTTGTTAAAAGCGGCGCCCGCGCGATTATCGTCTCAAATGGAGGGCATCGCGTATCGGAGCTGTCCAGATTTGGCGCCGAACATATTGACATGCCTGTGCATTCCAAAAACCCCCTGACAATTATGCGCAATGCGGCGCGTTTAAAAAGAATTATAAAAAAAGAAGAGGTTAGCATCGTCCATGCACGCAGCCGCGCCCCCGCATGGAGCTGTATAAAAGCATGTCGGGGCACAAAAACGCATTTTATGACCACGTGCCATGCGCCGTATAATTTTAATGGGGATGTGAAAAAAAAATATAATAGCGTGATGGCACAGGGCGAGCGTGTGATTGCTATCTCGCATTATGTTGCTGATTATCTACGCAAATATTATGCGGTGGGGGATGACCGTTTACGTATCATTCCCCGTGGTATTCAGATTGAAAAATTCCATCCCAAAATGCTTGGCCCCAAAACGATGATTGATCTTTTGAAGCTATGGAGGATACCGGAAGGCGGGCGCATTATTTTAATGCCGGGGCGCCTGACCAGATGGAAGGGGCATCATGTTTTAATTGAGGCAATTTCACTTGTACGGGATAAAGATATCTATTGTGTAATGATCGGTTCAGATCAAGGCAGACGGGAATATCGCCGCGAATTGGAGACATTGATTACATCCAAAAATCTGGGGGAACGTGTACGCACTATTGATCATTGTGATGATATGCCGGCGGCTTACATGATGGCGGATATTGTGGTGTCCGCATCAATAGATCCGGAAGGGTTCGGGCGTGTCCCGGTGGAGGCACAAGCAATGGGATGCCCGATCATTGCCACAAATCACGGCGGTGCGCGTGAAACGATTATTCCGGGAGAGACAGGATATCTTGTAAGGCCCGGCAGTGCAAAAGAGCTCGCCCAAGCAATTGAAAAAGTATTGGCCATGTCCCCCAAAGATCGGGCGATCATGTCAACCAAAGGCATGGCAAATGCCGCGCATCATTTCTCAAAAGAGTTAATGATGGAGCGGACATTAGATGTATATGAAGAGCTGTTGGTTTCTTAATATTTTAAACTGTTTTAACCAACCGACAGGCATGCTCTACTAAATTAATGACATTTTGATCTGCAATTGAATAATAAATAGTTTGCGCATCACGCCGGGTCTCAACAATTTCATCACGTCTTAGGCGCGCCAAATGTTGTGATAAAGCTGATTGGCTCAGATCGATTAATGTTTCTAACGTGCCCACACTTTTTTCACCATTACTTAATACGCAAAGAATTTTTAAACGCTTCTCATTTGCGACAGCTTTCAAAAGTGTTGTTACTCTCTTCAGGCTCTGATGGTTTTCAAAAATAGTCATATCAGAAATAATCTGGTTAGGGGTTACATGGGTAACTTTATTTCAAATCACCTCTTTTTTAAAGATAATCGAAATATTATTTCAATAAAACTATAATTTTACAAAAAACTATAATTATTTTTTTCCGGAAACACGTTTTGCAATCTGTAGTAATAAAAATTCAGGTAAAATACGTGAAATAAACGAAATCAAGTACATGCGCCGTGGAAAAATAATATAACGTTTATTTTTTGTGAGGCCGCCCATGATTCTTTTGGCTGCCGATTCCGCAGATAGCTGAAAAGGCATCGGAAAATCATTTTGATCTGTCATATTGGTTTTGACAAAGCCGGGGGCAATAATATTGACTTTTATGTGATGCGGCGCGCTGAGCAATCTTAATGCTTCGGCATAGGTATGTATCGCTGCTTTCGAAGCGGTATAGGCGGGCGCGCCCGGCCATCCCTGAAATCCGGCAATGGAGCCTGTAAAAGCGATTTGTCCATATCCGCGGGCTGCCATCTTCTCATATAGGCATTGTCCGAAATGGATGGCGGCGATAACATTAATATCGAATATGTCTTGTATTGCGGATAGGGGCTCGCTCTGTTGAGTTTTGCCTGTTCCGGCGGATATTCCGGCATTTGAAATAATAAGATCGACCGGATGCGCTTCGTCGAATTCATGCGCCCACTTAGTAATTGCCTCATAATCGCGGATATCTGATTGTAAACTTAAGGCGGTTGCGCCTTGAACTATGCATTGCCCCGCAATAGCATTAAGCCGCTCTTGGTTCCTGCCGATTAAACCCAAAGTTACCCCTTTTTTGGCATAAGCTAACGCCAGCGCTGCGCCTATTCCGCTACTGGCGCCGGAAATAAGGATGTTTTGGGGTGGCTTATTTTTACTCATATCCATGAAAAAACTTGATCTTTTGCTACCGAGACTATAAAACTCTTATTTCAAGATTAAAAGAAGGATATTCCATGGCACGCGTAACTGTCGAAGATTGTGTAGATAAAGTCGAAAACCGTTTTGAACTGGTTATGGTTGCGGCGCAACGCGCTCGTAAAATCGGCTCTGGTGCGGCCCTGACGATTGAGCGCGATAATGATAAAAATCCTGTTGTGGCTCTGCGCGAAATTGCCGAAGAAACTGTATCTGTTCCTGTCATGAAGGAAGAATTAATCCAGACCCATCAAAAAATCGTTGAAAATGATGATGAAGATGATTCCGTCATTGATTTGATGGACGGCGAAGAAGAATGGGCAAAAATGGCGGGCGCGCCTGCTCTGGAAGATATGGCAGATGACTCCGATGCCGCAGATGATGCTGACAATGAAGATGACGCCCCCGGTTTAGAAGATGTCGCCGGCGAAGTTGAAGACGACGCTTAATCTTATTCAGTATTTTCAACAAATTTCTTAGAAAATTAACGATTATTCTGGTACTCTAAATTCTTTAGAGTACCTTTATAATATATGCCTGACGAAATCGAAGACATCAAAACATGGAAAGCTTTTAACGCGGACATAGATCTGGTCGCGTTGGATTCTGCTATTGAATTTGCCAAACAAGCCCATGACGGGCAAACAAGAGCCTCCGGTGAGCCATATTATACCCATCCCGTAGAAGTCGCCAAAATTCTGGCAGAAATGAAAATGGATACGGCGACGCTGCAAACCGCAGTTTTGCACGATACATTGGAAGATACCGAGGTCACATATGATGATCTTAAAACCAAATTTAGTCCCGAAGTTGCCGAGCTGGTTAATGGGGTCAGTAAGCTAAACAAAATCGAAAGCCAGACCGTTGAAGGTAAGCAGGCCGAAAATTTCCGCAAACTACTTGTGGCAATGTCTGAAGATATTCGGGTTCTACTCGTAAAGCTTGCGGATCGCTTGCATAATATGCGCACGCTTCATCACTTCAATAAACCGGAAAAGCAAAAGCGCATTGCGCGTGAAACACTTGAAATCTACGCCCCTCTGGCGGAACGCATCGGCACGCATAACATTAAAGAGGAATTGGAAGACCTTGCCTTTTCATATTTGAACGCGGAAGCGCGGGAGAGCATCACAAACCGTCTGATGTTTCTGCGAAAGGAAGAGGCAGGCACCGTTGATAAAATTATCGCGGAATTAAAGCTGATTTTCAAAAAAAATGATCTTAATCCGTCAATTTCAGGCCGCGAGAAAACACGCTATTCCATTTGGAAAAAGATGCAGCGTAAAAATGTATCTTTCGAGCAGCTATCCGATATCATGGCATTTCGTATCGAGGTGGAGGATGTCGGTGAATGTTATCATGCACTTGGCGTGATTCATTCTGAATTTCCAACTGTTCCGGGACGGTTTAAGGATTACATCTCGACCCCGAAACCGAATGGCTATCGCTCAATTCACACTACGATTATCGGCCCGATGCGCCACCGGATTGAGATTCAAATCCGCACTCATTCCATGCACCAAGAAGCCGAACTGGGCGTTGCCGCGCATTGGTCATATAAAGACGGTCAAAAGCGCGCCAATCAAAAGGATGCCACCCATTATCGCTGGCTACGCGAATTGCTTGAAATTCTGGATCAGGAACAAAAACCGGAAGATTTCCTTGAAAATACGAAGCTGGAATTATTTCAAGAACATGTCTATGTCTTTAGCCCGAAAGGCGATCTGATCGAATTGCCAACGGGTTCGACCCCTGTGGATTTTGCATATGCGGTGCATTCTGATGTGGGGAATAAATGTGTTGGTGCGAAAATTAACGGGCGGATTGCGCCGTTGAATACCAAAATACAAAATGGTGACCAGATCGATATCATCACCGCCAAAAACCAGACCCCGTCACCCACTTGGGAGCGTTTTGTGGCATCGGGCAAGGCGCGGTCCCATATTCGCAAATTTATTCGCCAGCAACAGCGTGATGAATATATTATCCTTGGCAAAGCAATGCTGCAGAAAATATTCCGCGCCGAAGATTATGAATTTACCGAAAAAGCCGTTGCCAATGTCATGGAAAAATACAAGGCAGAGGAGATTGACGACGTCTATGCAAAGATCGGATCTGGTTTAATTGTTGCCCGTGAAGTTTTCCGCAGCATTTTTCCGGGACATCAAACCGAGCAATTTAAACAAGCGCAGAGCGCGCGGGAGGCGTTGGAGCAAGTCGCCAATGCGGGCGCCAGAATTGCCGATAAATCATCGCGCCCTATGCCGATTAAGGGGCTTATCCCCGGTATGGCCGTGCATTTTGCACGTTGTTGTCACCCGTTGCCGGGGGATCGGATCGTGGGGATTGTGACAACCGGGAAGGGGGTAACCGTCCATACGATTGATTGCGAAACACTGGAAACTTTCGCCGATACGCCAGAGCGCTGGCTTGATGTATCATGGGGTGATGAGGATGAAGGCGCGGAAAGCCATGTCGGACGGTTGGAGATTACGCTCTCTCATACAACCGGCGCGCTGGGCACGCTTTCAACCGTGATCGGGAAAAGCGGCGGTAATATCACCAATCTAAAAATCGTCAATCGCTCGCTGGATTTCTGGGATATGCTGCTTGATGTCTATGTACAGGATACGAAGCATCTTCATAATATTATTGCGGCTTTACGTGCCACACCGGAGATCGTTTCTGTGGAGCGGGCAAAGGGGCGTTAGAAGTTAACTATTTTTATGCTATATTTATAATCAGATAAACGCAGGAGTTCTTTATATGACCATCAAAAAAGTAGCTGTAATTGGCGCAGGATTAATGGGGAGCGGGATTGCCGCGCAAATCACCAATGCGGGAATTCCTGTGGTATTGTTGGATATCGTTCCCAAAAATGCTGATGATCGTTCCGCCATTGCTAAGGGCGCAATTCAGAAAATGCTAAAGGCAGATCCCGCGCCGTTTATGTTGCCATCCAATGCAAAATTAATTACCCCTGGTAATTTAGAGGATGACATGAACCTGATCGCCGATTGTGACTGGATTGTTGAAGTTGTGCTGGAAGATTTAAAAATTAAACATGCAACATATGAGAAAATAAATAAGCACCGCAAAAAAGGTTCTATTGTTTCTTCTAACACGTCAACGATCCCCTTGGAGTTGCTAACGAAGGGGTTTGACGCGGCGTTTCAAGAAGATTTTTTAATCACGCACTTTTTCAACCCGCCGCGTTATATGCGCCTAATGGAAATTGTGACAGGCGATAAAACGCGCAAAAATGCTGCGCAGGAAATCACTAAATTTTGCGATGTGAAATTGGGTAAGGGCGTTGTTCCATGTAATGATACGCCCGGCTTTATTGCCAATCGTTTACTTGTTTTCTGCCTAACAAATGCGATTAATGTTGCTATAAAAGATAATGTTCCGATAGAGGTCGCCGATGCTGTAATGGGAAAGCCTGTGGGTATCCCAAAAACCGCTGTTTTTGGTCTACTTGATTTGATTGGGATTGATTTGATGCCGCACTTGGCGGAAAGCTTGTTATCGACCCTGCCTAAGGAGGATGCCTACCGTAAGATTTATATCGATCATCCCGTAATTCATCAAATGATAGAGGCAGGATATACAGGACGAAAAGGGAAGGGCGGGTTTTACCGTCTGGATCCGGATGCTTCTAAAGGTAAGAAACAAAAACAGGCGCTGTCATTACATGCAGATAAGTTTTCTGAGGATCAATATCATGACGCCGATAAACCAAAGCTTGATAGCGTAGATGCAGGCCGATCCGGTTTGCGCGCCGTTGTCGAAAGCGATGATATCGGCGGTCAATATGCATGGAAAGTACTAAGCCGTACACTGCATTATGCTGCATCCTTGGTGCCGGAAATAACAGATACGGTTTTTCGCGCTGATGAGGCGATGCATTTAGGCTGTAATTGGAAGATGGGCCCATTCGAGATGATAGATGCGCTCGGCCCGAAATGGTTCGCAGATCAACTTGCAGCAGAAGGATATGATATTCCCGAATTGTTGCAGCAAGTTGGTGACGGCACCTTCTATAAGGTGATTGACGGCGCGCAGCATTATTTCGGCACGGACGGTAAGTATCATAAAGTCGAACGCCCGAAGGGTGTGCTGCTTCTTTCTGATATCAAGCTTAATTCAGAACCGGTCTTATCAAACAAATCCGCATCCGTATGGGATATAGGTGATCAGATTCTGTGCTTTGAGAAGCATTCAAAAATGAATACATTCGATGAGCAAATTTTTGAGCTCTTGGAACAAACAACCAAAATGATGAGCAAAGAAGATAGCGCTTATAAGGGGCTCGTGATTTACAATGAAGGCTCGCACTTTTCCGCCGGCGCTAATCTTGGTTTAGCGTTGTTCTCGGTGAATATTGCCATGTGGGCGCAAGTGCAGGACTTTATTGATCGCGGCCAGAAAATATTTACCGGCCTTAAATTCGCGCCTTTTCCCGTGGTTTCCGCCCCGAGTGGCTTTGCCTTTGGCGGCGGCTGTGAGATTTTGCTAAACGCTGATGCGGTGCAGGCGCATTCAGAAACTTATTGCGGTTTAGTCGAGGTTGGGGTCGGTGTGATCCCTGGCTGGGGCGGTTGCAAGGAAATGATATTGCGCTTTCAAGAACGTGAAAAGGCGCAGCATAATCCGCAATGGTTTTCCCCTGATACCACCCCAATGGGCGCAGTGCGCAAGGCATTTGAGTTAATCGGTGTGGCAACGGTTGCCAAATCCGCCCCGGAGGCGCAAAAAATAGGATATTTCCGTGATTCGGATGGGATCACCATGAATCGTGATCGCTTATTATATGATGCCAAAAAGCGCGCTTTAGAAATGGCAAAAGGTTATCAGGCGCCTGAAAAACGCACTGATATCCGACTGCCGGGTGAGAGCGGGAAAATGGCATTGAACCTTGCGGTATCTGATCTGCACAAAAACGGCAAAGCCACGGATTATGACATTGTCGTGTCGGATCATTTGGCAAAAGTCTTATCCGGCGGTGAAAAGGCCGATTGGACAACGCCAATATCCGAAGATGATCTGCTGAAACTGGAACGCGATCAGTTCATGGCCCTGCTGCATAATAAAGGTACCTTAGAGCGTATTGAACATATGTTGGAAAAAGGTAAGCCATTACGTAATTAAGGGCGTTTTTATATAGACGAATCGATCATACTCTGTCATAAGGTTTGCGAGATTTAATCTTAAAGAGGGCATAAGATGGTGGAGGCTCATCTTATTCTTCTGTTTGACGGCACAGGACGTCATGCGGAAGAACATACAAAATCGAATTGTCGAAAGATTTATGAATCTTTGGCTAGTATTGAAAATGAGTCTGATGGCATACAACGCCCGATTTATTATCCCGGTATAGGATCTTCCGGACGAACAATTCTTCATAGAACAATGTCACAAGTGCGGGGATATGGCGCGCATGATCTTTTATTTCAATCCTATATAGATGTTTGTGATTTTGCTAACGAACAGACTGAAGTTGCACCTAAAGTATCGATTGTTGGTTTCAGTAGAGGCTTTGTGATTGGCTTAGTCTTGGAAAAGATGCTTCATAAGGCCGGAATAATTGATTTTACAAAGCTTGCAAAGCAACAGGACAAGGAAGCGCTAACATGCGCGGAAAAAATGTCCGTTGTAAAACAGATTTATGAAGAGATTTACCTCTCTCATTCAAAGCCATCAGCATATGACATGGAGGCCTTCCGCGCCGAAAACAGCTTAACGCGGCAACCTGAATTTCATTTATTTGCTTTTGATCCCGTGGCCTCATTTGTAAATAATACAGCCTTTGAGCCGTTCAATAACGCCGCGCAGGCGCAAAGCCCGCTCGAACTTCATAATTCTAAATTGCCGCGCGGCACGCGCTCTTGTACGGAGATTATTGCCAAAGATGAAACGCGCGGACTGTATAAACATTTGGAAATGGAATTCCCTCCGCATTATGATATTGACCATACGATTATTCCCTTTGATGGCGACCATTCCTGTATTGGCGGCGGCGGAATCCAGCGTGAAAAATACGCGGATCGCGCGGGTCTGATAATGATCAATTTTATGAAATACAAGGCAGGCGCTATCTTTAATGACGATAACGTAACCCTATTATTTGATCCCGTTTCGTCGGAAGTCAGTTTTAAAGATAAAATCCTAAAGGCGCGCGAAGATTTATCTGTCGCTTTCACAAGTTTATGCTCGCGTCATGTGCCGCGTCAGGTTGAGCTGAGAATAGGCAATGACGAAACAACCATTTTGGAAACATTCATCCCTGATGCAAATTTTGATTTAGGTACATGACAATCCGCTCTTGAAAGATCTTTATCTTGGCGTAGATTAAAAGGAGTATAAATTTCAATAAGGACTATTCTCAAATGAAAAAACTCCTCCTCACCACTGCATTTACATTTCTATTGCCGTTTAGCGCGACTTACGCCCAAGATAATCAGATGACCCCCTATGCCGAAATGCCGGCGGGAAATTATTCTTTGGATAAAACTCATGCCAGTTTAACGTGGAAAGTGTCCCATATGGGGCTGTCAAATTATACGGCGCGCTTTACGGATTTTGATGCGGATTTAATTTTTAATCCTGAAGATCCGACCAAAAGCACATTGAAGGTAAGCGTTAATCCGCTATCTATCAAAACCGACTATCCAAATGCCGAAAAGAAAGATTTTGATAAAGAACTTTCGACAGGAACTGATTGGTTAAATGGTAACGAATATGGCCAAATCAGCTTCAAATCAAAGTCTATGACGATGAACGATGATCAAACTGGAACCGTTACAGGTGATTTAACATTTTTAGGGGTGACAAAGCGGGTGACCTTGGATGTGACATTTAACGGGGCATTTAAACAAAAACCGTTCGCGGGCATTCCGGCTCTCGGTTTTTCTGCGACAACGTCTATAAAACGAAGCGAATGGGGGCTGGATACCTATGTACCGGCGATTGGCGATAACGTTGACATTATAATTGAAACTGAATTCAATAAAGACATGGATTCCTAATTTGGCTGTCACACATGATCGCTATAACAGCATTGCCATTATCCTGCACTGGACGATGGCAATTGCCTTTTTGGTAATGCTTGGCAGCGGGGTCGCCATGACCTATTTCGAGTTGGATAAATCCTTTAAATTCCAACTATATCAATGGCATAAGTCTGGTGGCATTCTGTTGTTATTGGCGTCTTTCTTACGTATATCTTGGCGTCTTATTAGTGTAATCCCCAAATTACCTGATAATCTCGCCCCTTGGGAAAAGCTAGCCGCAAAGGCGGGGCATTATGCCCTTTATGCTGTTATGTTTTTAACGCCTTTATCCGGCTGGCTATATGTCTCTTCCAGCGTCTATGGGCTGCCTACTATTGTTTTTAATTTATTTGAATGGCCGCATTTCCCGGGCGTTGAAGGCAATGAGACCATTCATGAAATAGCCGAGGAGGCGCATTTTATATTAACGATTATGTTTGGTATTCTGATTGCGGGTCATATTGGCGCGGTCATTAAACATGCCGTCTATGATCATGAAAACTTACTACGGCGGATGTGGTGGAACAGCAAAGGATAGCTATGATGATACGTTTTTACACCTTGATTATTCTCACATACTTATTTTCTGTGCCGGTTTTTGCCGCTGACTATGTTGTGGATTATCAGAACAGCAAAGTGTCATTTACGGGTCAACATGCCGGTAATGATTTTACAGGACAGTTTGAAAAATGGCAGGCGGATATTTCCTTCGATCCTGAAAATTTAGCGCAGTCTCATGCCAATATTATTTTCGATCTATCTTCGGCTAAAACCGGCAACGCCATGTATGACGGCACGCTCCCGAAATCCGACTGGTTTAATATAAAGGAATATCCGGAAGGTAAGTTTACATCAAGGTCCTTTCGAAAAAAAGAGGACGGGGTTTATGAGCTAACGGGTGATTTGACCTTGCGTGACGTGGTGCAAAGCGTTTCATTTGATTTCGAAATAAGTGATCTTAATAATTCGCCGCTCAGTGTAAAAGCAGACGTGCCAATAGACCGTCTTGCCTTTGATATCGGCAAGAAGTCGGATGAGTCAGCAGAATGGGTCAGCCGTACAATTGCCATTAATATTGATATTTTGGCGCATCAAGACTGATATTTAGTCATCGCTACATATATTTGGCTGGGCTAAAACTTTTTTTATGCACCCCCCTTTACATATGGAACAAAACACGTACAATAGGGATGTTCATGAAATGTTTCGCGTGAAACATTTGCGGAACAAATAATGTAATCGCCGCCGCTTTGGTTTACAGAACCCCCCGAATCGTGCGAGTAATGTGAGATAATATAGAAAAAGGAAAATATAGCATGAGTAATAATAACGCCGTCTCAGGTGATAAGCAAAAAGCGTTGGACGCTGCTTTGGCACAGATTGAACGCTCCTTTGGTAAGGGCTCTGTGATGCGCCTGAATGGTGATGGCACAAGCCCAATGCAGGTGGAGGCCATTTCAACGGGATCTCTTGGGCTTGATATTGCCCTTGGAATTGGCGGGGTGCCACGTGGGCGTATCGTTGAAATTTATGGACCGGAAAGCTCCGGTAAAACTACACTGGCCTTACATATTATTGCCGAAGCCCAAAAAAATGGCGGCACATGCGCGATTGTGGATGCTGAACACGCCCTTGATCCTGGCTATGCGAAAAAGCTGGGCTGTGATATCGACAACCTCCTGATTTCTCAACCTGATGCGGGTGAGCAAGCACTGGAAATTGCGGATACGTTGGTGCGTTCCAATGCATTGGATGTTTTGGTTGTCGATTCTGTGGCGGCTCTCGTGCCACGCGCTGAATTAGAGGGGGATATGGGGGATTCTCACATGGGCTTGCAGGCACGATTAATGTCTCAGGCGCTTCGTAAATTGACCGGATCCATTTCTAAATCACGTACCGTTGTGATTTTCATCAACCAGATTCGGATGAAGATCGGGGTCATGTTCGGGTCTCCCGAAACAACAACAGGCGGGAATGCATTGAAATTTTACGCCTCTGTGCGTATGGATATTCGCCGGATCGGACAAATTAAAGATAAAGAAGAGATCGTCGGCAACCAAACACGTGTGAAAGTTGTGAAAAATAAGATGGCGCCGCCCTTCCGTCAGGTGGAATTTGATATCATGTATGGGCAAGGCATTTCAAAAACCGGAGAAATACTCGATTTAGGTGTGGCTGCGGGATTGGTTGAAAAATCAGGATCATGGTTCTCTGCTGAAGGGGAGCGTATTGGGCAGGGACGCGAAAATGCGAAGAAATATTTACTGGATAACCCCGATATGATGAAGGTTTTGGAGCAAAAAATTCGCAATGAATCTGGTGTTGTTGCCGACCAAATGTTGGCGGGACCAGATAGTGACGATGATAGCGCCGATCTTTCCGCATCGGCTGAACCTGCCAATGACAAGGTCAAGAAGAAGGCATAAAATCTTATGCGTCAGGAAGAATGGGCGATTGATACCGATGATGGCTATAAAATCTATGGTATTTCTGATCTTGCAAGCCATCAGGGTCACGCCGATAAATGCCTGGTTTTGGTTCATGGGCTCTCCGGACACGCCAATGAATATCATATAAAAACGGCGGCAAATTTTTTTGTATCCAAGGGGTATGATGTCATTCGTTTTCATTTATATTCATCAGAAAACCAAGGGCGGAACATAAAGAATTGCACCCTGCAAACTCATGCAGCTGATTTAAATGCGGTGTTGGCGCATAAAGCCAACATTTATAGTAAGCTGTATATTGCGGGTCATTCCTATGGCGGCCCGACAATCATGACCGCGCAACCTGAAAAGGCGGCGGCACTGTCATTATGGGATCCGTCTTTTGATTTTCCAAAGCTATTTAAAGATAGAAGTGATTTTGTTTATCAAGATGATTTCATCATTTGGTCCGGAGCCATCGATAAAATTCTTGGAAAAGCATTCATGCATGAAGCACTAACGCGCTACGATGCCAAAGAGTGTCTTTCGCTTTCAAAATCTCTCTCCGGCGTCCCTATACAGGTGCTCACGGCAGAAGATTGCATCTATGTGGATGATAAATATTCATGGCACAGCGCGGGACATGCGATGAATGAACGTCATATTATTAAAGGTGCGGATCATTGTTTTTATCGCGGCAATACATTGAATGACGTTTTGGAATTATCTTATCAATGGTTTGAAAAATTTTAGGTTCTCAATTCGTTGAGTGCGCATTTAACCAAATCAATGCCTGTTTCGGACATGATTGATTCAGGGTGAAACTGAAACCCCTTATAATGGGGCCCTGATATCGCGATAATGCGCTCTTCATCGTCCAGATCCACATGAATATCATCCGGCGGTTCCATAATAGGGTGCAGAATTGGCGCAAATGAATTGTAAAAGCCGAGCTTATGCTGTTCGGAAAATATTCTAATCGGGCGTTGCATGCCTTGTGTTGATGATGTTTGTCTTTTGACCTGATAACCCAAACAATGACACAACATTTGATGACCCAAACAAATGCCTAATATAGGTTTTTTTTCAACCAATAGAGCCTCGGTTAAGGCACGTAGGTGGATCATTCTTTTGTGATCTTGATCATTCGGATCACCGGGTCCCGGTCCCAATATAACTATATCTTCTGTGATCATGAGCGATTGCATGGCAAATGTATCAATCACCGTAACCTGATACCCAAGCCCGCGGCAAACATGGGCAATCATGTAAGCAAAATCATCTTCATTATTGATAATCAGGATAGACGTTCCTGCATTTTTATCCGCGCCCTGCCGCCATAATTGTTCTTGATTCTCCATCCAGAATTTAGAAAGAGATTGATTACGCTTATTAAGATCGGGAGTAATCTTGTGGCGTAAGTCATCGGTTAAGAATGGGGCGTTCATTTTTGGTTCATTTAACAAAAATGCCATTAATCCCATAGCCTTAGCACGGCTTTCATGCGCCTCTGATATAGGGTCAGAATCGCGAACCAATCCGCCGCCCGCCTGTATGGCAAAGTCACCATTAGGAAAAAATTCTCCGCATCGCAGCGCAATGGCGCAATCAATCTCAGATATGTTGAGGCTAGATGCGCTGGCGGGGATATAAATACCAATCTCTCCGCCATAATAACGACGTGAGCACGGCTCGTATTTGGCAATAATTCTTGCCGCGCTTTCCATAGGGCCGCCGACAACAGTGGGGGCATGCAGTGTTAAACGTAACGCATCAATCGGATTAAGTCCGCGATTACCGTATAGTTCATATTCGGTGTGAATAACGCTGCCGATCTCTCGCAAGAACGGTCCTTTTATTGTGCCGCCTTCGGGACAGATGCGCCCCATCATTTTTAACTCTTCATCGACAACTTGAAACAGCTCATTAATCTCTTTTGGGTCATTTACGAAATTATTAAGGCGCTGCTCGAATGTATCACGATCCTCCTTACGCAATGTGCCCGCAATCGGGATCATTAAGGCATGGTCTTTGGTCACGGTTAAGTGACGTTCCGGCGTTGCGCCAATAATACAATGGGGATGATCCGGATCTTGAGAGCGATCACATATTAGCACGGTCATGTATTGCCCCTGAGGGAATAAAATTGTGCGGTATAAGCTTAAAGCATGCTGGAGAGAGAAAGCATCAATCTGTCCCTCGAATTTTCGCGATAATGTAGATTGGGAACAATGCCCGCCTTCAATTTCTTGAGTTTGAAATGACTTTACCATTGCGGCATATTTGGCATCGCTCATGGAGGCGGTGATATCCTTTGATAACATTAAAGGATGATCAGGAAGAAAATCACGAAATGTATCCATGGCGGCGTGATAGATTTGTGTGCCGGTTATGGCAAGGATGGGCTCATCACCTTGCGAGTCAAAGCCACGCTCTTTTATAACCCGAAAAGGCAGAGCGAATGCAATGGGACGCTTCGTATCTTCTGCATGTTGCTCCAAATCAGAAAGAGAATGCAAATGGGCAATTTCACCGATAATTATTGAGACAATGCCATCGCGCTCAATCAGGGCAAAGGAATTATCCCCGATAATATTTAGGAGGTTTTGGTCTTTTGGAAATTCTTCTGAATTGACGTTTATCATGAACCCTGATTTAAAGACATATACCAACAAGAAAACAAGAGTTTTTATTATGGGCGATGAAAAAAAAGGGATGAAAACAATTTTAGAACAATTACGGCCGCATTTGAGCGATGAAGAAATTGAATTCAAAAAGCTTTCTCTAGCGGGACGTTTACGTAATTACTTGTTTGCGGGAATATTGGTTACCGCGCCATTGGGGCTAACGATTTATTTGGTGTGGATTTTTCTCCAATTTATGGATAATCAGGTGCGTAAAATCCTTCCCGATGAATATAGCCCCGATTATTACTTGCCGGTTTACGTACCGGGATTTGGTCTGATCATATCGATTGTATTCTTTATTTTTGTTGGCTGGTTTGCGCGAAATTTTCTGGGGCGCATGGTTATCAATTTATATGAATACGTCATGAGCCGCGTGCCCGTCATACGCCATATTTACAGCGCCATTAAACAGATTGCAGAAACCATCATGGCCAGCCAATCACAGGCATTTCGTGATGTGGTTCTTTTAGAATATCCCCGTAAGGGAATTTGGTCGATTGCGTTCGTAACCAACACCACACAAGGTGAGGTACAAAGAATTACCGATGAGGAAACGATCAATGTATTTGTGCCGACAACGCCGAACCCGACATCTGGCTTTTTATTATTCGTGCCAAAAAAAGATGCACATTTTTTAAATATGACGGTTGAGGAGGGAATTAAATTGGTCGTATCTGCCGGAATTATAGCTCCGCCTGACCGTGAGATGATGACTCAAGAGGCGATAGATAAGTTGGACTCAGAAACCGAAAAGAAAGAGCTCTGAGTTTGAAAGTGCTCGAACAGGTTTTGGTCGGTGCCGGTCATCCATATTTGTGAAGAATAATTAGCCAAAATTTCGGCCAAAATCCGCCGCCGATTTGGGTCAAGATGAGCCACAATTTCATCAAGTAATAAGATGGGGGCCTGATTATGTTCTTCTTTTAATAATCTGGCATGTGCCAGAATGATACCGATTAATAACGCTTTTTGTTCGCCTGTCGAGCTTTCAGCTGCGGGCATATTTTTTTCTATATAGGTAACGGAAAAATCGCTGCGATGTGGCCCATAATTGGTCATACCGCTATTTTGATCTGCTTTTCTTGAGTTAGACAGATGTTTTTTAAAATGATCTTCGGCATCTAGTGCACTGATATTATTAAATTTATTTTCGATGTCTCCGATAATGCTAAGGCGGGCAGAGGGAAAGTTGTTTTTTTCATCATCCGTCGCATTCTGATAGGCATTTTGTAATTTTTGACAAAATAAGTGGCGAGAGGCGCAAATGGCAATACCGGTTTCCGCCATTTGAGATTCAAGGCCGGATAGCCAGCTATCTTCCATTTGGCCGTCTTTTAATAATTTTAAACGCTGTCTTGTGGCATTTTCATAGCGGGTCAATCGTCCGATATGACCCGGGTCAAAAGTGAAAACAAGACGATCAAAAAAACGGCGCCGTGCGGATTTATCATCCAAAAACAACCGATCCATTTGCGGGGTTAGCCATAGACAGGATAACCATTGTGCCAATTCACTTTGCGCGCGGATAATCTGGCCATTAATTTTAATCAGGCGTTTTTCTTTGTCGCGGTCATATTTTGTGCCGATGGGGATAATTCCATAATCAGTGTCCAAATTGCAAGACATGACCCATGGCGCTCCGCCCAGATGCGCGCGGTTTTGAATATCGGAAATTTTGGCATTACGTAGCCCGCGCCCCGGTGCCAGGAGGGATAGAGCCTCCAAAATATTGGTTTTACCCGCGCCATTCTCTCCGTTCAGAACGATATGCGTCTTTTTTGGCAATTCCAAAACCTGCGTTTCGTAAGAGCGAAAATTCTGCAATGTTAGTTTTTGAATATGAGCCACAATATGTCGATTATTTTTTTCCTACCCTAATACATAAAGGGAATTCCCCTGAAGGCAAAGCCCATGTATGATAAAGCCATGAATAAATTTACATTTTGGTCGTCTTCTTCCAAAAAAGCGCTGACAGCGAAAAAAAAGCTGATTGAAATTTATGGTAATCATTCCATTGAAGACGCTGATGCTGTTCTTGTGTTGGGGGGGGATGGCTCAATGTTGGAGGCATTGCATGACAGCCTTAACATCAATATTCCACTTTATGGATTAAATTACGGATCAGTTGGCTTTATGATGAATCCGGTAAGGGTTGATGAATTTGATCATCTGCCTGCGCGTATGGAAAAGGCCATGTTGACGGATATCTATTCGTTAAAAATGGAAGCAACCGACAAATATGGCAAAACCTATGAAGCGGTTGCATTTAATGAAGTATCATTATTCCGTGAACAGCGTCAGGCTGCAAAAATGAAGATTTTTGTGAATGGTGAGGAACGTATCCCAGAGCTGGTTTGTGATGGGGTGATGGTTGCCACACCCGCAGGTAGCACAGCCTATAATTTTTCTGCAGGCGGACCAATTTTGCCCCTTAGCGCCAATGTTAATGCGTTAACCCCGATCAGCGCCTTTCGACCCCGCCGATGGAAGGGCGCATTGTTACCGCAGAGCGTGACTATTGATATTGAAATTATCGAGCCGGGTCATCGCCCCGTCAGTGCCACAGCGGATTTCAAAGAATTCCGCGATGTCGTTAAAGTTTCCATCCGTCAATCAGAGGGCATTAAGAAAACCCTGATGTTTGACCCTGATCATGCGCTGAGTGAGCGGATTTTGAGAGAGCAGTTTATTATTTAGATAGTAAGAATGACAAAAACATTCCATTCCGCATTTGCCGTGGAATGGATCGTTATTTAATTCAAAATTTTAATCTCATAATCTTCAATTACCGGATTAGAAAGTAGCTTTTCGCACATATCTTTGATTTGCTCTTGGGATGTGCCATCCGGCAGGTCAAGCGTGATAAGCTTACCGACATTCACATTTTCCGCGCCTTCAAAGCCAAGAGAATGTAGTGCGCCTTCGATTGCCTTACCTTGCGGGTCAAGAACGCCTTTTTTTAGTGTAACGGTGACAGATGTTTTCATAGTATTTCCTTTTTTATATCTTCCGAGGGTTGGTCGGATTGGTGCGTTTGATACCTTTTAATTTTCTTTGGCGGGCGAGTTCATTTTCGATTTCCTCTAACCCTTCGGCGAGTTGTTCATTGACGCTGCCGCCTTTTATAATGCCGCCTTCGGGAACAATTCCCAGACGCTGGGCGACTCTTTCATAAGCTTCAACTAATCCGCCGAGATCTTCAATAAAACGATCACGATCCATTTTTTCGCCGGTTTTTAAATCCCATAGGCGGCAATTATCGGGGGATATCTCATCAGCGAGAAGCAAATATAGCTCGCCCATTTCTCCGAATAGGCGTCCATATTCCACTTTAAAATCAACTAGGCGCAGCCCGATTCCGGCGAACAGACCGCTGAGAAAATCATTGATTCGCCAGCTCATCGCCATCATTTCTTCCAATTCATAAGGATCGGCCCAGCCAAAGGCGAAAATCTGGTCTTCGGTGACCATCGGATTGCCCAAATCATCATTTTTCAAATTAAATTCAATAATCGGACGGGGTAGGACTGTGCCTTCCTTAATATTTAAACGGGTACATAAATTGCCGGCGGCGACATTACGCACAATGACTTCAAGGGGGATAATCTCCACCTCGCGCACCAATTGCTCGCGCATATTTAAAGATTTCAAAAAATGAGTCGGAATGCCCATATTTTCCAGCCGCGTCATGATATAGGCGGAAATCCGGTTATTCAAAACACCTTTTCCCGGTAGAATCGCTTGCTTTTGTTTATCGTAAGCGGTTGCGTCATCTTTAAAATATTGGATGACTGTGCCGATTTCAGGTCCTTCGAAAATCGTTTTGCCTTTGCCGTCATAAAGCATTTTGCGTCGTGCCATGCGCGTCTTTCTGATAAATCACTTATATTCTTTCGATTTATAACCATCAATGACTTGAAAAGCAATTCTTCCCTGTATAAATGTAAGTATCATCCATAACTTTTTAAGGAAAGAGATACATGTCAGATTTTAAAGATCGTGAAACCGCATTTGAAAATAAATATGCGCATGACGCGGAAATGATGTTCAAGGCGGAAGCGCGCGCATGCAAGCTATTCGGTCTATGGCTAGCCGGCGAACTAGGTATCATTGGCGCAGATGCCGATGCCTACGCCAAGGGCGTGGTTGGTGCCAATCTGGATGAAGCCGGTTTTGATGATGTTATTCGGTATGTCCGCTCCGATATTGATGATCACGATTTGGGGATTTCAGATGCAGATATTAATGCCAAAATGGCCGAGTTTATGGCCGTTGCCAAAGCGCAATTAATGGAAGAAGTGGCTTAATTAAAACAGCCCTTTCACCGCCTCATAAACTCGTTTTTCGGGGTTAAGGCTTACATCAGGAAACTCAAAGGCATGGCCTGTGATCATTTCATAGGCTTGCACATATATGTCTGTGGTTTGAAGGCGCACATCATCGGGGATTTTTGGAATCGTATCTTTATAGGGGTCGCATTGCGACACCACCCAGCGACGAATAAAATCTTTATCAAAGCAACGCGGCGGTGTGCCCTTTGCAAAACTGTCAGGATATTCATCCGTAAACCAGTAACGGCTGCTATCGGGGGTATGAATTTCATCGGCGAGCACCACATTGCCTTTTTTATCCAAACCAAATTCATATTTTGTATCAACCAAAATTAAGCCGTTTTTTGCCGCCATTTCGCGGCCTCTGGCGAATAAGGCTAAAGAAATTTCGGCAACGTCATTCCAGATTTTTTGTGAAACGATATTGCCTGAGATAATTTCGGCGGCAGAAATCGGTAAGTCCCCGCCCTTGCCTGTGCCTTTGGTGGTGGGGGTTAAAATAGTTTCCGGCAGTTTTTCATTCTGCCGCAGACCCTCGGGGAAGTCATAGCCATACATATGACGCTCTCCGTTTTTATATTTGGGCCAAATCGAGGTAATGGTCGTGCCCGTCATATAATCGCGCACCACCATTTCAATGGGGAGGATTTCCAATTTTTTGCACAAGACGGCATTCGGATCAGGATAAGAGATAACGTGATTTTTGCAGATATCATGAGTCTGTTCAAACCAGAACCGCGCCGTTTGGGTCAGGACTTGCCCCTTTAATGGAATTGTTGTTAAAATTTGGTCAAACGCGCTGAAGCGGTCACTGGTAATTAATAAACGTTGATTATTCGCCAGGTCGTAATTATCGCGGACTTTTCCTTTATAATAATTCGGAAAGCCAAAACCTTCTGTGTCATTTAAAACATAATCGGCATAAGGGGTTAAATTATAGGTCATGGTGTCAGCTCCGCTAATTCTTTCACAATTCTTTTAACACCGCGCACACGCTGTGTCACGTCTTCCCAATTGGCGGGAAGAGATATTTTTTGATCGGGGCGCAGTTTTGCTTTGCCCTTTTGAGCGGTGACCCATTGCACAAACCCTTGCAGGTTTGGCGGGGTGTCATGATGAAAACCAAAGACGACGCCTTTTGGCCCGGCATCCACGCGGTCAATGCCTGCTTTCAGACATGTTTGTTTGATTTTGACGATATCTAGCAGGTTCTCAACCTCGATTGGTAATTTGCCAAAACGGTCAATCATTTCGGCGGCGAAACGCTCGACTTCCTCAGCATCTTTTAAATCCGGTAAGCGCCTGTACAGGGTCATCCGCACGCCCAAATCGGTCACATAGGTTTCAGGAATTAATACAGACGTGCCCAGATTGATCTGCGGTGAATAAGGCATGTTTTTGAGCAGATCATCATTGCTGAGGTCAATTCCCTGCTTGGCGGCGGCGACGGCCTCCTCTAACATTTGTTGATATAGCTCCACGCCAATTTCGCGAATATGCCCGGATTGCTCCTCACCTAGTAAGTTACCCGCACCGCGGATATCCATATCATGGGAGGCAAGCTGGAATCCTGCTCCGAGTGTATCAAGGGTGGAGATAACCTCCAGACGTTTTTGTCCCTGATCGGTTAGCTTTTTTGAAGGATTAAAGGTTAAGTATGCGTAAGCACGCTGTTTAGAGCGCCCGATACGCCCACGAATTTGATAAAGTTGAGCAAGGCCGAACATATCGGCATTATGCACAATCATGGTATTGGCGGAGGGGATATCAATGCCGCTTTCGATAATATTTGTGGCGAGCAAAATATCATATTGCCGTTCAAAAAATGCCGTCATGCGTTGATCAAGTTCGGTTGGGGTCATTTGACCATGAGCAGAGATCACGCGGATTTCGGGAACTAAGGCCTTTATCTGTTCTTCTAAATCGGCCATATCCTTAATGCGCGGGCAGACATAAAAACTTTGTCCGCCGCGATAATGTTCACGCAATAACGCCTCGCGGATCACCATCGGGTCATAAGGGGTCACAAAAGTACGGATTGCCAGACGGTCAATTGGCGGCGTGGTAATCAGGGATAACTCTCGCACGCCGGTCAGTGACATTTGCAAGGTGCGCGGGATCGGGGTTGCGGTTAAAGTTAACACATGAATATTGCTTTTGAGCTGTTTTAGGCGTTCCTTTTGTTTAACGCCGAAACGTTGTTCTTCGTCAATAATCAGCAATCCAAGATGGGAGTATGTCACGTCATTGGAAAATAAGGCATGTGTGCCGATGACGATATGAATAGAGCCATTGGCAAGACCATCTTTAACGAGTTTAGTTTCTTTTGCATCCACCATACGGGAGAGTTGGGCAACGCGCAGGCCGGTATGTTTGAAGCGTTCTTGGAAGTTTGCAAAATGCTGACGCGCCAGAAGAGTCGTCGGCACCGCCAATGCCACTTGCGCACCGGCCTTTGCCGCAACATAGGCCGCGCGAATGGCCACTTCGGTTTTACCAAAGCCCACATCACCGCAGACCAGACGATCCATTGGGTAATCTTTGGCCAAATCCTCCAGAACCGACTCAATGCTACGTGCTTGATCATCGGTTTCGGTATAGGGAAAGCGTGCGGCAAATTTATCATATTCCGCAGGCTCTAATTGCAAAGGGTCGCTTTTTTGTAAGGTGCGCGCCGCGGCAATATCGAGCAATTTTGACGCAATTCGCATCAAATCTTTTTTGACGCGGCTTTTTCGTGCCTGCCAGTTTGTGCCGCCGAGTTTGTCCAGTTGCGATGTTCCTTCATCACTGCCGAAGCGAGATAGCACCTCGATATTTTCCACGGGGACATACAATTTATCATCACCGGCATAAATAATTTTGAGACAATCATGAAGCGTATTTGCCGCGCTTAATGTTTCCAATCCTACAAAACGGCCGACGCCGTGTTCAATATGAACCACCAAATCACCTTCATTTAGAGAGGAGACTTCACGGAGGAAATTATCTGCTTTTTTTCGTCCCTTTGATTTACGAGCCAGCCGATCCCCAAGGATATCTTGCTCACAAACGACCATTAAATCCTGTGCGACAAAACCATGCGCTAAATCAAGCAGCGCCATACCTATTTGTCCGGTTTTTAGTTTCTTTGCCTCATCAAAATCAGTGATTTTTTTCAGTTCTGAAAATCCGGCGCCTTGCATTAATCCGGTTAAGCGCTCTCGTGAACCTTCGGAGGAGGCGGCGATAATACATTTTTTATCGCTCTGATGCGGGCGGATGTATGATTGTAATTCTGCAAATACATCCCCATCTGGTAGGGCGCGAATGTCAGCAAAGTCACGCCCTTTTTTGGCACCGATATGATTATTTTGAGCAGGGAAGGGAGAGAATATAGCGGCTTTTTTAGTCGCTTGCTCCCATTCGGCTTTGCTTAAATATAAACTATCGGGCGGGAGGGGGTGATAGGTTGCGCCGGATAAGCTGACATCTTTGGATTTTTTTTGGCTCTGGCTTGCTTCTAATGTTTTTCGTGCCTGATAGAAATCTTTAATTTGCATCAGGCGCTCTTCAAAGGCCTGGACAACATTTTGGTCAAACGTCAATATCGGGTCATTGCTATAGTCAAAAAGGGTTGCCATATGATCATAAAATAGCGGTAACCAATGCTCCATACCATTATAACGGCGGCCTGCGGTGATGCTCTCATAGAGTGGGTCATTCTCGCGTTTGACCCCAAAATTTTCACGATACCGCGCGCGAAAACGGGCTATGCTCTCCTCATCCATCGCATATTCTTTAGAGGGAAGCAGAGATAAGCTTTTGATTTCTTTACGGCTGATTTGGGTTTCGGCATTAAAGACCTTAATAGAATCAATCTCGTCGCCAAATAAATCAATCCGCACCGGATGCTTACGCCCCGCGGGAAACAGATCAATTATGCCGCCGCGAATGGCGTATTCGCCTGCCTCACGGACAGTATCAGTCCGTTGATAGCCATTAATTCCTAAAAACTGTTCCAGTTTTTTTTCGCTTAATCGTGCGCCTTTTTTGAGCTTCACATGCTTTTGAGCAAGGCTATCGGGGGGCGTTACACGTTGTGAGGCAGCATTTACAGTAGTCAGGACAATGCGCGTATGACGTTCTTTTTCTTCCTGCCAGCTATTTAGAACACAGAGGGATGTAATACGCTCCGCCATTAGATCAGAGCCGGGCGAGACGCGGTCATAGGGCAGGCAATCCCACGCCGGAAAGGTCACTATTTTACAAGACGGGTCAAAAAATGCGATCAAATCTTTTAATGTGGCAAGGCGCGTATCATCAATGGCAATGTGAATCAGGATTTTATCATCCCGCGCGGCGATCTTGGCTTTTTCAATTAAAAGGCGGGCATCCTGCCCCTCCGGCGCGCCGAATATAATATTATCTGTTGATGGCGTATCTAGGTTTTCTGCGGCATTCATGATGGTTTGTGTTAAAGCATAGAGTTAATTCTCACGCAAGCTTATGTTTCAAATAAGCGCTCATGAGGGGGGTATCAAGGGATGCAGGTACTTTTTCCTTACCCATATACCAATTATAAAGCTGGGGGTCGCCGATTTCCAAAAAAACGGCGAAATCATCTAGCTCGGCTATACTCATTTTTGAAACGTGCAGATCCGCAAAAGAGCCGAGAAGTAAATCCATTTCCCGCGTGCCGCGATGCCAAGAGCGGAAGCGAAGTTGTTTACGTCTGTCATCTACATTTTCAACCATGCCCCTATCAAAGCATGTTTCTAAAGTGTAATAAAGAAGAATGCGTCCCTTTATTTTAGATCCGTTATGCAGAGCGTTAAATGTACTTCCCGGTGTGGGGCCACGTAATTTAAAGCGTTTGGAGAAGTTAACCGGCGGGGAAAAAATTCTCGATTTGTTGTGGCATTTGCCGATTGATGTCATTGATCGGCGCAGCACACCCAAAATTGCAGAGGCGCAGATAGGGCAAATTGCGACATTTATCGTTACGGTTCAAAAACATTTTCGTCCTGTAAAGCGCGGTATGCCGTATCGTGTATGGTGCACAGATGAAACGGGGAGCTTGAATCTGGTATTTTTTAATGCACGTCCAGACTGGCTTATGACGCAATTTCCCGAAGGCGCGGAAAAAGTGGTAAGCGGAAAAATTGAGCAATTTAATGATAGTTTTCAAATGGTGCATCCCGATGCCATTGGTAATATTGATGAACTGGATAAGATTGCCATTTATGAGCCGCTATATCCGTTGACCGATGGGTTGACCAATAAAGGCGTTAATAAAATGATGCGCGCCGCGCTTGAGATTATACCTGATTTGCCGGAATGGCATGATGGCGGGATTATCAAGCGGGAGGCATGGCCGCAATGGGCAAAGGCCGTTAATAGCTTGCACCATCCGGAAACATCACAAGCCGTTATGCCCGAATATCCCGCCAGACGGCGATTGGCGTATGATGAGCTCCTTGCGAATCAGTTGGCTTTGGCAATGGTAAGGCAGGCACAGACACGCAAAAAGGGGCGGGCACTGACGATAGATCATGATCTGCGAATGCGTTTTTTTGACGCGTTACCTTTTGAGTTAACAGGCGCACAGAAAACGTCTCTGGCGGATATAGATGCCGATATGTCCGCGCCTATGCGCATGCTACGATTGTTACAAGGTGATGTAGGCAGCGGTAAAACCGTGGTGGCGGCGGCGACGTTATTAAATGCCGTATCAAATCATTTACAAGGGGCAATCATGGCGCCGACGGAGATTTTGGCGCGTCAACATGAAGAAACGTTTAAAGCGTGGTTAGATCCGCTTGGTATTTCCTATGTTTGTATAACCGGACGTGATAAGGGGAAAAAACGGGCGGAATTATTGCGCCAGATCGCAAGCGGGGAGGCGCAAATTATTATTGGTACGCATGCGATTTTTCAAGACACGATTGAGTTTCATAATTTGGGCGCGGTTGTGATTGATGAACAGCATCGTTTTGGCGTGCATCAACGCCTGAAATTATCAGATAAGGGGAAGGGCGTTGATATTTTGGTAATGACGGCCACGCCAATTCCGCGCACGCTGACTTTGACGGCCTATGGTGATATGGAGGTTTCTAAGTTGGATGAAAATCCGCCGGGGCGAAAGCCGGTTGATACGCGCCTGATTTCCAATGACCATCTGCATAATGTGATTGATGGCATAAAGCGTGAAGTTGAAAAAGGGACGCAGATTTACTGGGTTTGCCCGTTGGTGGAGGAATCGGAATTAATAGATTTGGCGGCGGCAGAAGATCGTCATCAATTATTACAGAATTATTTTGGCGATAAAGTGGGACTGGTACATGGGCGCATGAAAGCGGAAGAAAAAGATGCGGTTATGCAGCGTTTTATCGCGAAAGATATTTCCATTCTGGTGGCAACAACAGTGATTGAGGTCGGTGTTAATGTGCCAAATGCCACGATCATTGTGATTGAACATGCCGAGCGTTTTGGGTTGTCACAATTGCATCAATTACGAGGGCGTGTTGGACGCGGCGCGGCGCAATCCTTTTGTTTTCTTATTTATCAGGGGCCATTATCAGAGACAGCCAAAGAGCGTTTAGGTGTTATGCGTGCCAGTGAAGATGGCTTTGTGATTGCCGAAAAAGATTTAGAATTGCGCGGTGCAGGCGATGTTTTGGGGACAAAACAAAGCGGCCTTCCCAAATTTCGCCTTGCCAATTTGGAAGATCATAAAGATTTATTAGAAATGGCGCGCGATGAGGCAAAGTTGATTTTGCAAAAAGATCCGAAATTGGAAAGTGAGCGCGGACAAAATTTGAAGATTTTACTGTATTTATTCGAAAGAGAGAGAGCCATCAGCTTTTTAAGATCGGGTTAGACAAGCCCCATAAAGGTTATAATCTTAATCCATGATTATTAAGGTTTTCAGCTTCTAAGCAAGCCTGTAAGCCCAATCTGTGGTTGGGATAACGCAAGGTGACGCCCAGCGCTTTTTTGATTTTTGTGTTATCAATCCGTTTATTATCTTCGTAGAAGCTGCGTGTGATCGGTGCTAAATCGGCATCTTCATAGGCAATCATGGGCGGTGGTTTAATATTGAGCAATTGACAGGCATAGGTGATGACTTCGTGGCTGGGGGCGGCTTCATCATCGGCCAGATTATAAATATTACCGGGCGCAGGGTTTTCCATGGAGGCGATAAGGACTTGAACTATATCTTCCACATGCACGCGGTTGAAGGCCTGTCCCGGTTTATTAATACGGCGGGCTACGCCTGCGCGGACGGAATCAAGTGCGGATCGTCCAGGGCCGTATATACCGGAGAGGCGAAAAATATGAAGGGGTAAATTATAATCTTCTGCAAATCTTTGCCATTGCCGTTCTGCCCTGCGGCGACGTGAACCACGTTTTGATCCCGGTTGTGGTTCATCTTCTTCGGTGACCCATCCGCCTTCGCGGTTGCCGTATATGTTGGTAGCAGAGAGATAGCCAAGCCATTGGAGATTTTTTAAATGTAGGAAATCTTCTTCATGCATTAAAAATGTCGGATCACCTTGATCATCCGGAGGCGTTGAAATTAAAATATGGGTGGCATCGGCAAGACGTTGAGTCGGGTTGGAAAGGGGGGTTTGATAATCGAATATGTGGGTTTTTATGCCGCGCTGCTTTAAAACTTCGCGCCTTTCCTGATCACGGGTTGTGCCGGATAAGCTCCACTCTGCGCGCGGCATTAGTTCGTGACCCAAATAATCACAAGTATAACCATAGCCGAAACAGAAAAGAGATTTTGACATCATAAAAATCTATATGAATAAATTCTAAACTACAAGAAATCTTCGAAAATATGATTAAAAATCAACATCTTCATAATGATCAACCGGGTTAAACCCCGGAATGCGGTCTTCTAGAAGTGGTTTAAAGCTGGGGCGTGACTTGACCCGCGCATACCATTCACGTGCCGCTTGATGCTCCTCCCATGGGACATCACCGATATAATCAATGCCGGATAAGTGCGCAGCGGCGGCAATATCGGCGAGCGAGAAAAAATCACCGGCAAGCCAATTGCGGCGCTCCATCAAAAATCCGATATAATCGAGATGATAATGAATATTGGCATGACCGGCGCGAATGGAGGGACCATGGGGCTCTCCCAATTTTAAAAAACGCTTCATCAGCTTTTCGCCAATTAAATTATCGGTGACTTCACGGTTGAATTTGACATCAAACCAACCAACCAGACGGCGGGTTTCCGCGCGTTGAATGGGGTCAGAGCCAACCAGATTAACTTCGGGGTAGACTTCTTCCAGATATTCGCAAATCACCATGGAATTGGCGAGCGTTGTGCCGTCAGGTTCGATAATGACCGGGACATCACCGGCTGGGTTCATCGCCAAAAATTCAGTGCGCCGTTCCCAGATTTTCTCGATTTTCAGGTCAAAATCAAGGCGCTTTTCCGCAAGCGCAATCCGCACTTTGCGTGAAAAAGGATGGAGCCATAAATGATATAGGGTACGCATATCTAACACGATAACGCGAATTTAAGCCGTTGAATAGGCATAAAATTGTTAAATCGGGATTTCTTTTGAGCGCGGCTGTATGTCACTCATGGTTAAAAGTTTTTGATCGGCAACATAAACCGAATGAAGGTTGCCTTCGATATCTTTCTTCCAGAAATCAAGAAATTGGTTGAGCTTTGGAAATTTGGGGGCGATATCGTAATCCTGCCATAAAAATTCTTGGATGAGGCGCGGATAATCAGGAAGAAAATAATAAATCTGCGCGGTGGTTAATCGAAACCCCTGTAATTGTATCTCCAAATTCGCCATGGCATCTCCGTATTTAGGCTATTATACCTTATATAATACCATAAAAACTTTATAAATTGCTAAATCTCTACTTTATGATGGAAAATCCTGGGGTGCTCATATAAACATAAGGGGTATGAATATGGATATTTTCTTTATTTCCCAGTTAATTGGCTGTGTTGCTTTCGGTTTCACGGTCGGCGCGTATCAGATATTTTCACAAAAGAAAATGTTTGCTGTTCGATCTGTAGGAGAGATTTTTTGGATTGTCCATTACACCCTATTAGAGGGGTACAGCGCCGTATTTACACTAGCGATTGCCACTTTTCGTACGTTGGCGATAGTATTTGTTTGGCCGGATGCAAAAAAATATATTATTCCGCTCTCTATCTTAATTATATTTAATGTATGTTATTTCTCGGTAGAAGGCGGATTGGTAAGATTTTTACCTTTTCTGGCGAGCACGTCGATTGCTCTCTCCATGTATTTTCACGAAGATTTTATTAAGTGCCGCTCAATTATGCTATTTTCACCTGTATTCTGGTTAATATACGGCATTTTGATTCATTCATATCCCGCAATCATAATGTGCTCAATATTAATGGTATCTCAGGTTTTTGGAATGATTAGGTTTATTATGAATGAAAAGCGCCTCAAAAAGATGGTTTAAATAGTTTCGCATAGGATAAGTGCTTTTTCGCCGTTCTGGAGGGTTCCGCCGAATATCGTTTTATCGCCGCCATCTTTAACTCCCAGCTTTTTGCGCAGATCTTCAGGCTTCATGGGGAAGTGACGCGTTGTGATATTTGCTTTCATATCGGGTAAATGTGACTGTAATGCTTGCTTTTTGACGGGTAGTGTCTCGATCACTTTGAACGTACGGCCCATATAATCCTTTTTTTCCTCCGCAGATGTATATAAATGCGTCATAGGCGCGATTTTTTTTAAATCGTGTTTTAAAGCATAGGATTGGTGCAATCCTGATTTCATCAGAGCAGGGCCAGGTTCATATAAATAGGTGAGGGGCGCGCTGAAGGTGTCAAAATTATATTGCATTTGGGATAAAGGGGCGGTATACGTTTGGCCGCTCTCACAAATGGCGGCGGTGAGTAGGGGGGCATCTTTTGGCGCTTTGGCATCTATAAAGTATAAAACTTCCTTACATTGCCCATCGGCCTCGACGATGTGAACTTGATTGACTTGTCCTAATTGTCTGATCGCCTCGCTGATATCTAAAAAAGGAGATGTTTTGACCATAATACAGGGCGATTTATCCCGCAATTTTGGTAATAATTCCAATATGTTCGGTAGGGTCTGGCTTAAATCATAAATGCCCCGCTTTTTTGTATCAATGCGCCGTTGCGGGTCGATATAGATGAAATCGGCACTGGGCAATTTATCAATTAAATCTTCGGCATACCCATTTGTAATCATTATATTTTTATCACTTAAGATTTTGAGATTATATTCCAGACAGGCGGCATGTACCGGATCGGCCTCTATGCAATAACCTGAAGTGAATACTTCTGACAAGGCAAGTGCATCACTCCCCAGCCCTGCGGTCAGGTCAATGAACAAATTTGTGGGATAAGTACTTTGTGGATAAATTTTGCTTTTATATCGGGCCGTTATATCCGATGAAGATTGCTCTACAAGATCAGAATTAGGGAATATTATCTCATCCCGAGTCGCCCAATTTGGTAGCTTTAGTAGCGCTTTTTGGCGAGATTTAATTTGTTGTAAAATATCGTTGCGAAGCTCCTCAGCAAAAGGAAGCTTCTTAAGTGCTAATTCTTTTATATCCACAGACTTATGCTCAAGAATAAATTCCTGCACATCTTTTTGAAGAAGTTTTTCAATATCCATGCTTTTTTTAACCACGAATGGACATAAATGAACATGGATTTTTAGAAAAGTCTGTCCGAGACTTCGTATTTTTTGTGTGGCGGGTCAATAGAAAAATTTTTCTTTTAAAAATCTTGAAATCGCCATAGTCCTACGCTATATCTACATCACTCGCTTAATGAAAGCACAGTCTTTCGTTGGGGGAGGGATCAAAAAGTCTGCTTCATAGAAGGGATTTTTGATTTGCTTTTAACCTTAACTAAGAAAGAAGGAGTAGAGACAATGAAGTTTCATCCATTACATGACCGCGTTGCTGTAAAGCGCATTGAAGAAGAATCCAAAACAGCCGGCGGAATTATCATTCCCGATTCAGCAAAAGAAAAGCCATCTGAGGGCGAAGTTGTCGCCATCGGGACAGGTTATATCAATGATAACGGTGACAGCCGTCCACTGGCTGTTAAAGTCGGAGATCGCATTTTGTTTTCGAAATGGTCCGGAACAGAGATCACAATTGATGGTCAGGATGTTCTGGTGATGAAAGAATCCGACATCATGGGCGTTTTGGATAAGGCGGCTTAAGTCCCCCTGTTCATTTAAAATAACGAACTGAATAATATTAATTTTATATAGATAAAACAAAGGAATACACTATGAGTGCGAAAGAAATCAAACATGGTAACTCTGCCCGTCAGTTGATGGCAAAGGGCGCCGAAGAAGCCGTTAGAGCGATTGCTGTAACGCTAGGTCCAAAAGGTCGTAACGTTCTGATTGAAAAATCATTCGGCGCGCCGCGCATTACCAAAGACGGCGTGACCGTTGCCAAAGAAATGGAATTTGAGAACAAATTCGAAAATATGGGCGCGCAGATGATCAAAGACATCTGCTCCAAGCAAAATGACATTTCCGGCGATGGTACAACGACAACGGCTGTGATTGCCCGCACTATTATTCGTGAAGGTCAAAAAGCGGTTGCTGCGGGTATGAACCCGATGGATCTGAAACGCGGAATAGACCTTGCGGTCGCCAAAGCGGTTGAAGAAATCAAAGCGGTTTCAAAACCTGTTAAAGATAATGCGGCGATCCGTAATGTTGCGTTGGTTTCAGCCAATTATGATGAAGATATCGCGGACAAAATGGCGGAAGCTATGAAAGCTGTTGGTAATGAAGGCGTGATCACTGTGGAAGAAAACAAATCCATGGAAACAACGCTTGAAACCGTTGAAGGGATGCAGTTTGACCGTGGTTACCTATCGCCATATTTCGTCACAAACCCAGAGAAAATGGTTTGCGAACTGGAAAAACCATATATTCTTCTTCATGAGAAAAAACTCTCAAACCTACAGGCGATGCTACCTGTATTGGAAGCTGTGGTTCAATCCGGTCGTCCGCTATTGATCATTGCAGAAGATGTTGAAGGCGAAGCATTGGCAACATTGGTTGTGAACAAATTGCGCGGTGGTCTAAAAGTTGCGGCCGTAAAAGCCCCAGGTTTTGGTGATCGTCGTAAGGCAATGATGGAAGATATGGCCATCGTGACTGGTTCTGAACTTGTTTCCGAAGATATGGGCATCAAGTTGGAAAATGTTGGTCTGGAAATGTTGGGAACGGCAGAAAAAGTCCGCATTACCAAAGATGATACAACCATCATCGACGGCGCAGGTGATAAAGCCAATATTGAAGCACGTTGCGGTCAAATCAAGCACCAGATCGAAGATACATCTTCCGATTACGATAAAGAGAAATTGCAAGAGCGTTTGGCGAAATTGTCAGGCGGTGTTGCAGTTATTCGTGTTGGCGGTGCAACCGAGGTTGAAGTGAAAGAAAAGAAAGACCGCGTTGATGATGCGCTTCATGCGACACGTGCTGCGGTTGAAGAAGGTATCGTCCCAGGCGGCGGTATTGCCCTTCTTTATGCATCACAGGCATTAAAAGACCTTAAAGGCGCCAATAATGACCAACAGGTTGGCATTAATGTTGTCTTAACCGCGATGCAAGCACCGGTTCGTCAGATTGCAGAAAATGCGGGGTCTGAAGGCTCGGTCGTTGTTGGTAAGCTTCTTGATCAAAAAGACAAGAATTTTGGCTTTAACGCACAAACCAACGAATATTGCGATATGGCCAAAGCCGGAATTATTGACCCAACTAAAGTGGTTCGTACCGCTCTACAGGATGCGTCATCTGTGGCATCTTTACTGATTACAACAGAGGCCATGATTGCCGAAGCACCGAAAAAAGAAGCTGCCAATGATATGGGCGGCATGGGCGCAGGCATGGACCCAATGGGTGGCATGGGCGGAATGGGCGGCATGGGCTTCTAAGGCGACTCATACCCCATATACAAAAAATACAAAAAGCCGCTGGATCTCAGCGGCTTTTTTCTTATATATGATATATGCCGGAACTCCCCGAAGTTGAAACTGTGATGCGTGGTCTTGCGCCTGTGATGGAGGGGCAGGTTATTGCATCAGTCTATTGCGGCGAGAAGGGGTTGCGATTTCCGTTTCCCGATAGGCTGGCGGGGCGTATACAACATGCCAAAATTAAAAAGCTGGAACGGCGCGCAAAGTATATTCTGATATATTTAAGTGAGAATAATATTCTTGTCATTCATTTGGGAATGTCGGGGCGGATTAGAATTTTAGCGCCGGGGTCAAATGCGCCCCCAGAAAAGCATGATCATTTTGAATTAGGTTTGGCGGATGGGCATCGGATTATTTTGAATGATGCGCGGCGGTTCGGAATGGTTTTTGATGTCGCGGAGACGGATTTTCTTGTTCATAAATCTTTCTGCCATTTGGGGCCGGAGCCGTTATTGGACGATTTTAATGCCGGTTATCTGCGAGAAAAATTAAAAAACAAATCGTCTGCAATTAAGGTTGCCATTATGGATCAGAGGCTGGTGGTGGGGGTTGGTAATATTTATGCCTGTGAGGCGTTGTATCGTGCAGGGATATCCCCGATCATGTCAGCACAGAAAGTCTCTAAGGCCAAGCTGGAAGAATTTGTAAAGCAAATCAAAATTGTCTTAATGCAGGCAATTGCCGCAGGGGGGAGCACGTTGCGCGATCATCGCCTACCGGATGGGGACTTTGGATATTTTCAGCAAACGTTAAATGTCTATGGGCGCGCGGGGCAGGATTGTATGACGTGGGGGTGTGAGCAAACAATTCATCGAATTGTGCAGGCGGGGCGCTCGACGTTTTATTGTCCGCATTGCCAAAAATAATTGATACAACCTAGGCGGCGTTAATTTTGATAAATGCACCAATAAAGAATGTCACGCTTATATGCGCATGAGGTAATTTAATTGAGAAAATAGATGCTTGGATGGTATTTTTATAAATGGGGATTGTGAATAGGATTATTATCCGCACATTGTCTTGGAAATGCTCCCTTTAAAAAGTTTAAATATCTGTGGATCTTTTCTTGACAATGGCCTTAAGATGTCGCTATAACAGCAAGTCTCTGGGAAAGAGACGAGATAAAAATTAGGAGTTACAGACATGGCTAACCACGCCTCATCAAAGAAAAGAATTCGTCGTAATGACAGACGTGAAGATATCAATGGCGCACGTCGTGGTCGTATCCGTACTTTTATCAAAAAAGTAGAATTGGCCTTGTTAGAAGGCAATGCTGAGAATGCGCAAGCAGCTTTGAAAGATGCGCAACCTGAAATGATGCGCGGCGTTGCGAAGGGTATTTATCATAAAAATACTGTGTCACGGAAGATTTCACGTTTATCTTCTCGCATCCAAAAACTAAAAGTTTCGGGATAATATTTCTTATAATTTCGGTGTTATGAGCTATATAAATGTTTATATGGCTCATTTTTCGTGCCTGTATTTGTTATAAGAACGATTGTTTCTTTTTTAAATGTTCTCGTTTTTTTCTTATTGCTCTTACCTCCTCTCGTGTTGTAACCTGATTTTATCAGCACATAAATAAGGGCTGTTCTTGAGCAGAAACCATCGTTGGTTTTTGATTTCTTCAAGAATTATACGAATGACTTCGTATAAATAGGGACGGGGGAAACGCCCTAATAAAACGAGAGATTAAAATAATATAAGCGAGAGGCAAACTCTCGCAAAGCGAACTTGCGTGGTCGTTACAGGGTTGTCGAACAGAAAAAGATTTAAAATATGGAGTCACTAAGTATGAAACAACCCGATAGAATTTTGACAGTCATTGGAGAAAATGAAAAGAATGTTGATATGAGTGTCAATTCTTATGCTCCGACAGGCGAAGTTCAAGATCTTTGGGACCGTGTTCATAAAGATATGCGCCAGGAATTTGGCGAAGCTGTGTTTCGCAGTTGGTTGAAACCATTACAATTACAGGCTTATTATCACAATACCTTAGAAGTCTCGGTGCCGACGCGTTTTATTCGTGATTGGATACAAAATAATTATGCATTGCGTATTTTAGAAATGTGCCGCAAGGAACAAGCCGATCTGCAGCGCATTGAATTTGTCGTGGCGCAATCGGGCTTTACCGCAACGGATGTTGTTAATGTAATTGATGAAGAGCACAAGGAATCTACCTCTACGTTTCGCGCCAAAGACTTAGAGGAAGGGCCGTTTAACGAATTTTTCTCTCCACTTGATCCGCGCTTTACGTTTGACAGTTTTGTCATTGGGGAGCCAAATGCGCTGGCATGTTCCGCCGCAAAACGCGTTGCGGAAAGCATAAGCGTGCCGTTCAACCCGCTTTATATATATGGCGGCGTTGGTCTTGGTAAAACCCATTTGATGCATGCGATTGCCTGGGAAATTCGCCGCCGCGATCCAAGTAAAATCGTGCTGTATCTATCAGCAGAAAAATTTATGTATCAGTTTGTCAAAGCATTGCGCGCGCAAGATACCATGCGTTTTAAAGAATTTTTCCGCTCTGTTGACGTTTTGATGATGGATGATATCCAGTTCATTGCGGGCAAAGAATCCACGCAGGAAGAATTTTTCCATACGTTTAATGCTCTGATTGATAATAATAAACAGATTATTATTTCAGCAGATCGCGCCCCGTCAGATATGGCCGGATTAGAAGAGCGTCTGCGTTCCCGTTTGGCATGGGGCTTGGTTGCTGATATTCAGCCATCAACATATGAGCTTCGCCTTGGTATTTTGGAGCGTAAGCGCAGCCTTATGGATGCCAATGTGCCGCAAAGTGTTTTGGAATTTCTGGCGCTTAAAATTACATCGAATATTCGCGAGCTAGAGGGCGCTTTGACACGTTTGGTTGCGCATGCGGATGTGTGCGGACATGATGTAACGTTAGAGACGGCGCAAAATGTGTTGCATGATTTGCTACGTTCTCATGATCGCCGGATTACAATCGATGAAATTCAGAAAAAAGTGATTCAACATTATTCATTAAAAATGGATGATATGCATTCTGCACGCCGGGCACGCGCCGTTGCCAGACCACGTCAAATCGCGATGTATTTGGCAAAACAATTGACGCAGCGCTCCTTGCCTGAGATTGGACGTAAGTTTGGCGGCCGTGATCACACCACGGTGATGCATGCAGTAAAAAAGATTGAAGAGCTGATGAATCTGGATGATACGATCGCGCAGGACGTTGATGTTATCCAGAGAAGCCTAAAAGGATAAGGCACCTGTTAATAAGTGGCTAAAACCCGCTTGTTCGGCTGTGTATCTATGCTATAGTCTCTTAATTCCATGATAGAAAACGATTCGAGAGTAGGATTAGGGTATGAAATTTAGCATAGATCGCGCGGCTCTATTAAGAGCTGTGAACCATGTTCAAGGGGTTGTAGAGAAGAGGAACACGGTTCCGATCCTTTCCAATGTATTAATGAAAGCTGAAGACGGCGTATTAGCCTTGGCCGCAACGGATATGGATCTTGAGATTAATGAGGCGGTTGCCGCGCAAATCGATCAGCCCGGCGCCACAACCGTTCCGGCGCATATGTTACATGACATTGTTCGTAAATTGCCCGACGGATCTTCGGTTAGTTTTATTCTGGATCCTGATGGTCATTCAATGAGCGTTAAAGCAGGACGTTCCAATTTTAAATTAAGCTGTTTGCCGATCGCCGATTTTCCGGAAATTGGCGCAGGTGAATTACCGTCTGAATTTTCTATATCTTCTTCAGATTTGCGTGGGCTTATTGATCGTACAAAATTTGCGATGAGCACTGAAGAAACCCGTTATTATTTAAATGGTATTTATTTACATGCCTTTGAAAATGAGGGGGTGCATCTTTTACGCGCCGTGGCAACTGATGGCCACAGATTATCCCGTTATGAAATGCCGTGCCCAACAGGTGCAGAAGGCATTCCGGGAATTATTATTCCGCGTAAAGCCATATTGGAAATCCGTAAATTAGTCGAAGAAGCCGCAGATACCATCAAGATTAATATTTCTGAGAGTAAAATTCGTTTTACGTTCGATCATATCGTGATGACATCCAAGTTAATCGACGGCACGTTTCCCGATTATGATCGTGTTATTCCAAAGGGGAATGATAAAATTGTTGAGCTTGATGCCAAGGCATTTACATCCGCAATTGACCGTGTCTCTACGATTTCAGACGGTAAAACGCGCGCGGTGAAAATTGCGATGAATGGCAAAGTTATGACGTTATCCGCCTCAACCCCGGAAGCAGGCAGCGCAACCGAAGAAGTTGAAATTGCCAGCGATGCGAATATGGAGATCGGGTTTAATGCCCGTTACCTTCTTGATATCACATCACAAATTGAAGGGGACGGATGCCGTATGACGTTGGCGGATTCCGCATCACCAACGATCATTCAAGATAATAGCGACCCATCCGCGCTATATGTGCTTATGCCTCTTCGTGTATAAAACGCGTTAGGATATTTGCAAAAATATCGGCCCATTCCTCGTGCGTTTGCTCGCCGCGATCAAAGACTTCATTTTTAAGCTCGATCATGAGATAGGGAAGATTTTTCTCTTCGCCATGTGTGATAACGCTGGTCGTTTTTAGGGTTTTCAAAGAATAGGGTTCATTATGCCCAATTTTAAATTTGGGGTGATGTTTTGAAATAAAAGCATCAAAAAAATCTGCAACCTCATGATTTTCATTATATAACAGCCCAATATCCCAAGGGCGCGCAGGATGGGCTTCGCCGGGGTTTTCGGTAAAGGAATGCAGGGAAAAAATCAGGGGTGTTTTTCCCATTTTTTGAAGGCGGTTAATTTGAAATGTAACTTGTGCGTGAAAAGGCGCATAATAGCAAGCAATCCGTGCGGCGCGGTCAATATCATCAAGCGCATAATTAGCCGGAATGTTATAACCAAAATAATGTTCGGGAATTAGGTCATTATCCTCCAGTTTTCGATTTAAATCGATCACAAGACGTGAATTTCTACCCAGAATGGCGCTTGCATTTATTTTATGTGCCAATATTTCTGTGATTTTTTTCATTGGCGGATCAAAGCCGTGATGTCCGCCAAGCACGCTTATATCCGATAATCCCAAATCACCGAATTCTGCCGGAATGTTATTTTCAGCATGTTCGCAAAGCAGAATGACAGGGCATTCAGAGTGTGGATTCAATAAGGTAAACATATTTTTTTATACGCCAAGTTCTTCCGAAATAACAGATAAAACCTTTAAAGCAGCGGTTTCAGAACGTAATATATAAGAGCCGAGGGAGATCGGCGTGATGTGGGGCTGTTTTTGTATGAATGAGATTTCATGTTCTGAAAAGCCGCCCTCCGGTCCAATTAAAAACGCCGCCGCGGATGATAATTTTATATCTTTTAGAGGTTGCGCCTTATCCATGCGCTCAATGGCGGCAAGAAGATTTTCAGTTTCCGACCAATTCGCAAGTTTATCAGTTAAATTTTGCAGCGGCGCGAGTGCGGGAATGCTTAATCGTTCCGATTGTTCAGAGGCTTCCCGAATTTGGGCTTCCAAACGCTCACAATTAATTTTGCGGACTTCGGTATGCTCGCTCAAAATGGGGTGCAAATGCGTTACGCCCAGCTCAACGGCTTTTTCAACTAAGAAGTCCATCCGGTTTTTTTTAATCGGTGCAAATAATAAATGGATTTTAAGTGAGCCCGTCGGTTGTTTCCGTAAGCATTCAAGACAGGTGATATCGGCAGATTTTTTTGATAAATTTGTGAGGCTTGCAAGCCATTCCCCATCGCATCCATTAAAAATACGAAGTTGATCGCCTTCATTTTTACGTAGCACATTGCGAAGATAATGGGCTTGATCGCTATTCAGGGAAATCACCCCATCAATGAATAATGCGTTTTTAATATAAAGGCGCGGTAATTTTTTATAATTGAGAGATGACATTTTTAAATCTCCTGATACAGATAAACCAATCCTATAAACATCAGCGTAATCCAACCGAGCCGCCAAAAAAAGTTTTTATCTAGCAATGGTTGTTCAAAAATTTCTTTGGATAGCCAGTAGCAGGGATAACCAAGTAATAATATATAAAATGGTTGTATGCCGCCAATTACGGTTTGATATAGCGCGGCCGATGTCGCAAGCGGCAGGCCATATTGAAAGCTAAGCATCGCACATTTTGACATGATTTCCTGTATCACCGATAAAATCCAGATTTCTTTGGGCGCTTTAGCAATTTGTTGTTTTGTCAGGGTGATAAGCCGTGGTTTCGAAAGGTATATGCAGGATGAGGTGAGAAGAGATCCGATTGCCGCATATATTGTAATTGTAAACCAATCGGCGTAATCAGACATGTAACGCATGGATATCATATAAAACGTCAGGCCAAGACAGCACAGCGACATCAACCATAATGTCATCCAATTCATTTTTTTCAAATTAATATCGGCAATAATACCAAAGGAACTGATGATGATTAACAAAGCGGCGAAAAGCTGTTGAAGCGTTGCGTCCTCTCCCAATATTAAATAACCCCCGATAAAAATGAATACGGGTAATAGTTGGAATAGGGGAATAGCAATGCCGGCATGATCAATTTGCAGTGCCTTTGCATAGGGAATAAAAAGCAATGGCATTACGGAGCCGATCGCAATAAGGATGAGTTGATTTTCCATTCCGATAGAATGATCAGCAAAATAAAGCAGGGTGAGAGCAAAAATACCGCTTAGCGTGCCTTGAAATGCCTGGAAACTGGTAGCGCTCTCCATAAAATATTTTCGCCCCAAATATTGGTCGATCATATTATTCATTGCCCAAAAAACAGGAGGGATTAACGCAATGAAGAACCAGGCATGTTCCATTAAATATCCTTATTCACGTAATCCATCAGGAATGTTTACGTGGATTGTTTTTTTAGAAATATCTATATCGCCCACAAATTCATCTTTAAAAGGTAGATAAAAACTCTCTCCGGAGAGTGGTTTGATATCAAGTAAATCACCGGCGCCAAAATTATCCATGCCAATGACGGTGCCTATCTGTATGTCTTTTTCAAAAACGTCACAACCGATTAAGTCTTTTTGGAGATACTCCCCGTCTGCGGGTGGTGCAATATTATCTTCGTTTATATAAAGCTTTTGACCACGTAATGCTTCGGCAGCATTGCGATCATTGATGCCATCAATCTCAACCAAATACACGCCTTTAACGGCATTTTTAACATGGATCATAAGTGTGTCATGACCCGTCACTGAGGTAAAAAGGGGATTGTAAGAGGTAAGGTCCGCAATATCCTCCCCGTAATAACGCAATTTCACAAGGCCTTTGATGCCATGTGCGGTTGCAATTTCGGCGATGAGGATGCGTTGCGTCATTTGTGAATGATCAATGATTGACGGCGGATCATGATCTGACCCGCCGTCAATGAATCATTAATCTTTCTTTTCTTCTTCGGCAGGAGCGTCTTCAGCTGCCGCAGGCTCTTCTGTTTTGGCTTCTTCAGCAGGGGCTTCATCGGCTGGTGCTTCTTCAGGCTCAGGAGCAGGTGCATTTTTAGCTTCTTCTTCAGCAGCTTTTGCAGCGGCTAATTTTTCAGCGCGCTCTTTTGCACGTTCTTGAGCTTGTTTTTTCGGTTTTGCTTTTTCCGGGTTATTGCCTTGCTCCGGAACAGGTGCCAAGCCGGCATCACCAAGGAAGCGTGCTACGCGATCAGATGGCTTTGCGCCTTCACCAAGCCAGTAAGTGATACGCTCACTAACTAATTTTACACGATTTTCATCGTCTTTTTTCAAAAGCGGGTTATATGTGCCGACTTTTTCGATAAAACGTCCATCGCGTGCCATGCGGGAATCCGCCACAACGATTGAGTAATGCGGACGATTTTTGCGGCCTCCGCGAGCCAGTCTGAGTTTTAGTGCCATAGTTTTAGGTCCTTCTTTCGTTAGTATAAATTAAATAAGTTCGGGTTGAGGTTGTGGTTGTTTAGTAAGAGCATTTCTTATTAAATTTGGGTCACAGGACGCATTCATCCATACATAATGAGTTGCCCCCTCTGTGCGGTTATTTTCAGGGACAAGTGCGTTTGTGATCCAACGTGCATCGCATTCCTTGATATCAATATCATCGCGAGGATAAATAGATGCGAGGGTTGCTATGACATTATCCAAAGTGTCTTGTGCAATATCTTGGTTTAAAGAGAGAGAAATAATGGTTCTTCCTGCTTCGGATTGAATGTCCAGTATTGAGTTTTGATTGGTCATTTTTTCTTCCTCTTGCTTAACTTCTTCGTAACGCCGCGCTTTCCGCCGCCGCCTAAATTTTGCAATCCGGGCATGCCGCCCCCCATTTGACCGCCGCCAAGAAGGTTGCCAAGGCCGCCCATATTGCCGCCGCTTGGCATGTTATCAAAAGGATTTGGTCCAAGCGGATTATCATTTTTTCCGGCGGCCATATCGGCGGCAAGAGCATCCGCATCCATAGCTTGATCCAGCATAGCAGCGTCTTTGCCGCCCATTAGGCCCTTCATTTGTTTCATCATGCCGCTCATGCCCATCTTTTTCATTTTCTTCATGACGGTTTGCATTTGCATTTGCTGTTTGGCAAGGCGGTTAATGTCGTTCACTGTTGTGCCAGAGCCAGCGGCTATGCGTTGTTTGCGTTTCATGTTTAGTAATTCAGGCTTCGCGCGTTCGGCTTTGGTCATGGACAGGATGATGGCTTCCTGTTTTTTAAAGATACTATCATCAACGCCTGCGGCCTCTAATTGCCCCATCATATTGCCAAGACCCGGCAGCATTTTCATAATGGAACCCATGCCGCCCATTTTGGACATCTGGCGCAGTTGAGATAATAAGTCGTTATAATCAAACTGACCTTTTTTGAACTTAGCGGCCATTTTTTCGGCTTCATCACGATCAACGGTCTCGGAGGCCTTTTCAACCAGGGAGACAATATCGCCCATGCCAAGAATGCGGGAGACAATCCGGTCGGGGTGGAATTGTTCAATGGCATCCCACTTTTCACCCGTACCGAGCAGTTTAATAGGCTTGCCGGTAACGGCCTTCATGGACATCGCCGCGCCGCCGCGTGCATCGCCGTCAATACGCGTCAACATCGTGCCGGTAATACCAATTTTGTCATTGAAGATCTGCGCCGTATTGACCGCATCCTGACCTGTCATGGCATCCACAACAAGCAGTGTTTCAACAGGTTTTGTCGCGTCACGAATGGCCACGACTTCGTTCATCAGCTCTTCATCGATCGATAGACGGCCCGCCGTATCCAACATGACCACGTCATAGCCGCCTTTGCGACCCTCATCCATTGCGCGTTTGGCGATCTCAACGGGGGTTTGACCTTTGATGATTTCAAGTGTGGCAATATTTGTCTGTGTGCCAAGTGTTTTTAACTGTTCCTGCGCCGCCGGGCGCGCAACATCAAGTGAAGCCATCAGGACTTTTTTACGCTGTTTATCGCTCAGGAATTTTGCGATCTTTGCCGTAGAGGTTGTTTTACCAGATCCTTGTAGGCCAACCATTAGATAGGCAGAGGGCGGCGCGCCAAATTTAAGCTCGGCGGCTTCACTACCCAGCATTTCGACCATGGCATCATTAACGATTTTAACGACTTGCTGGTCAGCGCGGACGTTTTTGATCGCCGCGGCGCCAATGGCGCGTTCTTTAATTTTTTCAATAAATTCCTTCACAACAGGAAGGGCGACGTCTGCTTCCAATAAGGCAACACGAATTTCACGCGCCGCAAGCTCAACGTCTTTTTCGCTTAACGCCTTACCGCGCAAACCGCCGAAGATACCGCCTAATTTTTCTGAGAGTGAATCAAACATATTATTTTTATACGCAAGGTTATAAACGACCTATGCGCTTGGCTCCCTTTTTAGGTGTGGTTTAAATAACAAATCTTTTACATTATCCAATATTAATGCGGCTGTTTCTTTTGGGTCCAAGTTTGTAACATCAATCGCAAATTGATTTGGGCTTCCTGTTTCAAGCAAAGTAAAATTTGAAGAATATTTATCGACAACATTTGGATCCGTGGTCTTCCAAGCTTTGTTTCTTTCTTCACTATCAATTCGTTTTTTATTTTCTTCAGGATCGCAATGAAGATGAACGGGAACGTAGTGCCCGCCGCGATCGGCGGCTAATGCAGCGACTTTTGCAAATTCTGAGCGGTCATCTTCATCTTCATTTAGAGCAACATTTGTAAAAACATAATTAAATTCTGCGGGGGCTATCTCTTTGATTGTATCAAGAACAATTTGTCTGATTTGATCTGTTTTATCCCATATCTCATCGGGTAATTTTGTTTTTCCATCTGTCCGAACAGCAGAAAAAACCGGATTGTTAATTGTATGATTATCGATCAAACGAAAATTACTTTGCGCGGCGATTTCACGCGCAATTGTAAGCTTTCCAACCCCTGGAAAGCCGATCAAATGAATGATGCAATTTTCTATGTTCAAACGTCGTTCCTTTGCGCCCTAGCGTTAATAATTTAGATCCGTCACATATGATCAGGATAACAAAACGGAAAAGCCGCGCTGAGTGATCTTATTCACCGAGTGCGGGACATCCGTAGACATGGTTATAAGCCGATGTCGATTAATTGATGTGTTTATGCGGGATGTGCGAGGTGAAGTCAAGGGAAAAATTGAAAGCTTATGCGTGTTAGGGAAATTAAAACGCACAATTATTACCGGAACAAGGTAGGGGTTCGTACGTTGTATAGGCATCACTAACATGAAACAAAGGAGTTTATGATGAACCGTGATAAAACAACCAATAAACCTGACGCTATGAAAGATCAGAAGAGACAAAATCATCCTGATGCTGACAAGCAGGCACCGAGAAAGCAAAATAAGCAAGATAAGTTTAAGAACTAATCTGCGTTAAACATAATTGAAACTTACACTGCCGCCTTTGAAACATAGGGCGGCTTTCAATTTGTGATATCTCCCCAATTTAATGCCATATGTTGAAGTGAGAAGGCATCGGTCATGTCATATAGATCAATGGGTTTATTAAGAGTTTGACCCGCATCACGCCCAAAAGGTGCGGCAATAAGATCTATGCGGCTATTACGTGGAATGTAATCAAGCGACCCAAGGGGGAGAGATAGTTTAATCCCGTGATGTAAATTGGTATTGCCGCCAAATACATCCAGATCGGTCATATCCGTTAAGGTCACAAAACCTTCAAGTTTTGCCCCGTTTTTATAGGTATGTTTAACGCCAAATGTGCCGCCGATATCTTCGGCGAGATAACGCCCAAGTTTTGCATTTAATGTGGTTTCCGGGGCATTTGGCAATTTATACCAGGCATTAAGATGACCCGTTAAAAGATGATCCACGGTAAATCCCTGATTCAGGGTTGTGAACGGATCGCGTTTTATGACTTGCCATGCTTCGGCGCCAATCGCCCAGTTTTTGTCAAAGGGACGATACAAAATTTCCCCGCCGATGCCGCCATATTGCTCTTCCAAATAGCCGCCTGTCATATTGACATGAAGATCAGGTTTTATGGTTTTTAGATAGGAGAGATAAAAACGGTCAAGGGATATTGTACGCTGTGCAAAGTTATCTATATCACTCCGCACCGGTAAGATGGCGCGCGGACGGAATGCATTTAGATGTTGCAAATTATTCGCCAAATCAAAACGAAGCGCCGCGCCAGTTGCGAGAGATCCCACTAACTCCCGCTGTTCCTCAATAATTAAACTGGTTCGTGAGAGGATGCCGTGATCTTCTTCGGACAGGCTAATCTGTTGTTCCAGAATAATTTTTTCAGGCCAGAAATTATCCTTCTTTAGTCCTTTAAAGGGAAGGGAGGTCAGGGCGTTATCAAATTCGGTGCTTTGCCAGATTTCTTCCGCGCTGCCTGTTTTATGGGCGAGAGCTTGTTCAATATTACGGCGGATCAATTTTATGTTGGGGCCTTGCAAGCCTGCAAATCTAGGGGTGAGGGTGAATGATCCAACTTGCGGCGGGGCGTTTCGGGTCATATATCGCGCGGCACGGTTAAGTTGGGCGGGTGTGCTTTCAAAGGATAAAAGAGAAAATGCTGCGCTGATCTCATTTTCTGTATCGCCGATGAGTTGTATGTGACGCCCATCGGCGGCGGCATCAAGGGCAATCTTTGTGGTCTGTCCATTTTCGGGGCGGAGGTGAGAAACGGGGGGGAGCGGATCAGGTTCTGCGAGCTTAAACGGCCAATTTTGAATATGCGGGGAGAGTGTTAAACGCCCCATGATTTTATCAGTTCCCAGAACGCCGATTCCCGCCCCGATATAATCATTTGGTTGGTATTGTAAACCGATGCTCCAAGGCGCAGGGGCGTTATAGTTGGAGGTTAGCTTTTCGGCGGAATAGCGATCTGCGTTCCAATCCGCCGTTAAGGTGATGTCATCCATAGGTAATTGATAGGATAATCCGGCAAATAACCCAATATGATCCCCTGTGAACCAGTCCGACGGATCATTGGCGATATTGCCGTCATTCGTACGCGGCTTATCAAAATGGGATATGATGCGGAGCGGGTTTTTAAAATGTTTTGCGCTGGCAAAGCGCCCCCATCCCAGCCCCCCGGTTATATCAAAGGAATTCCAGCGTTTTGATAATGCCAGATATTCCCCTGCATGGCGCTTATGACCAAAGGCTGATTGCAAACCAAGCGCCATTTGCGGTCGGGTTGCAGTTTCATCCCATAATTTAAGTTTGGTATCAACCCCCGGATAAAGTGCGTCGGCGTCATCAAATGGGTTAGAGCTTTCCGCGCTTTGACGCAGGGAGATGTATAGATGATCGGTAAATTGAAAGCCGATCGCGGTATGGGTATAAGGATCGGCGTGAGATAGCGTTATATTGACGGTGCCCTTCTTATCAAAACGGGCATCGGGGATGGTATTTAAACCGCGCAGACCGTAAAAATTCCGAGTTTCCGCATGGGCAGGAACTGAGGTGATAACAAATAACAGCGCTGCGAATCGTTTTAGCATCCCCTTTTAGTTTAAGGGCTATAACGGTGCCTACCTATGTATGATTCACATTAATCCCAAGGTAAATGCTTGTATTGCAAGGCGATGATATAAGCCTTAAGGGGGCGTAGCGCGCCGATGGTCAAGCCAAGGACAGTTATTGACCAGATAATGGCATGCAGCCACAGGGGCGGAAAAAATGTATATTCAACGATGAGCGCCAGCGGAACAAGCAGAAAGCCCAGAATAAAGATAAGAAAAACAGCGGGACCGTCCGCGCTGTCACATTTTGAAAAATCAAGCCCGCAATTCGGACATTCTTTATTAAGGTCAAAGAAATTTTTAAAGAGCTTTCCCGTTTGACATTTAGGACATGCGCCCTTTAGACCGTTTTTAAGTTGTTGTAGGTCTGGTATTAGATATTTGAAAAAGCTCATATCATTTTAAATTCATACCAATGGTATTTCCCCAGAAATAGATCGCAACGAATAGGAACAGCCATACAACGTCAACAAAGTGCCAGTACCAGGCGGCGGCTTCGAAGCCGAAATGGTTTTTTGGGGTGAAGTGATGTTTTAAAGCTCTGAATGCGCAAACGGCTAAGAAGATGGTGCCTACAAAAACGTGGAAGCCGTGAAAGCCTGTGGCCATAAAGAAGGTTGAGGAATAGATGTTATCCGCAAAGCCGTAATGAACGTGACCATATTCAAAAACCTGAAATCCAAGAAAGATGACGCCAAGAGCAACAGTCAGCCAAAGCGCTGTTTTTGTGTCGTCCTTTTTATCTTCCAAAATGGCAGCATGTGCCCATGTCACGGTACAACCGGAGAGAAGCAAAATCATCGTCATTAGGAATGGAAGACCAAAGGCCTCAACAACTTCGACGCCAACAGGAGGCCATTGCCCGCCTGTAAAGGCTAATTTCGTTGGCGTGTTTTCTTGCCCAACCATTGTGCTGGCATCGAAAAATGCCCAGAAAAAAGCCACAAAGAACATAAATTCGGAGCAGATAAACAGCGCCATACCCAGTTTCATACCGTGTTCGGTTGTATGATTATGGACTTTTTCTACCATAGTTTCGTGAAGAACGCTTTTCCACCAAAAAAACATACAGGCAAGAACGGCCATTAAGCCCGGAATAGTATATGCCCAGTCAAGATTTATCCCGGCGATTTCAAAGCTATGAAACCAGAAAACCAAACCTAAAGCGAGAAGGCCACCGGCAAAGGCAGATAGAAAAGGCCAAGGTGATGGATTGACAAGATGGTAAGGATGCGGCTTGCCGCTGGTAATGTCATATTCTACGTAATCGCCCATGGTGAAAGTCTCTTTTATTTAATATCTATTTAGTTATAAACCACTCTGAAATATGAGTATAGATTAAATCTATTAATAACTTTCGTAATATTCTTCAAGTGCCTTTTCGAGCTCCGGGCTTTCTGTTTTGAAAAAAGTATAGGAAAGTGTAATGGTTTTGACATCATCCATATAAGGGTCATCGGCAATGGCGGGGTCAATAAAGAATAAAACCGGCATGTTCATGCGCTCACCAGGTTGCAGAATTTGTTCATCAAAACAAAAGCATTGAGTCTTATTAAAATATTTTCCGACCTTTGGCGGGGTGACATTATAAAGGGCGGTACCCGCCACAGGTAAATTGGCGGTGCTTTTGGCATAGTAATTTACCAGCCCTTCCTGGCCGATATTTATTTTCATGCTTTTTGTTTCCGGAGAAAAAATCCATGGCAAGTGTGAATTGACATTTGAATCAAAGCGAACTGTGATTTGGCGCTCTAAAATACGATCCGGTACGGCGGCGGCAATTTGTGTCGTCCCGCCAAAGCCTGTGACACGGCAGAATAATGAATAAAGCGGCACGGAGGCATAGGCCAAGCCAATCATAGCGCAAACCACGCCCAGAATAATAAGCCCGGTTTTACGGTTACGTGCGCTTACATTATTTGCATTCGTATCGTCAGAAGACATGACAGAGATATACCCTGTGTGGATTTAATTTTCTACGTCTAATTCAAGGTATTTGATATGATTGGCAATTGATTTTTCCAGATGATTTTGGCGCTGCTCTAAGAAAAGCGCATCATTTTGTATGCTTTTACCCAAATGTTCAGATCTTTGATTTGTTAAATTGTTATCTCTGTCGAGAGAGGCATTTAAATGAAGGGATCGTTCACCATCTATTTTGGCAGCGCTTTGGTTCATATTTTCTTGATGCATTAAGCGTCCGTTGTCAATTGTGGCCATGTTTGACAAATTCTGTTGTTGATAGGCCATGCGCCCGTCAATATAGGACGTAACAGGGTCAAATATACGGCTGCGCGCGCCTTTTGCTTTAGTGGTATCAATGACAGGTTTTGGTGGTGCTTTTTCAATTACCTCTTTGAACGGATTTTTTTCTTTTTCGGCGCCAAATGTTTCGGGATTAATGCCGGCATGTTTGAGTGTTTTTACTTTAAGCTCTTGATTTAGCTCATCAATAATCGCCGTTAACCCTTCTTTATTTTTGCCGGTATCTTCTTGTTCTTCACCATCGAGTAACTGCGCCATGGCTATGTGCGAAAAGGTCAAAAGCGAGAACACGCAAATCAGAAAACAGATGGGGTAGGAAAGAATATATCTCATAGTATTTTATAACATAAATAGAAATTATCCTGCCATTTTTATCATGGTAATTGCCCATATCAGAGCAATCCACGCGAATATAATCGCCAATAGCAGCAAGTTTTTCGTTTTTTTGCGTTTATGTAGGTCAGATAAGGGCATGATTTATATATAGGTTGAAGTGAAATAAAAATCTACTTAATCTTTAAGGATGTCTTTTCGACCAACGGATGATGATGAAAAATTATGGAGCTATGTTACTAAGGGCGCGAAGCGCTTCTTGAGTAAAAGCGGATTTCCCAAGGCGGATGTGCCGCATCATCATAAGGATAGTATTCCGAATATCATCGTAAAACCCAGTGCGCCTGCGGCTCCTGTTACCTCTAAAATGAAGGTATCAGACGCGCCGCAATTAAATCGTCGTGATTATGAGCGTTTACGGAAGGGGCAGATGACAATTGATGCCACAATTGATTTACATGGAATGTGGCAAGAACAGGCGCATAACGCCTTGATTGATTTCATAGGGCAATCAAAACAGCAAAAAAGGCGATGCTTATTGGTCATTACAGGCAAGGGCAAAATTTCAAGCCCCAGCATCTTAAAACAAAAATTACCGGAATGGTTACAAGACGGGCGCGTTGCCGCTGATATTTTAAAAGTAACATCGGCGCAACCCAAGCATGGGGGAAGTGGTGCATTTTATGTTTATCTTAAAAAACAGCCGACGGATTAGTAATATTTATTCTGAAAGTCACGCCTTCTACTTGAATATCTTAAGTTTTTGAACGATATTGTAGGGGTATAACAACAATTTCCCGGATGTTAGAATTATAAATATGCTCGTTATTTTCAATCGGAATATGATATGAAGTGCAGGCTGCTTGTTGCATTATGCTCTGGCGTGATGATGCTCTCGGCGTGCGCGGTAGGGCCTGATTATCTGCGCCCTACGCATGATGCTCAGCGGATTTCTAGTTATTTGAATGAGCCGGATGTAACCGCATCAGAATTTTCAATTAGTAGGTGGTGGGAAAGGATCGATGACCCGTTATTGACATCATACATTGATCAGCTCTTCCAAGAAAACCTAGCGTTGGAGCAAGGTGCAGAGCGGGTCATTCAGGCGCAGGAGCAGGTCAATATTGCCGGAGGAAGTTTTTTCCCCACATTAGGCGTTGATCTGGGCGCATCACGAAATTTTTCATCGGCGAATAGTTTCAATACTGCCGGAAGCGGGGGGCGAACATATGTCACATCCTATAACGCGGATGTAAGTTCATCTTGGCAAATTGATTTGTTTGGACGGCTTCGCAGGTCATTGCAATCAGCAAAGGCCAATTTTGAGGCGAGTCAATATGACCAGCAGGCTTTGGTTCATTCCCTGATTGCGGAATTGGTAACCCGGCGCGTCTCGATTGCAACCAACCAGCACAGATTGGAATTGGCAAAGAATAATGTTGAAAATCGTAAGGGGACGTATGATCTGGTTAAAAACAGATATAATTTAGGGGTTATGGGAACGAGCGCTGCCGATGTTTATTTGGCGGAAGAAAATTATCGCACAGTTCAGGGGGATATGCATGCCTTTGAGCGGGCATTAAGTGAGGATGTCTATCGTTTAGATGTGCTGTTAGGGCAGATTCCGGGGACGACTGATCCTTTCAAAACTGTTTTTCCATTGCTGCCATCACCTTTAGATGTTGCGGTATGTGTACCCGCGGCTTTGGTGGATCGCCGACCCGATTTACGCGCATCCGAATTACGTTTAGCGGCAGCAACGGCAAATATCGGGGTAGCGGTTGCCGATATATACCCGTCCTTGAATTTGGGCGCGAGTATTGGATTTAGTGGAAATGATTTTGGCAATCTATTTCGCGCGGATCAATTGGCGGGCACAATATTAGGAAATTTAACAGCAAGATTGTTTGAGGGGGGGCGGTTAAAGGCCAATATTCGTTTAAAAGAATCTTTGGCGCGTGAACAGGCGGCGGGATATGCAGAAGATATATTAAATGCCCTGCGCGAGGTTGAGACAGCTTTAAAATCCGAAACAGAATTACAAAGCGAATTGACCTATACCATGCAATCGGTTGATGCCTTGCGTAGGGCCGAGGAGATTTCCAAAGATCGTTATCTACGCGGTATTTTAACGTTACAATCGTTTTTGGACATACAACAAAGGCGCTATAGCATTGAGCAGGGTTTATTAGGAATACAACAGGAAAAATGGAATGCGCGAATTGCGCTGTATTTGGCGTTAGGCGGAGATTGGAAACATGACAAAGGGATATGCGAATGAGTGACAAGACCAAGGGATGGATACAGCTTGCCTTTGTAGGGTTGTTTATAATCGGCTCATTTTTAATCTCGGGATTATTATCAGCGATTACGCCGGATGATGGCAAGAGTGTTAATGGTGATCGTACTTTATTTGTAAAAACTAAAACCATTCAACCGCAATCCTATCAGATCGAATTTGATGCCACAGGCAGCGTGGAAACACGGGGAACGGTGAATATCGTCCCAGAAGTGAGCGGGCGCATTGTCATGGTTAATGAGCAGTTTTATGAGGGCGGAATGTTTGAGGCGGGTGATATCCTTTTTGAAATAGAACCGCTTGATTTTGAACTGGCGGTTCAGGGGCTAAATTCAGAAGTGGCGCGCGCGCAAACAAGTTTGGATTTGGAAAAAGCAGAGGCAGAAGCGGCCTTGGCGGAATGGAAGCAATTTAATCCGCATAAGAAAGTGCCCGCTTTGGTCGCACGTGAGCCACAATTGGCAGAAGCCCGCGCCAATTTAAAAGCAGCCCAAGCACAGTTAGATGATGCCAAATTAAATTTAGAGCGCACCAAATTTTCGCTTCCGTTTAACGGGCGAGTGCTCTCTAGTTCTTTAGCGCAGGGTCAATACGCCGTGGCGGGTCAAAGTTATGGGCGGGTGTTTGGTTTAGATACGTTGGAGGTTGTGTCATCTTTAGAGGGGCAAAAACTGGAATGGTTATTAGAAGCAACAACACCTGACATAAAAATCACGACAACATATTTGGGACAGACCAATACATATGACGGGTATCTAAAACGCAGCGCCTCATCATTAAATGCGCAAACACGCTTTGCCACGGTGAGCTTTGGATTCAAGGATAAAAATGTGGAATTAGTGCCCGGAATATTTGCGAGAATTGATGTTAAAGGGACTGAATTGCAAAATGTCATGGTTTTTCCGGCAGAGGCGTTACAAAAGGAGAATGTGATCTGGCTTGTTGATGATCAAAATACATTGATGCGTTATGACCCTGATGTGATTTATAGGGATGATAAACATGTGATCGTGCAATCAGAAGGTGAGGCTCTAAAAGCCGTTGTCAATAAGCTGTCCGGCGCAACGCAAGGCACAGAGGTCGAGATTAATAATGACGCAGAGTGAACCAGAATTTAATCAGAGGGGGATCATCGCTTGGTTTTCAAATAACCATGTCGCCGCCAATATTTTGATGATGCTATTTCTGGTCGGCGGGGCATTTAGCACCTTGACCATGCGTACCGAGACGTTTCCGCCAATTGATCCGAAAATGATTACGATCAGTGTCGCTTATCCCGGTGCGACGCCTTATGAGGTTGAGGAAGGTATTACAAGCCGCATCGAAGAGACGCTGATTGGGATTAACGGTGTAAAGCGGATTAATGCGCTGGCAACCGAAGGTCTTGGGTTGATCTATGTAGAAATCGAAGATTTCGCCAACGACGATGACGTTTATAATGATGTTGAAACACAGGTTAACTCCATTGCCGATTTTCCGCCGGAAGATGCCAATAAACCCGTCGTCAGTAAAGTTAAAATTATATCGAAGGTTTTAACCTTGGCGGTGCATGGTGATGTATCGGAAAGCATTATAAAATATTGGGCGGAGATAATTGAGGATGGCTTACGCACCATTTCGGGCGTAGCACAGACCAGTTTGAGCGGTATTCGCGATTATCAAATTTCCATTGAGGTGCCGGAGCGCGCTTTGCGGGAATATGATATCAGCTTACAGGAAATATCACAGATTATCTCACAAAGTTCGACAAATTTACCAGCCGGAACGATTGAAACACGGCGCGGGGATATTCTGCTACGGGTGCAAGAAAAGCGTTATACAGGGGAGGAATTCGCAGGGATCGTTATTCGCAGCCTGCCCGATGGGTCAAAGTTAAAATTAGGTGACATTGCTACGATTATTGATGGCTTTGAGGATATTAACGTAATCAGTCATTTTAACGGTGAGCAGGCGGGGTTAATTGATGTTTATCGCGGGGAATCGGATGATACGCTGGGCGTTGCCACTAATATTAAAGATTATATTACCTCCGTCCAATTACCAAAAGGCGTTCATTTAACTTTGCAGCAAGATGAAACCGTCATTTTAAAAGATCGCATTTATTTAATGCTACGTAATGCGATTTTGGGGTTCATGTTGGTGTTTTTAATTCTGTTGCTATTTTTGGATTTAAAGCTGGCATTTTGGACGAGCATGGCAATTCCTGTCTCATTTTTGGGAGGGATGATGCTGATTCAATTTGGCGGATACAGCATTAACATGATCTCTTTATTCGCGCTGATTGTTGTTTTGGGGGTGGTTGTTGACGATGCAATCATCGTTGGCGAAAGTATTTTTGATGAACAGGAAAATGTGCGCGCGAAGGAGGCTGCGGAAGGTATTGATCGGTCAGATAATCATGAGGCGCGCCAAGAAGCCGTTCTGACCGGGGTTCGCAAAGTTTTGGGTCCTGTGACGATTGGCGTGATGACGACTATTGCCGCCTTTGCGCCTTTAATTTTAAGCACGGGAACATTGGGGCAGATTATTCGCGTGATTCCCGTTGTGGTTATTTCCATTTTGGTGGTGTCATTATTAGAAGCCTATTTCATATTACCATCCCATCTTGCCAATCCGAAACGGTGGAGCCGCGGAATTATGGCTTCCATTCGGGATCGCTTTGCCTCCGGAATGTCCCGTTTTGTGGAACAATCTCTCTTGCCGTTCTCTCGCTTTTGTATGCGCTGGCGCTATGCGACCTTATCGGCATTTATTGGTTTTGCCATTTTAACGGCGGGCATGTTCAATGCGGGTATTATTCGCTTTATCTTTTTTCCTGCTATTGAAGGGGATGAAGTTACGATTTCTGTGACTATGCCGGAGGGAACGTCCTTTGAAGTCACGAAGGCCACCATGTTGGACATTGAAAATGAAGTTGGCGCGATCCGTGAGGAATTGATGGACGGCGCATCCGATCCGTTTCGGAGCATGTTCCTGAGAATTGGACAAAGTGCGAGCGATGGCGGCGGTCCAAGAGCGAGCAGTAGCAAAAGCGGTAATCAATTAGGGCAGCTTAAAATTCAATTAGTATCATCCGATTATAGGCAAATTTCGGCATCGGAACTGGAATCCAAGATCAGGGCAAAAATTGAGGATATTCCCGGCATTGAAACATTGGAATTTCAAAGCTCTTTGATAGGTGAAGATGCGGATATCGAGGTGGAATTGACGCATCCGGATGAGGATCTTTTAAATAATGCTTCGGAAGAATTGAAAAAGGCGCTGAGTGTCATTGACGGCACAAAAGAAGTTCAGGACAGTTTTGAGCCTGGAAAAATCGAATATGTATTTGCCCTAACGGATCAGGGTTATGCGGTGGGATTGACGCCTGAAGATATCGGACGTCAATTACGCGGTGCATTCTTTGGCGTGGAGGCGCAAAGATTGCAAAGAGGGCGATCTGAAATTATTATTTATGTGCGCTATCCCAAAGAAGAGCGGGAAAGTTTGGATACGTTGAATAATATGCGAATTCGTCTGGATGATGGATCTCAGGTACCCTTAATGACGGTGGCAAGCATAAAGGAACAGCGCGGTTATTCACAAATTCAAACGGTTGATGGGAACAGAGTTGTCAGTGTGACGGCAGATGTTGATTATGATATCACAACGCCAAATGCCATTATGACGCAAATGACCGAAAAAATCTTATCTGAACTGAAACAAAAATATCAGGGGTTGGATTATAGTTTCGCAGGTGAAAGCCGAGATCAGGCAAATGATTTACAAAGTTTGATGAAAAATATGCTGATTGCGTTGATGTTGATTTATGTTTTGCTTGGCGCGCAGCTCCGCAGTTATGTGCAACCTGTTATTATTATGTCGGCCATACCGTTCGGGGTCATCGGCGCAATTTGGGGGCACTACTTATTGGGGCATGATTTAACCTTTATTTCGATGTTTGGGATTGTCGCTCTGACGGGGGTTGTGGTGAATGACAGTGTGGTTTTGATGGATTATTATAATACCCAGCGGCGCAGCGGAGCGAGTACTTTTGAGGCAGCGCAAGCGGCGATTAGCAGGCGTTTTCGCCCTATTGTTTTAACAACGGCGACCACAAGTCTTGGGCTATTGCCGATGTTATTGGAAACCAGTTTACAGGCGCAGTTTTTAATTCCCATGGTGATCTCGCTTGCGACAGGGATTATATTTTCTTCGGTTGTAATCTTAATCATGGTGCCGAATTTGCTCATGATTTTTGATGATGTGATTGAGATTCCCGCACGCGCAAAACGGAAATTTTTTGAAAGTAAGTAGCGCCAGGTGAGATAGTAAAAATCAAATCTGCGTTATATATGTTTTAATAAACCCACCATTTTTTTTGTAAGATTGGAAAATAGCTTATCTTTATAAAAGCTCCCCGCAGCGCGTTTACTAATTTCATTATAAGTGGGATAGGGGACTATGCGCTGCGCGATATCGCTAAGTTTCATTTTTTTAGCAATGGCAAGTGACCAAGGCAGAATTAACTCACCCGCATTTTTACCGACGATCGTTGCGCCAAGGACGTGTCCATTTGGTTTGGTGATGACCTTAATAAAGCCATTGGTTGCACGTTCTGCGCGGGCGCGATCATTATCGGCATAGTCAAAGCGACACACTTTAATATTATCTGCGCCGTATTTTTCCCGCGCCTTAACTTCATTAAGACCAATATTGGCGAGCTCCGGCGCTGTATAAGTAACCCATGGCAGCGCGCTGTCATCAACCTTTGCAAAAGGGGATTTAAATAGAACTTTTTGAATAATCACGCCCGCATGATATTCCGCGATGTGGGTGAATTGATAAGGGCCCACACAATCACCAGCAGCATATATCCGCTTATTTGTAGTGCGAAGAGCGTGATTGACCTTAATACCCTGTGGGTCAAATGTGACCCCTGCTTTATGCAGATCAAGTTTATCCAGATTGGGTTTGCGTCCCGTCGCGATTAACAAATGAGATCCCGTCAGGGTTTGTATTTGTCCCTCTGCGGTTTTAATTTTAACCAAAATATCATTGGATGAAGCCGCAATATGAGTTGTTTCCGCGCCTTCATAAAGATTAATCCCATCTTTTTGAAATTGCCCCCGCACGATCTCCACGGCATCACTGTCATCATGCGGCAGAATCGTAGATAGAGATACAATAGAAACGTCCGCACCAAGATGGTGAAACGCCTGCGCCATTTCACATCCGATAGGTCCGCCGCCAATTATGATTAAATGCGTTGGTACGATTGTGAGGTTAAAAATCGTCTCATTGGTTAAATAGGGGGCGTCTTTTAGGCCCTCAATATGCGGAATGGCGGGTGCGGAGCCGGTAGCAATCACAAATTTTCGTGCTCTGACGTGCATACCGCCGCCTTCGACTGTGGCATGGTCAATAAATTTTGCGTAATCTTGAATGACGTTTACACCCATTTTTTCAAAACGGGCAGGTGAATCGTGTGGCTCAATGCTTTTTATGACGCCGTGAATATGGTCATGCACTTCCTTCATATCCACATTAATATCTTTTGAATGAATACCAAAAGCGGCACCGCCATCGCGTGCCATTTTGGCGGCATGTCCGGCCGCTAGCAATGATTTGGAAGGCACACAACCATAATTCAGACAATCCCCGCCCATTTTATGACCTTCAAATAAAACCACATTAAGGCCGAGCTGCGCGGAGACAGAGGCCATGGTTAACCCGCCAACACCGCCGCCGATGATACAAAGATCAGCCTCAATAGTTTGGAAAGACATCTATACGGCTTCCTTTTTAATTTATATTGTCAGGAAAGCATTCGAATGGAAAGAGAGGAGGTTACAGAATGTCGTGAACACTAAAATTTGTATATTAAATTCAAGTAGTGTGGGTGGTCGATTATTCCTGTAAGCGATTTTAAAAAAGTTTTACATCTCGTAAGGCGGCGGATTGCTAAATAAATAACGTGCTTTTTCATATGAATAATCTCGGAGCAATCCATCCATTCTTGGGTTCGCAACAACAAATTCAATATCATCGCGCCGACTATCTAAGAAATGGGACAATTTAGTAAGGTCGTCATTATTATCAACACGGATATATACGAATTCTCCAATATTTTCTTCTACAAAAGAATTTCTTCTAGTCTGCTCTCTTTGAATATTCTGCGCTTGGTATAAGTCATAAATATCGGGCTTAAGATCAAAATATTCTCTATTTAAAAAATTAGAAAAAGAAAAGCCAGATAAGGGAAGAAAAGGACCGTATACCATAAAACGACCAGTATCATCTTCTATTATTTTTGATTCAAACCTGCTTGCAATTTTTCGATTTGTATTAATTCCATCAAAATAGCTAGTTAAATCCATGCTTTACATTAGTCATTTTCTATATGATTGTCAACAATAGTGACACTTTGATCTAAACTAGCCTTCTTGTTACACAGCTTCTTATAATAAATAAGGAGATTATGTAAGTGGTGCGGGTGGTCGGACTTGAACCGACACTCCTTGCGGAACTGGATTTTGAATCCAGCGCGTCTACCAATTCCACCACACCCGCATTTGCTTGTGGCAATTTAAAAATTGTTGTACCCCTTTTATACTAGAAATACAATCATAGAAATAAAAAAAATGAGCGAAGTACGTAGTTTATCCCAACTCCTTTTAGATTTTTGTCAGGATCTAAAGCAAAAACAGGATGCAAACATCTCACGCGTGCAGGTAGATGACATTCTTGACGCATTTCATGAGCGTGGATTCGGTATGATTTTATTTTTCTTTGCCCTGCCGATGGCTCTGCCTATCCCGGTTCCGCCCGGCATTAACGTTCTTCTGGCGTCGCCATTAATATTATTAACGGGGCAGCAAATGCTGGGTTTTAAGGAAATATGGATGCCCCAGAGCATGCGCCGTAAAACGATTTCATCTAAACATTTAATATCTGTCCTGACGAAGGCGATACCCTTTGTTAGGAAAATTGAGATTTTAGCGCGACCACGATTAGGATTTTTAACGCAAGGAATAAGCTCCCACCTCATTGGTTTGTTTGGTTTAATAATGGCTTTGACAATTTGTATTCCCATTCCGCTTACGAATACAGTTCCATCATTGGGAATTGCCTGTATGGCGGTGGGGGTATTAATGCGTGATGGCTTAGCCGTTATTGCCGGAGCCATTGTAGGTTTAGCGTGGATTTCGCTTTTGGTATTTTTGGGAGAGGCAGGTCTTCGTTTTCTGATTGGGAGTATCATATAATGATGAAAAAAATAATTAGTGGCCTCGTTTTTTTTGCAGGTTTATTTACGCTTTGCGGATTGTCATATTGGCAAGTTCAAAGAGCGGAATGGAAAGATGACATCATTCGCAAGTTGAATCATGAATATGCTAAAAATGCGTATGCTTATAAATTAACGCCGGAGGATTTTATGGCGGCGGATCCTGATAATTTCAAAGTTAGGAGAGGCGTCGTTCAAGGTAGGTTTTTAAAGGGGAATACTTTATTGTGGCCAAGTTTATTAAATGGCAATTATGGATATCAAATGATGGATCCATTGGTTCTGGAAAGTGGACATATCGCCATGGTTAATCGTGGTTGGATCCCAAGAAAATCAGATGAAGACAAACCAAAGTTAATCTACCCGCCGCCGATCAATCGAGATGTAATGGTCGTGGGTTTGGCGCGGCAAATTGAAACCAACTATTTCACGTTAGACAATGATGCGCGGGCAAATAGATGGCGTAAGTTTAACCCGCAAGAAATTGCAGAGGCGATTGGCATGGAGAGAGTTCTACCATCTGTTTTATTTGCCGAGCTTATTCCTAATACACGATATAAGGCATTGGGAACTTTAACGAGTGATCAAAATTACCCAAGGAACAAGCACAGTCAATATGCTTTATTCTGGTTTATTATGGCGGGATTATGGATTGTTATACTCGGGCCAAAGCTATTTACCAGAAATTTTAATTATTGAAAGGTGGCTGTGCTTCGATAGAGGCGTAATTCTCACCGCGGGTTACTTTTGCAAATTTCTGGTCGAAATTAACCTTATTCGCGTGGAATCTTTTCAATTCTGCGCCCGTTAGAGTTTCACCTGTTGGTACATTGACCCCACGTGGATTTGTCTGTTTTCCGTTTAATAAGACTTCATAGTGAAGGTGAGGGCCTGTTGAGCGACCTGTGGTACCAACAAAACCAATAACCTGTCCTTGTTTCACACGAGAGCCAGCACGAAGTCCGGATTTGATATTGTTTAAGTGCGCATAAGCTGTATCAAGTTTAGAATTATGCTTAATACGGATGTAATTACCATATGATCCGTTGCGTCCGGCTTTTGTGATAACACCATCTCCGGCGGCGTAAATTGGCGTTCCGCGCGGTGCAGCGAAATCAACACCTTTATGCATTTTATTATATCCCAATACGGGGTGATGGCGCATACCGTAGCCCGATGACATACGAGCCCCGTCAACAGGTGTTTTCATTAATGTACGTTTAATGCTGGATCCCTTTGGATCAAAGTAATCGACATTGCCATTTTCCATTTTATGTCTGTATAGCGATAAATCTCTGCCGCCGGTCACAAGACGCGCATAAAGAATATCACCATAGCCAATCGCGATGCCATCTTCGGTTTCTTTTGTTTCATATAGGATTTCAATCTCATCACCGGAGCGAATATCACGTTGAAAATCAACGCTCCAAGAGAATATTTTGATCATATTAGCTATAACTTCATCAGGAATATTCGCCTTAGCCGCAGAGCCATATAGCGAATATTTCACGGAGGCACGCCCGGCGGAGATGTTTGTTTTAACTTCTTTTTCGATTTCTTTGGCTTTGAAAATTTCGTTTTCTTTATAAACAACAATCTGTTTTGCCGCGCTTACCGGCATTGTCATTTTCGAAACATTTTTCAAAACTGTGCCGTTATCATCATAGGCTTTGCTGTATTCAATTTCGAAAGATTGCCCGGCACGAACATGGCGCGGGTCAAAGTGCTCTCCCAATGCTTTTACAACGTCCAATGCTTCGGATGCCGGAACGCCGATTTCCTGTAATTGTCCGGAAACTGTTTGTCCCTGTTCAATTTTAATTTCTTTAGGGCTGTGCGTCTCAATCAGAGGCGCTTTATGAAATGATGCTAGTGTAACTTCTGCGCTTGGCTTATTGGCAGTGTTACCAACGTTAGATTTGTTCCCGTCAGGGGTTTTCATGAAGAGCGCAACGTTGTTTTTCTTAGGCAGCTCGGAATTCGCTGTCGCAGAATGTGTATCTTGTTTTACACCATATAATGCGTCTGTTTTTGAAACGGACGCAGTTTGAGTCGGTGAGATGTTGGTGGGCTCTGAATGAAAGCGGACAATGCCGGCATTTGCTTGGGAAAGAATGATAAATTGGTTAATCGCAGAAAATGTTGAAAAAGCAGTTATAAAAAGAACAGGTATGTAATACCTGAGACGAAGTTGGCTGCGAGACGTGAGTAATTTTCTATGGCGTAGCGGACTGACTTTTGATACCAGATACTCCAAATTATGTAGACATGCAGAGGCGCCGTCTTTTAAAGAATAAAAGTTTTTCTGGACAGAATCTTGAGGTGAGGTTTGAGTAGCCATGATGAAAGAATTTTATATGATTATGAGTCGTATGTGATCCTATTTGAAAGGTTTGTTTCCTTATTATCACATTAAATTCTAAGCACTTTCTTAGTTTTTGTTAAATTTCTAGTCAAATAAAGATCAAATATATATCAAATTAAAAACCCTTTTAAAAGAAAAATACATGATTTTTTAGAGTGTCCACAATTTTTAGATTTCGAAGCGGGTTTTTAATGTTTTGACGCTTTGTATAATATGTTGTTCTGATTCGATTAAGCTTCGGTCGATTTCGGTCTTAATGTAATAACCAATGACAAGAAAAACCAGAGCATCCAGTGCTGAGCTGTTCTCACTTCCTGTTTCAATTGATCCCGGCAATAATCCCGCAAAAAGGATGAGAGAAAATAGAAAGAGATAGGAAAATGCCATTGACAAACTCAAGGCAGTATTGCCTTTTACAAAAACTCTCAGCTCTTTATCTGTTTTAGTTTTCTCAACAATAAAATCAAATTCAACGAAAATTTTGGCTTTGCGAATAAAATCAAATAGGCCGCCCGTTGACCCCTTTACATAGAAATGATCTGAACTTGTACTAATTTCTTTTAATTCAATGACTTGTGATAGAGTTTCTTCCAAAAAAGATTTAACTTCGGCGATATCTTGATCAGGGTTGAGTTTGATACGTTCTGAAAATAAGAAATTTCTCATAAGGATATAACTTTCTTTTTATTAGCGGCATAGCTTACTAATGGCGTCATATGCCGCAGTTGAGCCCTGTAGGCTGTAGGTGTCAGTCGTGAGCGTCCCTCTTGAGGAGGTACCCTTAACGACCATAGTTGAGCCTTTTTTGATGGCATTGATAAGCTTTTTGTCTGTTTCAACATCAGGAGCCCAAGCCATTCCCCCTTGTGTAAAGAGAGAGTGTGTTTTCCCATCAATGGATACGCTTACATCGCTGCCGTTTTTATACGTGTATCCGGCAATATAGCTAAAAACATCTTTGGAATCGCTAGAGGGCCAATGTGTTATAAAGGCTGATATTTCGCCGCGTTGATTGTAATCCCCCACATCGGTTATCGGGCGGCTGCTCATGTAGCATACTTTTTTCCCATTTTCGATAAAGGAGAATACTGTCCACTTTCCATGGCTTGAAATTTTTTGAGCCGCTTGGGCGTTCACATGAGCCGGAGTCAGTAGGAGGCATAAAGTGATGATGGCAATTTTATTAAACATATCAAAGTATTATATTCGTTAAGTAATCAATGCAGCTTTAAGCATATCGGGGATTAATTGCTTTGCAAAGTGATTTCAAATTTTTGGTCATTATTTTTTTAAATCTGAACCCGATTTATATATCATAATATATAGATGTTAAAATTGCGTTGCCAATAATAAGTCATTGTTACTTTATGGAGATTCCTTCTTTCGTATTTTCCGGCGATGCCCAAAAGTATGATTGGCGACGTCTTCTGTTGGGCCGCCAGCTTTAACAGGTCTTGGAGGGAAGCGTTTCATGGAAATCAGACGATCATACATGACCAAGGCGCCGGCAATACTGACATTCACGCAAAATTTCATTGGAATATGTATGATGTGATCGCATTTTTCTTGTAGTTCTGGTGACAAACTTCCCATTTCGGGGCCAAGGACATAAGCGGCGCGCAGGGGGTGTTTAAAGCTGGGTAATTCTATGGAATCTCTGATTAACTCTATGCCAACCAACTGACATCCTTCGGGAAGTGCCAAGTCTTGTGGGTCATCATATTGATGATAAGGCATGTGATCAAATGAGCCGGATGTGTCTGCGGCGTGAATGTCTTTAAGATCAAAAGCAGGCTGTATAGCAAAAAAGAAATTTGCCCCAAAGGAATGCGCGGAACGCATAAGGTTTCCCACGTTTCCTCCTTTACTGATTTGTTCGACGCCAATCCCAAAATATCCGCGCATAATTATCCTTTCATTGGAACTTTTTAGTATTTGATAAGTTTACTGTAAAAATGGAGAATAAGTATGTCTAGCCCAGAGCACAAAGAAAAAATATGGAATATTATTAAAGAATTAAAGGTAGGAATGTTGGTAACTGAGGATGGAAGCGATTTAAGAGCGCGTCCGATGCATTTGGTTCAAGATGACTATGATGGAACAATCTGGTTTTTTTCTGATAAGGATTCGGCAAAAGTTTATGATATTAAAGGCGGACATCATGTCTGCTTAACGTTTTGTGACCATGATGAAGGCATTCATGTGTCATTATCAGGTGTTGCGGAAATTGATCATAATAAGGAGCTAATTGATAAATTTTGGAATCCTTTTGTCGATGTTTGGTTTCCGGAAGGTAAAAACGACCCCAATCTGACACTGATTAAAATCAACATCAAAAGTGGCGAGCATTGGGATTCGGAAGATAATAAAATTCTGCAATTTGCAGAATTAGTTAAAGCCAAAGCCACAGGAGAGAAGCCTGATATGGGCGAGCATGAAAAATTTGGTTAATTAATTTTTATATGGATTTTTACTGGTTCTAATGAGTAACCTGACGGGAACGCCTTCCATATCAAAGGCTTCTCTTAATCCGTTAATCAAGTATCTTTGATAAGAATCTGAAATGGATTTGGGGCGACCACACCACATGACGAATGTAGGAGGGCGCGCCTTAACCTGTGTGATATAACGCAAACGATTGGGGCGGCCTTCATCCATGGGGGGCGGATGTTTACTTTCCATCCATCCAAGCCATTGGTTTAGCTTCGCGGTTTTAATCCGCTTATTCCATAGATCGTAGGTATCTAAAATCATATTCATCAAAATATCGACATTTTTCCCATTTAGCGCTGACAGCGTGATCATGGGGAGATTGTGAATTTGCGAGAATGATTTTTCCAAACGATCAAGGATGGCTTGTCTGACATCCTTTTTCTCGTTAACGACGTCCCATTTATTACATGCTAGGATTAGGCAGCGGCCTTCTTCGATAACATGAGCCGCGATTTGTAAATCCTGTTTATCAAAGCCATTGACGGAATCGATCATTAAAATGACAACATGTGCCAAACGGATGGCGCGCATCGTATCGTCAACTGCCATTTTTTCAATTTTGTTTTGAACTTTGGTTTTACGACGTAAACCAGCCGTATCCACAAGGCGAATCGCGCGGTCATTATAAGCCCATTCCACGGCAATGGCATCGCGTGTCAATCCCGCCTCTGGCCCTGTCATAACGCGATCATCATTGATTAATGTATTTAGCAGGGTTGATTTTCCAGCATTTGGGCGACCAACAATGGCAATTTTAATGGAAATTTCTTCTTCTTCGCTGATTTCTTCCAATAAGTCGCGATCTGCCCCTTCCAAAGAATCCAAATCTCCTTCGGTCATATGGTACAAATGATCTTCTTGGTCGGTTGGTTCATCATCTTGAAAGTGTTCGGGGAAACGCTCCATGATGGCAGTGTAAAGTTCACCCAGTCCAATGGAGTGTTCTGCGGAAATTTCATATGGTTCACCAAGGCCAAGACCGTGCGCTTCGGCGACGCCCGCCATGGTGGCATTGTCATTTTCACATTTATTAACGACAAGAAAGTAAGGTTTATTTTGCTTACGCAGCCAGCCGGCGAAGTGATCGTCTAAAGGGGTTACGCCAATTCGTCCATCAATCACAAATAAGATAACATCGGCATGCGATAAGGCGGTTTCTGTTGATTTACGCATGCGGCTTTCGATCGAATTATCAAAGCGTTCTTCAAGTCCTGCTGTGTCAATAACCGTTAGAGAGTGCCCCGCGATTTCTGCCGGAGCCGTGCGCCAGTCGCGTGTCACGCCGGGTGTATCATCAATAATGGCAAGTTTCTTTCGCGCCATACGATTGAAAAGCGTTGATTTGCCGACGTTTGGACGGCCTATAATCGCAATGGTTAATGACATTATTTATAAGCCGTTAATTTGCCATTATTGCTCAAAATGTAAAGACGGCCATTGCTGATAACGGGGGGGATTGTGACATTGCCTTCTGCTTTTGTTGTGCGGATAATTGTTCCGTCATCTGCGGAAACTTCGAGAATTTGTCCGCCGGAAGATGCCAGAATTAAACGACCGCTGGCCAGTAAGGGGCCTGTCCAGAACTCACCGCTATCTTTCAGATGTGGTTTTAAATCACTGATCCAGCTAACGCTACCCGTCTCGCGGCCGAGGGCGATTAATTTATGATCAATGGTCATAACAAAAATGTAATTACCGACAACCCAAGGTGTTTCCAAACCGCCAATATCTTTTTGCCAAATGCGGCGTCCCGTTGCAGCATCCAAGCCAAGCATACGTTTCCCGAACCCAATGGCAAAAACCATATCGCGGTCAATAACAGGTAATCCCGTCACATCAGCAACGGAAGAAATGCCGCCCGCACCTCTGCGCGGGGCAAGTGTATCAGACCAGACAACAGCGCCGTTATCGGAATTAATGGCGGTGATTTCGCCGGAAGAAAATGCTGCCACAACCAGGTTTTGGCTTGCTGCAGGGCTGGAAGCGCCGATCAGGCCGGATTCCGATTGAAATCCGCTATAGATCCAAGTTTCTTCTCCGTTGGATGTATTTAAGGCAACTAACCGATTATCGCTAAGCTGGACAAATAATTTTTTATTCAAGACAGTGGGGGCAGATCGTGCCGCGGCAGGTAGCGTCTTTCGCCAGACGAGTTGACCGGAATTCGGGTCGATGGCGGCAATTTCTGAGAATCCGTTAGTGGCAAAAATCAGGCTTTCTCCGAATGCCAGCCCGCCGCCGATGGCAACTTCATCTTCTGATGGTGGTTTGACGGAGGCTTCCCACATCTGGTTACCGCTTGTGAGATTAAAAGCGCGCACACTTAATTTTGAATCCATTGTGAATACGGTATTGCCCACAATAATGGGTTGGGTCGTTAAGGGCGTTGTTTTCGTGGAGCCCGCACCGATTGAAATTGACCATGTTTTTTCCAGCCCATCATTTGCAAAATCCAGATTTTGCATGGCATGATTGGGGTATCCGCCGCGTTGTGGCCAGAATTCATTTTTCCATACTTTTGGGGTCACAAAGCCTTGCGCGCTTAGCGCTGTATTATTAGGTTCAAGCTCTTTTTGTAATTCCAAAACAGAGACACGCTCACCGGGGAGAGGGGCATCCTCGGATTCGCCGAAAATACTGGAGCATCCGGATAATAGTAGCCCGGTTGAAACGCTTAAAAGAAGAAGGTGTTTCAGTGAGGTCATGTGATTATTTTCCTTTTTCCATTTTTTCTAAATCATAAGTATATACGTACTTAAGTTGCTGGGCCTGTTCAAGCAAGGTCTGATTTTTATCTGCATTTGTAATGATTTGATCAAGAAGCGCGATAGCATCAGCATATTTTTTTTCTTCTGATCCCAAAGACAAAGCGTCTTGCAATTTCAAATGACCATCCCAAATTGATGGCGTTGAAAATGTGATATCTTCCAGTTTCCGATCAACGTGATTATTTAATGCCATGTTGCGGGCGTAGTAGGCGGCAAGACCGCGTGTATTTGCTTCAATCGCGCTGTCATTTTTAACTTTTTCGAATATGGTGAACGCTTTATCATATTCTTTCTTGCTAAGATGCTGGCGGGCGATAAATAAGTCTGCCATGGACTTTTGCGACGCATTTAATTGGCTCAGATCCTTATTTTCAAAATCAGTGGGGTTTTTATAGAGGTCGAGTATGATGGCTGTATTCTTCTCATCGCTAGCATGTTTCCATGATCTGTAACCGGAATATAGTCCCGTTCCGACTATAATAAGCAGTACGCCGCCAATTACAATGTTTCCGTATTTTGACCAGAAAGCAGCGACTTTTTCCTGCTTGAGGGCGTCATCAACTTCTCTAAATATATCGCTCATATTGTCTATCTTTTTTGCACATTAAGGTGAATCGGTGTTATCCTAAACATTATGAGAGATAATGTCATTAGTGTTTTACATGACACGTCGCCTTCGGGCATTTCAAAATCACAATTTCGCAAGTTAGATCAGGTCGCTAGCCGTGCTGTTGCAGCAAAAACTTTAACATATCGCACGGTTGATTGTGATTTTGATAAAGGTATTATGACGATTGCGTTGGCAAAAACCCCTTATCATGACCCTTCCGTGATGTTTATCGCCAATAAAGTAGGGCCACAGACAACCATGTATGAGCTGTTTGTTGAAAAGCGCGGGCGTGTTTCCAAGTCAACTTTATTCGATCGTGTTTATACAAGTTATCGAGATGTGGTCGAGAAATTTATGTCGGAAAATTAATACTATTTCTTGCAAAATAGGTTGATACACACTATTTCTTTTCTATGAAAAAAATATGCCTTAGCCTTCTGTTTTCCTTTAGTTTTTTTGCCGCGCTACCTTCGGATGCCGGCTATAATAAAGATTATATAGGGAAGCCCGAAACATATCGCGCGGTTTATGAGGATACGTTTGTCAAAATCGCGGATAGAAACGGGCTTGGTTATGTTGAGATGCGCGCCGCCAATCCCCGTGTGGATCCATGGATTCCAGGGGAAGGTACGAAGCTGATTTTACCAAAGCGCCATATTATACCAAATGCGCCGCGGGATGGCATTATTATTAATTTACCTGAAATGCGTTTGTATTTCTTCCCGAAAAACGGAGATCCCGTTACCTATGCAATTGGTGTTGGTCGTGAAGGCTTGGCGACACCAATCGGGACGACTAAGATTGTCCGCAAAAAAGATGGCCCAACATGGCGTCCAACAGCGCGTATGCGTAAAGAAAAGCCTGAATTGCCAGCTTCTGTTGGTCCTGGCCCTAAAAACCCGTTAGGCACACATGCACTTTATTTGGGATGGCCGGAATATTTGATTCATGGCACGAACAAAGCCTATGGGATAGGTCGTCGCGTTAGTAGCGGGTGCATTCGCATGTACCCCCAAGATATTGTCAAAATGTTTGACATGGTCCCGACCGGCACACCGGTTCATGTTGTCGATCAACCTGTTAAAGCCGGATGGGTGGGAAATGAATTTTATGTCGAAATACATTCCACAAAAGAAGATGCAGATCTTTTAGAGGAAAATCTTCCTATGGAGAATAAGCGTTTAACGGAAAAAGATGTCGCTTATATCATTGAAAAGTCAGGCAGTTCTGCGGAAAGTCTGGATTGGGATAAAATCCGTCAGGCGGCAGATGAGCGCACTGGCTATCCCGTTATGATTGCATCAAGAGGATCATCATCAGAAAAAGAGACCAAGAAGGCTTTGCCGGTGTCTTTTCCTATTATTGAGGCTCGTTAAGTAAAAAATAAGTTTAGGCTTGTCAATCGATTGTAAAACCAAGTAAAATCTAAGTTGTAATTTTCTGCGGGTATTCGCCCCATTCTCTAGAATTTGGTTTTAACATTGAAAACGAAACATTTTATCATAATGTTTTTATGTATCGGCGTATATCTAAGCGGATGTATGCCCAATAGCCTTGCGCCGATTCCGGCGGGGCAAACGCTTTTGCAAAGTACGCAGCAGAGCAATGATCAAAAATTATATACATTTCAATCGGGCGATCAAATTCGTGTGAATGTGTTTCAAGAAAAGGACCTATCGGGCACTTATAAATTAAACGGTGAGGGCGCAATATCATTCCCCTTAATTGGACCCGTTTTGTTACAAGATTTAAATATTTATGAAGCAGAGGCGCTGATTGCGGAAAAATTGAGGGACGGATATTTAAAACATCCCAGTATCTCAATCGAAGTTGTTGCCTATCGTCCTTTTTCAATATTGGGAGCCGTTCATGCGCCTGGAAACTATGACTTCTCCGAAGGGGTTGTGATGGCCGATGCGATTGCTTTGGCGGGAGGGTTCACAAAAGGCGCGGAGCAGCGCGAGTATGAGACATTAAGGCGCACAAAGCAGGGGTGGATCCGGATTTTTACACATATCAATGATCCGCTGCATCCGGGTGATATCCTCTATATTCGGGGGCGTAATTTCTAATGGCTGATTTTTTTTCAGATATACGCGCACGAAAAGTGTTTATCATCTTGAATGTATTGGTGTTTATGGTTTTAGGCTGGTTTATATCCGCGCAGATTCCGCCTCTTTATGAAGCCCATGCTTATATCAAGTTAGAATCTCCTGAATCTTCTTATGATATGATTGGCGAACGTGAGATCTTGCAATCATCCGATTTCATTAAACAGGTTATTATCCAGCAACGCCTGACGTCAGATCCTGAATTAAATCCGCTTTTAATACAGAAAATCCCTTCAAACCGGCAATATCACACAGACCTAACGAAGCTGGGGGGACAGTTTAAATCATTATCCTTACCTGAACCGGTTTTTGAAGAGGGGGATAATAAGTCGATTATGGATGAAATCATTCATAATATTAGGGGGCGGTTAAAAGTGCGCGCAATTAGCCAATCAAATATCATGGAAATTGGCTATACTTCAAAAGTTGCGGGTAATGCCGCGCATGTGGCAAATGCCATCGCCAAGACATATTTAGAATTTCACCTTCACAAGAAATCAATAGAATTACAAAAGCAGGTTGCTTTATTAAAAGCCCATTTATCTGCTATGCGCGATCAAGCCGAGGCATCATTAAATGCCTTAGATGGATACCAGCGTAAGCATGATATCCGGATAGAGCGAGGTAAGGCCTTTGATCCATTTTATGCCCCTCAATTTTTACATGAAAGGGATCATGCGCCAAAGCCGATCAAATTAGCAAAGCCCGTGAATGTCCCCTCTAAGGACTCATCATCAAAGCTTGTAACTGAATTAAATATTCGTCTAAGTGAGCTTCAGCAAAAATTATCAAAGTTATCGGAGCGTTACGGACCAAAACATCCGACTATGATTAATCTCAATAAAGAGATCAGATTCGTGCGATCTGAACTTCACCGTCAGAAAGCAGGCAAAGCGGTGAAGCAAAAGACACAAGAGTCTGCCATGCCTGAAAATCCTAAGCGATCTGTGCAGGAAAATATTAAAGATAAGCCGGTTCATATCCCCTTGCAAAAAATAGCTGATTTGCGAGAGCTTTTTCGTGATTTGGAAGAGCGTGAATTATTTTACCGAGAGGCTTTAAGAGAATATGCCGCTTTGAATATTCAGAATAATCTTGGTGATGATGATATGCAAATATTGGTGGATGCGGAAATTCCTCATGATCCTATTTCTCCTAATAAGCCTTATATTATGGGGCTATTTGCGGTATTGGGAGGATTATTTGCAATTGCCGTGATCTTATTCCAAAGACAAAAGGATCGTGGGTTTCGGAAGAAAACACAATTGGAGGCACTCACGGGGCAAACGTGTCTTGCCATGATACCGGGAATGAAAAAAATGCCGCCAAAAGAGATGGCAAATTATATTCTAAATCAACCGGCATCACCATTGGCAGAAATGACCCGAACGCTACATGTGCTTCTAAAGCTGCGGACAGACCCTTTAAAGCAAGAGGGACGGGGAAAAGTCGTCTCAATCACATCATCCCTTCCCGGTGAAGGTAAAACAACATTATCAGTTTTACTGGGGCGCATTTCCGCAACGTCGGGGGAGAAAGTTATTCTGATTGATTGTGATCTTCGCCGGCCATCTATAAGCAAGATTTTACCCGCAAAAGGTCAAAAAAATCTGGTTGATTATCTGACCGGACAAGCCAGTTTAGATGATATTATTGAAAAAGATGTCGATACCGGTATGCATAAGATCTACGCCAGATCAGTTCCGAATACCGCACTTAATCTGGTTCAATCCGAAAAAATGAAAAATTTAATTGCGACGCTGCGTAAGGTTTATGATGTGGTGTTAATTGATACCCCCGCCTGCCTTGCGGCCTCGGATGCCGTGGTTTTAACATTCCTGTCTGATTATTCATTATATTGCGTTAATTGGAATAAAACTCCGCGCGATATTGTGACTATCGGGCTAAAAACATTCACCGATATGGGGTATCAAAATATGTCTATGGTGTTAACAAATGTTGATATGTCCCAACATATTAAATATGAGCAGGGGGCTGTACCTTATTATTATAATCATTACCGTGAATACTATCAAAATTGATGCATGTTCCCCTTGTAAAAATAAAGCACTTCATTATCTTAGAAAGAAAAAGAGGATCATATGACTGATATTACTGTTCCCACATTGGGCGAATCTGTTTCCGAGGCGATCATTGCAAAATGGTTAAAGGCGGAAGGCGACGAAGTTCAAGCCGATGAGGCGCTTGTTGAGCTTGAAACAGATAAGGTCACCTTAGAAGTTAATGCTCCCGAAGCGGGGGTGATTACAAAAATTTCAGTTAAAGAAGGAGAGACCGTTGAAGTCGGCACTGTCCTTGGCACCCTGAAAGCCGGCGCATCAGGCGGCGCAAAAAAAGAAGAATCAAAAGCAGACTCCGCCAAGGCTGAAGCGTCTAAGCCAGCCGAGAAAAAAGACGAAGCTCCCGCATCGTCACAGGGTGATGAAGATATGAAGCTTTCTCCTGCGGTGCGTAAAATGGTTGCGGATCATAATATTGATGCCTCTCAAATTACAGGGACGGGTAAAGACGGGCGCATTACGAAGGAAGACGTGCAAATTTACATCGAAAAGGGTGGCTCCAATAAAGCCAAACCCTCTGCGGCAACATCTTCCGCCCCCGCCGCCGATGTCAGCGCACCTAAATTAGAAGGCGTTTCCAGAGGCGCGACGCAGCGTGAAGAAAAAGTGCCTATGACCAAATTGCGTCAGACCATCGCCAATAGATTAAAACAAGCGCAGCATACGGCGGCGATTTTAACGACCTTTAACGAAGTCGATATGACCAATGTTATGGCGCTGCGCAGCGAATATAAAGACCAATTTGAGAAAAAACATGGCGTGAAGCTGGGGTTCATGTCGTTCTTTGTTAAAGCCGTCATTAATGCCTTGAAAGAATTCCCCGCCGTTAATGCGGAAATCAGCGGGACAGATATCATCTATAAAAATTACTATGATGTCGGCGTTGCCGTCAGCACGCCGCAGGGATTGGTTGTTCCCGTTGTACGTGATGCGGATAAAAAATCATTTGCGGATGTGGAGGCGGATATCATTGATTTGGGTACACGCGCCCGCGATGGCAAATTATCCATGAGCGAAATGACCGGCGGCACATTCACCGTGACCAATGGCGGAGTCTTTGGCTCTTTGATGTCCACACCTATTCTTAACGCTCCACAATCTGCGATTTTGGGCATGCATAAAATTCAAAAACGCCCAATGGTGATGCCAAACGGCGCCATCGAAGCGCGCCCAATGATGTATATCGCCATGTCCTATGATCACCGCATCATCGATGGCCGCGAGTCTGTATCCTTCCTTGTTCGCGTGAAAGAGGGAATTGAAGATCCGCAAAGATTGATGCTGGATATTTAGAAAGTTGTAATTAATGTTAAAATCAAGTAGAGTATAAAAAATTTAATAGAGGAGTATTAGTAAAATGACTAAAATTACAAATTGCTTGGCCACAGCTGCATTTGGGCTTGCACTCGGTGCAAACTCAGCTTTTGCACAGGATAACGTTGTATCTGAGCTTCCACCAGCTGTGGATGCCTTACCAGAGGCGGAGAACCCTTTTTCTGGTACATCTTATGAGGATGGTAAAATAAGAGGATCTGAAGTTGAAGGACACAGAGCTGTTATATTCACAAGAGAGCAAGCTGAGTTGATTATAGCTGCGGGTGAAGCTGGCACGCTTCCTAAAACGATTGAAAGCATTAAGTGGGAGCCTGTAGAAGGCGATTTTGCACCTGTTATTAATGGCAAACCTGCTATTAGTATTACTGATGAATTCGGAGCGGAATTTTGTGGTGGCACAGCTAGTGCCTATATAGATGGCGTAAATGCTGTAGGATTAAATGCTTATGTTCTTAATGATGAAGGGACAGGGCCAGCAAGTTGTGAAAGTCTTCTCGGAACTTTTGTGGGCCCTGAAAATACTCAATAGTATTGCGCTTCAGCTAAGATTATTAAAAAAGCCGCTATAAGCGGCTTTTTTATTTCTCTATATAATTAAAAATCGGATATTAAAAAAGCCTGCTGAAAGCAGGCTTTTTTTTAAATAAAAATGTTTAAGCTCTTTTTGGTTTAATATAAGGCTGCGTTACAGCTTTAATATTTACTTTACCACCTGCTTTTTCAACGGCAGCAATCGCTGACTTGGTTGCTTTTGATACTTCGAGCTCTATCTTCGTTGTGAGTTCGCCCGTATTTAAAAGCTTTACGCCATCATTTGAACGACGGATAACTTTGGCTTCAACCAACATATCCTCTGTCATTGCTTTTTTTGGATCAAGACGCTTTGCATCAATCATAGCCTGCAAATGACCGAGGCTTAATTCCGTATAATTTTTACGGAAGATATTGTTAAAGCCAAGTTTAGGCAAACGTCTGTGAAGAGGGGTTTGACCGCCTTCAAAACCGTTAATAGCAACGCCCTGACGTGATTTTTGACCTTTCACGCCGCGTCCGCCTGTTTTACCTTTACCAGATCCAATACCGCGTCCTACGCGCATTTTTCTGTGTGTGCTGCCCTCTTGGGGTTTTAATTCATTCAGTTTCATTATGCTGCCTCTTCTACTTTTACGAGGTGGTGTACTTTATTAATCATGCCGCGAACCGCTGGTGTGTCTTCCAAGGTACGTGTGCGCTGCATTTTATTTAAGCCTAACCCAATCAGAGTTTGCTTTTGTTTCGGATTACGGCCGATCGGGGATCCTGTTTGTGTAACAGTTATTGTTTTACCGCTCAGCTGTTTCTTCTCTTTTTTTGCAGGCGCAGCCTTTTTTGTAGTCGCTTTTGCTTTAGCAGGAGCGTCTTTCTTTGCCGTAGGTGCCTTCTTAGACGCCGCAGATTTTGCAGGTGCCTTTTTCGTCGGAGCTGCTTTTTTTTCTTCTTCTTTTGCCATTATGCTACCTCTTGATGTTCTTCAGCTGCTTCATCAGCTCTTGCGCTGCTAGAGCGTGAAATTTCACGTGATGCGATAATATCGCTGACTTTTTTGCCACGACGTGACGCCACCTGACGTGGGGATTCCATACGAGTCAACGCATCAAATGCCGCATTGATCATATTATAAGGATTATTTGAGCCAATTGTTTTTGACACAATATCCTGAATACCAAGCGCTTCAAAAACCGCACGAAGCGGGCCGCCCGCAATAATTCCTGTACCAGCAGGGGCTGAACGTAGATAAACATTACCTGCGCCGTGGTGACCCTGAATATCATGGTGAATTGTACGGCCTTCACGAAGAGGAACGCGCACCATTTTATTTTTCGCCTGATCAGTCGCTTTACGAATGGCATCCGGCACTTCTTTTGCTTTCGCATGGCCATGTCCAACGCGACCTTTACCATCACCAACCACAACCAGGGCGGCAAAACCAAAACGACGGCCACCTTTCACCACTTTGGCAACACGGTTCACCGCGACCAGGCGTTCGATCAGTTCTGATTCTTCTCTTTGTTGTCTTTCAGCTTGTGCCATACTCATTTTTCCTAATTAAAATTCTGTTTTTTAAAACTTCAAACCACCTTCACGCGCACCATCAGCAACGGCTTTAATGCGTCCATGATATAAGAAACGGCCACGATCAAATTGAACCATCTCAATACCGGCTTTTTTAGCGCGTTCCGCAACTAATTTACCAACTTCAGATGCCGCGGCAACATTTGCCCCGTTTGATTTCAACTTTTCTTTCAGATCTGCTTCCAATGTAGAAGCCGCCGCAAGTGTTTTTCCCTGTGCGTCATCAATGATTTGCACATAAATTTGTTTACCTGTGCGATGTACGCTCAAACGTGGTGAACCTGATTTATTAATCTGCTTCAATTTATTGCGTGTACGGAAACGACGACGCTGTGCATTGTTAAGTTTTTGTACCATTATTTTTTCTTCCCTTCTTTACGGAGGATATATTCACCTTCATAACGAACACCTTTGCCTTTATATGGCTCTGGTGGTCTGTAACGCTTAATCTCTGCTGCGACTTGACCAACTTTTTGTTTATCAATACCGGAAACCGTAATTTTTGTCTGGTTTTCAACTTCCAACTTAATTCCTTCTGGTGGGTTGTATATCACATCATGTGAAAAACCAAGAGCAAGTTTAATTCCTTGACCCTGTGCCTGGGCACGGTAACCAACACCATGTAATTCCAAAACTTTTTTATATCCGTTTGTCACGCCTTCCGCCATTGATTCAGTCAAACGCTTCATCGTTGGATAAAGTTTTTTGGCCTGAATAGAATTCGTGCGCGGCTTAAACATAACAAGCTTTTTGCCATCTTCCTCGGAAGCGGTGACAGACACATCATCATGAGCACGTAAAGACATGTTACCAAGCTTTCCGGTCACTTTAATATTTTGTCCGTTAACCTCTACTGTTACGCCTTCAGGGACAATCATTGGGTGTTTTGCAATACGTGACATAATTTTTTCCTTAAAATACTCTGCAAATTGCTTCGCCGCCGACTTTTTGCTGACGGGCATTGTGGTCTGTCATCACACCATTAGGCGTTGAAATAATGACAACTCCTAATCCATTGTGGAAGCTTGGTACATCATTAGACGCAAAATACTGACGACGACCCGGCTTTGAAATACGGCTCATCTCTTTAATAACGCCTTCGCCATCGTTATACTTTAGCTCAATTTTGATATCTTTTTTATTATTATCTAAATCAATGATGGAATAGCCGCGAATAAATCCTTCCTCTTTCAACACGTCAAGAATGTTTACCTTGTGTGTTGACCAAGGACAAAGAATAGTTCTACGCGCCGCATGCTGTCCATTACGGATGCGAGCTAACATGTCTGCGATTGGGTCACTCATACTCATAGTTTATATCCTTATATTCTCTCTTGTCTTACCAGCTTGATTTTACAACGCCAGGTAGTTCGCCTTTTGAGGCCAGTTCACGTATCATATTACGGCTTAGACCAAATTTTCTGTGGTATCCACGGGGGCGTCCGGTCAGGGCACATCTGTTTCTTTTTCTGTTTGGCGCACTGTTTTTAGGCAGTTCGCTCAAGTCCAAAGTTGCTTGAAAGCGCTCTTCCGGGGAATTATCACGATCTTTAATAATCGCTTTTAATGCTGCACGTTTTTCAGCATATTTATCCACGAGCTTAGCGCGTTTTTTATCACGTTCGATCATGCAGACTTTAGCCATATGTTCTTATCCTTCTTGATTATTATCTTTGAAAGGGAATCTGAAATGCTTCAGAAGTTCTTTCGCTTCGTTATCGTTCTTTGCTGACGTACAAACAATAATGTCCATACCGCGAATTTTATTTACTTTGTCATAGTTGATTTCTGGGAAAATGATGTGCTCTTTAATGCCCATTGCGTAATTTCCATTGCCATCAAAGCTTTTTCCATTAATACCGCGGAAGTCACGAATACGAGGCATCGCAATTGTGACTAAGCGATCCAAAAATTCATACATCTTCGCGCCGCGCAAAGTCACTTTGCAACCGATATTCATGCCATCACGAATTTTAAATGACGCATTTGATTTACGTGCTTTTGTGATCAATGCTTTTTGACCGGCAATTAATGTCATGGCTTCAACCGCTTCGGTCATTAAACCACGGTCATTAGAGGCATCGCCGCATCCCATGTTCAACACAATTTTTTCCAACTTCGGAACTTCATGTGGATTTTTATATCCAAATGTTTTGTTCATTGCGGGAACAATCTTGTCTTTATATTCTGTATATAAACGTGTATCTGCCATTTTATTTATCCTTAAGCCACTGTCTCGCCGGATTTACGGGCGATGCGAACTTTCTTTCCATCTTTTAAAGTCTTATATCCAACGCGCGTTGCTGAACCGGATTTTGGATCAGCCAAAGCCACATTCGAAATATGAATGGAAGCTTCTTTTTTCTCAATTCCGCCTGCACCGGCTTGGGTTTGTTTATTATGTTTGGTCATCATATTGATGCCCTGTACAAGAACGCGAGATTCAGAAGGCATGGTTTTTAAAACTTCACCTTTTGAGCCTTTGTCTTTGCCCGTAAGAACAATCACTTGATCGCCTTTTTTAATTTTTAATTTTTGCGCGGTCATTTATAGAACCTCCCCTGCAAGTGAGATGATTTTCATGTAGCCTTTGCCACGTAACTCACGTGTTACTGGGCCAAAAATACGTGTACCGATTGGCTCTCCGCTATTATTGATCAGAACACAAGCATTCTTATCAAAACGAATTTTTTCACCATAGCCGCGCTTTAAACCAAATGCTGTGCGCACGATAACCGCTTTGTGAACAGCACCTTTTTTAACTTTACCACGCGGGATAGCGTCCTTTACAGACACAACAACAATGTCACCAACATTCGCAGTGCGACGATGTGATCCACCAAGTACTTTGATGCATTGAACGCGTTTTGCGCCGGAGTTATCCGCTACATCCATATTTGATTGCATTTGAATCATGGCTTATGCTTTCTTCTTATCGTCTTTTTTTGTTTCGGTTTTTGCCTTAGCAGGCGCTTTTTTAGCTGCACTTTTCTTTGTCGCAGTTTTCTTTTCTGCTTTCGGGGCCTCTTCTTTTTTCATCGCCGACTTAGGTACATTTACAACATCAGGATTACCGCCTGTAATGACAGTCCAAGCCTTACGCTTTGAAATTGGACGGCATTCCTCAATCTGAACCATCGCGCCCACTTCAATAGAATTGCTTTCGTCATGCGCGGCATATTTATCAGTACGCTTAATATACTTTTTATAAACAGGGTGCATGTAACGACGCTCAACCAAAACTGTTACGGTTTTGTCTTGCTTGTCACTGACTACTTTTCCTTCAAGGATGCGTTTTGGCATTTACTGTTCCTTATGCTTTCTTAGTCGCGTTTTGCGCGGTTTTAACTTTTGCGATTGAGCGGCGGATCTTACGCATTTTTGACGTATTGTCAAGCGTTCCGTTTGCTTTCTCAAAGCGCATATTATATTGCTCTTTTCTCAGATCAAGCAGGAGCTTATTCATCTCATCTTGAGATTTCCCTTTTAGCTCTTCAAACTTTTTAATCGGATCAACCATTTTTTACTCCTACTTATCTACTTATATGCCAACACGTTTGACAAATTTTGTTTTAATTGGAAGCTTTGCCGCAGCAAGCTCCAATGCTTCGCGTGCAATATTTTCATTCACGCCTTCCATTTCAAACATAATACGTCCGGGCTTTACTTTTGCTGCCCAGAATTCCACAGAACCCTTACCTTTACCTTGGCGAACTTCCAAAGGTTTTTTGGATACAGGCACATCAGGGAAGATACGAATCCATACCTTACCTTGACGTTTAATATGGCGCGTCATCGCACGACGTGCAGCTTCGATCTGACGCGCTGTAATACGATCAGGCTCCATAGCTTTCAAGCCGAATGATCCAAAGTTCAGATCACTACCACCTTTGGCATTCCCATGAATGCGGCCCTTAAACTGTTTTCTAAATTTTGTACGCTTTGGTAGTAACATGGTCTCTCACCTAATTCTTCAAATTATCTGTTGTTTGGACGGTTATTGTTTGGTCTATTATTTGGTCTTTGACCTTGGCCGCCGCCGCTGCTTTGCACTTCTTGAATGCGCGCATCACGAGCCTGCGGGTTATGTTCCATGACATCGCCTTTATAAATCCAGACCTTCACGCCAATAATACCGTAAGTTGTTAACGCTTCAGAAAAGCCATAATCAACATCGGCGCGCAATGTGTGAAGTGGAACGCGACCTTCGCGGTACCATTCTGTTCTGGCGATATCTGTTCCGCCCAAACGGCCGGATACGTTAATTCTAATTCCTTGTGCGCCCATACGTAGAGCAGATTGCACAGCACGTTTCATGGCGCGGCGGAATGATACACGGCGCTCAAGTTGTTGACATACACCTTCAGCCGCTAATTGCGCATCAACTTCTGGCTTACGCACCTCGATAATATTCAACGACACATCACCACCAGCATGGTTAGATAGATCGCGGCGAAGCTTTTCAATGTCGGCGCCTTTTTTACCGATAATAACGCCCGGACGAGCAGTGTAAATTTTAACAGAAGTATTTTTTGCAGCGCGCTCAATAACAACATTACTTATTCCTGCCGGCTTAAGCTTATCTTTGATGTAATCGCGTAATTTTAGGTCAGCAACAAGCTTGGATGCATAATCTTTCTTTGAAAACCAACGGCTTTCCCAAGTTCTATTGATACCTACACGTATTCCGATTGGATTAATTTTCTGTCCCATAAATTATGCGTCCTGTTCTCTAACAATGATTGTAAGGTTACTGAAGTCTTTAATGATGCGTGTGCCGCGTCCGCGTGCACGTGCCTGAAAACGCTTCATACGAATTGATTTTCCGACATAAGCTTCGGCAACGACCAAACGGTCAACATCCAGACCATGATTGTTTTCGGCATTGGAAATTGCACTTGCCAAGCATTTACGAACGTCATTCGCAATACGGCGATGGCAAAATTCTAGATCTGTGAGCGCCCGCGCAGCGTTTTTACCGCGAATAAGCTCGGCAACAAGGCCAAGTTTCTGCGGAGACGTACGTAGGTTCTTTAAGAAACTACGTGACTCATTTTCGTTTGTGCGGGGTGCGTTAGCTTTCTGTCCCATGTGTTCTTTCCAATTTCTTTCTTACACTCAAAATAAAAAGCGCCTGTATGAAAATCACGATAGGCGCTAAAATCCTTTGGTTTATCGCGTTTACGGCACGATACAATTCCGAAGATGGCTCTTTTTACTTGGTTTTATTTTTTTTTGCAAGGGATTTTTTGTATTTTATCCGCTTTTTATAAAGAGTTTCTCGTCATGCTCGTGAGGATTAAAAAAGCCCTCTGGCGAGGGCTTCATAAATTAAAATAATGGATACTATTTCTTGGATTTTTTATCTGCTCCATGTCCGTAGTATGTACGTGTTGGCGCGAATTCGCCCAATTTGTGACCGATCATGTTATCAGTGACCAAGACAGGGATGAATTTGTGGCCGTTATGAACACCAAAAGTAATGCCGACAAACTGTGGTAAGATTGTAGAGCGACGGCTCCATGTCTTGATCACAGTGCGCTTGCCACTTTCCAAGGTTGTTTCAACTTTTTTCAATACTGAGCGGTCAACAAAAGGACCTTTCCAAACTGAACGTGCCATATTTCTTCTCTTTCTTAAAATATCTTTGTTATTTTATAAGTTTATTTCTTCTTGCGACCACGGATAATATATTTATCAGTTGTTTTATTCTTACGTGTTTTCGCACCTTTTGTCGGTTTACCCCAAGGTGATACCGGATGACGACCACCTGATGTTTTACCTTCACCACCACCATGTGGGTGATCAACCGGGTTCATCACAACACCGCGAACGGTTGGGCGTTTACCAAGCCAGCGATTACGTCCGGCCTTACCTTTATTCTCATTTGAATGATCCGGGTTAGACACAGCGCCAATAGATGCCATGCAATTGCCAAGAACAATGCGAAGCTCACCGGATGGTAGTTTAATCTGGGCATAACCCTGATCGCGACCAACCAATTGTGCGTAGGCACCGGCACTACGTGCCATTTGTGCGCCTTTGCCCGGCTTTAATTCAATATTGTGAATGATTGTACCAACAGGCATTGCTTTCAAAGGCATTGCGTTGCCTGGCTTAATATCTGCTTTTTCAGCAGCAATAACTTTGTCACCTGCAGCAAGACGTTGTGGTGCAAGGATGTAAGCTTTTTCGCCGTCTTTATATTCAATTAACGCAATGTATGCGGTGCGGTTCGGATCATATTCGATACGGATGACAGTTGCTTCTTGGTCAAATTTATTACGCTTCCAATCAATGATACGGTAGCGTTGCTTGTGACCGCCGCCGATGTGACGTGTCGTAATACGGCCAGTATTGTTACGACCGCCTGTTTTTTTCTTACCTTCTGTTAAGGATTTCTCAGGCGCACCTTTATGAAGGTCGCTGCGGTCAACTGTGATCAGTTGACGGCGTCCAGGGGACGTAGGGTTGTATTTAATTAGTGCCATGTTCTTTTCTCCATTTTCGGCGGAAGCGCCATAGTTTTTAAATTAAGTTGTTTAAATGCCGGTTCCGGTATCAATCATTTGACCATCTTCTAGTGTGATGACGGCTTTTTTGAAATCGCTACGACGACCGATTGTACCTTTAAAGCGCTTGTTCTTACCTTTTTGAACCAATGTATTCACGGCCTTAACTTTTACACCGTAAAGGCTTTCAATAGCGGCTTTGATCATTGGCTTTGTAGCATCATTGGCAACTTTAAAGGTCACTTGACCATGCTCTGATCCCAATGTTGCTTTTTCTGTGATGTGAGGGCCGCGGATGGTATTGTACATCCATTCTGCGATCTCAACTTTATCTTTTTTCTTTGCAGCCATTATTTAGTTTCCTTTTTTGCAGCTGTTTTTTTCGAAGCAGTTTTTGCTGCTGTTTTCTTTGCCGCCTGAGCTTTTTTAGCTTCCGCGCCGCGTGATTTTGCTTTTACAGGAGCTTCCGGCTTGGCAGGTTTTTCTTCAGTACCGTTTAGGCGCGCTGTAATTAATTCAACGGCTTCTTTGGTCATGATTAAAGTGTCACGGCGCAATACGTCATAAACGTTTAATCCCTGAATTGGCAAAACATCGATATGCGGAATATTGTTAGCACCGCGTGCGAAATTCGCATCAATTTCTGCGCCGCCAATAATTAAGGCATTTGTGATGTTCATTTTGCCCAAGGCATCAACCATTGTCTTTGTTTTATGGTCTTTGGCTGTTGCTTCGTCCAGAATTACCAACTTCTTATCGGCAACTTTAGAAGATAGAGCAGATTTAAGTGCGTAAAAACGAATTTTCTTTGGCAGATCAAAAGCGTGTGAACGTGTACGTGGTCCGAATGAGACACCGCCTTGACGATCTTGCGGACGCTTTAGGTCGCCGGCACGTGCGCGGCCAGTACCTTTTTGTGCCCAAGGCTTTTTACCTGTACCGGAAACTTCGGCACGTGTTTTTGTGTGGTGTGTACCTGCCTGACGCTTTGCCAATTGGTAATTAACCATGCGGTGCATAATATCCGTACGAACAGGCGCAGCGAATACGCTGTCATCAAGCTCAATATCTCCGGCCTTTGCGCCGCCTAATTTTGTCATTGCGAGTTTCATTTTATTTAGTCTTTCTTCTCGTCTTTATTATCTTCAGGTGATGCGACATCCGCGGAACCTTCTTTTACAGCAGCTTCAGCTTCAGATTGTGTGACCTCAGCAGGCTCAATAGCAGTAGCATCATCAGCACTTACGGTTTCTTCAGCGACCACATCGTCTTGCTCTTTGGCAGGGGCAGGTTGTGTGCGAAGTCCTGCCGGCATTGGAACACCTTCTGGAGCAGGCTTTTTAACCGCATCAGAGATTAGAACCCATGCATTTTTGCCGCCAGGGACAGCGCCGTGAACCAAGATCAAATTATCTTCTTCATCAATCGCCGCAATTTTTAGATTTTGAATTGTTACGGTCTCGTCACCCATGTGACCAGCCATTTTTTTACCTTTGAAAACTTTACCGGGATCTTGACATTGGCCGGTTGAACCTAAGGCACGGTGAGACACTGAAACACCATGAGATGCACGCATACCACCAAAGTTGTGGCGTTTAATACCGCCCTGAAAACCTTTACCTTTAGATGTGCTTTGGCAATCGACAAATTGACCAACGATGAAATGATTAGCACCGATTTCCGCGCCCAAATCAACAACATTTTCCGGTGCGATGCGGAATTCAGCCAGCTTTTTCTTTGGCTCAACTTTTGCCGCTGCGAAATGTCCGCGTTGTGCTTTTGAAGTGCGATTGATTTTAGCTTTACCAACACCAAGTTGAAGGGCGCTATAGCCGTCTCTGTCTTGTGTGCGAATAGCCGTTACCTGGCAATTTTCAACTTTAAGAACAGTTACCGGAATTTGTTTGCCATTATCCATATCAAAGATACGGGTCATGCCGGCTTTCTGTGCGATTAATCCTGTACGCATAATAGTCTTTCTTTCATAGGTCCGAATTTGCATCACGCAAAATCGTACGTAAAATTAATTGATAGCGGTTTATATCTAAGTTGTTTTGGGATTGCAAGAGATTTTTTAATAAAAAAGCACGGAAAAAACCGTGCTCTTAAAAAACTGTAATTTAAAAAACGATAATTATTTTTTATCGCGGATTTTGATTTCCACATCAACGCCAGCCGGAAGGTCAAGCTTCATCAAAGCATCAATTGTTTGTGGTGTTGGTTGTTCAATATCCAAAAGACGTTTATGCGTACGCATTTCAAAATGTTCTTTTGATTTTGAGTTTACGTGCGGCGAACGGTGAACGGTAAAGCGCTCTAAACGTGTTGGCAGGGGAAGAGGGCCCACACATTTTGCGCCTGTGCGCTTAGCTGTGTTTGCGATCTCTGCAGACGATGTATCCAAGATACGGTGATCGAATGCCTTTAAACGAATGCGAATGCTTTGATTATCCATGTTCAATAAACCTTAAAAATTTAAATTCAGTGTCGTATTAATCACATTTCCAATAGGGAATGCAAGTGTTTTTTTTGATTTTCCCACTCTTCCGAAAAAGGTCTAGGTGTAACCAATGTAGAATTTCTTAAACAGTAGGTTCCCAGAGCGGGTCGGTTTGTTTCACCTTTATAGGGTCTGTGTGGAGAACTTCGTTATTTAAGTCTAGGTGAGGATAGTTATGCTTATCACGTTCTTGTCGAATGTTATGGGCGCACTGTCTCATATTAGCTACTTTTTTCGGGTCGCCTCCTTCTTTCTCTAATTTATTTGCCTGTCTGTCAAATTTTGCTGCAGCATGAGTTTTTTGGTGGTTACTACCACTTGTGTTTAAGGCCACTGTACCGCTAGCACCAGCCAAAACTTCAAACCCTTTAAAAAACGTACTTAGGCATCCTGCCGCACCGGCTAAACCGCCACAAATTACTAGACCTAAAGTGAGGGGTTCTGGCGCATTAAAAGCATGAGTTAATCCTGCTCCTGCAAAGGAAAGAATGCTACCTGAAAAGCCCCATTTCATAGGTTTGAAACATGCATCTAGTTCTGCTTCCGGATTAAGAGTTGCTTCAACAATCTCTTTTTGCTCAGAAGTAAGGTCGGTTCTTGTGTCTCTCTCAGGCGCTTGCAAAGTAAAAGTATATTTAGTCATATCCCCCCCCCCCCTCTTTTTAATATGTTAATAAAAAATAGCTATATTATTTTGATTTTGTTTGCAACAAAAAAAACCGCCCAAAGGGCGGTTTCTGAATTTTTGAGTTCTTATTCGTTAATATAATCATCCAGCCAATTTCGCCTTTACTTCTTCTGCCACGTTGCTTGGCACTGGCTCGTAACGTTCAAACGTCATGGAGTATTGCGCGCGTCCCTGTGACATTGAGCGAAGGGTGTTGATGTAACCAAACATAGATGATAGTGGCACAAGAGCCGTAATGACTTTTGCGATACCGCGGTCTTCCATGGCATTTACTTGGCCGCGGCGAGAGTTTAGGTCGCCGATGATGTCGCCCATGTAATCTTCGGGAGTGATCACTTCCACTTTCATCATTGGTTCTAGAAGTTGTGGGCCTGCCTTTTGCATTGCTTCACGGAAGGCAGCGCGACCGGCAATCTCAAACGCCATTACGGATGAGTCAACATCGTGGTATGAACCATCAGTCAAGACGACTTCAAAATCAACAACCGGGAAGCCGGCAATTACGCCCGTTTCCTTGGCAAGCTCGATCCCTTTTTGAACGCCGGGGATGTATTCTTTTGGAATGTTACCACCAACCACTTTGGATTCGAAGTTAAAGCCAACGCCTGGTTCGGAGGGGCGGAATGTCGCGATAATTCGCGCAAACTGACCTGAACCACCGGATTGTTTTTTGTGAGTGTAATCAATTTCAACTTCTTTGGTGATCGCTTCACGGTATGCCACTTGCGGTGCGCCGATATTTGCTTCCACTTTAAATTCACGTTTCATACGGTCAACCAGAATATCAAGGTGAAGTTCGCCTTGACCTTTCATAATTGTTTGGCCGGATTCGTGGTCAACAGAAACTTGGAAAGATGGGTCTTCCGCAGCAAGACGTTGAAGCGCCGTTGACATTTTCTCCTGGTCGGCTTTAGTTTTTGGTTCAACCGCAATCTCGATAACCGGACGTGGGAATTCCATACGGTCCAGAATAATCGGGTTTGAGGCATCACAAAGAGTTTCGCCAGTTGTGGTGTCTTTAAGGCCAGCCAAGGCAACAATATCGCCTGCACGGGCTTCTTTGATCTCTTCGCGTGAGTTTGAGTGCATTAATAGCATACGACCGACGCGTTCTCTCTTATCTTTATTAGTGTTGTGCGCGTATGATCCCGCCTCAAGTGTTCCCGAATAAACGCGGGCAAACGTTAAAGAGCCAACGAATGGGTCGTTCATGATTTTAAATGCAAGAGCAGAGAACGGCGCATCATCTTCAGGTGGGCGTGACATTTTCTTTTCTGCGTCATGAACGTCAGTTCCATGAACGGCGCCAATATCAAGTGGGGATGGCAGATAATCAACAACCGCATCAAGCAGAGGCTGAATGCCCTTATTTTTAAAGGCAGATCCACACAGGACAGGAACAAATTTATTAGTAACCGTACCTTTACGGATACATTTTTTCAATGTTTCCATGCTGGGCTCATTCCCTTCAAGGTATGCTTCCATGGCATCGTCATCCATTTCAACAGCAACTTCAATTAGCTTCTCGCGGTATTCTTTTGCTTTATCCAACATATCCGCAGGAATTTCTTCGTCTTGGAATGTTGCTCCCAAAGTTTCTGAGTTCCAAACAACCGCTTTCATGCGCACCAAATCGATAACGCCGTTAAAATCATTTTCTGAGCCAATGGGAAGTTGGATGACGCAAGGAACGGCGCCCAGACGGCTGACAATCATTGATACAGTATTGTAGAAATCCGCGCCGATTTTATCCATTTTATTCACAAAGCACATACGTGGCACTCTATACTTGTCGCCTTGACGCCAAACAGTTTCGGTTTGTGGTTCAACGCCTGCATTCGCATCAAACACAGCAATCGCGCCATCAAGTACGCGCAAAGAACGCTCAACTTCAATTGTAAAGTCAACGTGTCCGGGTGTGTCGATGATGTTAAAGCGGAATTTCGCACCAGGATCAAAGCCGCCTTCAGGGCCCATCCAGAATGTTGTTGTCGCGGCAGATGTAATCGTAATGCCACGCTCTTGCTCTTGCTCCATCCAGTCCATTGTGGCGGCGCCGTCATGAACTTCCCCGATTTTGTGGGATTTACCGGAGTAAAACAAAATACGCTCGGTGGCTGTGGTCTTACCCGCATCAATATGCGCCATAATACCAAAGTTACGATAGTGGGTGATCGGGGTTTCGCGTGACATACTGTTATCCTTAAGTTTAAGTGGTCTTGTTTTATCTTTATAATCTATGCGGTTTATAGGCAAAAAGGCGTCTATATGCAAGGGATTTTTATTCTTATAAATAAAGAAAAAGAGCCCTATTAGGCTCTTTTGGCTTAAAAATATACATTTAGTTAGTGTTAATATGCATCCGCTCATTTAGTTTTCAGAGTGTCTGCGTGCCTAAGTATAGTATAAAATTTAGGGTGTCTTACATTCTGGCCTCCGGTGATGACAGAGCGTCAAAAATTATGCTGCCTGCACAACACGTTGGAAGCATAGCAAAAAGTGCTGCAGCTGCAAAGTCTCCATAACAAGCTGCAGTAAATGATGCGGTAGTTAATGCTGTAGTAGCTATAATTGTTTCTATTGCTGGTTCACCAGTAGTTTCTGTGAAGGCTCTAGAAAGGGCATTTGTAGAATTACTCATAATCACTCCTCAAAATTAAATATGTTTAATATATTTCTTATTGAGCGTTATATTAGACAGAATATTGCAAGAAGGCAATTGTATATTGCAGATAAATCAATGAGCAAGTAAGGGAGTGTTTTTTTATTATTTAAATATAAAAAAAGCTCAAAAATTTCGAGCTTTTTAAAATTTAACAATATTAAAGGTTATCTTACCATCTAAAGTGTGCAAATGCTTTGTTGGCTTCGGCCATTTTATGCGTGTCATCACGTTTTTTGATGGCTGTGCCGCGATCTTGTGCTGCGTCTAAAAGCTCATTAGCAAGGCGTTCTGTCATGGTGTTTTCGCTGCGTTTACGCGCGGCAATGATTAACCAACGAATGGCAAGAGCCATGCCGCGATCAAAGCGAACTTCGACAGGAACCTGATATGTTGCACCACCAACGCGGCGTGAACGAACTTCAACTTGTGGACGTACTTTTTTCAATGCCGCATGAAATACGGATAGACCTTTGGATGTTTTACCATCACTGTCTGTGGCTTCATCAGCAGCAATATTCATGTTCGCCGCTTTTTTCTCGATTTGCTCGATTGCGCCGTAAACGATTTTTTCGGCCGTCGCTTTTTTACCGCCAATCATGACGATATTCATAAATTTAGTCAGAACGACATCTCCGAATTTCGGATCGGGTAGGACTTGTCGTTTTTCTGCGCGGTGTCTACGTGACATTCTGTATTTCCTTTAAATATTATTTCGGACGTTTCGCGCCGTAGCGTGAACGAGCTTGTTTACGATCTTTAACAGCCTGAGTATCAAGTGCACCACGAACGATTGTGTAACGCACACCAGGTAAGTCTTTCACACGGCCGCCGCGAACCAGCACAACGGAGTGTTCTTGCAAATTGTGACCTTCACCAGGGATGTAGCAAATAACTTCGTGACCTGTTGTCATGCGAACTTTTGCAACTTTACGAAGCGCAGAGTTTGGCTTCTTAGGTGTTGTTGTATAAACGCGCGTACAAACACCGCGACGTTGCGGGTTGCGATCAAGGGCGCGGTTCTTTTTTCTTTTAATGACCGGAGATCTAGGCTTCCGGATTAATTGCTGAATGGTTGGCATTCATATATCCTGTTTTAAAATTCTAATCGAGTGTGGACATATAAGGGATAATTATAGGGCAGGTCAAGTACTTTTTTAAGAATAGTTACAGGTTTTGCCGTACGAGTTTAAGATAATATAGAGTGCGGCGTGTCGGCAACTCTAATCCTGTGACTTGCCGCGGCGATGTACTTCAATGCCGATATCATCCAAATCTTTATCCTCCTTGGCTTGCTCGGCTTTTTTCTCTGCGGTTAGGCGGCGCTCATGGGTGATTTCAATTTTTTTCATATCGGCAAAGGCATTGCGCAGATCGGCGCGGGCAATCTCAATACGTTGCTCCATACTTTTAATATCTTTATTAATAAGCTCAATCTGGCTTTTGACTCCTTGCGCATAGCGCCCAAACCAGGCGAGCGCCTCTAGCATTTCTTGTTCTTCCAATAGCTGGCGCTCCGCCGATAATTTGTTTTGAAGATCAACTTTTTTCTGTTCCATTTCTTCGGCTTGCCGATAAAGCCCGGCGAGAAATTTCTGTTTCTGATCGACATTGTGCTTACGCAGGCGAATGAGGGAGGAGAGGTTAGCCATTAACGATTGCCTTTAAGAGTTTAAAGCTTTCCTCGATTGTGGTGCTATCATCTTTATCTTGTGTTAGGAAGTCTTCGATTTGCGGATAAATCTGGATGGCTTCGTCCACTGCTTTGTCAGAGCCGCGTCGATAAGCACCCAAACGGATGAGTTCCGCCATGTCTTCATAGGTTGAGATAATCTGTTTTGCGCGTTTCAAGGTGGCGTTTTGATCGGCGTTAAGGGCCTTTGGCAGGGCGCGGGAAATGGATTTTAGGATATCAATGGCGGGATAGCGCCCGCGATCAGCAATCGATCTGTCCATGACGATATGCCCGTCAATAATCCCGCGCACGGAATCGGAGATCGGCTCATTCGTGTCATCCCCCTCCACCAGAACGGAAAAGATGCCGGTAATATTACCTTGCCCTTGCCCGCCGGGGCCTGCGCGTTCCAATAATCGTGCAAGTTCGCCAAATGTAGTGGGGGGGTAGCCTTTCGATGTGGGGGGCTCCCCTGCGGATAATCCGATTTCGCGCTGTGCCATGGCAAAACGAGTTACAGAATCCATCATACAAAGAACATTTTTTCCCTGATTGCGGAAATATTCGGCAACGCATAGCGTCATATAGGCAGCTTGACGGCGCATTAGGGCGGGCTCATCCCCTGTCGCCACGATGACTACGGATTTTTGCAGGCCATCTACCCCCAGATCATCTTCTAAAAATTCTTGCACCTCCCGTCCGCGTTCACCGACCAGACCAATTACGGCGACTTCGGCCTCTGTGTAGCGTGCCATCATTGATAGTAAAACCGATTTACCAACGCCGGATCCCGCGAAGATCCCCATTCTTTGCCCCTGACAGGTTGCCAGAAAGGTATTAACCGCGCGTACGCCCAAATCTAGCTGTCCGCCCATTCTTTGCCGCATGTGCGGCGGCGGCGGTTTGTTTTTTAAAGGGATGGGTAGCGCGCCATGACGCAACGGACCTTTATTATCAATGGGATCACCAAGCGCATTGATCACGCGCCCCAGCCAGCTTTCATCCGGATAGAAGACGGGCTGGTTGCTTTGTATAAAAGCCTTGCAGCCAAGGCCAACGCCTTCCAATGTGCCAAAAGGCAGGAGAAGGGCGCGTTCATCACGAAAGCCAATGACCTCGCACGGAATGTTTAAAGAGTCGCTCGGGCGAAGATGAACATGCGCTCCCACAGCCAAACTCTCCGGAAAACCTGCTATCTCCACAAGCAATCCAAGAACTTTTGTCACCGATCCATAAATTTCAAAACCGGGTAAAGCATTAAGGGCTGCGGAAGATTTTTCAAATAGGCGGGTCATAATTTATAGTATGCCTTTAATAGAACAATAATAAAAATTGATTTTGAGGGAGAGTTCTGTAAAATTACAAAAAATAGAATGGGCGTGACTAAAAATGAAGGTATTACACTGGGCGGCCTCTGATGAGAGTGCCTTAAGAACGCAAGAGCTTTTTGAGGCTTTTAACTGGGTCGTGGATCCCGTTATTGATGAAGAGATGCCTGAGGATCCGAGTGAAGAAATAGGCCTTTATTTAGCTGATGATAAGGCCTATGCCGCGATATTGGTCGATGGCCTGCGTGATCTTTGTTTTTCATCGGAATTGCCGTTTGGCACGAAACGAGTAGTCAAGTTAATTGATCCGTCACATTGCGCAGAGTTGTCTGAAGAGTTTGTGCGCTCAACTTTGTGTGAAGTCGCCGCAAATTACGGATTTGATGACGAGACTGTTTTGAGGTGTGTGACAGGGGGCGTTCCCGTTGAATTAGATTTGATGCAGAGAATTGAAAGGCGCGTTTTAAAGAGGGGGATTAATATAAATAAAAAAGAAGTGATATTGATGCCCCAACAAATGCGAATTGCAACGCATTTAATGTTGAATAGTGATAGTATGCAATTTTCCAGAGACATTCTTCCTTCTATAATATCAGCATCAAGTGATACTTGTTCAGATTCAGTTGGCGTTCAAATCTGTAAAATGAGAAAATTAATAAAGAATGAAACAACATATGATCATATCTTTCCTCAATTGCATGGTAAAGCCGGGGGGCGGGGGCTTGTATTCTATAATGATGAAACAGCTAATCAGGCCATTGCAGAATTAGGAAGGTTGCAATTTTACAAAGATGGAAAAATTAGATGTGATGACAGAGAAATTAGGTTTAATAGTTTACCTCAACCTTTTGGTATGAGGCTTTTAATGCTTTTTTTTAAAAATAGTGAGCGTATTTTTTCGCACAAGGACCTGTATTCTAAAATGGCAGTACATAAGCATATTAATGACGAGAAATGTCAACGAGAGCTTGTTAAGACGCGTATTTCAGATATTCGCAAACCATTCACCGAAATGGGCTATTCTAATGTCATAGAGACAGTTATAGGAGTGGGATACCGACTTGGTGCGGATGGGCGGCGTTTAATTGGCTTGGATAGTTCGCCGGAGGTTGGTAATTCTTATGACAATTTACAGGCATCCAGATAACTTTCTTATCAAGAGAATCACTAAATATTAATAATTGTTAAGATCTTAATCCTTTGTTAATATTAATTTAATAAAGTTTAATAATCATTAAAATTTGAAATGATTTAACCAAGGGGAAAATATTTATGCGTATATTGCTCATAGAAGATGACAGCGCCACCGCAAAAAGCATTGAATTAATGCTGAAAAGCCAAGGATACGTGGTTGATACCACGGATATGGGGGAGGACGGCGAGGAGATTGCCAAGATATATGATTACGACATTGTGATTCTGGATTTGATGTTACCGGATATGGACGGGTATGAGGTTTTAAAAAATCTGCGTTCCGCCAAAATTGAGACACCGATTTTAATTCTTTCCGGTCTGTCCGATATTAAAGATAAAATTAAGGGACTTGGGTTAGGCGCTGATGATTATCTGATTAAGCCGTTCGACAAAGCGGAATTGGTTGCACGGATACAGGCCATTGTTCGTCGCTCTCAAGGGCACGCCCATAGTGAGATTGTCACCGGAAAGGTTCGTGTGAATCTTGATTCGCGTACCGTTGATGTGGATGGAAAGCCATTACATTTAACCGGAAAAGAATATGGTATTTTGGAGCTGTTATCACTTCGTAAAGGCTCCACACTTACCAAGGAGCAATTCTTAAACCACCTTTATGGCGGTATGGACGAGCCGGAAGTTAAAATTATCGATGTCTTTATTTGTAAGCTTCGTAAGAAAATACAAGATGCCGCAGATGGGGATAATTACATTGAAACCGTTTGGGGGCGTGGTTATGTTTTACGCGACCCGCAAGAGGAAAATGTGAAAGCCATCGCCTCAGCATAATATTTTTTAATGAATTTAATATGATAAAGCCCTTTGTGTCCTCGAAGGGCTTTTCTTTTTGGTCACTTTCAGCGATAACATCTAAATGAAAATGATGATTTATTTTTTCTGTATATTGTTCCTGACGGCTTATGGATTATCGCTATTTGCTGATTATGGCTGGTTCTTCGATCTCTTTAGCCACTTTGCGATACAATATGCGATTGGCGCTATTTTATTAGCCATTATCTGCTTTTCTATGCAGGAATGGATTCCTGCGATAGTTATGATTATGTTAGCAATTCTAAATGGCTATGAGGTACGTGAAAGCTATTCTGCACCTTGGGTAATTGAGTCGCCTTATCAAAATATCCGTCCCAATTTGAATATTGTGCATTTCAATAAGCTGTATACTAATAATAATTGGAGTGCCTTCGATGGCTGGGTTAAAGCAAATTATCAAGACGTTGATTTGTTTATTATACAGGAAATGACCCCTGAATTATTTGATAAAGCCGAAGAGCTAAAGGAATATTTTCCTTTTTCATATCCTAATGAAAAGTGGAATCATTTTAATGATGTGATGATTTTAAGCCGTACGCCCTTTGAAGCATCCGAAATTAGAGGTGATGAAGTCGATACAAGATTATCAGGCACCAAGATAGTGTTTCAATCATCCGACATGAAAGGGCCGGTACATATCTATTCCATTCATGCTTATGTGCCCTTTGGGGCGAGGCGATATGCTGCGCGGGGACGCGCATTAAGTGTTGTTTCTGATGCTCTTATGAATGATCCTCATCCCCATAAAATTATGACGGGAGATTGGAATTTAACACCTTATTCACCTGTATTTCAAAAATTATTGGATAAAACAGGTCTTCATTATAATGATTACTCAATCTTTCCTAAAGTCACATGGAATAGCCGGTTCATCCTCCCGATATTTAAAATTCCAATTGATCACATGATTAATAGTTCCGATATTCAGCAAATTAGTAAAAAAGTTGGCCCCTCTTTAGGGTCGGATCATCATATGCTTGTTGCCAAGTTCTATGTGCCTGAGTCATAATCATTTTATGAAATTTGAGCTGACTAGAGAAACCATTCCTAATTATTTAACTATTTCACGGGTTGCCTTAATCCCTGTACTGGTTGGATTTTTGTATTTTCCCTTTCATTTTACATCATGGGTTGCCTTAATTTTATATGCGGCGATCTGTATTACGGATTATTTGGATGGCTATCTTGCTAGAAAATGGCAGGTTTCATCCCCTATAGGGACATTTTTAGATCCGATTGCGGATAAGATTTTGGTGGCGGTTTTATTAATTGTGCTCGTAGATTTGGGAAGATTACCTGGGATATGGATTTTACCTGTGGCCATTATCTTTGTCCGTGAATTTTTAATTGCCGGTTTGCGAGAGCATATGGGGGCAAAGAATATCAATGTTCCGGTGATCTTTATTGCTAAATGGAAGACGGCGATTCAAATGATTGCGATGGGATTTTTAATTATTGGGCATCTTAATGACATGTTTTTATATATTGGATGGGCGGGAATTTTGATTGCGGCGGCCATTACCGCCTATACAGGTTATATATATATGAAATCCGCTTGGGAGCATTTGGTGGCCAAAAATGATCAGGGCAATACAATATTAAGGGATGATGATGTATAAACTTGCCCAAAAAGCTTTATTTCAAATGGACGCGGAGGTTGCACATGGCCTTGGTATAAAAGCATTAAAAACGGGATTGTTTCCCGCGCAAAAGGATGTTTATCCAAACTTAAAACGTAGTCTGTTCGGGTTTGAGTTTCCCAATCCGGTGGGGTTAGCGGCGGGATTTGATAAAAACGCCGAGGTCATTCAGCCCATGCTTGATATGGGATTTGGTTTTGTTGAAGTAGGCACCGTGACTCCAAAGCCCCAAGACGGCAACCCAAAACCGCGTATTTTTCGCGATATTCCCAATAAAGCGATTATCAATCGCATGGGCTTTCCGAATGCGGGTTTGGATGTTTTTAAAAGCAATATCAAAAAATTTCGGCATACCCCCCATGCTCAGGAAGCCATTATCGGCGTGAATATCGGTATGAATAAAGGGCAAAGTGAACCGGTTGAGGATTATAAATTATTGATCCGTGAATTATCTGAATTTGCCAGCTATTTGACGGTTAATATTTCTTCCCCGAATACGCCTGGTTTACGCGATCTGCAAAAGAAAGAAAATTTAGAACCGTTTCTGCAGGCATTATTGAAGGAGCGTGACGCACAGCCTTATCATCGTCCCGTATTATTAAAGCTTGCGCCCGATTTAACTCAGCAAGAGCAAGAGGATATTGCAGGCGTGGTTATGAATGCGGGGATTGACGGATTAATCCTGAGCAATACAACATTTGCGCGTCCGGATTACTTGGATGCGCATTTCTCTAAAGAAATCGGGGGGTTAAGTGGGCAGCCTTTAAAAGATAAATCAACAGATATTATCCGCAATTTTGCACAACTGACTAAGGGGAATATTCCAATCATAGGGATAGGTGGTGTTGCAAATGCAATGGATGTCAAGGCAAAAATGGATGCCGGGGCTTCTTTGGTGCAGCTTTATACTGGGCTGGTGTATGAAGGGCCAAATGTGGCGCAGAATATCTGTAAAGGCTTGTCAAAAGCGGCCTAAACAGGATATAAAACACCATGACGAATTGGACACCGAGCAGCTGGCGCGATAAGCCAGCATTACAACTCCCTAAATATCCGGATCAAGAGGCTCTAAAGAGCGTTGAAGCGCGGCTTGCAAAATTACCGCCTTTGGTGTTTGCCGGGGAGGCGCGTACTTTAAAAGCAAAATTGGCAAATGTGGCCCATGGCAAAGCATTTTTATTGCAAGGCGGGGATTGCGCGGAAAGTTTTGAGGAATTCGGCGCGAATAAAATTCGCGATACCTTTCGTGTCTTGCTACAAATGGCAGTGGTTATGACCTTTGGCGGCGGTATGCCCGTGGTGAAAGTCGGGCGCGTGGCCGGACAATTCGCCAAACCGCGGAGCAGCGATGATGAAACACAAGGTGACGTGACCCTGCCGTCCTATCGTGGTGATATAATTAATGATATCGCTTTTACAGAAGGTGCCAGAGTTCCAAATCCACAGCGTATGCTGGATGCTTATCATCAGGCATCATCAACGTTAAATTTGCTGCGGGCATTTGCGCGCGGCGGTTATGCGGATTTGAATAAGGTACATCAATGGAATTTAGAATTTGTGCATGATTCGCCGCTCTCACAGCGCTTTGAGGATATGGCAAGGCAAATTGGCGAAGCCTTGAAATTTATGCAGGCCTGCGGCGTGACGGGGGAAACTGTTCCCGCCTTGCGTGAGACCGAGTTTTATACCTCGCATGAGGCGCTGTTATTGCCGTATGAAGAAGCCATGACCCGCACTGATTCGCTGACGGGGGAATGGTATGATACGTCTGGACATTTGCTATGGATTGGCGCGCGCACACATCAGGCGGAAAACGCACAGATTGAATTCGTACGCGGAATTAAAAACCCACTCGGGCTAAAATGTTCTCCCGCGATGACACCGGATGAATTGATTCGTTTGATCGATATTTTAAATCCGGAAAATGAAGCAGGGCGAATAACCCTGATTGCCCGTATGGGGGCAGGTAAAGTGATAGAAAGCCTGACTCCTTTGGTTCAACGCGTCAAGGCAGAGGGGCGTCATGTGGTTTGGTCGTGTGATCCGATGCATGGCAATGTAGAAAAATCATCCAGCGGCTATAAAACCCGCCGGTTTGAAAATATCCTCTCCGAAGTGCGTGACTTCTTTGCGGTGCATAAAGCCGAAGGCACATGGCCGGGCGGCGTTCATTTTGAACTCACCGGTGATAATGTTACGGAATGTACCGGCGGATCATATGAGGTGAAGGATGAAGATCTGGGTGATCGCTATCATACGGCCTGCGACCCACGTTTAAATGCGAACCAGTCATTGGAGCTAGCGTTTTTAGTGGCGGATGAGTTGAAGGCATTTCAGAGTTAGATTTATGATTTAAGATACAAAAAACCCCGCATTTTGCAGGGTTTTTTTAATATCTATAAACCTATATTTACATGGCCATGGCGATCGGGCCTGCATTGATATGATCAGGGCCATCTTTCATTGCAGCATTAATATCATCACGCGTCATAAGCGGAGATGATGCCACGCCACCATTTTGCATGACTTTATCATTAATATTGACGCGTCCTGTTTCGGACTGACGGGCGGCGAAGTTATCGGCAACCATCTGTTGTAATGGGCCGCCATTCATATCGCGGTTTTCATTCATTGTCCAATTACGCATTGAATTGGCAAGAGACGCAGGGATCGCATATAGATTTCCTAGTTGCAAAGATATATTTCTTAGTGAAGCACGGTCAGCGTCACCTATATTGAGATCACCATTTAAAACCATTGTTAATGTGCTTTGAAACGCGCGAGGTGTTTCAAGTTTATTTGCTACTGCATCATTAAGTGTTGTTTGAAACTGCTGTACAGCAGCAAGCTCATTGTCTAATCTCTCAATCGCGGCTGGATCTTTAGCAACATCTTCGAGTGTTTTTTCATTATTCAAAACTTGCTGTAGCACGAGAGGCTGGGTCATTTTTAAACCAGCTTCATACTTAAATCCATCACGACCATAGCCAGAAGTCAAATCGCTCGCTTTCGCTTTTTTCTCTGTATCTTCGTATGATCCAAGCAATTCTGTGGCAATCTCGCTTCTGACGTCTTCTTGACGCTCTTTAGGACTTAAAAAGCTGGCTACTGGCACGTCCGCCGTTACATCTGGCATTTGAACTGCTAATTCTGTACTCATAACTCTATTCCTCTAATAGTTACTATCAATATACGCGGCTCTTTGTAAAAAATCAAATTTTTTGCCTAAAAAAATATATCGCTGTTTTTTGTGATCTCCTTTAAATTATATTTTATGATCGACTCCCTGAAAATTCTGGCGGCGCAAATTAATCCGATTGTGGGTGATTTGAGCGGCAATGCGAATAAAATACAAGCAATTTGGGATGATAATGATCTGGATTGTGATCTGATCGTTTTTCCGGAAATGTGTTTCACGGGCTATCCATTGGAAGATTTGGTGTTGCGGCCTGCTTTTATTGAAGATGTGCGCAAGGCACTTGAGGCTTTTTGCATACAAAATAAAGATAAGCAAAGTGCGATTTTAATCGGCGCGCCGATTGTGAAAGACGAGGTCTTATTTAATGCCGGAATATTGATTGAAAAGGGCGTGATGCGCTTTGTTCTTAAGCATGATCTTCCCAATTACGGCGTATTTGATGAGGTAAGAATTTTTGCCAAAGGCCCCTTACCGGATGTAACGGAATTTCGTGGGCATAAGCTGGGTATTATGATTTGTTGGGATTTCTGGTCGCCTGAAGTTGCCGCGCATTTAAAAGCGCAAGGGGCAGAATATTTAATTGTCCCCAATGGGAGTACATATGAAAATACAAAATATGCACGGCGATTGATTGAAGCGCGAAAACGTACCGCAGAGACAGGATTGCCGCTTTTATATATGAACTTGGTCGGTGGGCATGACGAATTGGTGTTCGATGGAGCTTCATTTATGATGAGCGCAAAAGGAGAGATCGCGTGCCAGTTAAAAGCGTTTGAGGAAGATGTGCAAATGGCGGCGATGCAATCGCCCGTCATTGATTATCCGGATGAGGATGTCTCCATTTATATGGCCTGTATTCTTGGCTTGCGGGATTACGTGCACAAAAGCGGTTTTCAGGACGTGTTATTGGGATTATCGGGCGGGATTGACAGTGCGCTAACCGCGGTGATGGCGGTAGATGCGCTGGGGCGCGAGCATGTGCATGCCGTTTTGCTTCCCTCTACCTTTACATCCGATGAAAGTAATCATGATGCGCTTACGTTGATTGATAATTTGAATATTAGCCATGCTGTCATTCCGATTAAATACGCGATGACAGCATATGAAGGAATGATTACAGGGTTAAAGGGGCTTGCCCATGAAAACATGCAGGCGCGTGTGCGCGGGGCGGTGCTGATGAGTCTCTCCAACCAAAGCGGTGCGCTCTTACTATCAACTGGCAATAAATCGGAGATTGCGGTTGGGTATTCCACATTATATGGAGATATGTGCGGGGCATTTAACCCCTTAAAAGATTTATATAAAACTAGGGTTTACGCATTATCGCGCCTTCGAAATCATTATAAGCCTTCCATAGCAATGGGGCAAAGCGGTCTCCTTATTCCGGAAAATATTATCACTAGAGCACCAAGCGCTGAATTGCGGGAGAATCAGACAGATCAAGATAGCTTGCCGCCTTATGATGTGCTGGATCAAATTTTGACTTTAATGATAGAAGGGGAGGTTAGTGTGGATGACATCACACAATGTGGATTTGAGCGGGAAATGGTATCGCACATTTACAAGCTTCTCCATAGAGCCGAATATAAACGCCGCCAATCATGCCCCGGGGTTAATATCACGACAAAATCATTTGGTGGACGATCTCGTCGTTATCCCATAGTTAATCGTTATTAAGCCGTTTATTTTGTGGGAGTCTGGCATTTTGGGCAAATGGTTGAACCCTCTGTAATCCAGGCGCCGCATTCTCTGCATGTTTCTTTATCCATGATATCTTCCTTATTTTTATAAATGTGAAGATCAAACGGGTTAAATGTTTAATCGTTCCCAAAATTAAAGGAAGTTAGATAGGAATTCTGGCGTTTATCTATAGGCCGCATCAACAGACAGGTTGCGAGCAATCTGCGCTTCCCAGCGGTCGCCGTTTTCTAATAGTTTATCTTTATTATAAAACAGCTCTTCGCGGGTTTCAGTCGCAAATTCAAAGTTTGATCCTTCAACAATTGCATCCACGGGGCAGGCTTCCTGACATAAACCGCAATAGATGCATTTGGTCATATCAATATCATAACGCGTCGTACGGCGAGAGCCATCTTCGCGTGGTTCAGCCTCAATCGTAATCGCAAGGGCGGGGCAAATGGCCTCGCATAATTTACAGGCGATGCAACGCTCCTCCCCGTTTGGATAGCGGCGCAGGGCGTGCTCTCCGCGAAAGCGCGGGCTAATAGGGCCTTTTTCGTAAGGGTAATTAATTGTAACCTGTGGCACGAAGAAGAAATATTTCAAGGTGAGGGCCATCCCCTTGATGATTTCAGTCAGTAAAAAAGCGTTGAAAAAATGTTTCATAATATTCCCTAAGGCAGCGCGTCAAACGCGAGTAAAGTTCCGGACATTAAGACAATCCAGCCCAGTGTGAATGGTAAAAAGACTTTCCAACCAAGGCGCATGAGTTGGTCATAGCGATAGCGCGGGAAAGTTGCGCGCGCCCATATAAAGAAGAATAAAACAAGCGTGGTTTTTAGAACAAACCAGACAATTCCCGGAACATATTCAAAGGCTTCTAACGGCAAAGGCGCTAACCATCCGCCCATAAATAGAACAACCGTCATACCGGACATCAAAATCATATTGGCATATTCACCAAGGAAAAAGAGTGCGAATGTCATGGAGGAATATTCAACCATAAAGCCGCCGGATAATTCAGATTCACCCTCAGGCAAATCAAAAGGCGCACGATTTGTTTCCGCCAAAATGGAGACAAGAAACACAACAAACATCGGAATAAGCAGGATTTGAGCAAACCATGGACGTTCGGCAAGAACAATTTCGCTCAAATTTAAAGAACCGCATACCAAAAGTACGCTAACGATGATTAAGCCCATGGAAACTTCGTAGGAGACCATTTGTGAGGCGGAGCGCATTGCGCCAAGGAAGGCATAGCGGGAATTGGAGGCCCAACCCGCCATGATTACGCCATAAACACCCATGGAGGAGACGGCGAATAAATATAAAATGCCGACATTGATATTCGATAAGACCATTTGTGCACCAACAGGAATCACGGCCCAAGCGATCAGCGCCAGCATAAATAATAACATAGGAGCGATTAAAAATACGGCGCGGTGCGCGGCACTGGGAATAATAGTTTCTTTGGAAAATAGTTTTAAACCATCCGCGATTGGCTGTAATAGGCCGAGCGGACCAACGGTCATGGGGCCTTGTCTACGTTGCATTGCGCCGAGAACTTTACGTTCAAAGTAAGTCAGGTAAGCAACGGAAAGTAAGAGCGCGCCGATTAAGACGCCAATACCAACCAGAAAGACGGGGATGGAAAGGCCAAAAAATGTATAATATTCAAGCATACTTATTTACTATTCCGCTTAACTGTTTTTCGCTTTATCTATGGCTTTGCGAAACAGAACAGGATCCGCAATCGGGGGGAGAATTAATTCACCAATGCCCATCCCGCGAATAACAACGCGGCCATAATTTAACATCCGGCCGAGGAAGCCCTGTAGAAAGTTCACGCCTTCAATACGGTCAATCGCAATCTCACCAACCGAGCGTGCGATTAAGCCGCGCTTATAAATAAGACGAGAATTTGTCACCGCAATTTCTGTTGTGATTTTAATAATCATTGCGCGCGCAAATCCAAGTAACCCATATATAATCATTAAAAAAGCCAGAATGCGAACGCCGACATGTGAATTTTGAACCGAGTTAAGAAATCCCTGATCGGGGTATTTGAACACATTAACTTGTAGCATATAGGAGCCAACTAAAATCAAGATACATAGCAAAATGCCCCAAACTATATGCATGACCGCGCCGACATTATACATCCAATGAAAGTGCCCTACATGGATGAGTTCTTCGTTTTTACCGAGTGATTGCTGTACGTAATACATTCAAATGTCCTGTATAGTTTTTATTTATCCCCCAGACAAATGCCAAGGGCACGAGCTGTTTGAACAAGTGTATCATTTAAATTAACCTCTTGGTAGGCGGCAATTGCATCAGCAATAGCAACGTCCACAATCTGGCGGTTTTGCCATGCTACCATGCGGTTATATTTCTTTTGGTCAATCAAATCCACGGCCTTTGCGCCAAACGCAGAGGCAAGAAGGCGATCATTGCAGGTGGGGGGTGAGCCGCGCTGTACGTGACCCAACACAGTAACGCGTGTTTCAGATTCTGTTGCATCGGCGATTTTTCCAGCAAGATATTGACCAATGCCGCCATAGCGTTTTTCACCGCCATAGTAAGTCATTTCAAATTTTTCACCTTTTTCTGTTTTGACGGCTTCGGATACAACCATCAACGCAAAATTACGGCCTGATTTTTTGACGCGTGCGATTTTGGCAGCAATTTTATCAAGGTCATATTTAATTTCAGGGATAAGAATAATGTCCGCACCGCCCGCAATTCCCGCATTTAAGGCGATATGTCCCGCATCACGTCCCATAACTTCCAGAATCATCACGCGATCATGTGATGCTGCTGTTGGTTGAAGGCGGTCAAGCGCTTCGGTCGCAACCGCCACGGCAGTGTCAAAGCCAATAGATGCCTCGGTTTTACCAATATCATTATCAATTGTTTTTGGAATACCAACCATGTTGATATTTCCCTGTGCGGCGAGTTTACTTAAGATGGCGAAGGAGCCATCGCCGCCAATCCCCACTACGGCGTCAAGTCCAAGCTTTTTAAAGCCATCGGTGATTTCATAGGAGCGATCTTTTAAGGTGCCATCAGGCATAGGGAATGCAAAGGGGTTGCCCTTATTAGTTGTGCCCAGAATGGTGCCGCCCTGACGTAAAATATTACCGTCAAAATCGTTTGGGTGTAAAACACGAACCTGTGGCACTTCGCAAAGAAGACCTGCAGTTCCATCAAGGATACCAATGGTTTCCCATCCTTTTTGATGCGCTGCATGGACAACGGCTCTGATGGCGGCATTCAGGCCCGCACAATCGCCGCCACTGGTTAAAATTCCAATTTTTTTCGTCATATTACAGGACACCCGATCTTAAGATTAAATGAGAATAGAGTGAACAAAAATTTGAGTGTTTTGTAAAGGGTTAAGTCACAAATTCTATATTTTCTCCACTTTCATTTTTAGTATGAATTTCAACAAAGTTTTCTATTTCACTTTGAAAGCTTAAATCGCCGTTTAATTCTGCGCTGCCTAAGACTTGAGTATAATTTTGGCGCATCGTTTGTTTCATTGTCTCGCTAAGCGGGCTTTCAGTGCGGATAATGATATCAAGGCGTTTATGGTTTTCGTAGGGTTTAAACAGCCCATCAAGCTGCACCATTCCCATCCGGCTTAAGCTCATGTCAAAGAGAAAGCGGGTCTGTTTTTTTGTGTCATTATCTGCGTTTTCTTCTTGTTCGTGTTTATAATAGAGTGCAATATTGTGTAATTCGGCTTCGCTGTGAAACGGAAAGACCAATCCGCGCCAGTCATTTGGGAGGGGATCCAGAGCGGTTCGGGACAGAGTCGAAAAATCATTTCCAAGCCGGTTTATAAGCTCCGATTTTCCTAAGTTTCGTAGGGTATCAAGGGGCTTGTCTCCTGTCCATGCGGCCAAATCGCCGCCGCGCACCGCCGCAATAAATAATAAAAGAGCCGTAGGTATTTGCGCGGGCGATTTAACCGAAGGTAAGATTTGCGCGAGATTTTGCGCCAATTGCGGCGCGTTTTGAGACAATGTATCAAGCAATTCTGCCAAGGCGGGCCATGTATCCGCTTTAAATATACGGTCATTAGAGAGGGGCAGCGAATTGTTCTTTGCGTTAAGTTGCGCGGCTTGCAAAGTTTGTAATTCTGTAAGGGGCAAGCTTAAGGTCGCGCCGATCGGAAGGGCGGCGTTTTGCAGAATAAAAAATGTGTTTGTGTTAATAGCAGAAAAGCTGGTTAGAGATAAAACGGGTTGTCCCTGTGGTAGGTGACCAATAACCGTTGCAGGAAGGTGTGCGGGCGTAAAGTTTTGCGAAAAAATAGTTTGTTGTAAGGCGGTTTGTGTTTGCACCATTTGCAGAGTAAGCGCCGTCCCTTTGGGTTGTATGATTGATGAGGACGCATCTTGAAATGTTAGTGGTGTAATGGTTTGAGGTTTTGGCAGGATCGTAATTTTTGCGAGCAGATCGGGCGATGCCTGATTATGTGATGAAATGATTATAGAGCTTACGGGGGGGGGGTGCGAAGATATAAGGGCGCTTTGAAGTGGGGGGATCGTGGTTGTAAGATTTGCGGGGCTGGTAGAAGGGGCAGGGAGGAAAAAAGAGAAGAGCGTCGACGTATTTGCAGCATTTATTGTACTTAAAGGCGCGGCAGGAGTGGTGAGTTGCGCGATGGAAGTTCCCGAGAGGGTGGGGGGGAGAGACGTGTTTAGGGCGGTCAAAGGGGCAATTTGAATGGACTGAATTTGGCTTGCAGGTAAGGGGGCAATTCGGACGGCTTGCGCCATTTGCAAAGGCGGAAGGGTTTGTAAGTTTTGCGGGGTGAGGACATTCGGTGGCTGATAGCTTGTGGCGCTTGGCGTGCGAGCGGGTGTGTTAAGTTGCAGTTGATCATTTTTTAAAGGCGGCGCAGGAAGGGGCGATAATGTTGCCGTTTGTGACGGCGTAGTGCTTCCCTGACGTGGCGGTTGGGGGGTGATCTTAACTTCAACTGTTGTTCCGCGGGGGGGAAGTTTTGCTTCCTTTGGTAATTGCAACTCAACGTCCCCTTGGGCTGTTTTTATAGTGACGCGGCTAGTTCTAGGATCGGTGTGGGTGACGCGCCCTTCTATTTTTCGCGTAGTTTGTGAGGATTGTTTTAGGTCGTCAGGCAGCTTTAAGACTTTAATATGAGTATCGCTTGCCGGCGAGTTTTTAGGAGAGAGAACTGTGTCAGCAGCGTTGCGCGGCGGGGTCGGCGTAGTATGAAGCGGATTGTCGGACATGGTTCATTCTAACCGAAAATGGTGCGGAATGGTTAATTGTTTAATGCGGAAACTTTTTGAGCGCCTTGCAAAATTTTAATTGCTTTGGCGGCAATTTTTTCCACATCTTCCGAGGCATCGGCATTTGGAGAGCGGGTTAGGATCGGTGTTTGATGGCGAATGCAATCCTTAACCTTTGGATCTTGGCGAATAATGCCCGCAAGTTGCGGGGATAGTTTCAAGAAATTCTCGCAGGCCTTTAGGAGCGTTTTATATGTACGCTCCCCTTCCGCGGGACTACTGGCGGCGTTTGCAACAATGCTGACGTTTTTTGATACTCCGGCGGCATTGCCGAGTTTAATAAAGGCATAGGCGTCTGTTAGAGAGGTTGGCTCATCGGTGGTCACAAGGAGCGTATGTATTGCCGTTGCAGAGAACATACGAACTGTGCGGTCAACGCCCGCGCCCAAATCGACAACAACAACGTCATATTTATCTGATACTTCCAATAATTGATCGCGGAGCATGGATAAGCGCTGGCTAGGGAGAGCGGAGAGCGATGCTTGTCCACTGCGCCCGGCAATGATATCGAAGCCGCCATCTTCATATCGTTGAATAACTTTTTCAATACTAAGACGCCCGCGGATGACATCGTTTAAATCACGGCGCGGCATTAAGCCCAATTGAACGTCAACATTTGCAAGTCCCAGATCACCGTCAAAAAGCAGGACTTTTTTCCCAGCCTTGGCAAGAGCATGTGACAGCGTAATCGAAAACCACGTTTTCCCAACGCCGCCTTTGCCACTCGCGACAGCCAAAATGTTTTTTGACCGGCGGAACACAGGGGCGCCAGTTTTTGTCTCGTCGTTATTTTGCTCTGGTTTGGTGACCGAATCAGTCATGATGGTTTCCATTTTCTCTGCTTTTTTCACTTCTGTCGAGGGGTATTAACGTTTTTTTAATACTTTCCAAAAAACTAATTTACCGTTTCACGCTTTGCATGAGGATATCTGCAAGTCGTTCAGGCGTTAACGGCAATAAGCCATCCGCCACCTTCGCGCTGTGGGAGGCATCTGCAAAAGACAGGCCACCTTTATGGGCAGCCTCTAATATGCCGCCAAGACGCCGTGCAATATCAAGGCGACTCGGTAAAATCCAGCGCGCGCCCAATGTTGAAAAAACGCGGGCGATTTCGCCTGATTCGGCGGCATCGCCGCCGGCAGACATGACCAAAACCGGTTCTATGTCGCCAATCGTTAACATTTTTGCTGTGCGTTTCATATCGTCAGGGTCAAATGGATTAATCCCAGCGCTATCGATGATGATTTGTTGTGCGCCTTTGGCTTCTGTTTCTAATAGAACTACTTTTAAATCCTGAGTTGTTTCAGCTTTATAGAGAGGGGTCTTTAAAATGTTAGTAAATGTTTCAAGTTGTTCGATACCGCCGGCGCGAATGGTATCTGTTGAAATAACGGCAATTTTTAAATCGCCCATGACGGCTCTGGCGGCGAGTTTTGCTGTATTTAGTGTTTTACCGGATCCGGGCGTGCCAATCAGCATGATGGCTTTTTTATATGGCTTTACCGGAAAAGGGCGATACCCATAAATATGTTCCAAGGCGGCAATCAACCCATTTTTCGGATCGGCGGCGCCAACAATCGTTGCGCAGGAAATAATGTGATTCATCACATCTTCGGGGGTGCCGTGTCGAAGTAGGACATCTGTAAGTTGGTCTGTAAGGTAATCATCGTCATTACCATCTTCATGAAACCAGTCGCGGTCGGAGACATCTAAATCATGCCCAAGATCCATAGGATCCGGAAGGTCGTCATATATTTCAACGCCCGGCTCAATCGCCGCCGTTAGTTGGACCCCGCCGCCTTTTTGTTCTTTTGTGCTGACTATGATGGCCTCTTCTCCCAGTGTTTCTCTGACAAGTTGCATGGCTTCCTTCATATTTGCGGCATAAAACGATTTTAGTCGCATAATCTCTCAGTTTCCGAATCTATATAGGTTATCATAATAAGATAATCAGCGCAGGAGGTTTGTTCAATGGTAGATTTCAAGAAGGTGTCTGCGCCAAAAGCATATATCTTCTATTAGTGAAGTTCTTTCAGTAAGTTTTTTCGAAAAGCTTCTGAAGAAAAATCAGTATCTGCGCCAACGATTTTACGCCGTAAAGTCAGGTCGCGGCCTATGATGTAAGTCTCGGGATAGAGGATGGTTTGAAATAAATCTTGAGAAATTGCTTTATTAGGGTCCCATCCAATCAGGACGTTTTTTTGATGGATGTTTTTTTGAAAATCTGCGCCCATTTTATTGAAAAAAGTATCAATATTTTGTTTGTCTGCATCTACGGATATTGCAATGAGGATTATATTCTCCGGCTCTTGTGATGCTAACTCCAATAACTTTGGAAATTCCACGACACAAGGCGCACACCAAGATGCCCAAAAGTTCAGGATAATAATTTTCCCTTTAAACTCAGTTATTTCATAGCTTTTCTGATCTAACGTAGTGAAAGAAAAAGTGGGGGCGGGCGGAAAGTTTGTAATCTCTTGATCCGTTGGCTGTGGCACGCTTAAAATCTGCGGGCGAGAGAAGTGGTTTAAATAGGTTGTTATTCCCAATGCAACAATCGTAAATAACAGTAATAGAATTAGATTAAGCTTCATGTTTAAATTTTCGTATAGATATATATGTGAGGACGGCAATTAAAACGATTTCCGCGATGCAAAAGGCGCTGAGGCCATATGCAATGCCATTAATAAAGCCATAGGAATGAAGTCCTACGTTAAGTAAGTTTACGCCAAACCAGGCCAATGCAACAATAATATTTAACAGGGCAATACAAGCCATAAAACCAAGATCTTTTAATTGCCCCGCAATTTTCCCATGAATAGCCCAAATCAGCCATAATACTATGAGTAGAGCGCCGTTTTCTTTTGGGTCCCAACCCCAAAAACGTCCCCAAGATTGATCTGCCCATATACCGCCCAAAATCGTTCCCACGGTTGTCAATAAAAGGGAGGCGAGGGCAAGTTTAAGTGTTAAGGGAACCAAATATGACGCGTTGTTATCGTTAAAGACGCATTTAAATAAATAAAAATGCGCGACCATGGCGGTGATAGCGCATAACCCGTATCCGGCTGTAATTATAATCACGTGCGTGCCTAACCAAAAGCTTGTATCCAAGACAGCGGTCAGTACTTGGAGCGTGTCCCCGCTTTTAGCAAAGTAAGCGCCGAGGTAATAGAAAAGTATTCCTAATAAAGCGCCAATAAATATCAAAAACGTTTTGTCTTTTCGTAAGATAGCCATGATTAGGGACGTGGCTACACAGATTAAACTGACGAATAATATGGATTCAAATAGTGTGCTGACGGGGGGGCGTTCCAGAATAATGATGCGCATTATGATCGCGATCATTTGAAATAAAGAGCCGCTAATGAGGGTTGTTAACCCCAATATTGAAAGCGGAAGCTCCGGCTTCATAAAAGCTATCAGGCATATTCCTAAAGTGAGAGCGTAAAATATTAAAGTAAAAAAATAAGGGTTAAGAGTGAGGTAGGTTACCTCCAGATTTAACTTATTCTTTGTGGTATCGATATTTTTAAATTCCAACGCATGATTTAGCGCGCTTTGGCTTGCTTGCCTCCATTCAGCGGGGCTGTTATCGCGATAAGCGGCGGCCATGCGTTCCCATTGTGAAATATAGGCAGCGCTTTCAGGGCCACTAAGGCCTGTATTGATTAATATCCAAGGCGAGTTCCATTCATCTGATGTATTCAAGGGCCATTCGGGCGGCAAAATGCGGACAAAATTTTGTCGATCAGTGTTTTGTTCAATCGCTGTGATTTGAAATAGGAATGCCTTTACATCTTCGCGGATCTGCTCCGGCGGTTGTTTTTGCAGGTAAGTTTTAAAGCGTTCCTCATGTTTTTTGAATGTTAAGTATGTCTCTGCGTCGGAGGCAGGAATATTCAATTCAGAGATAAGTCGTTCAGGAAGTGGGATTTTTAAAGGTAAAAAGATCTGGAATGATGTCATAACACTTTTAAGCAAGCTCGCGGTCTCATAAAGGTCATAGAGCTTTTTTTCTGTTTCATTCCATTCATTAGGATTTTTTTCCAGTATTTTTTCTAAAAAACTACGTTTTTTTTGCAATAACGGAATAATTACAGAGAGAGAAAAAAGAGGTTGTTTACCGTTTAAACCTAACGTCTGTTTTAATTTAGAATCAGATACATCAAAGAGGGGTTTTACAGAAAATTTTGCAGGATCAAAGAAGGCCTCAGCTATAAAATATATGGCCGTTTGATTCTCTAGGTTCGGATTGCTTTGTAGTTTTGCGTTAAGGTGTCTCGCAAAGCTCTCCATAGGTTTAATACGCCCGTCATGTTGGATAGGTAATTTAGAGAAAAAACGCATATCCAGCGTGTTTTGCGCCAATGCAGGTCCGATAAGTGAAAAAAAACATAAGATCGTCAGGAGGTATGTGTGTTTAGTCATAGCGCCCTTTCAATCTTATAATTAAATGTAAAATCAATCCGAGAGCAATTAAAATGCTGGAAATATAGGGGAATAACCATCCGGTATTTTTGACAACCGCCAAAATGGATGCCTGTCCCTGTTCATTATCAGTAAAGGAAGATTGAAAAATTGTGTAGCCGCGATAACGAAGTGGGCTATTCATATCAATACGAGTTTGCCAATTAATTTCGCCGTCGGTGAGTGTGATATCAGAATGATAATGGCTCGGCATATCAGTGCCAGGATGTTGTTCCCGGACAAAATCATTCAAAGTGATGTCAAAGGGGAGGGACGCTTCTTTTCTTTGTAAACGTAGATCAAAGCGGCGCGCGTCTTTGGTTATAATTAGGGGGGATGGCATAGCTTCGGTTGAGATATAGGTGCCGTTCTGATCGTCATCCGCATGGCTGATTTGAAATGTGACACCGGCAAGGTTCGTCTCGCTGTCATTTTGCAGGGGCGCTGGCTTAAGTTGTTTCTCTTTGGCCAAACCTTTATGCGAAGAGTTTGAGGAGGGGCGCGTGGTAACATCGCAGTTAATACAATGGGATAGGGGCGTTATTTTAAAAGGAAGATCGATTGAAATTGGATGGTTCTGATCTTTCATATCTTCAAAAGGAATAGCATAAACGGTTCCGTTTTCCTCGCGGATATAAAATGCTTTCTTATGATAATCATAGATTGTATGGCTCGTCTCATTCTCAGGAATGAGGAGGAAGCCTTCTTCGGTGGTAAGTGCTGTAAAAATAGCGCCGATAAATAGTAATAAAATGCCAAAATGAGAGATAATGGTGCCAACCCGCTTCTTTTCCCAACGGCTTTTTAAAATAAATTTCGCGGCAAGGTTTAAGAAAATAATCCCAAGCGTAGGGATGCCGCCAGGTAGGGGGGCATAGCCAATCCATAAAATCCAGGAAGAGAAAAAAATCTTTTCTGCTTGATAAAGGCCGATTTCCTTCTGCGCAATTGTGCCGGCAACCAACAAAAACATCAGCCATGGCAGACAATAAAACATAATGTCTGGTCGCGCCATGCGGAAGGCTGTTTTTTTGATTTTTTTCAGCATATTATTAGGAGACTTGGTTATTCACGTGTAAGTTTTTTAACGCGTTCTATTTAAAAAGGCTACTAGTTATATTTACTTTATGCGACGTGATATATGACCAGCCGGATTATATTTATTTTACTATTATACTGCGGATCACAATGATTGCGAATAAATGTGAAGAACTTTTGCATTAAAATGTAAAATCATCTAAGATTTATGCATATAATAAAATAATATAAGGCGTTTGAATTTTGTCTTTGCTCCGTTTTAACAAAATAATCACGATCGTTTGTTTTTGTGCCTTTTTAATTTCTGGTGCTGTTTCAGTTGCTTATGCCAAAGTATATTTAAAAGAAGTGACGTTTTCTAAATCAAAAACGGATGCAAAGGCCCTGTTTAAAGCACAAGAGTTATTTACGAATTATTTGGCGCGGTGGAATATGGGATTTGAGGAGGCGCCAGATTTCGCCCAATATATAGATTTAAAAGATGGCAGAGGCAAAAATCCGCGCTTTATTGCTTATTACCGTCAGGAGGCTCGTTATAATGATTGCGCCGCCGGTGGGTGTACATTGCTTGTTTTTGAGAATTTTGAACAATCTAAATGGCGTCTGGTTTTACAAGTATCGACTTTTGATTTATTCATTTCGACCAACAAGGCGACTAATGGCTTACAAGATATTTACATGACCGGGAGCGGCGGTAAAAAAATAAGATGGGCTTTTAATGGTAAAAAATATGTCTTAGCAAATGAACAACCTAAAGGCTAAGAATATGATCTCATCCACATGTAAAAAGTTTTTATATATATGTTTGTTTATGGGATGTTTACTGCCCGTAACGGCATCTGCTTTGACGTGTCCACCTTTTACGCCATCGGATTGCGTAAGCCAGGATTATACAAACTCCCTTATAAAAACAGAAAGTGGCGGAGATTATACAGCTGAAGCGCCTAATAGCTCGGCAACCGGGCGGTATCAGTTTTTGGATGGGACAAGAGCGAGTATTTGCGCTAAATATCCTGTCCCTTGTGTAGATACAGAAACGTTTAAGCAGTGCCCTCAACTGCAGGATACGTATTTCAGTTACCTTGTTCAGGATCAAATTGAGGAAAATAAGAATAGAGGCAACTTTGCCCATGTTGGACAGAGAATTAATGGAATTGTTATCACTGAATCCGGTATTATAGCTGCAACGCACTTGCGCGGTGGACATGCGGTTGAGCAATTTCTTAAGTCAGGTGGGAAAGACGATTTTTCTGACCCGAATGGCACCAAGGTTAGTGATTACATGAGAATTCATGGAGGTAAATCAATGGATTCGCCCGGAGGAAGCTGTCCGCCAATTCCGCCTGCGCCAGCCACGCCCCTGCCGTCACCTGCTTGTTCCGGAAATGGTCAGTCTTTTTGTAGTATAACTGATATGGGAACGAAGCCGGGTAACGATAATGATTTTTATAAAGATCCATTTATCCCGACCATTCCAGATTTATTGGCCTGTGTTAATGAATGTAATAATACATCGCCGACGGGGTCAACAACGCAACAAGGTAAATACTATTATTGTTCTAATCCGCCTGGATCGGATTATTCGAAATATACAGGTTGCTGTACGACTACTTATTTGGAGCCAAATGAGAACCCATGTTTAGGCCCTATCATACCTCCGGTTACGCCGCCTGTTACACCACCTGTAACGCCGCCTGTAACGCCTCCTACGCCGCTGCCGCCTGGAAGCTGCCCTGTAAAATGGAATCCATCAAGTCAATCTTTAGCCAGTGCCAATTGGGGATCTGGGGGAGGTTACAGTAGTAGTCCTATAACCTATGATAGCGCTAATGATGCCGTGTCTATTTTTCAAAGTAATAGGAAGCAACTTAATCAATATAAGCCTTCTAACTGGTATCAAGGCAATACGGCACGTATGACGGTGCAAGTTTTCATACCGTCGAATTATGTCCCTAATAAAGATAACCGTTTTGCCATAGGTATCCGCGGAGGTGATTCACCTACGCAAAGTTGTGCCAGTGGTGGCGGTCGCTGTACGCGCGCCCAACAAGATGGCTGGACTGTGCGTATTAACTATAATGCGAATTTGGTTCCAAGTATTTATAGTTACCATCTAAATCGTGCCGGTAATGGTAATTACGGTATTGGTCCATCGGCTGGCAGTAGCGTGCCAAAAGGGCAGTGGGTGACAATGGTTGTAGATGTGACGCTGAATAATGATGGCCAATCCAATGGGTCAACAACATTCACAATGCTTAATAGTGGTGGAGGTGTCATTAGTAAAGTAACACTTTCCGGTTTGGTGTTTAAGAAAAATACGAATTGGGATAATTTTGGTATTATGTTGACAGATAAAAATGAAAATGGGGCGAAGAATTCGGCAGCAATTCTTTACCGTAACTATACCTTAGCTGTTGGGAATGGCGGCAGTTGTAATTAAAAATTAAGACGTAAAAAGCCCCCGCTGAATAAGGTTTCAGTGGGGGCTTTTTTATGAAATCTTATGTGTAGTGGAGGCTAAGATAAAGCCTCTTCGCTTTCCAAAATTGAGGCAACGGCCTGTATGACGGAAGCGATACGCACGGCAGTTTGAATTTGTTTCGTTGTGATATCATGCTTTAATAATTCGGCTTCATGGGCATTAATACAGGCCTTACAAGCGTTTATTGCAGAGACCGCGAGTGACCATAGCTCAAAATCAGCTTTTTCAACGCCGGGATTGGCAATGATATTCATACGTAGCCCTGCCGGCATAGATTGATATACATTATTCTCAACCAAACCCAAAAAGCGGTAATAGACGTTATTCATTGCCATTATCGCATGAGCAGCTTTAACGCCTTTTATGGCTTCATCGCTTAAATGTGGTGAGACTTCTTCTTCTATGGCGCGGATGATGATTGGGCTGCCGGTGGCTAATGCTGACGCTAAAAAAGAGCCCCATTTTTGTTGTTCGCTCAGGCTGTCATCATTTGCCAGGGATGATAAGTTTAATTTAATGTCTTTGGCATAATCAGGTAGATTATTTTTTAAAGTTTCAATGCTCATTATATGTCCTGTGGTTTATTGAATGATAATAAAAAAGGCTCTGCTTCCTATATGAAGCAGAGCCTAATAAATGTGTAGATTTATGCTGCTTTTTTTGTATCGTTAGCTGCTGCGGAGGCGCCGCCAATTGTGTCTCCACCAACAGGGCGGTTGCAGGCGCATAGTTCATCACTTTGCAGGGCATCCAAAATACGCAACGTTTCCTTTGGATTGCGTCCGACATTAAGATTATTTACAGACACATGTTGAATGACGTTATGTGGATCAACAATGAATGTGGCACGATAAGCTACACCGGCATCATAATCACGAATGCCAAGAGCATCAATCAATGAGCCGTTTGTATCGGCAAATGACCATTGGTTTAATTGCGCCAGATCGGGATGCTCACGACGCCATGCGAGTTTACAAAATTCGTTATCTGTGCTGCCGCCCATGACGATGCAATCGCGGTCTGAAAATTCTTCATTCAAGTTTGCAAACTCAACAATTTCCGTTGGGCACACAAATGTGAAATCCTTTGGATAGAAATAAATAACTTTCCACTGACCCGCAAAGCTATCCTGATTAATATCTTCAAAGGCGCTTTGTCCGTTTTCTTCATGAGCCATAAATTTAGGCTTAACACCTGTGACATTAAAGTCGGGGATTTTATCGGCAATTGTAAGCATAATATTGTTCCTTTTTAATGAATTGTTACCTATAGCTATAGGCGATTCATCGGGGTGAATACCAATGAAAATTTTCTCTTCCATCTATCGATATTTTGAATTAATAATGCATAAACTAATATAAAATAGCTATGCATCAACATCTTCCTTCTTTACGTCATTTAAGATATTTATCTGCGCTTGCCCGGTTTAAATCATTTAGCAAGGCAGCCAATGAATGCAATGTAACCCAATCCACCCTTAGTAATGGCATAAAGGAGCTAGAAAACCTATTGGGCCATCCTTTGGCGCGTCGTACAAGCCGCCATGTCAGCTTAACGGCATTTGGACTGGATGTGTTATCACATGGTGACGTCGTACTTAATGAAGCTGCGCATATTATTCATCTATCGAAAATTGTTGCAAAGCCCATGTCGGGAATATTACGGCTTGGTGTGATTCCCACAATCGCGCCGTACCATTTGCCTGAATTTCTTAGCATTATTAAAGGGCACTATCCTGATCTTGATCTGAGATTACAAGAGAATATGAGCCACATTTTGTTAGAGCACGTAAATAATGACATGTTAGATGCCGCGTTGATTGCCTTTCCTTATGATACGAAGGGACTGGAAACGCATATTATTTATAAAGATCATTTTAGTTTAATCGCACGTATGGATGATCGCCGGTTTAAAAATGGTATAACAATGGATAATTTAGATACGAATGATTTATTAGTTTTAGAAGATGGACATTGTTTGCGCGATCATATTCTTTTATCTTGTAATGTACAAAAGGGATCTAATTTACAGGATAAAAAATTCTCTATTTCAACTATGGCAACGTTAATGGAGTTAGTGGGACAGGGCTACGGTTATACCCTTCTCCCTCATATGGCTTTACGGCATATTGATTTGCCGGAAGGGCTGAAAAACGTGGAATTCAAAGCCCCGCAACCCTATCGGGAGATTGGGTTTGTTTGGCGGTCGGATAGTCCTTTATCAAAAGATATTGTGCAATTGATAGAGGCACTTGAAAATTAACCTCATTTTGTGATTAAACTAGCGCTATGGATAATAATAAGAAATATGATGTTTGTGCTTTTTATCGGTTTGTGGAAATCGCAGATCTGCCTAAAATTCAAACTATGATTAAGGGCTTTGCCGCGGAATACGGCACATCCGGAACCATCCTTATTGCCCCGGAGGGTATTAATGGCACAATTGCCGCGCCTGTAGGCAACCTTGCGCCCGTCATTGCGTTTCTTGATGCGCATTTGGGAGTTGAACAGGGCGAGTTAAAATATTCATGGGCATCGGAGCAGCCGTTTTCTCGCTTTAAAGTGCGGATAAAAAAAGAAATTATCACTATGAAGCAAGAATGTGCCGACCCGACAAAATTGGTGGGAACATATGTTGCGCCGGAAGATTGGAACAGTTTAATTGATGACCCGGAGGTGATTGTTCTGGATACACGTAATACCTATGAAACCGGGGTGGGTATATTTGACAAAGCTATTGATCCGCGCACCGAAACGTTTACAGAGTTTTCTGAGTACGTGGAGCGTGAATTAGATCCATTAGTAAATAAGAAAGTAGCGATGTATTGCACCGGTGGTATCCGCTGTGAGAAGGCTTCGTCTTACATGTTAGCAAAAGGGTTTGAGGAAGTTTACCACTTGAAGGGCGGCATTTTAAAATATCTGGAAACCATTCCGGCGGAAGAATCTAAATGGAAAGGCGAGTGCTTTGTCTTCGATAAGCGCGTTGCCGTAGGACATGGTTTAGAGGAGGGCGATTATAAACTTTGTTTCGGATGTCGTATGCCGTTAAATCCAGAAGATATCAAATCCAGCGCCTATGAAGCCGGCGTATCCTGTCCGCATTGCATTCACAATTTAACAGAAGATCGCGCCAAAATGTTGCGTCACCGTCAGGAACAGTTGCGGTAGAGGATTATCTAGCTGGAGTTTCTGGTTGCCGCGTCTGCGTTCCTGCAGAAGCAACTTCTATTGACGGTGTTTCTAGGCTGGAAATCATATCACTTTCCGGTTTGTGTCCCTGTTCTGTGGTTACCCCAATAATAGCGGCTTTGCCGTCCGCATAAAAAACAACTAAATCTGGTTTACCATTAACGGAGCGATCAAATACGCTTAATTGTGTTGTAGCATTAAAAGCAACGGCAAACTTTTGTGTAATGCCAGATGGATCTTTATTTTTTATTTGCTCAGCAAAGTTAGAAAATGCTTGGACGTAAGCAGGATTTTTAGTATTTGCAAAGTTTGTCATCACATAATGTCCCGGGTTATTACTTTCGGGATTATAAGCGCCTTCTGTTACGGCAATTATACATGATGTTTGACCAAGTGAATACATTCCATCATCTCCAAAATCCATTACAATAGCACGTCTTGTATAGCTATGATTATCGCCCTCAATCTCAATTTTGCTGTCTGGGTCTGCATAGACTGTAAGAGCAGTATCTGTAAATGGATCTTTACCACCCAATGACATCTCTCCAACTTTTATACTATAATCAAGTTGTCGAGTGGGATGATTCTCTGAATTAACTTGCATATGAATTGAATTTTGTTCGCCGCAAACAGAACCATTTAACGTTTGTGGCGCGATTTGAGCTACATATTCATTAAATCCGATAGGAAGCGGGGGGGGAGCAGCATCTTCAGCCATTGCGGGTGTTGCTAACATCAAAACACCAGCCACTGCAGATGCAAATTTCCTTGTCATTGATGGCGTGGTCATTTCATTTTCTCCTCTTTGTTTTTGTAATAAAATTACAAATTTATACACACTTCTATTTCATATGTCGTTATTATTAACACTTCTTTAACCTTTGTAAATGAGAAATATGTTTTTTTTATGAAGGTATGAATATTTTGCATGCAAAAAAGCCTCATCGTGGTGATGAGGCTTTTAATTTAGATTTTTCTAATTATTAGGCGGCTTTCGCTGTTTTTTCCGTTAATGTGGAAATATCCAGTTTTAGCCCCGGTCCCATTGTTGAGGTAATGGATACTTTCTTAAGGAACGTTCCTTTCGCACCAGTTGGGCGTGATTTTTGGATCGCATCTACGAAAGCTTTGACGTTTTCAACCAATTGTGCTTCTTTGAAAGAGGCTTTACCGATGCCTGCATGCACAATACCGGCTTTTTCAGCGCGGAATTCCAATGCGCCCGCTTTGGCGGATTCAACGGCTTCTTTGATATTTGGGGTCACAGTGCCAACTTTCGGGTTTGGCATCATGCCTTTCGGTCCCAAAACTTTTGCCACGCGGCCCACAAGAGCCATCATGTCAGGGGAGGCAATCGCACGGTCAAAGTTGATCTCGCCTGCATTGATTTGATCAACCAAATCTTCTGCGCCGACGATGTCTGCACCTGCCGCTTTGGCTTCTTTGGCTTTTTCATCACGTGCGAATACGGCAACGCGAATTGTTTTGCCCGTCCCATGTGGCAAGCTGGTAACGCCGCGCACTATCTGGTCAGAGTGACGTGGGTCAACGCCCAAATTCAATGATAATTCGATTGATTCATCAAATTTACGGTTTTTAGCATTTGCCTGAAGGATTTTAATCGCTTCTGTGACGTCATACATTTTTGTACGATCCACAGCTTCATAAGCTTTTTTCATGAGTTTTGATGTTGCCATGTTTTAACCCTCCACTACTTCTACGCCCATTGAATTGGCGGTCCCGGCGATGATTTTCATCGCGGCGTCAATGTCATTGGCGTTTAAATCAACGAATTTTAGTTCCGCGATCTTTTTGATTTGGCTTTTACGAATTTGACCAACAGCCGGATCGCGATTTGGCGCGCCGGAACCTTTTTGCAATTTCGCTTCCTGAGTGATCAGGTAGCTTGCAGGAGGTGTTTTCGTAATGAATGAGAAGGAACGGTCAGCGTAAACTGTAATCACGACCGGAATGGGCATACCCTTTTTATCTTCTGTTTTGGCGTTGAACGCTTTACAGAATTCCATGATATTCACACCATGCTGACCGAGTGCCGGACCAACGGGCGGTGAGGGGTTTGCCGCACCAGCTTTAATAATCAGATTAATAAAGCCGGCAATTTTCTTTTGCTTTGCCATGTTATGACTCCTTTGTGTTGTTGCATAAAGAGTTCCCGTGGTATGGCGGCGCAGGTCTTAATACGCCCAACCTTCCACAGATTACGTTAGTTTATAAGAAGTTTGGCCAATAAATGCAAGGGTTTATTTGTTTTTAAAATCATAATGATATTTGCGTGCGGCTCCAATGAGGTTTGAGCTGATTACAAAAATAACATTAACCATGCCGGGATAAGAGCCCATTAGGAAAAAGCCCGTTAGGAAGCATAGGTTTGAAACTAACATAATAAGTCGATGCCGCCAGAAGTAATCGCGGGCAAGCATAGATAATGTTGTAAAGGTCGCGCCGGTTGCAATCATAAAATCAAACAGGAAAAGAGATAGAAAGTATGCTGAGATCCAAAGATAAAACAGATAAATAACGACGATGAAAACGATTAATTTTTTAGGGCCGTAAACGGTTGTAAGGTTTCTTATGATGGCGCCTAAGGCCATGGCGCAAGATGTCAGTGAGCCTAAGCCATAATAATGAACTGCCATGAGAGCATCTGCAGGAACCCAGCATAAAATAGTGTTCTTTGGATTGCGGATTTGAAAAGAAAAAATATAAAAGCAAACAGCAATCCAGCCTAATATTCCGTAGAAGTTCGTAAAACTTTCTAGGAAGTCTTGCACTTATGCGGCGGCGTGAAGTTTTGCTTTTACGACTTCGATTTTTAGATCGAAGCGTTTTTTATCGGCTGTGCCTTCAGCAAGCTTTAAGTCGCTTTGCAATTGGGACAGTTCTTTTTCCAGATCGGCTTTGTCCAGCGCCGCAACGGAAATCGCTTCCTCTGCCAGAATAGTGACATTATCCGCGGTCACATCGGCAAAGCCACCCGCAACAAAGATATCTTCGTGGCCATTATCAGCATTTTTAAAGGTGACAACGCCCGGCTTTAAAGAAGACATTAGAGAAGAGTGACCAGGAAGAACGCCAAATTCGCCTTCAGATCCCGGTACAGAAACGTATCGCGCAGGTTCTGAAATCAGCTTTTCCGCAGGGGAGACGAGTTCGAATTGAAATGTTTTGTTACTCATTTTGTTTTCCATTTTAATTGAAATTCCAGTTCTTCTTCGTCGTCTTCGCGTTCATGTTCAATATTAAAAATCGCGTGATCCGGCACATAAATACGCTCCCCCGCGACTTGAATTTCAAAATTTTCACCATTTTCTAAGCAATCTGCCAAGCGGCGCAATTTTTCAACAAATTGGCTAGTTGGGTAGGATTTTTCTATGTCGCGGTGATTGGTCATATATTGAACATCATGCCTCTTTTTTAGCTATTCGTAAAAGGTAATTATTATTTTTACTTTTCATACAATTATTTAAATATTCAACATCATTTTTATCTGTTCCAGAGACGATACTCATTTCTTTCTTATTGTATTGTTCAAAATCAACATTAATGCCGTATTCCGCAGTTTTTTCTTTTAAAATTTTAGTACAGTCCTCAAGTATAGAAAAATCTTTTACATCTTCTAGCATTACTAAATCGGTACCAAAAACTTTAGATCCAGCTTTAAAAGCACCAGGATCATCTCCACACCCCATTAAAAGAAATGTAAATATAACAAAGTAAATTTGTTTTTTCATACTTAAGCCGCTTCCGCTGCCATTTTCTTGGCTTTTTCCATGGCTTCTTCGATTGTGCCAACCATGTAGAACGCAGATTCAGGTAGGTGATCGTAATCGCCGGCAACAATGCCTTTAAAGCCTTTGATGCTGTCTTCTAGTTGAACAAACGTTCCCGGTGTGCCTGTAAAGACTTCGGCAACATGGAATGGTTGTGATAGGAAGCGCTGGATTTTACGCGCACGCGCAACAACCAGTTTATCGTCTTCGGATAGCTCATCCATACCCAAAATCGCGATAATATCTTGAAGGGCTTTATATTGTTGCAACGTTTTTTGAACGTCCGCCGCCACTTTATAATGTTCCTCACCCACAACGCGCGGATCGAGAATACGTGACGTTGAATCAAGTGGATCAACCGCCGGATAAATCCCTTGCTCGGCAATGTTACGGGACAGAACCGTTGTCGCATCCAAGTGAGAGAAGGTTGTTGCAGGCGCAGGGTCAGTCAAGTCATCCGCAGGAACATAAACCGCCTGTACGGATGTAATAGAGCCTTTATTGGTAGAAGTAATGCGTTCCTGCATTTGCCCCATATCTGTTGACAAAGTAGGTTGGTAACCCACAGCAGACGGGATACGACCGAGAAGCGCGGACACCTCGGCGCCAGCTTGTGTAAAGCGGAAAATATTATCGATAAACATCAAAACGTCTTGGCCTTGCTCATCACGGAAATATTCCGCCATGGTCAAACCGGATAGAGCAACACGTGCACGCGCTCCAGGTGGCTCATTCATTTGGCCGAAAACCAATGCCACTTTTGACTCGCCGTCCAGCTTTATAACGCCCGCATCAATCATTTCGTGATACAGATCGTTCCCTTCACGGGTACGTTCACCAACACCCGCAAAAACAGACACGCCGCCATGTTCTTTTGCAATATTGTTGATCAATTCCTGAATGGTAACGGTTTTACCAACGCCCGCGCCGCCGAAGAGGCCGATTTTACCACCTTTGGCATAAGGGCAAAGAAGGTCAACAACTTTAATTCCTGTAATTAACTGTTCGGCGGATGTTGCTTGCTCATCAAAGGATGGTGCATCGCGGTGAATTGCCCAACGCTCTTTGGTTTTAACTGGTCCGCGCTCATCAATCGGGTTGCCTGTAACATCAAAAATACGTCCCAATGTGTCATTGCCAACAGGAACTGAAATTGCGCTACCTGTATGTGATACAGATTGACCGCGGATCAAGCCGTCGGTTGTGTCCATTGCGATACAACGCACAGTATTTTCACCTAGGTGCTGTGCCACTTCAAAAATCAATTCTTTATTATCATTGGCTTTATTGACGGTGCTCAACGCATCCAAAATTGCCGGAATATGTCCTTCTTCAAATTGAACATCAACAACCGCACCCAAAATCTGGGTGATTTTACCTGTCGCTGTTTGTGTTTTTGCTTTTGCCATTTTTTCTTTTCCTTTTTAAATTTCCAATTCTAATTTATTTTGCGTTAACATCTCTTGTAAGCGCGTTTTCATCAAACCGGCTAAAATATTCATTACCGCTATGAATAATCATTACACGGCCTCCGCACCGGAAATAATTTCGATTAATTCTTTTGTAATATAAGCTTGGCGCGCGCGGTTATATTGTAGGGATAGATCATCAATCATCTCGCCTGCATTGCGCGTTGCGTTATCCATCGCGGTCATGCGTGCCGCTTGCTCACCAGCCGCACTATCCAAAAGTGCGCGGAAGATTTGCATGGAAATATTTTTTGGTAAAAGCTCCGCCAGAAGCGCTTCTTCTTCGGGCTCAAATGTATAAGGTGATTTTAAGCCGTCTTCACTTTTTATTTCATTGTTGACAGTAGGCAGGCTAAAGGGGATTAGTTGCTGAATTTGTGGTGGTTGGGAGAGGACGGATTTGAATTCGTTATAAACCAAATGGCAAACATCAAATTGACCTTCTTCAAAAAGTCCCAACATATAACCGGAAATTTCGTTAACGTCATTAAAGTTAATTTTGTCTTTGCCGCCAATGCCGGTAAAGCTTTTAATAATCAGATCGGCATGGTCACGCTTTAAAATGTCGCGCGCCTTGCGTCCAATCGTAATCAGTTGAACATTTTTGCCTTCTTTCAAAAGCTGTTTTGTTTTGATTTTCGCAAAACGGATCAGATTGCCATTAAAGCCGCCGCATAAACCGCGGTCAGAGGTCATGACAATTAGAAGATGGTTTTGATCATTACCAGAGCCGATCAATAGCTTAGGGGAGGAGGGCGTTAAAGTCACGCCGCCCGCAACCCGCGCCATCATCTCTGCCATGGAATTGGAGTAAGGCTGCGCACGTTCCGCGGCGTCCTGTGCCTTTTTCAATTTTGCAGCCGCCACCATTTTCATCGCACTTGTAATTTTACGAGTGGATTTAACGGAGGAAATGCGGTCTCTATAATCTCTTAAGCTTGGCATATTTTACTTCTTCTAATTCGTTTATACGAAAGACGTCGCGAACGACGCCGTTCTTATTCCTAAGCGGCTTTCTGTTCAACGCTTGCGGCAAAACCGTTTGTGAAAGTTTCCAAATAGGCGTTCATTTTTTCTTTCAACTCATCGCTTAATTTTTTCTCTTTCGCAATAGTTTTCAAGATGTCTTTTGCGCCAGATTTCATATCTTCACGTAATGCAGCTTCATAAGCGCTGACGGCATCTACCGGAATACCATCCAGATATCCGTTTGTTCCTGCATAAATGACCATTACTTGCTCTTCAACAGCGAGTGGTTGGTATTGAGGCTGGGTTAGTAAGCGTGTCAAACGCGCGCCGCGTGCCAGAAGTTTCTGTGTTGAGGCATCAAGATCGGATGCAAATTGAGAGAAAGCTTCCATCTCACGGAATTGCGCCAATTCTAGCTTGATAGAGCCTGAGACTTGTTTCATCGCCTTCGTTTGCGCGGCAGAACCCACACGGGAAACCGATGCACCAACGTTAATCGCCGGACGAATACCTTTAAAGAACAGATCTGTCTCAAGGAAGATCTGACCATCTGTAATTGAAATCACGTTGGTTGGAATGTAAGCAGATAAGTCACCTGCTTGTGTTTCAACAATCGGCAGAGCCGTTAGAGATCCGCCGCCATGCTCATCTGACATTTTCGCTGCGCGTTCCAATAAGCGGGAGTGAATGTAGAACACATCCCCTGGATACGCTTCGCGACCTGGTGGGCGACGAAGCAGAAGTGACATTTGACGGTAAGCAACAGCTTGCTTTGACAAATCATCATAAATCGCAAGGGCGTGCAGCCCATTATCACGGAAATATTCACCCATGGTGCAACCGGCATAGGGGGCAAGGAATTGCATCGGCGCAGAATCGGAGGCCGTTGCGGCAACAACAATGGAATATTCCATTGCGCCGTTTTCTTCCAGTTCTTTTACAAGCTGCGCCACAGTGGAGCGTTTTTGACCGATCGCAACATAAACACAATATAAGTGTTCTTTTTCATTTTTGGATTTATTGGCTTCTTTCTGGTTGATGATCGCATCGATCGCAACCGCGGTTTTACCAGTTTGACGGTCACCCATGATCAACTCACGCTGTCCACGACCAATCGGCACGAGAGCATCAATAGATTTAATACCTGTTTGCATTGGCTCGGAAACGGATTGACGCGGAATAATGCCCGGCGCTTTTGTTTCAATACGGCGTGTTTCTGTGAATTCAATCGGGCCTTTTCCATCAAGCGGATTACCAAGTGGGTCAACCACGCGCCCCAATAGGCCACGACCAACAGGAACCTCAACGATTTTACCTGTTCTTTTAACAATATCGCCTTCGCTGATGTCACGGTCAGAGCCGAAAATAACGCAACCGACATTATCGTCTTCCAAGTTTAGCGCCATGCCCTTTGTGCCATTTGGAAATTCAACCATCTCCCCCGCCTGAACGTCATCAAGGCCATAAATTTGCGCAATACCATCACCAACATATAGAACCTGACCAATTTCAGAGACGTCCATTTTCTTATCGAAGTCTTTGATTTGTTTCTTAATGATGTCTGATATTTCAGAAACGTTGATTTTATCCATTTTTCTTTTTTCCTTCTTACTATTCGTTTAGGCGGTTTTTACCGATTTTAAATTCTCATTTGCACTTGCGCGTAAATCTTGCTCTAAAAGCTCCAAACGGCGCTTAATTGATCCATCGATGCGTTTTGATCCGATGGTGACAACCAATCCACCAATCAGATCTGGTTTTACATGAACAGAGATGCGTGCTTTACCACCAGTCAGCTTGCCGATTTCTTTTTCAAGATCGATTGTTTGTGTTTTATTCAAGGGGTAAGCAGTTTCAATACGTGCTTCGATGATCCCTTGAAGGGCGTCGAGCTTCATCAAAATAGCTTTTAAAATAACCGGCAAGTCGGATAGGCGATTATTTTGTATAACTGTCAAAACAAAGTTAGTTAGTTCTTTGGTAATTTTTGCTTTTTTGGAAAGGCTTTGAAATACCTCTATTTTAGCTTGCTTAGAGAATAATGGATTTTCAATAATCTCTGTTAAATCCTTGCTTTCATCAATAGTAGAGGAGAGCATTTCGACTTCGTCATTTGCAGCTTTATAATCTTTTTTAGATATAGAATCAATAAAGGCGCTTGCATAGCGCTGTGCAAAGGCAGAATGGGCGGCTGATACGGTCGTCACTTATGATCCTGTCTTGGTTTTTAAAGTTGTGTTCGATTTAGCATAGCAATCTTTACTCTGCAACCTTTAAATAACGATTTTTGATATTAAATAGGAAAACTATTTTGATAAAACAAAGCCCCTGATTGAATACTAATCAGGGGCTTTATTTAGGGGGTATATTATCTCAATCTCAACAATTCTTCCGTCATTTGGTCGACGGTGTTAATGACCTTTGTTCCTGCAGAATAGGCGCGCTGTCCGATAATCAGCCTTGCGAACTCATCTGCCAGATCGACGTTTGATCCCTCGAGCGTTGCCGTTTCAATTAAACCGGAGCCGCCGCGACCTGCTTCCCGAAGGTTTTCTTCGCCGGATAGTTCATTCTCGCTATAGGCGGTTCCTGAGATCTCTTGCAAACCGTTGGCATTGGCAAAGGTAATCATTGGGATTTTATATAGCTCTGTTGAAGCACCATTTGAGAAGCGGGCAATCACGAAACCGTTACGGTCAATTTCTACGCCGGTACGAAGCCCAAGCTCTGCACCGTTCTGATCCGAGAAAATCACGTTATATTCACCGGAGAACTGGGAGAAACGTTCAATATCAATCTCGATATCTTGAGGGTCTGAGCCATTGCCCCAATCAATATTGGATAGAGTAATGTCAATTTCATTATCAACGTCACGAATGGCGTTAATATTACCGTTCCCGTTAAAGTTAATATGTCCCTGCGTCAGATTTGTACCATCCGGCGCAACGATATTCACCTGCCACCAACCACGTGAATTATAGGTCGTGGTTCCAGGCAGGTTATCAGGTGTCGGGAATGTGCCGGTGCTGTAGGGGGGGATATCGCCCACATTACCATTACCAGTTGCGGGGAGTCCCGGCGCAGTAATAACAGCACCAGATACAAATCCCAACGTTGCAAGCGGCGCGCCGACATTATCTGTTAATGTAAAATCATCCGGCGCGGTAAAATCAACAGCTTGTACAACGATTTGCCCTGTTTCATTTAAAAATGCTTCGGAGCGTGTGCCTGTATCGTAGGTATTGATAAAGCTTAAAAAGTCCTGAACGGTACTGGTTGCGGTAACTGTAAACGTCGCGGCCGGTTGCCCGCCGGCTGTGAAATCGATTGATTCACCCAATGTTAATCCGACATCGTCTACAAGCTCATCTGTCGCGGATACGCCAAAACCTGTGGAAACAGATGTTGCCTGTGGTCCATATGTTTTTGAAAATTGGAGGTTAATATCCTGCGCGGAGCCGAGAGAGTCATAGACGCGCACGCTTCGTGTAAAGTTAGGCGATGTCGCGGGGTCAATTAGCGATGTCGCATTTACTAGCGGTGATGATGCTTCGTCCGCATTAAGGTTAATAGACAAGTCCACAGTGTTGGTTGGGCGTGTCAAGCCGCCCAAGAATGCAACATCAACAGGGACGAGCGAGCTTAAATCCCCTTGGGCGGCAGGAAGGAGACCTTCAGAATCCAGAGGCCAGCCATAAAGGAAGAAGCCTGCGGAATTAACAAGATTGCCTTGAGCATCTTCGCTGAATTGACCGTTTCTAGTATAGAGATATTCATCCAGCGAGCTATCAAGATCATTCCGTTTAACCGGAAAAAAGCCATTACCCGATACGGAAACATCCGTTGAGGAAATAGATTGTTGAATGGGGCCTTGCTGATCAACGCGTTGTAGGCGGTTCACAGCCACTGTGCCTGGTGAATATCGTGATGAGCGGCTTTCGGTTGTGACCAAAGATTCAAAAGTTGCTTCTGATCTTTTAAAGCCGATCGTATTAACGTTGGCGATATTATTCGAAATAATCGCGGTGTTTTGCGATTGGGCAGATAATGCCGATACGCCTGTAAAGAGTGATCCAAATAAAGACATGGTTAGTCCTCCCGATTGTTAAAAAGTTGAATGGTTATATTGTTTGTAGTCTGTGACCTAATCATAGTTGACCTAACCTTTCGGCCATTTCGTCAATGGCTTGAATCATTTGAGAATTTAATGAAAACCCGCGTTGTGACACGATCAAATGCGCAAATTCGTCTGTGATATCAACATTGGAGTTTTCAATGGCAGATCCGCGGATTTGCCCGTTACCAAATTCCCCGGGAAGTCCGATCATTGGATCGCCAGAGGCTTCTGTAATTGAAAATATTGTCCCGCTGATATCATTTAACCCATTGGCATTCGCAAAATTCGCCAAAGGAATCTGATAGAGATTGGCGGTTAATCCATTGGAGAAAAGCCCGATGACGCGTCCGTCATTTGTGATCTCCACGCCGACTCGATCTCCTAATCCTGCGCCGTTCTGGCTGGAATTGATGACATCAAAATTTCCGGCAAATTGACTGGTATTGGTCATATTTACGGTAATGGCATCGCCTGCGGTTGCGGGATCTCCATCGAAATCAATTGGGTTTGTCGATAAATCAATTAAAATATTTCCATCGGCATCAGGTGTTGCATTTAATGATCCGTCTCCATTGAAATTTAATAGTCCCTGCCGCAGCACATTGCCATTTGCAGGATTAACAATCGTTAATTCCCACCAGTTTTGCGGTACGGGATTGGTTGTGTTTTCAATTGCCGGAAAGTCGACTTGCCCGGGATATATCGTCGGGTTGGTAATATCTTCATCCGGTTCATAGGTTAAATCACCGGGAGCGTCCGGATCATTGACAATATTTAAAGTGTTTGCACCGGATATCGGCGTGCCGCTGGCTTCTGCTAATGTGATTGTTACGGTTGGATCCGTTGCGCGAACCAGAAGGCGTCCATTTTCGATCCCTGCCTGCGCCGCACTAGCAACTGCGGGAACGGCTAGGGGATCAGCGCCATGTTGGTTTAGAGCTGCGATTAAGCCTTGCATTGTTGCAATTTGATTGGTGGCGACATCATCGCCGGTTGCCTCATCAACAAATGTATATGTTTCAGATATACCTCCAATATCCACAGAGAAGCTATCGCCGACACTTATGCCGTCATATGAGCTGTTGCCAGTTGTCGGGATGAACACGTCTTGCGGCGTTTGTATCGTACCGTTATTAGAGGTGAAGTGCGCCATTGGCCCGACTATTTTACGATATTCAAAGGAGAGTTGCTGCGGCGCGCCGTTTTGATCATAAACTGTAAAGCTTCGACTGAAGCTAACATCTTCGGAATTTGCAGGAAGTTGCCCGCTAGCGATACTAGAGACGTGTGGATCAATATCTTGTGCATTAGCATCCAGATTGACTGAGATATTCAATAAAGTTGTCGGCAAAGCCATTTCATCAAATTGGCTAACATTCACAGCCGTTAATGATCCGAAATCACGATCTACTGGTAGTTCACCGTTTTGGTCAAATTGCCAGCCATATAAGAATTGCCCGGCCGCATTTGCCAAATATGTTGATTGCGTTCCTGCGGAAAAATCTCTTACGACGGCTTCGCCAAAGGTTCCGTTTCTGGTGAAAAACATGTTGGTCGGCGCTACGGCGCTGTCTGCTTCAATATTAGATCCTAAACCAACCACAAAAAAACCGTTCCCAAGAATAGATGCATCAGTTGATGAGGCAGTTTGTTGGACTGTTCCTTGTTGATCTGCGCGTAAAATACGGTTGGCGCGCACACCGCCGGGCTCATAACTTGGGTTATATTGCGACGTTGTCACCAAATCATGAAAGGAGACTTCAGATCGCTTATAACCTACGGTCGTAAGGTTCGCAATATTGGTTGATGTGATCGCCGTAGACTTCGTCTGTGCGGTCATCCCCCCTCTGCTGGTGTCTAGGGCTTCGAATAAACTCATGCGCTCTCCTCTTCTTCAGGAGTTTCTGTAGCGGCATCAATCGGTTCTGGTTGTGATACATTTATGACATTACTGACCGGAACAGCGCGTTGCCCAATTAATAAGAGGGCGACACCATCTTGTGATTCAACGCCGCGTACAATACCGCTGACCAGAATTTGGGAATCGATAGGTTTCCCATTTTGATCTGTTGCGTCAATTCGCACCTGATATGTTCCAGAGTCTGCAGGTTGCCCGTTATCTTTTAATCCGTCCCATACGAAATCTTTTCTGCCTGCTCCGGCTTCGCCTTCTATAATTCTAACGACATCACCATCTTCATTTATAATGCGGATATCAGCTTCGACCGCTGTGCCGTCAACGACATAAGAAATATCAACCGGACGCGCGCCATCATAATATAGTTCTGTACTTTGATAATTTGCTTTTAAGCCGACATAACTTAAAATCTGTGTATTTACATTTGCTAATCCGAAGCTAACGAGAGAATCTAACTTTTCATTAGAATTAATTTGTTGTTCAACGCCGGCGAATGCCACAAGCTGATTTGTGAACTCTGTTGAATCCATTGGTGATAACGGATCTTGATTTTGCAGTTGAAGCGTTAAGAGGCTAAGGAAATCATCGAAATCCTCGGTTAATTGCGCACGCTGTGATTGCGTTTGTTGCGCATTGGCGGCGGCCTGTGTAACGGTAATATCACTACTCATTTTTTTGCTCTCCTAAGCCATCAAGTTATAACGTTGAATGCCGTTATTCGGGTCAACGAACCAAGTCATGGTGGTTTCAATTGTTTCTATTTCATCATCAGCAGCATTTTGTAATGATCCGTTGCTGCCATTATCATTCTGTTTATTTTCTTCAAAAAAATCATCACCGCTTTCTGCCAAATCAAAGCTTAAGTTTCCTTGGTCAATATCAAGGCCGCTATCTTGCAGCATACGTTCCAACATCTGGGAATCGCGCTGCATCATCATATATGTTTCCGGTTTTTCCATCACCAGATGCGCTTTCATTAGCTTATCTTTATTGAAACTAAGTTCAACGCGGACTTTGCCTAATTCAGGGGGATCAAGCTGCAAGCTCCAATTACGACTATCTTTATTTGCAGCATTATTTTTAATGGAAATTGCTATGGTCTGCATGGCGGGGTGTCCGCTATGCGCCTGCGCTGATTGTGTAATGGCCGAGGTGATATTTGTTCCGCTTAAGGCAGAGGGAAGCGCAGGGATATTTGTCCATTCCCCTGTTTGAGTGTCAAACCATTGTTGTGCCGTATCTGTCTGACCAATACTGGCGCTAAAGGTGCTGGCGGATAGAGGGATATCATTCTGATTGGCTACGCTTGTCATCATTTGCGCAGCTTTTGAGCCGTTTTTAGCTATTTCAGCAGCTTGAATTTGCTCACCTGAGCTTGTACCAATTTTGATTTCTTTCCCTAGGGTCGGCGCATCTAGATCTTTATTAAACCATAGGTCTTTTGATATAATCGGATCCGTTCCTTTTTGCGGACTCAATTGACCTTGGATCGGTGCCGGTTGTGTTAAACCAAGCAAGGCAATCAGGTCATCATTAAGTTCTAACGAGGAAGACGCTGTTTTAAGTAATATCTGATTTTGTTCTAAAAGGGTGTCAAATTGCTGCGGAGATATTCCCGCGGCAATAATGCTTTCCTGTGAAATGGTGATACCTTGATCTTGTTTTAAGTTTTTTAAGATTTTATCAAATAAAGCATCCGCATTTAAAGTGGCCTCAGTATTTGCAAAGGGTGAGGATAATTGCTCTGCCGGTGCTATATCGGGATTAGGGTTTGGAACAGGTGTTCCGATTAAAAGATTAAGCAAGGCAAGCTTTGCTGCATCTGATAAAATTACTTTTTGCTCATCAATTGATACGACGATTTCGCCGTTTATAACTTGTGCGTAATCTTCAATATTGTAAATCTCAGCATCAATGCTTCCGGATAAAAACTGTTCCAATGAGGATATGCTTTGCGCCAATTGTTCATTGCTCAATGTCGTTGGTTGATCAGGTGTAAGGCTTTTTTGCGTAAGTTGGATCGTACCGTCTTGAAGGAAAGTTTGAAAAAACATATTAAAATCAGCCAATTTTAGCGCATCAGTCTTTGTTGTCGCCTTTGAATTTCCAGGCGATGATTTCGCTGTTTCAATGGTTGTAAAAGATGTTAAATCCATACTTTTTCTTTCTATGCAGATTCGCTAACGCCCATTGTGGCGCGGTTTTTGTCGTTTAATTGCCCGCCGGATCCATAAACAATGCTGTTTTGTTCAATTGCGGCGCGACGCGCAACGTCCATAATTCTATCGCTTAAGCGTTTTGTACTATTTTCCATACGCTTTAAGGCAGTTTCGTTTTCGCGGATAATGCCGCCTAATTTTTCCTGTTTTTCCTGTAGGTAGGGAATTAGGTTCGGATATTTATCTTTAAGAATAGTGGCAATATTTTTGACGGCAAAAATATCCTGTTGATAGGTCTGCGCGATTAAAACCTTTTCTTCTTGAAGATTTAAGAAAGCATTCCGATTGGAAACTTTCAAACAATCTGTCTCCTTAGTTAAGATGGCCTCAAGCTGACTAACCGTGGAGATAAAATGATCGATGATTGGTTTTACATCGTCATTATTACGATTTTTTACGCTATATTCTGTTTTATTTGTCTTTTTCATTTATGTGTTCCCCTGTTAATTATTCTGCTGCTCCGGCTATGCCTTCGCTCTGCAGCATGAATAGATTATTTGTCATGTTTTCTTTTAGTGGCTTCTTGGGTGACATGGCTTCAATCAATTTTTGATTGGTGCGCGTTGCTTTCCCGAGTTCGGCCGTTAGAACTTCCAAAGTGCCGATCAGATTTTCATCCAGTTTTTTAAATTCAGCCGCGCGCTGTGTAAATTCATGTGCAGCATTGGCATAACCTTGTGCACGTAATTCTTTACCTTTTTGAATTTTTGCCAAGGTGTGAGCTTCTTTTGCTTTTAAGAGCTTGGTTTCTTCCATCATGAATTCCAGCATCTGTCTGGTCAGGTCTGTCATTACATTAACAGCGCTCTTTGTATCTTCGGGCAGAAGCATATTATTTTTCACGTCTTGCTTTGACGGAGTTATCTTGTTTGTCATTCTGTAGCCTCATTCTTAGGTGTTATGTTATGCATTGCAAAATTTGTGCCACGTGCGCCTTCCTGTATGTCAATCAAGGCTTGCTTAACTTCTTGGGAGATGCCAACCTTTCCTGTGCCAGCTAAAATTTTGCCATATTCTTGAGTCAGAAAACTGCGGAACACTTCCTCGCCCTTGCCACCGCCAAACATTGAATCTACCTCAACGGTTTCAAACATTGGCTTCATCATTTCGGCAAGGAACACGGCCTCGAAATCCTCCGATGCGTCTTCCAGTTTTTGCAGGTCTTTATCCGCTTTGGGCGCTTTAAGAGTCTCAAGCGAGCGTACGGTTTGTGCATTATTCGCGCCCAGAAGAGCAAGCGTGGTGCCGGGGGTGAGGTGATCATTCATTATAGCACCTCTATTTCTGCCTGAAGGGCGCCCGCTGCCTTGATCGCCTGTAAGATCGTAATCATATCGCGCGGGCCAATACCCAGTTTATTTAAGCCGGTTACCAAGTCCTGTAAGGTGACACCGGTTTCCAGTAAGGCAAGTTTTGCATCATCCCCGGTATTTACTTCCACATCACTACGTGGCACGACCACGGTTTGGCCTTGCTGGGCAAAAGGATTCGGCTGAGAGACTTGTGGTGTTTCAACTATTTTAATTGTCAGGTTGCCTTGCGCGATAGCAATCGGGCTGATTTTAACATCTGCCCCGATGACGATCGTGCCGCTTCTCTCATCAATTACAACGCGCGCTGGCATGTCCGGTTGAATAGGAAGCTGCTCGATATCTGTAATCAGATCAACAATACTTCCGCCATAGCCTTTTGGTTTTTTCAAAACAACGCTGGCATCATTTTCAGCTGTTGCGACATTCAGGGACATAAAACCATTTACGGCACGAGCTATACGGCGAGCGGTTGTAAAATCAGGATTTTTCAGAGATAGTCGTACATCACCTAAATCTTCTAACTTAAATCCAATCTCTTTTTCAACAATCGCGCCGCCCGGTACACGTCCGGAAGTAGGAATGTTTTGTACAACTGATGCGGCTTCGCCTTCAATGGCGAATCCCGCAACTGTTACGGGGCCTTGTGCAACCGCGTAAACTTCGCCGTCCGCCGCCATAAGAGGCGTAACAAGCAATGTCCCTCCCAGTAAACTTTCCGCATCACCTAATGATGAAATGCTGACATCAATTGTTGATCCTTGATTACGAAATGGGGGTAGGGTGGCCGTTACCATGACGGCGGCGACATTGCCGGTATTTAAATTTTGTCCGCGAACATTTACCCCAAGGCGCTCCAACATGGCGGTCAGGGATTGTTCGGTAAAAGGTGAATTATTCAGGGTATCACCCGTACCATTTAATCCGACGACCAATCCATATCCAATCAGCATGTTGTCACGCACGCCTTCGATATCGACAATGTCTTTTATGCGGGAAGTTTTTGCCTGTGCGGCGTTTAACATGAAAAATATGCCGATCAACACCAAAGCCGTGAATTTCCACGGAAAGTCACGTAAGTAAGACTTATTATTAGGGGCGTTATCGTTGTTTTTCATAGCATTGCTCCATTATTCTATGGGAAGCTATGCGAAGGCCGTGCCAGTTTTGATTTTGGACGTTATAGGAGTCTTAATAAGAGGATTATATTTTCAACCCTTCTTTAATCACTTGTTAGAACCTATATTATATGATGGAATTAACCACTAAGCACAAAAAGCGGACACAAAATGTTTGATAGCAAAGAAGAAAAAGTTCTCCCCGTATTACCTCTAAGAGATATCGTCGTTTTCCCAGCGATGATCGTTCCATTATTTGTTGGGCGTAAAAAATCAGTGAAGGCGTTGGAATACGTCATGAATGATGACAAGCAAATCCTTTTGGTGACGCAGAAAACAACATCTGAAAATGAACCGAGCGTGGATGATTTACATTCCGTCGGCGTAATGGGTACGATTCTGCAGATGTTAAAGCTTCCGGATGGAACGGTTAAGGTTCTGGTCGAAGGTGGTGCACGGCAAAAAGTCGTCAAGTTTCAAGAAGGTGCTGATTTTACCGAGGCGCAGATTGAAGACATCGTTGATGAAGCTGTTGAGGATGAGAATTTGGAGGTTCTCTCTCGCACCGTTATGGGGCAATTCGAACAATATGTGAAATTAAATAAGAAAATACCACCAGAGGTAATCGTTTCGGTTAATCAAATCGGCGAGCCGTCAAAGATGGCGGATACTATTGCTTCTCATTTGGCGATTAGTTTGGATGAAAAGCAAAAGTTGCTGGAGGTTTCTAATACCGAAGAACGCTTGGAGAAAATTTTCGAAGCGATGGAAAAAGAGATTGGCTCTTTGAATATCGAGCAAAAAGTGCGCGGGCGCGTTAAAAAGCAAATGGAGAAGACCCAGCGCGATTACTATTTGAATGAGCAAATGAAAGCGATTCAAAAAGAATTAAACGAAGGCGATAACAGTTTCGATGAACTTGCCGAATTACAAGAAAAGATCGAAAAGACTAAGCTGAGTGAAGAAGCCAAAGCAAAGGCAGAGGCAGAGCTTAAAAAACTACGTAATATGAGTCCGATGTCCGCAGAGGCAACGGTGGTCAGAAATTATTTGGATTGGGTTTTGTCCGTGCCATGGAAAGAGCGCACACGCGTCAAGAAAGATATTAAGGCAGCTGAAAAAGTTCTGAATACAGATCATTATGGCTTGGAAAAAGTCAAAGAACGGATTTTGGAATATTTAGCCGTTCAGCAGCGTACAAATAAAGTAAAAGGCCCCATTTTATGTTTAGTTGGCCCGCCCGGTGTTGGTAAAACATCGTTGGGGCAATCTATTGCAAAAGCTACGGGGCGTAATTTTGGACGTATTTCTCTTGGCGGCGTTCGTGATGAAAGCGAAATTCGGGGGCATAGACGGACTTATATTGGGGCGATGCCCGGAAAAATTATTCAAGGTATGAAAAAGGCAGGGTCTTCAAACCCGTTATTCCTACTGGATGAAATTGATAAGTTGGGACAAGATTATCGCGGCGATCCGAGTGCGGCCCTACTGGAGGTTCTTGATCCGGAGCAGAATGATAAATTTAACGATCATTACATGGAGTTGGATTATGATCTGTCTGATGTGATGTTTATTTGCACAGCGAATAGTTTGAACATGCCACAACCATTATTGGATCGGATGGAGATTATTCGTATCTCTGGTTATACCGAAGATGAAAAACTACAAATTGTGAAGCGTCATCTTCTAAAAAAACAGCGTACTATGGCGGGGTTAACATCCAAAGAATTCCAGATTAGTGATTTTTCCATTCGCCATCTTATTCGTTATTATACACGAGAAGCGGGCGTGCGGAATTTGGAACGCGAAATTGCCAATCTATGCCGTAAAGCCCTAAAAGAAATTTTGATGAAGACTAAGGAAAAGGTCAAACTTTCTCCGAAATCTACTGAAAAATATGCCGGTGTGCGTAAGTATCGTTATGGCGAGTTGGATGATGAAAATCGTATTGGCGTTGTTACGGGGCTGGCTTATACCGAATCCGGTGGTGACATTCTCTCGATTGAATCCGTTAAGATACCTGGTAAAGATGGCAAAGTATCCATGACAGGCAATCTACGCGATGTGATGAAGGAATCTATCACCGTTGCAGAAATGTTGGTCAAATCACGCGCGGCGTCTTTGGGGATTGATTACGAGAAATTAAAAGAACAATCTATTCACGTTCACGTTCCGGCGGGGGCGACTCCGAAAGATGGCCCGTCCGCGGGGGCGGCAATGGTGACATCGATTGTATCGGCCTTAACCGATATTCCTATACATCGTGATATTGCTATGACCGGTGAAGTTAATTTGCGCGGTTATGTGACAGCAATCGGTGGATTGAAAGAGAAGCTTCTGGCTGCGCTACGTTCGGGCATCAAAACAGTTTTGATCCCTGATGAAAATGAAAAAGACTTGGCGGATATACCTGCAAACGTGAAAAAAGGTCTTAAAATTATCCCTGTGAGTCGAATCGAAGAGGTTTTGGCACATGCTTTAACTGATATTCCGCAGGTTATTTCGGCTGATTCTTCCTCAAAAGATGAAGAATTTAGTGAAATTTCCTCTAAAACCGCAGAAAATAGCGAAAAAGATGTAATTCGTCATTGAGCACCCCTTGAAAAGGCAGTATAACTATAAGTGTTGAAACGCACGGAGAGTCTGGCTTATATCAGACTTTTCTGTTTTGACACTTGTTTTAACCTTTAACCTAAATTGGGGACTATTATGAACAAACAAGATCTTATTTCACAAATTGCTGACCAAGCAGAAATTTCAAAGCAAAAAGCAGGTGTTGCACTTGACGCTACTCTAGAAGCGATCCGCAACTCACTGAAAAAAGGCGATGACGTTCGTTTGATCGGTTTTGGTACTTTCTCAGTTGCAGATCGTGCAGCGACAGAAGGCCGTAACCCACGTACAGGTGAGAAAATTCAGATTCCTGCTTCTAAGCAGCCTAAATTCAAGCCAGGTAAAGAGCTTAAAGAAGCTGTTAACGGTAAGAAAAAGAAATAATAAATAAGAGGTCAGTTGCAAAACGACTTCTTTTTTTATGAGTTTTGAATGCCCCTGTAAGATTTCTTCAGGGGCATTTTTTATTGATGTTTATCGGGATCGGTTTATATAAAGATGAAAGAACAAGTCAGGATAATTTCATATGCGTAAACAGCTCCTTTTTTCAATGATGGGTATTTTATTACTCTCTACATTTCAGGCACAGGCGGGTGATGTAAAAACATACATGGATGGTGATTTGACATTGGAAGGATATTACAGCCCATCCTCTTGTGATACTTCAAAAGGAACTGTTTTGGTTACTCATCAATGGATGGGACTAGGGGAATATGAAAGAGGGCGCGCCGACATGTTGGCAGAAGATTGCTATAATGCTTTTGCTGTGGATGTTTATGGACAAGGCATCCGTCCGGCAAATATGGATGAGGCTAAGAAAGAATCCTCCAAGTATAAATCTAATCCGGAGCTTGCAAGGCGTCGCATGAAAAGCGCCATTGATTTTGTGAAAACACTCCCGCAGGTTTCTGAAAATAATTTGGCGATAATTGGATATTGCTTTGGCGGAACAATGGCTTTGGAAGTTGCACGTTCGGGCGCAGATATTGACGGTGTCGTCAGCTTTCATGGTGGTTTATCTTCACAAGAGCCGGTCACGGAGGGGGCAAGTGTTTCGTCTGCAATTTTGGTGCATCACGGCGATGCTGATCCACATGTAAAACCTGAAGAAGTGGCGGCATTTAAACAAGAGATGCGGGCAGCGAAAGCAGACTGGCAATTTGTAAGCTATGCGGATGCAGTTCACGCTTTCACTGAAAAGCATGCCGGAGATGATCCGTCCAACGGGGCCGCATATAATGCCAAAGCAGATCAGCGTTCATGGGCATATACACTGGAATTTTTAGACGAAATTTTTAAATAGAAAGAAAAGGCTTGCAATTATAGTCCTGAAATTCTAATTTCTTTTTCTTACTTCTTTATTGAGAAGAAGGGCGATTAGCTCAGTTGGTAGAGCGCCTGCTTTACACGCAGGATGTCGGCGGTTCGAGTCCGTCATCGCCCACCATATATCTTGAAAAAATCAAACTCTCTAAATAACCTTATGGTGACATTAAGGTTACATAGTATTTTTTAGTTTTCTATTTTGTGCCGTCATTTAAATGATGATTATATTTCCGTTAGAATATAGTCATAAGGAAGACGTGATTTAGGTAGAGAGGCATTATAGTCTTTTTCTTGGTCATGGTAGCCCAACGTAACAATAACAAGGCTTGTATATCCTTTTTCGCGCAAGCCAAACTCTTCATCTATTGATTTTATATCAATCCCTTCCATTGGCGTGGCATCAATACCAAGCGTTGAAACGCCGAGCAAAAACGCGCCAATGTTTAGATATACCTGCTTATCCATCCAATGCTGGACATCTTTATAATCATGTTTATGCAGATTAATAAACATCTTACGCCCACCATCCATTTGTTCTTTAAAGGCAGGGTCTGCTGCAAAACGTCCATCAGCTTCTTCCTGTTCTAAAACTTTAGATAGATGGTCTTCCTCGATAGTTAATCGGCTGCAGAAAATAACAACGTGGGAGGCCGCGCGGATAGAAGGATTGTTAAATGGGAACATGCTTTCATTTGCTTTTGCTATGCGCTCTTTGCCCTTGGGGGAGGAAACTAAAATAAAATGCCACGGCTGCGCGTTTGTGCTTGATGCGCTATAACGTAAAAGCTCTTTGATTTTCTCTACATTTTCATCTGATATTTTCTTATCGGGATTGTAAGCTTTCGCTGTGTGACGTTTTTTAGCGTAATATACAATATCGTGTTCCATAGTTTTCTTTCCTTATAAGTTTATAATAGTTTCAATCATTTTTGTAACTTGCGCGCATTTTTCATCATCCATAGCATCAGGATGAGGGTTGCCGAATCGGCCTTTATCATTATCGAAATATTGCCCTGTTTTATTTGCGAATTCTTCGTCTAAGGATAGGCGCACTAATATTTTGGCACCGATTGATAAATCATTTCCCTCAACGCCAAACCCTTCTTTTACCATTTTACTCGCCAGTAGTGATCCAGGATTGACGGGTATAATTAGAGGGGCATTGTCACCGAGTGTATGCGCCAAATGTCGTGACCACATCGTAATTGCTATTTTGCTTTGCGCATAGGCGCTCATATCATCTAAGGCACCGGCTTTCCCTGATAGTGCATTAAGATCAACAGGGGATTGGGCTGCCGAGGATAAATTGATAATGCGCCCCGATTGCCCTAATAGAGGTAATAAAAGTTTTGTAAGTAAATAAGGCGCAATCGTATTTACAACAAAGCGAATATCTTGACCATCGGCGGTAAGTGGGTGAGACGTTTTATAAATGCCGGCATTATTAATCAGCACATCCAGCTTAGAATGGTTATCAGTAATATTCTGGACAAGTGTTCTAACGTTATCCATATTTGCTAAATCAGCGATATACCCGTTCACATTTTCTTCTGAGCTCAACGCTAAAGCAATGTTTTTTGACTCTCTCAGTTTGTCTGGATTACGGCCATGCAACAGAACATTATGGCCTTGATGTGCTAGTAATTTAGCCGTTTCCAGACCAATACCGTCTGTAGAGCCTGTTATTAAAATTGTTTTATTCATGGTACTTTCTTTCATTATGCATGGCATTTGCCACGTCACTTAAAGATGATATATGTGTTATAGTAATATATACAAGTACGCACATAATTGTGTAGTAGGTGCAAATAAGTAACTAATGAGGAATATAAATGGGTATAGAAGATAATGAAAATTGTGATGGCCCTTATGGATGTTCCGTAGGAGCGACTCTTTCTGTTATTGGCGGTCGATGGAAGCCCATCATTATTTTTAAATTGTTGCAAAATGATTTTCTGCGCTTTGGCGAATTAAGAAAAGAAATTGACGGCGTTACACAACGCATGCTTACGCAACAACTTCGGGAGCTAGAGGGGGATAAAGTCGTTTCGAGAAAAGTTTATGCAGAAGTACCGCCGCGTGTTGAATATTCTCTAACAGAATATGGACGCACATTAGAGCCTGTCATGCTGTCTATGCGTGATTGGGGCGCTGAGCATATTCAGGTAAAAAAAGGGGCCTTATAGGCCCCTTTTAAATAATATTTAAAAACTATATTGCCATCCGGCGGTAATTTGAAAATCTTTTTCCATCTGCGGACCATTCAAATTGCGATAGAGCGGCATACTCGCCTCGATGGCAAAGCGCTGTCCTTCAATTATGCCGCTGGTTCCCAAAAGATTTACGCCAAGACCAAGATCAATAGTTTCGCCGCCATAATTATCGGGATTTGCGGTTTGCACCGGTGCGACAATATTGGGATCAATGCCATGGATGCTGTCCTGTGTTGTGCCTGTAAAGCGTACCGATGTGCTGATCCAATCTGCCCAGCCATATCCGCCCCATGCAGAAACAGAATGTTTATCACCTAAGCGATATCCTTCGTCATTTTCACTTTCCAGAGGGATCTGCGCGCTATATTGTGCACCCCACGTCCAGTTATTTTGCTTACCTGTATAAGTTATACCGGGCAGGGCATCAAAGGTGCCGCTTCCCAGTTGCATACCATATGGCAGGCGCATGGTTGGTGTCATACCATTCGGGGCAAGAACGCGGTCGGTTTCATCAATCGATCCGGTTGGCAAGCTGATCCCTGCATTGAAATGCAGGTGGTGGGTATCATCTTCGAACAATCTGAATAATCCGCCGACCTTGGTGTCACCCCACCCCTTTGAATTTGTCGTAAAGCGCCCTAGTTCGGTGGTTCCCGCCATGCCTTGATATGTTATGTGATCCATTTCTTTATCCAGATAGGACGCCATTCCCATTAATGTTAGCCAATCTGTTGGTGCATACATCGCCCCAAACATGTGCATTTGCATGCTCATTTCAGTAGGCACAACGCGCAATGTCGGTGGCTGCCCCGCTATGGCGGAAAAACGATTAGGGATGGTCGTGGCAATTTGCGCGGGCGTCAAATTATCGGTTCCATTGCGATTGCCGTCCATGTCCATATGCATAAAGCGATAAGACAGCATCCACTCGCCTTGTTTATGCATGTGATCGCCCATAACCCCGATGGGGGCATGATCATCCGCACGCGACGAAATATGAAGATGCGGTGCATCGTCTTTTGAACAAATATCACAAGCTAAAACTGGGCTAGTGACGGTGACGCAGGCTATAAGACCCGCATATAATAAAGTATGACGTGATATCATGTAATGTATCCTTTAAAAAATAAATTGAAATTTGTATTTGTGTTTTTTTAGAGGGTCACTACAGGCGGCGCGCGCGATTGGTAGGGAGAAAGCGGTCGCGCTCCTAATGATACGAATAAGTCAGTATCAAAAATGACGTTATGAGAAAGCTCGCTTTTTAAAATCGCGCCTTCAGGAGAAATAAGAACGGGGGAGCCAATTAACGAATAGGGGCATTGGGATGCCGCTTGATTTTGTTCACCTGAATGGAGTGGTGTCTCATCGGAATTAATCGAGATATCCGTGAAACCATCAATGGTACATAGGGTAATGGATATTTTGCCCTGCCCATCCAAAGACGGCATATAGCCCATAGGAATAAATGCCTGCATCCAGAATGCAAGGAGGCAAATATAAATCGTGAGATATTTTCGTTCCACGCCCTGATTATGGGCAAATATGATGGGGATGCAAGTCATAAAAAACCGGATCGCGGGGGAAGGGGCGATCCGGTTTTAGTTAAAGCCGACATATCAAAATAAAGGGAGGTTATCTCAGATATGCCGGAAATAATAAATATGGGTAACGTTTACTTAACTGCTTGAAATCATATCCTCACGATCATTCAGGTTTTTTGAAAAATAAGTTTTCAATTTACCCATTGCGCGCTGTTCCAGTTGGCGCACGCGTTCTTTACTGACGCCAAGAGCTTCACCAAGTTTTTCCAATGTAACACCATCATAAGTTAGATGGCGCTCTCGAATAATACGTTGCTCTCGATCTGTCAATTCGCCTAGTGCCTGATTAAGCCACTTTGAGCGCGCTTCCGAATCCTTCATTCCAATCACAACTTCTTCCGGATTAAGGCGATCATCATCGGCAAGCATATTTTGCCATTCATCCTCACTATCACCACTTATGCGGGCGTTTAGAGAACTATCACCGCCAGAAAGGCGTTGTTCCATACTTTCAACGTCTTTCACACGGACATTAAGTTTTTCTGCTATTTCTTCTCTATGGTTGTCGTTAAGTCCCTCGATTTCATCGCGGCCTTCGATCATCGCGCGAAGACGGCGATAATTAAAAAACAAGGTTTTTTGCGCGGAGGTTGTGCCAGTTCGTACAATCGACCAGTTACGCAATACGTAATCCTGAATTGCCGAGCGGATCCACCAAGACGCATATGTTGAGAAACGTAGGTCGCGTTCCGGCTCAAATCGCGCAGCCGCTTGCATTAGACCTACATTGCCTTCTTGTATAAGGTCGCCCATAGGCAAGCCATAATTCTTAAATTTTGCGGCGACGGATACAACAAGACGTGTGTAAGAGGCAATAAGCTCATGCAAGGCACGCTCATCATTGTCATGTTTCCAGCGCATCGCCAGATCCTTCTCATAGTCGCGTTCCAAAATCGGCGCTTTCATGGCGGTACGAATATAGCCAAGATTTGCTTTTTGTGTCTGTGGATCGTCAATATGAACCATAATCTGCCCCTTGAAGTTAATTGCTACTATATATACGTATGGAGCACGCAATTAGTTTCAGGGCAGATTAAAAAAAATTTAGGTTTATAATACGTCCAACATTTCCGCAACCAATGGGTGGCGTACGATATCCTCTTGTTTTAGATAGACAACAGCGATGTTTTGAATGGCTTCAAAGCGTTTGGCAACATCTGATAAACCGGACATGCCAGTAAGCAAATCTGACTGATCGGGGTCGCCTGTGACGACCATCGTTGAATGCCATCCAAGACGCGATAACAACATTTTTAATTGCCCATAAGTGCAATTTTGTGCCTCGTCTATCACCACAAAGGCATTATTTAGCGTTCGTCCGCGCATAAACCCGACTGGTGCAATTTCAATCGTGCCATCGCTCATATATTGCCTGACTTTTTTACCGCCCATGCGATCACCAAGAGCATCATAAAGCGGGCGCAGGTAGGGTGCCATTTTTTCCTGCATATCCCCTGGTAAATAACCAAGTGATTCTCCCGCTTCCATTGCCGGGCGGGAAAGAACAATTCGTTCGACGTCCCCGCGTTCCAAGGCTTCGACGGCGGCTGAGATTGCAAGGTAGGTTTTTCCAGTTCCCGCAGGGCCAATTGCAAGAGTGAGATTATAATCTGAAATCGCCTTCATCAGGATTTCTTGTCCCGCAGAGCGCGGTTTGATATTTTTCACATATTTCTTGTCACGCCGACTATCGATATCTTGATCAAGCGGATGCCATTGATCGGCTCCTCCCTGAAATGTTTGAAATTTAGACACAGTTGAACGACGGACTTTCTTGCTCATAAGCAACTCCTTTATGGTTAAATGTGAAAAGTTCGGGAAGAGAGATGATAACGCGATAAAAATCTATATCGCCGCGGGGCTGGTGCAAAGTAAGTGTACTTTTTATATCCAAAAGACATCCTTATGCCGAGAACCGACAGAATCACGTTACTGAATTAAGTATATCAGAAATATAGAATCTTGTCGGCAGTATATCCCACATTATCAATACGAATTGAAGTTTTGTTCCTTGCGGATTGCGCGTCCTCGTGCTTAAAGAATAGATATGACACGAAAATATTTCGGGACGGATGGCATACGCGGACAGGCCAATAAATTTCCGGTGACCGCAGAAATGGCGCTACATGTTGCTATGGCAACGGCAAGCGTTTTACGCGGGGAAAGTGCCGGCAATCACAAGCCACGTATTTTGATCGGTAAAGATACGCGCCTGTCATGTTATATGTTGGAGCAAGCATTAACCGCTGGTTTTTTATCGATGGGTATGGACGTGTTATTGACGGGCCCCATTCCGACACCTGCGGTGGCGATGTTGACAAGATCTTTGCGTGCGGATGCGGGCATTATGATCTCCGCATCGCATAATAAGTATAGCGATAACGGGATTAAGATTTTTGCGGGTGATGGTTACAAATTGCCGGATGATATTGAGCAAAAAATTGAAGCATTAATTGATGCGAATAACTTTGAAGCGAAGCTGGCTGCGCCGGAAGACCTTGGTAAGGCGGCGCGGATTGATGATGCGCCCTTTGGTGTTCTTGGGCGTTACATGGAGTTTTTAAAATCCAGCCTGCCTAAAGGCACGAACTTTCGCGGGCTTAAAGTTGTGGTTGATGCGGCAAATGGCGCTGCCTATAAAATTGCCCCGCAAATTTTGTGGGAACTGGAAGCCGAGGTTATCAGCATTGGTATTTCACCAAACGGAAAGAATATTAATGATAATCTGGGGGCGACGGCCACCGAAGCATTGCAAAAAAGAGTTGTGGAGGAGGGCGCAGATATCGGTATCGCGCTGGATGGTGATGCAGACCGCCTGATCTTGGTAAATGAAAAAGGCGCGCGTATAGACGGTGATCAAATTCTTGCCGTTATGGCAACCCATATGCAAGCGCAAGGAACTTTAAAAGATAACACCTTAGTTGCCACGGTCATGTCCAATTTAGGGTTAGAGAAATACTGCGCCGCCAAGGACATCAATTTTATCCGTACGCCTGTGGGTGATCGTTATGTCGTCGAAGAAATGCGTAAACATGGATTTAATCTGGGCGGGGAGCAATCCGGGCATATGATTCTGTCTGATTATGGTACGACGGGGGATGGCTTGCTAACGGCATTGCAAATTTTAGATTTGTTGAAAAAGAGCGCAGGGAAATCATCAGTATTATTAAATGTATTCCAACCGTTACCTCAGCTTTTGAAGAATGTGCATTATGAAGGGGCAAACCCGATGGATCATGCCGATGTGAAAGCTGTGATTGATAAAATTAAAGCGGAGCTTGCACATAACGGGCGTATTTTGGTGCGCCCATCTGGCACGGAGCCGGTCATCCGCGTTATGGCGGAGGGGGAAAGTCATGAAATCATTGAAAAGGCCGTTGATAAAATTTGCGATGTAATGATCGCCGTGGGAAAGGGAGCGTGATAAAATGACATCAAAGCTTTTACCAAATGGGTTATTAGATTTGCTGCCGGATGTTGCAGAAAAGGAAGCGGATAACATCCATAACTTAATGCTTTACTTTAAGTCATTCGGATATTCCCGCGTGAAGCCGCCTTTAATTGAGTTTGAGGATACGTTGCTTCAAGGGTTAGGGGAGGCAATTGCGCCGCATATGTTTCGTGTGATGGATCCGAAATCGCAAAAAATGATGGGGCTGCGTGCCGATATTACCCCGCAAATCGCGCGGATAGCGGCGACGAGGTATGAGCGAGATGATTATCCACTGCGTTTCTCATATGCCGGTGATGTCCTTCATGTTAAAGGCAGCCAGCTTGACCCCACACGGCAATTCACTCAGGTTGGTTGTGAGTTGATCGGGGATGATTCCATTGCGGCCGATATTGAAACGATCATGTTGTCTTTAAATGCCTTAACCGAAATCGGCTTTAAGGATATTACTCTAGATATTACGCTGCCTGCCTTATTGCGGAGCATTTTTATGGATAAAATGGATGGGGCGTTATTAAAAGCGCTAGAAAATAAAAACAAAGAACAGATTAAAGCCCTTGGGGGTGATTATAGTGATCTGCTTTTGGCGCTATTATCCATGAGCGGCGATACAGATCATGATATAGAAATTCTACAAGGGCTCTCTGTTCCCGCCGAAGCACAAATTGAACTAGATCGATTGCAGAGTGTCGTAAAAGGCGTGCAGGATGAACTTAAAAAATCAAAGATATCTGTTAGCCTCACCATTGACCCAACCCAGCATAGCTTTTTTAATTATCATCGCGGCGTGTCTTTTTCTTTATATATAAGCGGCGTTCGGGAAGTGATTGGCCGCGGCGGACGATATGATTTCGACACAGACCAAGGCACCGCCAGCGCGATTGGGTTTTCGATTTACATGAATGCACTGAGAAACATTTAGAAAGAATAAGGAAGAAACATGACTAACGTTACCGTAATTGGATCCCAATGGGGAGATGAAGGAAAAGGCAAGATTGTTGATTGGTTGTCCAGCCGAGCGGATGTCGTGGTGCGCTTTCAAGGGGGGCATAATGCCGGACATACGCTTGTGATTGATGAGAAAGTTTATAAGCTGCACCTGCTACCATCCGGTATTGTGCGTAAGGGAAAAATATCTGTGATCGGCAATGGTGTTGTGGTTGATCCATGGGCGCTGCTGAGTGAAATCGAAGAAGTGCGCGGGCAGGGGGTTGATATTTCGCCCGAAACGTTAAAAATCGCAGATAATTGTAATTTGATTATGCCGGTTCATGCGGCAATGGATGAAGCATTAGAAGCCGCGCGCGGTAAAGAAAAGCTTGGCACCACAAAGCGTGGTATCGGCCCGACCTATGAGGATAAAGTCGCGCGGCGCGGGATCAGATTATGTGATCTGCGTGACCCCGTACTATTAAAGGAAAAATTGAATAAATTGATGGTGCACCATAATGCTCTGTTAAAGGGGCTTGGCGCGGAAACTATTGATCCGCAGGATATCTATGATCAGTTAATGAACATAGCCGATGAGGTGCTGGGTTATTCTACGCAAGTCTGGAAAATTCTGGAAGAGGCACGTAAGCAAGGGAAAAAAATCCTATTTGAAGGCGCGCAAGGTGTTATGCTGGATGTGGACCATGGGACATATCCGTTCGTTACATCATCAAACATCGTTGCAGCTCAAGCCGCAAGCGGCGCCGGCGTTGGGCCAAAGGCCATTGGAACCGTTTTAGGTATTACAAAGGCATATACAACTCGCGTTGGCACAGGTCCTTTTCCGACGGAACAAGAAAATGCGGAAGGTGAACGCATGGGCGAGCGCGGACATGAATTCGGAACAACCACGGGACGTAAGCGCCGTTGTGGCTGGTTTGATGCAACGATGGTGCGTCAGGCTGTAACGGTTGCGGGAATTGACGGCATTGCCTTAACCAAGCTGGATGTTCTGGATGGCTTCAAAGAGCTTAAAATTTGCACAGGTTACATGCTTAACGGCGTAAAGTTGGATTATTTCCCCGCTGGACAAAAAGAGCAGGAAATGGTTGAGCCGGTTTACATGACATTAGAAGGATGGAGTGAAAGCACGTATGGTGCGCGTTCCTTTAGTGACCTTCCGGCACAGGCAGTTAAGTATATTACGGTTATTGAAGAGCTGATTGGCGCGCCGGTCTTTATTTTGTCAACTTCGCCAGAGCGTGAAGATACCATTCTTCTTAAGGATCCGTTTTACGGTTAACCTATGGCATAATAAGCTGTTATTAATGTTATGTTTTCTCTCAAAAGCATAATCGTTTCAAATTTGATCTATCATTAAGGTCTCATTAAGTAGGGTTTGATAATCTGTTTAAAGAGGTTAGGAAATCTCGGACTTGATAAATTTGAAAACTTAAACTTTAGGAGATTATATTATGTTTAACAGATTATTAGCTATGAAGCACGCATACCTTAAAGATGAAAAAGGCGCAACAGCGATCGAATACGGTCTGATTGCCGGTCTTTTATCCCTTTTGATTGTTGCTGGCCTGGTTGTTGCGGGACCACAGCTTGAAATTATCTTTGATAATATTGGTACATCATTATCTGATGCTAATGCAGGATAATCAAAGTCTAGATTAATTTAAGTAAAAAGCCCGCTTCGTCATTTACTCAAGTGGGCTTTTTATTTGCTTCAAAGGATTGTGGTTATGAAAATAAATATAAAAAAGTATATACGATCTGATGATGGTGCGACGGCTATTGAATATGGCTTGATCGCGGGACTTATGAGTATCTTGATTGTTGCGGGTTTATTAATTGCGGGGCCTGAGGTTGCTACTCTCTTTGATAGTATTGGCACGGAATTAGCAAGTGTAAATCCTTAATAACACTTACCGAGAGCGGGGAAATGATCGGTTTAATTCTTTATCTTACCGGATTACTGGTAGCGGTTTCATGCGGCATTTTATCTGCTATTGCAGATTGGCGCGGGATGAAAATTCCAAATATATATCCGGCCATTATTCTGGCAGCATTTGCCGTGTCGTTTAGCGGTACAGTTATGAGCGGTCATGAGGGGATATTTTCATCACTTCCCATGCATCTTTTGTCAGCGGCCATTATTTTTATCATGACATTTTTATTATATATCGGGATACGATTTGGCGCCGGAGATTCAAAGCTTCTAACAGCTTATGCCATTTGGTTTTCGCCAAATTTATTAATACCGTTTCTTTTTTCAATGTCGATCATTGGCGCATCTTTGTCGTTACTTGCACTAATTATCAAAAGAACCAAACCATTTAAAAATCCGCTTGAAGAAAGCTGGATTGCAAAACTACAGAAAGGAGAGAGCGTTGTTCCTTATGGGATCGCCATTACAGGCGGCGCGATTGTTGCATTTTTGTCGCATGGCTATTTTAGCCCGTCGATGTTGAAATGTTTTTTAGAGACTTCATGTTTATAATTTGTTAATTTTATAACTGTATTCCTATATCTAGGACTTTCTTTTTAAAGCATTCTTTTAAATTATTCACGTGAATGAATCGCCACAAACCCTTTTGAACCTCTCTATACGGAGGAGCCAGTATGAATAAAAATATATTAATAGTAATGGGCGGCGGCTTAATGGTTGCCATTCTGGTTGCGATGCTTGTGAAGTTCGGAATGAGTTCCGGCCCCGTAAAAGTGGTTGAGGAGGGCAAAGTAGAAATTCTGGTTGCGGCGCGTAATTTAAAAATTGGTGAAGAATTATCAAATGATAATATGAAATGGGTTAATTGGCCGGAAGGTTCGGTTTTTGGCGCGGCAATCCGCAGAAAATCAGATGATCAAGAGGCTAAAGATGCATTGGAAGGCAAATTATCCAGAAGCATTGCCGAGGATGAGCCATTAGTGAAGTCGGCAATTGTTCAAGAAGATAAAGGTAATTTTGTCGCTGCTATCCTTAAGCCCGGTTATAGGGCTGTGGCGATTAGTGTCAAAGCGGAAAGTATGGTTGGCGGGTTTATTACGCCAGGAGATTTTGTTGATGTTATTCTAACATATCGTGTGCGTATGGATGATAATGATGATCCGGTGGCAAAGATGATTATTGAGCGCAATGTTGATGAGCGCGCAACCGAAACGATCTTGCAAAATGTAAGGATTTTAGCGATTGATCAGACATCAAAAGCGGAAGATCAAAAAATTAAAGTTGGTAAAACCGTTACATTGGAAGTCACTGATACTGGCGCCGAGAGCCTTGCGCTTGCGAGTGAAATGGGGCCCTTAACGTTGGCGCTGCGTGGTATCGGAGATGATAAAATTATGAGTGACGGCGCGCGCGTAGCAACTGATGTGCGTATGACGAATATTAATAATCAATTATTGGAAGAATATAAAAAAATCAGAAGCGGCGGCGGTGATGCGACGAGTGTGCCAAGTGGATCGGTAAGGATTTACAATGGCGCAAATGTAAGCACCACATCAAATAGATAGAAGTTATAAAAGGCAATAAAATGAAATACTTAAAGAATAAATTTGATATGTTGCGTTTATCTGCGCAGGTGGCATGTTTTCTTGTGCTGATGATGACGGCCTTTAATGTAGCCTATGCTTCTAAGGTTGATTTGCGCGAGCTTCCTGAATTACAAAACACGCAGGATTTAATTGACGTTACCATTGGTAAGGGCGTTGTCTTTCCTCTTCCTGCGGGTGTCTCGGATGTTATGATCGCCAATACGTCTGTTGCAGAGGTGACACCGCTTCAATCCGGTCATCTCTATATTGCGGGAATTAGTGCGGGCGATACAAATATCATTATCATTGATGCATCCGGCAATGTGATCGGACAGCATGAGGTTCATGTTAGCTATGATACGTTGGCGATCCAAAATATGGTAACGCGTCTGTTCCCCGATGAAAAAGTAGAAGTTGATGCCATTCATGATCAGATTATTTTAACTGGTCATGCGTCATCACCGGATAAGGCATCGCAAATCGCAAACTTGGTTGGGCATTACGTTAGTGATCTGCAAGATAAAGACGGTAAATCGACTGACGAATTAGTATCTAATTTAATGACTGTTGGCGGAACGCAACAAGTTATGCTGCGCGTTAAAATCGCGGAGGTTTCACGCTCCATTATTAAAGAGCTAGGTATAGAGACATCTATTAATAACCCTAATGAATTGGCGACAAGCGTCTTTGGGCGCGATCCAGCGAGTGATCTTGCCGGAGGCACCGATTCTTTCTCTTCTCGCATTCTGGGAGGCCAAACAGGCCTTGCGGAAGATCCTTTTGCTGCATTTAGTTTAACTGGGGATAGCGGGATTAGCGGTATTGGATTTTTTAACGTATTTTTGAATATGTTGGAGCAAGATAATATGGCCAACATTTTGGCTGAGCCAAATTTAACCGCACTTTCAGGTGAAGAGGCAGGGTTTTTGGCGGGCGGCGAATATCCAGTTCCGGTTGGACGTGACCGAAATGGTAACGTAATTATTGAATTTCGTCCCTTCGGTGTATCTTTAAACTTCCGTCCAAAAGTTATGTCAGATGACCGTATTAGTTTACAATTAAATACCGAAGTCTCAGCGCTTGATTTTGATAGTTCTGTCACTTTGGCTGAAATTAACGTACCTGGTTTGGATATTCGCCGTGCAGAAACAACGGTGGAATTGCCAAGCGGCGGAACCTTAATGATTGGTGGTTTGCTACAATCTGAAAATGTAAAAGGTTTGAGTGGTTTACCGGGTGTTTTGAATACGCCGGTTATTGGTGATTTGATTAAATCAGACAGTTTCCAACGCTCTGAAACTGAATTGGTTGTGATGGTGACAGCTTATATGGTTGAGCCTTATGCGGATAAAGAGCAAGCCGTGGCGGTTAATATGAAGGAAAAACATCAAAATCTGGCACGGTCTTTTGCCGCCAATGTACGCAATGTCTATGGTGATAACGGACGTAGAGCTTTGTCGAATGATACAGAAAATATCGGATATCTGATTGATTAATAGAAGGAATTTTAAGATGAAAAATCAATGGCTTTTAATTGGATCTTGCCTTCTGACCTTAGGGGCGCTGAGCGGTTGTTCACAAGATCATGAAGGAAATTTAGCCTTAAAGCGCATGGAGGTTCATCAGGAACAATATGGCGAGCAATTTACATCTCATGATTTGACGCCGCAAATTATTAACCGCATTGCAGCAGATTATCAAAGAAACGGTAATAACGGCCCTATATCTTTAATGGTTCAATATGATCCGGCATCTTCACAAAATACGGCAATGAATGCGACCAACCATGCGGTGAAAATTGCAAAATCATTGCGTGAGGCCGGCGTTAAAGATATTTCGACTGAGATTATGCCGGTGAATGATGTTGGTGATCATTCTAAAACGCTTGTCACATATGATCGTTTTTCGGCGCATGCCCCGACGGGCTGTGATGGAATGATGCCAGGGCTTGATAACACACGCACGGATTGGAAGGCTGTTAAGGATTATCAATTTGGTTGCTCGGTTGAAACAACTATCGCCAAACAAATTGCGCGTCCAAAAGACTTACTTGGGACGGACGGTTTTGATGGGGTATCAGACGGACGCCGAGCTTCGAATATTATAGATCAGTACAGAACCGGCATACCAAACGAAAAATTAGAAGGGCAAAGAGCGACTGAAGAGTAAGGGGTAATATTTATAGTTAAGTTATCATCGCCAATTCCATGGCATTTAGCGTCTCGCATATCTTTATATTAAGAAAAAGGCGTGGATTCCTCTAGAAAATAACACTTATTTAAACACTTTCAGTCATGATAAATTAATAAGAGCCATAAAGGCGCACAAAATAAATTCTAGTCTCATTCGGGGATAAATTAAAAAATGTCTGATTCTTCGGTTTTATTACCGTCATCATCACTCGCTGTTTTTTCAACAGAAGATAATAGTCGTAAAGTTGCCAGCAGCTTATCGAAAGACTGGCGTTATGCCCGTGTGAGCGTTGAAGCTGTGAATGGTGGCGTTGATGATGCAATTTTATATTATACTTCAAATGTTTCTCCCGATTTATTAATTATTCAAACCGATGTCATTGACGATAGCTTTACTGAAAAGCTGGGTGAGTTGGCTGAGAAATGTGCAGAAGGTACAGATGCGATTATCATCGGCCCTGATAATGATGTGCAGCTTTATCGAAAATTGATTTCTATGGGGGTGAGTGACTATATCGTGCGCCCTTTAGAAATTGATGTTTTTGCAGATGTGATTGCCAAAACGTTGATCAAAAAACTGGGTGTTTCAGGCAGTCGCTTAATTGTGACGATGGGCTGTAAGGGGGGCGTCGGCGTTTCAGCGCTTACACAAGGGCTTGTTCACGGATTATCTGAATTACATGGTCAAAAGGTATTATTAATTGACGCCGCCGGCGGTTGGTCTTCGAACACAATTTGCTTGGGCTTAGAACCATCAACAACGCTTAAAGAAGCATCTAAGGCAGCTTTAAAAGAAGATTTAGACAGCATTGATCGCATGATTCTTAGTGTGAGTGAAAAATTGAATGTTCTGGCAAGCGGCGGCGATGTCATGTTGGAGCCTGCTATTGATGTGGATGGCTTTGAAAAAATGCTAAATATAGTTATGGCATCTTACCCCTTGGTTATTTTTGATGCCTCCGGCGCTTCTGCGGAGTTAAAAAAGGCAGCCATTATGGCGGCGCATAAAGTCATGCTCTTTACATCGCCTGGAGTATTCTCTTTGCGGGCGGCTCGTACTTTAATCAGCGAAATCAAAGATATACGTGATATCGGTGATGATAACAAAAATAAGGAACTGTTATCCTTGATTTTAAATTTCAAAGGAATTCAGGGTAAAAAAGAACTTGCCGTTAAGGACATTGAAAGCATGCTGGATTGTAAGATAGACAGCGCGATTGATTTTATGCCGGATATGTTTGGCAAGCTTGCCAGTGAAGGTGGCAAATTAACAACCGAGAGTGATGGTCGTATTATAATCGAAAATTTGATTAAATCCTTAAGGTCTATAGTTACAGGGCTTTCCTCTACCGCTAACAAAGATGAGAGTAAAACATCCGATGGTGGCATAGGCGGATTGCTCAAGAAAATAACAGGTAAGTAGGAGGCTATATGTTCGGAAAAAAACAGACACCGACCGATGCGAAGTCAAAGGCACCTGCCCAGAAAAAAACAGACTTGCAAGCTAAAAATAAATTACAAGAAATCAGCAGTGCGCCAGATAAGCATGATGATGCGCCGATAGATAAGAAGCCAGATTTAAAAGTTGATAGTGCGGCGGATATTAAAGAAGCAGTTAGCAGTGACCCTGAGAATGTAACGCCGCCGGCTCCTCCGCCTCAAGTGGATAAAAAAAAGGTTCCTACCAAAAGTTTTAGCGATGATGACATGGATTTGCATGAGGAGGTAGAGGAAGAAAAAAGCGCCTCTGATTCCATGACGGACTTGCGACTGGAACGATCTCGTAATCGTATCTGGTCGGATTTGCGCGATGGTATTGACTTGAAAGCCTTGGCGCGGATGGATTCTAAAGCCGCTCGTGAGGAAGTTTTATCTGCTGTGGCGGAAATTGCCAGATTTAGGAATCTAGACCTAACTCCCGCGGAGTTGCAACGTATTTCAAAGGAATGCGCCGATGATATGTTGGGGTTTGGGCCGCTCGAAACATTACTCGAAGAAGACGGCATTGCCGATATTATGATCAATGGCCCGCATACGGTTTATGCGGAGCGTAATGGTAAGATCGATAAAACCGATGTGAAATTCCGCGATGATCAACATCTCCTAACGATATGCCAACGTATCGTGGGCGCGATTGGCCGCCGGGTTGATGAAAGCTCGCCGATATGTGATGCGCGTCTGCCCGATGGGTCGCGTGTGAATGTGATTATTCCGCCGCTGGCGATTGACGGCGCGGCCATGACCATTCGTAAATTCAGTAAGGATAAGCTGACATTAGATAAGCTGGTTGATTTTGGCTCAATGACACCGTCATGCGCAAAGTTAATTATGGCGATTGGGCGTTGCCGCGTGAATGTTTTGGTTTCCGGCGGTACAGGCTCCGGTAAAACAACCATGCTGAACTGTCTAACGCGCTATATCGAAAGTGACGAGCGGATTGTTACCTGCGAAGATGCCGCCGAGCTACAGCTGCAACAGCCGCACGTCGTGCGATTGGAAACCCGCCCGCCGAATTTGGAGGGCGTCGGGGAAGTGACCATGCGTGATCTGGTGAAAAACTGTCTGCGTATGCGCCCGGAACGTATTATCGTGGGGGAGGTGCGGGGGCCTGAAGCCTTTGATTTGCTCCAAGCCATGAATACAGGTCATGATGGTTCGATGGGAACCGTCCACGCCAATAATCCGCGCGAAGCATTATCCCGTATGGAAAATATGATCGCGATGGGCGGCCTGAACCTGCCGCAAAAGGCGGTGCGCGAACAAATCGCGGGCGCGATTCAAGTCATTATTCAGGTGCAACGTCTGCGCGATGGATCGCGTAAAACCACCCATGTCACCGAAATTACAGGCATGGAGGGCGATGTAGTTACCATGCAGGATCTCTTTAAGTTGGACATCGAAGGCGAAGACGAAAACGGCAAATTAATCACTAGCCAAAAATCCACCGGCCTCCGCCCCAAATTCTTTGATAACGCCAGACAGTTCGGCGTCGCCGATATGGTGCTAGACGCGATGGAAGAGGCGTATGGGTAAATTCATAAGTTTGGCAAGTCTATTCTTGTTTGCAGAAATGTATGTCCTAATGTTTTTCCGACTGGACTTAAACGACAAGCAGAGATAGCACTAGCATCCCAGTTTTTTATAAATAAATCAAAGTTCTCTGATTTATTTTTTATTAAGTGAGTGATTTCGTCATCTCCCATTCGATTGTCTCTTAATGTTTTAACAACCTTGTCATGCAGTCGCTGTTCTAATTTAAAAGTTTTAAGGTCTTCTTCATTAGCGATGCCTATTTGCAGAAGCTTAGGATCATGTAAGTTTTCTACAATTAAATTTTTTGGTAAAAAGGACATTGATCCTAGAATGTTTTCAATATGCTCAATAGTAAATCCTTTTGAAAAAATACCCGGATACGTTTCTCTCATTAATGGCACAAAAACTTTTTTTTGTAATGGTGCTATAATGACGCATCTATGAAATTCTAAATTAAGAAACTCGCTTACGTTAAAATTTATCTCATTGATATCTATCGCGAGGAGATGTTGTTGAAAAAGATCTAATAAATGCTGCACATTTCTAGGTGCAAATCTCAATTGTTTTAAAAGATATATACAACCTAATATCTTCAGGTGGTTAGAAGATAAATTCTTAGCTACTTTTATAGCCTCAGACAAAATTATAGAGTTTGAGCTGCTCTCATCTTTTTCCTCAAGTGATGCACAAACTAGAGAGGTAAGGGTTTTCCTGAGAGCCTCGCTACCTGAGAGAGCATAGCCTTTTTGGGCCTCAAATAAGTCGTTTTGTTTTCTGGGAGTAGATAAATTTTCAATTATTTCTGGTGCTTTTGTTGATAATTCTTGGATTATTTCATTTTTAAGTTCTGAAGCTCTTTGGTCGGCAATATCCATTGCTTGTTTTTGTAGCTTTGGAAAATTATTCTCCCATAAGGTATTAAAAATTTGAATAACTTCTGCAGGAGTAGCTCCAGCATAATAGTTCTCTGCTTGGACTTGAGTGCTATTGTCGCCGCTTTTTTGAATTTGCTTACTCATTATCTCTAATATTACCAATTTGAGTAGATGATGAATTATCACCTGATATTTGTTTTTGATTAATCTTAATGCGGCTAGATTTTTTTTGTAAAAAAATTAATGAGATAATAAATACGCCAATACCACTAAAAATCCATTCTTTGTTAAGAAGAACAAAGTTTACTAAATCTTCCATTTTTCACCCCATCTTTCCCTCTAATCCCTTCACAACCGCATCCATAAACTCCTCAGTTGTAAGGTAAGCCTGATCGTTCCCGATCAATAGCGCTAAATCCTTCGTCATTTTGCCGCTTTCGACGGTGTTGATGCAGACTTGTTCTAGGGTTTCGGCAAAAGCATCTAGCGCGTCATTGCCATCGAATTTGGCGCGGTATTTCAGGCCTCTTGTCCATGCGAAGATGGAGGCGATGGGGTTGGTAGAGGTTTTTTCGCCTTTTTGATGTTGGCGGTAATGACGTGTGACGGTGCCGTGCGCGGCTTCGGCTTCGACGCATTTGCCATCGGGGGTCAGCAGGACGGAAGTCATTAAACCAAGTGATCCGTAGCCCTGCGCGACGATATCGGATTGGACATCGCCGTCGTAATTTTTACAGGCCCAGACAAACCCGCCTTCGGATTTCACGGCAAAGGCGACCATGTCATCAATCAGGCGATGTTCGTACCATAGCTTTTGTTTTTCAAATTCTGATTTAAATTCCGCCTCATAAATGCGTTGGAAAATATCTTTAAATTGCCCGTCATAGGCTTTCAGGATGGTATTTTTGGTAGAGAGATAAACAGGGTAATTGCGTTGCAGACCATAATTAAAGCAAGCGCGCGCAAACCCTTCAATCGATTCGTCCAGATTATACATCCCCATTGCCACGCCGGAGGAGGGGAAGTCAAAAATCTCGAATTCTTGTGTTTCGCCGCCGCCTTCGGGTACGAATGTCATCGTTAGCTTACCAGGTTCTGTAACCTTGAAATCGGTGGCTTTGTATTGATCACCAAAGGCGTGACGCCCCACAACCATCGGTTTTTTCCATCCGGGCACATAGCGCGGCACATTTTCCATGGTGATCGGCTCGCGGAACACTGTGCCGTTTAAAATGTTACGTATTGTCCCATTCGGAGATTTCCACATTTTCTTGAGATCAAATTCCTTCACGCGATCTTCATCGGGGGTAATCGTCGCGCATTTTACGCCCACGCCATGCTTTTTAATCGCATTGGCGGCGTCAATCGTGATCTGGTCATTGGTTTCATCGCGTTTTTGAATGGAGAGATCGTAATATTCCAGATCAATATCCAGATAAGGTTTAATCAAGCGCTCGCGGATCATCTCCCAAATAATGCGGGTCATTTCGTCCCCGTCAATTTCAACTAGTGGCGTTGCGACTTTGATTTTTGTCATGGGGAAATCTCCTTGTTTATCTAAAGAGTTTGGGTCTAAAGCCATGGATCGTCAAGGGGCAGGGCAGCATAAATACATAAATTGCCATAATAACTTAAGCTCATTTTCATGTTCTTACCTTAAAATTATAGAAGTTAAAAATTTCTAGAAAATCAGGCACATGTCACCGATTGTTATTATATTCATTGCTGTATTTATTGTGATTGCTTTTGTCGTCACAGCTTATTTATTTTTGAAAAAAAATAACCCTGAAAGTGAGCGTGCGCGTGAAATTATTACAGGGCAAAAAAAATCTCAAAAAACCAGTAACGTAGATAATGCAGATCGCCGCCGTGCCGAGATTGCTAAAAAACTAAAACATCAAGATGATGAAAGTGGTAGCAGAAAAAAGAAAAAAAATACGTTAAGAAATAAACTGCAACAAACCGGCCATGACATAAGCATTCCTAAATTTTTTATGTATTCGATCATTTCAGGAATTATTTGCACAATGATTGCCTTCTTTATGAAGGTATCTATGGTTTTGATGTTTTTGATTTGTATGATCGGATTTTTCGGATTGCCGCGTTTTGTGATCGGGCGCATGGGCGCGCGCCGGCGTAAGAAATTTATCGAAGAATTTGCCGATGCTTTGGAGGCGATGGTGCGTCTGCTTAAGAGCGGTATGCCTGTCGCGGAAGCAATTTCCATGGTGGCGCGTGAATATAGCGGACCAATTGGCGAAGAGATGACACAGATTTATGAAGCGCAGCGCATCGGCGTGCCGCTACATGAGGCCGCCATGGACGCCGCCGATCGTATGCCGCTACCTGAGGTAAAGATGTTTGCAACCGGCCTTGCCATTCAAGCGCAAACCGGCTCAAGCCTCTCTGAAATTCTTTCAAATCTGGCGGATACTATCCGCGCGCGATATAAGCTGGCGCGGAAAGTAAAATCATTATCATCGGAAGCCAAGGCTTCCGCCGGTATTATCGGCGCTTTGCCAATCGTCGTAGGCGGGGGCATGTATTTGTTAAAGCCTGAACATGTAATGGTCTTAGTGGAAAATCCGACCGGCAAGGTAATGTTGGCGGGGGCCATTATTTGGATGAGCCTTGGCATTTTATCCATGAAAATAATGATTAATTTTAAAGTATAGGAATTTTTAATGTTAGAGCTTTTTGGAATAAGTGATGAGACGCTCGTTATTTTTATAAGTGCGATAATTGCGGCGGTGTCTTTTATGGCATTTGCCTCGATGTTTCTTAATAAAGAAGAGAAAAAGAAGCGATATACGGACATTGTTCAAAAACGCCGTCGTGCCCTTTATGAAGATGCCAAAGCCGGACGTGATCGTAATATTATAACTAAAGATCATGAGGCAAGCGCCCGTGAAAATATGGCGATGCTTTATAAAATGCAGGAAATGTTAGGGACGCAGGGTGAGAAGTTACGTGATAAAATGCTACAGGCCGGATATCGCAATCCAAAAGCGCCTATAAATTTCATGATTGCACGAATTGGTCTACCGATTTTCTTTTTATTATTTGCCTTCATTATTTTTAATGCCGCGCCGGAAGAGCGTGAATTCTCGCAATTATTGCAGCTTGGCGTTTATTTTGGTGGTTTTGCATTTGGCTTTTTCTTACCGAATATTTTAATCAAAAACATGATTCAAAAACGTCAGCAAGATATGGAATTATCATTCCCTGATGCGCTTGATATGATGTTGATCTGCGTTCAAGGCGGGATCGGTTTAGAGCAGACAATTGATCGAATCTCTAATGAAATCGTGGAACAATCACCAACACTCGCCGAAGAGCTTGGCATATTATGCGCGGAAATGAGCATGCTGAATGACCGCCGTGCAGCCTTAGGTGATTTCGCCAGAAGAGTAGGGAGCGCGGCGGCAAAATCTTTTACGACCTCGCTTATACAGGCAGAACAATACGGAACATCGGTATCTCAGGCGCTACGTGTTTTGGCAGATGAAATGCGTGATATTCGGATGCAACGTGCGGAGGAAAAGGCGATGTCATTGCCACCTAAATTGACGGTGCCAATGATTATATTCTTTCTACCATCATTATTCGTGATCATTTTGGGGCCGGTCGGCATACAGATTTCAAATATGTAATAGCGATTATTCTGCTCTACCCTTGCTAGGCTTGTAAGCGACTGTATCCATAAGTGTATTGACGATACGCAAATTACGTTCAATTTCCATGCGAGAGGGGTCGGCTTCTTTGGCTTGCATAAGAGTGTCGCGTGCCTCTTCAAGCTTTTCTTGCAACATCAAACTTAGAGCCAGATTATTCATTACAGGAACAGGATCGCCTTCCCAGTTTTTTAAAGCTTCACGAAAGGCCGTCTCTGACTGTGGGTACATTCCTTGCGCGTCTAAAGCTGTTCCAAGTAGGTGATATCCATAACCAGAGGTGGGGTTTTGTTTAACGACAGTGCGTGCAATATTTTCGGCTATTTCATACCGTCCGGCCTCTAATTGTATACTTGCATATTCAAGTTTTACTGCAGCGGGCGCATTAACATCCTTTGTAAACGGCTCCAAAATAATTCCGGCTTTGGTCAACTCGTTCATGCTTTTTAATGCACCTGCATATTTCATAGCCGCCATCGGGTCTTGTGGATTTCTTTTATAAACAGTTTCCAAAAGGCTCAGCCCTTCCCCTGTCATACCGCCGGCAGTGACTTGATCCGCGGCGCGCATTAATGCCTTATCAACCGCCCCGGCATCGGACATGCCCGCTTTAGGTGCGGACTGGCAGGCGCTTAAGCCAATTAACGCAACGCCAGATGTAAGAAGAAGACATGATTTAAAAGTTTTGTGCATATGACACCTTTAATAAGATTATTTGTTAAGATTAAGGCTGTTCGCCATTTATTAGATCGTTTTCTTGCGGGGGGGCGTCATTACCATTACCCGCATTATTATCTCGGCCTTGTCCGGCTCCAGATTGTTTGTCATCGCTTTCGCTATTGATTTCATGACACATACCATCCGTTTCACAATAATAGCTTTCATTTTTGACACAATCGTTATTCTCTCCGCAATATGCAGATCGGACGCGGATATAATTTTCTTTCGGCGCGCCCACAATAATATGTCGTTGTAATATAACATCACCATTTTGATTTAAAACGCTGAAATATGTAGCGCCGGGTGCGCGCGGCACAACGACCAACAAATTTGGGCTGTCCATCAAGACTGCGGCATGGTTTGGATTTCCAACAATAACGCTGGCGGCATTTTGATCAAGACGTATAAGCTCGGACTTATCCATACTGATATGTATCGCCGGCGCAGTTTCAGACATTTTAATGTCTTTAGTTTTTGCCGGCATTAAATCGCCAGTTGGCTTTACATGCGATTGATCATCAGCAAACGCCGAAGAAGCGAATAAGCAGAATGCGAATAAAGGAAAATATTTCATGGAACCCCACATTTTTATTAATTTAACATGATTTAAGTTTTTGAAAAAGAGGCGTTTTCCGTCTTTCAAAATAAGTATTACGCGGCGGCATGTGTAAAATCAAAAGTTGCCGGACGCCCGCAGGTAGGAATATTTTCTTTTTGTTGTAAAACTGAGAACGCCAATAATGTCCAAAATGCTATATTTTGATTGTCCCCGTCATGTTTTATATTTTGCTTTGTCTTAGCATGGTAAGCATTACGTTGCCTTAGTTGCATGCGAAGTACGCGCTCTGAAATCTCTTTTTCTTCCCTTAATTCAATCAGGCGCGTTTCGACTGCGCAATATGCGCTATCGGACATGTCGGATGCAATTTCGGTCATTGGCGCATTTGTACCGTGTGTTTGAATAGAGGTGATGTAGTGACGCTGCGCTTCTAAATATTGCCGATACAAATCGGCGAGCAATCGGTCGCTGGAAATATATAAACCGACTTCTGATAGTGGATCTAAAGATTGGAGAGGCTCAGAATAATCACTTAGACGAACTTCGTCTAACCGCTGATCAATTTTAGCGAGGATTTCATTAATCGTCCGCCCTGACATATCTAACCCCTACATGTTAATGCATAGCTAGAATATCGTTTCAATATTAGGATATAGTTAATTTCAGATTGAATTTGAAATAACCTGAAAAGCTTAGGAATGCATTCCAATTGCGGCTTTATAAAGCTCAAGTAATTCGTCTTCTTCACGGCGTTTCTCGCCGTCCATTTTACGAAGTCTGATTATTTTACGGATGATTTTTATGTCAAAACCCACTGATTTTGCTTCGCCGTAAACTTCCTTAATGTCTTCCATTAAGGCTGTCTTCTCTTCTTCAAGACGCTCCACGCGCTCAATAAAAGATTTTAAACGATCTCCCGCAACGCCGCCCACATCAGTGGTTGCTTGTTCATTATTTTGCGGAAAGTCCGCTACATTTGTATCACTCATATTTTTTTCCTTATTTGCAGCGTCCTGTTTTCCAGTCACTTATTAACAGGCCATCCTCATTTGCGCTATTATCGCGGGCAACCGTAATACAAAAGAAAACATCTTTATGCTGCTGGCTTGATTTTGTATTTTTATATTGAGTTAAGGTGCCTTTGACAAGGTTTAAAACCATGTGCATCTCAAATTTCCATTGATAAACCCCATCGACAGGGCCTCTTGAGAAGGATAGAGGATCTTCTTTCAAATACGTCTCAAGTGTTGTGTTTTCTTCGTGGAAAACGGCCGAGAAAATATTTGTGGTTTTGCCAAATGCTTTATATTTTTCAAATGCCTCTTCTGTGAAAGAGGGTTTAATTTCTGTCATTAATTTGGATATTTTATCTTTATCTAAAATAAGTGCATTTCCGGCATGTTGCGTCAGCCAGTCGCTGACGTGGCGGATGGAGCGATGCGGCAAAGTCATCTGGATCTTATTTACCGGTAAATGAGCGTATCCATGTTCAGTTTTAGGTAGAGGCTTAACATTTGGATCAGCAAAAGGGGCAATAAGCGTTGTTTCCGGACTAGGCGCCGTATCGGCCGCTTTAAGCCCAAATGCAATTTGGATGCTTTCTGCAAAGCTTCCTTCTTTTTGATAATCCTTAGCAACGAAAAATAAAAAGGCTATCGTAAAGGATACCAATACTACGATGACGGTATCAAATTTCATAAATTTTAGCTTAGCCCCACAATAAATTTATATTTATGCTTAAATTTCAACATATTCCCTGTATGTTTGTCCAGAATTCTCTCCCCAGTTACGAATCAAAAAATATATTTATCTTTGTTACATTAGCGTTACTTTACTAAAATAACCATAAGACACTGAAATTTTTCTTATATTAAGGATGGACTTTATTATAAAGCCTGTCATTTATTTATTATGAATGATACGTCTCCCGATAAAAATACATGGGTTTCTCGTGCCACACGTTATAGTCGCGTTTCCGGTAAAATGGCGGGGCTTGGCGCCAAATTATTAGGCGAAAAATATTTGGGAATTAAGATAGAGCGCGAAGATCATGCGCGCAAAATGATGGAAGCTCTCGGCAGTCTTAAGGGCCCTATGATGAAGATAGGCCAGATTTTATCAACCATTCCAGAAGCGCTTCCGCCAGAATATGCTCGTGAATTGCAACAGCTTCAATCGGATGCGCCATCAATGGGCTGGCTATTCGTTAAGCGCCGTATGAAGGCAGAATTAGGGGCAGATTGGCAGGATAAGTTCAAGGCTTTCGATCAGGAGGCTAGTGCTGCTGCTAGTTTGGGGCAGGTGCATAAGGCAATGCTACATGATGGGCGCGATGTCGCGTGTAAATTACAATATCCGGATATGCAATCGGCGATTCAATCGGACTTGTCACAATTAAAAATGATCTTTTCAATATATAAACACTATGACCAGTCAATTGAAACAGGTCATATCTATGAGGAACTCGCCGCCCGTTTATATGAAGAATTGGATTATGAGAGAGAAGCAAAGCACCAATCTTTATATAACTATATGCTTAAAGAAGAGCATAATGTTCACGTCTCTAATGTTGTTCCGGAACTCTCAACGTCCAGATTGCTAACAACAACTTGGTTGGAAGGCAAAAAAATTCTTACTTATAAAGACGCGCCCCAAGAGGTTCGTAATGACATTGCCATGAATATGTTTCGCGCATGGTATGTTCCCTTGTATTATTATGGTGTTATCCATGGTGACCCTCACTTAGGTAACTATACGGTACGTGATGATCATTCAATTAATTTACTGGATTTTGGATGCGTGCGTGTATTTCCGCCGCACTTTGTCGGCGGCGTTATCGATCTGTACCATGCATTAATGGAAGAAGATCGTGAAAAAGCGGTTCATGCCTATGAAACATGGGGGTTTAAAGGGCTGACGAATGAGCAGATCGATACCCTTAATATATGGGCGGCTTTTCTATATGGCCCTATTATGGATGATCGCGTTCGTCCTATCGGGCATGCTGAGGGTGCGGTTTATGGTCGTGAAACCGCGGGGAAGGTTCATTTGAAGCTGAAAGAGTTAAGCCGCGCAAATGGAGGCATAAAAGTCCCTCGCGAGTTTGTATTTATGGATCGTGCTGCGTTGGGGCTTGGTTCGGTGTTTATACATCTTAAGGCTGAAATTAATTGGTATCGCGTATTTAACGAGATGATTGAAAGCTATTCTGTTGAGACCATGACTGCAACGCAAAGCCAGGCTCTAAAGAAATGTGGCCTTCATATTTCCTAAATTAGATAAAATACATTTCTCATTTTTATAAAAATTTTTTTTAGTAACCTTCCCGTAATACTTTTTCATTAAACTATTAGGGTGGAGATGTGTATTCAGATTATGAGAGAAACAAGTGCCCTTGTATAAGATGTTGTATTGAAATAATATTTTAATATCTAGGGGCTGATTCGATCTGGTCTTGAATTCTACAGGTGACTATAAACATTGGGGTTTTGAAATGGGAAAAGTGGAGCCGAAGGCGAATATAATCAATAGAGAACGCGGGAATGTATTCTTCGCATTGTTCGGGGCGGTGGCCGTTGTCGGCGTTATTGGCGCCGCATCGATGAGCATTATGCGCGGGCCATTAACTACCATGGTTGAAGTTAATAAGAAAACCCAAGCAGAGAGCCAGATGCAATTGGCGGGGCGTATGGCAATTGTTCAATCCGCCGAGCAGGCATCCTCCGGTGATTGTGATAGTGATGGATATATTGAACCGATTTTTCCCGCGGCTTTTGGCGCACCTGCGCCTGGTGGAACACTTATAAATGGCGGGGCATTGCCCAATACAATTGGGGCCAGTAAAACCGACCCTTGGGGTACGGAATATGGATATTGTGCATGGAATGCGGGATCTGTTGATACGGGTGGAGGCTGTGCCGCGGGTGCGCCTGATTTGATTGCCGGAAGTGGTACTGATTTAGATACTTATCCGATTATTACGATTGTCTCGGCTGGGGCTGATAGAACGTTTTCAACAAATTGTCGAACTTTTGCCGCTGCGGCTGGTGGAAAACTTGCCGTAAAAGCAGGTGGTTCGGATGATATTATTATGGATTTCACATATGGCGAAGCACAAGCCTTTGCAGGCGGGCTTTGGAAAATTCAATCAGGAAATCCGGATGTTGCAGAGATTACTAAAGATTTGAATGTTACAGGCGGTGCGACATTTTCGGGTGCAAGCAGCGCCAGCATATTTGATTTGCAAAACTTAGCTGGGTCGCTGCGCCTTCCTGATGAATCTGTCACCGATGGGGCATCATCATGTAACGCAGCAAATGAAGGTATTTTGCGTCGTAATACGGGAACATCTCCCCCCACTGTTGAGATTTGTTATGATAGCGGCGGCAGTGTATGGGTATGGGCAAGCGTCGCGGCGGGAGCCAGCGGCGTTAAGAAGATTAGTGATGGCGATACAGAAGTTGAAGTGAATGACGGTGTGCCGATTATTACGTTTGATGTCAATGGCACGCAGGAAATGTCTCTAAGCGCAACAACCCTTGACGCAGGATCGTTAGATATTACGACAACGGGTACGCTTGGTGTTGATGGTAATGTTACATTGGGTGATGCGGCAACGGATACGGTTACTATTACCGGTCTTTTAACGGCAAACGAAGATGTTGATTTCGATAAGGCATTGGACGTTCAGGGTAATGTAATTCTTGGTGATGCGGCAACGGATACGGTTACCATTACGGGGCTTTTAACGGCAAACGAAGACGTTGATTTTGATAAGGCATTGGACGTTCAGGGTAATGTAATTCTTGGCGATGCGGCAACGGATACGGTTACCATTACCGGTCTTTTGACAGCAAATGAAGACGTTGATTTCGATAAAGCATTGGACGTTCAGGGCAATGTAATTCTTGGTGATGCGGCAACGGATACCGTTACCATTACTGGCCTTTTGACAGCGAACGAAAATGTTGATTTTGATAAAGATTTGACTGTGGATGGTGATTTGACCGTGGGCGGCGGCGACATTGTCATGAACACAAATACAAGCGGTAATGTTCTGGTCGCCGATGGCACAAATTTCAGCTCTGTCGCCATGAGCGGGGATATCGCTATTGATGGCGCGGGGGCAACGGTTATTCAAAATAACGCGGTTCAATATGATGATCTTGACGTGGCCGGTGCAGGATCGGGCGCAAATTGTTTGAAAACAAACGGAACAGTGATGTTCGTTGAGGCCTGCGGTAGCGGCGGTGGCGGTGACGGTGTTGGCACTGACAATTTAGGGGATTTAAACGATGTAACGGATGCGGATGCGGTTGGAAACATTTTGGTAAATGATGGTACGGATTGGCATTCTGTTCCACCAAGTAATGATATCGGCATCGCGGCAAACGGTTCAATGACAATTCAGAATTTATCGGTTGAAACATCGATGATTGCCAACCTTGCCGTTGGCACGGGTAAGCTAGCCGATGATGCGGTGACCTATGCCAAAATGCAGGATGTTTCCACAGATATTCTTTTGGGGCGCGGCACTGCTGGTTCGGGAATAGTCGAAGAAATTACTTTGGGCACTGGTTTGGTTTTAACTGGTACGGTTTTAAGCGCCAATGGCGCAGGGATTGCGGCGGACAGCCTTGATTTTGATGATTTTGAAGATCAAATGGATCTGGATGCATCCACAGATATTAACGCCCCCAGCGGCCAAGCTTATACATTGTCTATTACAAATGAAGGCACGGGAAACAGTTTTTTAGTCAATGATGAAAATGCGCCGGGCGATACATCGCCATTTGTCATTGATGCGGACGGAAATGTGGGAATTGGTATTGCAACCCCCGGGGTGCTTCTTGATATATTTGGCCAGGATCAAACCGTTCGTATCGGCAGCGATGACAGCACCGGCGCACGTAATGCGGCGCAGATTGAGCTTGTACGCTCACGCGGTGCATCGGTCATTGTACAAGATACAGATACCCTTGGCGGTTTGCATTTTAACGGCGAAGACGGCACTGGCGATTATACGCTTGGCGCCTTTATTCGAGGCAAAGTGGATGGTACGCCCGGTGATGATATTATGCCCACGGAATTACAATTCCATGTGGCGGGCGCAGGCGAAGCAGCGGCCTATGGCGATACGCCGGAAATGACCATTCGCTCCAATGGCAATATTGGTATGGGACGCGATTTACCGCGAACAAAACTTGATGTAAATGGCTCAATTAAATTAGGGGATGGCGGGGAAGCCTGCGACACAGGTGAAACGAATTTCCAAGGCGCGATCCGCTATAATGCGACAACGGATGTGATTGAGTATTGTAAAGATAATGACGTCGCCGCCGATAGTTGGGAAGCATTGGCAAGTACAGGAAGCAGCGTTAGCGCGCTTGGGGATCTGTCTGATGTGACGGATGCAGATGGCGTTGGAAATATCTTGGTGAATGATGGTACAGATTGGCACTCTGTCGCGCCGAGCAATGATATCGGCATCGCGGCAAACGGCTCAATGACCATTCAAAATACGTCTGTTGAAACCGGCATGCTTGCCGATGACGCGGTCACCTATGCCAAAATGCAGGATGTCAGCGCCACAAATCGCCTTCTGGGACGTGCGACAGCGGGCGCGGGTATTGCCGAGGAAATAACAATTGGCTCCAGCCTTAGCCTAACTGGCACCACCCTAGACGTCGCCGCCAGCGCCGCAAGTTTGTGGACGGATAACACGACTCATATTTCCCGCGAAGGATTCCACGTGATTGACGCCGCGGAAACCACCCTTCCGGCAGCTTTGGATGATGATGGCAACCGCGCCTTCTTTTTCCCTGATAAAGGCGCCTTCCGCAGTGGTGGAATTTTTTATTCAAATGATGCTTGGAACAATGGAAATATTGCAGTTTATAGCTTTGCTCATGGATTTAACTCAGAAGCCAGCGGTACTGGCAGTATAGCTATAGGTTCTAACACAACAGCTAGCGATCAATATGCTATAGCCCTTGGTACACAAATAAGCTCTACGCAACCGTGGTCGGTAGCTTTAGGACGTTTAAACTATGCAACTGGCCCTGCCGCTTTTATCGGCGGAGGACAACAAAATACTGCATCAGGTTACAACAGCATGGCCTTTGGTAACGAGGTAATTGCGGGTGATGGCATTGAACAAAGCTTCTCAGACGGTGATGCAAATTTAGGAAAAGGTAATTACTCTGTCGCCTTTGGCCTTGGAAAACCAAGCAGCGGTGGCGGTAACAGACCTCAAGTCAGGGGCAACAAATCTTTCGGCATTTTCTTCGGCGATCAGGCAAGCTCCGAAGTCACACAAGAACAAGTCCTTGCCCTTGTCGGCGGGAAGTTGCTGATTGATGATGTTGACGGTGGCACAGACACCAACCAAGGCTGTATCCGCTATAACGACACCGCCAACCAGATGGAATATTCCAATAACTGTGAATCCGGCACACCTACATGGTCGGCATTAGGCGGCGCTGCAGCCCTCTGGACAGATAACACGACACATATTTCCCGCGAAGGATTCCACATCCTCGATACGGGCTTAGCCGCAGGCAGCACAACCGCAGGATTGGACGGAAATGGTACTTATGCTTTCTATGATCCTGATAAGGGTGTAATGCGCGGCGGAAGAATTAGTTCCAACCTTGATGGTTGGGAAGATATTAATATCGGTGATCAAAGTTTTTCTTGGGGTGTGAATAATACATCAAGTGGAAACATGTCTACCACTTTTGGGTTTGGAGCAAATGCCATATCCACGGGAAGTTTTGCATCGGGTTTTAATTCTTATTCAAGAGGGGATTATGCCCATGCATTCGGCGATCATGTCTCCGCAAATGGACATGCTAGCTTTGCAACAAATAGGTCTTCACGTGCGTCCGGCTATGCTAGTTCCGCTTTTGGTTCAACTGTTAAAGTGGGAGATAGCGCAACACCAGGTACTTCTGTGAATAAAGCAACCGCTAACCTCGGTCATTTCTCGGTTGGCTTTGGTCTGGGTGAAGCTAGTGGGTTTGCAGCAGATTGGCCAAACGTCATCGCAAACGAATCCTTCGGCATTTTCTTCGGCGATCAAACTGATTCAACCGTAACACAAGAAAACGTCCTCGCCCTTGTCGGCGGGAAGTTGCTGATTGATGATGTTGACGGTGGCACAGACACCAACCAAGGCTGTATCCGCTATAACGACACCGCCAACCAGATGGAATTTGCCAATGACTGCGAAGCCGTATCACCCGCATGGACCGCCATGGGCGGCGGCGCGGGCTCTATCGCCGACGATTCCCTCGATTTCGACAAATTCAAAGACGCGATGGCGCTGGATGCCAGCACATCAATCACCGCCGATGGCACAGAGGTTCTGTCCATTGTAAATACAGGTACGGGGAATAGTTTTGTTGTGGAGGATGAAGCTGGAGACGGGTCGCCGTTTGTGATTGCCGCGGATGGTAATGTCGGGGTTGGAGCAAATCCTCTACATAAACTCCACGTTCAGAAGGATCAAGATTCGGGGACAGGAATTGGAATTATAAATATGGATGCTGGCTCTTCTGCTTCATCCGGCTTATTTTTGACAACTGATGAAGGTACATCTTACTTTGCTATGAGCAGTGACGCCGGCAGTAAAGAAGCAGCATTAATGACTGAAGCTGAAAATGGGCTTGTTCTTATTTCACAGCACGCAACTGTTGGGGGTATACGCTTTGCGACAGGACCTTCTCCTGCAACAGAACGTATGAGAATTGATCGCAACGGAAATATTGGCATCGGCACCACGGACCCTAAGTCCCTACTCCACGTCGGTGGCTCTGTCATCCTTGGCGATGGCGCGGAGACGTGTTCTGGCGGGGAGACTGATTTCCAAGGGGCGATCCGTTATAATGCCACATCAGATGTGATTGAATATTGTAAGGACAATGATGTCGCCGCTGATAGCTGGGAAGCGTTAGTTGGTGCGAGCGGTGCAGTCACCGCCGATTCTCTCGATTTCACCGAATTCAAAGACGCGATGGCGCTGGATGCCAGCACATCAATCACCGCCGATGGCACAGAGGTTCTGTCCATTGTAAATACAGGCACGGGAAATAGTTTCGTTGTGGAGGATGAAGCCAGCGTCGATGCTACGCCATTTGTGATTGATGCTGATGGGAATGTCGGTATTGGGACACCCACACCTGGATTTTTACTTGATGCAGGAAGCGCGGCGACGATGCGGATGATATTAAACACCACCGTCGCTACGTCTGATGATCCTTACGATTTAGGTATGGACACCGCTGATTCAAACACAGAACGGCGCTTCACACTCGCAACTGAGGAAGGCATACTTCGTCATGCGATGCAATTTGGAGATAGCCTTGTTTCTACATCAGTTTTTGGAATAAGCAGTAGTAAAGATAGTGGTGCAACTTGGCTACCATCATTCGTTGTTCAAGGAAGAGGAAATGTCGGGGTTGGGACGAATGATCCAAAATCGCTTCTCCACGTTGCTGGCTCTGTCATCCTTGGCGATGGCGCGGAAACGTGTTCTGGCGGGGAAACCGATTTCCAAGGGGCGATCCGTTATAATGCCACATCAGATGTGATTGAATATTGTAAGGACAATGATGTTGCCGCCGATAGCTGGGAAGCTTTGGTTGGAGCGAGCGGTGCAGTAACTGATGATTCCCTCGATTTCGACAAATTCAAAGACGCAATGGCGCTGGATGCCAGCACATCCATCACCGCCGATGGCACAGAGGTTCTGTCCATTGTAAATACAGGCACGGGAAATAGTTTCGTTGTGGAGGATGAAGCCAGCGTCGATGCTACGCCATTTGTGATTGATGCCGATGGGAATGTCGGGATTGGTACGGCAGCACCGCAGAAAAGTTTACACATATACAAACCGGGGGCACCGGCTCATATACAGCTTGAATCAGCAGCAACCGGTTTCACAGCGCTCAACCTTTTAACAAATGGAGATGGAGCCTCCGAATTAGGTGATGCAACCACTTTGGGATGGCATGTAGTGGGTAGAGGAAATGCTTACACCAACGCTCCACAACAAAATGATCTTCTTTTTAATTACTGGGATGGAACAGCCTGGGACGTAAGAATGGCATTGGATTCTTTAACCGGATATGTCGGGATTGGAAGAGATGATCCATTATTTATGCTGGATATTGAAATGCCAGATGCGGACGGAACGGCCTTACGGTTAAAATCAGATGGAACCGCAGAAACCGGAATCGGTATAGCGTTTAATAGTGTTGGCGCGGGTTTAGCCCAAATTGATGCGTATCGTGCGGTAGGATCAACAGCACATGCCAGCCTTCGTTTTGAAACTCGATCAAGTACGACAATGGCCGAGCGCATGCGCATCCACGAGAATGGCTTTGTGGGTATTGGTAATACTGATCCTAAAACCATGCTTCACGTGGGCGGCTCTGTCATCCTTGGCGATGGTGCGGAGACATGTTCCGGTGGGGAAACGGATTTCCAAGGTGCAATTCGTTATAACGCCACTACCGATGCCATTGAATATTGTAAGGACAACGACACCAGCGATGATAGCTGGGAAGCTTTGGCAAGTGGCGGTTCGGGTCTTTGGACGGATAACACGACATATATCTCCCGCGATGGGTTCCACGTGATTGACACGGCGGAGACCACCCTTCCAGGGGTTTTGGATGATAATGGTACATACAGCTTTTATTTTCCTAATAAGGGCGCATTTCGCGGTGGTGAAGTTTCATCGTTCAATGATGCATGGAATAATGGCAATATTGGACAAAATTCCTTTGGTTATGGTGAAAATACGCAGGCTGAAGGGGAAAATAGTGCTGCTTTAGGGAACTATTCGACAGCAAGTGGTCAATATAGTATGGCGTTCGGATCATTCACAACAGCAAGCGCGCAATATAGTACTGCTTTCGGGAGGGAAGCTAACGCAATAGGAACAAATAGTATTGCGGCTGGTCGATATGCAAATGCAAGTGGTTTTGCCAGTCTTGCATTTGGCAATCAAGTAATTGCCGGTGATAATACAGCGCAGACGAGTGGAGCTACGAGCGGAAAAGGAAATTATTCTGTCGCGTTTGGTTTAGGTGAATCCGGTGGTTCAACAGCCAATTATCCTCGTGTAACAGGCAATGAATCCTTAGCGTTGTTCTTTGGCGATCAAACCAGCTCAAACATGGCTCAAGAAAACGTCCTTGCCCTTGTTGGCGGGAAGCTTTTGATTGATGACGTCGATGGCGGCTCTGATACCAACCAAGGCTGTATCCGTTACAATGATACCGCCAACCAGATGGAATTTACCAATGACTGCGAAGCCGGATCACCGACTTGGGCCGCATTAGGCGGGGCATCAGCAGCCGGTAGCGCCAATGAAATTCAGTTTAACGACGGTAGCGGCGGTTTGGCTGCCAGTTCTGATTTCACCTTTAATGATACCTCCGACACATTAACGGTGAATGGAATAATTAATGCCGCCGACCGCATAAAAATTGATGGGCAAGCCGTGACAACGGTTTTAAGCAGTAATGGCATTACGGCTGATTCTTTAGATTTCACCGAATTTAAAGACGCGATGGCCTTGGATGCCAGCACGTCAATCACCGCAGATGGCACAGAGGTTCTCTCAATTGTGAATACAGGCACAGGCAATAGCTTCTTTGTGGGCGATAAAGCCACGGATGACACGCCGTTTGTGATCGATGATACGGGTGCGGTCGGCATTGGAACGCCCGATCCGACAGGTAAGCTTTCGATTTATAGAGACAATGGTAACGCATATCTGACTGTGGAAAGTGATGAAACCAGCTCAGCCGGCGTACATTTACTAACCTCTGGTGACGGCATCACAGCGTTGGATGCCGCCGGATCAACAGGTTGGATGATTGGTGCGCGTGGTGATACATATGCGGCAACTCCATCTCTACAAAACGACCTCTTCTTCAATTATTGGGATGGAACTACATGGATACGGACATTAAGTATGGATTCTGGGTCTGGAAATGTGGGGATTGATGTCAATGAACCGAAAGCAATATTGCATATCAATGGATCAATGATTTTGCGTGATGGTGGTGAAGATTGTTCCACAGGCGAAACCGATTTCCCGGGTGCAATCCGTTATAACGCGACAACGGACACCATTGAATTCTGTAAAGACAACGCCGCCAGTGCCGATAGCTGGGAAGCTTTGGCTAGTGCGGGCGCAGCAACAGTTGCAGATGACTCGCTGGATTTCGATAAATTCGATGACACCATGGAGTTGGATGCCAGCACCTCAATTACAGCCGATGGCACAGAAGTTCTCTCTATTGTGAATACAGGCACAGGCAACACACTTCTGGTGGAAGATGAAGCAGGTGATGGCTCTCCGTTTGTCATTGATGCGGCTGGAAATGTTGCGATTGGTAAAACGACGGCTTCGACATTGCTGGATATTTCCGGAGCTTCTGCCAATGATGTTTTCCTTGCCACCATGCAAAATACAACCGCTGGCAGTGAGTTTATGCAATTCAATAACTCTGCGGGAACCGAAGTCATCGGACTTCGCCAACATAGCACAGGATCAGGTCTTGTTTCAGTGCGTAGTGCTGCCAACAATTCAAACGTTACGTTAAGTGGCTCAGCAGGGGCTATGCGATTAAGTAATGATGATTTCGCGGATCAGTCTGATTATTATGAAACACAAGCGACTGATGAAGACTTCCGCCTGAATTACTATGATGACAGCGCGGGAACGACAACATCCCGAATGATCATTCAACCAGACGGTCGCATGGGTGTAAACACGACGTCAGCTGATTCACTCACGTTTGATTTTACTATTTTTGACTCGCCGGATGATGCGGGCGATGATGCAAATATGACCATACGGTCTGCCGCCGGCGGAGCCACCTTATATCTGGCCGCGCCAACTTCTAATTATTCACACATAATATTTAGCGGTAATAGCAATAATTGGGCGTTTGGTAAAGTCGGCTCAGCAAATTTCCGGCTTAAGGATTCAACCAATAATACAATACCGTTCCAAATTGAACCCAATGCCCCGGATGAAAGTTTTTATATGGATGCATCCGGTGAGATTGGTTTGGGTACAGATACGCCAGGCGCAACGCTTGATGTGAATGGTGATATCCAATATTCCGGCACGATGACCGATACATCGGATCGTCGTTTAAAAACGGATATTGTCTCGCTTAACACACAAGACATGATTAACCGTTTGGCACAAATCGACACATATTCATTCAAAATGAAAGACGATGAAAAAGGCCGCACAGAGTTTGGTGTAATGGCACAGGAGCTGGAAACTTTGTTCCCAGAGTTGGTTCATACTGCCGATGATGAAATGGGCACAAAATCTGTGAATTATATCGGCTTAATTGCTCCAATGATCGAGGTTTCCAAAGCGCTTAAATCAGAAAACGATAATCTGAAAGAAGAGCTTGCGGCTTTACAGGATCAGAATAGTGAAGTTCTTGCGGCTATTAATACTATGAAGCAGGATGTCGCCGGGTTGAAATTACATACCAGTTACAATATTCAAAACGCGTCATTCGCTAATATTGGTATGCTTATTTTGATGCTGATATGCGGAACGTTTACAGCCGTAATTGTTCTTAGACGCACATCAAAAAATCTGAAATAGGGAGGCAGAAAACAGCGTGAAAGTTATTATGCGTTATTATATTTGCGTTATTATACTGGGATGTTTTCTCCCTTTTTCAGTCTATGCCTGTACCAATCCAGTAGGGGCGGCAGGGGATATGACGTTTGATACAAATTCCGCGGCGATGGTCTATTGCGATGGTTCAAACTGGATCGCGATGAACGGTATATCATTAAATACAGGTTTAATCGGACATTGGAAAATGGATGATACCAGCGGCAATGTAATAGATAGTTCCGGTAACGGTCATACCGCAATACCGGGGTCCGCCCCCCTTTACGAACAAACTGGCGTGATCGGGGATTCGTTATATTTCTCAGGTGAATACCTTGACGCAGTCGATAGCGATGATTGGGATTTGGCGAATAGACAAGCAACAATTTCCGTCTGGTTTAAAGCCGATCCTGTGCAGCCCAATAGCTTTCCACGGTTTTTCGATCATTATGCCGGGGGCGGTGGTGGCTTCGGTTGGCACTTTTCCCTTCACTCCGCAGGAGAAAAACTTAGATTCAATCATGCTGGCACTGATGGCGCTATTATAATTACGGCTGACTCCTATAATGATGATCAATGGCATCATGCTCTCGTCACAATGGATGGTTCCACAGCGCGCCTATATGTTGACGGCGTTTTTGATAGTTCTGACACATATTCAGATTTAATAGAAAACGATCAAGGGTTATTGATAGGCGGGGATGTTGTTAATAATCATTTTGTAGGAAATCTCGATGATTTACGCATTTATCATCGGGTGTTATCAGATCTCGAAATTTCCGCGCTATATGCAATAGGGACACGCGATATTCGTAATGGTTTAGTCGGGCATTGGAAGATGGATGAAGTTTCTGGAACAGTTGCAGCGGATAGTGCCTTGAAGGGAAGTAACGGCACAATGAATGGAGGTTTATCTGGCACAGACACCACAACCGGAGTCGTTGGTTCTGCACTTGATTTTGATGGGGATGATTACATTTCAGTTGGAGCACTTCCTACATTAAGTACAGCTTATAGTATGTCGCTTTGGGTCAAGCTCGATAGAAATAATGTTGAACAACGTTTTACGGATGTAACGACATCAACTTTCACGTTGCGTAATAGAACAACGGGCGCTTGGAATTTTCATTGGGCTTTACTGGGCGGAGGAAGTTCGGATAGTATTGGAACCACTATAGGGGCTACAGGCGTGTGGACTCACTTGGCTGCCACTCATGATGGAACAACAGCAAGTCTATATATCAACGGTGTTCTTGATTCTTCAAAAGTTCAAACAACACATGATTTCTCAGGAAGGACATTCACAATAGGCGGTTTAAACGTTTCACATTTTACAGATGGCGTCATTGATGATGTACGTATTTACAACCGCGCCTTAACGCCCGAAGAAATTACAAATTTATTTAATTATCGTGGCTGTAGTAGCCCGCTTGGTGATGCTGGAGACATTGTTTATGACAGTAATACCGATGTTATGACTTATTGCAACGGTAACTCATGGGTCAGTATGGGGGAAGGTACGGGAGCAGGCGGCGGATGCGCGAGCCCAGCCGGCACAGCGGGGGAAATGGTATATGATAGTAATACAGACATAATGACTTATTGTGATGGTTCTGATTGGGTGGGAATTGGGAAATAAAAATGGACGAGTTATATCACATGACCAGAGAAAAAGTATTGAGTTGTAGCGTAAAAAAAACACGTAAATTTAAAGAAAAAAAACAATTCTTTTTGGGGGCGTTTTGCGCGCTTTTTATCTTGTCTTTTACCCCCGTTTACGCCGCATGTTTTAATGATGAAGATGGTAATCCCGGTCAAGAAGGCGACATAGAATACCGGACCGGCTCTAATATTTTACAATATTGTGATGATACACAATGGATAAACATGATTGATGCCAGTGATCACACCCTTACAAAACTTGCAACACTGAGCACAGGATCATATTATAAAAACCCGCGTGCTTTGGCCGTATCTGGTGATTATGTATTCTCACTTGCTGGTGGTTTAGTAAAAAGCCTAATTAGCACCGATGTATCCAACCCATCCAGCCCCACTTTTGTTGACCAATATCAAGATTCGTCAAATTTAACGGGGCCGTTCAAGGTTATTTTAGAAGGAAATTATGCATATCTGGTCTCATCGACTAATGATAGCTTGGTCATCGTTGATATAAGTGATCCGACAAATATGTCCGCCCCTAGTGGCGGCGCTGGTGGCGTTCTTGTAGATTCAACGAATTTAGATGATGCGCGGGATATTGCAATTTCAGGAAACTATGCCTTCATAACTTCACGCAACAATCATGGAATTGCTGTTGTAGACATTAGTGATAAAGCGTCTCCTACACTGGAAACCACTCTTACTGACTCCAACGCCTTAAACGGTATGAGACTAGCTGAAGGCATTGATATCCAAGGAAACTACGCCTATGTGGTTGCATTTAATTCAGATACTTTAAGCGTGATTGATATAAGTGATCCGACATCCCCATCTGTCGTGGGTGTAGTAGATGATGGTACAGACCTGAATGGTGCGCTTGACGTCGAGGTACGCGGTAATTATGCTTATGTTGTGGCACAAGGGGCAGATGGCGTTGCCGTTGTGGATATCAGCAACCCAGCTACGCCAACTATTGTTGGCGCCATTTCTGATGCTGCCAATATGAATGTTCCATGGGAAATTGCTTTGGAAGGGAACTATGCTTATGTTACTGCCAATACCAGTGATAGTCTGTCTATTATAGATATAAGTGATCCAGCCCTACCCACACGGGTTTATACCGTAAGCAATTCAACATTTTTAGATGAACTAAATGGTGTAGTTATACAAGACGGCCTAATTTATGTATCAGCTTATGCTCATGATTCCATATCAATTTACCGCTTGCAAAGCGATACTGGAACCGCTTGCAGTAATCCTGGCGAATATTACTACGACTTTTCAACTGATGCGATGGTTTATTGTAATGGTACAACATTATTTAATATGGGTGATCCCGCAAGTGGAAGTGGGGCATGTTCTCCTGAGGGGGCGTTAAATTATAACGCTGACCGCTATGAATTTTGCGATGGCAATGGTTGGGTTGATATCGGGAAATAAATTTCTTGCAATGCGGTAATTTTTTCGGCAATACTTAGATATGAATTTGAACACTCTCGTCAACGTCCTAGTGATCGTGCTTCTCGGAAGAGGAGCGCTTCGGACTTGATGTGAAAAAACACTAACAAACCAAAGCGCCCCTTATCTATAGATACGGGGCTTTTTTATTATAAAAAACATGCTATGACACATATTAAATAGGAGATAAAAATGGCCGGCGCAGATATAAAACAGATGATGAAAAAAATGCCCATTTCGAATACCAAACAAGACCAAATGACCGGAGCGGACATGGTTCTTCGCGCTTTAAAAGAGCAAGGGGTGGACACGATTTTTGGTTATCCTGGCGGCGCGGTTCTACCAATTTACGATTCTATTTTTCAGCAAAATCACATTAAGCATGTTTTAGTGCGTCATGAGCAAGGGGCAGGTCATGCCGCCGAAGGATATGCGCGTTCAACACCGGGTAAGGTTGGTGTGTGTCTGGTGACATCCGGACCGGGGGCAACCAATGCAGTTACGGCCTTAACGGATGCCATGCTGGATTCCATTCCAATGGTTTGTATTACCGGACAGGTTCCGACATTCCTTATCGGCACGGACGCCTTTCAAGAGGCAGACACAACCGGCATTACACGGGCATGTACAAAGCACAATTATCTGGTGAAAGATGTAAATAAATTAGCAGAAGTTATCCATGAGGCATTCCACGTGGCGCGTTCCGGCCGCCCTGGCCCCGTTGTGATTGACTTACCAAAAGATGTTCAATTCGCCGTAGGTATATATAAAAGCGCCGAAGAATGTTTGCTAGAGGGGCGTTATAATCCTAAAACAACTCCTGAAGATGCGGCAATTAGCGCAGCCGTGGAATTGATGGCGTCGGCAAAAAAACCGATTTTTTACACGGGCGGCGGCGTTATTAATGCCGGGCCGGAAGCCTCCAAAGCGCTTAGAGAATTAGTCAGACTAACGGGTTTTCCCATTACATCAACTTTAATGGGGCTTGGTGCGTTTCCCGCTTCAGATGAAAAATGGCTGGGGATGCTGGGGATGCATGGCACAGTTGAGGCGAATATGGCAATGCATGGCTGTGATGTTATGATCAATATTGGGGCGCGTTTTGATGACCGTGTGACGGGGCTATTATCAAAATTCTCGCCTAATTCTAAAAAAATCCATGTGGATATTGATCCAAGCTCGATTAATAAAGTCGTGCAGGTTGAGCTTCCTATTATTGGTGATGCCGCCGAAGTTATTAAGGCAATGATTTCCGCATGGAAAAAAGGTGGTTTCAAAGCGGATCAGAAATCACTATCAAATTGGTGGAGTGAAATTGAAGGTTGGCGGGAGAAGAAATGTCTTGCCTATAAGCACTCGGATCAGATCATTAAGCCGCAATATGCGCTCGAACGCTTGCAGCATTTTATCGATAAAGATAAGCGTGATGCATATATTACGACCGAAGTTGGGCAACACCAAATGTGGGCGGCACAATATTTACCATTTAATGAACCGAATAGATGGATGACTTCTGGCGGTCTTGGCACCATGGGGTACGGTCTTCCTGCGGCGGTTGGAACGCAAATCGCGCATCCTGATGGTTTGGTGATTGATATTGCGGGGGAGGCGTCTATCCTGATGAATATCCAAGAATTGACGACCGCCGTTCAATACCGCCTGCCTATAAAAGTGTTCATCTTGAATAATGAATGGATGGGCATGGTACGCCAATGGCAGGAATTGCTGCATGGGGAGCGTTACTCCGAGAGCTATTCCGAAAGCCTTCCTGATTTTGTGAAATTGGCGGAAGCTTATGGCGGGAAAGGCCTTCGCGCCTCGAACCCATCCGAACTTGACGGCGTGATACAGGAAATGTTGGCACATGACGGCCTAGTCGTCGTTGACGTCCGCGTTGACCCAAAAGAAAACTGCTTCCCGATGATTCCGTCAGGCAAAGCGCATAATGAGATGATTCTGGCGGCAGATGCAGAGCAGTTTGATAAGAAGCTAGTTTAGATTCTATCCGTTATAGTTTGGGCGTATGAGAATATTTCGACACGCCCAAACTCTATTTTAACGTTGACTTAAAGAGACAGCTTTTACGTCTTTGGCTTTTGAACCTGTCCATAATCTACGGAAGGTTCCACTTTCTTTTCCGGTAAATTATTAATCGCTTTCTTCTTATGGAGGCCAAATTTTTCTAGGAGCTTTTGTCCTTCTTCAGACTGAGCCATTCCTTCTAACATGGCGCTAAAATGTGTGCCGCCACGGGCAGAAAATAGCTCCATAACATTGGTCATACCATCAACAGGCCCGCCAGTATTGGCAATGACTTTAACATCGGCAGCGGTCAATGCTTTTGCTTGTTCAATACCAACAATCTGATTAGCGGCAACAGCCTCGATAGCGACCAGATAATTCTGGTATCCTTCGTTTTGTCCGATTTCTTTTGCCAGAGCAATTTGTGCCTGAACGGGAGCAAGTTGCATAAGCTTTTCAGCCTCCGCGCGCGCGGCGCCTTCGATTTGAATTCCCTCGGATTCTTTCTTAGTTTGCTCTAATTTACCTTCGGCAATAATAACAGTTGTTTGGCGATCTTCATCCGCTTTAACAACATTTGCCTCACGTGTAATATCAGCCTGGCGCACTTGCTGTACTTGAATAACAGCCATTTCTTTTTCTTTTGTGACGCGCTGTTGTTCTTTAATTTCCTGTAAAGCTTGTTCGTCTGCGATACCGACCGCTTTTATTTTTTGTGCGGTGCGCTCGCCAACGGCTTGTTGAGCTTGTTGAGCTTGAATATCTGTCTCACGTTGTGCTTCGATCTCAGCAATTTGCGCTTTTTTCATATTTTGCGCCACTTCGGTGCGAGATTCCATCTCAATCAGAGATTTCTTTTTCTCCATAATATTATGCACCACCCGGTTATCCGGTGCATCGCGTATATCCATCAATTCGATGCTCTTAACGGGCACCACGCCCCAGCTTGCGAGTTGATCTTGAACGGCAATGGTGAATTGCTCGCCGTATATACTACGTTCCAACATGATTTTATCAATGTCATGGGAAGCGAGAATTGTTCTAACTGCGCCCTGTACAATTGCGGTTAGTTGCTCATGTAATTCCTGAAAGCTTTCAACGCGCTGCGCGGCTAAATTACTATCATTAATTCTAAAGAAGGCCACAATATCGACCACAAATGGAACGCGGCCAACATCATATGCTTCGTAAGATTGAAGGCGCAAATCAAATACAGAAACCGGCATTATAATTTTAGTAACACCAACTACCGGAAACCAGTGCGGCCATTCGTAATAAGTATTTCCGTTTGGCGTATCTTTACCGTAAGATTTAGTATATCTTGCAGCTTGAACAATATGGACTTCATTAGTTTCAACTACGCGGCGAAAAATTAACGCGGCAAATAATGCGATGCCAACAAATATGGCTGTGCTCACAGCGCAAAATATAATAAATTCCATTTTAGTTCCTATAATATTATTTTATATAGGAATGGATATTAGCGATAAGACATAATGAGCGCAAGATTATTAATAAGGCATCGGATATTGCTTATAAACCGCGTCAATGTCCGCCATAATCTCATCATTTAAGACGACATCTTTTGACCCGATATCGCGCTTCAATTGTTCCATAGAGGTTGAGCCAATGATATTTGATGTGACAAACGGACGCTGGGTTACAAATTGTAGTGCCATTTGGCATACATCCAACCCATGTTTTTCGGCAACTTTAATATAGGAACGAATGGCCTTTTGCGCGGTTTCTGTATCGCGTTGATTTGGGCGGTTGTCAAGTGACCAACGGCTGCCTGCGGGGCGGGCGCCGTCTAGGTATTTGCCGCTGATTGAGCCGCCGGCAAGGGGAGAATAAGGCAGATAAGCAATATCTTCACGTACGCAAACTTCCCCGATATAAACCTCATCCACGCGGTACATCAGGCTATATTCATTCTGGATTGAGGTCAGGCGCACAAAATTCTTGGTATCGGATAGGCTAAGATATTTCATCATGCCCCAAGCTGTATCATTTGAAAGGCCTATATGACGGATTTTTCCGTCTTTCACGAATCCTGTTAATGTCTCCAGAATATCACAAAATTCATCCACTTCTTTTTGGGTATTCGTATCAGTGGTAAAGTCGATCATCCCGCCCCAATGTTTGCCGTGGTGCGGATAGGAACGATTTGGAGCATGAAGTTGATACAGATCAATATAATCGGTCTGTAAGCGTTTTAGGGAGCCTTCCAATGCATCTTCCAGATTGGCTTTGTTCAAGCCTTCACCGTTTCTGATCCAGGGTAGACCGCTACCTCCCATTTTGCCTGTGGCTTTGGATGCCAAAATAATATCGCTGCGATTACCGCGCTCTTTGAACCAATTACCAATATATGTTTCGGTCAGACCTTGAGTTTTTTCCTCGGGGGGGACAGCATATAATTCTGCGGTGTCAAAGAAATTAATACCTTGGGATACGGCATAGTCCATTTGCTCATGGCCTTCGCTTTCCGTATTTTGTTTACCCCATGTCATTGTACCAAGACAAATCTCGCTGACTTTTAAATTGGTTTGTCCAAGCTGATTGAATTTCATATGTATTTATCTCCTATGTTCAAAAAGAACATAAGGATCTCAAGTAGATATGTGAACCCCTAAAAAGAGATTATTTTGAATCGGCCTCATATACTTGTGCGCTAACAGAGGTCAACGCGGTCATGTTTACAATACTACGTACTGTCGCCGCATAAGTCAGAATATGTGCAGGGCGAGAAACCCCCAATAGAATGGGGCCAATGCTGATTCCTTCTGCCATAACTTTCAACATATTGAAGGAAATATTCGCCGCCTCGATATTGGGCATGACCAATAAGTTTGCTTGTCCATGAAGTGTTGTATTTGGCATGATTTCTTTACGGATATTTTCATCCAGAGCGCAATCAGCATGCATCTCGCCATCAATTTCTAAATCCGGTGAGAGTTGATGCAGGCATTCCACCGCACGGCGCATTTTGCAGGCGCTACCTTCATGGACGCCGAAATTGGAGTGAGAGACCATGGCGACTTTGGGTATAATACCAAATCGTTTGACTTCTTCCGCCGCCATTAAGGTCGTATGGCAGATTTGATCCATAGTCGGTTCTGGCGTGACTTGTGTGTCCGTAATAAAAAAGGTGCCTTTTTCCGTGCTGAGGATACCCAGAGCAGCAGCGGTTTCAACGCCTTCTTTTAAGCCAATAATATCAATTACGTTTTTAAGATGATATTTATATTGCCCCACAGTGCCGCAGATCAAGCCATCAACTTCGCCCTTATGAAGTAATAATGCAGCGATGATAGTGGTGTTGGAGCGAATAATCGTCCGCGCCACCGCCGGAGTGATACCGCGTCGTTCCATAATTTGGTGATATGTTTCCCAATAATCGCGGTAGCGTTTATCATTTTCAGGATCAACCAGTTCAAAATCTTCGTCAATTTTTAAACGTAGGCGGAATTTTTTGATGCGCGTTTCAACGACTTTACGGCGACCGATGACGAGCGGAATCGCGAGTTTTTCATCAACAACAACTTGAATGGCGCGAAGGACTTTTTCTTCCTCACCTTCGGCGTAAACAATGCGCTTCTGGGCGCTACGGGCGCGCTCAAAAATGGGTTGCATGACTTGGTTGGTTTTATAGAAGTATTGTGTTAGGCGTTGCTCATATGCATGGAAATCTTTAATGGGGCGGGATGCAACGCCGCTATCCATGGCGGCCTTTGCCACGGCAATAGGCACTTTTATGATCAATCGTGGATCAAATGGTTTCGGGATCAGATAATCCGGTCCAAATTCAAGTTCTTCGCCTGCATATACAGAGGCAACTTCGGGGCTGGCTTCACGGCGTGCCAATTCGGCAATGGCCTCAACGCATGCCAGTTTCATTTCTTCATTAATCTTTGTCGCGCCGACATCCAACGCACCACGGAAAATAAATGGAAAGCATAAAACATTATTAACTTGATTGGGGTAATCGGAACGTCCGGTGCAAACCACACAATTGGGCTTTGCTTTTTTAGCCAGTTCAGGCAAGATTTCCGGCGTTGGGTTCGCAAGAGCCATAATCAGCGGGGCATCGCCCATGCTTGCAACCATATCTTCATCCAGCATATTCGGGCCGGATAGGCCAAGAAAAATATCTGCCCCTTTCAGCGCCTCTGTCAGGTCGCGGCGATCCGTATCATTGGCAAATGCTTCTTTATAGGGATCCATACCTTCATTACGGCCTTTATAAATCACGCCTTTACGATCGCAAACGATAATGTTTTCTCTGGGGACGCCGGCATGTGTGATCAAATTCAGGCAAGCAATTGCGGATGCGCCGGCGCCATTGGCGACCAGTTTTACCTTTTTAATATCGCGCCCCGACCAATGCAGCCAGTTTTTTAGCGCCGCGGTAACAATAATCGCTGTGCCATGTTGATCATCATGGAATACCGGAATATTCATGCGCTCGCGCAGCTTTTCCTCAATATAGAAGCATTCCGGCGCTTTAATATCTTCCAGATTAATCCCGCCGAATGATGGCTCAAGACGGGCGACACATTCAATAAATGCATCCGGATCTTCCTCGGCAACTTCCAAATCAAACGAATCGACATCCGCAAATTTTTTGAACAGGGCTGATTTTCCCTCCATTACTGGCTTTGAAGCTAAAGCGCCAATATTTCCAAGCCCCAATACGGCCGTCCCGTTAGAGATTACCGCAACCATATTTCCGCGAGATGTATAATCGAGCGCTTTTGAAGGGTCTTTTTCAATTTCCAAACAAGGAGCCGCCACTCCGGGGGAGTAAGCAAGCGCTAAATCTCGTTGCGTTGCCATTGGCGTTGTTACTTTGACAGAAATCTTCCCGGGCGTTGGGAATTTATGATAATTCAGAGCGGTCTGCTCTAGGGTTTCGCTAGCCATGTGTCTCAATGAAAGTTGTTAGAATAAGGTCTTAATCTGATGTAACAGAGGGCGCAGCAATTCACAACCCTATGATGTATTGCGATGCGGTATATATACGATGTTATGGTTACGATTGAGGGAGAAATAGAAAATTCCGATTAGTGCCCGTATAAGGTTGCTTTAAATTGATGATCCGTAAAATATTGTCTTGTAAGTCAAATACTTGATATTTGTAAGTCTGCATTAATTGGATAACAGGGTGTATATCCAGTGATTGAGGTGCATCAAGGATTTCAATTAACATGATTGGGTGGCATGCTTTAATTGTTTTTTCGGCGCCGTTCAGAACTTCCATCTCATGACCTTCAACATCAATTTTTACAAAACCTACATCTTTAAGATTAAAATGGTCTATGGTTTTGGTTTCTAATGTATCTTCAACATACTCAAATTCTGCAACATTTTCCTTTTCAATGCTGGCAATGTTTAGCGATTTTTCGCCGTTAATTAAAGGCGTATAAAAAGTTTTTATGCCGCAACTATCTGACACACCGCAATTAATTACCCGCACATTTGAAGCTGCGGCTTTTTCTAAAAAACCGGCCAATATTTTATGTGGTTCAAAAGCATAGACTTCACGACTAATTTTAGAAAGAAAATGCGTGTATAATCCTGTATTTGCACCAATATCTATAGATATTTTATTTGGATTAACTAAAAATGGCAGTAAATGTAATTCGATTTCACCTTTTTTAACGGCGCGCTTGTATTTTTTATTAGCGCTTATGGCGAGATAGGTTCTTTTAGGTAAAAGTTTAAATTTTAGAACATTTTTGATTTTACGCATGATGATCTTCGTTTATGTCTTAACATATAAGGTCTAAATGTATATTTCCTAAATTAATTGGTGCGACCGAAAGGACTTGAACCTTCACGGGATTATCTCCCACAGCGACCTCAACGCTGCGCGTCTACCAATTCCGCCACGGTCGCATATTTGAGGATGGTATCTCAATAACAGACCGTATGAAATAATTCAAGTGTGGAAATGAGGTGTTAAGATTTAAATCGATTCCATGGCCCACCGCCTTTTGTGGAGCCGGGGGAGCTTTGCAAGGTTTCAATATGCGTGTAAATATTGCTAAATCCACTTCGTCCGCCGCCAAAGCGGTTGCTTTTATATTTTTCTTGAATGCGAGCACGGATTTCGTCATTTTCTTTTAACTTGCCTGCTTCTGCGCTATTCATGTCAATATTAATTTTTTGAGGTTGATCAGAGTTTTTGTGAGAAGAGGAACGTTGCAAGAATGCAGGCAAGTGAGTTTGCTCTACTTCTATTTTAGGTTTGAATGTCGCTTCAACTTCTAATCTTTTTCCGCCGCTGGGAGAGGGCATGATTTTAGAAATTTTCCCCAAAATCTCGATATCATCCCCACCACTTCTATTTCCATATCCCATAATTAAATGATAGCAATTTTGTACTATAAATGGCAAATTTTTGAAAGGCGATTTGGAAAGTATATGGAATTTAAAGAAACACATGGGTTGGTAGATTATGAAGACGCCGTGTCTTTCATGGAAAAGCGCGTTGCGGCGATTCGTAATGACGAGGCGCAAGAATGTGTATGGTTTGTCGTGCATCCCCCGTTATATACGGCCGGAACCAGTGCGAAAGTAAAGGATTTGCGTAACCCTCAGTTTCCGGTGTTCGAGACTGGGCGCGGCGGGGAATATACGTATCACGGCCCGGGGCAGCGCGTCGCCTATATCATGCTAGATCTAAAGCAAAGGCAGAAGGAACCTGATATTAAAAAATATGTTTGGCAATTAGAGGAATGGATTATTCAAACCTTGTCGAAGTTTTCAATTCGCGGAGAGCGCCGAGCGGGACGCATAGGTATTTGGGTAAAGGGCGCGGATGGAGAAGAGCGTAAAATAGCTGCCATTGGGGTGCGTATTCGTCATTGGGCCACGTATCATGGGATTTCAATTAATCTAGATCCGGATTTGTCACATTTCGAGGGGATCGTACCCTGCGGTATTTCCGATTACGGGGTAACATCAATAGTTAAAGAGCTGGGACGAGATATTGCGATGTCAGATTTGGATCGTGCGCTGATGACAACGTGGACAGATGTGTTTGAGACAGTGCATAGCTCTTGATTTTTTCAACAACGTGCATCAGGGCAATCTGTGTTTTGTTATAGGACTCATTTTTTTCAAATGTATAATTGCACATCATATTTTCACGGGTCATTTCAAGTTGCAGGCTTTCCAGCCCGAATTCAGGATGCCCATGTTGGCGTACGCATTCCGCGCCGCTTAAAACTTCATCAACAATAACGCTCATACCTTCATCACGAAAAGCTTGTGCTACATAGGCGGTAAATTCCGGGCTGGCCGTTTTACCTTTGCGCGTTCCGATAATAACATCGGCGTGCAAAAGATCTTCTTTTTCCTGCATAAACTCCATCGGAAAAGAATGGCAGGAGATATGAAAGCGCCGCCCGAAATGATTAAGAAGCGCAGTGCTTTCATCATGAATTTTCTGATGATAAGGCTGCCAATAAGTAGAAATTTTATTTAAAATCTCTTTTTCTGTTGGATTGTCTGGTCTTATACGAATGTTTTCATTGCCAAAATAGGCGTGTGTTCGCACCAGCCCTAAGCCCATTTGGGCGTACTTGCTATCAGGATTCGGGTTTAGTTTCGTCAACTCGCCGCGTATAAAATTCGGGTGAACAGAGCCAAGGCCGCGATTAAAGTCAATCATTGCGCCTCTATGAATGCGAGAGCGTAGAAGCGGCATGCCCATTTTTAGGACAAAAGAAAATAAATCACCGATATGGTAGTCGACTTGGCGTCCAAGGTGAACATCATCACAAGCCTGCTGGAAGGCAGTTGGTAATTTTGGAAAATCGTGCGGGCTTTCGAACAGGATCGGCGCAGAAATAACGTCGGGACGTATGTAATAATAGGCGGGATGTTCTTCTATAATCATCTGACCTATAGTCTATACTCAGTCTGCCGCCTTAAGCACAAGTTCTTTTTCAATATAAGTAGAAATATGTTCGATCATATTATTTAACAAATTTTGCAGGCGACTGAAAGAAGGCAGGAATTCTTGTGTGATTTCATTCCAATAAAGGTTTTTATTGATCTCAAATTGTAAGGCATGTTTTGCGCTTTCTGGGCGTCCGTGACGGCGGATAAGCTCGACGCCCTTATAGGGATCATTAATTGAAACACGATAGCCGGCTTGTTCTAAAAAGTTTTTTATTTCAATTAAGAAATCACGCCGACAGGTTGTGCCATGACGATCACCCAGAACAAAATCAACCGGATGCCCATCTTCACTATGCGCCGAGCTTGCAGGCATAGAGTGCATATTGAGGTACCATACCTGTCCAAAATTATAATGTAATTCATCAAGTTTTTGCTGCAAGATATTGTGATAGCTTAAATAATAATGCTGCAATCGATGTTGTATTTCATCATAAGACAATAAGCGATTATAAAGGGGGAGCCCAGGGCGCACCAATCGACGAACCAAACCGTAACCTGCATTGGAGCGCGATGTCGGGTTAAGATCATATTTCTCATCTGACTGTGCCATCAAAGCAGCGTCTATATCGTCCTCTGCACGGTTGACATCAATGTAACAACGTGGAAATTCACATTGAAGAAAGGTTGCGCCGTAATTTACTGCGTTTTCAAGCAATATATCTAAATGGTTATCTTCGGTTTGTTGTAAGATACCTTGATCGCAGGCATAATTGAAATCAGCAGGATATCGACGCCCGCTATGGGGGCTGTCAATTAGCAGCGGCAAAGCATTTTGCGGAGAAAATAGTGTAAAGACATTGTCTTGTTTGTGAATATTTATATTGTGATCTCTAAACATAGGATAGTCGCATTGTCCCTTTATTTTGGACATTCTATTTCTCTTAACACATTTAACATACCTGCACAGAGATAATTTTCAATATGACATATTAAGGTTTGAGTGCTCTTTAGAGCACGCGGCGTGAGCTTCTTATATGCATATACCAGAGCATCGATCACAAGGAACTCGGTATTATCTTTTCGTTATATCAGTTTGATCCGCCGTCACTAATATTATTGGTAATAAGCTCATTAGACAAACTCTCTCTGTAGACCTTTATTTTTGTTTGGTTTATACATGAAAATTACAAAATAAAAAGAAAGTTATGACATGTTTGATCTGCGCGCCATTCGTAAAAACCCCGAACAATTTGATAAAAATTGGGCGCGGCGCGGATTGTCGGCGCAATCGTCAGAAATACTAGCGCTTGATGAGGCTAACCGCGGCTTACAAACTGAATTACAAGAATTATTAGCGGCGCGGAATGAAAAGTCTAAAGAGATTGGCAAAATCAAATCAGCCGGCGGTGATGCCGATGCGATCATGGCAGAGGTTTCCAGCCTGAAAGATAAAATTGCAAAGTTAGAGGAACAACAAAAAATTGCGGATGAGGCAGTTAAAACAAAGTTATCAGGAATACCAAATATTCTGGCAGAAGACGTGCCGGACGGGCCGGATGAAGACCATAATGTGGAGATTCGTAAATACGGTACGCCAAAATCTTTGAACTCTATTCCAAAAGATCATGTCGATATCGGTGAGGCATTAGGCATGATGGATTTTGCCAATGCCGCGAAAATGTCCGGCTCCCGTTTTGTAATTTTAAATGCAGGTTTGGCACGTATGGAACGCGCTTTGGCGCAGTTCTTCCTTGATACCCATACAAGCGAGCATGGCCTGACTGAGGTTTCTCCTCCGTTATTGGTAAAATCAGATGCGTTATATGGTACTAATCAACTTCCTAAATTTGCGGATGACTTATTTAAATCTTCAGATACGGATCATTGGCTGATCCCAACTTCAGAAGTATCCTTAACCAATATTGTTGCAGAAGAAATAATCGACGAAGAAGACCTGCCGCGTCGTTATACGGCCTTTACACCATGTTTTCGCAAAGAGGCCGGGAGCGCAGGTAAGGATACACGCGGCATGATTCGCCAGCATCAATTCTATAAGGTTGAAATGGTCAGCGTTACAACGCCGGATAAATCAATCGAAGAGCATGAGCGCATGACAGGATGCGCTGAAAATCTACTGAAAAAACTGGAATTACCATTTAGGACAATCGTCCTATGCGCCGGTGATACAGGTTTCGGTGCGTCAAAAACCTACGACCTTGAGGTATGGGTGCCGTCACAGGAAACTTATCGTGAAATTTCAAGTTGTTCAAATTGCTGGGATTTTCAAGCCCGCCGCATGAATGCACGTTGCCGCGCCAAAGGGGAGAAGGATACAAAATTTGTTCACACTTTAAATGGTTCAGGGCTTGCGATTGGTCGCGCTCTGGTGGCGGTCATGGAAAATTATTATGATCCGGCTGATGGTGGGGTTTTTGTTCCTGAGGTCTTGAAGTCGTATATGGGCGGGTTGGAAAAAATACTATCCTGCTAGATAGTGAACTAACTATTTACTTCGAACATTTGTAATGCATGACAAATTTTACAGTTTTGATAAATGAGCTTTCCGGCGGCGTAATTAAATATGGCCGTGAAAAGTTAGAGGCTGATTTAAAGCAGGCTCTCATAAATAAACTTGATAGCCTCATTTTTTTAGAGCCTGATGCGTTTCTGGATGAGCTTCAGCGTTATGCTAAGAGTGATTTTGATACAAATATTATTATTGGCGGCGGCGATGGTACGATTTTAACGGCAGCAAAAATATTTAAAAAACACCAAAAGCCTTTTGGCATTTTACCGCTTGGGACAATGAATAGTGTCGCTAGAAATCTCGGAATGAATTTAGACCCGGCTCAGGCGGCATCGGATTATAAAAAAAGCAAGGTTAAAACGATAGATATTGTAAAAGTGAATGATGATTTCTTCCTTTGCGGCGCTATGTTTGGGTTGCCAATTGCACTTGCTGAAGAACGTGAAGCTATCAGAGAGGCGGAAACGCTATCTAAATGGGCGTCTTTTGCCGGGCGCATTATTGATAAGATCAGCGATGATGATGAAAAGGAGATTTACAGTATTCGTCATGACGGCACGGAAGGTTTCGTTGAGATAAGCGCCGGTGTCATATCAAATAATCTTTATGACGAACATGTCCATATAGGCTCGCCCCTGCAGACAAAATCATTAGAAGATGGCCAAATGGGCATTTACATGATTAATCCGCAAGGATACGTAGAAGGTTTAAGATTATTGGCATCCTTGTTAGCGGGAGTATGGGATAAACAGCAGGGTTTGAACATGCTTGCGACAAAAAAGATTGAGATAAATACAAACAAATCTCACATGGATATATTGTTAGACGGCGAGTATCACAAATTGGAGCTGCCTGTCATATTTGAAATTGAGCCAAAAAGTTTACCATTACTGGTTCCCTGTAACGCCTAAACATAATAACTTTATATTATGAAGATATTACACCTATCAGACCTTCACTTTGGTACAGAAACAGATGCATTGGTTAACAGTTTATCATCCATCATTGATAAATTATCGCCTAATCTGGTCATCATAAGCGGCGATTTTACGCAGATCGCTTCTGAAGAGGAATATATAAGTGCGCAAAGCTTTATGGCACGATTGCACGTCCCTGTCTTTTGTGTTCCAGGCAATCATGATATTTCCCGATATAATCTTTTTGAAAGATTTACAGATCCATTCAAGGGTTATAAGCGGTTTATCGCAAAAGATTTGGATCCGTTTTTACAACTGGATAATATTGCTATTCAGGGGATTAATAGTGCCCGCCCGATTTTACCACATTGGAATTGGGCAAATGGAGCAGTTTCAGAAAAACAAATACAAAAAATGTCGCGCAATCTATGTGCGGGGGATCATGTAAAAATATGTGTTTTACATCACCCTGTACATACAAGCGATGTGGCAAGTATTCCCGTCAAAGTATATGGCGCAGAGAAATTCATTAAAACCATTGACCAGATCGGGGTTGATCTTGTTTTAACAGGGCATGTGCATAATGCCAGTGTGACGCAAATTGATAAAACTATTTATATAAGCGCGTCTACGGCACTTTCTTCTCGTTTACGCGGCGAAGAAAATGGCTTTAATGTTATCAATATAAATAATCGAAGCGTAAATATTGATCATTTCGTCTTTGATCGCCGCGAAAATTTTAAAAAGGACATGCAACATTCCTTTTCTTTACGCGACTTATGACGCATTATATTAAAAAAGTAAGCTAGTCGTAACGCATGGAAACAATCCAGAATAGTAAAATTATCCGCTTAATCATGGATTTACGCCGCAAAGGTGTATCGGATATGAATGTCTTAAAAGCAATGGAGCGCATTCCAAGGGATGTTTTTGTGCCGCAAGAAATGTTGGATCAGGCTTATGAGGATATCGCTCTTCCTATTGGGCGTGGTCAGACAATCTCACAGCCATTTGTTGTGGCAACCATGACCGAAGCAATGCAGATCAGTGACCGTGATAAAGTGCTTGAAATAGGGACCGGTTCAGGCTATCAGGCCGCCATTTTATCTAAACTTTGTCGCCGTCTTTATACGATTGAGCGTCATAAGCCTTTATTGCAAAATGCACAGGCAATCTTTGAGGATTTAAAATTACGCAATATTACAGCCATTTGCGCTGATGGCATGAAGGGGTGGCCCATAATTAATGGCATTTCGCAGGCTCCCTTCCAACGTATCATCGTGACCGCCGCCGCGCGCGGGAAGCCACCACAAGAATTATTGGATCAGTTGGATGTTGGCGGTATCATGGTCTGTCCGGTGGGGGATAATACGGATGATCAGGTCTTAAAAAAATACCATAAACTTTCTGATGATACGTACTCTATTTCTGATATTTGTCCGGTGCGTTTTGTGCCGCTCCTGCCCGATATTGCGCGCTCACAAGAATAGATTTTTTGTCAGTTTGATATATATTGTGTAGGCTATTCTTATGGTCTGTTATTGGGGCTTAATTATTCATTGTAATTTCAGGATCTGAAAATTTTCATGGCGCGTTTTTTGATTGTTCTATTATTATTGCTTTGTGCGGGGTGCTCCCAATCACCTGCGCCGCTCTCAACTTATGGCGCAAGTGCGGGTGCGGGCAGCTCCGGCGTACACACAGTCTCTGAGGGCGATACGCTTTATGGCATTTCAAAGCGATATAAGGTTGATGTGCCTGAGCTCGCGCTCGCAAATAATTTAGTCGCACCTTATCATTTAAATGTTGGGCAGCGCCTGCGTCTGCCGCCGCCGGAAAAATACGAAGTGCGCCCGGATGATAGTCTGTCAGAAGTTGCGCGTCTGTTTAATGTTTCGCAGTCCAGATTGGCGGAATTAAATAATCTCTCTAAGCCATATCGTATTTTAGCAGGTGAAAAATTAAGCATTCCTCGTTTACGTGGGATAGAAGGGGAAATCGCCTCAGTGATGGTTACGCCTTTAGCTATGGAGGCGGCGCCGGCGCATCGTAGTATTCGATCTGCAGAGTTAAAGGATGAGCATTCGCAGTCAAGCGCTTCAAATACTGTAAATATTTTAAAGCTTCCTGACTCATATTCTGAAAAGGAGGAGGTAAAAACGCCCGCTTTTACGTTATCAAAAAATAAACCGAGCCGTTTCCTAAGACCCGTTGCGGGATCAATTATTTCTGATTTTGGGCCAAAGAAAAATGGTTTGCAAAATGACGGTATTAATATCGCGGCCCCAAAAGGTGCTACGGTTATATCTGCAGCAGACGGTGAGGTGGTTTATGCCGGAAATGGGCTAAAAGGGTATGGGAATTTAATCCTGATAAAACATGGTGGGCGCTATTTGACCGCCTATGGACATCTGGGACAAATTCACACGAAGAAAGGAAGTTTTGTTAAAGCGGGTGAAAAGATCGGTATCGTGGGCACATCCGGTCAAGTCAGTAGCCCACAATTACACTTTGAAATACGTAAGGGGACTGATTCCCTTGACCCTAAAAAGTTTATTTAAATCAGGTGTTTGTGCTTCTTGCTACTTTGTAATTTTTCGGCTTTCCGTTTTCTTCGTCTGCGATTTCCTCTTTAACCTGTGCATAGGCCATTAAGCTGAAGAGGAACGTACCACCGATAATATTTCCTGCTGCCGCGCAGGCTATATAAATAAATCCGTCGCCATAGGATAATAATCCTTGCAGTAATAACACAAATACTTCACATGATCCGACAATAACATGCGCAAAATCGCCAATGGCTATTAAATATGTCATCATAATCAGCACAGAAAATTTAGAATATTGTGAATTAGGCAACAACCATGTGATGCTTGCCACTAAAAAACCGGCGGGTATCGCCTGTACAAAAATAGATGCTGCGTCTCTTTCAACTGCATGGTGGGATATGTTGGTCATTGTCTCCAAAATATCGGGAGAAAAAACACTGGTAAATACAGCAAGTGCCGCCATTGTTAATGTTCCAATCATATTAGCTAGAAATACTAATGCCCATAATTTCAATGTTTTATAGAGTGTTCTCATGTCCTTTCTATCAAGTAACGGTAGAACAGCGGAAATTGTATTTTCGGTAAAAAGCTGAAAACGACCCAAAATGACGATTGTAAAGCCAATGCAATAGCCGAAATTTGAAATTAAAAACGCGCCTTCAAAGTCGGGTAAATGATGATCAAGAAATGTTTCGGCAAACAGAGAAAATGATATACATAGCCCCGCTACTAAACCAGACCATAACAGCGCCGTATTAGTACGGTTTAGCTCTTCCTGCCCTTCATGTGACAGGATATTATATACTTTCCGAGATTTGATAAATTTACCTGAATTAGTGTCTTTTTCTAAATTTGCCATTTAAAGAAATTATGCTGAATAATTAGAAAAGCAAAGCAAAAGATATGTGCTGATTGTTAGAATGTGCTTTTAAAGGCATAATAATGCTCATGTTTGATTTGTTTTTCGATGGCGTGTTTGCGTTTCATTCACTAATGATGTTTTTAGGGGCATTTATTTGTATAGGCCTTGGACTTTTACTTAGCGGCGATTTTCTTCGTTGGCGACTTAGGGCTAAACGGGTGAGAGGAAAGGTGGTTACATTTCAAGAACGAGCAGGGGCTAAGCGAAATTTTTATTATCCTGTAGCTGAGTATCATAATGATAAAGGGCAGTTAAAGACAATTATCTCTGGTGTTGGTTCTTCTAATTTGGATGAAAATCAGATTGGTAAAAAAGTATCAATATTATACTTTCCTCATAAACCGGATGACGCAAGAATCCTTGGGGCCGGATGGCCGATTTTCATTGTTGGATTAATGTTATTAGGCGGTGGCGGCTTATTTTTATATCATGCCGCTCGTTTATTTGAATTTAACTGGATGATGTTGGTCGTTGCTATGGGCGGCAGCATCGTTTTATGGCGAAAATTTGAAAAAATCAAAAAGCCGTTAGGTGAATTTGGAAATTTAAAAGCTTTTAAAGAAAAAAAGCTCTCACAGTTTCGGCATAAAAACAAACAATCCGGTAAAAACCTGACACGTCAAGAAGTCAGAAACATTCAAAACAATATAGAGGCAGAACAAGCCAAATGGTCATGGTTGGTGTTGATCATCGGACTGGGGCTTTTGGGCGGCGGATATTATGTTGGTAAGAGTGTTTTTATTCTAGAAACGATAGGGCAAACGGCTGCAGGGCAAGTCACCGGTTTAAAGGCAAATTCGGACAGCGATGGAACCACTTACGCCCCGATTATAAGATTTCAAACTAACCAAGGAAACGATATTACTTTTACATCGAATTATAGTAGTAATCCGCCATCCTATAAATCTGGCGATGACGTGCAAATTTTATATGATCCTGATAATCCATCAGGAAATGTGATGATTGATGCTGGCTGGATGAATTGGCTGATTCCTGTGATTTTATCGTTATGCGGACTATTGTTTTGCGGCATTATTTTCCCAAAAATGCGCGGAATGACAAGCAAAGCACGCTAAATTCTTTTTGACACATTTTCATTTCCATGCTCGGATAGGGGATGGCAAAAAAAGTAGCATTATTGGTTGGTGGATGGTCTGCGGAGCGTCAGGTTTCATTAGATAAAGGACGTGAAGTGGAGGCCGCTTTGAAAGAGGCCGGATATGATTTGACCGTAATTGATGTCAAAAAAGATCTGAATGATTTGCTTTCTAAGCTGACACCTAAACCGGATGTGGTTTTTAATAATTTATATGGGCGCGGCGGGGAAGACGGGATTATTCAATCCGTCCTTGAAATGCTTGAAATCCCTTATACTCATTCCGGTGTGATGGCATCGGCGCTTGCGATGAATAAGCCGATGTCTAAACGCATTGCCATGACGCTTGGCGTACAGAGCCCTGAAGGGGTTGTCGCACATAAAGATGATATTCTTGCCTCCGAAACACTTGATCCACCTTATGTGGTTAAACCTATTTCTGAGGGGTCAAGCTGCGGGATTACGATCGTGCGGGAAAATGATAATAAACCCGCTTTTGATGAGAATTGGACATTTGGCGATTATGCCCTTGTGGAGCGATATATCAAAGGGCGCGAGCTTACTTGTGCAGTTTTGGATGGAAATGCACAGGATGTCACCGAGATAAAATCAAAGACCGATTTCTTTGATTATGAAGCTAAATATAAAGATACACGTACAGAATACTTCCTGCCCGCAGATATACCGACAGATGTGCGCGAAATTATTATGGATTGGTCAGAGCGAATTTATATTGCTTTTGGTTGTAACGGACTTGCCAGATGTGATTATGTGTATGATGATCGTATTCCAGAGGCAACACATGCGGTTTATTTCTTGGAAGTGAACACACAACCCGGTTTAACGCCGGCATCAATCGGCCCCTCACAAGTTATTCATCATGGCACGTCTTTTAAAGACCTCTGCATTCATTTAATCGAAACAGCGAAATGTCACGAAAAACAAAGCACACAAAAGGCACAAGACGATCAGATCTCACAAAGCGTCGCGGGCGCGGCGGCTTAAAATCTAAGCTCTTTATCTTTTTGAAAAAGTTCGGGCTAATTTGTGCAGCGCTGATTTTTATAATTTGGCTTGGCGCCTGGTTCTTTCTAAGCGGCGCAAATAAGACAACATGGAATGCTGTTGAGAATAGCGTGGTGAAAACCGCAGCCAATCAAGGTTTTAGAGTTGAGAATATCTTAATAGAGGGCCGCGTTCATAGTGATCTTGATCTCTTACGGGCTATCATTAATACTAAAGAAGGCGACCCGTTACTTGATTTTGATCCGGATGCCATTCAGCCACTCATACAAAAAATATCATGGGTTAAGAACGCCACCGTTTTAAGGCGTATGCCCGATACCATACATGTTATTCTGGAGGAATATATGCCTTATGCCCTTTGGCAAACCGGTGGAAAGGCAGTCGTGATCGGGGAGGATGGCACAGTATTAACTGATACTCTGCAGGAAGAATTTGAGCATCTTCTTGTTTTAACAGGAGCAAAAGCGCCGTTAAAAGCTAGGGAGCTTATAAAACTGCTAAATGCCGAGCCCGCAATTAAAGAGCAGATTGAAGGTGCGGTTTTAGTGAGTGACCGTCGCTGGGATTTGAAATTAAAGAATGGACAAATGGTTTCCTTACCGGAAACAGATATCGGTTTTGCATTACGCCGCCTAAGCGCCGCGCACGAGAAGGATCGGATCTTTGAAAAAGATATTCAAAAAATCGATATGCGCGAGCCGGATCGTATTATCGTTGAGGCGAGGTAGCTTCGAAGAGGTCAAGGCAACCGTCACATGGTAATTTTGTACCGGGATGTCCTTGCATTGCTAATTGTAAGTAGTCTTCGTTTGTAACCTGACCCCAGGTTCTATTATTTGTAGGTGGCTCTATCGCTGCCTTAAAATTTTCCGTCATATTTTGTTGTTGCATATTTTCCTCTTACCAATATTTGAAATTAATAATCATTCTCATTTAATAGCCAAGTTTATTTAAAAATGCAAAAACATATTGCCTAAATACGCATTTTTTTATACATATGCTATATGTACATATCTACCATGCAAAAAATGAAAAATATAATGAGCGGGTATTTAACTTTATTACCCCTTCTTCTCATGTCCCCCTCTGCAATGGCACAGGAAAACGTGATAGATAGCGGAGATACAGCTTGGCTTTTGGTGTCCGCGTTACTAGTTCTTATGATGACGGTTCCTGGATTAGCATTATTCTATGGCGGGTTGGTAAAGCGGGATAATACGTTGGCAACCTTGATGCAAAGTTTGGCCGTCTGTGTGGTCGTCAGCGTTATTTGGCCAATTATCGGTTATAGCATGGCCTTTACCGAGGGGAATGGCTTTGTGGGTGGTCTATCGAAGTTCATGTTGAATGGCGTAATGCCAGAATCGGCGGTTGGAACGATACCTGAAACTGTTTTTATTGTTTTTCAAATGACGTTTGCTGTTATTACAGTTGCACTTTTGGTCGGCGCGGTTGCGGATCGGATTAAATTCACGTCACTTTTGGTCTTTACACCACTATGGTTAATTTGTGTATATGCTCCGATTTGTCATTGGGTCTGGGGCAGCGGTGGCTTTATCGGTGGTATAGATCGAGAAGGATATAATGGCTTTCTAGGATATGGGGAAGCTCTCGATTTTGCGGGAGGCACCGTCGTTCATATTAATTCCGGCGTTGCCGGATTGGTTGCGGCGATTATGCTTGGGCGCGGGCTCAAAACGCGCCGTGATCCGTCTACTTCAAACAACTTGATCCTAAGTGTGATAGGCACGGGTATGTTATGGGTTGGGTGGTTCGGATTCAATGCGGGATCGGCGCTGTCAGCCGGAACATCGGCCGGATATGCGATGCTTGTTACTAATTCAGCGGCGGGGATGGCTGCGATTTTATGGATGGCATTCGAGATGATAGATCGCGGTAAAATAAGTGTGCAAGGAACGCTTTCCGGTGTTGTTGCCGGGTTGGTCGCCATTACACCCGCTGCGGGATTTGTTGATTTTCAGGCCTCTTTAGTTATTGGCGCTTTATCCGGTATGATTTGTTATCAGGCGGTGAAACATCTCAAAGCCCTATTAAAATATGATGATGCTTTGGATGTATTCGGACTGCATGGGATCGGCGGTATAGTAGGGGCGTTAGCCGTCGGCCTTTTTGCCAACCCGGAAATTGGCGGGGCAGCAGGAACATTTTTTGGAAATCAAAACCAGCTGATAGCTCAGGTACTCTCGGTGATCATTACGATGATTTATTCTGCGGGTGTAACGTTTGTTTTACTCGCCTTGATTAAATCGGTTATGGGATTGCGTGTTGATCCGTTTGTAGAATATAAGGGGCTTGATTTGGCTCTGCATGGGGAGACAGTTTCAGAGATTACTAGCGACGAGTCCAAAAACGCTATTAATGAAGATCGTGGGTATATAGTTAACTCTATAAAGGATGCTTAGGCGGCTTTTCCTTCAAGCAACTTTGCTGCTGCTCGGCGTGCCTCGCCAGTGATTTCAGCGCCGGATAGCATGCGGGCAACTTCTTCACGGCGATCATTACTGGTTTCTAATGAAAGTATACTGGTTGTAACATCCTGATCATTGCCGTTTTTTTGTACTATCCAATGATAACTTCCGCGCGCCGCTACTTGCGGGGAGTGTGTGACCACTAAAATTTGGCGGGTATGTCCTAATCTGGCTAGCCGTTCTCCGACGGCATCGGCGGTTGCGCCCCCAATCCCCGCATCAACTTCATCAAAGATCATTGTTTCAACAGTTCCAACCTCTGCCATGACAACTTTCAAGGCGAGCATAAAGCGCGACATTTCTCCGCCCGATGCTATTTTACCTAGTGGGCCCGGCTCTGATCCGGGGTTTGTTGCCACTAAAAATCTAACTTTATCCATACCTGCTTCATGCCAGTTTTCTTCACCAAGTGTTTCAATGGACGTGACAAATTTTGCGCGCTCCATCTTTAAAGGTGGTAATTCTTTGGCAACTTCTTGATCCAGTTTAGACGCGGTTGAATGGCGGATTTCTGACAATTTTTTAGCAAGCGCAATGTAATCTTTTTTGGCGATATTCACCTGTTTTAATAAGGTGGATAAAATATCGTCTGAGGCTTCGATTAAATTTAGTGCGGCCGCCAGTTCATCTCTTTTTTTGGGCAAATCCGATATTTGGCATGCATGTTTATGGGCCTGCGCTTTAAGTGCAAAAAGCCGATCATCAATTTCTTGAAGGTTATAATCACTCTCACTCAGGGTATCAGACATATTTTGTATTTGTGATATTGCTTCTTGAATCTCAGAGCTTGCCCGATCTAATGCCTCAATGGCCGGATTTAAATCGTCGCCAGCTTTATCTGAAATACGATCAAGCTCCCGCGCCGCAATCCGCACCGGATCACTTTCGCCGTTAAGGGCTTGGTAAGCGTTATTTAGCCCCTCCAGAATGCTTTCACGATTCATAAGACGTAGGCGCAGTTCACTTAAGGTCTCCTCCTCATCTTCTTGGGGGGACAGCTTATCCAAGTCTTCGATGGATTGTCGCAAGAATTCTTCCTCAGCGCGCGCTTGTTCGCTTTCCTTCAGTTTACGTTCATAGGTTTCTTCGGCTGTTTGCCAAACCTCCCATAATTGCTTTAAGCTTTTCAACTCAGCTCCAATTTGGGCAAATTGATCCAAATGTAGGCGATGTGTGGCGGGATCAAGCAAGCCCTGCGTCTCATGTTGGCCATGTATTTCAATCAACATATTGCCAATTTGAGAAAGTAAAGAAATGCTGATCGGTTGATCATTTAAAAAGGCTTTGCTACGTCCGTCTGATTTTAACGTGCGGCGTAGGATTAAGATTTGATCCTCAATCATCATATCTTGCTCACGTAAGAATGCAAAAACGGGATGGGTATCCGGTGGTTCAAAGCTTGCTGTAACACTCGCCTGTTCTTGGTTTTTCCGGACAAGTCTTGCTTCGGCGCGGCTGCCAATGGCAAGCCCTAAGGCGTCTAAAAGAATCGACTTCCCCGCGCCGGTTTCGCCGGTCAACGTACATAACCCCTGCCGAAACGTAATTGTAAGCAGATCAATCAGAACAATATTTTTTATCGTCAGGCTAGTGAGCATCGCCTTACTATTATACTAGCGAGTAAGAAGAGAGTCGATGGTTCTATCTAGCCAACCTTCTTCTGATAACAGCTTTTTGCGGGCTTCGGGATCAAGCAATTTATAGGACGCTTCATACCATTCGCTACCCGGGTAATTATAACCTAAGACAGCGGCAATTTTATAAGCTTCATCACGTAAACCAAGCGTCATATAGCTTTCAACTAAACGGTGCAGTGCCTCCGGGACGTGCGTTGTTGTTTGAAAGTTGCGTACCACAATCAGAAAGCGATTAACTGCGGCATTGATCTGGTTTTTCTGGAGATAATATCTCCCGATTTCCATTTCTTTACCTGCCAAATGATCAAGCGTTAGATCACGCTTTAATGTAGCATCACGTGTAAATTTACTTGCTGGAAAACGGTTGATTAAAGTATTTAATGCATCAAGCGCATTTTTCGTCAAAGACTGATCACGGCTAACATCCGCAATTTGCTCATAATAGCTCAGTGCGCGCAGATAGTAAGCATAATCTACGTCAACATTTCCGGGGTGAAGTTCAATGAAGCGATCTAACCCTAGAATAGCCTCGTCATATTTTTCATTCTCATAAAGTGAGAATGCGGCTTTTAATTGGGCATTCGTGGCCAATTGAGAATAGGGAAACTGGCGTTCGACTTCCGAAAATAATTCAGCCGCTTTACTGTTATTGCCTTCATCCAAAGCTTTATTAGCTTCGGCAAAGATTTCTTCGGCGGTGGATTCACTTGGATTGATATCTTTATCACTGGCGCATGCGCCAAGTAATAAGGAAAAACCAAGAGGGAGGAGGAGGTGTTTAAATCGCATATCTTCTTTTAGCGCGATTCATCCGAGATGGGAAGGGGGCAGTATAAATGAAAATAGCATCCCATAATCTATGGGATGCTATAAAAATTTGTGTGGTTATTCTTTAATTTCCGGTTTTAATGAAATTGGAAAAATCAAAGCCGGCAAAGTCGCCTTTTCCGCCTTGTTGATCACTATCATCTGCTTCTTCTCTTTCGGCGGCTTCTGCTGCCAATTTGGCTTCTTCTTCAGCTTTCACCTGATCGGGGTCTTTTCCGGCGGCTTTTAGAGCTTTACGTATAACAACCTCTAATTCTTGATAGGAGCAAAGTCCCAAATCGGCAGGATGACGCGGACGAATATTGGCAATGTTGGCATGTGTGCGATTACGAATATTATCGATTGTCGGCTTTGTTGTACCAATTAGCTTCACAATTTGGCTATCTTTAACGTCAGGCTGGTTTTTCAAAATCCATGCAATCCCATCGGGTTTATCGCCGCGTTTGGAAACCGGTGTATATTTCGGACCTTTAGAGCGTGTTTTTAATCCTGGTAAATCCGTGCGCCTTTTGTGCTTCATACGGTAATTCGGATCATTCTCTGCTTTCTCGATTTCTTCTTTTTCAACCTCGGAATTCATCACCGGATCACGTCCAACGATGCCGCGACCAACATCACCATCCGCCAACGCCTGAACTTCGACTTCATGCATAGCTGTAAAATCGCCAATCTGTTGAAAGGTCAGGACAGTATTGTCAATAAACCAGATTGCGGTTGCTTTGGGCATTAATAAACCAGAGGGTTCTTGTGGGGCAGCCATAATAAATTACTCCTAATTTCAAAGTCACGTTTTCATGTGCTGACCCGTCCCAAGGGCCCGCATTTATTTCTCAAATTATGAGGGGAAAATGAGAATATAAAGATTTTTTCTAATTTTACCAGTAAAAATTTACGCATAGTCATAAATGCGTTATTTTAAAATAATGTATGACGAAGACGAAATCAGAAAACCCACACAAGCGAGCATTAATAGAAATCTTGAAACACTGTCCGTGGATGAGTTGAAAGACTATATAGTGGAATTAAAGGCTGAAATTATGCGGGTCGAAGAAGATATTGAAAAAAAGAAAAATGTATATAGCGCTGCAGATAGCTTTTTTAAATAATAATGTGACTTAAACGACTTTGGACTCGCTCCATTTTTTACGTTCTTCCTCAGTAATTTTTAAATCCTTAGTTAGCACGATCAGCTTATCAATAAAGGTCTCGATTTTTTTGATATCAGTCAGGGGATCGGCTGTTTCAACACGAATGAATGCATCTTGTGCGTCATAAACAAGCAAAGCCATCGCATTGGGAATATTTAAAAATGAATTTATTTTTTCCAGACGTTTGGGCGTTAAGTAAGCTTTTATGAAATCACGATCCGAGCAGGTTACTAAATGACTGGTATTCCATGATTTATCTTCGGGGTGAAATGTTGGACCAAAATCTAAATATTCGATGATGCTCATGGAAGAAATATTACCAAGTGCCCCAACCCCCGGAAAACCGTAATCAAAAATAACTTCAATGGTGGTGCGGTATTTCACCATACCGCGGCTTTTTTCGTCACTACGAGGTTGTGAGAATAGATTTATTTTATTTTTTTTGTAATTTCCCTCAACGGCGCTAGCTTCAAAAAACGTACCTTTTTTTAGGGATAGGTTATGTTTTTCAGCAAATTTTTTCCATGCGTTTTTTTGACGCTGTAATATGATCGTTGACCAGAAAAACATCGCTAAAATGAATGCGGCAAAAATCAGATAGATAAAAAGCCAAAGAAAAGACATATGATTCCAAGTAATTATTTTTATTGCATTCCTATGGTATGATGAACGACTAGCTCTTGGCAAGAATGATGTTTTCTATGTATTGTGAATTTTATGAAATTCTTTCAAACTAAACGTAACGAAAATCAGCCTCCGTCGTCATTGGTATTCCTTCTACATGGATGGGGTTCAAATGGTCGCGATCTATTATCTATTGCCGATCTTTGGCGCCCTCATTTACCTGATACTTTATTTATCTGTCCAGAAGGGCCGGAAGTGTGTGACCAAAACCCAATGGGCTATCAGTGGTTTTCTCTGGGGGATTGGAGTCCGGAGTTTTTTATAAAAGGCGCAGAAAAAGCAAGAGCGCCTTTAAATGAATTCATCCAATCTAAGAAAAAAGAATATAATATGCCTGCCGATAAAATTGTTATGATGGGCTTTTCGCAAGGCATGATGATGGCGCTTTCTTGTGGGTTAAGACAAAAGGATGCTCTTGGCGGCATCTTAGGGTATTCCGGTGCCCTCATTGATAATATGGAGGATATCGTTGATACATATCCCAAACCACCAATCAGTATTATCCATGGTCTTGCGGATGACGTGGTGCCAGTTGCGCGCCATGATGAAGCGCTGGCAAAGCTACAATCACATAATTATCAGGTCGACTCGCTTAAGGTGCCGGGGCTTGCCCATGGAATTGAGCAGCAAGGCTTGCTTGCCGGCTTGGATTTCCTTAAAAACACTATTGCAAATTAGCAATGTTCCTTAAACTAAATTTCGTTATAGAGCGGATCTATGGTATACTAAAAGTAGATTCGTAAGGTCTATTTCTGGCTTCCAGTGCGGCTTTACGGTAATTTGGTTGAAATATTGGAGGAACGTGATGCATGGCCCCGTAGAATTTACCAAAGTGACACCGGATCACCCTCTGGAGCAATGCCCCGCCCTCATTCTAAATGCAGATTATCGTCCTCTTAGCTACTATCCGCTTTCTCTATGGTCGTGGCAGGAAGCCGTTAAAGCCGTATTTCGTGATTCCGTTACCGTGATTTCGGAATATGACCGGATTGTGCATTCTCCCACCCATGAAATTCGCCTTCCCAGCGTTTTGGCTTTGAAGGAATATGTCGCCACTTCACGGCGGCCGGCATTTACACGCTTCAATGTTTTCTTACGCGATAATTGGCATTGCCAATATTGTACGAATTTATTTAAGACCCATGAATTGACCTTTGATCATGTTATTCCGCGCAGCCGCGGCGGACGCACCACATGGGAAAATATTGTCACAGCTTGTCGTTGCTGTAATACCCAAAAAGGCAGTAAGCTGTTACAGGAATGTGGCATGAGGCTTCCGCGAGAGCCAAGAGAGCCCTCCACCTATCAGCTTCAAGAATATGGTCGCAAATTCCCTCCACATTTTCTTCATGAAAGTTGGGGGGATTTTCTTTATTGGGACAGCGAATTGGATGAGCTTTAGGCGCTTTTTTTGAAGCACATTCCGGCTATTACGCACTTAATACCCGCAATACCACAGAAGATGACATTAAACCCCGCCATGGATATGCCATAGAGCTCCCATGGGATAATGTTACAAGGAACAGGCGGTTGGAAGGCGGCCTCTCGGATTTTAGAGGGGTCAAATTTACAGCCCTCTAATGCAGATTCCCACCATAATTGCTCCACACCAACATGATAAAACGCAATGGCGCTATTAATAATAAAGACTATCCCGGCAATTAAAACAGCTATGGCGGCCTTATGGCTCTTACCTTTGCGGGCCATTACAAAAATACCAATGCCCAATATGACATTGATTACAAAGGGGATGCGTTGATAAATACAGAGCACGCATGGTTGCATGTCAAAGACGTATTGCGCCGTAAGCGCCGCAGAAAGTGCCAGAAGTGAAAACGCGGCAATCCCCAGTCCAAAGATATGCGGCTTCCAAAAAAAGGTGATTAATTTACTCATGTTATTTTTTTTATCATAGTTCTTCATAAAATAAACCTGTCATAGGATCTTCGTTTCTGTTTTTCAATATGTTACATAATATTATGACTGACCTGAAATTTAATATCCGCCGCGCTGAGGTGAACGATCTTGATGCTTTAATAGCAATATCCGAGGCAAACAGATCTCGTAAAGACCGTGATTATTGGAATTTATGTGCAGCGCGTTTGGAGGCAAAGGAATTAATAGCCTTACTTGCGGAAGCCAAAGAGGGACAAGCAGTAGGTTATGGCTTTTTAAATTGGCACCCCAAATATCGTCTTTATGAGCGCCTAGGCATTCCCGAAATTCAGGATTTAAATGTTCTTGAAGAATTTCGTAGGCAAGGCATTGCACGGGCATTAATTCGTATGTGTGAGGAAGCAGCCATAGAGAAAGGCCATGAGGATATCGGCATCAGCTTTGGTTTAACCAAGGAATTTGGCTCTGCTCAACAACTATATATCGCATTGGGATACGTTCCTGATGGCTACGGTGTGACTTATGACCGTGAGCCGGTGCAATCAGGACAGTTTCGTAGTATTGATGATAATTTATGTTTGATGCTAGTAAAAAAACTATCTGCTAAGTCGCATGCATAACCGCTTTGATTATTCAACATAACTCTATGCTAGTTTTTTTTTATTAAAGTCTGTTAGACTTTTATGGTGCAGAGCAAAAGGGAGCATTTGGGGATGAATAAATGGGTTTACGCCTTTGGCGGCGGTGATCGTGACGGCAATGCAAGTATGCGAGAATTATTGGGCGGGAAGGGCGCCAACCTTGCTGAAATGGCAAGTTTGGATTTGCCTGTTCCGTCTGGTTTTACAATTACAACCGATGTATGTAGCTATTTTTACAAACATAAAAAATCTTATCCCTCTGATTTAAAACAACAAGTAGCCGATGCACTTACCAGTCTAGAGCAAAAAATGGGCATGCGTTTTGGTGATGTTAATGACCCGCTTCTGGTTTCCGTGCGATCCGGCGCGCCGGTCTCTATGCCGGGAATGATGGATACCGTTTTAAATTTAGGCTTGAATGATGACACCATTCACGGGCTGATAAAAAAATCCGGGGATGCTCGCTTTGCATGGGATAGCTATCGCCGCTTCATTCAAATGTATGGCGATGTGGTTATGGGCGTTCACGGCTCTGACTTTGAAGCGATTTTACTCGCATTTAAACAAAAAAATGATATTGAAAATGATACGGAGATCACCAGCGAAGCATGGCAAAATATTGTCACAGCATATAAAAAACTGGTAAAAGATCAGACTGGTAAAGACTTTCCAAACGATCCGCAGGAACAATTATGGGGCGCAATCGATGCGGTCTTTGCCTCATGGATGACGCCGCGTGCGGTAACATATCGTAATATTAATGATATCAGCGCAGATTTGGGGACGGCTGTAAATATTCAGGCGATGGTTTTTGGTAATATGGGCGCAGATTGCGGAACAGGCGTTGCTTTTACGCGTGACCCCGCCACCGGAGAAAATGTTTTCTACGGGGAATATTTGATTAATGCGCAAGGCGAAGATGTGGTCGCTGGTATTCGAACGCCGCAACCCATCTCTGATATGTCGCGTGATTTACCAAAGGCTTATAAAGAATTATTAGATGTGCGCCAAACTTTGGAGCAACATTTCCGAGATGTGCAAGATATTGAATTTACCATTCAACAAAATAAACTCTATATGTTACAAACGCGCGCAGCCAAACGCACGGCGGCGGCGGCGTTAAAGGTTGCTGTGGCGTTGGTTGAGGAGGGGATGATTACTAAAGAAGAAGCCTTGCTTCGTCTTCAGGCGCAGCAACTCGATCAGTTATTACATCCGACTCTTGATCCCAAAGCGAATACTACTGTGATTGGAAAGGGGCTGGAGGCATCGCCTGGCGCGGCATGTGGAGAGATTGTGTTTACAGCCGATGAAGCGGAAGAGCAGGCGGCGTTAGGTAAGAGCGTTATCTTATGTCGTATTGAAACAAGCCCTGAAGATATTCACGGAATGCATGCCGCAAAGGGTATTTTAACGGCGCGCGGCGGTATGACATCACATGCGGCGGTGGTTGCACGCGGTATGGGAAAGCCATGCGTATCTGGTGCTGGCTCCATTATTATTGATTTAAAGAAAAAGCGCATGCGCGTAGGGGATTTTGCATTAAAAGAGGGGGATATGATCACTATCGATGGTTCAACCGGCAAAGTTTATTTTGGGCGAGTTCCTCTGGTTGAGCCTGAGCTGTCTGATGATTTTGAAACGGTTATGGGCTGGGCAGATGCAGAGCGTCGTTTAAAGGTTCGTGCTAATGCGGAAACTCCTAAGGATGCTAGAATGGCGTTACAATTTGGCGCGGAGGGGATCGGGCTATGTCGCACTGAACATATGTTTTTTGATCCGTCACGCATTCGTCGTGTGCGTGAAATGATATTGGCAAAGGATCATGAAACTCGTATGGATGCGTTGGCCCATCTTCTACCAGAGCAGCGTCAGGATTTTTCGGAAATATTTGATATCATGAATGGCTTACCGGTGACGATCCGTTTGCTTGATCCCCCGCTACATGAATTTTTGCCACATAGCAGCGCGGATATTCAGGAATTTGCCGATGAGACAGGGATGGAGTTTGATCATATTCGTAACCGCGTACAGGATTTACATGAATTCAATCCCATGTTGGGGCATCGCGGTTGCCGTTTGGGAATTACTTTTCCTGAAATTTACGAGATGCAAATTCGCGCCATCTTTGAGGCGGCAATTGATATTTTAAATACAGGTACAAAGGTTTTTCCTGAAATTATGATCCCCCTCGCCGGAACGGCGCAGGAAATAAAAATCCTGAAACAACGCTTGGAACAAGTCGCTGAAGATGTATTTTCGGAGAAACAACAGAGCATTGATTATTTGATAGGCACGATGATTGAATTGCCCCGCGCTGCCCTCTGTGCTGACGAACTTGCCGCAGAAGTATCATTCTTTAGTTTTGGCACAAATGATCTAACCCAGACTGCCTTGGGGCTTAGCCGGGATGACTCATCCCACTTCATGCCGTCTTATTTGGAGCAGGGGGTGTTCGAGCGTGATCCCTTTGCCACGTTGGACGTAGAGGGAGTCGGTCAATTGATTGAGATCGCCATTCAAAAAGGTAGATCAAGCAACAAAAACATAAAGCTTGGTGTCTGCGGCGAACATGGCGGCGATCCGAAATCAATTCAGTTTTTTGAAAAGGTTGGACTGGAATATGTATCTTGCTCACCTTTCCGTGTGCCCATCGCCCGATTAGCAGCGGCGCAGGCAAGTATTCGAGCAAGGCAAGATGTAAAGCTTAAGACGAGGAAAGTTGCTTAAAAGGCAGGTCTTGCGGCTTTTGTAAAGCGTCTTTTTTAATAAGTGCAAGGCCGATATTATCGCATGAAGATCGCATTTCTCCGATCAGTTTGCCGTCATTATCATGTAAATCGGTAAAGGGTGCGGGAGCCGCATTTTCGAATTGAACAGCGCATAGGGTTTTTTTGGTCAGGGCGCGATAATGCATCCGCGCTGTTAATTCCTGCCCCATATAGCATCCTTTTTCGTAACTGATTCCATTGAATTGATCGATATTACATTCCAGTAAGGTTGATTTTTCGGGGATCATATCGCGGGTTCCATCGGGAATACCGAATTTAATACGGCGTCTGTCCCACTCTTCAAAGGATGCGCTTTCCCCTTTTTCAGGTTTTATAAAACTCCTGAATCCCATTTCCCTGTGACGCGGATCAGGATAAATAATATGTTCACTATGCTCTGCGTTTGAAATGGTTGTCGGATAGGGGGCATCCTCTGTATCTCCATAATAGATGGCATAGACATCGATATGTTTAGTTAGTTTGAAGTATACATCGGCGCGTAATTTATATAATTGCAACCGTTTCATCAAATCTTCTGCACGCGCGCCGCCTTCGCACTCTATTAATAATTCTGCATCTTTTTGATAGATAAAAAAGTCATATAAAAATTTTCCATTAGGAGTCAGGAGGCAGCTATAAATCGCCGACTGACTCTTTAAAAGATGAATATCATTGCTGATCAGTCCCTGCAAAAAGTCGACAGAATTATGGCCTGATATTTCTATCAGGCTACGATTATGAAGCTGGGTATAAACAGGGTAATCCCGCATGAATGATTTTATCTATTATAGTCTGTATAGACACGACCGGCATTTTCAATGTTTGCAGGCGGTGGCGGCTCCATTGGATCAAGAATGGTTTTTGTAAAGTTGGCACGTGCCGCATCCGCGCGTGGACGCGGTAGCATTTCGGCTCTCTGCCATCCTTTTTCGCGCATACAAGTTTCAAAATCAGTATAATCATAAACTTCGGCTAATAAGCTTCCATCACGCTCCGGTGTATCAAATTTAGCCAGATTTCCTTCGGGGCTTTCGGGATCAATCGGGAATCCATTTTGATCTAGTCCGGCAGGGAATGCCTCTTTAATGGAGCCAAGTCTTTGCAATTCTTTTAATTCAACAACACAGGTTGAAATGTCGCGGTGCAAAATTTGTTGTGCTTTAGGGCCGCGCATATAAACAGCGGAAGATGCGCTTGTGCGTTGCCAATATTGCCCCTTTTCCTTAAGGTCTTTTTGTGAAAAACCAGTGGCGCAGGCGGACAAGCCAAGGGCGCTGGATGCGATCAAAAGACCTGTTAAAACTCTCTTCATGTGTAAAACCTCTTTGATTTTTATTTAAAATAGCAACTGGTTAAATTTAGTACAATCTTTTATTTTCACTCGTCTTTATCCTGCACCGACCAAGCCTCAATTACGGGGCCATAAATTGGCGTAACTGCGGGTACTTGAAAGGTGTTTTTTTGCACAGCAATGAAGTCTTTGTCACTATAAAATAAAGGGATTGAAATCACAGAATCAATTAGCAAACCATCTAGTTTGCGGGCATTTTCCGTTAAGTCTTCATAAGTTTGGGCATTGGCAATTTTCTGGGCTGTGTCATCAATTTCTTGCGAACAAATACCGGCATAGTTAAAACGCCCTGTTTGCTTGGCGGCGTCACATCCCCAATATACCATTTGCTCCGTACCGGGGGAGAGGCTATTTTGCCATTTATGGAGCACCATATCGTAATTATAATCCAAAAGACGATTTTGAAATGTTGCACTATCCAGCGTTCTGACATTCGCGGTGACACCAAGGCGTTTCAAGGTTTGTATAAATGCTAAAACAATCTTCTCATTCTTACTTTCATTAATCAAAATTTCGAACGTAAAGGGTTTGCCATTTTTACTAAGTTTGTTATTTTTTACATTCCAACCTGCCTCTTGTAACAAACTTTGTGCTTTGTGTAGGCGTTCCCGTTTTGATAAATCTGCGCCTAATACTGGCTTTTCAGCACTTAAGACAGAATTGGCAAAATAACTATTAGTGCGCTTTAAACTATCTTGAAAAAAATTAACCTTCATCCAGTTTCCGTCAAATGCATAGAATAGGGCTTGGCGCACCTTAATATCTTCAAATAATGTGCATCTTGTGTTGAATATTAAGGCTTCTGCGGGCTGGGGGCGGCCATGTTTAAATTCTAATTTTTCAATTGCCGGATTATTATAATTTTCTTCCCATTTACGCGGATCATTTTCACGTCGCAAATTCAAATCCCCTTTTAAGAAACTTTCCGTTGCGCCTGTCTGGTCACGGAAATAATCATAGGAAATAATCTCAAAATTATTCATTCCCTTTGACGCAAATAAGTCCTTTGCCCAATAATTTTCATTTTTACGGAAGGTGATCTTGCTGCCGGGCTTAATGTCTTCAATCACATAAGCGCCGCTGGAATTTGGCATTTCGAGCAAGGTATCTTCAAAATCACGCCCTTCCCACCATGCCTTGGACAAAACAGGCATCATCGCCATAATCATAACTGTTTCGCGGTTATAATCATCGCCAAACGTCATGCGAACGCTTGTAGGGGTAATTTTTTGAATATCGGCAACCTGTTTATAAACGCGGCGCATATTTGGGCGTCCTTTTTCCTTTAATGTGTTAAAGGAAAATATAATGTCATCGGCGGATATCGCGCTGCCATCATTAAATTTTGCATCGGGGTTCAGGTGAATAACAAAGCCGCTGCGGTCTTCGGTCACATCTATGCGTTCGGCAATAAGCGGGTAAAGTGTGAATGGTTCATTCCAGGAACGTGCCATTAATTTGTCGTAAATTAAATTTAATCCTGCGGCGGCTTTCCCCTTAATTGAATATGGATTAACCGTGTCAAATGTACCAATTTCGGATTGTTTTAAATGTCCGCCTTGTGGTGCATGCTCATTTGCATAGGATAAATGGGTTTCATCTTTGGTTTGCTGCGGCGCGCCGTTCATGGCTATACCGAAGGGGTGCGGAATATATGCCTTTTCCAAACCATCATCTGCCTGTAACGGCGAAATAGTGAAAAAACTAACCAAAAAGAAAAGAATATAGCTTAAAATATGATTCATGACTCAAGACGTAGCAGAGACAGAGGCAAATGCCAATATTTTGGTTACGGTCCAAAAAGCCGATATCACAACCTTAAAGGTTGATGCAATTGCTAGCGTCATTCGTCCAACACTAGATATTCATGGTAGTTTAAACAGCGCAATCTTTGCAAAGGCGGGGCATCAATTGGATGATTTTATCCTTGATAATATTCTGAAACCTAAGGAAGGTGATGTCTTTTCAACGCCGGGCTTTGGTCTTCCTGCCAAAGAAATTATTTTTGCGGTGCTTCCGGCATGGCGTAGCGATCTTGATATTATTGATAAGCATCTTTTAACCGCCATTCGCGGTATTATTGAAACGGCTTGCCAGAGCGGCGTAACATCTTTGGCTATTCCTATGATATGTTGTGGGCGTAAGGGATACCCAAAAGACCGAGGTATTCGTCTAATATTACAAGGAGTGTCAGAGCGTTTGAAAGCGCCGCTAATGTCTTTGTATTTTATATGTTATGACGATGAAGCAGTAAAATTATATCGTCAGCGTTTAGATATTTAAGAACATAAAACATCCATCACTTTTATGATTTTATCGCGCGCCCTCTTTTGGCGTACATTTAAAAGAATTTTAGAGAGATAGCTGCTCAATAAAACTTGCTCCTGATTGATTTTTTTAGCCGTAGATTTGGGTTCAGATAAAAAATATTCATAGGGCACACAGAAATAATTTTTTAAGATTATCAAACTTTCTATCGGTAAGCGATTTTTACCACTTTCATACTTTTGAAGCTGCTGGTAGCTCACTTTTAAAATTTTTGATAACTCATGCTGATTCATCTTATGTTGGCGTCTTAACGTGCGGATATTTGAGCCAATGATTGTTGTGAGGTGTGAGTCTAGCTTCGTTTTTGTCATGTCAGATATGTTTTTAGGGGTTGTTTTAACTTTAATAAAAGTATATATCTATTTTATCCCTAATGCAATAGAATTAGATTAAGTTTTTAAAGGTGTTGCTATGGATGAAAAATTTAGAAAAAGAGTTCAATTTCTGGTCGATCAAGCTGGTGGTCAAAGCTCTTTGGCGCGCGCGGCGGATATGTCGCTCGGCGCTATTCAGAGATATTTAAAGGGCGGTGATCCCACGCGTCTTGCCCTCATAAAATTAGCGCAGGCAGGCGATGTAAGTCTTAGCTGGCTGATTTATGGTGAAGAAGGTAAAATGGAAGTTTCTTCAGAAGGAAAGCCCAAATATAAAATGTATGGCTTTAGTGAGTCATCTTCGAATGGATGGCAAGAAGCCTTTGCGTATCGTGTCCGCACGGAGCTTGATTGGCCCGATCCGGAATGCTTTACAATCATTGCACGGGATGATGTGTTAGCAAGCGAGGGAATAAAAAAAGATTTTGTCTGCTTTGTGTCTCCTAATACGCGCGCGCAACCCGAAGATATTATTTTTATTAAAAATAATCACGGCGCGGCGGGGTTGAAAAAATATCTGCGTGAAGATCAGGACTGGGTCTATTTAGAGGGATTTGCTGGCCAAACCACGTATAAAGAAAAGCTAAAACAGAGTGAAATTGATCAAATTGCGCCTGTGGTTTTTGTCAAACGACGCTAATGACAATGTTTAAATTAGTCCCTGAAATTCCAGTTGCCACTTCATATCTTCATCGGTTAGCGGATAATGCATACCGCCTTTGGGATAGATAAGTTCTTTTGGTTTAACCTTTCCTAATTCTTGTTGAAATTTTAAGGCGCTGCGCATGGATAATCCGGCTTTCCATGTAAGAGAGACAATAGGTTTAGGCGCACGCAGATCGAATATTTTTTCAATATCAGTCATGGAGTATCCGGTTAGTTTAGAAAAAGACGCGATAACAAAATCGCGATCGTGCATTGCTAACCCGTCTAAGATAATATCTTCATCTAATCTGCCTTCTTTATGCAATCTGGCCGCGCGCGCTTCGCCGCTTTCATTTTTGCGCTCTTTAATATCGGCGTAATCTAATCGTCTTTTAAATGTGTCTGATATTTCTTCGCAGGTTTTTTCATCAAAATCATTTCGTGACAATAATAGTTCTGTCACTGCGTCTTGCGCAAAACCTGCGAGTTCCTTGGCCATTTCACTCGGCAAATGCTTGCGGCATGCCAGGGGTTCTTGCCATTCGGGATACTCCCGCGCTTTTGTAATAATGTCTTCTAATAACATTGATGTTAGCTCTGCGCCGGGATTTTTAATCAACATTTCACCCGCCGGAATATGTTCACTTGAGATCACGGCTTGAGAGACATCGGCGCTAACCACATCACGCTCGGCTATGGCCTCAATAGCCCACGTTGCCGGATGCTGACTTAAAATATCCAAAATATCTTCATCGGACAGCGCCGCGCAAAATCGTAAAATCGGTGCAGATACTTCACGCTCAATATCTTTGGCAAGTTGCCCCGCGATTTTGGGCGGAGTGTGCGCCGCATCTTTTAATGCGCTCGATAAAGCCTTTCTGATTTTTATAACTTCATCCAGCGCCAATGCCCCCAAGGCTTGTACCGCATAGGCATAAAGTTGGCTTTGCTTATCTTTGGATAGTGCAGGGAGTAATTTGAGTAATCGTTCGGCAATTTTTAAACGCACATCCTCATCATGATCATGTGCCAAAATGGGGGTGGCATGAATGGGGGTTGATTTGTTACCTGCGACCGCCTTTCGAACGCGGGGATCGGGGTCTCGTTCGGCTAAAAAATATAAAATCTCCTGATGCGTTTTTGATGAATTAGCAAGGGTGAGGCGCTTTTTAACATCTCCTGTAATAGCCGTGGTTTTTTCTTCAGCGTAACGCTTTGGGTCACGCTTTTTCTTCGTGTCTTTTATTGGCAACAGATTTTTTAGAAAATCACGCATAAGGGTTAGTTTAACGTTGCTGGATAAAAATGTCTTTAATCATCTTTTGCCATTTCACTTAATCGGCTAATGGTGCGGTCAAATTCAAAGCTATGGTCTTTACCGCGATAAAGTTTATCAGGGGGGGCATCTGCGCTGATATATAAGTTCGTCTCTTGGTCATATAGCACGTCAATCAGGGTCATGAACCGTTTTGCTTCATTTCGGCGGTCATAACCAAGTTTTGGAATGTCCTCAATCAGGATGTTTTTAAAGGTATGGGCAAGGCTAAGGTAATCTTCTGCTCCCAAAGGCTTCTCACATAAGTCAGCAAAAGATATTCGCGCTGTATTATCTGTTGCGGCTTCAATGGTAAGGTTGCGCCCCTTAACAGAAATTGTTTTATTAACCGGAACTTTGCCATCGATCAATTTCAAAAATACTTTATTAGCCCAATACTTAGCAGGCTCTCCCAATGGTGTAAAATAACGCTTACTCAAATCAACATCTTCGTTTGCCTGTCTGTAATCAGTTTGACTATCCAAATGTAGTACACGTAAATGCTTCTTTAATAGCGCGACAAATGGTTCAAATCGGTCGCGTTGTAATCCGCCCTTATATAATTCATCGGGCGGGCGGTTACTTGTGGTCACAATAATAATGCCCTGTTCAAATAAAGCCCCAAATAGCCGTCCCAAAATCATGGCATCGGCAACGTCACTAACATGGAATTCATCAAAGCACAGCACGCGGCAGGATTTAGCGACCTCAGCGGCATAGCTCGGCAGGATATTATCCACTTTTTTCCCGCGCTCTTGATGTAAAAAATCATGGGTTTCAATCATAAACTCATGGAAATGGCAGCGGCGTTTGGGAATATGCGCTGGTAATTGTTCATAAAACATATCCATTAACATTGATTTCCCGCGCCCAACCCCGCCATAAATATACAGCCCGCGCAAAGATTTCGGTTTTTGAAAAAATGCCCAAAAATTATTAGAGGGGGCAGGGTGACTCAAAATCTCATCATAAAAATGTTGTAAAGCATCCACCACACGCGCCTGCGCCGCATCGGGATTAAGATCACTCTTCTTTAGGAGGGTCTGGTAAGTTTTTTGAATCATGTTTTTTCTCCATTATTCTAACTAGAAGAATTGAAATTTCATAGAGCAAGACAATGGGGACGGTTAATAAAACTTGTGAAATGACATCAGGTGGGGTCAGGAATGCCGCTACAACCAATGTTGCAATAATCATATATTTCCGCTTTGATTTCAATCCTGCCGCGCTCACTAGTCCTACTTTACCCAGCAAGGTAAGGAGCACAGGAAGCTGGAAACATAAGCCAAATGCAAAAATGAGTGTCATTACCAAATCCAGGTATTCGCTCACCCGCGCTTCGAGTTGAATGGGAAGAGTGGTTTCTGCCCCGCTGGTTTGAAAGCTCAGAAAAAAGTGCCATGCAAATGGCATCACCACAAAGTAAACCATGGCGCCGCCAAGAAAGAATAATAAGGGCGTCGCAATTAAAAACGGTAAAAATGCGCGTTTTTCATTCTTATAAAGACCTGGCGCAAGAAATAGCCAAATTTGGGTGAGAAGGATAGGGGCGGTAAGGAAAACGCCCGCAAAAAAGGCCACTTTTAAATACGTAAAAAATGCCTCAGTTAAACCGGTGTAAATTAAGCGTTGGCTGGAGTTATCCCCCATCGCTTCTGCTAAAGGGCTTACCAAAAAGCCATAAATCGGCTCGACGAATAAATAGCATATTAACGTTCCCGCCATCATGGCAATCACGGACCATAGCAGGCGCTTACGTAATTCAATCAGATGTGAGAGAAGCTGTTCATTACTATTCATCTTTTATTCTTAGCGCGAACTCGCGGCGGCGCGAAAGGGTTTTTATAAATAACCACGCATGTGACTTATAAAAGTCCTATTTTGAAGATTGTTCTTCATCGGTTTTGGGTGTCTTCTTTAATGGCAACATCGTCTCTGCCTCATCCAGCTCTTTTTCATCTAAAATAGTGGATGGTGCGCTGTCTTTCATCGGGTCGACTGAAAAATGACGAATTTCATTTAGGTCGTTTTCCTGCATAAATTGATCAAACTGTGATGTCATAGAATAGCGAATATATTGTAGCCGTCTTACCGCCTGACCTAATGTTTTCATGACACCTGGCAAATCTTTCGGGCCAATCAGAAAGATTGCCGCCGCAATAACGATAAACAGCTCTGCAAAGGAAAAATCAAACATGAGGACTTAATCCTCTTTCTTCTGCTCGATATCTTTGGGTTTGTCATCCTCGGTCAAACCATCTTTAAAGCTACGAATGCCTTTCGCCAAATCGCCCATAATGCGCGGCAGGCGTCCCGCCCCGAATAACAGGAAGATCGCAATCACAATTATTAATATTTGCCAGATACTTGGAGACATAATTTAAACCTCTTCCTCTTCTAATTCATCGTCAAATTGGTCGTCTTTTGCGAATAAATCGGGTGCCGATTCAATCGCGGGGCGTCTATCCAGCAAGCCGGATGATTTCATCTCATCCAGCCCCGGAAGGTCCATTGTACTCTCTAACCCGAAATGATCAAGGAAAGCATTCGTCGTGATCCAAGTTAACGGCTTGCCCACACTCTCCCGACGCTTTCCGGGTTTAATCCATTCGCATTCCATTAAGACATCCAGCGTGCCTTTACTGGTCGCAACGCCGCGAATATTCTCAATTTCCGCCCTTGTTACGGGCTGGTGATAGGCGATGATGGATAGCGTTTCAAGGGATGCTTTTGATAATTTACGTGTCTCCGCTTTTTCAAGCTGTAGATCTTCCGCCAGTTCCGGCGCGGTGCGAAACGCCCAATTATTCTCAAACTGGGTCAAGTGAATGCCGCGCTCCTTATAATCCGCCTGTAATTCCATCAATAACGTCCCCACATCCGCCCCCTCCGGCATGCGCTCATGCAGGTTCTGCGTGCTAAGCGGGGAGCTTGCGGCGAACAGCAGAGCTTCGAGAAGGTTTTTGTGACTACTCACCATTCACCCCCCGCACATAAATCGGTTTGAACAATCCCTCTTGGCGAATTTCCAAGCGCCCTTGTTTCGCCAGTTCCAAGCCCGCCGTAAACGTCGAGGCAACGGCGGATTTACCGTATAGCCTGTTCTTAATGCCTTCGGGAATGAAGGATTCCAGTGTGGCCCATACGCTGTTCATGCCTGATTTTGGTAATCGCCCCAGCATTTTAGTCATTCGTATCATGGCATTATCCATCGACATTAATTGATAAACCGGCAAATCATAATTCTGGCTATCTTTACGGAACTTAATATCGCCATATCCTTTCAGAATATCAATTAGGGAAACATCATAAGTTATTGAGGTGGTTGTTTTTAGGCCTTCACTCATACCGCGTGCGAAAATACCGTCTCCCAGTCGCGGACGATCCATTAACATTTGCCCCGCATTTTGCATGGCTTCCAAACGACGGAGTTGAAAGCTTAGGGCTTCGGCCATATCTTCGGCGGAGGCTTCTTCTAAAGTATTTTCTTTGGGCAGCAACATACGTGATTTCAGATAAGCTAGCCACGCCGCCATCACCAGATATTCCGCCGCTAATTCCAAATTATGCGCCTTTGCGCGTTCAATAAAAACCAGATATTGACGCGCCAGTTGTAAAATGGAGATCTGCATCAAATCTACTTTTTGTTTCCGCGCTAAATCCAGCAACACATCAATTGGCCCTGCATATCCATCAATATCCAGCAAAAGCGCGTCAGCTTGCGCTATCTCGGCGCTTATCGCATCGCGCGGCGGATCTTCAACAAAGTCGGACATGTTTTTTTTATAAAGAGATTCTGTTCGCTTGTCATTAATAACAGACACCAGATATAGGATTAGCTGCGTGTGATTTGTAAAAACACATCTTCCAAATCGGAATCTTCTGTTGAAATATCGCTGATGCCAAATCCTGATTTTTGAATGGCATCAATCATTTGCCCGACTTCGGTCTCTTCTGGACTGAACAGAATTTTTACACGGCGCTTACCTTCTTTAACCGCGCCAAAGGCTTTAAGTGCTTCCGGCACATCGTCGAATTCACGATCTAAACGAAAAGTAATCTCTTTATTATTAATTCGCCCCAATAGCGTTTCTGTATCTTCGCAAGCAACGACTTCGCCATGATTGATAATCGCAATCTTGTCGCATAATTCTTGCGCTTCTTCCAAGTAGTGCGTGGTTAGCAGAATGGTCATACCTTGTGCGTTTAACTCTTTAACATTCGCCCATAACTGGCGACGCAATTCGATATCTACGCCGGCTGTTGGTTCATCCAAAACTAAAATTGGCGGCATATGAACCATCGCTTTTGCGACCATCAAACGTCGTTTCATCCCGCCAGAAAGCGAGCGCATATGCGAATTAGCTTTATCTGATAAGCCGACCATTTCCAAAATTTCGGCAGTTTTTCTATCTTTTGGCGCAATGCCATAGAATCCGGCTTGAATTTCCAGCGCTCTGGCGGGGGAAAAAAATGGATCCATCACAATTTCTTGAGGGACTATACCTATATTTGCTCGTGATTGACGTGGATTTTCATCAATATCCGTGCCCCAGATGTTGACGACCCCTTCTGATTTCATCACCAATCCCGCCATGATATTAATAATGGTGGACTTTCCCGCCCCGTTTGGGCCGAGCAGTGCGAACATGCTGCCGCGCGGGATGTCTAATGATACCCCTTTTAATGCGACTTTTTCGGGGCTCTTACCCTGTGCGGGATAAGTTTTCTTTAAATCTCTGATTTCAATGGCATTGTTCATAATGGCTTACAAAATAGATGATAGTAGGCGCAAAGCAAGAAAAAGGTGCAAAAGATTGAATCTTTTGCACCTATGAACTCTTTTTTATAATTTTTTTATAAAAAAATGTACTTAAGCTGATACTTCTTCTGTTTCGGCGGCAGGGGCATTTTCTTTTACGGACGCAATACCGTTTTCACAAGCTGACTTGGTTGTGTACATTTCAGACGATGCAATAACCTGCCCATTTTTTGCCGTCAAATTAAAGTAAAACTGACCGTTTTTAGCTTGTTTGATCATGAATTTTGGGTGTGAAGCCATCGTAATTTCTCCTTTGGCAGTTAGTTTAAGTTTCAATAATATCTACTTTTTAGAAAAGTGGCGGCAGAGTCAAGTTTTACGGCCCCTATATAAACGTTTTAAAATAATAGTTATTGGTATCGCAGCGCGGTGATGCAGCATAATGCTCACGCTAGCTTTTAATGATGATCACAGGCTTTATGTTCTTATAAATCTAATTGTCCACGGCTTAGTGTATATAAATAGACGATTTAATCGTCAATGTTACGCATTTTTAATGCGGCATTATCACCCAAGTAGCTCTGGGCGCCGTCTCCATGCAGCCATGCTTTCACGTTATGATCATCTTCCAGATAGGCGCGCCAAAATGCCAAGCTCATGTTTTGTATAATACTTTCATGTAATTCACGAAACGGCGTGTCTTTTAAGCCTCCGCGTGATCCTGCGAAAACCATATGATCACCTTCATTCAGAACTAATAAATGTTGATCGGGGCCGCTTGCATTGTCAAAGATGACTAATCGGGATGTGTAATCATGTCCTGATACGGGCGAATCATCTTTGGTACCTGTCATATATAGCATAGGAATGCCAATCGGGCCGTAGATTCGGTCTGGCGGCTCTGTCTGATTATATGTTGGGCCAAGTGAGTAGGGTAAGCCTGCCTTAAATCGCTTGTCGCGCATGGAATATAATCGTTTTCCTTTGCCCAGCTTATGGCCAGCCATAATTTGAGTTGTGACCGCGCCAAATGAATGTCCAGACATCCCAATTCGCTCAAAATCAATAAGAGTATATGGCGCTTCCCCTGCATCGGCGCGGCGCTTCATGTCATCAAGAACAAAAGACGGATCTCTAAAGCGTTCCAATGAGACGTGGCGGGATATGTGATGCTTGCGAATAACATCCCAAGGATGGCCGGGCTTGCCCTCCCATATACTTGTATCTGTGCCAATATGGGTCATGTGAACCATTATGAACCCTTGCTCCGCCATGAATCGTCCTAAAAACGCCGCGCCGTCTCGTCCGCCGCCAAGGCCGTGACTCCATAAAATGCAGGGATATTTTTTATTTTTATCTTCACCTTGAGGGACGTATATTTTAACGGGAACTTTACGGTCTCGGTTAGAATCAAAAAAATCTTCGCGGATGATTTTAACAGTAAGGGGCTTGGCTAAAAAAGGAATCATATCGGCAGAAAGCTAGTCTTTCTTACGGAAGCTATCCAAAGAAATAACTTGGCCGCTATCTCCGCTGTTTCCGTCTTTTTTCTTCTTGCCAGTGCTTTTCTTCTTTGATTTTTTATCGGAATCATCTGGCGTGTTGTCATCTTCGCCGCCATCAATCTCATCCAATGCATCAAGCAAGCTGTCATGTAAATCGTCGGTAACAGGTTGGAATTGTAGTGCAAAATTTACCGAAGGATCCGCAAAAATACTGATCGCAGATAGGGGAATCGTCAAAAGCTCGGGGATATTATTAAAAGACAGTTTTACCTGCATTTTCTCATCATCCACATATAAATCAAAAAATTGATATTGAAGAACAATGGTCATTTCCCCTGGGTAACGCTCTTTAAGGTATTCAGGGATTTTAACGCCGGGATATTCGGTTAGAAAAGTGATGTAAAAATGATGGTCTCCGGGAAGCTCGCCTTCCTCGATGACATTTTCAATCGCACGTTTAACCACACCGCGAAGGGCGTGTTCTACCATTTTATCATAACGTAGCATGTCAGGTGAGTCGCTCATAAATATCAACGTGACAGGGCGCAAAATAAAAATCAAGCGCTCTTTAACATTATATCGCACTTGACCAGTAAATCATGACGATACATATTGGGGGTATGAACAGACAAATGATTATTGCAATACTTGGTTTAATTCTATTGGCGGGCGGCGCTCTGTGGTTTTCGATTGGCGACTCGGATGGCCCGGTTAAACAGGCCGTCGCTGCGGAGACAGAGCAAGAGCCACAAAAAAACAAACAGCAGGCAGCATCCGGAACGGCACGCCCTTGGAATGTGCGCTGTAATGATGTTCCAAAGGCCGATTCGGAGGAGACGACAAAATATTGTCAAATCGTTCAGCGCTTAAATGAACAGGAAACCGGCAAAAGATTCGCCGAATTTCTGATCGGTTACCCAGAAGATGCCGAAGGCGAGGCGCGCGGCATTGTGATCCTACCTCTTGGCGTGTTATTGTCCGCCGGCGTAAAAATGCAAATCGACGAAGGGCGCGTTTATCAATTTGATTACAGATATTGTACTGATATTGGCTGCGTATCTGTGGTGAAATTATCCGATGGTATTATTGATGAAATGAAAAAAGGGGCAAAGGCCTCAATCTCATTCCTCAGCGCAAAGGGGCAACAGGTCAATCTTCCAATCACTCTGGAAGGGTTCTCAAAAGCGCTAAGCGAACTGCCAAAGTAAATATACAATTTTAATAAAATTTTAAGAATCTCCGGTTTATAACGTTCACCGGAGATTTTTTTATGCATGTGTCAGGTGGTGCAATTTTGCAACAACAACAAAAAAACAGAAAATAATTGAGAAGCGGCTCTTGGCAGACTCTAATAAGGCAGGTAAATTTTCAACACGATATAGACGAATCAATTCTATGAATGCGTTTTATTTTTAACTACTAAACTTAACTTTGTTCGAAATTAAGGAGAATACAATTATGACGAACTTTAAAAAACTTCTACTAGCGGGTACGGCCGTTGTGGCAATCGGCGTTTCGCCTGCATTCGCTGCTGGCGAGTTCTTGTTTGACGAGGATAATGATGCTGCAACAGCTGGTACTGCGCGCGACACGGGCGATACAGCGAATTTTGACACGCATGACATTACATTTGTAAATGGTCCCGCTATTCTTAATGTTGCAAACGGAGAAACTATTGGTAACGCGGCTGCTGCTGCAACTGCGGGCGCAATTACTGCTGCTGCAACTGCAAACGGCGATACATTGACTATTACTGGCGATGCTGACAACGCTGAAGCTGCGATTACAATCACAGGCGATATCTCTAAAGGCGACGCTGCTGGTTTTAACCTGATTTTCGTTCCACGCACTGAAGATAGTGATAACGATGAAAGTCTTCTTGTTGATTTGAACGGTAATGTTGATCTTGGCACGGGTACTTTGACAATTCGCTCAAACGATGCGAACAACGGTACGCAGTCAAACACTTCAACTGTTAACCTTTCTGGCAACCTGACAGCGGCTTCGATTGTTCTAGATCAAGATAACACATCAAGCGATGCTCCTACTATCAACGCTGTTTTGGCTCTTGATGGATCAACAGCTCAGGCTATCACTGGTGAAATTACGGGTGAATCTGATGGCGAAGGTGCTGTGTACGTAAATAACACAACAAGCACAGCAACGTTTGCAAATAACGTTGGTACAACTGCAAAATCAGTTGCATTGGTACAGGTTGGTACTGCTGCTGTTGGTGCTGTTGATGTTGCTGCTGGTGCTGGTAATGCTGTCTTTAATGGTAACGTTGATGCAACAAACATCGGTGTTGGTTATACGGCCGCAACTGGTGCGTCTACTGCCGATTTTAATGGCAATGTTGTTGGTGATTTAACTGTTACAGCTTCTACAGGTGCTGCTGTTGATTCAACTGCAACTATCTTTGGTAACGTAACAGGTGCTATCGCATTAACAGATGGCGCAGGTAATGGCACATCAATCGTGACGTTTGATGGTACATCTGCACAGACTGTAACTGGCGCAGTAACTGCAACTAACCGTGAAGGTGTTGTTAATGTAATTGGTACAGGCGGTACAACGTTTGATAGCCAAATTGGTACAGCTGGTGCAGGTCTTGGTCTGTTCACGGTGGGTACAGGTTCAACTGCAACTCTGAAAGCTGATTTGTTTACAGATTCAACTAATAATGCGGCGACTGCTGGTATTGATGTTGATGGTACTTTGGCTTTAAATACAACGGGCGTTCAGGTTGATGTTCTTGAAGATGCTGGTAACATTGATATTGATGGTACTTTAAGTGTTTCTGGTACAACAAACAATGCAACAATTGATGCTGCTGCTGGAACTCTAAGTATTGATGGTACTTTGACAACTGGAATTGCAACAGCTGCTGCAACAACAACATTGTCTGGTAACACATTGGTATCTATCGGTGCTGCGTCAAATTCAACAGTGAACATTGGTAACCAAATCGTTCTTGGTGATTCTGCGACATTCGGTAGAGCTGGTGGAACAAATACCTTTAATGCGATTAATAACGGTACAATCGATCTTGATACAGCTAACGGTATTATTAACGCTGGTGGTAACACTGTAACTCTTGTTGGTACAAATAACTTCACAATTGGTACAGATTCTGCTGCATTAACAAATGGTCAAGTTATTAACTTTATAGGAAATGCAAACGCTGCATCTGATTTTGATGGTGCGCTTTCTGCAGCTTCCCCAACAGCTGTTTTCTTGGATACAGCTTTGGTTAACTTGGTTGATAATGCATCAAGCAATACAGCATTAAGTGCTACAGCCAACATTTTGGACGCAAACACAGTTATTGGTACTAACTTTGGTGGGGCTGCTAAAGCTCTTACAGATAGTGCTGTTGTAACAGGTGGCTTGCTGACACAACGTGGCAACTTACTTGCAGCAACATCAGCAACGTCTGCACGAAGCATTGCTGAAGGTCTAGCACCTACAGTTGATGGTGCAGCACAAGTAGGTGTAGTTTCAACTGTAACAAACTCTTCATTGGGTATCACTGGTGAGCGTATGGCTTCTCTTCGTCAAGACGATGGAACAGGTATGGCTGCTGGTAACATGACACACGGTCTGCAACTATGGGCGAAAGCTTTCGGTTCAACTGGTGATCAAGATGCCCGCGACGGTGTTTCTGGATATGATGTTGACGGTTACGGTGTAACAGTTGGTATGGATACTCAGACATTGGCTGAAGATTGGGTTTGGGGTCTTGCATTTACTTATGCAGATACTGAAGTTGATTCCGACAATGTAAACAGAACCAATACAGAGATCGATACATACCAAATCGCTCTTTATGGTGATTACACTTGGGACTCAGCCACTTACATTAATGGCCAAATTGGTTACGCGATGAATAGTGGTGATCAAACTCGCTCAAACATAGTTGCTAACGTTGCAGGTACTACAACTACAGGCTCAGCTGATGTTGACTCTGACGTGTTCTTCGCAAGACTTGAAACTGGTCGTGATTTTGACATGGATAATGGTTTCACATTGACACCAATCGCTATGTTGAACTTCCAGCACATTGATACTGATAATTATTCAGAAACATGTGCAGCGGCAAGCACAGCATGCTTGGTTAATGTTGATACTGACAACATGCAAATCCTTGAAGCTGGTCTTGGTGCCGAAGCAAGTTATCTGCACCAAAATGCAGACGGTTCTTTCTTGAAGCCTAAACTACACGCTTCATACCGTTATGACTTCATCGGTGACGAAGTTGAATCAACATCTAACTATTCTGGTTTGGCTACACGCTTTACAACAGAAGGTTTTGATGCGCAACAAAGCACATTCAACGTTGGCGCTGGTCTTGAGTTCTACACAACAGCGAACTGGGATTTCTCAGTGAACTATGATTACGAAATCAAAGAAGACTATGACGGACATAACGGTTACGTTCGTGCCGCTTACAAATTCTAATTTGATTTAGTTAGATTGAAATTAAGAAAGCCCCGCATATTGCGGGGCTTTTTTTATAACTATGTACTTTCAACATCTCATAACTTATATAAGCACGTTAGCAACAACCAATGTCGGGGCTTCGAATTAAACAGTTAATATAAATATGAGGGGGAGTGGCGCCGTCTAAGCGCCCAATTTACGCGCAATGGCTTGCATATCGTCCAGATGTCCCGCGCAATATAACGCAATGTCACATCCCGCCTGCAAGCATAATTCCGCGCGCGTGGCAACATCACCATAACGCGCCAATGCACCCATAGACAGATCATCACTAAAAAGTAATTGTTCTGATGGCATGCCAATTTCCCCGCGGATGATATCCTGAATAATCGTTTTCGATAGTGAAGCAGGGTAATCTTCATCAATCGCTGAATAAAGGCAATGTCCCACCATCCCATGTACTTTAGCCCCCAAATATGGATGGGCAAAAAGCCGTTGAAATGGCACGAAGTCACATCGTCTTAATTCATCCATGGCGGTGTCAATATAGGGTAATTCCGCATGGCTATCGACTTTAGCACGGCCGTGTCCGGGCAAGTGTTTAACAATCGGGGTGATTTTACCATCTAAAAATTTTTGACACGCAATTTCTCCAAGATCCGTAACAAGATCCGCATTATCTGAAAATGCGCGATCCCCAATGGAATTATCAGTATCCTTTTGTAAAACATCCAGAACCGGGGCACAGTTCATCGTGATGCCCACATCAACTAAATCTTTAGCAAGTTCGCCAATCACGTTCTCTAGAGAGGTTTTCTCTTTGCATTCATTCATGCAGGGATATTTATTCCAATGGGGTGCGGACATTCTTTGAACTCTACCACCTTCTTGGTCTATTAGAATATCGCAATTTTCATTGTTGATGGATTTTAATTGGGCAATAAGCTTCTTAAGTTGAAGGGGCGATTCTATGTTTCTTTTGAATAAAATAAAGCCAGAGGGCGCCGTCTGCGCAAAAAAATGCCGTTCTTCGTCTGTGATCTTTGGACCTGAAAGTGAAAAAACAACGGGAAGAGACATATCGGCAGATTATTTAGATGTTACAAAACAGCTGCCGAATTGTGATTTTATTTTCTCACAAAGTTTTTCAGCATCTTGCTTACTAAATGGTCCGGCTTGAATGCGATAAAAAGTACCTTTTCCTGCAATGTCGGCGCTCTCGGTTCGGTAAGTCACGTTCTTCAAATCACTATGCTGCATAGTTAATTTTGACCAAGAAGTTGTCGTTTGTGCTTGATCTTTAATGCTTGCTAATTGCACGTAATGTGTACCGTTTTGCTGCGGTTTGATCTCATTAGTTGCGGCGGTCTTAATTTCATTAGCTGCCGTTGAAAGCCCTGCAGCGGGCTCGGTTTCTTCTATTTTTTGTGGCGTTTCTATTTGTTCAGTTATTCCACTCACATCATCGTCCTCAGGATTATTCTCAGGAACATTATTCGCAAAAATACCGGGGACCGGCTTTTTTTCTGTAACTGTTATATCTACAGCTATCTTATTATCAGGAGACTGTGGCAACGGCGTATCTGTTATTACTTGGCTATCTTCTAATTCAGATTGGCTGGGGCTGTTAACGATCTTAGGTGAGTCTGTAATAACTACAGTATTATTTTCAGGAAGAGATTCTTTAATTTCCGGACGTATACCGGCAAAAAGCTCTTCTTTCGGCAATGGTTGCTCGGCGTGATCTTGTGGCTTTAATAAGTTTTCAATTCTCTGTGGCGGAGTATTTTGTCCAAAAGTGTTGTAAATACGACTATTATAATCTGCTGAATTTTCAGTGATTTGTTCATCGGGTTTAATGCGTGCAGGCTGCTTTTCTGCATAAATGACAGGTAGCGAGTCAAGATCATTTTTTTCCGAGGGGTAAAATGCCCAGATAGAGAGGGTGATTATAAACAGCATGCCAATTGACAGGATGCCAATAATATAAGGATTCATCGATTTAAGCTTTTGCATTAAACGATTATTAGAGGAGTTATTATCAAAAAATAAAGGATCAGACATAATTAGGATCATATTTAAATTATTAACTTGGAGCAAGCTAGAAAATACGCGGTTTAAAGGTGTCCACAATATTTAATTATCTTAAGATCTTTAAATTTTCTTAAGAGTTTCTCTCTATCATATTATTTAAAATAGGACATTTAGATGAGGAAAGATGATATGTTTGAGCATTGCTATTTTATTACCGGCTCTGACAGAACCATTATCATCGTTGTCCCGGAAAAACTTCCTGATGCCAGCATATTGAATTTATCCTTTACAACGGAAGAAATATCATTTGCGGCGGATTATGAGGTATTTGCAAAAGTTGCCTATAGCGATCAGGATGTCTATCAAAGATTACTAGAACATACACAGGTAGGAATGATTGCGTTTGAAGAAAAAGATAATCAGCCATTGCCTCACGAAATCACACATATGGCGCAAATTGAAGTACAGGGGATAGTATCATGAGTATTAACGTAGGAATGTCTTTAGAAGAAATAGTTAGTGGCGGAGAACGTTTAACCATGGCATCTTCTTCTGGAGCGCCAGTTAATCCAACGCTTTCAGCAGAAATTATGGGTGTGAATGCATCTGTACGAGGTTCGAATTCTCAGGGATGGGCGCGCGCCATAAATCCGGCTTCCAGCACTATTGGAGAGGAGCCGAGCATTAAAGAACCTAACTTGGATACTTCCTTTAAACTCTAATTAATATATCTAAGTGATTTTTTGAGCATATCTTTTCACGTTATATATGGCATTATGGTATCTTTTTAATGTCAATCTTCCTCATTTTACGTTGCAATTTAAAATCAAAGGTGCAAAATTTGGTTATTCTTTAACCACTTGAAAGCAACAACTTTGAAAAAGGCACTGATTACAGGTATTACGGGTCAGGATGGTTCTTATCTTACAAAGTTTTTACTTGATAAAGGTTATAAGGTTCACGGTATAGTGCCACGCGGCGAGGTCGAGTGTAAGGGGCGTTTGTTTAATGTTTTGGACCATCCTCACCTAACGTTACATGATGGGGATATGTTGGACGGGGCTAGTTTGCACCGTGTTTTAATGACGGTTCAACCGGATGAAATATATAATTTAGCGGCGCAAAGTCATGTTGGTTTCAGCTTCCATGCACCGGAATATACTGCAAATGTCAATGGATTGGGCACGGCGCGTCTCTTAGAGGCGATGCGTTTGTTATGCCCAAATGCCAGATTTTACCAAGCGAGTTCATCTGAATTATTTGGGAATGCACCGGCGCCGCAATGTGAAACAACAAATATGGTGCCATGCAGCCCCTATGCAGCGGCAAAGCTATATGCCTATTCAATGGTGCAAATTGCTAGGAAGTCATATAAGCTCCATGCCTCAAACGGGATTTTATTCAATCACGAAAGCCCCTTGAGAGGGGAAGATTTTGTCACGCGCAAGGTCACCAAAGCTGTTGCCGCCATAAAAGTCGGAACACAAAATATCCTCGAACTTGGAAATCTTGATGCCCGCCGTGATTGGGGGCATGCGGCTGATTATGTGCGTGGTATGTGGATGATGTTACAGCAAGATCAACCGGATGACTATATTTTGGCATCGGGCGAATCCCATAGCGTAAGATACTTGGTAGAAGCGGCATTTAAGGTTGTAAATATTAATATCACCTGGCAGGGACGTTTTACGGAGGAGCAGGGGAGAGACCAAAAAACCGGCAAGGTTTTAGTGCGTATTAATCGTGATTTATATAGACCCAATGACGTTCATCATTTATGCGGTGATGCATCCAAAGCAAGGGAAGTATTAGGTTGGCAGCCTGCGGTGTCTTTTGATGATTTAATATCAGAAATGGTTGAAGAAGACATGAGATTTGCTCTTCAAAATAAACGTGCTGAGACAATCATTCTGAAAGCAGAAAATGCCGCATGATTTGAAACATAAGAGAATATGGGTGGCAGGGCATAATGGTATGGTTGGTTCGTCTTTGATGCGCCGATTTGCAAAAGATCATATTAAGCCCCTAACAGTTGATAGGGCCAGTCTGGATTTGCGAAATAGCGCCGACGTGGATCAATGGATGTCTATACACCGGCCAGAGATTATAATTCTTTGTGCGGCAAAGGTTGGCGGTATCGGCGCAAATTCAACTTATCCGGCTGATTTTCTATATGACAATCTAATGATTGAGGCGAATGTGATCCATGCGGCTCATAAGTATGATGTTGAAAAGCTTTTACTACTAGGCTCCTCATGTATATATCCAAAATTAGCGGAGCAGCCAATTAAAGAAGATGCGCTTTTATCGGGCTATCTGGAGCCGACTAATGAAGCATATGCGATTGCTAAAATCGCAGGAATAAAGATGTGCCAAATGTATCGGCGCCAATATGGGTGCAATTTTATTTCTGCCATGCCGTGTAATTTATACGGTATAGGAGATACCTATGACCCTGAAAATTCGCATGTTATTCCCGCAATGATTATGAAGTTTGAAGACGCTAAACGTCAGGGAAAATCACATATAGAGTTCTGGGGGACTGGCACGCCCCTGAGAGAGTTTCTGAATGTGGATGATTTAACGGAAGGTTTGATCTGTATTCTCGAGCATTATAACGAGGAAATGCCGATCAATGTGGGGTCGGGGCAGGAGATAAATATGTCAGATTTGGCTCATATGATGGCAGATATTTCAGGATTTAAAGGTGAAATTACATTTAATTCCAAAAAACCGGATGGAACACCCCGAAAAGTGCTCAATAATTGCAAAGTAAATAATTTAGGGTGGTTTCCTAAAATAGAACTTAAAGAGGGGTTGGAAGTCGCCTATAAAGACTATTTAACTCGCATTTAGCCAAGAAAAATCTACCTCATAATAAGTTATTAAATAGTATAGGTTATAATAACACTATGACAGAAGAACGACGAGTCCATTCGAATTACCAAAGTTATTTTTCTAAAAAATACTGGCAGAAGCAGCATTTGGTTTTGCCGGGAAATTTTATCTTTTCTGATAGTGCGGATGAAATTTTAGTCGCCGAGACAGGTGCTGGCGTTATTGTATGTATGTATGACGTCGAAGCGCATGTTGGCGGGCTAGCACATATCTTCATTCCAGAAGAATTAATTATGAATTTTAAGAAAAATCAGCGTGATAGTGACCTGATCATTGATTATGCAAAGGCTCCTTTGGAAGGGCTTATTAATGCCCTTAAGACGAAGGGGGCAGGGAAAAAACGGATCAATATCCGCTTGTCTGGCGGCGCGAGTTTAATGAATGATGAATTTGACATGGGGCTGAAGAATATTATTTTCGCGCAAACAGAGATCATGGATAAAGGACTTCGCATGATTACAAAGGATGTCGGGGGCGAAAGTTGTCGCCGTATTCATTTTTTCCCTTATACGGGACGTATGGAAAAACATGCCCTACGAAGGAAAAAAGATATAGAAGAACTCTGGAAGCGAGAGCATACTTATCTTGAACAAGTAAAACAAAAATTTGGATCAATTGATGCTGCAGACAACCAATAAAATAATGATGATGGAGCCAGCAGGCTTTCATTCTAACCCGCAAACCATGGAAACCAATACTTATCAGGAAGATGACCCAAAGGACATCTCGTCTGTTCAGCAAAAGTCCGTTATAGAATTTAGGGGCTTGCGTGATCGATTAATTGAGGCAGGCGTCATCGTGGTCACTGCACTTGGTCAAAAAGAATCACCGGATGATATATTTTGTAATAATTGGGTTGCCACTTTATCGGGCGGGCGTATGGTTCTATATCCAATGTTAGCGAAAAATAGACGGATTGAGCGCCGTGAAGATATCATGGAATATCTTGGGCGTTCTTATGATGTGGCGCTTGATTTATCTCATGAAGAATTAGAGGGGCGTTTCCTGGAAAGTACCGGATCTCATTGGCTTGACCGTGTTAATCGAGTTGCATATATCGCCTTATCACCGCGCACGAATAAGGAATTGGCGGCACAATGGTGTCGTCATTTTGAATTTGAGCCTGTTTTTTTTCAAACCAAGAACCACGTTGGAAAGCCCGTTTATCATACGGATGTTTTGATGTATATCGGCACGGATGTTGCGGGGATTTGTAGCTCCTGCATTATAGAAGAGGATCGCGGGCGTGTTTTGGAAAAATTAAAAAAACATCGTGCCATAGTCGATATTTCGATGGATCAATTAAAGAGTTTTTGTGGAAATACTCTGGAGGTGAGAGGGCGCGATAATCAAAAAATTCTGGTTATGTCTAAAGCGGCTTACACGGCGTATACAGACACACAAAAATCGGATTTGTTAAAATACACCGATGATATTATCTATAGTGATATTTCCACCATTGAAACATATGGCGGTGGTTCGGCGCGTTGTATGTTATTAGAACTACATTAAATTTTTTCGAAGGATTATTGGCTTTTATTCGTAACATAAGTATAACCAAATGACTTATGAAAGGATTACCTATGACATTTTCAAAAACATTACTAGCTAGTTTCGCAATCGGAACCATGGCTTTGGCGTCTCTCGGAACGCTTGCTAATGCGGAGCCCCATGAAGGCGGGAAAGGCCATAAAGCAAGAGGAGCCGAGCATTTTGCAAAAATGGATACGGATGGTGATGGTAAAATTAGCTTGGAAGAGCATCAAGCCGCATCACAAGATCGTTTTTCTAAATTAGATGCCGATGGCGATGGTTTTGTCACGCATGAAGAAATGAAGGCAAAAAAAGAAGCCATGCGTGAAAAACGGAAAGCGCATAAAGAAAAAATGTCTGACAAGCCCGTAGAATAAACTAAAATAAGCGTGTATCTTTTTGCATCATGGAATTTTATTCAGACGATTCAGATGAAGAATTGGTTCTTCAGGTGCAAAAAGGTCACTCCGAGGCCTTTGCAATGCTTGTAAACAGACATACTGATTATCTTTATCGCATTGTTTGGCGTACATATCCCGATACGCAAGAGGCAGAGGATGTGGTTCAGGATGTCTTTTTAAAGTTTTGGCATAAGCCATCTTTATTTGACTCGACCAAAGGCGCCAGTTTCCGCACTTGGTTGACACGGGTGGCAATGAATAGGGCCATCGATATGTTACGTAAGAAAAAGCCAATTCCTGATTATGATTATTTAATGCAGCAGAGTATGAATGATCCGAATATTCCTCTGCATGAATTAGAAGAAAAAGTCGCAAAGATTGAATTAGAGCAGGCGATTAGCAATTTACCCGAGCGTCAGCAACAAGCATTAAATTTATGTTTTTATGAGGATTTAAGGCAGAAAGATGCCGCCGAAATTATGGATGTAAGTATTAAAGCAATGGAATCATTATTAATGCGGGCAAAAAAATCGCTTTATCAAATAATGATCGAAAGAAAGCCGAGTTGATATGAAGCATGAATTTAACCAAAATATATTAGGGACAAGGTTATCGCCGCCAACACCGCATGATTTGGCAGCGCGTATTATCGCCAATGCTCAGCAGGGTGGGCAAAATGCGGGCATCTGGATGATGCTGATACTTCCGCGTCCTTATTTGGTACTTAGTGCGTTATTTATCGTGAGTTTTTTTGCAGGGATCGGAATGGATTTTGGGTTTAATTCAATTGAAGCCATGACAGTTAATGAGCAAGATATCTTGTATGCGGTTGATAATTCCTATTATGTGGAGACCTTATGAATAAGAAGCTGAAAATTATTTTTACGCTTTCAATCCTGTTAAATATTATTTTATTGGGGTTAATGGGCGGCGGGTCGTACCGGTTATTTAAGCACTTTAACCACCGTGATTTTCAACGTGAAATTGCCTCTCTACCTGAGGATGTCCGTTCGCGTATTGACGGCGCTTTTGAGCAATCCAAGGCCGAAATTCGCGGCCTTTTTGGGGAGGCACGAGAAGCCAAGCAAGCTGTGCGCGATGCACTGAACGAAGAGACTTTTGATCCGCAGTTGTATCAAGATGCGGTCTCTAAATTAAATGAAGTTCGCTATAAAATGTTGCAAGCACAGGCAAAAAAGACAGGTCTGATTGCAACAGAACTAAAGGCAGAGGATCGTAGACGTTTTGCAGGATACCTTATGCGCGGCGGCGGCAAGCGAGGCGACGGATTTGATCATGTGCTATCTGAAACAGAAGGTAGGCATAGGGGCGACAATAGACCGGCACCACCCAAAAACCCGCCAAGATCCGCATCGGGTCATGCCGAACCATTTGACCCGAATATGCTCCCGATGCCGGATGTAGAATAAGATATCTGTTTCTATATCATTGCCATGCCACCATTTACATGAATAGTCGCGCCTGTGATATATCCCGCTTCATCGCTGGCCAGATAGGCGGTGGCGGCCGCGATATCTTCGGATGATCCCATTTTTGCCATGGGGATGGTACTGTTAATTTTATCTTTTTGATCATCTGTCAATGCATCTGTCATTGCGGTAGCAATAAAACCAGGTGCAATGCAGTTAATTGTAATACCACGACTTGCGACTTCGGCGGCCATTGCTTTTGACCAGCCGATCATTCCGGCTTTTGAGGCAACGTAGTTACATTGACCGGGGTTGCCTGTAACCCCCACAACAGAGGCGATGTTAATAATGCGCCCAAAACGTCGTTTCATCATGCCGCGTTGAACAGCACGTGCCAGTTTAAATGTAGCAGATAAATTGACGTCCAAAACCTCTTGCCAATCATCGTCTTTCATACGCATGGACAAACCATCACGGGTTAAACCGGCATTATTAACAAGGATATCAATTTGACCCAAAGATTCCTCCGCACGTTTGACCAGATCATCAATTGCCCCGTCCGCGGATAGATCAGCAGGCAAGATAAAAGCGTCATCGCCAATCTCGTTTTTTAGCTGCACAAGCTTACTTTCATTGCGTCCGGAAAGCCCAACTTTTGCGCCTTGCGCGGCTAAAGCTTTGGCGATGGCATCACCAATGCCGCCTGTTGCGCCTGTGACGAGTGCTGTTTTTCCTGTCAAATCAAACATATTTTTTCCTTCGGATTATTTTGTATAGGATTAACGTAAAACAAAGTCAGGCAAAGTGAAATATCAAAGATAAAAATAACGTTGTTTTCCTTTGGCTGAGTTTGTGGTTCAATAATAAAAAATTCTAAAGGAGTCTATATATTATGGCACGTTCAAAAATCGGATTAATCGGCGCAGGAATGATCGGGGGCACGCTTGCCCACCTTGCAGGGCTAAAGGATCTTGGCGATGTGGCCATGGTTGATATTGCCGAAGGTATTCCGCAAGGTAAAGGCTTGGATTTGGCAGAATCATCACCCGTGGAAGGGTTCGATTGTAATTTCACCGGTTCAAATGATTACAGCGCAATCGAAGGCTCGGATGTGATTATTGTGACTGCAGGTATCCCCCGCAAGCCGGGCATGAGCCGCGATGATTTGATCGGAATCAATACAGGTATTATCCGCACTGTGGGTGAGAATATTAAAAAATATGCTCCTAATGCGTTTGTGATTGTCATTACCAACCCATTAGATGTGATGGTAGAGGTCATGCAGCGGGTTACAGGCTTTAATGCAAGCAAAGTTGTCGGTATGGCGGGGGTGCTTGATTCGGCGCGTTTCCGTTACTTCCTTGCAGATGAATTTGGTGTATCCGTTGAGGATGTGACCGCCTTTGTTTTGGGCGGTCATGGTGATTCGATGGTGCCATTGGTACGTTATTCAACAGTCGCAGGTATTCCGCTTCCGGATCTGGTAGATATGGGTTGGACGACACAGGATAAAATTGACGCGATTGTTGACCGTACACGAAAGGGGGGCGGCGAGATTGTTGCGCTTTTAAAAACGGGTTCCGCATATTATGCTCCTGCATCTTCAGCGATTGTGATGGCGGAAAGTTATCTGAAGGATAAAAAACGCGTTCTTCCATGTGCCGCAAAGTTAAATGGAGAATATGGTATCAACGATATGTATATTGGCGTGCCGGTTATAATTGGAAAAGATGGCGTTGAAAAAATCATCGAAATTAAACTTAATTCCGATGAGCAGGCTATGTTTGATAATTCAGTTGAATCGGTAAAGGAATTGACAGAAGCAATGGAAAAGGTTGCGGCTTAGTATATTTTCGTTGAAGTGTTAAATTTTATCGCACACATTAAAAAAACCGGCATATGCCGGTTTTTTTGAATTTACATTGAAGTCTTAAAGGCCCATACCGCCCATAGCTAAATCCGGACCTTTATCATAATTATCGTGATTTAGATTGATTCGGTCAAATGCCGGGTCACCGGGTTGCATTACAGACGGAGCGGCTGTGTTGGCCATATAGAAGACTTCCGCAGTTTTGCCATTCTCATCTGCTAAACCACCACCTAAAGCGGCAGCGGTTGATGCTGAGTCGCTTATTGGATTAAAAGAAAGAACATTTGATGCTACAGGCTCTTCTGCTGGTGGGAGTGATGGCGTAAGATCCATTTCGGCAATATCGCCATTAAGAAAATCTATAGGCGGCGGTGTTGACTGAGATTGCGCGATATTTTGACTCTCTACTTCATCATTCGGCGCGGAGAGATCCATTTTAGAAATGTCGGGCCCTAATAAAGATTTTCCCAAAGTCCTTTGGGCAACGTCAAGAGGGCTTCCTTCAGTTGGGAATGTACATGCACCATCGACAACGGCCAATTCACCAATGTCTACTCTTGTTTGATCTATCGCAGCCCTAGCCTCGGGAGACATGTTGTTGTAAATTTCAATTCTATCTTCCGAGTTTGCTTCTAAGTACTTGCGACCTTCTTCACGTATATCAGCCGCACTATTCGTTGGTGTGGCAGCTTCTTCCGCAAAAGCATAAAATGATGTAAGTACCTCGACTTCCAAGCTTTCAGCTTCATAGCCAGTTCTTTCACGATTGAATAATTCTTGACTAATAATATCATGATCGCCGGTAGCAAGAGCATCTTCCAAGCGCGTATCCGCGGCCTCTACTTTTTGCATAGCTTGCTTATGTGCGGCGGCGGCTTGTGAAAATCCGCTCAGGGCCTGCATTGCAGAGGCAGAAAAGGAAACACCCATTAGGGCTGCCCATTGCGACATTTTTTGGCGACCCTCTTCTCTCTCCCTTACTAATCCTATTGTAGAGCCAGATCCATCACGGGCCGTATTATAGCCACCGCCTCTAGTTTCGCGTAGTTCTTTTTGTGTGGTTGGATTGGCCTTAAATGCAGCCTTGTTCAGGTCTGATGATTCTTGTTCGTGTATTTCTATTTCAGGTTTAGGTGCGGCATTAATATTATCAGCAATCGACGCATTACGTTGCATTCCACTCAGAAGATCCTCAGCTGTTGTAGGTTCCTTTGAATCCAATCCATATGCCGCCCGATCTATTGCCATAATCCTACCTCTCTTATATATGCATCATTATATGTGTTTTTCACATGTTTGTCAAAAAGTAACTGTAATCTTGGGATTTTACAACCTGTAACTTAAGTTTTTTTGACTTAAAAAGACGGTTGTAAAATGTGCCCTAAATGCTATTCATATTATAACGCATTATAAAACTGTCAGGTAAATAAATTATGAATATTCACGAATACCAAGCCAAAGAATTACTCGCAAAATACAATGTTGCTGTCCCAAAAGGGATCGCGGCTATGAGTGTTGCGGAAGCCGTCAACGCAGCAGAGGAGCTTAAGAGCGACTTGTTTGTTGTTAAGGCACAAATCCACGCAGGTGGCCGTGGGGCAGGGCATTTTAAGAATAATCCGGAAGGTAAAGGCGGGGTACGCCTTTGTAAAACCATTGATGGTGTTAAAGAAGCGGCGGAGGCAATGATCGGACAAACTTTGGTCACGAAGCAGACCGGCCCTGAAGGTAAAGAAGTGCAACGTTTATATGTAACGGACGGTGTGGATATAGAGAAAGAATATTACTGTTCTGTGCTTTTGGATCGCGCGACGAGTCGTGTAACCTTAATGGCTTCCACAGAAGGCGGTATGGATATTGAGGAAGTTGCAGAAAAAACACCGGAGAAAATTCATAAAGTTGCCATAGATCCCGCCACGGGTTTGCAACCATTTCACGCACGTAAGATTGCATTTGCACTTGGTCTTGAAGGGGCGGCTATGAAATCAGCCGTGAAGTTCTTTGTGAGCTTGTATCAATGTTATACAGATCTGGATGCAGCGATTGTGGAAATTAACCCAATGATTGTATCCGGCGGAGAAGTGATGGCGCTGGATGCGAAAATGACGTTCGATGACAATGCGTTATTCCGTCGTAAAGATGTTGCGGCAATGCGTGATGAAACTGAAGAAGACGAGAAAGAGCTTCAGGCGCACAAGTATGATTTATCTTATGTTGCTTTGGATGGTAATATCGGTTGTATGGTCAATGGCGCTGGTTTGGCTATGTCTACTATGGATATTATCAAACTTTATGGGGGCGAGCCTGCAAACTTTTTGGATGTTGGCGGCGGCGCGGATGAGGAAAAAGTAACCGCGGCCTTTAAAATTATTCTTTCCGATCCGAATGTTAAAGGGGTTTTGGTTAATATTTTTGGCGGCATTATGAAGTGCGATGTCATTGCCAAGGGTGTTATTGCGGCAGCTAAACAAATTGATATTTCTGTTCCTTTAGTTGTGCGTCTGGAAGGGACAAATGTTGAGGAAGGTAAGAAAATTTTGAATTCCTCCGGTCTCGATATCATTGCGGCAAATGATTTGGCGGATGCCGCCGAGAAAGTGGTTCAGGCGACAAAGAATGCTATGAGCAGGGCTGCTTAACAGATAACAAAAGATCTCAAAATCAGAATTATTTAAAAAAGCCGGAGGAAATATATCTTCGGCTTTTTTTGCATATATAACTTTGAAAATTGAATTTTGCCATTGGATTATAATTTATCAAATTAAATAGCCCCTTAAGTCTTATTCTTTAAAAATTTCTTTTAAACAAGCTGCATATTATGTATTTTCCAAATATATGATAGGCGGGTAAATATGACATATATAAAAAGAATGGCTGGCGGATTATGCGCTTCTTGGTTGTGTGCATGTGGATTAACGGAAATATTAGAAACGGACGTATGCACATCTGGAACGCGTTATTTTTCAATAGGTGAAAATAATTCTCTCTACGTTAAAGATAATCTACATGCAACCTCACCTGAATCTGGCGCACAGGATAATGAATATAAAATCAGACTGGCCTTCACATCATTTCCGGTTCTGCCTATCAATCATGTGTCAATCGAGATTCTGCCTAAAAACAGGCAGGCATTTCCCAAAGATTCGTTGGAAAATGCGCTGCAATTTCATGGAGTTATCAAAACCAATCTAGGTGAACCGGCGGGATTAAATCCATGCACATTTTCTTCTGTTTATAATCAATTATCCGGAAATAACTTGCTGAAAGGTCAGGCATCAAAAAAAGACTTAAACGTAGCGATGATGGGTCGTGCGCCATCGTATTACCTAGACCTAGCCTACGTTTCACCTGAAGAAGCTCACGGTATAAATATCGCTTTTCAGGAATGGGTTGAAGATTTTAATGAATCTAACTTACATTACGGCGTTATTTTTTCACCAAATAGCAATACATTTGCATTTAAATTGATAGAGTTTTTAGAGGCCCAGATAGATGATCTAAATCCTGACATAAGCCTACCTGACGGAACATGGACACCAGGTTTTGGTCCATACCCTTTATAAGACCATTAATTATTGCCATTTTAAATAATATCGGTATCTATGCGTCCTGTTAAGTGACCAGATCCTTCGATTGAGAAGAAATCAAATGTTTCTGTTGTATGTCCAACTTCGCTATCTTTTGATTGATCTTCTTGTATCGCAATTTCGGCGCCTTTTTTGTCCAGATTCTTTACTCTAACGAATGAAGAATCTGACCCATCATGGCTTGATATATTGGCTATAAGCTGTGGTAGTTCATCAAATTCATCCTGGAAAACAATATCTTTCCAGTTATGATCATAAGAATCAGAGGTTGAGCCAGCAGAAAAATCATGACCATTGCTCTTGCCGCTACCTCGTTCAATCGCAAGCCATCCAAGGTCTTCATATTTATGTGAGCCCGTATTTCCAGCCTCATCTTCTTGCATGGCAAGCTTAAATCCATCCTGACCCGCACCTGTTTGTCGCGTGTCAACGAGATCTGAACCATTATGGGTTTGTACTTGAGAAAGAACCGCCGGTTTATATGCAAAATCAGTATTGAAAGAGACATCTTCGAAGCCGTTCTTGCTAAGCTGATTTGTATTTAAGATGCCAGCCTCAATTTTTGTGCCGTCGGATAATATCCAAGATCCTTTTTCAACAACAACGTAGCTAAATGTTTCGGTATCATGGCGAGCATCGAGATAGCTAGGTTCTTGGGTGTAAAAAGTAAAGCTATTATTGTCTATCTCAGTAATTCGCGGCACGGCGACTTGGGTGCCATTATGACTTGTCATGGTGATTAAAACGATTGGGTTCGTGAAGCTGTAATCAAGCTTTACTGTAATGGCATCATGATTTGTTTTCACTGATCCAAATTCCATTATTGTCACGGCTGGTTTAACAGGATTGGAATTAAATAAAACAAAATCATTGTGACTGATATCTAATTTGGCCTCTAGCTGAGCAATTTTAACAGCCGCGCCGGAGCCTTTGCTATCGGCATCATAGAATAATTCGCCTGTATTCCACTTATAGATGATTTTGTCATTTCCATCTTCGGCTCTCGCGGCGGTTTTGTAAAACTTTTGTGCCAAAGTCGCTGTCTTGTTCGGTGCAATAGATCCCAGAGCTGTATATACGTTTACATCCAGATGAATTTTATCAACGCCAGCTTTAAAGTCTAAAATAGTATCGATGCCGGTTTGATTAAGGGCTGTGTCAAATTCAAAAATATCAGCGCCGCCGCCGCCATCAAGCGTGTCATTGCCTTCTTTACCGTTTAAACGATCCGCATTACCATGGCCAAAAATAACATCGTTTTTAGATGTGCCAATAAGTGTATTTGCCTCGCCATTACCTTCAATGTCTATTTTGGTTGCAGGTTTATCTTCGGGGTCGGGTTTCGGGTCAGGTATGGATGGATCATCTATGTTTCCTGCCTCCCAATTTGCTTCTGTATGTTCCCAATACTCCCTTGCTTCTTGTCCCTGAAGGATTGTCCATCCTGAAGGAGGCGTTGGATAATCTTTTGGTAATGGGGTGTTTGATAAATTTAGAAAGTAGTTATTGCGACCATCAATCATATTTTCCCAAGCTTTTTCAAGACGGGCTTGCCCAGAATGGTTTACATTTTCAATTGCGATTACGGAGTTGTATATTTTTAGCTGGGAGCTGTTTTCCGACATTTTGAAAGGCGATTGATGCGTCATTGTCTCCTGACCACCGGATCCTTTCGGAGTATAATTGAAGTTTTGCATGCGTATATATACATGATCAAGAGTAACTACTTGTTTTTGTGCTTGTGCTCCCGTATTGGCATCCCCCAAGCTGAGTCCAACGAAAACACCATCAAACATACTATTGCGAATAGTACCGCTGAGACCATCATCATTTTCTATGGCGTCATCTCTGATATTACTAAAGCGAACGTTTTCAATTAGAAAGTTTTGTGATCCTCTCAGGCGAATACCATCAAACGCACGATCAATTTCCCAATCTCGAATAACGACATTTGCAGTGTCTTTTATGAATACACCGGCTGTATTACCTTCTGCATAAACAGATCCCCAATTTTTAGTTAATGAGATTTTCCCATTAATGGATCCGCCAATGACCTGTAGTCCGGATTTGCCTGATGTAATATAAAAAGGATATTCATTTTGTGAATTACCTTCATTCGCTTGAATCCAAGAGGCGGCGGAGGCATCAATTATATCTATGTCTTTTGCTGAAGCTTTATACTGATTGTAACCATAGTTACCTTTTAGATAAACTGTTTTAGCCATTCTTTTAAACCTCTATTTATTATTTTTTTAATAGTTTATTAATGTTTACTATGTCTTTTTTTTCTATGTAAATCAAATTTTGTTATGCCTATCATTATTAATAGATAAAAACCTCTCCATAGTCAGAGTAATAAAGTTATAACTACCTGTTTTCAGACATAGGCAGATTAGCAATATTAAAAAAAAGCGTGCAATCTAGATATATTTTATTCAAAAAAAATAAGAAATATTGATCGGGAATGGGTGTATTTTTTTAAGTGAAGTAGTATGATAACAAAAATTCAAAGGAATCATAATGTCAGTACTCGTAAATAAACAAACTAAATTGATCTGCCAAGGCTTTACAGGCGCACAAGGTACATTCCACAGTGAGCAAGCCATTGCCTATGGAACCAATATGGTTGGCGGTGTGACTCCAGGAAAGGGGGCAACGGACCATCTTGGTTTGCCGGTCTTCAATACGGTTGAAGAAGCGAAGGCAAAAACAGGATGTAACGCCTCGGTTATCTATGTTCCGCCTCCTTTTGCTGCTGATTCTATTCTGGAAGCTATTGATGCGGGTATTGAATTAATCGTTTGTATAACCGAAGGTATTCCGGTTATGGATATGGTCACTGTAAAACGCGCTTTATCTGGCTCTAAATCTCGCTTAATTGGTCCGAATTGTCCGGGGGTTATTACGCCAGACGAATGTAAAATCGGAATTATGCCAGGTCATATTCATAAGCGCGGAAAGATTGGGATTGTATCCAGATCAGGGACGCTTACTTATGAGGCTGTGGCACAAACCGGCGCTGTAGGGCTGGGGCAATCTACATGTATTGGCATTGGGGGGGATCCCGTAAATGGCACAAATTTCATTGATTGTATTGAGCTATTTATGGAGGATCCTGAAACCGAAGGGATATTGATGATTGGCGAGATTGGCGGCACAGCGGAATTAGAAGCGTGTGATTACTATAAATCTCTTAAGGTTAAGAAACCAATTGCGGGATTTATAGCGGGCGCAACAGCCCCGCCAGGAAAACGCATGGGGCATGCCGGTGCGCTTATTTCCGGCTCTGATGATACAGCGCCTGCCAAAATGGAGGCAATGCGCGCGGCCGGATTTAAAGTATCGGAATCTCCTGCAGGATTAGGAACTGCTATGCAAGAGGCTATGGCGGCGTAGGGCATATTTAGAAAAAATAGGCTCTTTGTTATTTTAAATTTCTCTGTTACAAATATTCTATGGTTGATTTAAATAGCTTTAGTGAAGAAGAAAAGGATCTTTTGATCAAGCTTCCGTTTCAGGTTGGCTTTAATATATCTGAAGCTGATGGTGATGGCGGTGAGGAAAATGAGCTTTTGGAGATGGAGGCGCTATCACGCATTCTTCGTTTGCTTCCCGGTTTGTATAAGCATGTTCCTTTGGTACAAGAAATTTTAATCAAGGCACGTGATGGTCAATCTGAATGGGAATCTTGGCAAGAGGGCAGCTTTGACTTAACAAGTGAATGCACAAAAGCTATAAAAGTTATTAAAGCTAAGGCAGGGGACAATGAAGCAAAAGCCCTGCGCAAAGCGCTTTTGGAAATTGCCGACACGGTTGCGCGGGCTGCTGGTGAAGGGGCAATGTTAGAAATCCGTACAGAACCAGACTCGGGATTTTTAAGATTGGTTAAAAAGGCAATGATGTCATTTGGGATGATTAAAGAAGATGATTCTGCAAATATATCCTCCGCTGAACTGGCAGCAATTGAAAAAATTGAAGCCGCATTAACGGTTTAATCAATCTCATTATAAACTGACAAACCTTTCTCATCTTGACTTGGGGTCAGGATAATTTCATCAGCTTCTAATACATCATCATCGAATTCACCGATAACTTTAATGGCTGAACCGACGCTAAGAAGTGAATCAAGGTTTTTCTCATCTAAATCAAGATCATCAGTTTCAACTCTTATGAACGTGTTATTGTCAACTTTAACAGTTAAATACTCACGCCCTGTTTCAGCAATAATGCCACTTACAATGCTATCTTGGTCTTCTTCATTAATAATGACGCTTTGCGTATAACCTGTCGGGGATATAAATAAGCCTATAATAAACAGGGCAGATATGAATAATATTTTCATTTTTTTTCTCCTTGGTTGCAACTTACATACTTGTCAGGAGGAAAATAGTTCCCATAAATTTCTGGCATGGCATTTGCAATATGTAAAATATAACCAGAAAAAGGAATTACCATGATTAGTTTTTTATTCGTAAACACCTTCCGCTTTGTCTTAATAAGCACGTTTATATTTGGAATTTTTAGCTTCATTCACAGCAATATTGCAAAAGCATTTGATTGTTGTGATGCCACAGTTCTCCCCTTTTAACCCAAGGGCATAGTCGCCGGTCTTTTCCCAACCTTCTCCCTAGGCGACCAGCTCTTCCCTCATAAAGGCGGTTTTCATCTCTTGAAAACCGCCTTTTTCTTAATTTCAGCTCTTTCACGAAAAGCCGAAGCGTTCTATATTATAGGAGTAACTCTAAAATATGGACTAAGACGACATGTCAGCAGAAAACCTTTCCTTCCTTTCCGGTGTTAACGCGGAATATATTGCCCATTTATATGCTCAATATTTGAAATCACCAGCATCAGTGGATCCGAGCTGGAAAGAGTTCTTCATGGGATTAAAGGATGCTGAAGTGTCCCTTCTAAAGGAATTGCATGGCGCTAGCTGGACACCAATGGAGAATCGTCGAAGTGTAAATGGATTTGACCAAATGGCCTCGATTCCTCAACAGCAGGTTGGGGGAAAGGTTGTTTCATTTCGTACCGATCAGCAACAGACGCACGCTCCTGTCGCTACAGGTGATATTAAACAGGCGGCACAGGATTCAATACGTGCCTTAATGCTTATACGTGCTTATCGCGTGAGAGGACATCTTGAGGCGGATCTTGATCCATTGGGCCTAAGAGAGCATTCACAGCATCCTGAATTGGATCCCGCCTATTATGGTTTTACATCTGCTGATTATGATCGCCAGATATTTATCAGTGGTGTTCTAGGGATGGAGTATGCGACTTTACCTGAAATTATTGACGCCTTAACCGAGACATATTGCGGTAAAATTGGTGTGGAATTTATGCATATGTCGTCTCCTGAAGAAAAAGCATGGATTCAGCAACGTATAGAAGAGCCGCACAATAAAACTGATTTTACCTCAAAAGGTAAACGCACAATTTTAGAACGCTTAACCGCGGCAGAGGGGTTTGAGCAATATCTTCATAAAAAACATACAGGCACAAAACGATTTGGTATCGATGGCGGCGAAGCTTTAATTCCTGCGCTTGAGCAAATCATTAAACGCGGTAGTCAAATGGGATTGAAAGAAATTGTCCTTGGCATGGCCCATCGCGGGCGTTTAAATGTCCTGGCCAACGTTATGGGTAAGCCATTTACGGCAATATTTGCCGAATTCCAGGGAATGTCTTCTATTCCGGATGATGTGCTGGGATCGGGTGATGTGAAATATCATATGGGAACATCAAGCGACCGTGATTTTGACGGTAACGTAGTCCATTTATCCTTAACGGCAAATCCGTCTCACCTTGAATTTGTTAATCCAGTGGTTATTGGTAAAGTTCGCGCTAAGCAAATTCAACATGATGATTACGAATCAGAGAAAATTATGCCTATCCTTCTTCACGGAGATGCGGCTTTCGCTGGGCAGGGCGTTACAGCTGAAACGTTGATGATATCCGAATTACCGGGTTATCGCGTGGGGGGGGCAATTCATATTGTTATTAATAATCAAATTGGCTTTACAACCATGCCGAAATTCGGGCGTAGCGGGCCATATTGTACTGATGTGGCAAAAATGTTATCTGCGCCAATTTTTCATGTGAATGGGGATGATCCAGAGGCTGTAGTGCATGTTTCCCGCATTGCCACTGAATATCGTCAGACATTTAAAAAAGACGTGGTCATAGACATGTTCTGTTACCGCAGATACGGGCATAATGAAGGGGATGAGCCTGCCTTTACACAACCCGTTATGTATAAAAAAATTGGGGAGCAGGAAAGCACGCGCCAAAAATACGAAAAACAATTAATCTCTGAGGGCTCGTTGAATGAAGAGGAGGCATCTTCAATTACAAAAGCGTTTGAAGATGAGATGGACGCAGCCTTTGAAGCCTCCAAAAGTTATAAGCCTAATAATGCCGATTGGTTAAAAGGGGCATGGGATGGCATGGCCATCGCACATGGCGAAGATCGCAAAGGTAAAACAGCACTTAGCATGGATCAATTACAGCGTGTTGGCGAAAAGCTAACAGAGATTCCGGCTGATTTTGATCTGAATAAAAAGTTGGTTCGCTTATTTGATGCGAAGAAGCAAATGTTTGAAACAGGCAAAGGATTTGACTGGGGTACTGCAGAGGCTCTGGCCTATGGTACTTTGGTCGATGATCAATATTCCGTACGTTTGTCTGGACAGGATTGTGGGCGGGGGACGTTTTCGCATCGTCATGCGATTGTTTATGATCAAACCAATGCAGAAAAATACATTCCCCATCAAAATATTTCAAAAAATCAGGCGCGATTCGAAGTTCATGATTCGCCGCTTTCTGAAATGGCGGTTCTTGGTTTTGAATATGGTTACTCGCTTGCCGATCCCATGAGTCTAACTTTGTGGGAAGCTCAATTTGGCGATTTTGCCAATGGCGCACAGGTTATCATCGACCAATTCTTGTCCAGCGGCGAGAGTAAATGGCTAAGGATGTCAGGTCTGGTGCTTTTATTGCCGCATGGATATGAAGGACAGGGGCCAGAGCACTCCTCTGCGCGGCCAGAGAGATTCTTGCAGATGAGCGCGGAAGATAACTGGCAAATTTGTAATATTACATCGCCGGCAAACTTTTTCCACGCTCTGCGCCGTCAAATGGTGCGTGATTTCAGAAAGCCTTTAGTGGTCTTTACGCCAAAATCACTGCTACGTCATAAATTGAATGTATCAAGCATTGAAGATTTTACGGGTGATAGTTCCTTCCACCGCGTGTTATGGGATCATGATCGTGAGAAACTGGCGGCGCCAAAGAAAATCAAAAAAGTCATTCTGTGCACCGGTAAGGTATATTATGATCTGCTGGAGGAGCGTCGCGCACGCGAAAAGTATGATGTTAGATTGCTCCGCATTGAGCAATTATATCCCTTCCCACATAGCTCTTTGGAAAAAGAACTTTCGATTAATCCACATGCGGAGATTGTCTGGTGTCAGGAAGAGCCGAAAAATCAGGGATACTGGCATTTTGTGCGTGAAGAACTGGAGGCAGTTTTGGCAAAAACCAAGCATAAAAATAAATCGCCGACTTACGTCGGGCGCGCCGCAGCGGCTGCCCCTGCGACAGGTGTTATGAAACGTCATGCCACAGAGCAGAAGAAGCTGATTGATGAGGCGTTGGGGTAATTTAGTTGACATATAATATGAGGGTAAAGTAAGAAAATAAAAAAGGAGAGTGTTATGATTGAACAATGTTTTTATCCGGACCAGTATGTGGAGCAGAATCGTGCAGATTTCGCCGGACTTGCATTGGTTTGGGCGTGTGCCGTTTTGAAGCCTTTACAGGAAATTCGAGAGATTAGGCAAGGGGCAGGCTTAGAACCTACATTCTCAAGTGTTGCCGACTCAAGAAAAAATCTGGCTAGCATATTAGATGCGGCGCATGATCGACATCAAGTTCATACAATTACAAAACATGGAAAACCATTTGGTTGTATTATAAGTGAAAAACAAGCTAATGTTCTTGATGTAGCAGATGCAGTATTGGGTCAATTTGTTGAAGACACGGGTTTATTTGATGGCTCGCTTACAGATGAAAATAGAGAAGAAGCACTATTTATTTTTTATGAGTGTTTTGGATCTTACGTAGAAGAATTAGCAGCTCAAAGATAATTCATTTTTTTTCTAAATACACATAGCTATATTCTAATCCGTCTTCTGTTTTGTGATCTTCTTTTGAAACCTCAGTCCATTCCTCGGGGGCGATTTTTGGAAAAAATGCATCGCCTTCTGCACTTTCATGAATACGGGTCAGATATATTTTATCTGTATAGGGTAGGGCTTGCTTATAAATCTCTGCCCCGCCAAAAATGATGATTTCATTCTGCCCATGGGACTGTGCATAAGTTTCTGCATCTTTTATGGCCTGATCCAATGAGCGGCAAACAAAAATTCCGTCAATGTCCGGTTGCGCCATCGTGCGGCTGATCGCAAAATGAACGCGGCCTGGTAATGGGTGACCATCACGCCGATTTGAAACGCTTTCATGTGTTTTGCGTCCCATCACGAGCGGTTTCCCCATGGTGATTTCTTTCAAACGCTTTAAATCTCCAGGAATACGCCAAAGCAAATCATTATCCCGCCCGATACAATTATTTTTAGACGCGGCAACAATGATGGAAACTGTAGTATCAATCATACCGCAATCGGTGCCTTGATATGGGCGTGGGCTTCATAGCCAATCAGCTCAAAATCATCGAATTTAAAATCAAAGATATTATCCACATGTGGATTTAAGTGCATTTCCGGCAATGGCAACGGATCGCGAGATAATTGCTCTTTGGCTTGCTCCAGATGATTAGTATAAAGATGCGCATCGCCAAAGGTATGTACAAATTCACCGGGCTTTAATCCGCAAACTTGCGCGATCATCATGGTGAGCAAAGCATAAGACGCAATATTAAACGGCACGCCGAGGAATATATCGGCGCTACGTTGATATAACTGACAGGAAAGCGTGCCCTTAATCACATAAAACTGGAACAATGTATGACAGGGGGGGATCGCCATTTTTCCAACATCTGCCACATTCCATCCACTGACGATATGGCGGGTTGAATGTGGGTTGGTTTTAATGGAATGGATCACATTGGAAATTTGATCAATCGTGCGCCCATCTGCCGTTGGCCATGAACGCCATTGCTTTCCGTATACCGGGCCCAAATCACCATTTTCATCGGCCCATTCATCCCAAATCCGTACACCGTTTTCTTTTAAGTAGCCAATGTTGGTATCACCCGACAAAAACCATATCAATTCATGAATTATAGATTTAAGGTGCAGTTTCTTCGTGGTAACGCAGGGAAATCCTTTTTGCAGATCGAAGCGCATTTGATATCCAAAGACAGATTTGCGTCCTACACCTGTCCGATCTTCATGAATTTCCCCGTTCTCATAAACATGCTTCATTAAATCCAGATATTGTTTCATCTCTTGATCCTTTTTTCGTTCCGATGTGATTCTTTCTTTAATTATATCAAAATTCTAAGCAAACCGGCAGTCTTAGAAGAGGCATTGAGTTTATCTGTCAATTTCACCGAACACAATATCCATCGATCCGATGATGGAGACGGTATCGGCAAGTTGATGCCCCTTTGATAGAAAGTCCAAAGCTTGTAAATGGGCAAATCCTGGGGCGCGGATACGGCAGCGTTCGGGTCGGTTCGTACCATTCGCGACCAGATAGACGCCAAATTCTCCCTTTGGGGCCTCCACGGCGGCATAAGTTTCGCCAGCGGGAACGTGGTACCCCTCAGTGAATAATTTAAAATGGTGGATCATCGCCTCCATGGATGATTTCATTTCCGCTCTAGAGGGCGGGGATACTTTGCGATCATCAACTTTAACTGGGCCCTTGGGCATTTTTTCAATGGCTTGGCGTATAATTTTAATTGATTCGTACATCTCTTGCATGCGCACCAGATAGCGCGCATAGCAATCACCTGTCTTACCTATAGGAATATCAAAATCATATTGTTCATAACCATCATAAGGTTGGTTTTTACGTAAATCCCACGCGACACCGGATGCGCGCAACATTGGACCGGTAAAACCCCACTCAAAAGCCTCTTCTTTCGTGGCAACGCCGATATCAACAGTACGTTGTTTAAATATTCTATTGTCAGTTAGAAGAGATTCAAGGTCGGCGATAACTTTGGGGACTGAGTTCTCTGCCCAATCCAAAATATCTTCGGCTAATCCTGCGGGCATATCCATTGCCACGCCGCCGGGGCGGAAATAATTGGCATGTAGGCGCGCGCCGCAAACACGGTCATAGAATTCCATGCCTTTTTCACGCTCTTCAAACGCCCAAAGTGCAGGTGTTATAGCGCCAACATCAAGTGCATATGTTGTCACATTTAATAAATGATTTAATATACGAGTGACTTCACAAAATAAAACGCGGATAGCCTGAGCGCGTGGTGGGGCTTGAATGCCAAGTAATTTTTCAACGGCAAGCGCAAAGGCATGTTCTTGATTCATCGGCGCAACATAGTCCAGACGATCAAAGTAGGGCGTTGCTTGAGTATATGTTTTATATTCAATTAATTTTTCAGTGCCGCGGTGAAGTAAACCGATATGAGGATCTGCGCGTTCAACAACCTCGCCGTCCATTTCCAATACAAGGCGCAGTACGCCGTGCGCGGCGGGGTGCTGCGGGCCGAAATTCATTGTATAGGGCTTAATTTGAGTTTCGTCAGCGAGAGGTTTTAAATTTTGTTTCATAGTATATTACAAGTTTATTTGCTCAATAAAGTGGTCGGCTTTTCACCGGAAAACTTTGGTTTTACGGCCTTTTCATCACCGGGCAGCATGACATCTGTCATGCCTTCCCAAGGCGAGAGATTATCAAAAACACGAAAGTCCTGTTGTAAAGTAACGGGTTCATAAACAACACGTTTTAATTCATCGTCATAACGCACTTCTACATATCCCGTAAGGGGGAAGTCCTTACGTAGCGGATGGCCTTCAAAGCCATAATCTGTCAAAATACGGCGCATATCGGGGTTTCCTGCAAAAGGAATGCCGAACATATCCCATACTTCCCGTTCAAACCATCCTGCGGTTACGTAGGTTTCTATAGCTGAATTAATGCTGTCATCTTCTTTAACAGGCACTTTGATACGTAAACGGTTATTTTGTGACATAGACAGAAGGTGATAAACCACATCAAAACGCGCAGATGGGCGGGAGGGATGATCAAGGGCTGTAATATCTAGCAACATTTCAAATTTACAATCAGGATCATCGCGTAGAAAGCGTAGAACATCATTAATGAAATTCTTATCCACCAATAATACGATTTCAGATTCTGCGTGTTTATATTCATCAAGATAATAAGATAAGACCTTACCTTCTAAATGTTCCTGAATATGCTCAGCTAGATCGTTAAGTTGTTCGTTCGACATAGGTTATTATTATCATTAAGGCAAAAACTCACCAAGGAAAATTATATTTATTCTAAAGATCTATCGTTGGAGTTTGTGTAGATAGCGAGTTAGGTAAAATGGGGGAGAGGTTCGGGTCTTGTCCTAATAGTAGATTAATTCGAGTTGAAATATTCTCTCCTGCCGTAAAGACTTTTTCTTTAAGAATTTTATCTGTTATTTCTTCTACCCGATCTGGATTAGTAATTTTACCGCTTTCATTAATGGTATCCATCAATAATTTCCCAGTTTCTTGTATAGCAGTATTATATGGCTCTCCCATATTGCGTTCATTATCATCAAAGGCAGTCTGATTTGTATATAGTCCATTCGCGTAGCCGTGCATATATCGTGGATCGCGCATATAGTATTGGACATATCCTTGATTGTGAATACCTTGCTCCTCAAGTGCGACATGAGAGTATGCAATTTGCATTGCATTTGTCATGCTAATTATGTGAAGAGATTTGGCCAATTTTGTTTTATATTCATCGCTTAAATGAGAAAAAGATTCTTCATTCAATTCTCCATCTGCAAGCTTTATAAAGAGCTCGTATAATTCTTGTGTCGTTTGGGGCTCTTCTATAATTGATGAGGTTTGCGTGAAGGCAGGATTTGATGAAATTGCAAGTAAAGAACTAGCTCCTAATAAGAAATCTCTTCTGTTATATTCTCTCATTATATAACTATCTCGCTATACGCGTATCTTCGCGCTGAATTTTTTTCTGAAGCTGTAATAGGCCATATACCAATGCTTCTGCGGTGGGCGGACAGCCAGGGACATAAATATCAACGGGAACAATGCGGTCACAGCCGCGCACAACGGAATAACTATAGTGATAATAGCCGCCGCCATTGGCGCAGGATCCCATGGAGATGACCCAGCGCGGCTCAGGCATTTGATCATAGACGCGGCGTAGCGCGGGAGCCATTTTATTGGTCAGGGTTCCCGCCACAATCATCACATCGGATTGACGCGGAGACGGGCGCGGGATCATGCCGAAACGGTCAAGATCATAACGGCTCATATAAGAGTGGATCATTTCCACAGCGCAGCATGCCAGGCCAAAAGTCATTGGCCAAAGTGACCCTGTTCTGGCCCAATCAAATAAATTATCAGCGGACGTTAACAGAAAGCCTTTTTCACCCACATGCTTTGATAGCGCGGCAGGAACGACATCTTGATTCTCTGGTCTTAAAGACGGCACATCCGTTTGGAAAGCATAATCAGGGGCTATAATATTTTTGCGGTCATGTGTCATAGTATATACTTGCAGGTTATTATTCCCAGTCCAAGGCTCCTTTATTCCATTCATATATAAAGCCTATCGTTAAGACGCCCAGAAATATCATCATAGAGGCAAAGCCGTAAACGCCGATATCACCAAGAGTAATTGCCCAAGGAAATAAAAACGCGATTTCTAAATCGAAAATGATAAATAGAATGGCAACTAAATAAAAGCGAACATCGAATCGCCCTCTTGCATCCTCAAAGGCATCAAAACCGCACTCATAGGCAGCAAGTTTGTTTTTATCGGGTTTTTGCTTTCCCGCAATAAGGGATGCCATAATCATTACAACCGATAGGCCGGATGCAATTATCAGGAAAACCAGAATGGGCAAGTATTCAAGAAGGAACTCATTTTCAGCCATATTTTTTTATACTTGTTTTATTGGCAGGAGAAAAGGTCTTTATGCTATAATAATTACATGGACTCAGGTTTTTTTCATTATGAAACTGTTTTTGCCAATGATAATAAGTGGGATAACCAAGCGGCGATTATGTTAGGGCGTTTTTTGGCCCTTCATCGCTTTCGAGATAAGTATAAAGATAATCTTCGCGCGTTGGCAATAAGCCCTGATTTTTTCTTTTTTGCAGGACGTAATGTAACTTTATCAGAGTAGATCAATTTAATTTGATTGATTTTTTTTGCTAAAAAAGCTAATGAAGCACATGCAAAAAATACAATCAATTCTCTCTGTGACGGTTTTACTTTCGGGACTCAGCCATATTTTTTGTTGTGGAATCCCTCTAGCTTTCAGTGTTTTTAACGTATTAGTCGGGTTTGGCGTTACGGCGTTTTTACCCACAGGCATGTCAGATTTACATGAGGTTCTCCACGTCTATGAGCTTCCAATCATGATTTTTTCAGGAGTTGTCTTATTCTTAGGGTGGACATTGCATATTATAAGTGAATATATCGATTGCCATAACACCGGATGCGTTCACGAGCCATGTGACGGTAAAAAGAAAAAATCTTGCCGTATTTTGCTTCTTGCCACTGTTTTATTCTGTATAAATGGCGGCTTTTTATTATTAGCGCACTGATCAACTAACCTGTCTATATGAGTTTTGTAGAAAGTTCGTGAATTAAGATATAATAGGAATATGATAGATAAAAAATCATTCACTTATGCATCTGATGATCATAATTACATACAGAAATGCATGATTATGTTTATTGAACGCATGACCGGAAAGTGGAAGATTTGGCGACTCTATAATGAATATGAACAAGAAAATCGTCGTGATCATGAAACCTTTTGGGATGCGGCGCTTCGCAAGTTAGATCTTACGATAGATTATAATCGTAAGAAATTAGAGGAAATACCTAAAACTGGTCCTTTAGTTGTGGTCGCCAACCATCCTTATGGGGTGTTGGATGGCCTAATCATCAATATGATGATGGCAAAAGTACGTGAGGACTATAAGGTATTAACCAATTCTGTATTATGCCGAGTGGATGCCACTAAGGATAATCTTTTGGAAATTGATTTTTCCGGTACAGAGCAAGCTTTGAAAACCAATCTTGCGACTCGAAAGGCGGCGCGTGAAATACTTAAGAATGGCGGATCCATAGCGGTATTTCCAGCTGGCGGCGTGTCCACAATTCCGACTTGGAAAGATAAGGTCGCGCAGGACACTGAGTGGCAGACTTTTATTGGAGGGCTGGTGCAATCTTCTCAAGCAACTATAGTTCCAATTTTTTTTGAGGGACAAAATAGTCGTTTATTTCAAATAGTCAGTCTTTTTTCCCCAACATTAAGGCTGGCAATGTTTTTTAAAGAGCTTGCTGATAAAATAGGTTGGACTATTGGGGTGCGCATTGGTGATGCTATTGCGTATGAAAAATTTGCTCACATAAAAAGCAGGGCAGAGCTTTGTCATGAATTAAGAACAATGACTTACAAACTAGGCGGCATGGAAACCTTACCGCCGCCAAAGGCGGCCTATAGGATTGATCTCAACTCAAAAAGCAAAGAAAAATAGATTACCAGCTTCCGCTATTCTTCATGGATGCCCATGGTTCCTGAACAGGAAGAGAGCCATCTTTTTGAATAAGCTCGATAGATATGCCATCAGGTGATTTAATAAAAGCCATATGTCCGTCTCGTGGTGGACGGTTTATCGTTACTCCTGAGTCCATTAGTTTTTGGCAGAGATCATAAATATTATCAACGCGATACGCCAAATGACCGAAACCGCGTCCTTCTACGCTATATTCTTCGTCTTTATCATTTTCTTTGGGCCAATTATAGGTGAGTTCAAGCAGGGGGGATTTGGTGGCTTCGGCGCTGTTTTTATCACCGGGCGCACGCAGAAAAATCAGGGTAAATCGCCCTTTTTCATTTTCTATGCGGTATTGCTCCTCCAATCCTAGCAGTCCACAGTAAAAATGAAGTGATTCGTCGATACTGCGAATGCGAACCATGGTGTGAAGATAATGCATATTGATATATTCCTTTTTTATTAGTAGCGTCGTCTTTAAATGTATAAAAAAGTAGAGGAGATATATCAATGACTGAATTTTCAGAAGGTTTGTCGATAACACCTAAATTTAGAGCACGTTGGGACGCAACCACCGATGCAAGAGCATTCGCACAGGCGTTTACGGGTATTCGTGAAGTGGCAGGGGATAAATTAGCAGATGTTATATTATCTACGCCAGAATTACAGGGCCTGAGCGTGGGAGATCTACAGCGTTGGGAGTCAGCAACAGTGGAATTGGATGGTTCAGATTTTGATGCTATAGAATATGTCTTGAGTGGGCTTGTTTCCGTGGGTGCCGTGAGTGTTAATGAAGCGATTGCATGTCGTGACTTACTTAATAATCTTAAGCCTATTACTCATCCAGGACCAAATCCTTATCTTTCTTAATCTATAAATCCACTTGCCGCATCGCCTCTCCGCACGCAATCGCGGCGGCATTGACGATATTTAAGGATCTTGCCGTGCCGTGCATGGGAATATAAATGCGGGCATCTACTGTATTATGGACGTCTTCCGGAACGCCGGCGCTTTCGCGCCCCATCAATAAAATATCATTGGGTTGAAATTTAAAATCATATAGCGGCGTTGCGCCCTTCGTGGTCATGAGGATTTTTCTTTGATCTGTTGTTTTGTCTTTGAATGTCGTCCATGACGTGTGTCTTTCCATACGACTCAACTTACTGTAATCCATGGCGGTGCGGCGAAACTCACTTTCTTTCCACGGAAACGCGCAAGGCTCGATGATATGAAGGGTGAAATCTAGGCAAGCGGTGAGCCGAATCGCGGCCCCAACATTTTGCGGAATGTCAGGCTGATAAAGCGCTAAGTGTAATGTCAGATTTTTTTATTCCTTATATTGAAAGATTTTTTAAAAAAACTTATAGTGCATGCTTGATAAATCTATTATATCAACGTCATACTAGGTTAACTAAAAATTGAAAATACATGACCTCATCTAATGATACAAAAAACGAAGCGGGCGAAGGTCGCCGAGACTTCTTATATTTAACGGCCGGAATGTTCGGTGCTGTCGGGGCTGGCTCTGTTGCCTGGCCATTTATCAGTTCGATGAATCCCGGTGCGGATGCGCGTGCCATGGCGTCAACCGAGGTGGATTTATCACCGATTGAGGTTGGGCAGTCCATTACAGCAATGTGGCGCGGTAAGCCGGTTTTTATACGCCGCCGTACAGCAAAAGAAATTGAAGCCGCCAAAGAGGTTGATGTGACTGAATTGAGAGATCCTCAAACAGATGCTGACCGTGTTCAGAAAGATGAATGGCTGGTGATGGTTGGAATTTGTACTCACCTTGGCTGTGTTCCTTCTGGACAAAAGCCAACGGATCAACATGGTGATTTCGGGGGATGGTTCTGCCCTTGTCACGGATCTCATTATGATACATCGGGACGTATCCGTAAGGGCCCCGCACCAAAGAATCTATTCGTTCCCGGATATGAATTCGTGAGCGATACTCTAATAAGAATAGGATAAAATTATGGCCGGTGGCAAAAGAGTTGCATTTGACAATAAGGTAATTGATTGGATTGATGTTCGTCTTCCTCTCTTTACCATGATGAAAAATGAGTATGGGGTATTTCCGACTCCTAAAAACTTCAATTATTTCTGGAATTTTGGTGCTTTGGCGTTTTTTATGCTGATTACTATGATTGCGTCCGGATTATTTTTGGCGATGCATTTTATGCCGAGCTCCGAAGGGGCATTTTCCTCGATTGAACGCATTATGCGCGATGTGAACTGGGGGTGGATGTTGCGATATATTCATATGAACGGCGCATCCATGTTCTTCATTGCCGTATATATTCATATTTATCGCGGCATGTACTATGGATCTTATAAAAATCCACGCGAATTACTTTGGATTTTGGGCGTTGTGATTTTCTTACTTATGATGGCAACCGCGTTCATGGGATATTCAATGACCATGTCACAAATGGGCGGTTGGGCTGCAACCGTTATCACAAACCTATTTACGGCAATTCCTGTCGCTGGGGAGAGCATTTTAAATCTTCTTTTGGGGGATTATACCGTTAGTAATGCAACGGTGAACCGGTTCTTTGTACTGCACTTTTTGTTACCGTTTGTGATTGTTGGCGTGGTGTTCTTGCATATTGTGGCACTTCACATGACTGGGTCAAATAACCCGACTGGTATTGAACCAAAGGGCCCACAAGACACGGTTCCGTTCCACCCATATTATACCACGAAAGACATTTTCGGTATGGGCGTATTCCTGATCGTATATGCTTATTTGGTGTTTTATGCACCACTTATGTTGACCCATGCGGATCATTTTGTTGAATATGACCCATTGGTGACACCGCCGCATATCGTGCCGGAATGGTACTTCCTTCCTTTCTATGCGATATTGAAATCCGTTATTTATGAAGGATTATTCACGCCACTGATTGTCTTTGAATGGGTCGGTATCTCAGCCAAGCTTGGTGGTGTTCTGGCGATGATTGGGTCAATCGCTATCCTGTTTGTCTTACCGTGGTTGGATCGCCACCCAGTTCGCAGTGCGCGCTACCGCCCCTTATTTCAAAAGTTTTTCTTACTTTGGGCGGCAAATGTTGTCTTGCTTGGTTACCTTGGGGCGTTAACGGCGGATGCAACTATTCTTGGTATTCCGGCTTACCTGATCGGGCAATTTAGTACGGTTTATTACTTTGCTTTTTTCCTCGTCATTTTGCCTATCCTGACCAAAATTGAAAAAGCAAAACCATTGCCGAATAGCATCAGTGAAGCGGTATTGGAGAAAAACAAATCTAAGAAATCAGCAAAGGGAGCTGCTGCGGCATGATCAAAAAATTAACACTAACCGCTCTTGCTATTTGCGCGCTCAACGTCTCTGCAACACCCACATTTGCCGCGGAAGGCGCCGTGGAGCCCCCCCATCAACATTGGCATTTTGATGGGCCGCGTGGCATGTATGATAAAGCAGCTCTACAGCGCGGATTTTTGGTTTATAAAAATGTCTGCGCGGCATGCCATTCTTTAAAGCGTGTTGCTTTTCGTAATTTGGATGGTCTTGGTTATGATGAAAGTCAAATTAAAGCGATTGCTTCTGAATTCACAATTACGGACGGGCCAAATGATCAAGGCGAAATGTTTGATCGTCCTGGCCGTCCCGCAGATCGCTTTCCTGCCCCATTTGCAAATCCCCAAGCGGCAAAAGCATCGAATAATGGCGCATTTCCGCCTGATATGTCCTTGCTTGTGAATGCACGTCATCACGGCGCGGATTATATCTATGCTTTATTGGCGGAAGGGTATGTGGATGCGCCCGAACATACGGAGCTTGCACCAGGTCAATATTATAATAAATACATGGCTGGTCACGTGATCTCAATGGCGGCGCCATTATCTGACGGTATTGTAGCATATCCTGATGGCTCACCAGAAACAGTTAAACAGTATGCTAAAGACGTTACTGAGTTCCTGAAATATGCTGCCGACCCGCATATGGAAGCACGTAAAAATATAGGAATGCGTGCCATGATCTTCTTATTCTTCTTCTGCTTGGTCTTTTTTATGGCGAAGAAAAAGATCTGGAAGGATGTTGAGCATTGAGTGGTTATTAGATTTTAATAGCTTCAGCTGTATTATCTAATTCTTTTCTACTTCTAGTTTGAAGTAATTTAAAGTTGGGATGGATTTTTCCATCTACCACCTCAAGCATTTTAATTGATGTAATATCATTTTCATTGTGCTGCGGTACGACCACTAAATGTGCATGAAATACACCATAACCATGCACAACAAATCCAATACGCTCCGGCTTCAAAACCTTCATTATTTTGCGCCCAATCTTTTGACCTATTACCATGATATGGGCGGCTAAGTTATCGTTTATATCGGTAAAATGATCAATATGCTCTTTAGGTATAACAAGACATTGTCCAATATTTACAGGAGATATATCCATAAAAGCGATACATCTGTGATCTTCATAGACAATACTTGCGGGTAACTCTTTATTTATAATCTTGCAAAAAACACATTCCATTAAATTCTATTGACAGCTTCGATGGATCTTTAAAAGCTTTTTCTTCGATTTTTTTTGTCTCCGTGTTAAAGCATTAGAATGTCTATCATCGAAGTAAATCATTGTGATCCTCCATATTTTAACGGGCTAAATGACGGTCAGCGTCAGGCTGTATTAACGACGGACGGCCCGCTTCTTGTTCTTGCAGGTGCCGGCACAGGGAAAACGCGGGTTCTCACAACACGTCTGGCCTATATCTTACAAACTGGGCGTGCCTATCCGGGGCAGGTATTATCTGTAACTTTTACCAATAAGGCTGCGCAGGAGATGCGGCATCGCGTAGCGGGATTGTTGGGGCAATCGGTGGAAGGGATGTGGCTTGGAACATTCCATTCCTTGGCGGCGCGTATGCTGCGTCGTTGCGCGGATCGGGTCGGGTTACAATCTAATTTTACGATCATTGATCCCGATGACCAAGTGCGATTAATGAAGCAATTAATGGAAGCCAATCATATTGATCATAAAAAATGGCCCGCAAAGGCGATGATCGGACGCATTGATCGCTGGAAAGATCAGGGCTTGATGCCGTCGGATGTGAAGGCCGATGATGCAGGCGATGCGGCAGAGGGTAAACTTCACGCTCTTTATCATTCCTATCAGGCGCGTTTGAAAACTATTAATGCTTGCGATTTTGGTGATTTGCTTCTTCATATGATTACCATCCTGAAAAACCCGCAAAATAAGGATATTCTAGAGGATTATCACCGCCGGTTTAAGTATATTATGGTTGATGAATATCAGGATACGAACGTGGCGCAGTACCTATGGCTACGTTTACTGGCGCAAGGCTTTGGTAATATTTGCTGTGTTGGCGATGATGATCAATCAATCTATGGCTGGCGAGGGGCGGAGGTGGAAAACATTCTGCGGTTTGAAAAAGATTTTAACGATGCCAAGATTATTCGTTTGGAGCAAAATTACCGTAGTACAAACACAATTCTTTCGGCGGCAAATGCTGTGATTGCCAATAATGAGGGGCGTCTAGGCAAAACATTATTTTCCGCTGCAGGCGACGGCGATAAAATTATTGTACGAGGGTTATGGGATGGCCAGGCCGAGGCGCGATGGGTTGCCGAAGAAATTGAACAATTACAGATTAAAAAAAGAAGCTTAAATGACATTGCAGTGTTAATACGCGCCGGCTTTCAAACTCGCGAGTTTGAGGAGCGTTTTATCCAACTTGGTGTGTCATATCGGGTCATTGGCGGCCCGCGCTTTTATGAGCGAATGGAGATCAGGGACGCGCTTGCTTATTTTCGCGTGGTCACATCGCCGCAAGATGATTTGGCTTTGGAGCGTATTGTTAATACGCCAAAGCGGGGAATTGGCGGCGGTACAATACAAAAGTTATATGCGCATGCACGCACTCACAACTTTAGCCTCTATGAGGCGATTCGCGACTTAACCCAAACGGATCATATTAAGGGGAAGGCGCGCGGCAATTTGATGAAATTAATTGATGATTTTGAACGTTGGCGTGATCATCTTTCAAAAATGCATCATACCGAACTGGCAAGTATGATTTTGGATGAATCGGGTTATCTTGAAATGTGGCAGATGGATAAATCGCCAGACGCCGCAGGACGCGTTGAAAATCTAAAAGAGCTTGTATCATCAATGGCGGATTTCGAGAATTTTGGAGAATTTCTTGAACATGTCGCGCTGGTCATGGAAAATCAGGATAATAAAAACGCAGATCAGGTCACAATTATGACTCTGCATGGCGCAAAGGGATTGGAATTCCCCGTTGTATTTCTTCCAGGATGGGAGGAGGGGCTTTTCCCATCGCAGCGTTCCATGGATGAAAACGGCTTGAAAGGATTGGAGGAGGAACGCCGTCTTGCTTATGTCGGAATTACGCGCGCACGAGAAAAAGCCTATATCTCCTTTGCGGCGAATCGGCGCATGTATGGTAATTGGATTAACTCTATCCCTTCGCGCTTTGTGGATGAATTGCCGCAAGATCATATCGAAACCGAAACAGAGAGCGGTATGTATGGGTCGGGCAGAACATCACATTGGGATAGCAGCGGATTTTCTTCAAAGCCGGATGTGAATCCAAAGGATCGTTTCCGCGTCATGCCATCATCAACAGGAAAATCCTTTTCCTCCAAGGAGCGAACCAGCCGCGTAACGTATCAGGCGGGCGATCGGGTTTTTCATGAAAGTTTCGGAGAAGGACGCGTCATTCACAGCGACGGGCGTAAGCTAGACATCGAATTCGAAGAACATGGGCACAAGCGCATTATGGATTCGTTTGTGGAGAAGGTTTAATTTATGGGTAAATTATATTCTAAAGACTTTTCACCGTTTCCATCACATAGAATTACCTCATAGTCATCTGCATTCTCAAGTTGTCCGTTGACGGTTGTCGTAAATTGAATTGAGAGGGCCAAGTCTGGGTCTTCTATACCTATTCCTAGAAACTTGTCCCACCCTGTTGCCGTGAATTTGAATAAATCAGGGGTATCCAAAAACAAGCCTTTATTAGAAAGGTTAACAGTATCCGCAACCGTTCCGTATCCTTCTGATTCTTCTATAAGTGCATTAAGAGGATCTGAAACTGAATTTAGTGCAAATTCTTCATCGCCAATTTTTACAATACGGGGCTCTGTAATTCCCTTACTTAAAGGAATCTCAATATCTTGTCCCGCGAAATCACCTTCATTAACGGTGACATGCATGACGTTGTCCTCATCTATTGTGCATGTTGCGGGCGGGGTGTCCTGTGCGAAAGTATGAGTCCCCATCATTACCGTTGCTGCTGTAGTAAAAGCTATTATTTTATCTGACATAATAATCTCATATGTAAATTATATTTATCTTGAAGAATAACACAAGACCTCTTAACTTTTCAAATATGAATTATAAAAACAAAATTGCCGTTGTTTTCGGTGGGACGGGGTTTATCGGACGTCAGATTGTATGCGATTTAGCGGCGCGCGGTGCACGCGTCAAAGTGGTGACACGCATACCGGAACAGGCTTATTTTCTAAAGCCCGCGGGAAGTGTGGGGCAAATCGTCCCTGTTATGTGTGATTATAAACAAGAGACGATCTGTAATATTGTAAAAAACACGGATATTGTTGTAAATACCATCGGAATTTTATTTGAAAAAAGCAAAGACGGTTTTCACCATGCACATGTTGACATTCCGAAAATGATCGCGAGTGCTTGCAAAAAAGAAAAAATTGAAAATTTTGTCCATATCTCGGCATTGGCATGTGAGCGGGGGGACTCTAAATACGCCCATACGAAATTGGCGGGTGAGCAGGAAGTTCTTCAAATTTGTCCGCAGGTGACAATCATGCGCCCCTCAATCGTCTTTGGAGAGGATGATTCGTTCTTCAATAAATTTGCAAAAATGATGAATATCATGCCTTTTTTACCATTAATCGAAGGCGGAAAAACTAAATTTCAACCGGTATATGTTGGCGATGTTGCACAAGCCGTTATGCAGGCAATATCTCACAAAGAGGCACAAGGACACATTTTTGAATTATGCGGGCCGGATACTGTGACCTTTAAAGATATATATGAAATATTAATCAGAGAGACAAAAAAACAGCGCATGTTGGTAAAAATACCGCTACCTTTGGCAAAAATGCAGGCGTTTTTTATGAAAATATTACCAAATCCTCCCTTGACTACGGATCAAATTAAAAGCCTTAGAACAGATAATGTTATGAATGCAGGGGCGCTTGGGCTTCGAGATTTGAACATTCATCCGACAGCAATGGATTTGATATTGCCAAGATATTTGGAAAGATACCGACCGGGCGGAGTGTTTGCATATAAAAAAATGGCATGATATATAAATAATATGCAAAAGTTCTTTATACTATTTATCACGATTTTTAATCTGCTTGTGCTTCCGGCGGCGGCGGTTGAAATGGGTATTTCTTTGGTTGTAAATGATCGCATGATTTCCGATCTTCAGGTTAAGGAGCGCATGAAGTTAATCATGTCGTCTTCCGGCATTCCGGATCAGGCAGAAACACGACAAAAATTACTTCCGCAGATTGAAAATATGCTCATAGAAGAAGCATTAAAATTAGATGTGGCTCAAAAAGAGAAGATAGAAGTGACACCGCAGGAAATTCAAGAAGGGGTTTCCCGCATTGCACAGCAGAATAATTTTTCGGCAGAACAATTTCAAAATATCCTTCAATCACAAGGTATCCCTAAATCGACCTTAGAGAATCAAATCAGATCTGAAATTGCATGGGGTAAATACGTTCAGAAAGAATTGCGCCCGCAAATTAATATCAGTGATTATGACGTTGATGCGGAATTGGCGCGTTTAAAGGATAATCCTGATTTTAAAGGTAACATGCCAACACGTGATCAAGTTCTTAATAAAATAGGCAATGAACGATTGGGGCGTCTTCAGGCGCGGGCGCTGATTGATTTAAAGGCGGATGCGTTTATTGAAAGCCGTGGATAAACTCTCTAGCCTTCCTCCCCTGCGGGACATTATTAATCAATTTGGGCTTAGAGCTGAAAAATCTTTGGGTCAAAATTTTATTCTGGATCAGAATCTGACAGATAAAATAGTGCGCGTAGCAGGTGATATATCTAAACACCATGTGATTGAGATAGGGCCGGGACCGGGAGGTTTAACGCGCAGTATTTTGCAGGCACAACCAAAAACTCTTCATGCGATTGAGTATGATCGGCGTGCAATAGAGGCCTTGCAGAGCCTTGTTGAAGCAAGTAATGGTGCTTTAACGTTGCATAATAATGATGCTTTGCGTTGTGATGTGACCCAGATTGAGCCGAAAACGCCGCGCATGATTATTGCGAATTTGCCTTATAATATTGCAACACCCCTTTTGATTGGCTGGCTTAAACAGATTTGTGAAGATAAGATGAATTATGATCTCATGATTTTAATGTTTCAAAAGGAAGTCGCGGAGAGAATTATCGCAACGCCTAATACTAAAGCGTATGGCAGGCTATCTATCATGTCCCAATGGTTATGTGATGTATCCATAGCCTTTGATCTGCCTCCAAGCGCTTTCGTGCCGCCGCCGAAAGTGACGTCTTCAATTGTGTTGTTTCAGCCTAAAAAGCTGAGCGCGAATGTACCTTCCTTTAGTAAAATGGAACAGGTCACAGCGGCAGCATTTAACCAAAGACGCAAAATGATACGCTCATCTTTAAAAAATTATCAAAGTGAGTTAGAGGCCGCTAAAATTGACGGAACAAAACGCGCCGAAGATTTATCAGTCGATGATTTTATTCAGATATCTCGTCAACTGGGTTAAACGGAAATCCACTCGCTATAAAACTGGGCGCCTCCCATCTTTCACTCACGTTATGGCCATAGGTGAGGTCATGACCCGTTATTGCGTTTTTAATCTGACCACCGGCACTATTTAAAATGGCATGGGCGGCGGCTATATCCCATTCAAAAATAGGCGCAAATCGAGGATATAGATCGGCCTTTCCGGCGGCAATGGCGCATATTTTTAATGAACTTCCCCGGCGGATCACTTTATTTATTTTAAAATTTTGTAGAAAATCATTCATCTGTTTATCGGAGTTTTCGTACTTACTGACCATAACTGTTAATCCGTTTTTGGGCATATCGCGCACATGAATGTGTTTTTCCGTTTTTGTATCGCCGCGCCACTTAAAGGCAGTATTTGGTCCATATCCCGCATATAAATCTTCATTATAAGGCGCATAAACTAAACCGATATGCGGGGCGCCTTTATATATTAAGGCTATATTCACGCTATATTCCGGGCTGCCCGCTATAAATTCTTTCGTCCCGTCAAGTGGATCAACCAGCCAGAAATGATCGGATTGAGTGAAGGGATCACATGTTCCTTCCGCAAGGCTTTCTTCACCAATAAACGGAATATCCGGAAATAAATCTTTAAGTGCTGATTTGATGAATATCTCGGATTTTTGATCGGCGATAGTAAGAAAAGAGCCATCAGCTTTTTGGTTAAGAATGCATCCGGGGTCCTCATAATAGTCGAGTGTTATCTCACCCGCTTCAATAATGATTTGACGCAACCTGTTACAAAGGGCTTTGGGATACTCTAAGAGCTTGCTTGACATGTTATGGGCTCAATGGCGCGTTTTTAATTTCAGCCGCAACCACCTTTTCTTCAATCGGAAGACCTGTCGCTAATTTATCTTGTAATCTAGACATTTCAATTTCCTGATCGGCGTCTTCGATGTGATTAAGCGCGCGTTGCCATTGAAATAACGCTTCGCGTTGCCTTCCTACTTGCCAATAGGCATCACCTAAATGTTCATTTACGATGGGGTCATAGGGTAGGTAACTAATTGCCCTTTCTAAGGGCTCAATCGCCTCATGATATTGACCCAGTTTGTAATATGTCCAGCCTAAGGAATCTCGAATATGCCCATCTGCCGGTCTGCGTGAGACGGCTTTTTCCAAATATTCCAAGGATTTTTGTAAATTTTTATTTCTCTCGACCCATCCATAAGCAAGGTAATTTAGAACAAATGGATCATTTGGTTGATAAGAAAGCGCGGCTTCAAAATCTTTTTCCGCTTTCGCCCAATCACCGAGGCGCTCAAAGCTCATGCCCCGTACGTAATATAAGAACCAATAATCATCGGGTACTTTCGCGCTGAAGGAGCCAATTACATCATTGTAATGGCTGATCGCTTCTTGGTATTTTCCATCGCGTCTTTGAATGTCTGCAATTTGTATTAACAGATCACGGGCAGGTTTTTTCTCATTTAAGGCACTTAGTTCATTTATGGCAGCTTCTTTTTCATCCAGACTCTCTTGGATTTCGGCGATCTTTAGCTGTATTTCAATGGCGTATCTACTATACGGACTTACCTGGCGATATTGATCTATGGCTTCCTGAAATTGCCCTGTTTCAGTATACAGGCTTGCGAGTAGGATGTGTCCATCTTCAATATTTGGCGATATACTGAGTCCAATATTGGCAAAGATACGCGCGCTATCTCCGCTATCTTGCGCGTACAGAATCTTAGCCATATCTATATAGGCGGTTGCGATCCCGTCATTGACAGATAAGGGCTTTAAAAATAAAGGTTTTTGTGACTGTTTTCCTTCTTTGATATAAGTGAGGCGCTCCTTTAACCCATAATTAGTTTGTTCAGCAGCCAGGCGAAGATACATTTCCTTGGCAGTTTTATGCTCGCCTAATACCAAAAACGCATCGGCAAGTTTGAGGGAGGGAACATCATTTTGGCGTGCGGCAACGTCATTTAGAAATGAAAGTCCCTCAGCTTTTTGTTTCATCATTTTGGAAATTAGCGCGGCGTGAAAGGCATCAAGAGGCTGTTTCTTTAATTCGGAAATATCGAATTGCCCAAGCGCGGCTTTTGTCCAGCTATAGAGAATAGGCGTTGTAAAATCCGCCATACCGCCATCGGACATGGAACTTAATTTTTGAAGGGACTCCTTATATTCTTTGTTTTTGAAGTTTTTCGCACTCACAAAAAGGCTAGCAAGTGCGTCATCGGAATTTACATTTAGGATGTTAGATGCATATTCTGCCGCTAGTTCCAGATCGCCAGATCCCATTGCCAAAACCATAGTGCGGCGATGCATATCGGTGTTAGAAGGGTCCTTTCTGGAGACGATATCAAAATAGTGATTAGCATTTAACCAATCCTGTTCCGCTTGAGCGTGGCGCGCCGCCAGATAATATCCCGCAAACCCAGGTCGTGGCCCAATGGCATTGAAAAGAACTTTTTTTTGCGGGGTGCTAACAACAACTTTTTGCAGTGTCTTTTGCTCAGGAAAAGGAATTTCAGAAGCATAAGCCATATTTGAAAATAATAAGGTAGAAGCGCTTAGCAGGTGGATTAATTTCATATCGGGTCTAACTTTTCGTTTTTAAATTCTCAAATTAAATAAATTACATACTACCATATTTAGGGCCGCCACCGCCTTCGGGAACCGTCCAGATAATATTTTGGCTCGGATCTTTAATATCGCATGTCTTACAGTGTATACAATTCTGGGCGTTTATGACGAATTTTGTTTCTTCGCCTTCTTCTACAAATTCGTAAACTGCGGCTGGGCAATAACGTGTGGAAGGTCCGGCAAAATCAGGTAAATTTACAGCAACAGGTATATCCGCATCACGTAACTTTAGATGAGAAGGCTGGTCTTCGCTATGAAATGTATTCGTTAATTGTACACTGGTAAGGCGATCAAATGTCAGTTTACCGTCCGGTTTTGGATAGGTGATAGGCTCATAATCCGCCGCTTTTCCTGTTTGGGAATAATCGGCATGATTTTTTAATGTGTAAGGAAGCATCCATCCGCCTAACGTCTGAAAAGCAGCGTGGAGCAATCCAAACCATAAGCCTTTTTGAAAACCTGGGCGGATATTGCGAACTTTATATAATTCCTTATAAACCCAGGACTTTTTAAAACGTTCTTCATATTGGTGAAATTCCAACCCGTAATCCGTCTTAATATCTAAGCGTGAAGCCAAAGTATCGGCAGCAAGCATACCTGTTTTCATGGCAGTGTGGTTGCCTTTGATTTTAGCTACATTTAAGAAGCCTGCTGTGTCGCCAATTAAAAGCCCCCCCGGGAAGGTTAACCTTGGCAGAGATTGCAAGCCTCCCTCCACAAGGGCCCTTGCTCCATAGGAAATTCGTTTGCCGCCCTCCAGGATTTTACTAATATCAGGATGTAATTTAAAACGTTGCATTTCCTCATAAGGTGATAGATAAGGATTTTTATAGTCCAGTGCTGTAACATAACCGATTGACACCATGTTTTCGCGCCAATGATACAGCCATGATCCACCATAGGTTTTATTGTCCATAGGCCAACCGATAGAGTGCAAAATTTTCCCTGATCTATGGTTTTCTTTTTTTATTTCCCAAATCTCTTTCACACCAAGGGCATAGGTTTGAGGATCCGAATGATCACGCAAGTTATAAGTTTCAATCAGCGCCTTAGTTAAAGAACCATGGCATCCTTCTGCAAAAATAGTTTGTTTGGCATGGAGCTCCACGCCTGGCTCGAAGGCATCGGTCTTTTCACCATTTTTGTTAATGCCCATATCCCCGGTTGCCACGCCTATTACGGCTTTATCTTGATTATAAAGAATTTCGGCGGCGGCAAATCCTGAGAAAATTTCAACCTCTAGAGCTTCGGCTTGCTCCGCCAGCCAGCGACAAAGCTCCCCTAAGGAGATGATATAATTGCCATGATTTTTCATTTGGGGCGGCGTGGGAAGGCGAAATGATTTCTTTGATGTCATAAATATAAAATGATCATCTTTTGCCTCGATAGTTACGGGCGCTCCTTTTTCTTTCCAATCGGGAATAAGCTCATCCAATGCGCGTGTTTCAAATGCCGCGCCGGATAGTAAATGTGCTCCAACTTCTGATCCCTTTTCAAGGATGCAAACAGATAAATCCGGTTTTAGTTGTTTCAAACGAATCGCGCAAGATAAGCCGGCAGGGCCCGCACCAACAATAACTACATCATAATGCATGGCTTCACGGTCGCTTCGAATGGGGTCGTACATGGAAAGGTCTCTTTTTTATTTCTTTGTTTCTTATTCAATTTAGCTTAAATTTGTTAAAATCCTAAGAACTGAAATGAAAAAAAGTTGCATTGATGCAAAATATAGAACATATCGCCGCGCTTGCCGCTATTGAATGGCATTTGGATCATGGCGCGGATGAGGCATTTGAGGAGCTGCCTGTTAAGGATCGCTCTATGAAGCCATTAATCATGGACGCGGCACCTCAAGAAGAAAAACAATCAGGGCAGAGCGCGCCGCATAATGAGGATGAAGCCTCTATATCTATCGCAGGGTCACAGCAGTTTAAGGAACAAGCTGTTCAGCTTATATCTGAGGTTAAAAACATTGACCAGTTATCTGATATAATTAAAAATTTTAACGGTTTAGATATTAAGAAAACGGCAATGAATTTTGTGTTTTCAGATGGGGATGCGTGTGCAAAAATCATGATTATTGGTGATGCTCCCGGCGGGGATGATGATAGAGCGGGGTTACCATTTTCGGGTGAGAATGGGAGGTTATTAGATAAAATTTTAAGCTGTGTTCAATTGAGTCGTAATGCCGATGCGCCGGAGAAGGCAGTTTATCTATCGAATATATTAAACTGGCGTCCGCCGGGAAATCGAACGCCAACGCCCCAAGAGATTGATATCTCTCTACCTTTTATCGAAAAGCATATTGCGCTTATTAATCCCGATATATTAATTTTATGCGGCGGCGTTACGGCTCAAGCTTTACTGTATAGCAAAAATAGCATTTCAAAGTTGCGCGGGACTGTTCATAGCTATGTGCCGCAGACCCTTAATGAAAAAAAATCAATTCCTGCGATTGTCACGTATCATCCGTCTAATTTAATTTCTGTACCGTCTCAAAAGGCCAGAGTGTGGCAAGATATATTGCGATTACATCAACATCTTGAGGCTTGCTAGATAAAGTCATTCTAATAGATTATAAAATTTCATGCGTAATTACGGTTTTTTTTTATTGGTATATCTAATGGTGGGGATTTTTGCTCCGTCCTCAGCATTGTCGCAGGAAGATTTAACAAACAAACTTTTGAAGTTTCAGCCGCCGTTGAAGCCAGAAAAAAAGCCGATTCCGTCTGTGCAGGAAGAAATGTCAGAAAAAGAGCTTTTGAAATATGCAGAGATTTTTGCCTTCCAAAAGGAGGCGAAATGGGACACTGCCGATATTATTATTAAAACTTTAGAGGACAGGCTTTTGTTAGGATATGTGATGCGTGATCGTTATTTGCATCCTGCTTATAATTCGACTTATTCTGAATTAAGCTCATGGATGGCATCTTATGCCGATCATGCCGGTGCGGGCCGGATTTATTCTTTGGCTCTTGCAAAGGCTGACGGGGATACTTCTGCCTTAACATCGCCGAAAACCGTCAAAATTACACATCGTTATATCGATATAACCAGGCGTTCAAAGGCGCTTTATGAGGATGGTGATGATCGCACTGAGTCTCAGGTTGCTGCTTTTGATGGGCTTTTCGTTGATATTCGCAGTAAGATCAGGGAGGAGCGTCCAACGCAAGCAATGGCTTTATTAAATGAAAAGCGCGCACATTTATCTGCTTTGGACTATGATCGTTTGCGTGGGCGCATAGCTGCAAGTTACATGCATGAAGGTTATTTCGATAAGGCGTTTATTCTTGCGGAGCGCTCCGTAGGGCGATCTGGCGCTAAGGCTCCGTTATCTGCATGGGTGGCGGGGTTAAGCGCTTGGAGAATGGGGCGTTTTAGCGATTCGGCGCGTTATTTTGAGGTGGCAGCTGGTTCGGAATATACGAATGCATGGACGCGATCTGGCGCCGCCTTTTGGGCATCGCGTGCCCATATGCGAATGGGTGATTTTCAGGCCGTTAGCTTGTGGCTCAACCGCGCTGCGTCGGAGCCGCGTACATTCTATGGTTTAATTGCGCTGCGCGCGCTCAGTCGCTCCCTACCGTTTGAATGGCATGTTGATTCTTTAACGCAAAGTCAGAAGATTATTCTGCTAAGGGATCCTGCGGCCGCACGCGCCTTTTCTTTGGCTGCATTAGGGCGCTATAAAGATGCGGAGGGAGAGTTGCGATTTGTTGAAAAATCTAGCGATGTCGACGTGCGCCGTGCAATCATTCCCTTGGCATTGCAAATTAAGGCTGCTGGAATGGCATGGCGCAGCGCATCCTACTTGCTTCTTAATAAAGAGGATGACGTGCCATTGGCGGCTCAATATCCGCAGATACGTTGGCAAGGCGATATAGATCATAGGGTTGACCCTGCCTTATTACATGCAATCATTCGCCAAGAATCGCGTTTTAATCCACGCGCAGGCAACCTAAGCGGCGCTTCTGGATTAATGCAAATGTTGCCATCTACGGCACGTGGAATACTGGGTGATGATGTTTTTGAAGGAGCGGGCGGTGATAGCGCTTTGTATGATCCTGATTTTAACGTGAATGCCGGTCAGAAATATGTCCATGAGCTTTTTAAGCGTTATGTCCCAAATCGTAACTTGTTCGATCTTATGATTGCCTGGAATGCCGGGCCTGGAAACTTGCGTCGCTGGAAGTCAAATCTTAAGAGTATTAATGATCCCCTTCTATTTATTGAAACAATTCCGGTTGCAGAGACGCGCGCATTCATAGAGCGGGTCATGACCAATTACTGGATGTATCAAAATCAATTTGGCAGAAAAACGCCGTCTCTTGATGCTGTTGCTGAGGGGAAGTGGCCTATTTATGTTGATCAATCAGATCAATGATTTGTGCCTGCACCTTTTCATTGGCACAGCATAGGAAGTCACCTTCGGAATTGAGAGTCATGGCGTTACCATTCCAGTCGCTAGCGGTGCCATTTGCGCCCATGACAATGGAGGGAATGGCGGCATAGTCATATGTCGCAAGCCCGCTTTCTATGACTACATCTAATCCACCAAATGCCAACATGCCATAGAGATAGCAATCGCCGCCCCATACAAAAAAATCGGCCTCCTCCTGAAGGGCGCTCAAGAGTTCAGGGGTATGCTTGAATTGTGATGGTGAGGTGCTGCCAATCCGTATTTTTTGTTTATCCGAAGAGGCATTTGTTTTTATATTTCTGGTGTTTAAGGTGGTTTCTTGATTTTTTACACCAAGCCATAATTCCTCAGTTATGGGCTGATATATTGCTCCCATTAATGGGGTGTCCCCCTCCCAGAGACCGATCAATGTACCAAATGATGGGCGTCCGCTAATGAATGATTTTGTGCCATCTATAGGATCAACGACCCACATAAGCCCATTTTTTGATGCCTTAGTGCCATGCTCCTCCCCTAAGAAACCATCTTCAGGGCGCGCTTTTTCAATAATGTCTCTTAAAGCATGTTCAATCTCGCGGTCGGCGATTGTAACGGGGCTAAGATCGCTTTTGTGATCGATATCAAAGCCGGTGCGGTAGTATTTGCGTGCGATAATACCCGCCGCTTGCGTCATCTCCATCGTGATTTTCTTGAATTCTTCCATGGTGTAATCTTTTCATCTCTTATGCGAATACTATTTATATAAAAGAAAGAGCGGATCTAATGAAGTATTTTATTTACGGGCTATTGGTTGCCATGGGCGGTATTTTCGCAGGGCAGGCAGAAGCGCAAAATTCAGAGCCTAAGACAGCGATTTTTGCCGCAGGATGTTTTTGGTGTGTTGAAAAAGATTTTGAACATGTTAAGGGCGTGTCTGATGTCGTGTCAGGCTATACCGGCGGTCAGAATTCCGATCCGACCTATCAAAATCATCCGGGGCACTATGAGGCGGTAAAGATCACATATGACCCGTCTATCGTATCTTATAGTGATTTATTAGATGTATTTTGGAGTAATCATGATCCATTCGATGCGAAAGGGCAATTTTGTGATAAGGGGACATCATATTTGGCGGCTATATTCCCTTTAGATGACTCGCAAAAAGATACGGCGCAAAGATCCTTGCGGGATGTTCAAAAACGAACTTCGCAAAAAATTGTCACACCAATAATAGATGCCGATACATTTTATCCAGCCGAAGACTATCATCAGGATTATTATAAGAAGAATGCTTTGAAATATAAATTTTACCGATGGAATTGCGGGCGTGATCAGCGATTAGAGCAGGTAAAAGACATTTTCGCTACTCCGTCTGATATGTAATGTCTTTGCTCTCGCCTATTTTCATTAAGCTCAGATCACGACCTGCATTTTTAAAGGTGGAAATAGCGGCGTCATGATCGATTTTAATTGGTGGAAAAGTGTCAAAGTGCATGCCAATGATACGATGTGCCCCGCTAAACTCTGCGGCTCGTAAGGCATCCTCTATGCCCATTGTAAAATTATCGCCCAAACATAGGAGGGCAAGATCTAAATCATATTGATCGCCGATTAATTTCATATCATAAGTCAGCGCTGTATCACCTGAGTAATACAATGTAGGGCCGTTCTTTAAAGAGATCACAAATCCACATGGATTTCCGCCGTAACTACCATCAGGAAGTGATGAGCTATGCACTGCCGTTACAACTTTTACACAGCCAAACTCAAAATTATATGCACCCCCATGGTTCATGGCATGTGCATGTTCAATTCCTTTTGACGCAAACCAATTTACAATTTCGAATGTGGAAATGATCTTTGCGCTGGTGCGCTTGGCGATGGGTTCGGCGTCTAAAATATGATCCTGATGCCCGTGAGAAAGTAAGATGAAATCGGCGGGAATAGTGTCTATATCAATGTGCTCTGCCAGCTCGTTGCCGCTGATAAAGGGGTCGAGCAGAATATTTATGCCATCATGCTCAATTAAAAAGCATGATTGACCGTAATAAGTCAGGTTAGTCATAGGTATTATCCTTTAAATAACATTTTCTTTTTCAATGTGATCGCGCATAATCTTAACATTTCTACGGTTGGCTTTCCAACCAATGTCAAAGGCATCCCCGACAAAGGGAATGATCCCGATCAACCAGTCAATAAACACATTAAAGCGCATGTGCCATATTTTATGTTTGGGCAGATTGATTTGCTTTGCGTAAGACATGATAAAGGCTGAAATCGCTAAGCTGATGGTGTCGCCCAAAACGGGGATAAGCCCAATTAAAGAATCAACGCCAAAGCGGATGTTGGTTCCGGGGATTACAAACGCATTATCCAGCATATGCGCCAGTGCTTCTAATTGATCAATTTGGGAAAAGCCTTCCGGCTTTCTATCTAAAATTTCAATCTTCCCATGCTGCGTAGAGATATCTTCCATAGTGATATATATAAAGAAGCGTGCGCGGTTTTCAAGTTTTGATATCATACTTGAACAGCGCGGCAGATAGTGCTTTACTCACTTTCAAATATTTTACAGGAGACTTTTTTTATGAGTGCAATTATCGGTATTCACGGACGCCAAATTTTAGATTCGCGCGGAAACCCAACGGTGGAAGTTGATGTGATGTTAGAAAGCGGCGCCATGGGGCGTGCGGCGGTTCCCTCGGGGGCATCCACGGGCGCTCATGAAGCGGTGGAATTGCGCGATGGAAATAAGTCTAATTATGGCGGTAAGAGCGTTGAGAAGGCTGTAAATTTCATTAATACCGAAATTCAGGATTCCTTGGAAGGTATGTTTGCCGATGATCAAATTACCATTGATCAGGCTTTGATTGATATTGATGGAACAGAAAATAAGTCCCGTATGGGCGCGAATGCCATTTTAGGAGTGTCGCTCGCTGCCGCCAAAGCGATGGCACAGGAGCAAGGCAGCTCTCTTTATAGATATTTGGGCGGTATGTATGCCCGCACATTGCCAACGCCGATGATGAATATTATCAATGGCGGCGCACATGCGGATAATCCTGTTGATATTCAGGAATTTATGATTATGCCGGTTTCTCAAGACAGCTTTTATGATGCGCTTCGCTGTGGGTCTGAGATTTTTCACGCCCTTAAAAAAGAGCTTTCTGCAGCGGGTCATAACACCAATGTGGGCGATGAAGGCGGGTTTGCTCCGGCATTAAAATCATCAGAGGAAGCGCTTGATTTTATCATGAAATCAATAGAGGCGGCGGGCTATAAACCACAGGAAGATGTCATGATTGCGCTTGATTCGGCCTCTACAGAATTTTATGCGGACGGGAAATATAATCTAGCCGGTGAAGGAAAGGTTCTGGATTCATCCGGTATGGTCAAATATTATGAGGATCTTTGTGCACGTTATCCAATTGCCTCCATTGAAGATGGTCTCGGCGAAGATGATTGGGCCGGATGGCAGGAATTAACGGCGTGTCTGGGGCGTAAAGTGCAATTAGTCGGCGATGACTTATATGTAACTAATCCACAACGTTTGGCACGCGGTATTGAAGAGCAAGCAGGTAATGCCATTCTAGTCAAAGTTAATCAAATAGGGACATTAACTGAAACTATGACGGCGATTGAAATGGCAAAACGCGCAGGGTTTGGCATTGTTCTCTCACATCGCAGCGGCGAAACAGAAGATACCACAATCGCTGATATTGCTGTTGCCACCAATGCTGGTCAAATTAAGACAGGATCACTTTCTCGTACGGATCGTACTGCGAAATATAACCAGCTCTTACGTATTGAAGAAGAATTAGGCGATAGCGCGATTTACGCAGGACGCAGCTTTATACGTGAGGCGCCGGGAAAGTCCGATCAGAAAATTAAAAAGGCGGCTTAAGCTGTGAAAAAAACGCCGTATATTGCAAAAGTCTATCTTCTGCTTGCGGCGTTTTTGATTGCGTTGCCGACGATTGGGACGTCTTATTACCCAGGGCAACAGGGACGGTTTTTAATTGCGTCCGAAAAGATACGTGGTGAGCCATTTGGTGAAAGCGTAATCTATATTTCCCATCATTCAATTTTTGGTGCTTTTGGGGTGATTGTTAACAAGCCTTTGGATAGTGAAAAGCTAGTGCAGCTTAATCCGGATTTGCAATTACCGAAAGATTTTCCTCTTCTTAAAATGGGTGGGCCTGTTGATTTTCCGCATAAAGCCTATGCCTTTTATTCCGAACTATCTAAAGATGTGATTATTGAAGATAACAGGGCACAAGACATGTCTGTCGCGGATGTTATTAACAGCGTAGAGAGCTATCCACAAAGCCAAGTTTTTCTTGGGTACTCCGGGTGGGGGCCATTGCAGTTGGAAATTGAATTGCTCCGTGGAACATGGACAATTATTGAAGCGCCGGCAGAGACGATGTTTGAACAGGAAGATATGTCTGATATGTGGTATCGCCTTAAGCAACAACGCGCCCCTGACCATTATATAGATCAAAAAATATGATTTTTGTGGATAACTCTTGACGAGACCGAATCATCTATGATTCTCTATTAAGTATGAGATCATTTTTTTCAGAGTTCGATTTGAAGGAAAACAGGCTGTTGCTGTTTGGAATGATCCTGTGCCTTTATTTTACTTATCATTTATTTTATGGACCAAGAAGCTACCCCTATCTTCAGGCAGTAAAATCAGAAAATATCAAGCTTTCCGCGGATTTAGCTGTATTGCAGGAAAGAGAGAGGCTAATGACTGATAAAGTTGTAAAGCTTCGCCCGGAAACGCTAGATGCGGATTTACTCAAGGAGCGTGCGCGTACAATGCTGGGGTATGTTGAAGAGAATGAAATTATTGTCATTGAAGAATAATTTTATTTTTTAAGCTTTAACCTTTTTCCTTTAAAATCAATTTATTAAACAAAATCAATATGTTGCGTTGCAACATAACGTGTTTTTTGTGTTGGCAAAGGCCTTCAAAAAGACTATATACCCTGTAAGAATAACGAAACGATAAGGATTCTTATGGCTCAAACTGAAAAAGCCCAAAAGGCTCAAAAAACAGAGAGGAAACCCGAATTGCGTGCAATTTCTAATTCAAAGCCAAATCCATCTAAAGATGAACTAATTCAATTTTACCGTAACATGTTATTAATCCGTCGTTTTGAAGAAAAGGCGGCGCAACTATATGGCATGGGCTTAATTGGCGGCTTCTGCCACCTTTATATTGGGCAGGAAGCAGTCGTGACTGGTATAACCGCAGTACAAGATCAGGATAAAGACAGTGTTGTTACTACATACCGAGATCACGCGCATATGTTGGCATGTGATATGGATCCGCGCATGGTTATGGCGGAATTAACGGGACGTATTGACGGTTATTCCCGCGGTAAGGGCGGCTCGATGCATATGTTCTCAAAGGAAAAGCGTTTCTTTGGGGGGCACGGAATTGTCGGTGCGTCTGCATCTATTGGTACGGGGCTTGGATTTGCCCATAAATACAAAGAAGATGGCGGCGTTGCGATTGTTTATAACGGTGATGGCGGCTCTAATCAGGGGCAGGTCTATGAATGCTATAATATGGCATCACTTTGGAAATTGCCGATTTTATATGTAATTGAAAATAACAAATATGCGATGGGGACGTCCACCACGCGTCACGCGGCGGGAGAGCTATATAAGCGCGGGGAAGGTTTCGGCATTCCGGGTGAGCAAGTCGACGGGCAGGATATCTTTGAAGTACAACGCGCCGCTAAACAGGCTCTTGATCATGTCCGCGAAGGCAAGGGGCCCTATATTCTGGAATTTATGACATACCGCTATCGCGGCCACTCTATGTCTGATCCTGCGAATTACCGCACCAAAGAAGAGGTTAGCAGCTGGAAAGAAGAGCGAGACCCGATTGATAAGGTTAAGCGCTTTATGATCGAAGAAAAAGACATGTCCGAAGAAAAAGACATCAAGCCAATTGATAAAGAAATCAAAGCCATAATTAAAGAAACCGAAGAGTTCGCAAAAGATTCGCCATTGCCCGATGAGAGTGAGTTGTGGACAGATGTTTTGATTGAGGTCGAATAATAATTTTCTTTTCAAATACATCATTTATTAAATCATCATAAAAAAAGATAAAAACATGACAATACAAAGATTTCATACAAATGAGCGGATGAGCCAAATTGTGGTTCATGGTGATACGGTTTATATCGCGGGACAGGTGGCATGGAAAAATCGCGGGGGGTCAATTACTGATCAAACGACGGAAATCTTAAATGCAATTGAAACTTACTTAAGTGAGGTTGGAAGTGATAAGGAACATATGTTATCAGCCTCAGTTTGGTTATCCGATGCTGCGTCGCAACTTGAAGAATTTAATGCGATTTGGGATAAATGGATCCCTGAGGGTCATGCTCCTGTGCGCGCATGCGTTCAATCCACCCTTGTTGCACCTGACTTTCATGTAGAAGTCGCGGTAGTTGCGGCGAAAAAGTAAAAATTCAGAATTCTAAAAGCGAGAAATTAACAAATGCCAATTAACGTCCTTATGCCCGCCCTGTCACCCACAATGACCGAAGGCACACTTGCCAAATGGATTAAGAAGGAGGGGGACATGGTGAACCCCGGTGATGTGATTGCAGAGATTGAAACTGATAAGGCCACCATGGAAGTCGAAGCGGCCGATGAGGGGAAGCTAGGAAAATTATTGATTGCGGAAGGAGCCGAAAATATTGCGGTTAACACGCCTATCGCTGTTTTACTGGAAGAAGGTGAAAGTGCTGATGATATTGATGTGTCTGCCGCGCCGATTACGCCTTCTATAGATGAATCTCAAAGTGAGCCGGATGTCGCCTATACCTCTTCCAATTCTACGGCAACACAGGCAGCAGGCGCGGATATTGAAAATCGAGATATTCTTTACGCGCAAGGTGCTGTGATTGAGCCACCAAAGTTTGATGAAGCTGTATTTATGGATGAGACCTATGAATGTACAGTGCGTGAGGCGCTGCGTGATGCAATGGCGGAAGAAATGCGCCGCGATGATCTGGTTCATGTTTTGGGTGAGGAAGTCGCGGAATACCAAGGAGCCTATAAAGTAACGCAGGGCTTGTTGGATGAGTTTGGTGCAAAGCGTGTCATTGACACACCAATCACGGAGCATGGTTTTGCGGGCATGGCGGTGGGCGCCGCGATGAACGGTTTGAAGCCAATTGTTGAATTCATGACCTTCAATTTTGCCATGCAGGCCATTGATCACATCATCAATTCCGCGGCAAAAACATTATATATGGCAGGGGGGCAATTAGGATGCCCGATTGTGTTCCGCGGACCAAATGGCGCGGCATCACGCGTAGGCGCGCAGCATTCGCAGTGCTATGCTAGTTGGTATGCCCATGTACCGGGCTTAAAAGTTGTTGCGCCTTGGAACAGCGCAGATGCAAAAGGATTACTAAAAGCAGCAATCCGTGACCCGAATCCGGTATTGGTTTTAGAGAATGAGATGATCTATGGTCAAACGTTTGAAGCGCCAAAGGATGAAGATTATATTATCCCGATCGGCCGCGCTAAAGTTGAGAAAGAGGGCAGTGATGTGACGATTGTAGCCTTCTCTATTATGGTTGGAAAATCATTGGAAGCAGCAGAGAATTTGGCGGAGCAGGGAATTGATGCGGAAGTCATTAACCTGCGTACCATTCGTCCGCTGGATCGGTGGACGATTTTGGAATCCTTAAAGAAAACCAATCGCATTGTCACCGTTGAAGAGGGCTGGCCCTTTGCCGGTATTGGGGCAGAGATTGCGGCGTTATGTATGGAGCATGGATTTGATCACATGGATGCGCCGGTTGTGCGGGTTCACGCGGCGGATGTGCCCCTGCCTTATGCGTCTAATCTTGAAGCGTTGGCTCTGCCTCAAATTGACGAGATCGTGCGTGCCGCCAAGGAAGTTTGCTACCGGTAAATTGATCTTCAGTGAAAGTTGAAAATTTTTCCATGATGTTGCGCATAATATTCGGCGATGGCAATGGCCATAGCTCCGTTGATCTATCAACATCCCGTGGTATGACATCGCCATATTCAATGACCATATCTTGCGTAGATATTCCCCCGAATGCAATCGCGGTGGCACAAAGTGCTCGAAATGTCTCTGGATTAATTGTCTCTGCTTCTAATTCATGTTTTGCAAAGCGGGAAAAAAGGTTTCGTTCAATATATCTAGGCTTATTATCAGCAGCAGAGTCAAAGGGGCTTGAAGCGGTTTTTATGTCTGCTTCATCATTTGCCTTCTTAGGGCTTTTTGGTATAAATCGGGACGCATTGGCTGGAACAAGAGTTACATTAGGCTTGGGTGTCTGTGTTGGTTGCGCACCTCTTTCATTCTCTCTTTTTCTACGTAATTTTTCCGCTTTTTTTTTTAGCGCTTTTTCTAATTTTCTAGGATTCATAAAGAATAACACCCTTCCCCTTTATTTTTATATTTACTAATGCGATAACAAATTATAGCTTTTAACGTCAAGGAAAAATATTATGCCAATTAAGATAACTATGCCAGCTTTGTCTCCGACGATGACGGAAGGCACACTTGCCAAATGGGTTAAAAGTGAGGGTGACGCCGTTGCGCCGGGCGATGTAATTGCAGAGATTGAAACTGATAAAGCCACGATGGAAGTGGAAGCGGTGGAAGAGGGGGTTTTAGCAAAAATTGTAATTCCTGCCGGCACTGAAAATGTGCCTGTAAATGAGATGATCGCGGTGCTTCTGGAAGAAGACGAGGATGCCAGCGCATTAGACGGATTTTTAAAGCAAGGTGCCAATGATGGTGCGCCCAAACAAGATATGAAAGATAAGCCTGCAGAGACGGCTGTGAATAAAGCTTCCTCGTCTTCTTCACCTATGCCACAAAATGCGTCATTCTCAAATGGTCGCATTGTTGCGTCTCCTTTGGCAAAGCGGATTGCCAATCAAAATAATGTAAATTTATCTCAAGTGAGCGGCAGCGGTCCAAACGGACGCGTTGTAAAGGCCGATGTTGAAAAAGCCATGAAAAGCGGCACGTCGTTAAGTTCATCTTCGCCGTCAATGGCGAGTGGTGTTGATGCGCGGGCTCTGGCAGATGCGTATGGCATGGAATATGAACCGCTTAAAAACACAGGTATGCGCAAAGTTATCGCAAAACGTTTATTAGAATCCAAGCAAACGGTACCACATTTTTATCTGAGTGTGGAATGTCAGTTGGATAATTTGTTACAGGCACGTGCATCTGTTAATGGCGAGGCAGGCGGAGCTTATAAGCTGTCTGTAAATGATTTTGTAATTAAAGCCGTGGCAGAAGCCTTGCAAAAATATCCGGCGGCAAACGTCGCCTGGACAGAAGATGCGATTTTGCAATTTAAACACAGTGATGTTTCAATTGCGGTGGCAACGGAAAGTGGTTTGATTACACCCATTATCAAAAAAGCCGAGACTAAATCATTGCGCGAAATTTCAACTGAAATGAAAGAACTCGCAGGAAAAGCGCGCGAAGGTAAATTGAAACCGGAAGAGTTTCAGGGCGGCACGTTCTCTATTTCTAATCTTGGAATGTTTGGCATTGATACGTTCTCCGCAATTATCAATCCGCCGCAAAGTTGTATTCTGGCGGTTGGGGCAGGTAAGGAAAAACCGTATGTAAAAAATGGCGCGGTGGCGATCGGCACATTCATGACTGTTACGCTTTCTACAGATCATAGATCAGTTGACGGCGCAGTTGGCGCGGAGTTCCTACAAGTATTTAAACGTTTAATTGAAAACCCGATCTTAATGGTGGCCTGATGATGCAAGAGACAGAAGGAAATTCTTTTGATACATCCAGGGTAGAGGGACGCTATGCGGAAATTAATACTTTATTGAACTTGAAATATGCCACAGAAGAACATAGAGAGCGATTTTTAGATGGCGTGTGGGCCGGGCTGGACGGATATACTGCCCGAACAGTGGTGGAAAGCTCTCAGGAAGGATGTGATCAGGTAAAAGCAATATTAAGAGGCTTAGTAAATGGGACTTATCCGGCAGTCTATATAGAAAATGACAAGTTACAATTAGGATAAAAAAATGATTATCGATCACAGAACATATAATATCATCCCCCGCTTAACGCCGAAATATATGCAGATTTTCATGGCGCAATGCGTCCCGATTAATCGCAAGTATTTTGGAGAAGAGCTTGGTATCTTTCTGACAGAGGTTGGGCCGCAAAACCAGCTGACGCATATGTGGAAGTATGATGATTACGCTGATTACGAATCAAAACGCAAAGCGCGAGACGCCGACCCAGATTGGCCAACCTATCTTAAAGCAACCGAAGGGTTCCTCGTTTCACAAGAGACGAAATTGATTAGGAAGGTAGGCTAGGTGATAAAGGCAAATTCTACCATAAATAATTACCCAAACGTTCCATTCTATAAAAGCCCGACCGATACACATTGTGCGCAGGCTGCTATTCGCATGGGTTATGAATTTTTTGAGCCAAATAAAACATGGACTTGGAATGAGCTTGATGAGCTTAGTGGTCACAGAGAAGGTGTTGTCACTTGGAATATGCGTCTCTATGTAGAAACCGCCAAAATGGGATATGATACGATTATATATGACCCATTGGACTATCAGCAAATACTTGAGGATTTTGAAAGTTATAATTATGAAAAATTTAGTCCTGAACATGCTAAATTAAATATCGAAATGTCAGATGTGCCGCAGGTTATGGCAGATGCAAAGCTGTTGATCGATAATTTGGATAAATTAAAACTTCATCAGGGAAGTTATTCAACTGAAGAATATAAGGCATTGCTAGATCAAGGTTATCTTATTTACACATGGGTCGATCAATGTATGTATGTTGACAGTAAACGCGGTTTTTGGCCGCATTCTATTTTGGTATATGGTTATAATGATGAAGGTGTCATGGCACACGACCCTGGCGGTATTAATGAACCACAATTCCAAAAACCCAATATATTGATTGAATGGGATTACTTTAACAAAGCTATTCAAATGAATGAAAAAGGTGAAACAGGCGAAATTATCGCTTTTAAAAAATAGTAAGGACAAAAATATGACTTCACAAAATTTTGACGTAATTGTAATCGGCGGCGGCCCCGGTGGATATGTGGCGGCAATTCGCGCCGCGCAATTAAAAATGAAAGTTGCGCTTGTTGAGCGTGAAAATTTAGGGGGTATTTGTTTAAATTGGGGGTGCATTCCAACGAAGGCGCTTATACGGACATCTGAGATTTATCATTTGATGCACCGCGCAGAAGAGTTTGGTTTAAAATGTAGCGGCGTTGAATTTGATTTGCAAAAAGTTGTTGAGCGCTCCCGCGGTGTAGCATCACAACTTTCCGGCGGTATTAAGCATCTCATGAAAAAAAATAAAGTCACCGTTTTTGATGGAGAGGCTAAGTTGCTTGGGAAAGGCATGGTTTCTGTCAATGAAAAGGAAGAGCTTTCCGCAAAGCATATTATTATTGCCACAGGCGCGCGCGCGCGTGTGCTACCGGGATTGGAGCCGGATGGCGATTTAGTTGTGACATATCGCGATGCAATGACCCCTAAGACAATGCCGAAAAAACTATTGGTTGTTGGCTCGGGTGCAATTGGTATTGAATTTGCTAGTTTTTATAAAACGATGGGCGCTGATGTGACGGTAGTAGAGGTTATGGATCGTGTTCTGCCTGTTGAAGATGAAGAAATTTCAAAGCTGGCACATAAAGCTTTTGAGAAGCAGGGAATGAAAATCATAACAAAAGCGATGGTTAAAAAACTGGATAAGACAAAATCAAACGTAACCGCTCATATAGAGATTAATGGTAAAGTAGAGCAGCAAACATTTGATCGTGTGATCATGGCGGTGGGCATTGTTGGCAATACAGAAAATATTGGTCTCGAAGCAACAAAGGTGAAAACTGATCGTGGACATGTCGTAACCAATGAATGGATGGAAACAGCAGAGAAGGGTGTATATGCGATTGGTGATGTCACTGGTGCGCCATGGCTGGCGCATAAAGCATCACATGAGGCGATTATCTGCGTAGAGAAGTTGACGGGACAAAAAGACGTTCATCCGATGATAAAGTCAAATATTCCGGGTTGCACCTATTGTCATCCGCAAGTTGCCAGTGTTGGCTTAACGGAAGCCAAAGCGATAGAAGCAGGGCATAAAGTTAAGGTGGGGCGCTTCCCCTTTATCGGAAATGGTAAAGCGATTGCGCTTGGTGAAGCGGAGGGTCTAGTGAAGACTATTTTTGATGAAAAAACCGGCGAACTTTTGGGCGCACATATGATTGGGGCGGAAGTAACAGAATTAATCCAAGGTTATGTCATTGGCAAAACGGCAGAATTAGTGGAGCAAGATTACATGCATACCATTTTCCCCCACCCAACATTATCTGAAATGATGCATGAATCCGTGCTCGATGCCTATGGGCGTGCAATTCATTTTTGATTAAGTTATAGTTTTTTTGTATAAGTAGCATTAAAGGTTCCATTATGGCAGAAAATAAAACAACAAAAAATTCAGACAACATGACAGCCGCTTTATGCTTTATAGCGTTATTCGTTGTGCTGATTTTGATTGCTTTATTTTCTTCTTCGCATCCTTTGGATTTTATGGTCGGCTTTTTGACAAAATTGACGGGATATTTATTTCTGATCGCTGTGCTTTGTATTGTGGCGGGTGTTTTCTTGTATTACTGGAAGCTAGGGAGCGATGATCCTGATAAAACATTGAGCGAGTCTACAAAAGATAATTTGGAATATACGAAAGATGTAACTTCTGGTTTAAAAGAGATGGTAAAAAATTATTACGGCGAATATCAAAGCCGTGTTAAAGAAGCAGAAGAAGAGCAGAAAGTAGCAAATAAGCGCAAATCATGACTTACAACTCAGATCTTCTGGATCGCTCTAAGCGGCATCGTGAAAAACAAAAGAATCCGGATCGTCCGATGGGTAAAAAGCCGGACTGGATCAAGGTGCGTGCCCCACAAGGCAAAGTTTATGAAGAGACTAGAAACATTGTTAAAAAACAAAAGCTGACAACGGTCTGTGAAGAGGCCGGTTGTCCGAATATCGGTGAATGTTGGAATAAACAGCATGCAACCTTTATGATTATGGGCGAAGTATGCACACGCGCATGCTCCTTTTGTAATGTGGCGACGGGAAAGCCGGATGCATTGGATGCAATGGAGCCATTACGTGTAGGCGTTGCCGTCATGCAAATGGCCTTAAAGCATGTCGTGATTACATCAGTTGACAGAGATGACTTAAAAGATGGCGGCGCGGAACATTTTGAGAAAACGATTAAGGCGATACGTTTTAAATCGCCGGATACAACTATTGAAATTCTTCCCGGCGACTTTAAGGGAGATATGACCTCAATTGACAGGGTCATTGCGGCGCAACCGGATGTTTTTAACCATAATTTGGAAACAGTGCCGCGTCTATATCCAACGGTTCGCCCAGGGGCAAGATATTTCAGATCACTTCGTCTTTTGGAACGTGTCAAAGAAAAAGACCCCACCCAATTTACTAAATCAGGTTTGATGGTTGGGCTGGGTGAAACAATGGCAGAAGTTACGCAAGTAATGGATGACATGCGCGCCGCAGGAATTGATTTTATAACGATTGGGCAATATTTACAGCCAACCCCAAAACATGCACCGCTGGACCGGTTCTGGACACCTGATGAATTTAAGGAGCTAGAAAAGATGGCTTGGGGTAAGGGATTTTTGATGGTCTCTGCATCTCCCCTGACCCGTTCATCGCACCATGCCGGTGAAGACTTTGCCAAATTAAAAGCAGCGAGAGAGGCGAAAGTCATCGCCGCAGAATAGGCTTTTATCACGAGGCGCTTAGGTATAAAAATGTATATGACTATATATCTAATTGAATTGATTCTTTAAATGCCGTCCCACTTTGAACAAAAAATACTGCCCTATACGCCTGAACAAATGTTTGATTTGGTGGCGGCAGTCGATCAGTATAAAGAATTTGCTCCATGGTGCCTTGGTAGTCGTATTAATAAGTGGGATGGAGAGAACATATTTTATGCAGATCTGGTGATTGGGTACAAAATGTTCCGAGAGCGTTTTTCTTCAAAAGTTATTCTGGATCGTCCCCATTCGATTACCATTGAATATCTCGAGGGGCCTCTTAAGCATCTAACTAATGAATGGAGGTTCATTTCTGAACCTAACGGGCATTGTCGTATTGATTTTTCAGTTGAATTTGAGTTCAATCATTTTGTATTTCAAAGTTTGGTCAATGTATTTTTCAATGAAGTGGTAAAGCGCATGGTGAGCGCATTTGAGAAAAGAGCCTATGAATTATATGCAAATGAATGAGTTATTTGTCTTGCTTTGAGGCACTGTTTTTAAGTATAGCTTGAATTATTTCTAATGCCTTATGTGATGTTTGGTCTCTAATATTTTCTCTTGTGCCGTTAAAATGACACTCATATGAACTCACGTGACCCTTATATGCAATGCCTATATATACAAGCCCTACGGGCTTTTCCTCACTACCGCCGCCAGGCCCAGCTATCCCTGTGACACTCAGAGCAATATGTGATTGCGAGTCAACAAGTGCGCCTTGTGCCATCTCTTCTGCGGTTTGGGCGCTAACGGCGCCATATTTGTCTAAGGTTGTCTGTGATACAGCTAACAAATCTATTTTGGCTTGGTTTGAATAAGTTATATAGCCGCGCTCAAATATAGCTGATGAGCCTGCTAAATCAGTTATCAGTTTTGCAATTTGACCGCCTGTACATGATTCGGCGGTAACCAACTTTATGTTATGTGTGAGGAGTTCTTGGGAGACGTTTTTAACCAGATCAGAAAGCGACATGATACATATATCCTATCGCGATGAACCCTATTGCGGCGAAAATGCCCGCTATAACATCATCTATCATAACGCCCAAGCCGCCTTTTATTTTTCGATCAATGGCGCCGATCGGCCATGGTTTTAAAATATCAAAGAATCTAAAGAGTACGAATGCAATAATAGGTTGTTGCCAACCGGAAAAGAATAATGAAGTCTCTGAATTTTGAAAGACCCAAACAAGCGGGGCAATGGTGATCATCATGCCAACGACTTCGTCAATCACGATCATTTTTGAATCATGGGTCTTGTGATCTTTATCGAATTTATCCGCAGCCAAAATACCAATTAAAAAAAGAGCCACTGTAAAACAAAGATACTGAAGCGGCGTAATATTTTGTCCAAATATGTCGTGCCAGTAAAAGAACAGCATATAAATAAATATACCGCCGCCAATGCTGCCCCATGTACCGGGGGCCTTAGAGATGCGTCCCAAATAAAACCACGTGGCAATAATATTATTAAGCGTTGTCATGTTTTCTCACTATACTTGCGGACACCACAGCTTGACAAGCAATGCCTTCACCGCGTCCTGTAAAGCCCAATTTCTCTGTTGTGGTGGCCTTTATGTTAATTATTTGCTTATTAGCGCCTAACAGATGGGCGATTTTTTCGCGCATCGATTCTCGCACAGGGGTTAATTTTGGCTCTTCGCATATTATGGTGATATCGATATTATGAATATCTGCCTGACGGCTTTTTAAGATGTCATGAGCGGCATTTAAAAAGAACGCACTATCTTTATTCTTCCATTGTGGATCCGAAGGCGGAAAATGAAGCCCAATATCACCTTCGCCGACTGCCCCTAGGAGCGCATCTGTTAAAGTATGCAACACAACATCTCCGTCGGAATGAGCCATTAAATTTCGAGAATAAGGCACATCAATGCCCCCCAATCGAATATTGTTCACAACATCATTTCCAAAAGCATGAACATCAAAGCCTTGTCCTATTACGGTAATTTTTTGTTGTGACATAATTTTTTCGGCCTCCATTAAATCTTCAGGAAATGTAATTTTTATATTTGGCCCGCTGCACCTAATTACCTTTGTTTGGTGCCCATTTGCCTCCATAACACCGCAATCATCGGTAAAATCGTCATCAGATAGATATTTTTCGTGAGCGTTAATCAGATCTCTAAATTTAAATCCTTGCGGCGTTTGTAATGCCCAACAATGAGTACGATCTATTTTTTCTGTTAGTATATGATCTGTATTGGCGCGGCGCAGAGTTTCAGATACAGGTTTTCCAAGTGTAACAGAGCTTTCCGTCTCAAGACCCGTTAAAAGATGATTTATATCCGCATGGGAAATAAAGGGACGCGCAGCATCATGAACCAAAATGACATTATTTTGCATCGTTTTCTCAATACTTTTCAATCCGCTATAGCAGCTTTTTTTGCGAGATGTTCCCCCAAATATCGGGACGGGTAAAGTTAAGTTACCAATTGCTTTCCTATAGAGTTCAGAATGTTCTTGATTAATAACAACCTGCAATGTTTTACATAGCGGGTAGGATAAAAAAGCATCAATTGCATGACGTATTACAGGCTTCCCACACAAATCCTGATATTGCTTTGGTATATCTGCGCCAAATCGATTTGCAGATCCGGCGGCAAGCAATAAAACACTAAAGAACTGATTTTTCTGCATATAAGTTTGAATTTGACACAACTCACTCTTGCAAAAAAGTAAAATAATCGCAATATAGAGAGTGTGACATAAATTCAACACTTCTTTGAAGGCACGTTATGAATTTTTTGGCGAGACCAAGCAAATATTCAATGCGTATGAAGACGCCAAAATCATCTGAGAAAGCTTCATGGGAGAGGCTTTGTGCATTTTTTTTAATTCTTATGGCGGTCATTTTTGCTGGCGCTACTTATGCGGCAATGACTGAGATTTTGCCAATTGAAAATAATTCAAATTTGATTATCTGGTTATTAAATATTGATTTGATCATTCTGTTATTACTTGCATCTGTAACGGCTTATCGCGTAATGGGGCTTCTTGCAAATCGTCGTAAAGGTGTAGCCGGTAGCCGTCTACAGACTAGGCTTGTTCTGATCTTCTGTGTGTTAGCCGCGATCCCCGCAATTATCATGACAATTTTCTCCGCCTTTTTCTTCCATTATGGCATACAAACATGGTTCAGTGAGCGCGTGAGAACAGCCGTGACTGAGTCGCGTGCTGTGGCTGAGGCTTATTTAGATGAGCATCAGGAGGTTATTCGCGCTGATATTCTGGCAATGGCTGAGGATCTAAATAAAAATGCAGAAAAATTAAAGGCTAATCCCGTCGGTTTTGAGCGTTATATTAAAACACAAGTCCAGTTTCGTAATTTTTCTGAAGCAGTGGTTTTTAACAAGGGGCAAAATATTTTTGCGCAGGCAGGGCCCGAAGGGTTACCCGTTAATTTATCTCCAGAAGATGTTCTAAAAGAAGCGGAACGCGGAAAAGTTGTCTTGATGACAGCGCCAAATGAGGATCGGGTTCGCGCCTTAGTGGAACTTCAAGGTTTTGATAATTCATATCTATATGTGGCACGTATTGCTGATCCTATGGTTCTTTCACGGGTTAATTTGACCCGCGCGGCGGCCGAGCATTATGAGGAATTACAAGGGAATTATTCACATTTGCAAATCAGATCACTGATGATCTTCATAGTGGTTGCTATGGTATTATTACTAGCCGCCGCATGGGCAGGAATGGTTTTGGCAAGACATATGACTGACCCTGTTACGGCTCTGATTGGAGCCGCAGAGCGCGTTCGCAGTGGTGATTTAACTGTGCGCGTTCCTGAGTTTGAAAATCTTGATGAATTGGATTATTTGGCGCGTGCCTTTAACCGTATGACAGATCAAATAGCGACCCAAAGAGATGAGCTTATCAGTGCTAATAGGCAAATGGATCATAGACGGAGATTTACCGAAGCGATACTTGCCGGTGTTTCTGTCGGTGTAATGGGCGTTGATGCAAATGGTTTGATTACAATTGCAAATCAACCAGCAATCTTACTTTTTTCTGGTGAGGCAGAGCGTAATGAGAAAGATTTAGTGGGAAGATCTGCTGGCGATGTGATTCCCGGCCTTTCTGATTTAATCGAAACCGCCTTAGAAAAGCCGCATAAAATTTCCCAGTACGAGTTGCCCTACACCAATGCCGCGGGTCATAGATTGAATTTATTGGTAAGGATGGCATTTGAGTTAATAGGTGATGATGATATTCGAGCGGTTATTACATTTGATGATATTACGGAACTGCAATCCGCTCAAAGAAAAGCCGCATGGTCCGATGTAGCGCGTCGTATTGCCCATGAAATTAAAAATCCGCTGACCCCAATTCAGCTATCTGCGGAGAGGCTAAGACGCAAGTATGGAGCGCAAATTACAGATAATCCGGAAATCTTTAATCAATGCATTGAAACCATTATACGTCAGGTTGGTGATATTGGCCGTATGGTGAATGAATTCTCTTCTTTTGCACGTATGCCTGAACCTGTTTTAGAAGAAGAAAATGTGGAAATTATGGTAAGAGAGGCTTTGTTTCTCCATGAGCAAAGCTCGGCTAAGATAAAGTTTGAGGTGGAAATACACCCCGACACAATGCAAGAAGACATGAAAATATTATGCGACTCAAGCCAAGTCCGACAAGCGGTTACAAATCTAATTCAGAATGCGATCGATTCTATAGAGGAGGCTCATGGTGATACACATAAGGGACATTTAATTATATGGATTTACAAGCAAGACCAACATTTGAATATTCTGGTTAATGATAATGGGATGGGGCTTCCGGATGGTATCAATATGACGAAATTAACGGAACCTTATGTTACATTTAAACGTAAGGGTACCGGGTTGGGGCTTGCGATCGTTAAAAAAATTATGGAAGATCATAAAGGTCAGTTAATTGTTGCACCTCCCCACCAGGCTGTTTTGTGGGGGCATCATAAGCTATTATCTGGTGCGATTATTGGACTTCAATTTCCATTGCAAGACTATAAAATGGCAAAACAGGTGGATAATGAGGAAGAAAAATATTTCAAGAAAGCAGTTAACATAAATGAATGAAAAAGAAGCCAAGATACTGATTGTTGATGATGAAGCTGATATAAGAGCTTTAATCCAAGGAATTCTTCAAGATGATGGTTATAAAACAGCATCTGCAAAAAACTCGACGGAAGTATATAATTATTTTGAAGGTCAGCTTCCGGATTTAATGGTTTTAGATATCTGGCTTCAAAATAGTGAGCAAGACGGAATTGAGATCCTGAAATCTATTCGTAAAAAACATCCTGACCTTCCCATTATTATGATTAGTGGGCATGGGACAATTGAAACAGCAGTGTCTTCTATTAAATTAGGAGCTTATGATTTTATAGAAAAACCGTTTAAATCGGATCGTCTTGTATTAATGATTCAACGCGCATTAGAGACCGCTGCTTTGCGTAAAGAAAATATCACACTTAAGGCCATTGCCGGCCATAAGGCTGATATTTCTTTAACCGGAAAGTCACCTGCCATTCAAGCCATTAAACAATTAATTGACCGTGTATCACCAACAAATAGCCGCGTATTGATTACAGGAGAGCCTGGTACCGGTAAAGAAACTGTGGCTAGGCTTATTCATAAAAACTCTGCGCGCGCAAATAAAAAACTGTTTATTCTCAATTGTGCCATTATGCATCCAGACCATATAGAGCACGAATTATTCGGCACTGAACATGATGGCGAAGTAGGGTATGGCCTTTTAGAGCGAGCTAATGGCGGGACGTTGTTGTTAGATGAGATTTCTGACATGCCTTTAGAAACACAAGGTAAGATCTTAAGGGTTCTACAGGAGCAAACGTTTACGCGCGTCGGGGGCACAAACCCAATTCAAGTAGATATTCGCTTCTTGGCATCCACAAATCGAAATCTTGAAGATTTGATTAAAAAAGAAAAATTCAGGAAAGATCTTTATTATCGTTTAAACGTGGTGCCACTACATATGCCTTGTTTAAAGGATAGGATTCAAGATTTACCGGCTTTGATTCAAGTATTTGCAAAAGATATAGAAAAAGAATCCGGACTATCAGCCAAGACATTCACGCCTAAATTAACAGATGCATTACTATCCTATGAATGGGGCGGTAATATTCGCCAACTTAAAAATGCTGTTGAATGGATGATGATCATGAGCGGCGCACAAACTGAGCGTATTTGTATTGAATATTTGCCGCCAAATTTAGGGCAGTTGCATAAGAATAAGGCCAATTCAAATACAAAAAATACGTTTCATAATCTACCTGAAATTATGTCTAAGCCGTTACGTGAGGCGCGGGAGGAGTTTGAGCGATATTACTTACTTTCCCAAATTAAAAAATTTGATGGTAACATCTCAAAAACCGCAAAGTTTGTAGGAATGGAGCGCTCGGCTTTACATAGAAAACTTAAATTGCTTCAGGTTCACAATGCGAATGAAGAGCAGAGTGAGTATATTGAAATTTCTTCTCAACGACAGGCAAGATAATGCGGACGATTATATGTGGAGCGGGGCAGGTTGGTTATAATATCGCCTCATATCTCGCAAAAGAACATAATGATGTAACAGTCATTGATCTTAAAAGTGATTTAATTGCCAGAATTAATGATGAACTGGATGTCAACGGCATTGTGGGGCATGGTTCTAACCCAGAGGTTTTAAAGGCTGCCGGTGCTGAAGATGCAGATATGATTGTTGCTGTGACCCATTATGATGAGGTCAATATGGTTGCATGTCAGATTGCTCATTCTTTGTTTAATATCCCAAAAAAAATCGCAAGAGTTCGCCAATTAACCTATTTGGATCCGGCTTGGTCCAATCTATTTAGCCGCGCACACATGCCGATTGACGTCATCATTTCGCCGGAAAAAGAGGTGGCTAATAATATAATGGAACGCCTTAAAACGCCGGGCACAACGAATACAATATCCTTGTTAGGTGGCGAGGCTTATTGTTTAAGCGTTATATGCGATAAAAACTGCCCTATACTGCACACTCCTTTAAAGCAACTCTTAAGCCTATTTCCGGATATAGATGCTAGAATTTTATTAATATCCCGTGCCGGAAAAAACATTTTTCCGGATGTTGATAATCAGTTCTTTGAAGGGGATGAGGTTACTTTTATTGTTCGTAAAGAGCATATTCAAAGAGCGTTAAGCACGTTCGGACATGATGAAAATGAAGCCGGAAGGGTGTTAGTTATCGGCGGTGGTAATATCGGCATTCAGCTATGTACCATGTTGAAGGCGCATAATAAGCGCCTAGATCTTCGCGTAATCGAATATAGTTCTGCTAGAGCACAAGAGATTAGCGAGCAATTCCCGGATGATATGATTCTTCATGGTGATGCTCTCGACAAACGTATTCTGGAAGAAGCAGGGATTGAAAATATTGATACGGTCATCGCTGTGACCAATGATGATGAGGTTAATATTTTAAGTTCTCTTTTGGTTAAAGAGCGAAGCGATGCGCGTACTATTACACTGGTAAATAAAGAAATTTACACGTCCTTAACGGGCGCGCTTAATATTAATGCAATTGTATCCCCGCGCCAGATCACGGCATCTAAAATTATGAAGTATGTACGTAGGGGAAGAATAAATGCGACACATTCAATCAAAGATGGGTTCGCAGAAGTAATTGAAGTAAGGGCGTCCGAATCATGCCAAATCATTAATGTTCCTATTGAAAAATTACATTTACCGCCGGGTGTGGTCATTAGTTTAATTATGCGGGACGATGATATTATACTTCCGGATAAGCATACAATTATAAAAGCGGATGACATTGTTGTATTCTTTGCAACGCATAACACCGTATCATATGTGGAGAATCTGTTTTCATTTAAATTTGATCTACTTTAGGTCTTTAATCAGAGAATTCTAATGTAATTTTATTTCACAAAGTAGCTTGCACTTTGTCCCAAAGTCGCATAAATCTTGTTAAATCATAAATAAAAGAGAAAATAATTATGTCGGAAAAACAAAATATTCAGGACCTATTTCTGAATAAAATAAGAAAAGATAAGAAAACTGTGACGGTTTTTTTGGTAAACGGCGTAAAACTTCAAGGTGTTGTGACCTGGTTCGATAATTTTAGTATTTTACTTAGACGTGAAACTCATGCGCAGCTTGTTTATAAGCATGCTATATCGACAATTATGCCAAATGGTCCCATCAGTTTCCGTGAAGACATCCCCGGTGCAGGGGAGCACGAAAACGAAGATGCCGATGAAGATTAATTGCGTTCAAAAATCAAATAGGTCTGCTTGCGCCCCGCGCTCTTACCTTTGGCTTCATACTTTGTCTCTATCCAATTAGGCGGCGGCTTAGTCCAGTCATTGCTGGATTTTGCTGTCCAAGCAAAATCAGGATGATTTGACGCTTGTGTAACCATCCATTCTGCAAGATCATCTACGTCTGTAGTCATAATCAGCGGTGCGCCGGGTTTCAGCAAATATGCAAATAAATCAAGGTGTTCTTGATTTATAATTCTCCGCTTATGGTGCCTTACTTTTGGCCAAGGATCGGGATTTAAAACGTATAAACCATCAAGAGAGTTCTGCTCAAACTTCTCCAATAATTTTATACCATCATCCATCCAAAGTCTGACCTGATCTGAGGATAAGCCTTCATCTTTCATTTGTGTTAAAAATGCGGACATACCATTAATGAAAGGTTCTGCGCCTATAAAGCCTATGTCAGGGTGTTGTTTCATTAATCCGGCTAAATGATCACCATCACCAAAGCCAATTTCACATATATATTGCTTATAGGATTTTGAAAAATACGATGCTGGGGGCACCGCCGTCTCTTTTTCGAATATATCTGTAGGAAAGGAGAGTTTAGGCAGGATAGAATCAATTGCATCCTGACGCTCCGCGGTTAGCGGTCGGCTTAATTTACGTCCATAAAGACGGCGCTTGGGATGTTTGGTGTTATCGGCCAATTTCTTGTTTTAACTCTTCGATTAAATCCAGATTTTCCCAAGAAAAACCACCATCACTTTCCGGGGCGCGACCAAAATGGCCGTAAGCCGCTGTCCGCTCATAAATGGGACGGTTTAATTGCAAATGTTTACGAATGCCCTTTGGACTTAAATCAATGAGGTTCGTAATGGCTTTGGCAATATCTTGTTCAGACGCTGTCCCAGTTTCATGTGTGTTCACATATAGTGATAATGGTTTTGATACACCGATAGCATAGGAGAGCTGAATTGTGCATTTGCTCGCAAGTCCGGCGCCAACAATATTTTTTGCAAGATAACGTGAAACATAGGCCGCCGAGCGGTCCACTTTTGTTGGATCTTTACCGGAAAATGCGCCGCCGCCATGTGGGGCGGAGCCCCCATAAGTATCAACAATAATTTTACGTCCTGTCAGCCCTGCATCACCTACCGGGCCTCCGATAACAAAGCGACCAGTGGGGTTAATATATAATTCATCATTCGTACACATCCATCCATTGGGCAGTGTTTTTTCGATATAAGGTTTTATAATTTCCCTTACGTCTTGTTGTGAGAGACCATCAACATGTTGTGATGAAACCACAACAGAATGCGCTTTCACCGGTTTTCCATCTTTGTAAACTAAGGTTACTTGTGACTTTGCATCTGGCCCCAGTTGCGAAAGCGTTCCATCGTGACGCGCATCGGAAAGGCTCTTTAATATTTTATGAGAGTAATGAATAGCGGCAGGCATAAGATGTTCGGTTTCATCACAAGCATGTCCAAACATGATCCCCTGATCTCCCGCTCCTTCTTCTTTATCAGATGCGGAATCAACGCCGACGGCAATATCAGAGGATTGCTTATGAAGGCGAACGTCGATGTCAACATTTTCCCAATGGAAGCCGTCCTGAGCATATCCGATATCTTTAATTTTTCTGCGTACGATCTCTTTGATTTTATCGTGTGAGACATCCTGAGTACAACGTATCTCACCGATCAAACCGACATAATCGGTTGTTGCCGTGGTTTCAATGGCGGCTCTGACTTCCGGATCAATCTCAATATAATGATCAAGCAACGCATCAGATATTTGATCGCATAATTTATCGGGATGTCCTTCGGACACGGACTCGCTCGTAAAAAGATAATCGGATAAAAGCGTCATAGTAGTATAAGCCTGTTCTAGTTTGGCTACATTCTACATATATAGGGTTTGACTGCAATCAGCTTTTTTGAACGTTTTTGATGTTGTCAGCATAGGTCTTGATCATTTTAAACATGCCTTTACGCGTTTTTGCGTCGCTTACACTATAATATGCTTTTAAAAGGTTAATGGTTTCAGTGCTTTGAAAAATATCCTCTTTAGGTAGGCTCGCTTTTTTCTCGCCTTCAAAAGGCTCCTGATTATTTTCTGAAAATCCTATTTTTTTAGCTTTTTGATTATCTTCGAAGAAATATGATGAAGGAATTTTGAATACATCAATAATCTGTTTAATTTTGCCGGCACTTATACGGTTTGTACCTTGTTCATATTTTTGAACTTGTTGAAATGTAATATCTAATTGCTGAGAAAGCGCTTCTTGTGTGAAGTTATGTAATTTCCTAAGTGCACGCAATCGTATGCCAATTTCTTTATCGTAATCTTCAACGCGGCCTTTTGTTTTCATTGTTTTCTTCATATTTCTCTTTTACATCAACGTAGTATAATAGTATGTATAGTTTATTTTTCAGAATAAATAAATCCTAAATTCAAAAAAATAAGTATATATATTTGTATCTTTGGTATTATTCACATAATTAGTTAGCTATTCTTCTTGTAAAGATATAGTGCTAAACAAATCAAGCTCAATAATACCATCATAATTTTATGGTTGAATCTCGCAAAATAGGTTTCATTCTGCAAAGGAAGTATAAGCGGGTGAGATTTTGCTGTTTTTTGTCCATAAGAAATTGTGAGCATGGGGGTACCTAAAGGGGAGATTAATGCGGAAATACCTGTATTAGCAACCCGTGCGAGGGGGATGCCCGTTTCAATCGCCCTAAATTGCGCTTGCACCAAATGCTGTCTGGGGCCGGAGCTATCACCATACCATGCATCATTTGTTACATTTATAATCAGTTTAGGCTTCTGTTTAATACTATTATCTATGCTGCGCCCCGGGAAAATAACCTCATAGCAAATCAAGGGGCTGATCGATAATGTATTAGTAATTGGAATGGTTTGCGGCCCCGGACCTGTCTGAAATCCTGAGAAATTGGCAACCGGCGTTATCGGAATAAATTTTTGAAATGGAATATATTCGCCAAATGGAACTAGATGACTTTTATCATAATTGCCAATAATCTTTAAATCAGTTCCAAAGACAGTCACGCTATTAAAGTAATCGCGCCCTCCATCGTTATTTTTAGATGCATGAAGTAGGCCGGTCACCAAATAATTATTTGCTGTAGAAGGAAGCAGCCCTTGTAGAGCGGCTTTATTTTCAGGCCTAAATAGAATAGAGCGCACGGATGCAGTTTCAGGCCATATAATAACATTTATATTTGCATTGTTATCATTTAAAGATTTTTGCGAAAGGGTGGTCAGTGTATCAAAGTGCTGCTCCATCTTACCAGAGGCCCATTTTTGATCTTGGACAATATTTGGCTGCACCAGATGCAACATAATTTCATTTGTGCCATATATCGGCTCGGTTTTAATACGTTGATAGCCCCAATAATATGACATAGATGCGGTTATGATTACTCCCAGTAGTGTAATAATGACGGCATTATTGCGCTTATGCATAAGAATAAGAGCGGGAACAGAAGCCCAAAATATCGTTAGGATCGTTAGGAAATAAAGGCCGCCTATAGAAGCCATTTGGGCTATAGGTAAAACGGATATCCATGTATAGGCAAAATTATTCCAAGGGAAGCCCGTAAATAAAAATCCTCTGGCAAGCTCACTCAAGGATAATGCAACAACAAACGCCCACCATCCACTGATATGTTCTAAATCAAAACGGCTGGTAATAAAGGTCACAAAGAAAGCAGGAAACAATGCAAGGACAGCCGGGAGTCCGCCCAACGCCAAAGGATACGCCCAATAAAAATCTTCATTTCCCGGAACCAGAAGTGCATTGGAGATCCAGCTTAATCCGAATATAAAATATCCGAATGAAAACAACCAAGTATAAAGAAATTTTATGCGCTTACGCTCCGCACGCTGCAAAATATAATAAAGTATGGGGAGGCAGATGAATAATAAAAAAGCAAAATTATAAGGCGCCATCGCCAGATGCAAGATCGCGCCGCATAGAAAGCTTAAACATGCATAAGTGAGAGCTGTAAACATATCTGCCCTTTTAGCATGCAATCTTATTAAAAAAAATTAGTTTTTAAATGCAGGGCAAGATTGCATATTTTCAACGCGCTTTGAGATAAATTTAGCTCTACTTTCCTCATTGCCCGGGGACGACTTCATAATTTCATTAGCTATGAATGCAAAATTGGTAAGGATGATATTTGCATCATTCTCAAAATCAGTGCTTTCATTCTTAATCTCTTTAAAGGCCGCACAATCTGCACTTTGCTCGGTCTTCCAATATAAACTCTGACGTTCAACGGGTGGGATCTCCAAGTGAGATAAGGTAATATGCGCGCACTCATGATGAAACAAAAAGCTTTGTAGGAGCGGAGGTAAATAAGGCATATTAGTTTCATCGTAATATATGCGATCTTCATTTACGATGCCGCCGTTTTTGCCGACTTCAAAATCGCCGGCGGCTGCAAGAAATCCGCCAAATTGAACGATTTGTTCGCTTGTTCCCGGATAATGTTTAATGATTTCGCCAGTTTGTGTCTTGCAGATCGGAGGATCAATAAGGCCATAATTCTTTATTTCCGGCTTTGCTTGTGATGATGCCGTTTGACTTAATAATGCAAATGTTACAAAGCCTATCGAGAAAAAAGATAAAATTGTGCGCGTCATATGTGTATTACTAAGCTATCACGCATCATTAAGCAAGGTGATGTCTTGTAATAAAGACAGAAAATTACTGTTTCATTTTTATTTTTAATCGGTTAACTCTGCGTGGGTCTGCATCCAGTATTTCAAATTTTATACCACTTTCTTCATGTTCTAAAATCTCGCCGCGAGCAGGAATTCGTCCGGCAATGTAAAAAACAAGCCCGCCCAGAGTATCCACATCTTCGCGCTCTTCCTCGTTAACAATTTGCCCAAACTCATCTTCAAACTCTTCCAAATCATAACGTGCATCAACTGTGATGCTGCCATCTGCATTTTTAATAAGGCTTGGTTGTATTTCATTTTGAAATTCATCGTCAATTTCGCCAACGATACTTTCAACCAGATCTCCAATGGTGACTAGACCATCAATCCCGCCATATTCATCAACGACTAATGCCATGTGTTTCGTGCTTTGCTGCATTTGAAGCATTAAATCAAGAACCGGCATTGACGGCGAAACAATAGGGACGGAGCGAATAAGGTCTTTTAACTTTAAATCCTGCTGTCCTTTAGCGAGCTCCGCCATGATATCTTTAATGTGAATTGTTCCAATAATATCATCCAAATCTTCGCGATAGACAGGCAAACGGCTAAATTGGCGCTCAGATAAAAGTGCGAATAGCTTTTTTTGAGTTGTATCCAGCGGAATAGCAATGATATCTGCGCGTGGCACCATAACATCTGTCACGGTCATATCGCGTAGTTTTAAAATATTGGTAATTAAAAGCCGTTCATGCGCGGCAATGTGATGGGAGGGACGATCCTCATATTCCTCAATAACTTCTTCTAAAGCCTCTCTAAGAGAGGTTTCATTGGGTTGCGCTTTGGTTTGCATTAAGCTTTTAATCCATGTAAACGGCACGGAAGAATTTTCCGGCTGTTTGTGAGGCGAAGAGGGGGCTTTTTTACCCGACGGAGGGTCCGTTTCTGGCGCAGTTTGCGCATCCATTGATGATTTCGACATATTACCTTTATTTTATCACAAGAGTTGTTGCCCAAGATAGGGGTTTTTTATGCCTAAACGCTGTAAAACCCAAATTTCTAAACTTTCCATGTTTTCCGCTTCTTCGGGATCTTCATGATCATGACCTAATAAATGCAATGTTCCATGGACAATTAAGTGTATGAAGTGTTCCTTGGGAGATTTTAATTGTTCTTCGGCTTCTTTTAGTAATGTTTCCAAAGCCAGAATAATATCACCCAATGGGGCATGAGGGCCCGTTTCTTCTGTTTCAAAAGAAAGAACATTCGTGGGTTTATCTTGCCCGCGATATTCCCGGTTCAAAGTTTGAACCAAATCATTATTAGCAAGCATAATGCTGATTTCGCAGCCATTTTCTTTCGAAAATTGGGTGCAAAATAACGTTTCACGTACGGCGATTTCAGCCAGATCTTCCACATGAAAATCTAGCCCTTCCCAAGCACTATCATTTATCTGTATATCAACGGAAAAAGTGCGTTCGTTAGAAAGATCAGGATCAGGTTTTTCTGTGTTCATAAGCTTCAATAATCTTTGCAACTAGGTGATGGCGGACAACGTCCTTTTCACTGAACATGATAAACTTAATTTCGTTAACATCTCTTAAATAAGCCATCGCTTCGGTCAGGCCGGAAGTTTGATGTTTGGGAAGATCTGTTTGCGTGGGATCGCCGGTGACGACCACGTGTGATCCTTCGCCCATTCGCGTTAGAAACATTTTCATTTGTGCAGGAGTCGTATTTTGTGCTTCATCCAAAATGACAAAGGCATTCCGCAGTGTGCGCCCGCGCATAAACGCAAGGGGGGCGACTTCTAAATCACCGTTTTCTAACTTAATATCAACTTTATCAAGTGGCATCATATCATGAAGTGCGTCATAAATCGGGCGTAAATACGGGTCAACCTTTTCCTTCATATCACCAGGCAGGAAGCCAAGATTTTCTCCTGCTTCTACAGCCGGACGTGTAAAAATCAAACGTTCAACTTCACCATTCAGGTACATTTCAATACCCATCGCAACCGCAAGATATGTTTTACCTGTCCCCGCGGGGCCCAGACCAAAAATCATTTCATAATCACGCATGGATTGAATATATTCCGCTTGCAACGGAGAGCGTGGTTCAATGGTTTTTTTCTTCGTTTTAATAAAGCTTTTATCATCAGAATAAGTTTGCTGATTTCCATCTCCAGTTTCTGTACCGTTCATGAAGCGGATGGCGGCTTCAACATCCGCCATTTCAATATTATCGCCATTTTCCAACTTCACCCAAAGGGCATCTAAAATTTGGGTTGCGCTGGCGACATCATTCTTGTGACCGGTAATATCCAATTGATTCCCTTTAATCGCAATTTGAACATCGAGCAGCTTTTCCAGCTTTTTAATGTGATCATTCCGCGGGCCGCAAAGTTGGGAAAGATAAAGGTTATTATCATATTTGACGGAGTGCGTCTGTGTTTTCTGTTTGGTCATTATTAAAAGTTTAGCATAAAGTTTTAAAAGAATATTAAAGATTTATTATTTACTCTGCCGCCTCGTATATATCTTCTACCAAAACAACTTCTCCGCTTAATGCATTCGGGGAGGCGCGGTTGATTTTTACATCTATAATTTGTCCTAATAATCGCTGCGGCGCGGTAACACTAACTGATTGAAAGAACGGGCTGCGCCCAAGGATTTGGCCATCTTTATAACCAATTCGATCAAAAAGAACCGGCATGACCCGATCCATGCAACTTTTGTTGAACTCATATTGTTGTTCATTAATAAGGGCTTGCAACTCCTGTAGCCGTTCATTCTTGACGTCTTCACGAACCAATCCTTGCATATTTGCTGCAGGCGTTCCGGGGCGCGCTGAGTATTTAAAAGAATAGGCAGATGCAAATTTGGTGCGGCGGATCAAATCCATAGTATCGGCGTGATCTTGATCTGTCTCCCCGGGAAAGCCAACAATAAAATCAGATGAAAATACAATGTCAGGGCGCTTAACGCGTAATTTTTCGATAATATCAAAAAATAGATCGCGTCCGTGTTTGCGGTTCATGGTTTTTAGGATTTTGTCTGACCCGCTTTGCACAGGCAGATGTAGAAACGGCATTAATTTTTCGATATTACCATGCGCGTCAATTAAGCGTTCATCCATATCTCTGGGGTGGGATGTTGAGTAACGGATACGTTCGATTTCAGGGATTAGCGCGACTGCGTCAATGACGTCGGTTAAATCGGCCTGTGACCCATTGTGACCCATGCCATGGTAAGCATTAACGTTTTGACCCAAAAGGGTAATTTCTTTTGCCCCATTTTGCGCGAGTTGCTTTGCTTCATCAATAATGGCGCGTAAGGGGCGCGAAAATTCGGCGCCGCGTGTATAAGGAACCACGCAAAATGTACAAAACTTATCACAACCTTCCTGAATGGAGAGGTACGCGCTCATGCCTTGTGAGGCATTTTCCTCAGGTAACAAATCAAATTTGCTCTCTGGGGGAAAGTCGGTATTTACAATGCGTGGACGTCCCATCATGCCGGTCGCTTTTAAAACCATTTCCGGTAATTGATGATAAGTCTGTGGGCCGAACACCATGTCAATATCTGGAGCGCGTTGCAAAATCAGTTCACCTTCGGCTTGCGCAACGCATCCGGCAACGGCCATCAGCATTTTGCCACCATTGGCCTCTTTGGCTTTTTTGTGCTCTTTTAGGCGCCCAATTTCTGAGAATACTTTATCCGTTGCTTTCTCGCGTATGTGACAGGTATTCATGATGATCATGTCCGCGTCTTCAGGGCCATCAACCTCCGCATATCCAAGCGGGCGCAAAACGTCCGCCATGCGCCGACTGTCATAGACATTCATCTGACAGCCCCACGTTTTTATAAATAGTTTTTTATTTGCTTGTCCCATTGCATAGGGTTGTAATGATTTTTGTGTAAAAAATCAATTCTTCTTAATGATTGACCTGCTCATAATTAAAATTTACAAATCATCGTATGACAAAAACGATTTTGGCCTTTAGTAGTTTGGATGGTTTAAAGCCGGATAATCTATCTTCTTTAGAAAAGAATTTTCAAGTTCTAAAGCTTTATCAAGAGCGTGATCCCGATCAGGCGATACAACAACATAGTTCGAATGCGGTTGGTATTATATGCCATCCGGGACAGAAAATTTCTAAAAACCTCATTGAAAACCTGCCTAATCTTGAAATTATTTCGAGTAATGGTGTGGGGTTTGATCATATTGATCTCACAGCCGCAAAAGCCAGGGGTGTGATCGTTTGCAATACGCCGGATTTGGTGACTAATGACACAGCAGATACCGCGATCGCTTTGTTATTAAATGTTGCGCGCCGTTTTGTTGAGGCTGATGCCTATGTTCGCATCGGAAAATGGGCGAGTGAGGGCGATATTGGTTTGGGGCATCGTTTGGGGGGTAAAACTTTGGGTATTGTCGGTCTTGGTCGTATTGGTCAGGCTATTGCTAAACGTGCCGAGGCGTTTGGATGTCAGATTAAATATACTGGGCGTGCACCCAAAGATGTTCCATATGAGTTCATTTCTAATCTAAGAGAATTGTCACAAGTATCTGATTTTCTTATTTTATCATGCGCCGCAACTCCTGAAACAAAAGGGCTGATTGATCTTGATGTTCTTGAGGCTTTAGGAAAGCGCGGATTTTTAATTAATGTCTCTCGCGGTAGCGTGGTTAATGAAGAAGATCTTTTGATAGCGCTTCGTAATAGGGCGATTGCAGGGGCAGGTTTAGATGTTTTTGCAAATGAACCGCATGTGCCGGATGCTTTAAAAACTATGGATAATGTTGTGTTATTGCCCCATATGGGCACGGCAACAATTGAAACCAGAATGGAGATGGCGCATTTAGTTGTTGAAAATATAAAAAAATGGTTTGAAAGCGGTGAAACTTTGACACGGATCGCCTAAATTTGATAAATTGAAAAAATAAATTCCAAAGGAAAAAAGAAGAATGAAACGTTTTTTAGGGATGTGTAGTGCCTTGTTATTAGTCGCCACGCCGGTGCAGGCAAAGTCATGTTATTCCATATCTGAGGCGGAGGCCGAGCAAGGCATTCGTATTCATAGCGAATTAATGGTGATTGGTTTGAATTGCCAGCATATGACCCCGCCCGGTGAAAAAAATTATTATGCGCAATATCGTGAATTTACCACGGAGCATGAGGCATTATTTCAAAAATATGAAAGCCGTCTCTTAAATTATTTTGTGCGGACAGGTGTCGCTAAGCCAGAAAAAGCACTGAATGATCTGCGGACAAATCTCGCCAATAAAATCTCAGAAAACGCCGCAAAAATGCGCCCTGATGTTTTCTGCTCCCGTTATACCGAACGGATTGGTAAGGCGGGGCGAATGGATAATGCCCAAATTGTTAAATGGGCAACGACATTCTATGAAACGCATCCGGTCTCACACCCCGTCTGCGATCAATAGTCCTACAAACTAGGTTGGGTACCATAGGGGCGATTATGCCTTAACTGTGGTAAGCGTTCATGAATAATATCAACGGCTTGCTCAAGTAAATGATATGCGTGATCAGGAACGGGAGGAGATGGGAACCCTCTCCCATTTCCATGTGCCCAGATTTTTCCATGCGGTATATGTACACCAATTGTAAAAAGTGATTTACCGTCGGGATCACGCGCGGTGTAAAATTGATCATTTTCAGGATTTTTTACTAATATGCGCACAGGAACACTCCCGTCAGGCATTTGACTGTCACCGAGGCAGTTTTTTGCTTTTCTTCCGGCAATATCGGCGCCGCGCGGTGTGACAATTCGGTATAAATGACATCTGGCATGTAATTCAGAGATATGCTCAATGTCTCCTTCTTGTTCATCTTTTCTTATAATTCTTTTATGATATGCGGCTTCATATTCGTCTTCATTAAGAAATCGTTGATTAGTTTTGCGAAGAGCTTCTTCAATACTTTTTATGGCTTTTGCCTTTGCTCTGGCATCCATACGAATGCCGCCATTATATTGATTGCCGGCAAAGTCTAAAAATTCTGAAATCCAGTCGGCAATTCTTTGTACTTTAAAATCAAGATCTTCAGAAGGAGTGAATTTGAACCAAGGCTCGGATCTTTGGTTAAATTTATGTTTGACCCTGCCATTCGGAAAAATATCCAGAGACGTTATTTCCTCCAGACAATCAAGGTGAAAGCGTAACGGGTTTTCAAGACAATCTTGTAAGAGATAACGCATATCTAAATCGCCATCTTTGCAAAAGCCTCGTACGTACAGCCGAATATCATTTTTGTTAAAAATTTTCATATCACACCTTTATGTCAAAACAACTAACAGCAAGGTGTGGATGGTTTCAAGTTTTTTGTTTCTTACGCAATAAAATTCTCTTAAGGTTTTTATATGACATCCATATCTATAGACCAGACGATAAATAACTTATTTGAGCCTTTTGCCACCTTCTTATCAGATATTATTTTTTATTCGGTGCCGCTAGGCGCGGGGGATGACGCTCTCAGTGTAAAGCTCATTTTAGTTTTGCTGGCCGGTGCGGCGTTGTTTTTTACCATATATTTGAATTTTATTAATTTGCGCGGCTTTAAGCATGCGATTGATCAAATTCGCGGCAAATGTGACCATGAAAGTGATGCGGGGGAAATTTCCAAGTTTCAGGCATTATCCGCATCTTTGTCCGGTGCTGTGGGGCTTGGCAATATAGCGGGGGTTGCCGTTGCTATTTCTCTCGGCGGGCCGGGCGCAGTCTTTTGGATGGTGATGATGGGGCTTTTGGGGATGTCTTCAAAGTTTGCAGAGGTCATGTTGGGGGTTAAATATCGCATTCAAAATGACCCTGAACATCCCGAAACGTTTTCAGGCGGACCTATGTATTATTTAAAGGCCGCTTTTGCCAAGATCGGGCTAGCCCCTTTGGGGATTTTCTTTGCGGGTTTCTTTGCCATTTGCGGCATTGGGGGTGCATTTGGCGGTGGAAACATGTTTCAGGCCAATCAATCCTATCAGCAGTTAGTCAATGTGACGATGGATGAGAACGGCATAAGCTTTTGGAGCGATTACGGCTGGTTATTTGGTTTAATACTCGCAATTGCGGTGGGTATTGTCATTATAGGTGGATTAAAATCTATCGCGGGCGCTGCGGCAAAAATTGTACCCGCAATGGGTGTATTATATATGGGTACGTGTCTGTTTGTCATCATCGTCAATTGGCACAATATCCCCGCCGCTTTCATGGAGATATTTACACTGGCGTTTGATACCCAATCCGCTTTTGGTGGAATATTGGGGGCAATGTTAGTCGGGGTACAGCGCGCCAGTTTCTCAAATGAGGCGGGACTTGGTTCCGCCGCAATTGTTCAGGCACCAACAAAAACGGATGAGCCGGCATCACAGGGATTTGTGGGCATGTTAGGGCCGTTTATTGATACGGTTATTGTCTGCACTATGACGGCATTGGTCATTGTCATTTCCGGTGTGCATCATGGCTATGAAGGTGAAATGGGCGTTGCCATGACATCAAGCGCGCTGGAGACTGGATTGTCGTTCGCCCCTTATATTCTGGCTTTGGTTGTCTTGTTATTTGCGTATTCCACAATGATTACATGGGCGTATATCGGTGAAAAATGTTTAACCTATCTAACCGGAGAAAGCGATTTAGTTAAAATCATTTATCGTCTTATCTTCTGTTTGTTTGTTATCATTGGATCGTCAGCGGATTTGGGGCATGTGATTAATTTTTCAGATGCGATGATTTTTGCAATGGGCATCCCCAATATCATAGGTTTGCTGATTTTGGCACCTGAAATTCGTAAAGATTTAAAGGCTTATTGGCGTAATCGTAAAAGTATCTAAAGTTATCCCCAGTTTTTTAGAGTGCTAAATCCCTGATTCGCTTGTGGTGTTACCAAAACACATTTTTACGCCTATTGATGGAAGTGCGGCGCTGTGCTTCTTTGGATCTTTCATCAAATCCATATAACTCTTTGGGATCATTTATGATTAAGGTTTCCTCGATCGAGGCAAAAGTTCAAAAAGATACAGCTGGCACAGGGGATGTGTCATCAGGTATGAGCCGCATTGATGATTTAAATAAAAAAGTTCGCAATCTAAATCTAAGGCCAATATCACCCACCCCAAAATTTCATATTCGTTCCAATGGTAACTTAAGCACGCTGAAAATTCTGCAAGAAACAAATAGCGCAAATGATGATAAAAAAACACATATAGCGGATCAGCCGCCCCTATATTCTATAAAAAGCCTCATGGGCATATTTGCAACGCTAAGTATATTCTGGATTGGCGGCTGTTTAGCTTATTTTTTATTCTCAAATCAAGGTTTAACGCTTTCTGAATCGGTTATTTCAAATATCGGGTCATATTTATCCATTTTTCTGACGCCTGTTGCGCTGTTATGGGTTGTATTTAGTCACTATCAACGGCGCAAAGATATAGAGACATATTCCGCATTGTTAAAGGAGGAGTTAAACACAATTTTATTCCCGCCCGATGCGCAATCTGACAAAATTACAAGCGATATTGCCATGCTCAGCGGTCAAGCCAGGGAATTTAAAGTCAGCTCTCAAGCTGCCATGCGCACAATTAATGAGGCAAGGCTGGGGTTACAAAAAGATATAAAGGCTTTGAATGCGGTTATGGATGCGGTTGATCAAAAGGCCGATGCAATCACAAAAAACTTGCTTGATAAATCCGCTAATCTATCATCTCTGTCGGATAATATTTCTCAGCGCTTTGAGGATATTACAAGGTCTAGCCACGGATTGTTGGAGAGAACAAAGGCAATATCACGCCGCCTTGAAGCCGCGAGTAAGGAAGTTGCCGCCAAAAATGATCATTCATTGTCGCGCATGGATGATGTTGAAAGCCGTTTATCAGCGCAAACCGAACAACTATCAAGCGTTACTAACGAATTTGGCGCAGATCTTTCGCGTATTGGAGACGGATTATCCGTTCAATTAAACTATGTAGAGGATATTTCTGAGCGAGTTCTGAATAATTTGGAGGAGGGCGCTCAAAAAATATCGGAGCAGGGGGCATTATTTGATCAAATTGGTTCAAAATTGCAGGGTATTTTTGTCGAGAGTGATCATCGCACGAATAATTTAGAGGTATTAATAGAGAGCCGCATCTCTTCTCTGGAGCAGTTCGGCGTTAAAATTCTTGATCGCGCTGAAGAAACGGCATCGAATTTAAAGCGGCAGGTTCAAGATGTTTCGTCATTATCCGGTCAGGTTTCTGCGGAAACACAGCAGCTTCAGCAAAATTTCGTCAAACAACACAAAGACATGATGACGCAAATTTCTTCGACCATGGAGTGCCTAAACTCGATGTCACATGATATGCAAAAAAACATTCAAGAAATTAGTGGCGAGGCGATTAGATCTCATAATTTAATCAGTAATATATCAAATGATATTAAAGTAAACTGTAAAGAGATGGAAGGGGTTTCAAGCGGGTCAATTTCAACATTACGTTCATTTGGTCATCAAATTAACGATGAGCTGTCTCGTCTTGATAAAATTAGTGATGATCTGGTTTCCAAAACCCAGAATAGCGCCAGCGGAGTAAGGGCTGTTATTAACGATGTAATGAGCATAGGTGATGAAAGCGACGCTATCCTTGTTAAACTGGAGCGTGTGAATGATTCTTTCCATGAATCCGCAAAATTAATTAAGGATGTGACGGGGCAATCTGAAAAGCAAATTCAGCAAGCACAAAAGTCTTTTGAACACCATGGTTATGAGCTAACAGAAATCGTGGGAAATGTTCTGAGCAGTATTAAAGGCGCTTCATCTGATTTGGATGAAGTTGCGCGACAAGCCGCGGATACGTCAGAAGAGGTTGTTGCGAAAATAAGCGAATCTATGACCCATACTGAACTTCAAACCGAAGCATTGCAAAAAGCTGCAGAAAGCAGACTAGAGCAAGCGGGAGCCTTTGTAGAGAGGATTACTTATTCATCCAAAGAGCTATTACAGCGCACGACAAGCGAATTAAAGGATATGCGGGCAATTGAGAAATCTTTCATGGGCGGTCATACATACTTAAAAGAGCAAATGGATAATATTTTGAAAGTATCCGGCGCCTATACGGATGAATTAAAAAAACAATCGACCCTACTGGCGCAAAATGCCGGGGACAGTACTCATCGAATATTAGAATCTAGTAAGCTGCTGACACAAAATATGTCTGCTATAGGGAAGACTTCTGCAAATTTAACATTAAAAATTAATGAAGTTCGTGAGAAAATAGAAAATGAGTCAAAGGATATTTTTAAAATATCTGCAGGTATTATAGATCGTTATGAGCTGGTTTCGACAAATGTTGTAAAACAAAAGGGCGAGATCGAAGATTTGTCCAAAACGATGCAGAAAACAAGTTACGATTTAAAAGAAATGATGACAACGCAGGAGCAGGATGGATTTATATCTTCTTCACGTTATCTTTTAGAGAGCATCTATTCTTTAACAGTTGATTTAACGCGGGCAATTGATAATGGCATTTCCGAGCGGATGTGGAGAGCCTTTAATGAAGGTGATATCACAGTATTTATGCGCCATTTACAGAATATAGAGAAAAATATTCCCTATGCAGCCCTGGCAAATAAATATAAAAAGGATCATGAATTACGCACATACGCCCAGCGTTACATAAAACAATTTGAAAAAGTGTATCAAGATATTCAATTAAAACAACAGAACGGAATTATGATTGAAGTGATCCGGTTTAGTGATATTGCAAAACTATATCGGATTTTATGTCGAATAAGTGGTCTAAAAGACGTTACAAATATCGTTTAATTGATTTTATTGTACTTTTTAGTAATCCTTTATTGATTTTTTTAAGTTATTCTTCAATATCATATGTCTAAAGGAATTTAATAAAACAAATGGCTACAACAAAATTCTGTCAGGGAATATCCGATATCTCGGATACATATATGGGGTTTATCATTGATCAATGGGGTGTTTTGCACGATGGGCAAAAGCTTTATGATGGGGTGTTGGAATGTCTGGAGCAATTAAAAGGACGCGGGAAAAAGATTATTATTCTTTCCAATTCTGCCGCGACCGGCGATGAAAACATAAAAATCTTGAAAAAAATGGGATTATCAAAGGATCTATGCAATTACGTTGTGACATCCGGAGAATTAATCCGCAATGAAATTACTAATCAATCAGAAGGCCTCTTTAAGGGATACGGAAAAAAATGTTTTGTTTTTGGTCACAAGGAAGCAAATAGTATTTTTGAAGGCACTGATATTGAAATGACCGATAATATATCAGAGGCGAGCTTTCTGCTTATCGCTGGATCGGACCCCAAATTTTCTTCAATACAGGATTATACGCCAATTCTTAAGGAGGCTGTACGTAAGGGATTAAAAGCAATATGCACAAACCCAGATTCGCATGCTCTTCTAGGCGCAAGCTATCTTATGGGGCCCGGCATGATATCAAAGACGTTCGAAGATTTCGGCGGTGTTATCCAATATATCGGAAAACCGCATGCGCCTATATTTAAGCATTGTGTTCAATTATTACAAAAACATGATATTTATCCGGCGCAAACTGTGATGATCGGTGACACAATGGCGCATGATATCATGGGGGCTCACTATGTTAATATCGATACATGCTTGGTAAAGACAGGAATGCATGCGGGTGTTTTTAAAAATTGTAATGGCCCGGCTGAAGTGGATCGGACTTTGGACGTATTAATAACGCATTATAACCATATTCGCCCACGCTATCTTGTAGATCATTTTGAATGGGGTAAGGCTTTACCGGATCGCAAGCACAAAGTTCATAAAAAACATGTTCGCAAAAAACCATTAGAAGATAAGAAATCTGCAGAAAAAGAGAGTGACGAGAGTAAAGACAAAAAAGTAAAAATCCGTAAAAAGCCAACTCCGCGCACTAGTAAATCATGAAGATAGACTTTGTGTCTTTTCATGCTGCCTCATAATTAACTTCGCCTCTTTAAACCTTCATGGTAAAAAGCCATATGCCAGATACGCGCACCGCATATAAAACTAAATCTTTAACCATTCGTTTAATTCGTAGGTACATTAAGCCTTATTTGGCAACAATTGCCGTTGCGGTGTTTTTTATGTTGATTGCTGCGGGTATGACAGCCGCATTTGCAAAATTGGTACAGCCTGTTTTAGATGATGTGCTTTATGCAAAGAAAAGAGAGATGTTGTTTTCTGTGGCGAGTATGATGGCCGGAGCCTTTATTATTCGGGGGCTTGCCACATATTTTCATACCGTCATGATGAGTCGTGTTGGCGAATGGATTATCGGAGATTTACAAAAAGACCTATTTTCAAAGTTTATTGATCTTGATTTATCCTTTCATCAAGAACAAACCAGCAGCGGGCTGTTATCGCGTGTGATGAATGACGTCCAAATGATTCGCGCCGCCATTACAGAAACCATGACCGGATTTGGCAAAAGCCTGACAACTCTAATTCTTTTGATCATTGTCATGTTTATGCAGGATTGGCGTTTGGCATCCGCCGCCTTCACGGCATTGCCTATTGCCGTTCTATTTGTCTTATGGGTTGGGAAAAGGCTGCGGCGTATTTCAAAGAATATCCAAAATGAAATGGGTAGCTTAACATCGCGTCTATCACAAATTTTGCAAGGCATTCGTTTGGTAAAGGCTTATGGACAGGAAGAATATGAACGTGAGCGCGCGCGAATAAATATTGAAAAAGTTAGAAGCTTGATGGTTAAAGCAGTGCGAGTTGGAAATCTGTCTACGCCGGTAAATGAAATTATTATCGGACTGGTGGTGTTTGGTATTATCCTTTATGGCGGTAGTCAGGTAGCAGATGGCAGCATTACACCGGGTGTCTTGATTTCATTTATTACGGCATTTACTTTGGCTTATGAGCCAATGAAAAAGCTGGCAAAGCTTAATAATAATTATCAAATGGGTTTGGGCGCAGCTGAACGTGTCTTTGAGATGTTGGATCAAGAGGTTGTAGTCAAGGCCAATGGCACTAAGGTTCCGGCAAAATCAGCGCCGCAAATAAGGTTCAAAGATGTGTCATTCAATTATGATGCTGATCAGACGCCTGTTTTAAATAATTTAACTTTCACAGCTGAGGCCGGAAAGGTTACGGCAATTATCGGCGCCAGTGGCGCGGGGAAATCAACGCTGTTTAATTTGATATTACGCTTTTATGATATTGAGTCTGGTTCAATTGAGTTGGATGGAACTAATCTGACTCACTATGACTTGCGCTTATTGCGTAATAATACGGCTCTGGTATCTCAGGACGTAACAATTTTCAATGAAACAGTCTTGGATAATATTGCGTATGGACGAAATAATGCCTCGGAAGATGAAATTATTAGGGCAGCAAAAATGGCGTCTGCGCATGAATTCATTCAAAAATTACCGCTAGGATATCAAACTATTTTAGGTGAAGATGGAACAAAAATTTCGGGTGGACAAAAGCAACGAATTTCAATCGCTCGTGCCATATTGCGAAATGCACCTTTGTTATTGTTAGACGAGGCAACGTCGGCTTTGGATGGGGAAGCGGAGTTGGCGATTCAGCGGGCATTATCCGAATTTGAAAAAGGGCGCACTACGATTGTCATTGCTCATAGGCTTTCCACTGTTCAGCATGCTCACAAAATAATAGTTTTAGGGCAAGGCGCGGTAATTGAAGAGGGCACACATGAGCAGCTTTTAAAACGAGAGGGCGCATATGCTCACATGGTTAAGTTATTAGAGGATTAGAAATAATGCTCAAGAAAATATTGATTTTTATAGTATTTAGCTACTTTGCTTTTTTGGTTTTTTTAGTCTTTTTTCAAAGAAGTTTTATCTATTTTCCCACTCATAATATACCCACTTTTTCTGAGTATGGTCTTGATGCCAAAGGGTATGAGACCGTTATAGTTAATACGAAAGATGGTCTGAGGCTACGTGGATGGTATTTCCCAGCACAACAACAAGATAAAGAAACATTTTTATGGTTCCACGGAAATGGGCAGGATTATGCCAGCAGGGTATATTGGGCTAATTATTATACAAAAAAAGGGTATGGCGTTATTCTTGCGGGATATCGCGGATATGCGGGCAATGAGGGAAAACCAACAGAGAGAAATTTTTATATAGACGGCGAAGCTTGGGTAAGTGCAGCTTTGGGTCCGCTAAATATTAAAGCGGATCAGTTGGTTTTTTATGGTGAATCATTGGGAAGCGGTGTTGCCGTTGAAATGGCAACGCGTTATGAGGCAAAGGCACTTATTCTTCACACGCCTTATAAAAGCCTAACGGCTCTTGCACAAAGGAAATATCCTTTTTATCCCATCACTTTTTTAATGAACGATAAATTTGATAATTTATCGCGTATTAAAAATATAAAAATGCCACTTCTGGTGGTTCATAGTAAAGATGATGACGTTATTCCATATGAGGACGCCAGGGAACTATATGATGCCGCGCCGCCGTCTAAATCTATGGAAACCTTGGAGGGTGGTAGACATATGCAAGTTTATGAATATGGTTTTGACCGAGCAGTTATCCAATTTCTTAAATCAGTGACACCTTAAAAAATTATTTAAACGAAGCTTGCTTTTTTTAAAACAGGGGCGTAATACCTTTCCTGCATTGAATTTCAATATTAATAACGGAAAGAGGTTTCTATGCCCTGCGATAGTGCAATTATAAAAGATGTTTATACTTTATCACCGGATTTAAAAGTCGCTGATGCCTTAAAATTTATCCATGAAAAAGATGTCAGGGCGATGCCTGTTATAGATAAAGACGGCAGATTAGTAGGCGTGTTTAGCCTCTCCGTAATGCTAAAGAACCTTCTCCCTGCTGTGGCAAAAATGGAAGATGGTTTACAAAAACTAGGCTTCGTGGTCGGCGCAAGTACAGGCATTGCAAAGCGTTTACAAAAGGAGCAACTGCAAACAGTCGCAGAGACCATGGAAAAAGATGTAACGGTAGCTCATCCTAGTACGGCCTTGTGGGAAATTATTCGCATTATGGTTAAGTATGGCAGTCCGGTTCCAATTATAGAAGAAGATACCGGCATATTTGTCGGGATAGTTTCCGAGCAATCAGCGACAAGAGATTTAGAGCAAAGAATAGCCGCTCTAACACCAAAAGATAACGAAGAATAATTAAAGAAAAACAAGGGATAATCAATAATATGCTTCCTGAAGAAACAGTACATCACGCAACCGAGGTCATTTTTGGCTTAAATCCAATGATCGTGGCGACATCGATATTAGTTGTTGCCTATGGGTTTATAATTTCTGAAAAAATAAACAGGGCAGTTATATCCCTTTTAGGAGCGGGCGCGTTAGCATTTACCGGCGTTCTTAATCACGAGCTTATGATACAGGGGATTGATTTTAATACTATTTTCCTATTGACGGGTATGATGGTTATTGTAGCGATCACAAAAAGGACCGGTATATTTCAGTTCGTCGCCATTTTATCGGCTAAGTTGGTAAAAGGTAATCCGCGATTACTATTGATCGTTCTCTCACTGATTACTGCTGTTTTCTCTGCATTATTGGATAATGTTACAACCGTGTTATTGGTCGTTCCGATTACATTATTACTTACTGAGCAGTTAAAATTACCAGCTTATCCATTTCTATTTGCGCTGATCTTCTTCTCCAATATCGGTGGTACGGCAACGTTGATTGGTGATCCGCCAAATATATTGATCGGGTCAGCCGTTGGCTTTGGATTTATGGATTTTGTTTATAATGTGGGGCCTGCATCTCTTATTAATATGGTGGTGTTGCTTGTTATCTTTGATTTTATGTGGGGCAGAAAATTTGTCACAACCGACAAGGCACGTGAGCATTTATTAAATTATGACCCTTATGAAGCTCTCACTGATACGCCACTTTTAATTAAGTCATTTTTGACATTATCATTGGTTCTTTTTGGGTTCATAGTGGGTCACGGTTATGGCTTGGAGCCGGGAACGGTTGCCCTGACAGGGGCGGCATTCCTTATGTTACTCGATATCTATAAAATGAATGCAGAAGATCAGTCACATAAGGTTCAAGAGGGGTTCAAAGAGGTTGAATGGGAAACTATTTTCTTCTTCATGGGCTTGTTTATATTAGTCTACGGCGTTGAACATACCGGATTACTTGAAATGCTTGCCCAAAAAATGTTGAGTTGGACTGGCGGTGATATGGCAACAACAGGGTATTTGATTTTATGGTCTTCTGCCATACTATCCGCAATTGTTGATAATATTCCTTTTGTTGCAACAATGATTCCGATGATTAAATCTATGGGCGCTGAAATGGGCGGGGAGGCAGCCATTGAGCCTTTATGGTGGTCATTATCTTTGGGGGCATGTCTTGGCGGTAATGGGTCATTGATCGGGGCGAGTGCCAATGTTATGGTAGCAAGCTTTGCGGAAAGAGCAGGTCAGAGAATCCCCTTCTTAAAATTCATGGCACTGGCTTTCCCGTTAATGCTTTTGACAATTGCAATTAGTACGGTTTATGTATGGTTCGTCTTCTTTGGGTAGTTTTTATTACTATTGGTGTTCTTCTCCCTTTACAGTCTTGTTCTGAAAGCGGAGAAGATACCAATGTTAAAGAAGCAGAATTAGTATCCGTTGATGATGGTTATGTTCGCCATCCTTTAAAAATACAAACCCATGACGGACGTGAGATTTATTTTCAGGTCGAGGTCGCCAAAACCGAAGAATCCCTCGCTAAAGGATTTATGTTTCGTGAGCACATAGCGCCAGATCATGGAATGATTTTTATATTCCCTGAAACAAAGCCGTTATCTTTCTGGATGCGTAATACACTTTTGGGGTTGGATATAATTTTTTTAGATGAAAAAGGTGTTATTTTAAACATTGAAGAAGGTAAGCCATTGGATGAGACCGGTGTTTCTTCAGCCGGACCGGCTAAGGCTGCCATTGAATTAAATTTAGGAACAGCGGCAAGTATGGGAATTGATCCGGGGGATCAGGTTATTTTTCCGGGATTATAATACGAAAAGCGCTTGATTTTTCAGTTCAAGATGACTAAAGATACATCATTAAATGTCGGAGTGTAGCGCAGCCTGGTAGCGCATCTGCTTTGGGAGCAGAGGGTCGGAGGTTCGAATCCTCTCACTCCGACCATTTTTTTCTAAATTATCTAGCTTTAAAGTAGTATCCAAATTATAGTTCTTCCGTGTTACAGGTACCTGAAGATGAATGGAAAAATCTGGCCATTGCTTCCCAGCAGGGTGATAAGGCGGCTTATTCAAAGCTTCTTAAATCTATTCTACCTTTTATACAAAAGAGCCTTATTCCTAAACTAGCCAATCCAGAATGGGCGGATGATATTACACAGGAAGTTTTGATTTCAATTCATAAATCATTAAAAACTTATGCGCCGGATCGTGCATTCTTGCCGTGGTTGAATGCTATCATTCATTATCGCAAAACAGATTATTTGAGAAAGTATTATGCTCGTAAAGGCAATGCTAGCGTTCCTGTTGAAGAACAGATTAATCTAAAATCGGATGTAACTACTCCGGAGGATATGAGCGAATATAAAAATATAGAGAGAGCTTTATTGACGTTTCCAAAGAAACAACAAATGGTTTTCAAAATGATAAAAATAGAAGGGTATTCGGCAAAGGAAGTTGCCGAAAAAATGGATATGAGCGAAACCGCTGTAAAGGTATCTGCGCACCGCACCATGGAAAAACTAAGAGAAAACCTTAATTAAATGTATAGTCATGAATGATATTAACGACCTGATTAGTAAGTTAGAAGATGATCTGACGCCGGTAAAGCCAATGGTGTCACCTGTTTTGCGTTCTGTAATTTGGTTCTTTTCTGGGCTATTTAGCGTATTATTTGTGGCATCTATCGCCGGATTTCGTATGGATTTACATCAGAAATTGATGGAGACTGTATTTGTAGGCGAGCTTGTCTTTATTCTTATTTTATCCGCTAGCGCTATTTATTCTTCGGCGTGGCTGTCTATACCTGAAGGTGCCGGCAAGAAACACGTACTTTATGTGCCTTATATTATTTTATTCATTGCACTTTGTATTTTGGGTAATGATTTTCTCTCACATGGTATTTCTCTGGATAATTTTGTATTTCACACATGCATCATAGATGCAATTTTGATGGGTATGGTGCCTGTTTTATTGATGATCTGGATGATGAAACAGGGGGCGCCCACCGCGCCGATTATGGGGGCAACGATGAATATGATTGCGGCGGGCGGCATTGGATATATGGGCTTGCGCCTAACATGCGGCAGTGATGATGTCGGGCATATGTGTGTTTATCACATTTTGCCTTTTATTTTTGTAGGTTTGCTTCTGGGGCTTATTGCCCGGCGGCTATATCATTGGTAGGATAAATTATGAATGTAAAAATATACAAGACCTCAAAAAATGCAATGCAATCCGGCCGCGGTAAAGTCGGGCAGTGGATATTGGAGTATGAGCGCGAATCTGCACGGCGTCCGGAACCTTTAATGGGGTGGAGCGCCAGCGCCGATACAAATAATCAGGTCAGATTGATTTTTGACACTGAGCAGGAGGCGATTCACTTCGCAGAAGAAAATAATTTACCGTATGATTTAAAAGAGGGATCAAAAAAACGCATTCGCCCCAGAAATTACGGTGATAATTTTCGCTACTTTCCCCCTGAAGATTAAAGAAAAAACTTTACTCCAGGCCTGAACCTAAGTATTTTCGTAACCTGTGGTCCCGTAGCTCAATTGGATAGAGCATCTGCCTTCTAAGCAGAGGGTTACAGGTTCGAGTCCTGTCGGGATCGCCATATTTTCTAGTTATATTTATTTAATCGTTTCTATATGGCTGATCGTATAATCCCAGCGGCACATGAATAAGGCGCAGGTATTTTCATTAAGTTGGCGAAGGATTTTATCATTGCATACAAACACCTGTTCGCCGGGCTGAATATAGAAGCTCTCTCTGCGAAGGTTTTCCTGATCGATAATACTCTCAAGGTTTGTTACTGTATCGGAGAGATGACTGATTAAATCGCATACATCATCAACGACGTCCGGCTTATAGACAGTTATTTTATAGGAGAGAATATCATCATAGGGTTGCTCCCCCTCGGAATAGCCCATACTGCGGAATGTACCGTCGTTGTCGCAATTTTCCGCATCAAATGCCTCATCATTTCGCTCGCAATCTGTATTTATTATATTTTTATTATCTTGACCGCTGGACCACAAAACATATTGTACACCTGCTTCTTGGGTTATTAAAGTATGGTCAAATTCATCAATAACATCAATAACACCGCCGCTTTGTGAATAATCATTAGTATTCGTCAAGTCAGCGGAAACAGCATAGAAGATATCGTTATTCCAAGCGTCTTTAGATCTGGCAAGATTAAGTCCTAGCTCTTTAAAGGGGATGCGGCCAATGATGACCTCTCTTTGTTTATCTTCATTTTCTCGTTTAACTTTACCGATGATATATTCTTTTTGGCCAAAGTTTGAGAACCTTGCGATGGATTCACAGTCTAATTTTTGGCCATATTCTTCATCTTCAGGTGATGCCGTTAATGACGCGGGGCAGGGAAGGTGTTTATACCAATCTAAATAGGTTGCAATTGCTTCATGTGTTTGTTCGATATGGTCGTTCGTTTTGCTCCGCCATTTGTTAGAAAGTAGAATTTTTGAATAAGACGCAAATGTAGAGAATAGAAATCCTATTATAACCATGACAATGCATAGTTCGATCAGGCTAAAGCCATAGTTTGAAGGGAAAATAGAATTTTTTGTCTTCATGGGGAAATAATAATAAAAAACACCGCTGAATGATATGGCAATCTTTCAGCGGTGTTTTAATCATTCCTAATCTTTATGGGTTAACAGCTACCGCCATTTCCTACAGAAAGTTTATAGTTACGATATAGAATGCTTGCCGGTGATTTTGCACCATGTTCATTCTTGTCTGTCATAATAATACCAAAATTATCCCATGAAGCTAAGTTGCGGAATTTAAGGTTTGAAAATGTACCTGAGGAGATAACGCTGCCATTACTGTTATGCATACTCAATTTTGCAAAACCATTCGTTTTCCCAATTGTATTCAGACCGATATCCAAAACCATCGTGACCCACTGGCCTTTAGGCACTGATTTATTCAGTTTTATTCCTGTTCCATAATTACCATTTCCTGCTCGGTTTAAATGATAGCTATAAATTGATGGAACCAGACTACTGTTATAATTAATACGAACGGACCACCCATCTTGCGATTTGCCAGCATTCTTACCGCCGCCACTGATGAATTTTTGATTCACATTTGCACCGCCGCGTATCCCGATAGCAAATCGGTTATCTTTATCTGGGTTATAATTTGATGGGATATATAAATCCACTGATAAGCGGGCCGTATTACCTCGTACCCATGGTGAACCAGGGCGGTGTTCGGATAATTGTCTTGACTGTGTAGTTTGTTTAATAGCCATAGATTTGGTTGCGGCATTATAGCTAACACGGCTTTTTCCACCAATATATGAGCCTGACCCCCAGGATGATGAGGCAAGTTGACTACTGGCAGGGCTCCACTTTACAGAGCATTTTCCGCTGGTTGGAGTGTATCCTTTGTCACTACTGATTTGAGTTACAGATTTAGGAGCGGTATTTACTTTGCTGTTAGTTTCGCTAACGCTATTGTTGCTACCTGTTAAACAACGATACGCACCATTCGATTTTTTTATACAAGTATGTCCTAGTTTTGTATTATATCTAACACCACATTTTTTTTGAAAGTAATATTGTGCGCTTTTTAATGTAGAGGCATTTGCAACGCAGTCTGCTGCTTTAGCTCCATGACTCCCCATTACCATAAGCAGGGCTGTTGCCGATAATAGGCCAAATTTTTGTAAGGTTCTTGCATTCATTTTTAAACTCCCTCATTAGTCGTTATTTTTTTGCTAGCTTTTTTAAATTTTTTATTTATACTATTTTTATTCTGTAATTTACGTAAAATATACTAAAGTATATATCCTAAAGCGTGAAATCACTTAATTTCCAATGTATATTAGATTTTTAAAAACTAACTTATTTCTAATAATAAGCTCTATGGGATGTTGATGCAAGTTTCAAAAGCACTTTTTTTCAAAGATATGCTTAAGAATTACTCAATATTAAAGCCGGAATAATTACAATAATCAGAAAAAATACTACAAAAAGAAGGCGTTATCCTCTGGCCATTTATCAAAAATGAGGTAAAAAAAATTTAAAAATCATCAATATTTTTTGATTATCACATCTAATTTTTCTGCGTGGGATGCAGGCTTTCATAGCTTGATTTACTTGTCGGCCAAATTAGGAGGGCAAGGATAAGTCCATGATAGGTTGGCGGGAATAGATTTTCCCCTAGCAGCCAATAAGTAATCATGATTGTTGCAATTAAAAATTGGTCTTTTTTTGAAAAATAGAGAGCATACCCAAAAAAGAGCAGGTAAAAAATCGTACCTAATACGCCGTATTCATAGAAAATTTTGTTCCAAGTTGATGTGGCAACTTCATAATCTTTTTCAGGCACATCATTCAACGTGCCGGCCCCTTGCCCAAACATTACGGCGGGTATTCCATCAGGCACTTGATAATCTCTGATAGATTCGTAGGGACCGATAAAACGAGCATATCCGCTTGAGCCTTTATTAAAAATTTCATCTGTACGGTCTATGGTTGTACCTAAGCCAACAAAGTATGCCCATAACGGTGCGGATAAAACAAATAGACACGCCGCAAAAAAAATAAAAAATTTCTTTTGATATAAAAGTATAAAAGGCACCATAATTAATAACGGTATTAATCCCGTACCAGAAAAAGTCATGGCAATGGCAAGTAAAAATAAGCCATATATTTTCAAATTTCTGAAAAAAATCATTTCAATGATAAAGCCGATTGCTAATAACTGGGAGAGGTGAGATGGTTCCAATAAGAAAAAGGCTGTTGGTTTGTAATATGGGGATTCATAAGTCATTTGCCGCAATCCAAAAAAATTCTGCATAATAAATTGAGGTGGCATAATGTGGTCTAGAAAAAATGCCCAGTAAGCACCAATGATGAATTGCAAAAAGTATTGTGCAATGCCAAGTACAGCGAGAATGATCATAATTTTTCGAAAAACAATCAACTCAAATCCGGGTTTTGAGAGCTCCTTCCTTATCTCAAAAATATAGGGAAAATGAACGAGTATTATCATGACCAAAGATAAAAGGGAAAAGCTGTGAATGCTATAGAGCTGCGTGAGCATCAGCGCGGCTATACAAGTCAAGTACAACCCTAGGCGCGGCGCATTTACTTTTAAAATATTGGTGACATAGCCAAATCCTGCAATAGCAGTAATGATTACAAAAGATAAAAAAACCTGAGAGCCAGCAAACGGGATGGCAAATTTTATCAGAAAAGTAACGCTGATAATAAGTAAAATAAGGAGAAAGTCGCCTCGTAAAGATAGCGGCTCACTATGCTCAGGAGAATTTGCGTGCAGGTTCATCTTTATCTAGCCAACTTCTTTTTACAAAGGATGTAAATTTTTTTTCTATAAAGTACCAATTTAACCATGAAATGACGGTGGATAGAATAAGAGATGTCACCATAAAAAATATGATTGCAGGCCAAAGGCCGGAGAAAGAAATTACAAATTTCGCTGTAATTATTTTCATGATCATAAAAGCCACAGGGCTCCAGAGGTAAAAAGCATAACTTATATTCCCAAAAAACTGCATTACAGGTGCGCAGAGTATATGCGACAAATATCCCTTTCCAAATACAATGCAGGCAAATGAATAGGTTCCTGACAACAGAGCCATCACAAGAAATATAATGCGTTCATCACTCATTAAATCTACCAGTTGTGCACCTTTTACTGCAATCTCTGCATACTCGATACCTGTCGCCTTCCATGATAACAAAAATATTAGCAACGATATAAAAGGTAAGCAGAAATAGGTGTCATAATTTTTCAATGGTTCTTTATATATAGCCAAAAATACACCCGGCAGAAAAAATATGCTACGTGGGAAAAAATTAAACAAAAGCAAAATAATCAATATGAGCGCTGTTAGGCCACTGTATTTGATCACAGTTTTATTTTTTAAAAGAAAAAAAGTGAAAGCAGCCGCGCTAAAATAAAAAAACCACTCATAACATAGTGACCAAGTTGGTGGATGCACGGTGGGAAATGGTAATACAGGCGTTAGAAAAAACAAATTTGTAAAAAAGCTAAGTGTCCATAATTCAGGATTATAAGTCTCAAATATTCCACGCGCGATAATCGGGCCACCGATAAAAGATAAAATATGTAACGGTACCCATGTGGGATAAATACGCAAAACGCGATCTCTAAAAAAACCAATGAGTGTTTTATGTCGTCTAAGGCTTGCAATGATAACGTAACCGCTAATCATAAAGAAAATCTCGACGCCATATTTGAAGCTATCTACAAAATGGCGCAAAGCACCATATAGCGGGTTAGAAATATTACTATCAGGTAATAAGCCGGAATGTTCAATATGAAAGAAAAAAATCATAAGGATACATAGGCCGCGTAAGCCATTGATTGCATAGTTATAATTTCTCTTCATTTTACGTATAACTTTCCAAATAAAGAACTCTCTTATGACATAGTCATGACGCAATGTTCAAGCTTTGTTTTTATGCTCACCTATATTGGGCGATCAAAAACGACATTCAAAATATATACAATCGTAATCAAGGCCTATTAATGCTCATATTTTTTACAAAAACAATTTATACTATACAACTATAAGTATAAATAAATTGGTATCTAATGAAAAATCATCTTCATATTAAAAACATCTCAAAATTTATAACACATCTACTTTATATTACGGCATTGCTAATTTCTCTTTTAATTATAGCAAGCTACAATCTAAGCGAAGAACATTTCAGATATTTAATGTTAACAAGTGTAGCTTTAGCGGGATGTGCACTTTTAACTATAATTGGAGTGATGTGTCGTTGTTATATAAATACGTCTGCGCCTCTTGGCTTAAATAATATTCCCACCGATCAAAATATTCTGGAAGAGATCATTGATAATATTCCCACCGTACTATTCGGCAAAGACGTTGCCAATGGCTATACCTATAACATCATGAATAAAGCCGGAGAGGATTTTTTTGGATTTACGCGCGAAGAAATGATTGGGAAAGATGATTTTGATTTTTTTAATGAACAAGAAGCTTTATTTTTTAGAAATACAGATGTAGGAGTTGTTGCTTCTAATAAAATCGTCGATGTCCCATGCGAGCAAGTAACCACAAAGGATGGGACGATGTTGGTGCATACCAGAAAAGTGCCGATCTATAACAAAAAAGGCGAGCCCATAATCTTATTAGGGATCGTGGAGGATATTACAGAAAGGCGGAGTAATGAAATAGAGCTTCAAAAATATCAGGCCGAGCTACAAGAAATGGTCAATGACAGAACTAAAAAATTGATTGTTGCTGTCAAAAAGGCAGAGGAGCTAAATCGTTTAAAGTCAGAATTTTTGGCAACTATGAGCCATGAAATTCGGACACCTATGAACGGTATTCTTGGTATGACTGAATTGATACTTGGGGCTCGTCCAACGGAGCAGGTCGAAAATTACGCTAAAACTGTTATTAATTCAGGGGAAACACTTCTTCGTATTATAGATGATATTCTTGATTTTTCTAAAATCGAGGCCGGAAAGTTAAAGATTGAAGCTTTGCCTGTGGATTTATTAGAGATTGCTGATGATGTCGCCGCATTATATTCTGTCAAAGCCAGGGATAAGGCCATTGAGCTGGTTGTTCATTATAAGCCTGGCACAGAACAATTCGTTATTATTGATCCGGTCCGCATTCGTCAGATTTTGGGAAATTTAATCAGTAACGCGATTAAATTTACCGACAAGGGATATGTTGAGCTTGTGATTGAGGGCGTCGAAGATCCGCTAACACCTGAAAATCATACTAAAATAAAGTTTAGTGTTAAGGATACAGGGATCGGTATGGATGATGATGCCAAAAGCATAATCTTTGAAAAGTTTTTACAGGCTGATAATTCCACGACACGTAAATATGGTGGCACTGGACTAGGGTTATCTATTTGTCAAAGCTTAGTTGAGATGATGAATGGAAATATTGACGTTCAAACTAATGTTAATGAAGGGTCTACATTCTCATTTGAACTTACCGTTGAAATAAATAAAAATGAAATTGTTACCCAGGCGGCACGACCTATTTTGAAAAATATCAGAGTATTGGTTGTGGATGATCTGCCTACGATATGTGATTTGGTGCAAGAGCAATTAATGATGGCGGGTATGCGCTGCGATACAGCCCCATCGGGAGAGATCGCATTACAAATGATGCATCGTGCCTATCATGAAAATGATCCGTATAAAATTGCTGTTCTTGATTATTTAATGCCCGAAATAAACGGAGAAATGCTGGCCTGTTCAATCAATGATCACGTCTACTTACGTGACACATGTCTGATTATGTTGACAGCTGCCGGCAATCCTGTGGCGGATGATAAGTTCGTTAAAAAAGGGTTTTCAGCTTATATCGCAAAACCTATTAAGAACCAGGCATTTGTTGATGTAATATCAATTATATGGGATCAATATAGCGCAGGAAATAAAAATAAGCTCATTCGGGTGAATGTTCGCAATTATCTTAAGGGTGAAAAAGATGAAGAGAGGTTATCCTTATCAAATCTAAATATCCTTGTGGCAGAAGATAATCTCGTCAATCAAGTGTTTATTAAAGAAATTCTAGAAGATATGGAGGCGCATTGTACGATTGTCTCTAATGGCCAAGAGGCGATCAACGCTGTGGCAGAGGGGGGGTATGATTTGATTATCATGGATTGTTTAATGCCCGTGATGGATGGCTATGAAGCAACGCGCCATATTTGCCACATGAAGGCAAACGGTGAAACCCGTATGTATATGCCCATCATTGCGCTAACGGCAAATGCCATGGATGGTGATCGACAAAAATGTTTGGATGCGGGAATGGATGATTATGCCGCCAAACCCCTTAGAAAGCAGGAATTGATGGGTATATTAAAAAAATGGGGGTTAGGCAAGGAGGTGAGCATGGAAGAAAAAAAAGATTTAAACGAAACTAAAATATCTGATGAAATCAAATCTAATAATGCTGAAATCCCTAAAAAGAATTCATTATTAGATAAGGAAGCTATGGAAAATGCAAGGTCCATATTAAAAGACAAATACCCGGAAATGGTAGATATTTTTATTAAAAACAGTTGGGAACGTCTCGAGGAAATTGATAAATCTTTTGAAAGCACCGAGACTGAGATCTTAAAACGTGCAGCCCATACTCTTAAATCTACAAGCAGACAAATGGGCGCGATGCGGTTAGGTCATTTGGCCGAAAGATTGGAAAAGTGCGCGAAGGAGGGCGATACCAATGATGTTCCAAATAAATTAGAAGAATTAAAAATATGCCTATCTGCAACCGGCAGGGAATATAAAAAAGCACAAAGTAATTAGATTTTCTTGATGCTTTTTAATCATTTTTTACCGTAATAAAGAATATTAATACCGATAAACTGGCAAGTGTTAATACAATTGCTGGGCCTGAAGGGAGATCCGCAACGTAGGAGAAAAATAGTCCGATGGCAAAGGCAAAGGTTGATAACATGTAAGCGGTAAAGGCGCGTCCTTTTTTTATCTTAACAGTGGCAAGGGCAGGCAAAATTAGGCTGGCAAAAACCAAGTATACGCCGATCAAATTAACAGAAAATGGAATGGTTAATGCAAAAAGAGGATAAAATATTTTGTTGCGATATATGCCAAACCTCATCCATATAAAACTGACGAGAATAAATATAGTGCCACTCAATTGTAAATCTGACCAGTTCGCCCACAGGATTTGTCCTGCGAGAATATCTTTCATTTGCTCATTACTATGTGGATCGCCTGACATAATTAAAATGCTTAAAGATGCGGCGAGTATAAATGTACATCCAATTAAGGCTTCCTGAAAATGCCCCGCTTTTTTTTCTAAGGTGTGTAAGGCAAAAGAGCATACCATGGCGGCTGTTAAGCCAGAAATAAGAGCTCCAATATTGGCGTATTGCGGGTCCATTACTTCATTATCTATATAGACATGAAATGCCAGCATTCCGAGAGCTGCACATTGTGCTACCGCCAGATCAAGAAAAATAATTCCTCGTTTAAGGACTTCAATACCCAAAGGAATATGAGCCAACGAGATAAGAGCTCCGGCGATAAACGCCGGAGCCAAAATCATAATCATATCCCAAGACACGATCATAAGGGTTGCTCCAATAAACGGATAGTTTCTTCAAATAAAGCCGTTAAGTTTTGAGCCTGTGGATTTCCACCAACCGTAAAGGGCAACTTGACAATAGGAATAGCAGTTCGTTGAGATAACCACTCTGCGCCATCCATATTTTCAAAAGGTGCTATAAGAATAGCGGTTACATCTTGTCCCTTAATCTTTGATAGAACCCGTTCCAAATGAGCGGCAGTTGGTGGGATGCCCGGTTTAGGTTCTAAAGAGGATACTGTCTCTATTCCTAACCAGTTCAATAAGTAAGCCCAATTGTTATGATAAGTTACTACTTTCGCTCCTTTAAGAACTGCGGCTTTTATTTCCCATGCCTGAATTTGAGCCGTCCAAATAGAAGAGAATGTCTCTAAATTGGAAAAATAGGCATTCGCATTAACACGGTCAATTTGCGTTAAGCGATCTGCCAATACTTCGGCAACGATTAGAACACGATGTGGATCGAGTTGAATATGCGGATTACCCTCTGGGTGCACATGTCCCATAGAACGATCAACCTGCTGCATAACCTCCAGTTTTTCAACATAGTCGCTCGCCATGATCCAACCAACGGTATTTGGTTGGACATTTGGTCCACCTGCTTTTTGTATCAGGATGGGGAGCCAGCCGACTTCTAAAGATGCTCCACTACAAAAGACCAGATCGGCTTTACGCATAGCAGCAAGTAAAGACGGTTTGGCACGCATGTGATGAACATCTTGCTGTGCAGAGGTCGCAGTATATATATCAACTAGGTCACCGCCAATTTCTTCTGCCAAGGCCCCCCATTCCGGTTCACAGGCAAAGATATTGACTTTAGCATAAACGGGAGCTGCTATCAGCAGCCCCAATCCAAATATCAGGAAAGATAATTTTCTCATTTTTACCCCTCCTTAGTAAGCATGTGCGCCATGTGCGCCAATGCTCATGATATATTGTAAAATGATTTGGTTATCGTCCTGACCGTCTGCTAGTTCCTCATGATTATACTGAGCGCGAAGACGAGAAAACTCACTCGGTGTCCAATCCAGCATTGCAGCAGCAGCCCATGGGTTATGACCTTCGTCGTCAATCGCACTCCCTACCAACCCAGCAGGAATATTCCCGGCATAAAGCTGGCTATAACGTGCACCCACTCTCCATGCAGGAGCGAATTTATAAACACTTTGCGCGTACCAACCGCTTTGGCTGTCATCATATGCAACATCACCAGTGAGCGCATCTGTATCATTGTATATACCGTCTTCATCACGCACAAAATATTCGCCTTGAAGAATGATTTCCTGATTGGCGTTATTACCAGTGGGAGCATATACCATACGAGCATCGGCGATATATAGACCGCTTTCGCCTGTAAAGCTAAGCATGTCTTCATTCGCAGAGCGCGTGCCTTCCTCCACTTGTAGTGTTGAAAGTCCGGCGCGCCAGCTTGTCTTTTCTCCGATATCGCCGCCAATACGTCCATAAGCTGTCCATGACCCAATATCACTTCCAGAGGCGTCACCACCTGGGAAGTCATTACCACGATAAACCCCGCCGCCAACTTCTGAATAAAAGTCTGTCGGCAAAATAGCTGCAATTTGCACACCGTCATCACCATAATTTCCGTCTAAAAAAGCACGGTTAGTAAGAGGTCTATCGGCAAAATCATCAGCATGACTATGATGTGAATTCAAATAACCTAATTCAGGGAAAAAACGACCTGCTTTGACTTCCAATCCATAGGGTAGGGCCATCGATGCAACATATGCCTCTTCGATTTCTACTTCTGTTTCTCCTTCGTGCTCATGCAGGGCAATTGTTGCGCTGCCTCGGAATTTATCATCTACGCTTGCAGAGAAATTTAACTCGCTTTCATCAATGCCAAGTCCCTCCTTACCACGCTCAGCTTCTTCACCAAGTCCAAATCCGGCGAGTTCGCCTGAATTTTCTGAAAAAGATTGATACTTCCCTTGAAGTATCACGCCAATTTCAGGATTAAAGCTATTGTCATTAACGCGTCTGGTAGAGGTAGCAGGACGTGGCAAATTTGCCGTGGCAGGTTCAACATGCGCAATCTTTTCAGCTGTTTGAGTTTGTTGTGTTTCAAGGCTTTGAACTTTATTTTCCAAGGCCGTGATTTTAGTTTCATAAGCTTGCTTCATGGCAGAAATTTCCGCACGAAGTGCATTAAGGTCTTGATCGTCTGTTGCAAACGCCGGAGACGCAATAAGCATTGAAGCCGCACTGGCAGCTAGTAATAGTTTTTTTGACATAAAAATGCCCTTTCTTATCTAAAATTTATTAAAATCAAATTTGTTTAAATAAGAAGGGTAGGCGGGCCACGGGCATGCGTGTATTTAGAAACAAGAATAATAGGTGCCTTATCACTCGCAGTACCTAATTTTAGTTTTTCAATTGCAACGTAGGCATCACTAACTTGTGTGAGAGAAAGAGTAACATTCAAGGACTTTGAAAGAAGGCATTGCGGACATGCATGTTTATAGGCTTTTTGATCATCACCATCATGGCTTCCTGAATTCTCGGAAGTATTAAAAATAAAAGAGTGTTCATGATCCAAATGAACGGTATTGTGATGCGCTGTGACCAGTTGTGCGAACAACAAAGTCATAAACATAATAAATACGGATAAATATCTAAATACCATTATCTGTTTTGTTAGCAGATTAAGGTTAATACTACAATTCTAAACCGGAAGAAGGAACTAATATTTAATATCGATATATCAAGTGATAATGGCTCCGAGCAGGATGCGAATTTAAATATTAACACATTATATTTCTGATAGTTTGGAAATTTTGTAGTAGATCAAGCGGCATTTTCAATATTAATTTTTGTTGAAATACCAAAAATTTTGACTTGTTCAAGAAAGTTTGTGTTAATGCCTATGGGAAATGGCATTTGATTTATTACAAATTTAAAAAATGCAAATGCACTTAGTGCCGAAGCGTACTCAACAAGAGACAAAAAAATGACTTTAATGACAAAACTCTATAACGCAATTTTTGCAATGGATTCATATAATATGGGATATGACGAAAGAGAGTTAAAATGAAAATAAGTTTTATTGTAGTTTGTGTTTTAATTGCTGGTTTTGCCGCCGCATTTGCGATGAACTCATTCTCTGAATCCGAACTAAAACTACGTTACAAAATAACAATCAATGTCCAAACACCGGACGGGATTAAATCCGGTTCCGCGGTGAGAGAAGTTACGATTGATAAATTCCAAGGATTTAACCCCGATAAAGCTGATTTTAATGCAAAAATGCGCGGTGAAGCCGTTGTCATTGATTTGGAAGAAAGAGGAAAGCTCTTCGCTCTTATAAACACAAACTCATATACGGAAATGCTCTATGCGTTTCCTATCGAAGAAAAAACCGCCCCTTTATCGCTAGAAGGTATTGAGTATTACAAAAATTTAAAAGTTGGTGATAAAGCAGAACTCAAAAATAAAATCCATTGGCCTAAATTCGTAACATTTGAAGATCTGAATGATCCTTTAAGTGTGAAGTTGGCAAGAGAAATTGGTTTAGAAAAAGAAGGTTCTAAAAACTTAGAGGAAGTTTTTGGAAATGAAATCTTTATAAAAGATATTGTTATTGAAATAACAGACGAAGTGATAACTAAAAACATGGAATTTTATTTACCATGGCATGAGGAATACAAAAATAAGAAAGCTCGATTAAATGGAAATACCAGTACAGTTATTTTTACAAATGAACTTGCTGATAATTTAGGAACAGGTGCATTTTCAATAGGAGAAGAAAAATGAAGTCTGAATTATTCAATGCCATTGACAACTGCAACATTAAAAAAAGAATATGTGCATGAAATATTTCAGAATATTATGTAGTTTATGTTTTTTATTCTTCCTGACGTCATGTGATTACATCATTGAGCGTTCCTGGAATTATCGTATTACTGTTGAAGTTGAAACTCCTGAAGGCGTTAAAACAGGTTCAGCTGTCAGGCAAGTACGGGCATCAAAAAATTTGGCGCATTTAATTAATCCTGCCGCACCAGCCATTCATTATAAAGTCATTGGAGAGGCTGTTGTTGTTGATTTAGGAGAAAGGGGCATACTTTACTCTCTTATCGACTGGAATTCTTATGAAGAAGTTTATAGTGCTTATGGATCAACTATTTCTGATTCATGGCAAAACTTTATATACTTTGGAAATTTGCAAGAGGGTTCTAAACAACGACTACAAAATAAAAAACCCGTAATTGTTGGAATAGATACGTCTAGAAAAATCCAAAACTTAAAGTTACTGAATGTAAATGATGGGATAAATCAGCCAAAAACCTACGAGGAAGTTTTTGGACAAGGTGTTGCTCTAAAAGCAATTGAAATAGAGATAACAAATGATCCTGTAACTTACGGGATTATAGAAAGATACTATCCAGATTTTACACCGGGAATTCACTACATCCACAAAGGAAATTTAACGAGGAGATAGAAAATGAACGAAACCTTAATGCGCGCAATTTTAGCTATGGACACCTACAATAGAGGTTACAACGCTTCTATTATCCTAACAAATAACTCTATAGGTAAGGCTCAAATAAAAACAGTTACAGCGTCCAACGGTAGTCAAGTTATTCTTGACTCTGGTATAATTACAAATTCTTCTAATCCCGATGACCGTCTCGATGAAGACATAGATTTCTACGCTCTGGCTTATGATTATAACGGGAAAACAGTGATTTCATATCGCGGGACGGATAATTTAACTAGAGATTTTTACCATGGATACGGTGTTGGTTTTGGTCTCCCTGATGCTGATCAAGGGGAGATGGCATTTGAATTTTATAATCTGGTTGCATATCTAGATAATAATAACACGGCTATTGATCCACGTTTGGCCAATATTTCTGTTACGGGGCATTCTCTCGGTGGTGGTTTGGCGGGGTTAGTTGGGGCGACATATAATAAAAACGGCGATCTTTTTGATAATATGCGCTTTGAAGCTGCGGCAATGAATATTGAAACCTCTATCTTGGGTAATTCTAACTTTTCAAATATTGTGTATAGGGGTTTAACGCCTTGGGATGCGATTATAACTGACGATGTAGATACATCTAAATTACACACCTATTCGTTGAATGGAGAACTACTTGATTTTCAGAGAAACTTGCAGATAACACCGGAAACGGAATATTCACTCCCAGGCAATCCAGTTCTGGATCCAAGTTTATTCCCAGATAAACTTGAAGCACATAGTATAGCTGGCCTAATTATTCATATGTTTTCTTTAACAGAGGTCAATTCGAGCGACTGGGAATATGCATCTCCTTATTTCTGGCCCGTTTTGTTTGACAATAGCTTTGCTCAACATATAGGTGCGGCAGATTCTTCAAAACTTAATACAAAAATAGCTTATTCCGCGATCGACGAAGGGACGCGGGTTTTTGGTGATACCGCAATCCGCGCATTATATAATGATGCAAATGATTTGGGGGAAGGTTTGAAAGAGGCCTCTCATTTACATGTTTATGCCGAGGATGTTTCCAAAATATTTGTGCATTATGCGGGGCTTCTTGCGCTTAATAAAATAGAGTATGATAAGACTGCTGCGACCACACATCTAAATGTCAATGAAGGTATATTGGATTATCAGGACGGGCATCTAGATATCAATTTTTCAGATGCCATGTGGGGCGTGGTTCAAGACTTAGAAAAAAACACATCAATATTTTCAATGGAAAATTTTATGCAGCGCTTGACTTCGGATACAGGCGTTGAAACAAGTTTACGTCATTTTTTAGATATCACAAATGGTTCTTCGGATTTTAATACTATTCAAAATATTATATTGAAAAACAGCAATACTTATGGCTTTACACTGGCTGACACATACAGCTCAATAGTCGCTGGTAGTAAGACGAGCGCATATGTTGGAACCAATACAGCCGATGCTATTAATCTGAGAGTTAGGGATGCTGTGATATTTGGACAAGGCGGAAATGATTTAATAGAAGTGGATAATGTTGACGGATATTATTTTATTGATGGCGGAAATGGATATGACACTTTAAAATTTTACAGCCCAAATGATTTTTTTAAAGAAGAAGCGACGAATGAAATTGTTTCATCTTCGGGTCGAATTATATTTGAGAACATTGAGAAAATTGAGAATCCTCCGAAAACGCTTGTAAAAAATAGCGCTTTTGTAACCCCTAATCCTGATCGTGTTTACGACACATATGACTATACTGCCTATGATGGTAACTTATCAATTGCATCAGGTGATCATCTGATGCAGGGAATCTATAGAATTATGGGCACTCATAATGGAGATACTATTGACGTGAGTTCTAGCGTTAAAGAAGTTCATTTGGGATATGGTGATGATGTGGCTTATCAGAGCGCTCTGATTACCAATAGTTTTTATCTTTCTCCTATTTTCGTTTATTATGGCGGAGATGATACCATTCATTTGCATCGGAATGATCAGCAAGCGAACTTAGCAAAAATTGTGCTAAATGACACAATAGTACTAGATGATATAACATTTGGAAACTTACATGTTTCGGGGAGCGATATTGAAACAACCATCTATATCGCCAATCATGGTTCGCTGCGCCTTACTAATTTGCCTATTAATAAAGGTATATTTATAAATTTAATGACAGGCGGCGGTTTGCGTGTGGAGTATAATAGTTATGCGGACATATTGGAAACGGAAAAAATTGGAGATACACTTAATCCGCTTTATCATCGTCAAAATGGAACGTGGGGTGATGATGTTTGGTATGCAAGACATCCTGATAAAAACACTTATTTTGCTTTTGGTGGTGACGACATATTTCATTTAAAGGAAGGCAGTGATGATATAATTTATGCCGGAGAAGGAATTGATAGAGCTATTTTCTCAGGCAATTCAAAGGATTATGAACTTATAATTGATAAAGGCTTTTTACTTGTAAAAAAAGGCTCAGAGATGAATGCTCTTTTAGGCGCAGAATTTATACAGTTTAATGATGTTTCATATGAAGTATCATTATTAAATTCTCAGAAAAATATATTATATTCCGAAGGCAGGGTTTTTTTAGGCACATTGGCTATTGATTATATAGAAGCTGGTGCTGAGACTATAAACGCCTATGTGAGTACATATAGTGGTAATGACACTATTACGACAGGTTTTGGAGATGATTTCATCCATGCTGGCAAAGGAGAAGATAAAATTTATTCCGGCGCAGGAGATGATACCTATTTTTGGAATATAGGTGATGGTTACGATAAAATATATGCAAATGCAGGCTTTGACACTTTACAATTTGGGTCTGATATCTTGCCAGAGGACGTCACAATTACTTATTTTAATGATTATAGAATTTCAACATCTAATGAATTAAAAATATCTATTAATAGTAATGGTTCAATACAATATATCAAAGTTATAGGACAATATGATGAATACGGCGAACATTTAGAGCGTATTCTTTTTGATAATGGTGAAGAAATAGACCTTATAGAGGTGAAAACACTTCTTGGCACGAATGGTAACGATAGACTCAATGGCACATTACATGATGAAATTTTGATAAGTGGATCTGGTAACGATATTGTTTCTGGGCAAGGAGGCCAAGATATATATGTATATACTGCTGGCGATGATATCTATCAAATATTTGCTTCGCCAACTTATTATAGTACCCATCCTGATTTGGGCAATGCAAAAATAAAAATGGATGGAGGCATCAATTACGGCGATTTATCTTATGTTCGAAATAATAACGACTTGCTTATTTCTATAGCCGATAGAGGATCTATCACTATAACTAATCAATACAATAATTTATATGATACTGATGGTTTGAGATTTAGTGAAATTATTTTAAGTAACGGTCATGTTATTTCCATGGATAAACTTCCATACACGTACTATGGAACAGATAGCCATAATTATCCTGACAATTTGATTGGTACAGACGCATCAGAGAGATTTATTACCTATGCAGGAAATGATACCATTGATGCGGGCTCTGGTGATGATGAAATTGATGGCGGAGACGGTCGTGATACGATATATGGGGGACCCGGAAATGATAGAATTTACGGAGGCAAAGGAAATGATTTGATATTTGGAGAAACTGGAAATGATATTTCAGTATATGATTTTTCTTTTTATAATTACAAAATTGACCAACTTAACTCGTACCAGCATTATAAAAGCGTAGGGAGCACTTATTTTATTACATTTGTCACAGAGTATGTTCCTGTTGCTCCGAACCAATATTCTTCCTTCCAAGATAGCAACATAGGAATTGAAAAATTAGAATTTTCTGACGGTATATTCAATGTAACAACTGGAATTTTCACTTCATTCCCAGATGTAATTCCAGCGATTGATTTTAGTTCTCTATACATCAATTCTTATACTCAAGACCAAGACATTGAAGGTTATTACAACACCAATTATTATCTTCATGGGTCTAATGAAGGAAGATCTCTATTCCTATATGGTAATACTTGGAAAAAAGCCCATTATAATTATACAATTACAGAAAAAACAATTCTTGAGTTTGAATTTAGAATTAATAACGAAGGAGATATCCATTCTATAGGTTTTGATACGGATAATATTCACAATAATGGAGATGTTAATTTTTGGTTGGGAGGGACTAATTCAAGTTCAAGCTATATCAAAGATATTGGTTCATATAGCTCAAATAATCAATGGGTTAAATACACAATAGAGGCTGGAAATTATTTTCAAGGTAATATTAGTTACCTTACCTTTATTAATGATGATGATTCTAATTCTTTAAATCAACCGCAAAGTGCATTCAGGAATGTAAGATTATTTGAAGAGGGTTATTTAGATACTGAACCCACCCCTCCTTCTGGAAGTATTTACACCTACACTGACGGCGTGACATTGAATGGGTTATCGAATAGTTCTGAGGTTAATACGGGGGTTTATCTTGAGAAAACGCATGCAATGTCTTTTGAGACAGGGAGTGATGTGACATCGTTGCAGGTTTTATATGAGCAAGGCGGCGGATCAAAGGGGCTTAATTTATTTATTCAGGACGGCGCGTTATTTGGGGCGGTTTGGAACAGAACAAGCAATGGCTGGGGGTACCATGAGCTCTCTAGTGGCATTAATGCCAATACAAAATATACCGCCGCTTTGGTGATGGACGGAACCTCGTCCGGAAATGGCACGCTGGCATTATATGTAAACGGGGAGCAAGTCGGAAGTGTATCTGGAATTGGAGAGCTAACCGCGCATGGAGATAATATTGGGATTGGTCAGGTGAACGGCAGTACGGTGATCAATAATGCCACCACCGGATCGGTTTCAGAATTTAGCGGCTCGATTGAAAAAATCATTCATTATAATAGCGCGCTGGGCGGGAATGACCTTGGGCAGCTTAATGAGTATATGGGGCATGAATGGGTGGAAGAAATTACGTCATCCTATGAGGCGCCGGCGGGCAGCGTGTACTTATTCGAAGACGGCGTTACGGCGAGTGTTCTTGATAGTGATAATCAAATCAATACCGGAGTGTTTGCCGCCAAAACGCAAGGGATTTCCTTTAAGACCGGTTCTGATGTGCAAAGCCTACAAGTGCTATATGAACAAGGCGGCGGCGGTAAGGGGCTAAATATGTTTATTGAAGGTGGCATGTTATATGGCGCCGTCTGGGACAAGGCGAACTGGGGCTATAAAGAAGTTAAGGTCGCGATTGAGGCGAATACCACTTATACATCCAGCCTGATTATGGACGGCACTGCGGCTAAAAATGGCATTCTCTCTCTGTATTTGAACGGATCGCAGGTGGATAATGTTGGCGGCGTCGGCATTTTGGGCAAACATACCGATGATATTAGCATTGGCTCTGTGGGGGATAAGACTTCGGTGCATACTACAAATATTAGTGCGGATAGTCCTTTTAGCGGCTCGATTGAAAAGATTGTGCAGTATAACGAGGCGTTATCGGGTTCAATATTGAGCGACCTACATAATTATCTGGGGAATAGCGGCATTGTTGAACCGCCTGTTGTGACAGAACGTGTAGTCATGGAGTTCGGATCGGTATCGGCCAATCATAGCGCGGTCACGGTTAATCTTGATCATGACTTTGATAATCCGGTGATCTTTATGACGATGACCAGCACTAATGGCGGGGCGGTTGCTGTGCCGCGTATTACGGATGTGCAAGGCGATCGTTTTACCTTCTATGCGCAGGAGGCGGATTATTTGGATGGATATCATGCCACCGAAATGTTTAGCTATATTGTCGTTGAGAAAGGCGCGTGGGAGCTCTCTGATGGGACAAGGCTGGAAGTTGGAACAGCAGATATCGGCCAGCTGAGTCGGAGCGGGTTTGTAGAGATCTCCTTTGCCACCGATTTTGACAATAGCCCTGCGGTCTTCTCGCAAATTCAGACTAATCATGATCCTGACTTTGTTGGCACGCGCCAAAAAAGCACCTCAAATAATGGTTTTATGGTGTCACTACAGGAAGAAGACTTAGGTAATAGCGGTTCGCACGACGTTGAAAGTGTTGGCTGGTTTGCCATTGAAACTGGCGCCGGATCTGATGACGGCTTTGAATTTTATGCGGACCAGTTAGGTGATGCATTCACGCATGATTTTTCCGATGTGTTGTTCAAACATGATTTTGATGAGATCCCGCAACTCTTGGCGCAAATCTCAAGCTATGATGGCTCTGACGCCTCTTTCGCACGTGCGCAAAGCTTCACCGCGGACGGCGTTAAGCTCAAAGTTCAGGAAGATCAATCCAAAGACACCGAAACCGACCACACTACGGAATCCTTCGACATTTTCACCATAGAAGGATCAGGGCAACTCACGGGAGTTATTAACGAGGTGATTTAATGATGAGGTTCGAAGCCAGATACTCACGCCCTAATTAAGGATCTAATTTTTTATAAGTTAGATCCTTGTAATACGTTTAATTAAGCGGAAGAAGTAGTTTGAGTATCTTAGTTAATATTAGCCTCTCTCCTCAGAAAATCATAGGTTAATTTCCGTAAGATACAAACGCGCTTCTGGTATTATAGGGTGGATCAATAAAAATACATTTCACCTGACCCGCGTAATAAGAAAGTAAGGCTTTAAAGGCTTCGAGGTTATCCCCTGTATCAACATGTTTTCGTTATTCTCATCGCCGTAGGATAAATCGGGGACTACTTCCAATAAGCGATACGGCACCGCTCCGCGGCTGTGATGTCTTTATCCTTGTCCAGCCAGTGTAAGATCGGCATATGTGTTTGCTCGCGCTTGTTCTATTAAAATAAAACTTTAGAAGATACGCCGCAAAATCATCATGGGGTTTGAGTAAAAATCTTCGGTTATCCCGTTCTTAAATATGTCCTGTCTTTATATCACCAATCACGCGCCGTTGCTCCGCCAAGGATGATTGCCCATAGCTATTTAGTGTAGTGTCTATGCTGTTATGCCCCAAACATTGACGAACGGTATTTAAGAAAGCGGGGCTTTGTGTTTCGGCATATCGCGCCCATGTGTGGCGAAATGAATGCGGGCGAATATATTCATATCCAGCATTGGTAAATGCTTTCTTGAATATATTGCGGATGGTTGTGTCTGATTTTATTCCTGCCTTAACAATCGTTTTTTCCAGCAAGTTATTTTTTCCAAAACGGTTATCAATTACAGGGAATAATGGGTCATTTTGTGTGAAGCCTAATTTAACAAGATAATCACGCCATGTAATGACATAATCGGCGATGTCTTGTGGCAAGGGTAAAAAGAACGCATGGCGCGTCTTTGCAAATTTTACACCCATATCCTTCGGGGATACATAAATAAAATATTTTTCATCTTCTTCAATAATACTTTTTAGCTTTACAGAACGTAGCTCACCAATACGCAAAGCACATAGGGATTGCAGGGATATAATAGCCCTGTCACGTTTGTCTTTATCTGTTACGACTGGCATGGCACGAATGGTTTTCAGAATTTGATTAATCTTATAGGCTTTTTTGTATTCACTGGCTTTTGCGGTATTGCGCTGGTTATTGCTCAAATTCAGGTAATCAATGTGGTTATAGTTGATTTTGCTTTTATAACCGCGCTGATGAATTAGCCATTTTAAAAAATCACGCAATGTGCGGAGATTATCATTGATAAAAGATAAGGATAAATTTGCGGTGGTCATATGGGTGATATATTTATCTGCCACGTGATCATTGAATTTCTCAAAACCTGAAAAGTCCACATATATTTCATAGTCCCAAATATGCTTTAAGGCGGCTGTGATTGTTTTATCATCACGTTTAAATGCGCGGCGTAAATGAATGCGGTATTATATTTTGCACGCTCATTAACTGGATTGTATTTATCCCTTTTTTTGTCTTTTACGCTCAAAAAAGGACTCCTTGTCTAGACTCACTTACAGGGTGATGTTCATGTGCCTGTAAGTGAGTCTTACCGTTTGAAGTTTCACAATCGTATATAAGCGCCGCGTGATTCTATCTTTTTGAGCATGTCCAAAATATCTAGCCTATTTAGCTTTACCATAGATATTGAGCCAATTGCAGGCAGTATATCCTTTTCAAGACGTTTTTTAATATCGGAAAATGTTCTTTGTTTTATTTCTCCTTCACGTTTTGCAAGCCATTCCTCGGTTACATCTGCGAAAGTTAAAGCGTGGATTTGACGTACCTCTGCAAGTGAAATTGAGGGATAGCCACCAAAGACATACGTACCATTTTTATAGGTTTATCAGCGCGTTTGACTTTATAATCATATCGCCAACTCTTGCCGCCTGTCTTTAAGATAAACAAATACAGGCCGCGCCAGTCACGTAATTTATAGTTTTATTCCTGTGGTTTTGCACTTTTACAAGCTATGTCCGTAAGCATTTTCGGGTATCTCCTTTTCCACTTTGTACGAATACCCGAAAAAGTACCCGAAAACATTGTGGATTTGATCAAATTATATAGGACTGAATTGGACAATAAACATCGCCGCAAGCCTTGTGTATGCTAGTATAATTTGACTTTACTGGATTGGGAAGGACAAAGATAGTGGCTCCTCGAGCAGGATTCGAACCTGCGACCAATCGATTAACAGTCGATTGCTCTACCGCTGAGCTATCGAGGAACATTGTGGGTATGTTTATGCGAAAATATGTTTCTTTTGTCAAGCAAAGAACGGAATGTTTTTTAATAAAAAATAATTAAAGGGAAAAATTGGAGGCACGGGCGGGAATCGAACCCGCATTCGAGGATTTGCAGTCCCCTACATCACCATTCTGCCACCGCGCCATTGCTGTGGAAATTAAGCTTGATAGGAATAGCATGCTCTTTTTCGAAAATCTAGTTCTAATCACTTTTTTTCGAAAAACGCAGATGGGCTATAGATTGCAATCAAAACATCAGATAAATATATATATAAGATTGAGGAAGAAAGAATAAAATATGGATTTTGAGAGCGCTAGACAATCAATGATCGACTGCCAACTGGCAACGAATAATGTAATTTCCGAAAAAATTTTAGAGGCGGTTGCAAAGATTCCCAGAGAAAGTTTTTTGCCCGAGAATAAAAAGCAAGTTGCCTACTTAGATGAAGATATTTTAATCGGGGAGGGGCGCTACCTTCTTGAGCCAATGATTTTTGCTAAATTATTGCAGGCGGCAGAACCAAAACAAAGTGATGTTGTTTTGGATGTTGGCGGTGGCAGTGGATATGGAAGCGCTGTTATGTCATCTTTGGTGCAAACTGTGATTATGTTGGAGCCAGTTGAGATTTTACGTCAATATGCTTTGAAGATTTGGCATAGTTTAGATATTTTGAATATCGCCGAAATAAAATGTGAGGGATTGAAAACGCCGACAGAAAACGGCCCCTATGATATTATTTTTATCAATGGCGCCGTGCAGAAAGTCCCGGAATTTTTAATGGAGCAACTAAAAGTAGATACCGGTCGTCTTGTTTGTGTTATCCGTAAGGATCTTAAAAGCAACGGACTTGCGACTTTAATTAAAAGGACATCACAGGGAAATATATCGCAAACCCCACTTTTTGATGCCAACATTCCATATATTTCAGAGCTTGCGCCACGGGATCATTTTACCTTTTAAAACGGCTTATTATTCTTTTTTTATTTAATTCTGAATAGAATCGGGGATAAATTGGGGATGAAAGCAGATTCGGGCTTTGACAAGACATTCACAATCATGGAAACTAAGTAATAAATTAATTTTAACAGTTCGAATCCGTCTATGTCAGACACCACACAGGAAAATGACCCATCCATCGAAGAAATTTTGGCATCCATACGCCAGATTATCTCAGATGATGATGAAGAAACGCCAGAAGCAAATGAAGAAGCTGCTTCTGTGGATGAGCCTGTGGTTGAGGAACCTATCACAGAAGATGAGCCTATTGCCAACGCAGATTCAGAAGAAGATGTCGTTGAGGAAGATATCCTTGATTTAACTGAGAAAGTAGAGCCAGAGCCTGAACCTGTCTCCGAGGTTAATGATGATATTGAAGTTGATTTAGCTGAGTCAGAAGATGAGCCTGACGTAATTGAGCCTGAACCGGTTAAAGAGAAAGCAAAGGCGCCGGATAGTGATCTTTTGTCAAGCACGGCATCAACGGCTGCGCTTGCCGGCTTTACAAAACTGGCTCGGGATATTCAGGTCGCGCGTACTCATGATGGCATTACGTTAGAAGATGTCGTTAGAGCGCAATTAGAGCCACTTCTTCGTGAATGGCTTGATAAAAACTTGCCGCCAATGATTGAGGTTTTGGTGGAAAAAGAGTTGGAAAAGCTTTCTAAAAAAGTTCTCAATAGTTAATCATTCTGCATTTTTCAGTTATCAGTAGACAGTTGCGGCTGTTTTTACTACTTTCATCAGCTAACAACAATAGACTGAGTGAAGACATGCTTGATAAAAACTTCAATTTTTCAGATCGCGAATCAAAGCTATATGAACGCTGGGAAAGCTCCGGTGCGTTTAAGGCAGATCCTAAAAGTGATAAACCACCTTATTGTATTATGATGCCGCCCCCTAATGTGACGGGATCGCTTCATGTGGGGCACGCATTAAACCATATCCTGCAAGATGTTCTGGTTCGTTATAAACGCCGTAAGGGGTTTGATGTCCTGTGGCAACCGGGAACAGATCATGCATCCATCGCGGTTCATATGGTGGTCGAAAATGAATTGGCAAAACAAGGTACAGATCGCTTTAAGCTGGGTAGAGAAGAATTTTTAAAATTGGCCTGGGCTCAGAAAGAAAAATCGGCAGATAATATTAAATCTCAGTTAAAAAGACTGGGGACAACAGCAGATTGGTCACGTGAACGCTTTACAATGGATGAAGGCTTGAGCAAGGCTGTTATTAAAGCATTTGTTGAGTTGTATAATAGTGGCAAAATCAATCGCGCCGAGCGTTTAGTTAATTGGGATCCGGAGCGACAAAGCGTGATTTCCGACATGGAAGTCAACATGAAAGAAGTTAAAGGTAAGCTTTGGCATATTGAATACCCGATAGAAGGTGCAGAAGCGCAAACAATTACGGTTGCCACAACGCGCCCTGAAACAATGCTTGGCGATACGGCAATTGCTGTCCATCCGGAAGATACACGCTATAAACACTTAATAGGAAAATTTGCCATTTTGCCATTGGTTGGACGTCCAATCCCAATTATAGCTGATGAATATGCTGATCCGGAGCAGGGATCAGGAGCAGTAAAAATTACGCCCGCGCATGATTTTAATGATTTTGAAGTCGGAAAGCGTCACAACCTTGCCATGATCAATGTATTTGATGAAAAGGCGCATATGAATGACAGTGTACCGGAAGAATTCCGTGGTCTAGAACGTTTCGATGCTCGTAAAAAAATACTTCAGGAATTGGAAGCGCAGGAATTATTGGTAAAAGTGGATGATATTAAACATGCCGTCCCTTACGGAGATCGTTCTGGCGTGGTGGTTGAGCCATATATGACGCTGCAATGGTTTTGTGACACACCGTCTTTGGCAGTAGAGGCCGGCAAAGCTGTCCGTGATGGACGAACAAATTTTGTACCAAAACAATATGAGAATATGTATTTTGCGTGGGTTGATGACCAACTGCCATGGTGCATTTCGCGTCAATTATGGTGGGGACATCAAATTCCGGCATGGTATGGGCCAAATGGCGAAACCTATGTCGCTGAAAATGAGGAAGACGCATTAAAGCAAGCAAAAGAAAAACATGGCGAATCAGTTAAACTAACACGCGATGAAGATGTCTTGGATACATGGTTCTCATCTGGTTTATGGGCATTTTCAACATTGGGTTGGCCAGAGAAAACGCCGGAACTCTCCAAATATTATCCGACGGATGCCTTAGTGACTGGTTTTGATATCATACCATTTTGGGTCAGCCGTATGATGTTCTTTTCAATGGAACTTATGGGGGAGGTGCCGTTTAAGGATGTTTATATCCACGCACTTGTACGTGATGAAAAAGGACAAAAAATGTCCAAATCAAAAGGCAATGTGATTGACCCGCTTGATATGATTGATCAATACGGCACGGATGCATTGCGTTTTACAATTACATCCATGGCGGCGCAAGGGCGTGATATTCGTCTGTCTGAAGAACGCATTGCCGGCTACCGTAATTTTACAACGAAAATATGGAATGCGGCAAAGTATTGCGAGATGAATGAATGCACTTTGGATGCGTCATTTGACCCATCAAAGGTCACTCATAACATTAATCAATGGATTGTCCAGTCTGTCAAAAATCTACAAGTAGATATTGAAAAAGCGATAGATAACTACCGTTTCAATGATGCGTCCATGGCACTGTATCAGTTTGTATGGAACATTTATTGTGATTGGTATATTGAATTTTCAAAGTCACTATTGCAAAGCGAAGATAAAAATATCGTTGCTGAAACAAAGTCGACTTTAATGTGGGCCTTGAAGCAAATTGTGGAACTCATTAACCCGTTTATGCCTTATATATCTGAAGAATTGAACGAAACGTTTTTCAAAGAGGATAAAACATGCCTCTTAACATCTGCATGGCCGGATTACAGCCATATTTTACACGATCAGGATGTGCAAGATGAGCTTGAATGGGTATTCTCCGTGGTATCAGGGATTCGATCTGTGCGTTCGGATATGAATGTTCCTGCATCGGCTAAAATTCCACTGTTAGTAAAAGAAGCCTCCAAGGTGACACAATCACGTCTTGAAACTTATGCGGGCATTATTAAACAAATGGCGCGCCTTAAAACCATTGATCTGCAAGATGATCTGCCTAAGGGAGCATTGCAGATAATTGTTGAAGAAAGTACGCTTGCTCTGCCGGTTGCGGAATATATTAATCTGGATCAAGAACGCGCACGTTTACAAAAAGAAATTCAGAAACTTGACGGCGAAGTTGAAAAAATTGACCGTCAGCTCTCAAATCAAAAATTTGTTCAAAACGCACCTGGCGAAATCATTGAGAAACAAAAGGAAATGAAAGACGCCGCGTTGAAAACACAAAGTAAATTAGCGCAGGCTTTAAAGCAATTAGAAGCAGCATAATACATCTAATATGATCTAATAAAAAACCTCCCATATGGGAGGTTTTTTTTTATTCTTAACAAAAAAACTTATATTAGCTTTTCTTTTTGGAAGACGCAGTGAAAGCACCGAAGCGGTTCTCGAATTTATCAAGCTGACCTTTTTCAGTAATTTTGGTTGCGCCGCCGGACCAAGCAGGGTGACTAAGGCAATCAACGTCAAGTTTCATGACTTCGCCTTCTTTTCCCCATGTAGTGCGGGTTTCAAACTCTGTACCATCGGTCATAACAACTTTGATGGTGTGGTAATCGGGGTGAATGTCTGCTCTCATAATCTCAAATCCTATAATTAGAATGTGATTGATAGCGAAGTTTTACGCAGAGTTCAAGCAAAAATTACTATTCCTTTATGCAAATCTGTGTTTAAACATCGAAATGACTTGGTGGTATCCACATAAATTCGATATAAAGCGCAAAAATCTGGAGATCCGCCAGTCTGTGATGCGCTCTGTCAGGCGTTTTTTTGATGACCAGGATTTTTGGGAGGTGGAGACGCCCGCGCTACAGATTATGCCTGGCGCTGAAGTACATGTTCATGCTTTTGAAACATCAAAGATATCACCAGATTTACAAAGCAAGGTAACGCGCTATTTGCACACATCCCCAGAATTTGCGATGAAAAAGTTGTTGGTTGCGGGCTGCGATAAAATTTACCAAATTTGCCCGGTCTACCGAAATGCCGAAGGCTCCTCTATGCATTCCTGTGAATTCAAAATGTTGGAATGGTATAGATGCGGCGTAACGTACAATGCGATCATGACAGACACGATTAATTTGCTTCGCAGTGTTGCAAGTGCGGCAAAAATTAATATGTATGAATATAAGGGGCAAAGTTGTGATCCATTCTTGGAATGGCAAAAGATTACGATTTTTGAGGCTTTTAGAACCTATGCTAACATTGATATTATTGCCGATTGGCTACCCGAGCTTGATCTAAAAGATACGCAAGACTGGGATGCACGTTTTTTTAAAGTATTCATGGAACAGATCGAGCCTTATCTAGGGCAGGGCGTTCCCACCATTCTTTATGAATATCCGGCGCATATGGCGGCGCTGTCGAAAGTAAAAGCAGGTGATCTGCGTGTCGCAGAGCGCTTTGAGGTGTATATGTGCGGCATGGAACTTGCGAATGCCTTTACCGAACTGACGGACGCGGCAACACAAAAACAACGTTTTGAAGATGATATGAGGCAAAAGAAAGTCATTTACGGGTCAAAATGGCCCATTGATCATGATTTTATTGCCGCCCTAGAGTATGGTATGCCCGAAGCAGGCGGTATTGCGTTAGGAATTGACCGCCTCGTAATGCTCACATGCGGCGCTGAGGATATTAAAGATGTGCTGTTCTGTAAGTAATTATTTTGAAACTGATAAATCTTTACGAAGTTCTTCTTTTAAATTCTCATGCGCAATGTACCGTTTATCTCTATTTTCATTTGTATCTACAATATTTTGTATAGCAGCTCTAACATGAGAGGGCGCTACTAAATCACAACGCATTTGCCAAAATGCAAATTCTTTAGAAGCTCTATCAGATGGTTCAATTGCCGCTTTATGGTAGCTATCTAACAATCCTATATATGCCTCTTTTTTTTCTTCAAAATTTCTAGAAGTTACATAGCTTTTATGATTCCAATGATATTGGAAAGCAGTTGTTATGAAGCTTCCTAATATACCACCTAAACCTGCTACTGAAATTATTTCTAGGTAATCCATTTATTAATCACACGCATTGCGAGGTAAATTCGTCGGATAGGCGGTAATAATATCATCGCCTTCTTGATCCAAAACGACCCGCACGTCCAGCCCTTCATAAGGTTGTTCGGCAACGTAGTACCCATTATCTTCTTTACGCCAATCAGCATTATCATTTGCGGCAAGCTTTTTAACCGTCTCTATAATTTTCGTCTCATCCCAATTTTCGGGGAATTCGGTTTTACAGGGGCGATCCGCGCTGTAATGGTGCCCGCCGCCTTGCTCATCACCATATAAAATATGTTGCGCCCTTGCCTCTGATAAGGCTGGGTCGCCTTCAAGATTACGCGGCGCGGGCTCAGTTTCTTGTGATATACTTAATGGCGGGTCATTCGGGCGCAACGGGTCATAGGTTCCCGGAATTTTATTACCAAACGCCAAAGCTAACAGCCCTGCGAGTAATATAAACGTAAAAGGCGACCAATTTTTCATCTATTACGCAGCTTTGCTTTTAGCTTCATTTAAAGCCAAAGATTTTCCTTTGGACTTTAAATCAATAAATGCTTCGTTCAGGCGCTCAATAACGGTTTCCTCACCTGCGCGTAACCAGACGCGTGGGTCATACTTTTTCTTCGTTGGCTCACCATTTTCCGGATTAATCTGATGTTGGAAGGCAACTTGATTTTCAAGCACATAGCGCCCGACACCTTCCGCAAAGGCAAATTGCGTGTCTGTATCGATGTTCATTTTGAAGATGCCGTAATTCAGCGATTCTTCAATTTTTTCTTTTTCAGAGCCTGATCCACCATGGAAAACCAGATCAAGGGGGTTTTCATCGGTATTAAATGTTTGTTGCACCAACGCCTGAGAGTTCTTTAAAATTTCAGGGCGCAATTGCACGTTACCCGGCTTGTAAACGCCGTGAACATTGCCAAAAGATGCGGCCACAGAGAAATGACCAATATCTTTTAAAATCTCATACGCTTTCAGAACGTCTTCGGGTTGGGTATATAGCTTGTCATTATCAATGTCATCTGACCCAACGCCGTCCTCTTCTCCGCCTGTGACACCAAGTTCAATTTCAATGCTCATGTCAATTTTTGCCATACGCTCCAGCATGTTTCGGCATTCAGACAAGTTAAAATCAATGTCTTCTGCGGATAAATCCAGCATATGAGAGGTGAATAGAGGTGTGCCTAATTGCTCATAAGATGCTTCATTATGCTCCATTAATGCTTCAACCCAAGGGATCAGCTTTTTATCGGCATGGTCGGTATGAAGCACGACGCAAATGCCATATTGTTCAGCCAATAAATGCACATGTTGCGCCATTGCAACGGCGCCAATGACTTTGGCTTCAAAACTATCGGGGAACCCTTTACCGGCAAAAAATGCGCCGCCGCTATTGGAGCATTGAATGATCACATCTGATTTATTTTTTGCTGCCGCTTCTAAAACAGCATTTACCGTATTTGTTCCTGTCACATTCACCGCAGGCAGGGCATATTTACCGTCTTTGCACGCTTTGAGAAGTGTTCTGTAATCGTTGCCTGTTACAACGCCGGGTTTTAATGTGGGCATACTTGTTCCTTTAGACCAGTTTATTTATGGCATTCAGAATAGTCTTGCTTTCAGATAAATCAAGATAGTTGTTAGTTGCATTGTAATTTAATTTTTAATCAGCGTTTACTATTTTTCATTATTTAAGTAAAAAATTTTAGTAAACTAACCAATTAAGTTTATGAAGTAGATTTTTATCTTTGTAAAATTTTTCAAAGGTATTATCTATAAATTTTTGACATTCGACTTCATTTTTTTCTCCGTTAACTAAAGGGTTTGTGAAATCATCTATATATGATCGTAAATAAGATATCCAATCCTCATATCCGGCTTGGTATTCTTCAAAAAAATAGTCATAGTTTTTTAGATTTAGTAATACGATTTCAAGATTTGAAAAAGAAATCTTGCCTTCTTTCCATTTTTTGTAAGTTAATTCCAAAATTAAATTAGCAGCAACTTCTTGTTCGCAACTACGACCAATTGTAAAAAGATGTAAAAGTTTCTGTTTTTTGTTAGAAGTTAAATAAATTTCATCAACCCAATCGGGCCATTGATCATTATTAGCAACGATATTTTCTAACCATCTATTTATATTATCCTCAATAAGAAGCCCCTGTTGAACGCTAAATACTAAAAAATTTGCGATCTCAGGGTATTTCATAATTATTACTTAAGCTGCTTTGGACTTGCTCGCCGCATAGCCAACTTCATGCATTTTGACCGCTGTATCTAGCATGCGGTTTGAAAAACCCCATTCATTATCGTACCAGCTCATGACGCGCACTAAATTACCGCCAACAACTTTGGTTTCTTTCAAAGCAAAGATCGAAGACAGCGGATTATGATTAAAATCACCTGAAACAAGCGGCTCGTCATAGGTGCCGAGAACGCCGTCTAGATCGCCGCCTGTGGCTTTTAGGATGGCATTATTGACTTCTTCAACACTTGTCGGTTTTGCGGTTGTAAATTTGAAATCAACTACAGACACATTCGGCGTTGGCACGCGCATGGACACGCCGTCCAATTTGCCGTTTAATTCGGGCAGAACTTTACCAACTGCTTTAGCAGCGCCAGTTGAAGTTGGGATCATATTTAAGGCTGCGGCGCGGGCGCGGTGCAGGTCTTTATGCGCGGTATCAACAATTTGCTGATCGCCGGTATAGGAGTGAATAGTGGTCATGAAACCGCTTTCAATGCCAATTGCATCGTTTAGCACTTTTGCAACAGGAGCAAGACAGTTGGTTGTGCAAGACGCGTTTGAAACAACTTCATGTTCTGCTTTCAATTGATTAGAATTTACACCATAAACAACTGTCAGGTCTTCATCCGTGCCGGGAGCAGAGATCAAAACTTTTTTTGCGCCAGCTGTGATATGCATCGCGGCTTTATCGCGCGCTGTAAATATCCCTGTGCATTCGAATATGATATCAATATTCATTTTACCCCAAGGCAATTTTGTAGGGTCACGTTCCTGACAAACTTCAACGTTTTTGCCGTTAATAATAATGGTATCTTCATCAACAGTTTCTACAGAAAAATCGAATTTTCCATGAACGGAATCATATTTTAAAAGGTGTTTATTCGTTGCCAAAGGCGCAAGATCATTGATTGCGACTAGTTCCACATCTGTGCGCCCTGATTCAAATAATGCGCGGCAAACATTGCGCCCGATGCGCCCAAATCCATTTATTGCTACTCTTACTGTCATTTTTTTCTCCTTCAAAATGATTATTTAAGTTTGTTTTTCACTGTTTCAATTATCGCATCGCTCGTAATGCCGAAATGCGCGAATAGTTCCTCTGCTGGCGCGCTTTCACCAAAGCTATTCATGCCGATGAAGGCGCTGTGCCCGCCGATGATATGATCCCATCCTTGACGAACGCCCGCTTCAATTGCGATTTTTAAAGATTTATTGCAAACGAGGGACTGGAAATATGAACCGTCTTGCTCCAAAAATAAATCCATACATGGAACAGATATAACCCGCACGGAAATACCGTCGGACTCCAGTTTCTCTTGGGCTTCTATCGCAAGATGAACCTCTGATCCTGATGCAAACAGGGTCACTTGCGGCTCGCTTTGTGCTTCTTTCAGAATATAAGCGCCTTTGGAACATAGGTTTGCGTCCCTATTGTCGCAAAGCGTTGGTAAACCTTGCCGTGAGAGCGCCATAACGCTTGGCGCATCTTTTTTATTTAAAGCAAGTTCCCAACATTCGGCAGTTTCAATCCCATCACAGGGACGGAACACATACATATTCGGAATGGCGCGCAGTGAGGCGATATGCTCAACCGGCTGGTGCGTTGGCCCATCTTCACCTAATCCGATTGAATCATGGGTCATTACGTGAATGACTTGTTGCTTCATTAACGCAGCCAAACGCATCGCAGGGCGCGCATAATCGGAGAATTGCATAAATGTACCTGAATACGGAATAAGCCCACCATGTAGCGCCATCCCGTTCATAATTGCCGCCATCCCATGTTCACGAACGCCGTAATGGATGTAACGCCCATTTGCATTTTCGTGTGTTATAAAATCGGTGCCTTTCACATATGTGTTATTAGATCCTGTCAAGTCAGCGGAGCCACCAATCATGGTTTCCAATACCGGAATCAATTCATCCAAAACCATACCGGATGTTTGACGCGTTGCTTTATTGGGTTTTTCCGCAGCAAAATTTGCTTTGGCTTTTGCGACGGCGGCACTAATTTCTTGTGAAAATTCATTCTTAAAAGATTGCTTGAATTTTTCTTTATGTGCCGATGCATCAAGCTTATTTTCCCATGCTTCACGTTGGGTGTGTGAGCGTTGACCAATAGCACGCCATTGCATTAATAGATCATCAGGAATTGAGAAGGGTTCATGTGCCCAGTCAAGATTTTTTCGAATGCCCAAAATTTCATCATCTTTTGTGATGGCGCCATGTGCAGAGTTTTTTCCCTCTTGAGTGGGTGCACCATATCCAATGCGGGTTTTGCATCGTATCATACTTGGTGTATCGGTTGTTTGTGCATGGGCAATGGCGGATTCAATAGCGCCAAAATCATGTCCATCAATTTCTTGCACATCCCAACCATAGGCTTCAAAGCGTTTTGAGACGTTTTCTGACCATGTCATCGTTGTCGGCCCATCGATACAGATGCCATTATCGTCATATAAAACAATTAACTTAGATAGTTTAAAATGACCTGCAAAAGAGCATGCTTCATGGCTTACTCCCTCCATTAAATCGCCATCTCCGCACATTACATAAGTGTAATGATCAACTAGATCTTTTCCAAACCGTGCGGCTAAAATTTGCTCTGCCATAGCAAAGCCGGGGGCATTTGATATCCCTTGCCCAAGAGGGCCGGTTGTTGTTTCAATTCCAACTTCCTGATCCACCTCCGGATGGCCGGGTGTGCGGCTATGAAGCTGGCGGAAATTTCGGATTTCTTCAATGGGCATTTTCTCATAGCCTAAAAGATAGGCAAGGGAATAAAGCAACATAGAGCCATGTCCGCCGGAGAGAATAAAGCGGTCGCGATCTTCCCATAGGGGCTGAGTCGGATCAATCTTCATGAACTTGGAAAATAGAACTGTGGCAACGTCTGCCATTCCCATTGGCAAGCCGCTATGCCCGCTATTGGCGGCTTTCACGGCATCGACGGATAGCAAACGAATACAATTGGCAAGTTGTCGAAGTGTTTTATCATCCTCTGTATCTGGGATGTATGATACGGCAGGTTGCATAACTCGGATGTCCTTATAATTATTATGCCTGCACAATAGCGAGTCATTCCCTAGGCAGGCAATGGCTTTTTTTATATTTTTTAACTTTTTCCAGTTCTTTATCAGATTTTTCTGAAATTGTGGATAAGTTATCAGCTTTTCTTGACCCATATTCTTTTGGACTGATAGCGTGCAACTCTATTGTTTTTACATTTAACGCGAGGGGACTATGTCGGAAAAATTAGAAAACGCTCTTAGAGGTTTGGCGCAATCAGTTGAAAACTTTGAGAAAAGCTTTGTTCTGAACCAAAATTCACGAAAAACACCCTCCAAATCAATAGCTGGTCAAAATGATTTATTTTCTTTGTCACAGGATCATTCGGACAAAAATCAGGAAAAAAACAAGGCTATGGCGGCGGTATTGGATCGCACCATTCATAGAATGGAGAAATTAGTCGGGGAGAATGTTTAATGTCTGAAGTTCATGTCACTATTAATAATAAATCTTATGGCATTGCCTGTGATGAAGGACAAGAAGAGCGCGTAAAAGAGCTTGGGAGTTACGTTAATGAGCGGTTAAAAGCATTAATGGCATCCGGGGCGGGATCAAATGAAGTTCAAAATATGGTTTTAACATCAATTATCCTTGCCGATGAAATTGCCGATTTGCAAGATTATAACAGACGCTTAGAAGAACAATTAACCGAGCCAAATAGTAATAACGAAGTTCAAATTAAAGAAGTTATCAAAGAAGTCCCTATAGAGGGCGCGCTAAGCAACGAAGATGTTGAACAAGTCACGGAAATGGTTTTGGAAGTGACCGAGCGTATTAATTCTCTGTCGAATAAACTTGCAAAGGCTGCTTAAAGCGCCCATATCTATTTTGGCTGCGGCGTGCGTGTGGTTTCAGAATCCCTTTGGCCGATGCTTTTCGCATAGGGAACTGTCGCTGCCTTGGTTTGCTGATTCGTTCGGAGACTTAGGCATATGGTGCCCACCTGGTTATCCGGGCCATATGCGGATCTATATAACCCACGGCGCACGCGGCTATTATTATTCTAAAATTTAAATATATTTCACCATGACCCTTAATAAACAAGATATCCGTGATCAGGCGAAACGTTTCAGGCAGACATTACGTCCTGATATGGATTCAGCGGAAAAAGCCTGCGCGTTATTTTTTGAAACATGCGCGCCGCAAAAAGACCAAATTATTGCTCTTTATTGGCCAAAGCGAGATGAGTTTTCAACGCAACTTATTTTGGAGGAGCTTTTGGAGCATGGATATCAATGTTGCCTACCTATTACCTCCAAAGAAGATCGTATTTTAAAATTTGCAAAATGGACAAAAGATGACCCGCTTCAAGAAGGTGCATTTAAGGTTCAAGAGCCTGTTATTAACGATTATACAGAATGGCTTGAGCCGGATATTGTCATTGTTCCCCTAATCGCCTTTGATCGTCGTGGACACCGTCTTGGATACGGTGCGGGGCATTATGATGCGACACTTACCGCCTTAAGAAAGACAAAGGACATCACCGCTGTTGGGGTTGCATTTGCAGAACAGATGGTGCTATTCCCGCTCCCCGCTGAACCACATGATCAGCCACTTGATCTTGTGATTACACCTGAAAAGGTTTATAGCTTTTCTTCATGAGCATAATTATCAGGCCTTTTGAAGATGCAGATTACTCTGAACTCAAAGCATTATATAAACAAGGCCATCTTTATGGTGGTCAGTTTGATGAAGATCGGGATTCTCTTAAACGATTACAAAATATCACGTCTCGACATCCGCACGCTGTATTGATGGCAGAAATAGACGGACATATTGTGGGGACTGTTTCCCTGATAGAGGATGAGCGCGTCGCATGGTTATTCCGTTTTGCCGTGATTAAAACGGAGCAAGAAAAAGAGATTGCACTCGCTTTATATAATAAAGCGAAAGAGGTTCTCTTAAGTCGTGGGCATCATCAAGTATTGGTTTATACAGATGCAAATGAGGCACAATTAAAACAAAGATATAGAGAATTGGGAATGCATGAAGGTCATGATTATACCTGTTTCTGGATGGGGTTAGAGCAATGAAAATAATTTTTATTGGTGATGTATATGGACGTTCGGGCAGGGACGGTGTCTTAAAACACTTGCCTTCCTTAAAAGAAAAACATGATCCTGACTGTATTATTGTGAATGGTGAAAATGCAGCGCATGGTCACGGTATTACAAAAAAAATATGTGATGAGCTTTATAAGGCCGGCGTGGATGTCATTACGCTGGGTGATCATTCATGGGATCAGCGTGAGATTATTTCTCATATTAATCATGAAAAAAATTTACTGCGTCCGCTTAATCTGCCTGAAGGTACACCGGGAAGGGGAAGCATTAAGTTCACAACACGTAACGGAAAAAATATTTTAATTATAAGCGCGATGGCACGAACTTTCATGGAGCCAATCGAATGCCCGTTTCGCCGTGTAGATGCAGAAATTAAGAATATGACATTAGGGCAAAATATTGATGCCATTTTTGTGGATTTTCATGGGGAGGCAACATCTGAAAAAATGGCTTTTGGTCATTATTTTGATGGACGAATTTCGGCAATGGTTGGTACTCATACACATATCCCCACTGCGGATGCTCATATTCTGGAGCATGGCACAGCGTATCAGACAGATGCAGGTATGAGCGGCGATTATAATAGTGTGATTGGTCGGCGGAAAGATATTTCGATTTTTGGTTTTTTGCGTAAGATGCCCGGTGAAAAACCAGTCCCCGCCAGCGGGGAGGCAAGCGTATGCGGCGCTTTTATTTCCATTCATGACGGTACAGGCTTAGCAAAATCTATAGAAAGCTTTACACTAGGTGGTATGCTAGGGGCATAATTATTTTTTATGACGTTTGTGATAACGGTCACACGCATCACAGATTGCAAAATAGAGGTTATCCCCCTTAACGCCGCCTTCACCCTTTAATTTTCCATGTAATATGGCGCTGATTGTTGCATGATAAGCTTGGATGATTTCCTGTAAATCTTCATCCGGGCTTTGTGCCGTTTCAATCAGATCAACCATTTTGTCAGAAATCTTTGAAACTAAGGGATAATCAAACATGCCGCCATTGGCCTTAAGTTGCATAATTGGATTGATTAGACCGCCCATTAATTCATGGTTCGTGGCTTTACTTGTGGGGGCATAGGCGCGGTCTAGGCCACGATGTAAAGCATCCATATATGTCATCGCAATTGGCTCAAAATCAATATTATTCTCATCTAAAAGCTGTTGTGCTTTTTCTAAAATGTTTTTTGCAAGCCCGCCGGATCCGATTTTTTCTTTTAAAATATTCGGGGGCTTATAAAATCTAGCTTTGCTGTTTTCTTCAGTCATCTTTATCTGTTTCTATAAATTCAATGGTTAGGGGATCTTTTTTTTTCTCTAAATCACTATCTTTTTTTATAAGTTTTTTATACGCAGCGTCTTCTTTTTTTAAAGTGGCTGTTTTTTTGACCTCATCCTGTTCTCGTTTAAACGGTCCTCTAAAGTCATCACGTTTCGTTCTGCGTCTATCCGGGCCGAAGAAGTCAGATGATTCAATAAATGAGCGTGGGGATTCAACAATATTCTCAATGCGTTTATATAAATCACTGGCTTTAAATGGCTTGACGATAAATTCAGTAATGCCGGTATCCCTTGCTTCAATTACACGTTGTTTTTGACTAAATCCGGTTAACAGAATGATCGGCACAAATTTATTCGGAGATTTACTATCTTGGCGAATTTTATAAGCCATTTCAATTCCGTTTGTAGGCTTCATCATCCAATCGGAAATGACTAGATCAGGGCTATGTCTACAAAATGTTTCAAACCCTTCATTACCATCGTGAGCTGTATAAATATCTTGAAAACCAAATGTTTCGACCACTGATTTAATTAATTCAATCATAGGCACGTTGTCTTCAACGATTAAAACAGATGCCTTGTGAAAGTTATATCCCATGGTAAAACTAAAAATATTATTTTATAAATGTAATACTTTCATTTATTAACATTAATGAACTTTTAACAAGAAAAATTTAGGAAAACTTTATGGCCGGACATTCGAAATGGGCAAATATACAACACAGAAAAGGCGCGCAGGATAAAAAAAGAGGACAGATTTTTTCTAAATTAAGTAAGGAAATCACGGTCGCCGCAAAAATGGGCGGGGCGGATCCGAACATGAATCCGCGTCTGCGTTTGGCAATTCAAAATGCCAAGGGGCAATCCATGCCCAAAAATAATATCGAAACCGCCATTCAAAAAGGCGTCGGGGCCGGGGAAGGTGATGATTATGAAGAAATTCGCTATGAAGGATATGCCAGCGGTGGTGTTGCCGTTATCGTTGAGGTTTTAAGTGATAATCGTAATCGGGCCGCAACTGATATGCGTACGATTTTTTCAAAAAATGGCGGTAATTTAGGTGAAACCGGATCGGTGGGTTTTATGTTTGATCGGGTTGGAGAGATTTTTTATCCCGCAGATAAGGCTAGCGCAGATCAAATGTTTGAAGCCGCCGTTGAGGCAGGCGCTGAAAATGTCGAAAGTGACGAAAGCGGGCATATTATTTATACGGCAGATACAGATTTTGCATCTGTTCGTGACGCATTGGAAAAAAAATACGATGATGCGGAGCGCGCAGGGCTAATTTGGAAGCCTAATTTAATGGTGGATGTTGATATGGATAAAGCACAAAGCGTCCTGAAACTGGTGGATGCATTGGAAGATAATGATGACGTGCAGAGCGTGACCACGAATATGGACGCAAGTGATGAGGTGATGGAGAAATTATTGGCGGATAATGAATGAAATTATGCTGGTGAAATTTTTTTATTTAACTATTTTGCTGTTTTCATTTTCACAGCCAATATACGCACAAGCATATGAAGAGATGAGAGACACTGCTAAAAGTGATGTCCAAAAATCTAAGCAAGATCTAGAAGATATCTTTAATGAGATTCTGAATATTTATCAGCATGATGAGATATTTCTGGAAAAATTAAAGCTATCTCAAGAAGCATGGGAAAATTATAAAAATGCACATCTTGAGGCAAGATATCCTTTTAAATCACAGGACTCATTATGGCATTACGGTAGCATATTTCCCGTTTGCCACGCGAATCTTTTACAAAAGCTAATAGATGAAAGAATAGCTGAATTACGACTTTGGTTAGATGGCCTCGAGGAGGGGGATGTTTGTACAGGATCTGTCAGAATTTATAGTAAAACCTATTATGAGTAATAATGTTAGAATAATTGGCATAGATCCCGGATTGACTAAAACAGGATGGGGGGTGATTGAAATCTCTGGGTCATCCCTAAAATTTGTTGCTTGCGGATTGATAAAACCTAAAAATAACAATGAGATGTCAGATCGTCTTCAAGTTCTTTCTGAGGGTGTGAAGCAGGTTTTGACCCAGTATGATCCGCAATGCGCCGCCATTGAAGATACTTTTGTAAACCAAAATCCGACGACATCTTTAAAACTGGGAATGGCACGCGGCGCCCTTATATTGACTTTAGCGCAATATAATCTGAAGGTCGGCGAATATGCGCCAAACAAAATCAAAAAATCCATCGTCGGACAAGGGCACGCAACAAAAGATCAAATGGGCATGATGATTAAAGTGTTGCTACCAACTTGTGGAGAAATAAGTGAAGATGAAGCGGATGCGCTTGCTATTGCCATTACACATGCTCATTATAGACAGACATGATCGGAAAATTATCAGGCATTATTGACTCATTTCATCAGGGATATCTTATTTTGGATGTCGGTGGTGTCGGGTATCTTATTTTTGCTAGCACGCGCACCCTGTCCCAAGTTGGGCAGGAGGGTGATACAGCTAGCTTTCTGATTGATACGCATGTGCGCGAGGATCACATTCACCTCTATGGTTTTCAAAACGCAGAAGAACAGCGTTGGTTTCGCTTACTTACAACAGTTCAAGGCGTTGGCGTTAAGGCGGGATTATCAATTTTATCAATTGCATCCCCGCAGGAGTTATCCTTGGCCATCGCCGCACAGGATAAGGCCGTGATTACGCGCGCCGATGGTGTTGGTCCAAAAATCGCCAGCCGTATTCTACTGGAATTGAAAAATAAAGTCGGTGCTTTGGATTTTGTCCCAAAAACTACACAATCTGGTACGGGGAATACGCCAGTAAACAAAAGTAGCGTAAGCGATCATGATCAAGACGCTGTTCAGGCATTGATAGGGCTTGGTTATGGACGCGGAGAAGCTTATAACGCTGTGATGCAGGCAAAATCAAAAGCAAATGATAATATCAATTTACAGGATCTGATTAAATCCTCTCTAAAGGAGCTATCAAGTGAGTGATCCTGTATTAAAAAATTCTGAACTGGATGCCCAGCTTTCAGGTGAAGACCAGCCACTTGAGAAAGCTTTGCGGCCGTTGCAATTAACGGACTTTATTGGACAACAAAAGCTTAAAGAAAATCTGAGAATTTTTATTGAGGCGGCAAAGGCGCGCGCGGATGCGATGGATCACGTGCTTTTCTTTGGCCCTCCGGGGCTTGGCAAAACAACTCTGGCGCAAATTGTCGCAAAGGAACTCGGTGTTGGCTTCCGCTCTACATCCGGCCCTGTAATTGCCCGTGCGGGGGATCTGGCGGCAATTTTGACCAATCTACAACCGCATGACGTTTTATTCATTGATGAAATACATCGCTTAAATCCTGCAGTTGAAGAAATTCTTTATCCCGCCATGGAAGATGGGAAGTTGGATATTATGATCGGTGAAGGTCCCGCGGCCCGCTCTATCCAAATTGATTTACCGCCATTTACACTTGTGGGGGCAACAACGCGTAGTGGCCTATTGACTGGCCCTCTGCGTGATCGTTTTGGCATTCCCATGCGCCTTGAGTTTTATGAGCCGCAGGATTTGCAAAAAATTGTCAGCCGTACGGCAAAATTATTGGATATGATAATGGACGATTCAGGGGCATTGGAAATTGCCACACGTTCACGCGGCACGCCGCGAATCGCTGGGCGTCTTACCAGGCGCGTGCGCGATTTCTCGGATGTCTTAAAAGCCAAAATCATCGATGCATCACTTGCGGATCAGGCATTACAACGTTTAGACGTTGATGCATCCGGTCTGGATGGAATGGATCGACGTTATTTATCGGTCATCATCGAAAATTACGGCGGTGGCCCCGTCGGGGTTGATACACTTGCCGCGGTCCTTTCTGAGCAAAGAGACGTTATTGAAGATGTCATTGAACCATATTTGATGCAGCAGGGCTTCGTTCAGCGCACACCCCGCGGGCGCTTATTGACCCATAAAGCATTTAAGCATTTGGGGCTGGCGGCGCCCAAATCCGTCTCTCAACAAGATGATGACTTATTCGGTGTCTAAATTATTATATCCAAAACCGACTCATATCGATTGCGGGCATTTGGATGTCGGCGATCATCATCATCTTTATTATGAAGTTTCCGGCGCAGAAAATGGCTATCCGGTGATTTACCTGCATGGTGGTCCGGGCGCAGGATGCTCAGGTCAGGAACATCGTTTTTTTGATCCGGACTATTTTAAAATTATCTTGTTTGATCAAAGGGGCGCGGGGCGCAGCCTGCCCTATGCAAGCACGGATCATAATTCACCAGAAAGTTTGGTAGAAGATATTGAGGCGCTTCGTCAATATTTAAAGCTGCCGTCCTTTGCTCTGGCGGGCGGGTCATGGGGATCTTGTCTGGCGATGCTTTATACGTTGAAATATCCACAATACGTCAGACGTCTTGTCTTAAGGGGTATTTTCTTTGGTGATGGGCGCGGTGCAAAGCACATTATTGAAGAAAATGGCGCAGCTAGCGTTCAGCCGGAATATTTTGAACAATATGCCTATGCCGCCTTTATTCCCGAAAATGCGCGCCATAATCTGACTCAAATGTATTACGATATATTTCAATATGGTGATGAAGATACACAAATAGAGGCAGCCATGCGCTTTGATATATGGGATACCTCGATCGCTTATGCCGCACCGAATCGAAAGGCGATTCAATCAATCAAAAGAAATCCAAGAAAAAGCCTCGCTCTGACAAAGTTATTTTTTCACTTTACCGTAAATTTTTTTCTAAAGCATGACTACAAGGCCGACATACTTCAGAAAATAAATCTTTTGCAAAATTTGCCGATTGATATCATACATGGGGAATGTGATTGGATTTGTCCGGTTGATAATGCTTATGAATTAAAACGATATTGTCCCCATGCGGATTTGAATATTGTATTGGGCGCGGGACATACAATGGCGGACCCTTTGATAAGGGACACTTTTATAAAAACATTGAATGGCTGGAGAGCATAAATGGTTGCAATTTTTATACATGTGAATACCAAAGATCACGCGGAAGCAAAAGATATTGCGGAATTTCTTCTGGCGGCCAATTTAATTTCGTGCGCAAATATTATGCCGCAGCATCATGCCATATATGAATGGGAAGGAAAATTTGTTTCCGAGCCTGAAACCTCCATGATACTAAAAACGGAAGAAAAAAATTATAAAGAGATTGAGCGTGTGTTATTATTAAAGCATTCCTATGATTGTCCACCGATTTGCTATTGGAAGGTTGACGGAGGCTATAAGCCCTATTTGGCGTGGATAAAAAACCGCACAGTTTAATGAAAAGATAATTTTTTCTTGCTTTTTGAGCAAAATAAGATTATCACTTGACGTAATAAATAATAAAAAGTCATTCAAATGTCTATCCTTAGTTGGTCTTTTAACAAGCTATCTTCAATAGGTAATTCTCTCGCCAAACCCTTCTTTTTAGAAATCGTATTGCAAGTTCCTGAAAACAATGATGGATCGGAGCCGTCACATAATAAGGCTGGCGAGCCTTACTTATTTGGTAAAGAATTGGGCAATGCTATTGTAGATAGACTATTAGATGAGCGGCTAATTGCTGCGGGACATGTGAATGACGATACATATCAAACTTCCTATGATTGGGAAGGAACGCGCTATAAAAGAGCAGAAAGATACGTCAAGTTAAAAACAAATTGGCAAAACAGGGATAAGGTAGTAGCCGCGATCCAGGACATTCATCCCTATAAAGAAGTACCTATTTCCTCCTCAATCGTTTTTTCTTTAACTAAAACGTATGCGAAGCATATAAGGGGAGATTATAAAGATGAATTAAATGTCACCCCAGAGGTGTTAGAACATAAGAACTAAAACCCTAGATTTTTTGTTGACAACGGCGACAAACTTCGTCATAAACCAATATCTTTCAAGAATTTTGATAAAGATTTACTATTTAATTGGATGTAAAATATGAAAACTTATTCGGCAAAGCCGCAAGATATAGAAAAAAAATGGATTTTATTGGATGCTGAGGACGTTGTTCTTGGGCGTCTGTCTTCCTTTATTGCCATGCGTTTGCGCGGCAAGCACAAGCCAATGTTTACACCGCACATGGATTGCGGCGATAACGTAATTGTGATTAATGCCGATAAAGTGCGTTTGACAGGTAATAAAAAAACTCAGGATAAATTCTACTGGCATACGGGCTATCCCGGCGGTATTAAAAGCCGTACAAAAGGTCAGATTTTGGATGGTAAACATCCTGAGCGCGTGGTTGAAAAAGCGGTTGAGCGTATGCTTCCAAAAGGAACATTGGGTAACCAGATTTTCAAAAACATGCGTGTTTATGCTGGTGCAGAGCATCCACATGAAGCACAACAACCGGAAGTGATCGATTTCGCTTCTATGAATGACAAGAATAAGAGAGCATAAGAAACATGGCTGACGCAAAAGAAACAATTACTGATCTGAAAGATCTAAAAGTTGCAAAAACAGCGACTTCTACCGAGGCAACATCAGATAAAGCAACCGTAGTTGCCGATGACGCCCCTCGTGAGCCGAAGAAGGATGCACTGGGTCGTGCTTATGCAACGGGTCGTCGTAAGGCATCTATTGCACGTGTTTGGGTTAAACGCGGAAACGGAAAAATTTCTGTAAACGGAAAAGATCAACGTGATTATTTTGGTCGTGAAACCAATCTTTTGATTATCAATCAGCCATTCCTGATTACATCACGTCTAAATCAATTTGATATCGTATGCACAGTTAAGGGCGGTGGTTTGACCGGTCAAGCTGGTGCTGTTCGTCACGGCATTTCTCGCGCGCTTGAAAATTATGAGCCTGAGCTACGTCCGGCTATGAAAGATGCAGGTCTTCTTACTCGTGATAGCCGTGTTGTAGAACGCAAGAAAACAGGGAAGCGCAAAGCACGTCGCTCCAAACAGTTCTCTAAACGTTAATCGGACAATACATAAGAATTTTAAAACCCGCTTCGGCGGGTTTTTTATTGTGATTTGCATTCTTGAAACAGACAAGGTTTATTGATTGCTGTGCAAAATAGATTTACTCTAAACAATGGCTATTATTCTCCCTTACAAAAACATTTCCCCCAAGATATCAGCTAACGCTTTCATCGCCCCCAACGCCTCTATTATCGGGGATGTTGAAATCGGCGATGAAACAGGGGTTTGGTTTAATTGCACCGTGCGCGGCGATGTCAATGACATAAAAATCGGTAAGCGCACGAATATTCAAGACGGCACCGTCATTCATGTTACGCGTAATCTACAGGGAACCTATATCGGTGACGAAGTAACAGTGGGGCACATGTCATTGCTTCATGCATGCACAATTATGGATCGTGCCTTCGTTGGTATGGGCGCAATTGTAATGGATGAAGCTGTAATTGAAACTAATGCCATGCTCGCCGCGGGGGCAATGTTAACACCCGGAAAACGAATAAAGTCCGGAGAGTTATGGGCGGGGAGCCCCGCAAAATTCTGGAGATTTTTAACACAAGAGGAAATCGACTTTTTTCCTATTTCTGCTGACAATTATGCCAAACATGTGGCGGAATATAAGGCGATTTAACCCTTCACATATGTACCCGGTGCGGGACATATTTCATTTTTAATTTTGCGGGCGGGCACACTTTCTTTGGAATGGGTTTCAATCCATGCCTGCCAATCCGTCCACCATGACCCTTCATGCTCAGTAGCACCGTTAACCCATGTGTCCGGTTTCATAGGCTTTTTATCTGATGTCCAATAACAATATTTATTTTTGACCGGTGCATTGACCACCCCCGCGATATGTCCCGATGCAGACAAAACAAAGCGCTTATCCCCCGAAAGCAGCTTCATTCCGCTATAGGTTGCGCGCCATGGCGCAATATGGTCTTCGCGGCAAGATAGAAAGTAAGATGGTGTTTTGATTTGCGAGACATCGATGGGAGTATCTTTAAAAGATAACCCATTTTTTTCTTTAAGGCGATTATGCAGATACATATTCCTTAAGTAATAACTGTGCATTTTTGCAGGTAAATTGGTCGAATCATCATTCCAATATAACAGATCAAACGGAAATGGATTTTTGCCAATCAGATAATTATTGATGACAAAGCTCCAGATTAAATCATTCGAACGCAGCATTGAAAAAGTTGCCTTAAGAGTCTCCGCAGGGAGATATCCGCCCGCTTGCTGCATTTGAAATTCAATGAGTTCAATTTGCGATTCCGTCGTGAACAGCTTTAACTCACCGGCATCTTCAAAATCAATTAATGTCGTTAGGAACGTTGTGGTCTTTACACGGTGATCTTGACCTATAGATTTTAAATATGAAAGGCCCATAGACAGCGCTGTACCGCCGATACAATATCCAATAACATTTGTTTGCAGCGATTTGGTAATAGTCTCAATTTGATCCAGCGCGGTCAAAAACCCTTTTTCAACATAATCTGAAAACTCCAGCGGGCCGGAATCCTTGTTCGGGTTAATCCATGATGTCATGAATACAGTATGCCCCTGATCAACCAGCCATTTTACAAACGATTTTTCCTTACCGAGATCCAAAATATAATAACGATTAATCCATGGCGGCATGATGAGCAGGGGCTCTTTTTTAACTTTGTCTGTGCTGGGGGTGTATTGGATTAACTCCATAATTTCATTACGAAAGATTACGCTACCTTCGGTTGCGGCGATATTCTTACCGATCTCAAATGCCTTGTAATCGGTCATGCTAATACGTAATTCTCCATGCCCACGCTCTAAATCGGCAAGCAGATTTTCTAGCCCCTTAATCAGGTTTTGCCCATTACTATCAATGGTTTCTCGTAATACTTCAGGATTACTGAACAAAAAATTTGTTGGGGATAGGGCGCTGATATATTGGCGCAGAACAAAATCGAGGCGTGAACGTGTTTCGGGATCAAGATCATCAAAATCATTAAGCGATTCTAAAATATGCCGACCGGTTAATAGATAAGCTTGTTTAATAAACTTAAATAAAGGGTGGCTTTCCCATTCTTCGGCGTTAAAGCGCCGATCGCCCGTCTCCGGGATAACATGAATATCCTTTAGGTTCGGGTTGCCGAGCGTTTTTAGAACGTAGTCCTGCCAGAGCGACATGCAGCCGTTCCCCCATAAAAACTGACGAACCATGACTTTTTCGGGGCGTGCCAAGGCATAATTCAAATATTCCGCCCATGCTACGCGTAAATTAAGCGGATCAATGGGTTTGTTTTCGCTATTATCAAATCGTTTCGATAAAACATCATTAATTTGCGACAATAAAGGTCCTGCCTTATTCCATACGGGCTGCAATGCACGCGCAATGGCCATGGGGTCGGTCAAATTAGTTGTTTTATCTGTTTCAGATGAGGCTTCGGATTTTTGAGTCATATTTTTCACTACGCCATTAAAACAGGTGCGAGGATGGGGTCAAGTTGATAAACTCATTTCATGAAAATCTTTTTAGTTGCAGGCGAAGAATCGGGAGATATTTTAGGGGCGGATTTGATGTCTGCTCTAAAAATTAAGTATCCGAAAACTGAATTTATTTTTCGTGGTATCGGGGGTGCGCGTATGGAATCACATGGGTTAAACTCTCTCTTTCCCATGCAAGAGCTATCATTGATGGGGATCGCTGAAATTGTGCCGCAAATTCCGCATTTACTTAAGCGGATTACTGAAACGGCAGATGCCGTTGAAACGTTTCAACCGGATATATTTTTGACTATTGATGCTCCTGATTTTTCTTTCCGCGTTGCAAAACAAATCAAAAAACGCGCATTATCAATTCCGTTTAAAGTTCATTATGTCGCTCCGACTGTCTGGGCTTGGCGTCCAAAACGCGCAGAGAAAATTTCAAAATTATATGATGCGATTTTATGCCTGTTCCCCTTTGAACCACCTTATTTTGAAGCCGAGAAGATGAAGGCTAAATTTGTTGGGCATCCTATGAGCGCACTATTAGCCGATGTTTCTAAAACGTCATTTATAGAGCGGCATGACCTTGGTCGATATTCCGACAAAATTGGTTTATTGCTTGGCAGTCGTAAAAGTGAAGTTGAGCGTATGGCCCCGATTTTTTTTCCGGCGCTGTTGAATGTATTACGATCATTAGAAAATCCATATGTCATTATTCCGACGCTGCCGCAATTGCAGCCTTTAATTGAAATCTATCTTGAGCAATATAATGTCAAAGAACATGCCGTTATTATTTCTGATCGAGAGGAGAAATATCAGGCCATGGCATCATGCGATGCGGCTATGGCAACATCCGGGACAGTCGGCTTGGAGTTGTCTGTGTTGGGTGTGCCACATGTGATCGCATATCGCTTGAACCGGTTAACATATGAGATAGGTAAGCGCCTAATAACCACTAAATATGCACATTTGACAAATATCATGCTGCATCATCGGATTGTTCCTGAGTTTATTCAGAATGATGCAACACCTGAAAATATTTCAAGTAACCTAATTGATTTAATGCATAATAAACACAGCCGTAGAGGGCAAATCGAAGCATTTGAAGCCGTCAGACAGAAAATAAAAGGGGCTGATAATCTCAGCCCCTCAGAAAATTGTGCAGTATTTTTAATGGATCAATTTAGCGCTTCTTAATATCGATATAGTCACGCTTAGCGGGGCCAACATATAATTGACGCGGGCGACCGATACGCAGACTTGGCTCTTCAATCATTTCTTTCCATTGCGATACCCATCCAACCGTTCTGGCCAATGCAAACAGCACTGTGAACATGGATGTCGGGAAGCCCATGGCTTTTAAGATTATACCGGAGTAGAAATCCACATTCGGGAATAATTTTCGTTCAATGAAGTAGGGGTCTTCCAACGCAATGCGTTCCAATTCCATTGCTAATTCCAATTGCTCATCCTGAATGCCCAGCTCTTGTAAAACTTGATCCGCATATTTTTTCAAAACATTGGCGCGTGGGTCAAAGTTTTTATAAACGCGGTGTCCAAATCCCATAAGGCGGAAGGGGTCATTCTTATCTTTTGCTTTTTCAATAAATTCCGGAATGCGTTTTTTATTGCCGATTTCGGCTAGCATCTCTAATACTTCCTGATTCGCGCCGCCATGACTTGGGCCCCATAGGCAAGCAATACCGGAGGCAATACAAGCAAACGGATTTGCCTGTGAAGATCCCGCCAAACGCACAGTCGAAGTTGAGGCATTTTGCTCATGATCCATATGTAGAATAAGAATCTTATCCATGGCTTCGGCAAGGATCGGATTTACTTCGTATTTCTCTGCCGGAACGGAGAAACACATTTTCAAAAAGTTCGAAGCATAGTCAAGTGAGTTATCGGGATACACAAATGGCTGTCCGATGGAATATTTATGTGCCATCGCGGCAAGGGTACCCATTTTTGCAATAAGGCGATGCGCGGAAATTTCGCGCTGACGCTCATCCCAGATATCTAGCGAGTCATGATAGAAAGCCGAAAGACCACCAACCGCGCCGCACATAACGGCCATTGGGTGCGCATCACGGCGGAACCCGCGGAAGAAGTTATGAACCTGCTCATGCACCATGGTGTGATAGGTAATCGTATGGCGAAAATCTTCATATTGTGTTTGATCTGGCAAATTGCCATTCAAAAGCAAATACGCCACTTCCATAAAGTTACTTTTTTCAACCAATTGTTCAATCATGTAACCGCGATGCATCAAAATGCCTTCTTCGCCGTCAATATAGGTAATACGTGACTTACAGCTACCGGTTGCGGTAAAACTTGGATCAAAAGTGAAGTGGCCTGTTTCCGCATACAAAGCACGAACGTCAATCACGCTCGGCCCGATTGTGCCATCACGTACAGGAAGCTTAACGCTTTCCCCGGTTTGATCATTGGTAAGGGTAAATGTTTTTTCTGTATCTGACATGTAACGTCCTAGGTTGGAGGGATTAAATAATAAGAATGCATGGTTATGCTACGCGGTAATATTTAATAACCCCTTAAAAATAGATCGTTTTGTGCTTGAGATCAATCAGAGTTTTGCAGTGCAGTATTTATTCGTGTGCATGTCTCTTTTTTCCTCAAAATCTCCGCTACATTAAAAATTGTCGGGGAGGACGTCGTTCCCGTCAGTGCAACACGTAAAGGCATGCCAACCTTACCCAGCTTTCCCGCTGCATGTTCGTTGGCAATCTCCATACAAATATTTTTGACGGCCTCGCTAGAGAAATCATTTTGCACCTCAAATTTTGCGCTTAGATGAGTCAGAATATCTTTCCCTTCATCCAACATTTTCTGCGCTTTTTCATCCAAATTATAAGGTGGCTGCGTTGCATAGAACAAAGCTTCTTTCGCTAAATCAGGAATAGTTTTCGCGCGTTCTTTTAATTCGTCTATCCCTGCGTTAATCCATGCCGCGCTTTGCGTGGATAGCTCAATATTATATTCTTTTTTAAATATTGGTTTCATCAAGCCAATCAAATCATCCGCGCTACGTAAATTCAAATAATGGTCATTCACACTATCCAGCTTTTGATAATCAAAGCGGCCTGCGGATTTATTGATGTCTTTCAGATCAAACCATTCAATCGCCTGCGCGTCGGAAATAATTTCATCATCTCCGTGGCTCCATCCAAGTCGTAGCAAGTAGTTTTTCAACGCTTCGGGCAAATATCCCATCTCGCGAAATTCTTCCACGCTCGCTGCGCCGTGACGTTTGGAAAGTTTTGCCCCGTCGGGCCCTAAAATAAGCGGTAAATGGGCATAAACTGGTTTGCTCCAACCCATGGCATCGTAAATGACATTCTGGCGGAACACATTGTTCAAATGATCATCCCCGCGTATGACATGGGTAATGCCCATATCATGGTCATCGACGACAACTGCCAGCATATAGGTTGGCACGCCGTCACTGCGTAGGATGATAAAATCATCTAACTGTTCTGCTGCTACTGTGACCTCTCCCTGAACTTCGTCATGTACGGTCATTTTGCCCTCAAGCGGAGCTTTGATGCGCACAACCGGTTTGATATCTTTGGGCGCATCCGACGCATCGCGATCCCGCCATCTGCGATCATAATAGGTGGCGCGCCCCTCTGCCTTGGATGTCACGCGCATTTCTTCCAATTCTTCGGGGCTACAATAACAATAATAAGCCTGCCCTTTATCCAGTAATTCTTGCACAATTTCGGCGTGGCGCGCTTGATTTGCAAATTGAGACGTAATCTCGCCGTCATGATCCAGTCCCATCCATGATAGGGCATTGGTAATGGCATCAACATATTCAGGTTTGTAGCGCGCACGATCAGTATCCTCGATTCTAACAACAAATTTTCCGCCATTGCGTTTGGCATACAGCCAGTTGAAATAAGCTGTGCGGGCATTTCCGACATGCATAAAGCCGGTTGGGGACGGCGGAAAACGTGTAACAATATTCATTGGTTTCTTTCTAATTCAAATTCCTCTTTAATATAGACGATTAACACAGAAATGAAGATGGTTTCACGCGTTTTTACACATAAGCTTATTAATAATAAATGGAAACGCTTTCGGGCACAGCTTACCTATGCCATCGGTGCAGCTAAAAATATTACAGAAGAGCACGGCTTACTCTATGCGCCCGTCTTTTTAAGCATAGGGATTGCGATCTATTTTTCAATTAATTTTGAACCGAACTCAGCCCTAGTTTGGCAGATCTGGTTGGCATCCTTGGCATTGTTATTAATATCGCATCAAATTTATGTCTTAAGACCGGAATATATAGCGTTAAGACGCATGGCTTTTATAATATGCCTCATTATAAGCGGGTTATTTATAGCGCAATATCGCACCATACAGCTTCATGAACCAATGTTGGAAAAGCCCCTAAAGTTTGCGAATGTCTCTGGTGTTATCGCAGATGTTGAAGTATTAGCAGAAAATGGAGCGCAAAGAATGACATTGCGCGATGTCCATATAGACGAAATTGCGCCCCAAAAAACACCATATTCCGTACGCCTTAAAGTCCGAAGTACGCAAATATATGAGGCGGGGCAGCGCGTGGAAATGTTGGCGGCGCTTAATCCTCCCTCCGGTCCCATTGTGCCGCGCGGTTTCGATTTTGAACAACAATCCTTTTTCAAACGGCTTGGTGCGGTTGGTTTCACCTACAGAGAGCCCGTTATAATTGCGCAGAACACAGAACATAGCGGCAGCATTTTCTGGGAAAATTTACGTCTTTTTGTGTCAGATCAGGTCAAAAAAAGTTTGCCATCGCACCTGCAAGGCGTTGTGATTACGTTCATGACCGGCGAAAAAAGCTCTATCGCAGAGCCGGATCTTATCGCCATGCGTGAATCTGGCTTGGCGCATTTATTGGCAATTTCGGGGCTTCATGTTGGACTAGTCGCAGGATTTGTCTTCTTTTTCGTGCGGCTAAGCTTGGTTTTAATTCCTGATATGGCGTTAAAATACCCTATTAAAAAATGGGCGGCGGCAATTGCGCTTATTGCAGCATTTTGTTATATGCTTTTGGTCGGCGCCAGTATTCCGACCCAGCGCGCGATGATGATGACGGGCATTGCGCTATTTGCGATTATTATGGATCGCTCCCCCTTTTCGCTTCGTATGGTTGCGCTCGCCGCTTTTATCATTCTAATTTTTTATCCCCATATGCTGATCTCAGCCAGCTTTCAAATGTCATTCGCCGCTGTGACGGCGCTTGTCGGATTTTACAGCTGTTTTAGAACGCAAATTCAAATGCTATATCGCGATGCGGGATGGATTAAAAAAGCCGTACTTTATATTGCCGGTATCGCTTTAACGACATTAATCGCAGGCGGCGCTACGGCTTTATACGGCCTATATCACTTTCAAACATGGAGCGTATATAGCGCGCTCGCGAATATATTGGCAATGCCTATGGTTGGAATCATGGTTATGCCGGCTGCTGTTTTATCCTATCTATTGATGCCGCTTGGCTTATCCCAATATCCTTTATTACTCATGGGATTTGGCATTGATTGGGTTTTATACATTGCCCATTCTGTAGCTGACTTAGAGGGGGCAGTTGTAAAAATTGCGGCTTTTTCATCATATTGTTTGGGCGCGGCAACCTTTGGCGGGCTTTTAATAATATGCGGTCCACATTTTTATCGTTTTATTGGGGCTGTAATTATGGGCATCACGATTATAGTCATGGTTATGACGCCATCCTATAGCCGCTTATTTATTGCTGAAAAATTTAAATTAATTGGTTTATATGATGTAAATTTACAAACTTTATATGTGGATACCCCCCAACGTGAAAAATACACCAGAAAAAATTGGAGCAGATTACTAGGCTTAGAAGATAATGATGTTAAACCTTTGGAAAAACATCCCTCAATATTATGTGATCATCAAGCCTGTCGCTTAAAAATCAATGATATAAATATTTCTCTACTAAAAGATAAATATGTACAATCTCAAGAATGCCAATGGGCGGATATTGTTATTTTTGAGTACTATATAACGCCCCAATTGTGCAGATCAGCTTTGATAATCGATAAATCAACATCCGATGAAGGCGGCGCACTCCAGATAACATTTAAGGACTTGTCATTTTTGATCTTGAGCACTAAAGATGCGCGCGGATTGCGTCCCTGGACGCAATCAACCAATTAATAATTGCGAATTAAATTGACTATTTTTCCCTGAACTTGAACGCGGTCGGGTGTGAATGTTTGATCCTGATAATCATCATTCTCCGGACGTAAAACAATCATATTCTTTTCGTTATAATAACGTTTTAAGGTAACCTCGGCATCATCGACCAACGCAACCGCAATCTCTCCGTTATTGACCATATCGCAACGTTTAATAATCACAGTATCGCCGTTATGAATACCGGCTTTGATCATGGAATCCCCATCGATCGTAAGGGCGTAATGCTCTCCTTTACCGACCATGGCTGCGGGTAAATCTAATTGCTCTTCTTCATTACGAATGGCTTCAATAGGCGTTCCTGCGGCAATTTTTCCCAATAGCGGAATTTGTATCATGGCGGCAATATCAGATGCAGAAAATGACTTAGTTTCTGCATTTGTTTTTTCACCCATTTCCGGCAGTTTGATAACGTGCAAGGCACGAGCGCGATTAGGAAGGCGCTCTAAATAGCCACGCTCGACTAAGCCTGATATTAAACGGTGAATGCCGGATTTTGATTTCAAATCCAGAGCATCTTTCATTTCATCGAAGGAGGGGGCAATCTCCCCTAAACTCATGCGTTCATTAATATAAAGCAACAAATCGCGTTGTTTTTTGGTTAACATCTCAGGTCTCCTCACCTCAATTAAACATATTTACTCTTTATGTTCTACATAAGTTCTTGTTTTGTGTCAATTCACTCCAAGTAATTTTTTTGTGGCATTCGCAATATCTTCTTCTCTCATGAGGCTTTCTCCTACTAAAAATCCTTGCGCGCCTATGGCTTGCAGGGCGCAAATATCTTCATGAGTGCCAATCCCGCTTTCGGCAATTTTAAATATTGATTCGGGGATTTGTTGAATTAAAGTATGTGCCGTTTGGATATCAACTTCGAGCGTTTTCAGATTACGGCTATTAACGCCAATCATCGCTGGCATTAATGTTAGGGCGCGTTCTAATTCATATTGGTCATGAACTTCGATCAAAACATCCATACCAAGTTGTTGACTGGCATCATATAATTCCTTCACCTGAGAATCGTTTAATGCGGCCATGATGATTAGAACGGCATCTGCACCAAGCGCACGTGATTCGTAAATCTGATACACATCAACCATAAAATCTTTACGGAGCAGGGGGAGTTTAACGGCACCTCTTATATTCTGAAGATAAATATCTTCCCCCTGAAAATAGGGTGTGTCCGTCAAAACAGAGAGACAGCTTGCGCCGCTAGCTTGATATATCTTTGCAATTTTTACCGGATCAAAGTCTTGGCGAATGATACCTTTACTTGGTGATGCTTTTTTTACCTCGGCGACTAACGGAATATTTTTGTGTGCGAAGGTTTGTTGTAGTTTATTAATAAAACCAAGCGGAGGTGCAATATCTTGTATTTTTGCTTTAAGATCTTGTAGTGAAAACGTCACTTTTTGTGCGCTCACATGTTGTTTTTTATCATTACAAATACGGGTCAAAACATCATTCATTTAGGCACCTACGTAAGTTTTATACGCGTTAAAATTTTCAATAACTTTATTTGAATCAATGGCTTCGGCTGATTTTTCGATGCCGGTTCTTAACGTGTCACATGAACCGGACAGAACCAAAACGGCGCCTGCATTTAACAATGAAATATTTCTATAGGCAGACGCATGCCCGGATAGTAGCTTTTGTAAAGCATCTGCATTAAATCGAGCATCGCCGCCTTTAAGATCCTCGGCTCTGCAGATATCTAGGCCATGATCTTGGGGGGAAATAGTAAATTCATGTATATCTCCATTTTCATCTAAGGCAACAACATCGCTCTGTGTTGTGAGCGTTATTTCATCCAAGCCATCGCGCCCATGTACAACCCATGCGCGTTTAGTACCCAGAATTTTAAGCGCCTCTGCCATTGGACGGCACCACTTACGGTCATAAACACCGATCAGTTGGGTTTTCGTTCCGGCCGGATTTGCCAAGGGGCCTAATAAGTTAAATATTGTCGGAAAGCCTAAATTTTTACGGATTGGTACAATTGGTTTTAAAATTTGATGATGTTTCGGCGCCATTAGAAAAGCAAAGTTGAATTTTTTTAGAGCCTGTTCCAAACGCTCATGTGGTGCATCCAGATTCACGCCCAAAGCTTCTAGAACATCTGCGGCGCCTGATTTTGAGCTTGCGGCGCGGTTGCCATGCTTTGCCACAGGTACATCACATGCGGCGCAAATCAGCGCAACGGCAGTCGATATATTATACGTGCCGCTTACATCGCCGCCCGTACCGCAGCAATCAACCGCATGAGGAGGGGCATTAATGGGGCTTACATGTGCGCGCAGATAATGCGCCGCACTGGCAATTTCCTCGGATGTTTCGCCTTTTTGAGATAATCCCATAAGAAATGCGCCTATAAGTTCCGCAGGCGGGTTTTGAGATAATATGGCATCAAAACTTAGCCGCATATCTTCCGCACTCAAATTTTCTTTGTGATTTAATTTGGTTAAAATTGATTTCATGACAATAAAGGTTTGCGGTTCATTTCTCTCTCACTTATCCTGATTTTATGCAGAAAAAGCAACCCTCTCATATTCTTCCCCTTTATATTTTTTGTGCTTTGTTGATATTTGGTCTGGGCGCAAGCTTTTTATTTGAGAAAAATCCGCAAACGGATGAGGCCGAGAGAGAGGCTTTGCAATCAGTTCAAGATATACCAACTCAGTTGAAAATTTCACATGCTGTCATTGATTTAAAAGAAACGCATGCCCCTCTTATCCCAGAAGATGATGAGACGGAATTTTTTCAAAATATGTTCTCGGTATTTACTGAATTGGATGAAAATGATGACTTAATTATAACCACACCAAAAAAGGGGATTACAGTTTCCCATTTTTCAAAAAAAATCGAAGAGGACATTACGCCATTACCAGCGCCTCCTCTGAAAACAGCGCCATTAACGGGGGCTGCCAAGGTTATTATCATCATTGATGATATGGGGATTAGCCGCAAATGGAGCCAAAAAATGGCAGAGTTAGAGGGGCCTTTAACGCTTGCTTATCTGCCGTATGCAGAAGATTTACAGGCGCAAGCGGACTACGCATCCGCTCATAACCATCATCTTATGCTTCATATGCCGATGGAGGCTTTGGCGGGAAAGATGGCAAGCACACCAGGCTTGCTGACAACAAACACAACTCAGGATGAGTTCTTAAATCAGTTTTATACTAATCTAAATTCTTTCGAAGGGTTTGCCGGTATTAACAATCATATGGGAAGTCGTTTAACACAAGATCGCACTAAAATGACTTTAGTTATGAATGCTCTTAAGAAAAATAATTTATATTTTATAGATTCGCGCACCATCCACAATTCTGTCGCGGCAGACATTGCGGAGGAAACACAAGTACCCTATCTGGTGAGAGATGTTTTTCTGGATCATGAAGAAACACTCGAATATGCAAGGAATGCGCTTAGAAATTTAGAACAAAAAGCTATTCAGAACGGCGCTGCCATTGCGATCGGTCATCCAAAAGAAATGACATATTTGGCATTGCAGGAATGGCTGCCGACCTTAAAAGCAAAGAATATTGAGCTTGTAAGTGCAGGGGCGCTGATTACACAAAAATATCCCCAAGTTCAAGTTCAGGCATATCAAGTAAATAACGCAGCAGACATTATCCCTGCGGCGGGCCATATAGTTGGTTCAATAACGTCTGATTTACCTTAACCGGTGTTTCATCGGAAAGATTATTAAAGTAAGTGGAGAGCGTATCAATGATGACCATTCGCCGCGCTAATCCTTCTACTTCTTCTATATTATCATTGGCTGTTAGTGTTTTATCCGCGCTTTTGCCAATTATTAAACCTTCTGCCGTTTGAGACAATACATAGTCCCCGACATCTGCGGTGTATATACGCGCTTTTAAATCTACGGGTATGGCGTTTTGTTCTGTTTCCTCGAATTTACGCGGGATGCTTTTTTCTGTTTTAACCGTTGCATTCGCTGTGCTGGCAACATCTGAAAGTGTTAGCTCTCCAGCTTCAAGTTTTTGAAGGTAATCTTGCGCTTGTACGCGGTTTTCTGCACGCTGACGGTCAGAAATCAAGCGTGTTTTTATTTGTTCTTTAACGCTTTCAAACGGCTTGACGCTTTCTTCGGACAAAGATGTAACTTTCAAAATTGCCATACGCCCATCGGAAAGCTCAACCATTTCAGATAATTCATCATCATATAGATCAAATAACGTTTCAATCAGGACGGGTTGATCTTTTTCAAATGACGTTAGGCCTGTTTTGCCATCTTCTTTTAAACCAAATTGATCTACCGGTTTCAGATCAAGCGTTTCCATTTTATATTCATCTGCTAAGGATGCCAAAGTCTCACCGTCATCAATTTTATCATTAATTAATGCGATTGATTCTTGAAGCGCGTCTCTCTTTTGGTCTCTGACCATGCTTATTGCAATGGTGTCTTTCACATCTTTATAATCACGATAGGCTTCCTCAACATCGCCCAAATCATGAATAACATGCCATCCCAACGGGCTTTGCGCCGGGCCGCGAATGGCGGCGGCATCCGTTGAGAATAATACGTTTTTTAAAGCTTCCGGCGCGTTTTCTGCCTGATATACATTGGCAGCGCGATAATGCGTGCCGGCAGCTTTTTGAAAGTCACTATCATTATTCAATGAAGCGATAAATTTTTCCGCAGCTTCTTCATTATCAAAAACAGCCTGTTCAATATTGCGCCCCCCCGCAACCTTGAAACGTTCTTTATTGTTATTGTAAAATTCTAAGGTATCTTCATCAGTAACACTGATATCTTGCGTAATACTTTTTGGATCAAGGATTGCAATTGAAAAGCCGCGACGCTCCGGAATTTTATATTGCGCTTGAGAGACATTATATAATTCTTGTAGCTCATCTTCTGTCGGTTGCTCATTAAGCTTAATGCGATCATTTCGTAGTAAAACATAAGACACATCGCGCGTTTCATTCTCATAGCGTGATAATTCTTTGCCTAACACTATCGGCGCGCTATCGACACCGCTTAATAAAGCTTGTTTTAACACATTGGAGCCTAGATCGCGGCGAATGGCGTTAACCAGATTATCTTCACTTAATCCTTGTTGATTAAGAACAATGTCTAATGCTTGTTGTGGGGTGGTGTCTTTTGTCATATAGGGACGAACAAATCGATGTAATTCTTCCGCCACGGCTTCATCGGGCGTGCGGATTCCTAAATCTTTTGATGCTTGAACAAATAATATGTCCTGAACATAACGATCCAGAATGTCATTCACGCGTCCTAATTGATAGGCATCTTGCGGTGAAATATTTTCACGGGCAAGGGTAGAGCGCAAAAAGCGATCAAACTCATGATAAGGCACAGATTCAGATCCAACCTCTGCTACGCTGGTGGAACTGATTCCGTCACGGAAAAATCCACCAACATCAGTTAGCACCAATCCCAGTACAGCCATGAATAAAAATCCGACCAGAATAAATTTTGAAAAGCCACCTTTGGCACCGTTACTTAGTTTTTGAAGCATCTTTTTTCCTTAATTTGAATACAAAACATAAATAGATACGTAACTTCTGGCAAGAGGTGATTGCAATCCGTCTCAACACACGTTAAAACAACTTCCATGAAGAAATTAATTGCCGGAAACTGGAAAATGAATGGCGGCGCGCGTGACGGTACGACACTCGCCCGTGACATCGCTGGTCGCGTTGATGATAAACTGCGCGCTAAAGCTGATATTTTGGTCTGTCCCCCTTTTATAAATATGGAAGGTGTTCAGTTTGAATGTGAAGAAGCTGATATTTTAGTCGGGGCGCAAGATTGCTCAGATCAAGATAATGGCGCCTATACAGGTCAGATTTCCGCAAAAATGATAGCAGAAGCGCAATGTCAGTATGTGATACTTGGTCATTCTGAACGTCGTCAGTATATAAATGAAAGTGATGATCTAATTTCAGCCAAAGCTGTTAAAGCGCATGAAAATGATTTGATTTCAATTATCTGCGTCGGTGAATTAGAGGCAGAAAGAGAATCCGGCGCACACGAATCTGTCGTCGGTGCACAACTTACGAATGCAGTTCCTGATTGTGCTACGGCGGAAAATACTGTAATTGCGTACGAACCTGTCTGGGCAATTGGTACAGGCAAAACAGCCTCTACGGATGATATCCGCGCGATGCATGCTTTTATTCGCGCGCAATTACAAAAACGCTTTAGTGATGGCGGTAAGTTTAAAATTATTTATGGCGGATCTGTAAAGCCGTCAAATGCGTCTGAAATCTTTGCGGTACCAAATGTAAACGGGGCATTAATCGGCGGCGCAAGTTTAATAGCAGATGATTTCTTGGAAATTATTAGGGCGGCATAGGGACATTAAAAAATGGAAAATGTAATTTTAGTTATTCACCTCATTTTGGCGCTTGGCATTATCGGCCTTGTTCTTATCCAACGCAGTGAAGGCGGCGGTTTGGGAATTGGCGGCGGCGGCGGAATGGGTGGTCTTGCAACCCCAAAGGGAACGGCAAGCATCTTAACTAAAATGACAGCATTCTTTGCGGCATGTTTTTTCTTAACCAGCTTAACGCTCGCCATTCTGGCAGGCACCCACAGCAGTAAAGACGGTATATTGGCAACTTATGCCAATGAAGCAACGATAACGGATGACGCCCCCTCATCCGATGATGGTACTCTACAAAGTGCTGTTCCTACAGAAACTGCAACAGATGTGGTCGAAGGTAACGAAGTAGAAGTAGAAGGCGATGAGGCCATTTCCTCTGAGCCAGAAGCGCCAAATGCTGAAACACAAACTCCTGTTGAAAAACCATCTGTTCCGATAGGCAACGAATAAACACATGACACGATTTATATTTATGACCGGCGGCGTGGTTTCCTCTTTAGGAAAAGGCCTCGCCTCCGCTGCATTAGGCTCGTTATTACAGGCACGCGGCTACAGCGTTCGCATCTGTAAACTTGACCCATATTTGAATGTTGATCCCGGTACTATGAGCCCGTTTCAACATGGGGAAGTTTATGTGACAGATGATGGCGCAGAAACTGACCTTGATTTGGGTCATTATGAGCGTTTTACAGGACGCCCCGCCACACAAAAAGACAATGTCACAACCGGTCGTATCTACCTAAGCGTGCTGCAGAAGGAACGCCGCGGTGATTATTTGGGGGCCACCATTCAGGTGATTCCACATATCACAAATGAAATTAAGGACTTCATCCGTGAAAAAGACGGCACTGCCGATTTTGTTATATGTGAAATTGGTGGCACAATAGGTGATATCGAAGGCCTGCCGTTCTTAGAGGCGATTCGCCAGTTTGGCAATGAAGTCGGACGTAATCGTGCATTATTTATCCACATGACCTTGCTGCCTTATATACCCACAGCAGGTGAGTTAAAGACAAAACCCACGCAGCATTCCGTGAAGGAACTTATGAGCGCAGGGATCCGTCCAAATATTCTGCTATGCCGTGCGGATCGCGAGATTGAACGCGAAGAGCTGGATAAGATAGCGCTATTTTGTAATCTGGATGAAAAACGTGTTATTCCCGCACTGGATGCATCGTCTATATACGAAGTTCCCTTAACATACCATGCCGAAGGGCTGGATGAGCAGGTCATGAACGCCTTTGATATAAAAGAATCAAAAACTCCGGATTTATCAAAATGGCAGGAAATTGTTCGTCGCGTCAAAGATCCCGAAGGTGAAGTGACCGTTGCGATCGTTGGCAAATACACCAATCTAACAGATAGCTATAAGTCACTTAACGAGGCTCTGACCCACGGCGGAATAGCTAATAATGTGAAAGTACGATTGCAATTTGTCGATGCCAGCGAATTTGACGGTCATGAAGATGATATTGTAAATGCTCTGAAAGATGCCCATGCGATTTTAGTTCCTGGCGGTTTTGGAGCACGTGGCACTGAAGGTAAGATTAAGGCGGTGCAATATGCACGTGAACATAATATTCCGTATTTTGGAATTTGCCTTGGCATGCAGATGGCGGTCATCGAAGCAGCACGTAATCTATGCGGACTTACAAGTGCCAGTTCAACAGAGTTTGGCGAATGTGATGTTCCCGTCGTTGGATTAATGACCGAATGGGTCAAAGGAAACGAAATGCAACAGAGAGGCGAAGGCGCTGATCTTGGTGGAACTATGCGCCTTGGTGCTTATCCTGCGTCTTTGAAAGCAGGGTCAAAAATCGCGGAGATCTATAACGCAACTGAACTGAGCGAGCGTCACCGTCATCGCTATGAAGTGAATATCAATTACAAAGACCAAATCGAATCTGAGGGCTTTAAATTCGCAGGCATGTCACCGGATGGTAAATTGCCGGAAACCTTTGAAAGTGATAATCATCCATGGTTCATCGGGGTTCAGTTCCATCCGGAACTAAAATCAAAACCGTTTGATCCACACCCGCTTTTTGTGTCTTTTATTAAGGCTGCAGTTAAGCAAAGCAGATTAGTTTGATATGATTTAAGCATGATATTATTGCATGGCGTTTTACAAAAAAAACATTTAACAATTATTTACTTTTAAATTATATAATTTCCCTAAGACGTACATACCCCTGGCCCATTTGGTGTTTATGTAATGGCGTTCCCCTAACTTAACAGGAGAACACAATGCAAACTTACAATATGGGCGCTGCGCCCGTAACAAACTTCAAAAAATCAAAAGTTCTGAATTATAATGGCGACATAAAACAAGCCGTTTTAGCTGTTCAGCCAAAATGTCCAACTTATTTTTATGAACCTGAAAAGTTAAAGGATAAGGTTGATTTATTTTTAAATCACTTCCCGGGTGATGTTGCCTATGCTGTAAAATGCAACCCATCACGTCAAATTCTGCAAACAATGACTAAGGCGGGGATTACATGTTTTGATGTGGCATCATTGGATGAAATCCAACGTGTGCGGAAAATCAATCCTTCGGCAGATTTATATTATATGAATCCAATCAAAACGCCCGAAGCAATTCATGCCGCTTATTTCCAATATGATGTGCGCACATATGTTCTCGATCATAAAGACGAGCTATATAAAATCATGCGTGAGACAGGTCTGGCACAGGACTTAAATCTGTACATTCGCTTGGCATTACCAAAAAATAATGCCGCCAGAACTGATTTTTCAAGCAAATTTGGTGCAGATTTTGACTCGGCAATTGAGCTTTTAAAATTGGCACGCCCAGTAAGCAAACGTCTGGGGATCAGCTTTCACGTTGGTACGCAATCAATGGATCCGGAAGTCTATGCCCGTGCCATCGCCCATGTCCGTAAAATTGTTGACGCCGCAGAGATTGAAATCGATTCTTTGGATGTGGGCGGCGGCTTTCCTGTTGATTATCCAAATGCTCAGCCTGCGCCCCTGACATCTTATTTTGATGTTATTCGCCATGCGATCACAGAAAATGGCTTTGAAGATATTCATATCTTGAGCGAGCCAGGCCGCGCCTTAGTTTCTGATTGTATGACCCTTGTGACCCGTATTGATATGCGTCGTAATGACATTCTATATATTAATGATGGTTTATACGGCGGTCTGACTGATATCGCCCCATGGCAGGGCATTGTTTATCATCATGAATTGGTTCAACGTGATGCATATATGGATCAATGTGAAATGGGTGAATTTCGATTGACCGGGCCCACTTGCGATTCCGTTGATATGATGAATGGCCCTTTTGTCATGTCAAATAATGCAAAAATTGGTGATTGGGTTATGTTTAAACAAACCGGTGCTTATAGCCAAAGCGTACGAACCGGATTCAACGGCTTTACAGATGTAGATGTTATTCAGATTAAGAATACAGCTAAAAATTAATATTTATGGGGTGTTAAAACCACCCCATAAATAAAGCAACTATTACAAATAATATGAATGCAGCAAGGATAGAGCCGCCCAGCGGCATCCATGGTTGGCGTTTTCGTGCTTCACGATCTGTTTCGGGATCCAGATCAACAATTTTCTCTTCAATATGTTCTATTTTTTCTTCAATTTTATTCATAGCGTATATGTTTTCTGATTGGCGTTGGACTTATGCTCTAATAATGATAAATATAGGGTTCTATTTCATAAAAAACAGGCGCGCCAGAAAATGAAGACGGTTTCAGTTCAAAATATTCAGATTTCCAACCATAATCCTTTTACGCTGATTGCCGGTCCGTGCCAGATGGAGAGCCGAGATCACGCATTTGAGATGTGTGGTGCTTTAAAGGAGCTCACCGATCAATTGGGCATCCCTTTTATTTACAAAACATCGTTCGATAAAGCTAATCGTACCAGCTTAAATGCAACCCGCGGGGTTGGATTAGATGAAGCTCTGTCTGTGTTTTCGGATCTCAAAAAAGAATTTTGTGTGCCGATGCTAACCGATATTCATGAACGTGAGCAATGTAAAGTGGTTGCGGACGTTGTTGATGTGTTGCAAATCCCTGCTTTTTTATGCCGCCAGACAGATTTATTAATTGCTGCCGCAAGAACTAAGGCTGTCATTAATGTAAAGAAAGGTCAGTTTTTAGCGCCATGGGATATGAAGAATGTCGCGGCTAAAGTTTCGGAAAGTGGCAATGATAATATTTTACTAACGGAACGCGGTGCTTCATTCGGATACAATACGCTGGTTTCTGACATGCGCTCTTTTCCTATCATGGCACAGACAGGGTATCCGGTGATTATGGATGCAACTCACTCCGTCCAACAGCCCGGCGGTTTAGGTGGATCATCGGGGGGAGACCGTGAAATGGTCCCCGTTCTGGCAAGGGCGGCTGTTGCCGTTGGGGTTGCCGGTGTATTTATGGAAGTTCATCAAGACCCTGAAAATTCCACTCAATCGGATAAGGCTAATATGATGAAATTGCAGGATATGCCTAAGGTTCTGGAGACGTTAAAAGCCCTTGATCAAGTTGTGAAATCATAAAATGATATGTAATGTGTGCCATGGAAGACGATAATCAAAACAAAATTATGATTATTATTAATGGCAAAGCAGGTAGCGGTATAGCGATACCGCGCTTTGTGCAATGGATGCTTCGTATTCCTATTAAAAAAAACATATCTAAAGAAAAGCGTCGCCAATTAATTGAAGACGGTTTTTCCGAACTTAACGCCAATTATAAAATTTTTGAAACAACTCATGCGGGGCATGCTTCGGAATTAACAAGAGAAGCGATTGAGGATGGCTACAATATTGTTACCGCCGTTGGCGGCGACGGCACGATCAACGAAGTTGTAAATGCACTAACAGGCTCAAATGTAGCCTTGGGGATTATTCCCGCGGGCACCGCAAACTTATTGGCATCAGAGTTAAAAATTCCAACTGATATTAAAAAAGCATGCAAAATTATTTGCCAAGGCACACAGAAACAAATAGATACCCTCCAGATTAATGAGCATATTTATACCGTAACCGCTAGCGCGGGATTTGATGCACATGTCGTTAAAGAAGTTGATGATGAGAATGCAAAAAGTATATGGGGCGCTTTATCGTATGTTTTAATCGCTTTTCGCGAAATCTATCGTTATCCACATCATCGTATTAAAATTCGGACAGAAGAGGGGAAGGTGATGAGCGTGTATGCTCTTTTTATTCAAAATGCCAGAACATACGCCACCGGATATCCTCTGAGTCCTAAGTCAAAATTGGATGATGGTGTTTTTGAAGTGCTGATTATCCCGACACGTAATCTATTTAAATTAATATCTTATAATACCAGTAAGACCAAACGCTCCCATTATATGGAACTGAATAATGTAAAAGCATTAGAAATAAAAAGTCACCATGCAATTCAAACCGATGGCGATTTCATCTGTAAGGGGCCTGCGAAGATTAAGATTAATCCAAAATCTTTAAATGTGATAATTCCAAAAGCTTGACGTTAAAAATTAACCAAGCTCTTTTATATTCATATTAAAGTAATGATTACCGATTTTGATCGCCATATTAACTCGTTTATACATAGGAGAGGAGGGATCAAGGTCTTTGAATAAAATGGCTCCGCTACCTCGGCTTTTATCGGATGATCCTTTTCCCGCATGCACATCCAATAATACCATGCGCGAATATAGATCATAATATCGCACGGCGTAAATATCGTCTAATTTTGTTCCCGGTACGCCGGCCAGAACGGTGCCTTCATCTTCTGGTGTGCCCTTGCCAATTTCTTCAACCCAGCCTTCCGCATTAAACCTGATCCGCATTGATGGGCCCACTTGGAATACAAATTTACCATCAACGGGAGCGGGGATATTATTTTCATCACTCATTTTGAGAGCTTTCCTTCTTATAAATTAGAGGTATTTTTTAAATAATTACATTAATTACATCTACCGGCCGGACGGCATACCATTTGAATGGGGTTGCTCATGAAGTGATATTTACAACATCCCGATAGGCATTTTCTATCCCCGCTGCATGGATCGCCAAGCGCTTTTTTGGGCCAGCAACTATTGACCGGATTGCCGATTGGTTTATGGCAGTATTCATCGCCCTCACATTCAGAATCGCTCTGACAATCAAATCCTGGTGGCCAATCTTGGCATAGCTTTTCACATTCAACTTCTGCTTCCTGAATTTCGTGAATTTTTATACCCAGCGCAAACCAGCGGATAAATGTGGAAACGGACGGATTAGTTGCCACGTCAATAAAAGCATCAAAGCCGGCGCGGTTGGTTGCTATACGGGCTTCCTCTCGGCAATCACGTATACATTGGCATGCTTCATCACATTCACGGTCCGGATCAACATCTGAAAAATTATATTCTATTCCTTTAGAGCTATACATAGCTTGCGCCGTAGCGGCAGGACCTTGCCCTATCACAGGATAGCGATCAAGCAAACCATCAGTAGATTTGATAACTGTCTCGAAGTCATCCATAGATACGCCGGACGTCTCACTTAATCTTTTAAGTAGTTCTTTTCCTGCGTCATCTTTCATATTTTCATGTTTTTTAACATACGTACGCAACTCTTTTACAAATTCATCACGTTGTTCAGAGGGCATAGTTTGGAATCCCTTTTTCATACCGCTCATAATCTTCATAATTCCATTCATCGATGAGATAAAGGCGGGGTCTTCCGATAATAAATTGATTTGTTTTTCAATTTTGGGGTCGGTTTTTTCCTCTTTTTTATCTTGGGCAAATGATGACATTGAAAAGGCGCAAAGCATAATAAGGAGGGTAGAAAATAACGTAATTTTTGACATGCTGTTCATAATATTTAAGCTCGATTTTTTTTATGTAAGACGTCGAAGTTTATCAAAGTAAATTAAAAAGGCAAGGATCAAGACAAAATTATTAAACTTAAATTACAAAAAACCAAAGAATTAGATAATAAAATATTTATAATTGCCTATCCTTACTTGTTACGTTAGCTTTACCTATCAATCTAAAATAACTCATAGGCTTATATTATGTTGCCAAAACCCTTCTTTTTTCTTTTACTATTACTCGGCATAACCCTTGCTCACACAAGTAAAGCACAAGAAATTCAGGGATATGTACTAACACACGAACATCCCACACAAGGCATGGCATTTGGGGGGAATTATGCTTTTACGGGTGCGGCCGGTAATTATCAAAATGGTGTAATGGAAAACGGATACACGGCACAATGCGGCGGTTGTTCTGTTGCAGGTATTTGTGACCACGGTGAAGCAAAAGGCAGCTTAGGAGGGCTTTTTCTAGGGAAAGATATCGGCGTCCATTCTTCCTATGACGGGCCGCTTAGAAAGAGCTTTTCACATTTAAGATACTCAACGGAGTGGATCAAAGAAGCGCATAAACCAACAGAAGAAAAATATCAGGATTCGCGTGCGCGCATCATGGTGGCTTTTGCTGTTGAAAATGAATCAATGTGTGAACAGCTTTATTACGTTAATGATAAGGATGGCGGCGATGGACATGAAGGTTATGGCTGTACCAAGGGGGATAGTTTTCCATCCATGAAGAGGCAATTAGACGCCATGAAGGACTGGGTCGCGGCGAATAGCGATGATATGCAAATTGCCTACACACCGGCAGAAGCCAGAGATATTATTAATGATGATAAATTGGCAATTATTTTGGGAATTGAATCCGAGTATTCTTTTGGCTCCGAAGCGAGCACGTTCGATCCTGTCGATCGTTTAAATACTTACATTGATGAGGGCGTGCGTACTTTCTATCTGTCACATAAAATTAATAGCCGCCTGACCGGGGCGGATGTTTATTTGCCGCGCGGAAATTCATCGGGCAAAGCATTACGGATGTCACAGGCCATTTCCGGTTGTTTTTATTATGATGATCATGTCGGTGAGTTCCCCCTCTATAGAGCAGACGGGTATAAATATTGCGGACATGAAAAGCGCTGCGGCAATGATGCATTCAAAGGGGCAAAAATTACAGATACATGTAGCTATAAACTCAGTGACATTAGTGAAGCCAATCTAAGTAGCTATATATTGCTTTATGGATCGCGTTTGTTTAATGGATTTGAAATATATCCTTTGCCGCCTTCCTTCACACCCGAAGCGATGACGATTGCGCCTGCCAATACCGGGGGGACAAGTTATAACAGCAATACAGATATCGAGCGTAATAATTTGGGGTTATCTCACGAAGGGGAGCGTGTTGTCAGAGAAGCCATGCTTAATGGCATGATTGTAAACATTGATCATGTTTCAAGCAAAGGCAGAACCCATATGCGTGAAATCTCACGTCAATTTAATAATTATCCTTTAAATGCACTACATAATAAGCCAAATGAGCGCCTTACGGACAAAGGAAGCTATCGCCGCCATGAATATGATCTGGATAGTCATGAACTTGATTATATAACAGAGACAGGCGGGTTCTTTGGCTTACGAATGGGGCCAACGGATTCTTTGGAAGACCATGAAGGGGCAGTCGTTGATGGTTTTGATTCCGGCATATCAAATGATTGTGCCAATTCCAGCACTGAAACCGGTAAAATGTTGGCATGGCTTCTGGAAAAGGGACTTAGCGTTGGGTATTCTCTTGATTTCGCAACTATTACCCAAGCCGTATATTCCCGCACAACCGCGAAGTGTAACTTTAGAATTGTGGGCGAAACCGAAGATGATTTTAATTTATATGACGGACATATTACCGAAGGTCTTTCACATATCGGCATGATGAAGAAATGGCACAATGAGTTAGAAGCGGTGGGCTTAAGGTCAGAATATCTTAACCAATTGAAAAATGACGGCGCTGAACAATTTTTGCAAATGTGGGAAGCTTCGGTTGCAAAGCGTAATGAAGGGCAACAAATTCCTCGTAGAACATTTGAGTCAGCCCAAAAATTAGTGGGAGCATCATGCGATCAAAATGCGGAATGCATGTCAAACAAATGTCAGGGAAGTAATGGCAACAAGCAATGTGTTTGTAACATAGATGATGATTGTGCATCAGGTGAATTTTGCAATAATCGTCTTGGCGCGAATAGATGTCTGCGGGATGGCACGCTGAATGTGGGTGACTCTTGCCTTAAGAATAAAGAATGCCAAACCAATAAGTGTCAGGGTAGCGGCGATAATAGGGAATGCGTTTGTAACAATGATAGTGATTGCGCCAATGGACAATTCTGTAATAACCGATTGGGACAAAACAGATGCCTAGCGAATGGGACGTCTAATGTTGGTGAAACATGTGATAAAAATGCAGAATGCCGCTCAGGTAAGTGCCAAGGCAGCGGTAGTGATCGAGAATGCGTGTGTAATCGTGATAGCGATTGTTCTGCGACACAATACTGTAATAATCGCGCCAGCAAAAATAGATGCCTATCAAACCGCAATAAAGATGTGGGGCAATCTTGTAGTAAAAATCAGGAATGTCGAACTGGCAAATGCCAAGGTAATGGCGCTAACCGTGAATGTGTCTGTGCACAGGATACGGATTGCCCAAGCGGTGATAAATGTAAAAAACGCTTGGGCAAAAACCGATGTGAGTAATATTTAGCGGCCTAAGCTATAATTGTTCCTGATGCCTCCAAAGCGAGTTCATCAGTCAAATTTGTAATATTTGTTATTGTGGCAACCTGCGTGAAGTTTGACCCATTGGCTTGTCCATCCGCATCAATTTCAACCAAGCTATTTACACCTTCATTGGTTATTCGTAAGAAATCGCTGATGACATCAGTAAGCGGATCATAAGATTCTAACAAATCTGATACATCAATCTTATCTTTTCCAATCTCAAAGCCATTAATCTCATACGCATTACCGTATCCCGGCAAAGCATCAATATCAAAAACATCGTTACTATCCGTTCCTATATAGACACCCTCAACATATAATCCGTCATCTTCATAAAGTGTGATATCACGATAGTGGCTGATGCCGGAGCTATCAGCATCATCGTCATTAACGAATGCCAAATGGGTAATTTTCCCCAATTGGTAATCTCCAAGCCGGATCGTAAAAGTCTGCCAGTTTCCAAACTCTGTATAGCTTAAATCATTGTAAAAATGTGGGTTTGTCTGGGAGCCCGTCAATTGAAAGCTCTTCTCAGGGCCGGTGCTGTGTCGATTATCATTTTCAAAGCCAATGCCCTGAATCTCCCCCATGTCATCACTGCGGAATGAAAACTTAACCATGGTGTGCTCGGTCACATTATAAGTATATCCTAGCTTTTGCCATGTGTTCCCGCTGATAGTAAGTGCATCACCTTCGCTGTTGAAACTAAGCCCCCCATTTTGATGCTGACCGTAATCATATACACTCTGAGAAAGATTGGATAAATTAATCATATCCTTCATCGGCGTATTTATAAGGATTGTGTTGTCATCTATAACGGGTACGTCTTCATAAATAGTAAAATTTCGATAAGTGCTATTGCCATTACGGGCCCCGCCATCATGATCATTAATAAATGCCAAAGCATTGACATTGCCTGTTATGTAATCGGATGCGCGGATATTAAAAGTCTGCCATCCACCGGTTCCACTATAGTTATGTGTTCGATCAAAATAACCGGTTGTGTCATATCCATATAATTGAATAACATTTGACCCGGTTTTGTAATTATTGTCCGTTTCTAATACAAACCCCTGAAGCTCCGCTTGTATGGTGGATTTATATTCAAATGAGATTATGGTGTCTGTGGTGACCACATATTCAAACGCCATCTTCTTCCAAATATTCCCGCTTAAAGTCACCTCAATGCCGTCATTTTTGGTCGAGACAACACCGCTGACATCTTGTTCGTAATTATATGAAGTAAAAGCCGTTTCATCAAAGATTACAGGGGCAGGGGACAATTGTGTTTCATCTAAATTATTCAAATTAATTATAAAATAGTCCATCATGGCATCGATAGCAGCATCATGCTGACCGTCTTGTTGTGGATTAATATTAAAATGATAATCATTTGGCCACCATGGACCGGCGCCCCATAACGTCCAACCTAGCCAAACCTCTGAATGTGTCTCCATGTAATCCAGAATTTTAATGACTTCCTGCTGGTAATCTGCTTGGTCGGTAATTCCGATTTCCCCTAAAAATAGCTTAAAATCGTGGTCGTTTGCCCAATCCGTAATTTTTTCTAATCGTGGTATTCCGACGTTTTCATGGAAAGTTTCATTATTTCCAGTTGACCATTCGTCTATATATTGATGCACATCAAAGGCAAAATTATTCAGCGGATCTACAAAATCCTTATATGCATCCGCGTTTCCGCTATATTCCCATGACTGCGCTCCCGACCATGCCGTACCTGATAGAAGGATTTTATTATCTATACCTGCATCCCTTATATTATTTACAACCTCTTGTGAAATATCTGCCCATTCTTTAGCTTCAAATGTATAAGGCTCATTCATTAAATTGAACCAGACATTATCATTTCCTTGAAACTCTTGTCCCAATTTTTTCCATAGATCTGAAAATGCAGTGATAGGTAAATCGTGCGAACCAATGGTCGCATCGTTATAAAATCCAAAATTATGAAGGTCTAAAATTATGGTACTACCATTTTCTTCGGCCCAAGCTACAGATTGTTTTATTAAATTTAGATAACTTTGTTCCAGTTCTCCATTTAATTCATATTGTAATCGATCCCACGTGAAAGGTAGACGAATAATATTTGCACCAACTTGATTGGTCCAATAGGAAAAATCATCCTGCCCCGGTCTCGTATAGTCCTGCCATAACGTAGTCCCGCTCCCTAATTCCAACCCGGACAAATTAATACCTTTATATTGAATACCCATATACACACCCCCGTTAATAATAGTTAATATATGATCTTCTTCTAATATGATTAAAAAGAATAAAATTTAAAATGGCATTTTATGTAAATATGAAAATATAATTGAGACTGATGTCTCTTAAGAAGAATAAGAGCTAATCAATTCACGAATAGTTGTAAAGGATTATTGAAACAAATCAGGACGTCTAACTTTTATCCAGCTAAAATACATTTCTGCCCTATCGCAAACGACAAAGACTGCTGTTTTCTTACTTGATAAGGTCTTATCCACCTCTCTGAGGTGACGAATTGCGGCGACATAAGTAGCCCCACTAGAGGGTCCTGCCATGACACCATAATCACGTGTCAGCTCTAAAATACCGTCAATGGCATTTTGAACGTCAATATCGATTAAACGCGAATAATAGTTTTCTTTAAAAGGTCCTATGTCAAATATTTCATCTTTGTGACGCAAGCCGGGAACATAATCATCTTTTTCTGAAATAACACCTGTTATATCAAGGTCAAAGTTTTGCTCTTTTAATCGTCTTGATATGCCCATAGTTGAGCCAGCTGTCCCAACAGATCCAATAAAATAATCAACTGATCCCAAATCTTCAATAATCTCTTGACCTGTATGAGAATAATGAGTCCCATCATTATTTGGATTACGATATTGATCTGTATAAAAAAAGTGATCTTTATCTTTTTCAGCTCTAATATCTACGGCCTTTAAAGCAGCATAAGCATCAGAAGAATCCAAATCTTCTGCCATAGGTGTTACCTTAGCTCCTTGCAACTGTAACATGTCACGCATTTCATGAACACGAATTCGATTGCTAACTGTTTCAAGTTGTAAGCCATTTATTGAGGCAATCGCCTGAAGACCTCTCGCAGCATTACCACTTGATAACTCCAGAATAGATTTCTTTTTCTCTTTTAAATCATTTATATGCGGTTTGAGCATACCCCATGCTGTACGATCTTTGATTGATCCAAAAGGATTTAAGTGTTCCAATTTGGCGTAGAGATCAATATGCTTCAAACCCGTTTTATTCGGATCGAGACGAAGCATAGGCGTATTCCCTATTAAATCCGTCATTTCATTAATAATTCGTGGCGTTCTAAATTTTGGACAAGGGGCCTTATGCACACAAGGTTCTTCTTCAATTTGTTTATTCAAAATTAATGAAATAAGAGAGATATCTTCACGTTTTTTTGTCTTGTAAACTAAATTAAGGCCTTTATCACAAACATCGCATATATTTACAAAATCGTTGATGATAAAGCTAAGGCTATCCTCAGCCGCAGAACGAAAGATAACATACTTAAGATTGTTGAATTCAGTTAATCTTGAAAAAATCCCGGCTTTGTCTGGTATCCAATTTGCCGTAAAAACCAGTGAAGTATTAGTATAGTCATAGGATTGACCTGATGCCGCAACGATCGTTATCAAGTGATCCAAACCGATGCGCTTTATTAAATTTTGTGATACAATACATGATGGTGTATGCGGATCAATAATCGTAATTTTGCATCCTGTTTTTTGTGCCAATAACATTGCAGGAATTGGTAATGCGCCTCCGCCAATATAAGTAATATGCTCATCTGACATTGAAATATTTTCTTGTGATTCTAAAAACTTTAATTCATCGTTCATCAAAGCTTCGTATATTTCACCATGATAATTTCTAAAAATATGTCCGAATGTCAGATTGTCTTTTTTTAAAAGTTGCTCAGCTATAAAACACTCTTCGTGAATTCCGGCCTCGCATGAGATTGGGAAGATTTGCTTAATTAGGTTTTGAAGCTTTTGATCATTTCTTATGTTCTCAAGAATGTCTGCTGTAACTTCTATTTTTGCAAGATCGTATAGTTTGTAGCGAGCTTGATGAAAATTATCGTTTTCAGGTGACAAATCTTTTGTAGAGATAATCTGATGTCCAAACTTAAAAATTTCATTTTTAATGAACTCTATATCACTGTAATTATACATATTATTATTTTTCAAAATTTTATAATTTTACAAGTTTAAAGACATAACGTTCGTTGTATTCGTGATGAATGCAGTCGTAAATTGAACGATACCAAGTCGAATGCTTTGTGTGCGAGAAATAACGAGATGGTTGCATTTTTTTAATAGAGACTTGAAAGCCTACTTCTTCAAAAGCATTGGCAATATCATCTAATGTATTTGTAGCAACTTCAGTTGCGGAAAACTTTTTAATTTCTTCCATTAAAACTTTTCCGCCAGCAGATTGAGTGTAATCAGGGTGGGTCACATAATAAACGCCATTAGGTTTTAGAGCTCCATAAATTTGTTGAGCGTGATTTTTTATATCTTGTATGAGGTAAATAACAGCTGTACTTATCGCTATATCAAACTCTTCTTGAAATTGTGATAGATCAGTAAGAGCCAAGTATTTAATTGGTTCATTCTGAATGCGTGAATTAGCCACATTTATTGATTCTTGAGCGATATCAACACCAACGCCTTTGTTGAGAGAAAAAGTTTCGTGCAACATTTTTAGAAGACCACCACGATTACAACCAAAATCAAGAACATTTTTATGTGTTAAAGATTGGTCAATGACATTGTTAAGGACATCTTGCCAAAAATCCACGTGATCTTCTTCCAATGATGCATCGCCTTGGTTAGGCTCTAACCACCATTCTTGTATTAATTTTTCTGCCGCCATTATTTATTCCTAAAAAAGTCTTGTTATTGAGAATGATTTTCATTTATATGGTCTCCAAACCTTCATTACAAGTAAAATATTAAATGTGTGGAATAGCTGGATTTATTGGAAATAGAGATGGAAATACTTCATGTGTCGTGAACGGTATGCTTAATGTTATGCGTTCTCGTGGGCCTGATTTTCAGAAAGTTTATGCGTTAGAGGGCGCATATTTAGGAGCGGCAAGGCTTCGCATTACAGATCATCTAAATACTGAAGCAGACATGCCATTCTATAATAAGCAAAGTGCTCATATTATTGTGTTTAACGGTGAAGTCTATAATCATTTAGAGTTACGCCAATATTTAGATTCTTACAACTTTAAAACATCATGTGATACTGAAACTGTACTAGCGGCGTATCTAAAATGGGGGCAAGATTGTTTAAAATATATAAAAGGGATGTTTTCATTTTGTATTTATAACGAAAAAGATCAGGTCGCGTTTATTGCTGTCGATCCTACTGGTCAAAAGCCACTCTATTACATGAAAGTGCAGGGGGGGCTTTTTTTCGCCTCTGATATAGAAGCCTTAATCCAAATACCAGAGGTCGAGAGGGAGTGGGACGTAAATGCAATATCTCAAATGATAGGTATTATGTTCATCTTTGGTAGAGATACACATATTAAGCAAATTAAAAAATTAGAGAGTGGGTGCTCAATAACATGGTCTTATAGAAATAATAATTTTAATATTGACCGTTATTATACAGTGCCTGTCAGGCAGTACGCAGAACTAAGTATTAGTGACCAAAAGAATTTAAAGCAGTCGTTATATGAAGCGGTTGAAGCTAGTTGCTACCGTTTATTTAACCTTGAAGTTCCATATGCACATTTATTGAGTGGGGGGATTGATTCTACTACTGTGGTTGCCTTTGCTAAGAAAAAGGGATTAACACTATCAACTTATTCAATTGGTTTAGTAGATCCTGATAACTCTAATGATATTTCTTATAATGAGTTTAAGTATGCGCGCTATGTAGCCAACGTCATGAGGACAAAGCACACAGAAATTGCTCTCACTCCTGAGGATTATTGTAAAAATCTAAAAAAATGGAGTGAAGTTTGTTCTGAGCCACATGGTGCTCCTGAAGCAGCAAGTCTATATAATTTATTTAGTGTTATATCAGATAAAAATTATCGCGTGGCATTTAGTGGTAATGGGCCCGACGAAATTTTTGATGGTTACGGGCATGGTCATCTTTTAAAAGATACGCCAGTTGATAATTTAGTGTCATCTTATTTTAAAAAATTTAATGGGTTGAATAATATTGATTTGGAACGGTTAATGCCTGATTTAACGCCAGAACAAAACTTCTGTGCATCAATGCAACCAATCATTGATCTTTATAAAAATGATTGCAGTGATCCAGCACAGCTTGCATGTCTCATGAATTTTCATGGTATTTATCCGGTTTGCGAATTTAAACAAATGGACCAAGCGTCTATGGCACATAGCGTGGAAGTTAGAAGTCCACTTGCGGAACTGGACATAGTTGAAATGGCTTTTCAGGTCCCTTCTAAATATAAGCATTTTAACGGATGTGAAAAATGGATTTTTAAAGAAGCTCTAAAAGGGGTTGTTCCTGAAAAAATTATAAATCGTAAAAAGGCGGGCTTTCCTATTTCTAATACTATTTATAAAACTGAAGCTTTTGGAAAACTGATTGAGCATATTTTTGAAGAAGAAAGCGGTTTAAATCAACTAGGCTTCATAAATATGTCGTATTTGAAAGAACTTTGGCAAAATGGAACTTCAACTCAATGCTCAATATTCTATCGTTTATACATTTTGAATGAAATTATAGAACGACAAGCAGATTATCTGAGATAATTCTATATTGCTTGGGCAATAAAAATTGGATTATGGTGCCCTGTTTCTTGTGGTAAGAGCCATTGGCAATTTGAAAAACCATATTCTTCTGCTTTTGAAAATAGAACTTTTTTATGCCATATTCTAAAGGTGGCCGAAACTTTTTTAATCTTTTGATTTTTTCCATAGTCTAGGACAGTGTAATCATCACAAATGTAAACAAGACCTTTCACAATCCATTTCCAGAGTTGAAAGTTAACAGTTCTAAAATCGTCTGCTTCTTTAACATGAGGGTCGTAGAAAACCCCTTCTTCTCGTATATTTTTCTCATGGTCTGTTAACGCAACCAAAAATATACCGCCGGGTTCAATAGTTTTCTTGACGCTTTCAAAGAAAAATTTTAAATCTTCATCGGTAAGAAGATGCGCGATACTATTGCCACATGAAAGTACAACGCTAAAACGCTCATTATATATTTTTGATAAAAAACGCATATCGACTGTTTTGAACGGAATATCTACAAACTTAGATTTTGCGTTTTCTTCGGCTTTTTTTATTGAACCAGGACTAATATCACATCCTGAAACATTAAAGCCTTCCAAAGCTAAGCCTATTGCTTGCGTACCTATTCCACATGAACAATCAAGAATTTTAGCGTTATTGTATATACCTTGCGTTTGTATAACCTTCGCTAGATCAGCGCCTTGCTTTCGAATGGCTTCATTGTAATCCTCATAATAATCAGCATAGATAGCTGCTATATCGTCATATAAAGTTGCTATAGCAACGGGATCATATTTTATTGTTTTTTTCATGTTTTCATCAAGCCAGAAAGAGCCTGCTCAAGGTCATCAATTAAAATGTTAGGTTTTGCCATACCACAATAAATACGAATTAAATGAGGTGGAAATTTTGAAAGGCTACGTGTGGTTCTTCCTGGAACGATGAGAGGATTATCACCACCCCATCCATAACTAATTTTAAAAACTTTAAGATGGTTAAAAAAACCTTCTAAATCTTGCTCTTTATAATGTGGTTTTAATGATACTGAAAATAACCCGCATCCTTTTTTATAAAATTTATTCCATGTAGAATATGTAGCCGAAGTGGCTAGAAAAGGAGCGTATATTTTTTCAATTGATGGATGTGTATTTAAAAAATTAATAACTTTACAAGCTGTGTCATGTTGATGCTCAAGTCGGCCTTTGAGGTGGGGTAATGCATTCAATGTTAATAATGCATCATCAGGGGATAGCCAATGCCCTAAAAATACAGCCATATTTTTTATTTTTTTATAATGCTCTCGTTCTTTAACAGTCAAGCTTCCTCCGAACACCCCGGTATTTCCGGTAATATGTTTAGATAAAGAATGAAGGCATATATCTATTCCATATTCCAGAGGATTACTATTGAGGGGTGTTGCATAGGTATTATCAACTACAGTAATAAGGTTTTTTTGTTTTGCAAGTTGGGCAATCTTAGCAATATCTTGTACTTCAAAAGTTAATGATCCGGGACTTTCTAAATAAATCATCCGAGTATTAATGGTAATTTTGTATTCTAAATCTTTTAAATCTAAGGGATCATAATAGGTGTAATCTATGTTAAATGCAGCTAATTGGTTTTCAGCGAGAAGCTTAACCGGACCATAGACATTATCAGGAATAAGAACATGGTCTCCAGATTTCAAAAAAGAAAAGAGCACTGTTGAAATGGCAGCCTGTCCAGTTTCAACAGCAACGGTAAAGTTCCCACTTTCCATTTTTGTTAATTTATCTTCTAAAATTCGGACAGTTTTATTCGTTAGATTGGCGCTAATGGCAAGATCGGGATTATAATCCCAAACTTTAAGGGCACGATTTCGTAAATCTTTAAGATCGCTCATAATTATTTCACTTGATCGACTGGGCGTACTAAGTTTCATATTATTTTTTTCCAATAAACACTGGGAAGCTGATGTCTTCGACTCGTTGCATTGTTGAGGTGTCAAAATTGGCTTGTTTAATCAGGTTTAATGTTTCTTCCGCTGTTAAAGCAGCTAATGGCGGGAATGGATAATGATATTCTTTATGCTCTGGTTGACTCATTATAAAAATAATATGGGATATATAACGATTTTGCCCTTGCAGCCATTCACCTGTTTCAATCCAAATTCCTTGTCGATCTTTATTATTTAATTTTCCGCTCCCCATAAGATAGGGTCGAGTTTTGCGTAATTCGCTATGGTCACGCATAGAGACAAGGAGCAAGCCATTTGATTTTAAAATTGTTTGTGATTGTCTCATGCAACTAATGATTGCCTCCTCATTTCCTAATAATGGTAATGAATTGCCAAAGGAAATAACGGCATCAAATGTACCATTAACATATTTTTTAGGCTCTGTTGCATCACCCAAAATCCATTCAATTTTTAGGTTGGGATCTATTTTATTAGCTTCTTCTTTTGCTTTTCTTAATTGTCCATCGCTTATATCTAAAGCGACGACTTCATAACCTTGTAAAGCTAATCCTATTGCCTGTGTTCCAATTCCGCATGTTAAATCCAGTACGCGGGCATTGTTAGGTAATTGAAAGTTTTTAAAGATTTTTTCTATTGCTTTTCCTTGCCTGTAAGCTGGTTCGGGCCATTGCAAAGAGAACCAATCATCATAATGCTGGCTTAGAAGAGTATATTGTTCTGCGATTTTCTTATTATTAGAAATCATTTTCTTTACTTTTTCCTATAAAGATACTTAATACTGACATATCAAAGGTGAGAATGAATGTCATTATTAAACTTTAAAGAAGGCTATTTGCCCGTGGAGGGACATCAATCCATATATTGGTGCTCTTATGGCAACCCAAATGGAGTCCCGCTTTTATTAATACATGGCGGGTCGGGACATACATTCGATTTAGAAAGTTTAACGGCGTTTTCACAAGATGATCATCATATTATAACTTTTCATCAACGTGGTTTTGGTTGCTCTAAAGCGTTTGATTTTGAAAATGCGCCAAATACAGTTTTCTCACACGTTCATGATATAGAAAAGCTTCGCTGCCATCTAAACATCGATCAATGGCAAATTTTCAGTTGGTCTTTCGGCGCTATTTTTATGACGGCATATGGGTGTTTAAATCCGGATAAGTGCCTTGGTTTTTCTGCTTACGCGCCTTTTTTAGGAGAAGAAGAAGATTGGGATGTTTTTCTTGATAGTTCGCCAGAAACTGCGAGAGCTTATCTGGAATATTATAATTCTAACAATATAAGAGGTGCAAAAAAAGAAGCTTTTCAACGTATGTTTGCCCAAGAAGAGAGCTTGTTTTTAAAGGGGGAATTCGAAAAGGCAAAGATATTTGGATATAAAGGGACTGAAACAAGCTTTTATGAGAGTAAGAGTGATTTAGAATGGAGAGAGGAGTTAAGTAAAACATACTTAGCCGAACAACTTTATAATGAGGTAATGAATAAACTTCCAAAGCGATGGCTGTTCAATTTATCTCATGATAATCCAGAATTTCAATCTATCCCTACAACTTTTTACTTTGGATCTGATGATCAATGGGTTGCGCCTAATACAAATATTTGGTTTGTGTATCCAATTTCTCAACAAATAATGATTAATGGAGGAGGGCATGATGTTCATGATCAAAATATACAGACAAGAATGGCATGCCAATCCATGGTAAGACAGGTTTGTTATCACAATGATATTTAATTTTTAAACTTAAAGTTAAGATTAATTAAGGTGTGTTTTCAATTATTTGGTAGCGGAGGAGGGACTCGAACCCCCGACACGCGGATTATGATTCCGCTGCTCTAACCGGCTGAGCTACTCCGCCACGCTTTGGGAAAATTGTTATCGCTTTATTCAAGACAAATGTCAAGAAAGTTTAACGATTTGCTCTTTCAAATGCTTCTATAAAAATATCAATCGTCTCGTCTTTGGTTATATGCGACGTATTAATGACCAAATCAAAGTTTTTGTCATTCCCGATATTTACGCCGTATAGTTTTTGATAGCGACGAATTTCACTGAGACGTCTTTTTTCCACTTCTTCCATGGCTTCATCTAGAGACGCAAATTTTTCGCGAAATTCCTCGGCGCTGTCATCGCTAAAAATACGTTTGACGGCTTCGTCCGGATCAACGGTTAAACGTACTTTGAAGGTATCTTTAATAAAATGCCACGCCATACGTGAATCCAAAACCATGGGCGTTGTCTTATCATTTAACGATACTAGATAATCATCAACCTTTGCGTCTAAATCTCTTTGCGCTTCGGCCATTTCATTTAATTTTGTAATGGATACGCCGGCTTCGGCGGCTAGTTTGCGAAAAATATTGCCCGTGGTGATTTTTTCAAAACCCGTATAATTTGCGACTGATTCAGCAAAAGTACTTTTGCCGCTTCCCGGGTCGCCGGTAATGCTAATGCGATTTATAATCTTTGTCATGGTCTGTTATAAAAAAACTGAAGTGATATGGTCAAGACATTTACGATTTTCTAAAGTATTTTCATGTAGGATATGATAAACATACTAAAGTAAGCACATGAAAATACAAGGTCCCAAACAAACATCCGGCGCCGGTTCGGTAAAAAAGTCTTCAAAATCAGGATCCAGCGATGCCGCCGGTTTCGATGGTTTTATGTCCGCTGGCAAAGCTACGGGTGCGGGAGCCACGGCCGCTCCACAATCAATGACGGCTGTTGATGCTCTATTGGCGGTTCAATCCGTTGAGGACCCTACTGAACGCGCCGCCAGAAAACGTATGACATTGCGCGCGGATAACATCCTTGAAGAGCTCGATGGATTGCATCTTGCGATGTTGGGGGGGAAGGTTTCCATGGCGCACATGGTCGGAATTGCAGATATAGTGGCGGGGCATAAGGAGCGCGTTGTCGATAAAACTTTAAGTAATTTACTTGATGAAATTGACTTACGTGCACAAGTTGAATTGGCGAAGATGCGAAAAGCTCTTGATAAAAGTTCATAAACTCCGTAAAAACATAGCCTGTAATTCTTGTATCAGGTATGATTTTTGTAATTAAAAAGAAAGTTCAAAAATGTCTTCTAATAACAGCGTGATTGTTCCTCCCGATTATGATCCGGAAAATGATAAAGGCGAATTCATGAATCCTGTCATGTTGGCCTACTTTAATAAATTGCTACTTGATTGGAAAAAGGATCTGCTTCAGGGGATGAATGAAACCATAGCGAACACGCTACAGGGAACAAATCTTCAAAAACCTGATCTTGCTGATCGTGCTTCAGAAGAAACAGACCACGCGCTTGAACTTCGCACAAAAGACCGCACTCGTAAGCTGATAAAGAAAATAGAAGAAGCGATTATGCGGATCAATGACGGGGAATATGGGTATTGCGAAGAAACCGGCGATGAGATCTCTATCCCGCGCTTAAAGGCCCGTCCAAATGCCACTCTAAGCATTGAGGCGCAGGAACGTCACGAGCGTAAAGAGAAAACGCAGCGGGATTAAATGGATAAATTGTTAGTCTTAGGTAGTCACTTATTTATCGATGTTATTTTTACTGCCCTTAATAAATATACTCGCTAAAAATAAGATAAATGAAAATGCATTCAAAACTGAAATAATAATGTTTTGCATAGGACTAACTGTCTCATTGCCCGTCGATATATATATCAGTAATGAGAGTAATATTGGTAAGATGTATACTATAAACACAATCGCTGTCGAATAAACTCTATCACCAATGATTTGCGCCACCCTTTTTTCCCAATAAAAAAATGGAAAAATGAATGTTGCATAAAAAAGAGATCCTATTAGACAGAATGATAGGAGAGTATTTATAGTAAAATTTGCAGAGAATTTTTCTAACGATGGTGTGTTATTACCTTGAAAAAAAATGCTGTTTTCAAAAATTTCCAGCCAGATAATTATATAAAACACAGCTATCGTGGGTAATATTATAAGAATATTTAATATAATTGATTTTAGAAAATCCCAGCGACCTAATGTTCCGCGATAGGGGATAAAATATTTTTCAAAGAAATTATGCATGTTGTGCGTTATATAGAACCTAGTAAGGACGCGCAATTTTATTTTGTTATAATCGATAAATTGTTCGCTCTATAATCTTAAAATGGGAAAATAATATCGTAAAGCTGTTGCCCATAACGTGGTTGCTGTAATTCCGTCAGGTTGCCTTCGCCGCCATACACTATCCGCGCTTCGGCGATTTGGTTGGCATTGATGGTGTTGCTGATGCTGATATCTTCGGGGCGAATAACGCCATCGATCCCGATAATGCGTTTTTCAAAATTGACCCGAATCTCCTGTTTGCCGTGAATGGCCAGATTGCCGTTCGGCAGGATTTGTGTAACCAAGGCGGCAACTTCCAGATTGATTTCTTCTTCACGTTCTGTGGATCCTTGCCCATTAAAAGTGGAATCGCCGCTTGCATCCACTAAACTGCCGGGATTGACCGCTTCGGGAAGAACTTTCGCCAGTTGAGATTCTAAGCCTAAGAAGTTACCTAATCCCGCCCCTTCAGAAGAGCTACGATTTTGATCTGTTTCATTGTCTAATGCGGCATCATCTTGAATATTGATCATAACGGTTAGGATATCACCAATTTGGCTTGCGCGCTGATCCTTAAAAAAGTTTTTACGATTTGACGCCCATAGAGAGTTCGGCTGTTTAATTGCAATCTCTGGTGTCGGCATAGGCAAGCTGATCGGTTGATACCCTTTTTGTAAGGTGGGGTCTTCAATGGCGGTCATGGCCGGTTTTTCACCAATGCGTGAAATGCGATCCGCCGCGCCGCATGCTGTTAAAGATAACGCACTAAGGGAGATTAAGGCCAAATTTTTATAAAGTGTTTTTGTATTCATAATGCCTCCATTTAATTCACAACGACAAGACCGCTATTTTGAATAACGGCGTCAATGGTGCGGTTGCTACTGTAATTTGTGACGCGGATTAAATCACCGCGTGCTCCGTTCTGCAGGGCCTTACCCTCGGATATAAGCTGGATTGGGCCGGATTGGTAAGAAATCCGCACGCTTTCACCTCTTTGGACCAAAACGGGTTCCATAATCTGGTTTTGTTTTAATGGCTCGCCCGCCATCATCATACGGCGCGATGTCATACCAATCAGTCCTTCTTCATTGATAATATAATCGGATTGCACCTTATATGCTGGGATCTCAATCATATTAATGTCCGATGCCTTAATTAAATCGCCGCCTTGGATAGATTTATTTAAAACAGGTAGTTTGATAATGCGCTCAATTTTACCACTTACCATTTGACGTTTTAGTGGCCTGTCAACAGATGGGGCAAGCAATTCCGCAACAAATAAACTTTTGGTTGGATCATACTCAAATGACCCGATTTGAACCGCTTCTGCTTCTGTTTGTGGCAGAGTCATGGCGGGGACTTGTTCATTAAAAACAATCTGAAAATCACCCTCTACGCCGCGATCATACAGGGCGTATTTGATTTCTTCTTTCATGGTTGTATCACTTATAATCGTTGCGGCGCGGCGTATAATAATTTGCTCTGTGCCTGTTTGCGGACGCCATGAAGAATCAAGCGCGATCGCAATCCGAAGCAATGTTCTGGCGTTTAATACCATATCACGGCCGGGCAGGGGGGCTGAGCCGATAATGGTATCGGATTTACGGGTCAAACCATCAAACAAATCCTTCGCCAAGATGTAATCCCCCTCGATCACGGCCAATGATTTAATATTGGATGCAAAAGATTGATTAACCTGGGTAATCCCGAATGAGCCAAATGTGACGGTCATAAGCAGGATCATGTTAAAACGCAGCGCGTAAATCATCATTTTAATGGGGGATTGAATGGTCAATTTATAATCTCCTTACTGTATTATCTCAGCTGAGTAATTGTGCCGAGCATTTCATCAGATGTCGAAATTACCTTTGAATTCATCTCATATGATCTTTGCGCTTCAATCAGATTGGTAATTTCTTCCACAACATCAACGTTTGAGTTTTCCAAAGCGCCCTGACGGATTGCGCCAAAGCTGTCTTCGGATGGCGTGCCCGTTGTTGGCGCGCCTGATGCTTCGGATTCTATAAATAAATTGTCGCCGATTGCATCCAACCCTGTGGGATTAACAAAATTTGCTAATTGTAATTGTCCAACGTTTGTTAAGGCAACTTGCCCCTCAATTTTGGCAAAGACCTCGCCTGTTTGGTTAATGGTAACATCTGTGGCATCTGCGGGAACGGTGATGGATGGGTTAACGATATATCCTTGCTGTGTGACTAACTCACCGTCTTGATTAATGCCGAACGTTCCATCGCGTGTATAGGCGGTCTCCCCATCCGGTAATTCAATCTGGAAGAATCCATCTCCGGTGATTGCCAGATCAAACGGGTTGTCCGTAATTTCCAACGCGCCTTGTTGATGCTGCCTATAAACGCCGCCTACACGTGTTCCCAAACCAAGCTGGATACCTGACGGCATGATCGTTCCCACATCCGAGGAACTTGCCCCCGGGCGCTGGATGTTTTGGTAAATCAAATCCATAAATGCCACATTTTGGCGCTTAAAGCCTGTCGTTGACATGTTGGCAATATTGTTGGAAATAACATCAACATTGGTCTGTTGTGCCATCATTCCGGTTGAGCCGATATCGAGTGATCTCATGTTACTTTCTCCTTATAATCTGTTTATCTGGCCTGTGTCAGGCGCTGAATCATTGTTCTTTGTCTATCATGTTCATTCTGCATCAATCTTTGAATGCCTTGGAAATCACGCGATGTCTGAATCATGCGGGTCATTTCGCTAACCGCTTGGACGTTGGAATCCTCATAGGCACCTTGGATAATTTTAAAATCATCGGAGGGTGTTTCTGCTTGGGCAGTTCTGTATAGACCATCGCCCGTAGCTTCCATTTCTTGCTCATTTTCAAAGGCAGCAACTTTTAATTTTGCGATGACACCCTGATCTGATGAAATCGTACCATCATGGGCAATCGCGATGTCTTTTGCCCCCGGCGGCATTGTGATCGGGTTGCCGCCATCATCAGTCATTGGTAATCCGGCGGGATTTACAATTTCGCCGTTGATATTCAGCGCCATTTGGCCGTTGCGTGTATAGGCAAGACCTTCCGGTGTCTGCACCCCAAAATACCCTTTTCCTTGAATGGCAATGTCCATTGGGTTGCCTGTGGTTTGAAATGCGCCCGGCGCGGTGCTTTGGTAATGCCCGTAATCTAATACTTCAGACAAAGGGTCTTTTAAACCACGCGGATCGGCCAGAAATTCATTGAAAACCATATTTTGCGCGCGATATCCCGGGGTATTCACATTGGCGATATTATTCGCTGTGACGGCCATTTTTTCTTCCAGACCAACCTGACGGGACAGGGCAACGTAGATACTATTTTCCATGCTTACATCCTAATTCTAGTTATTACAGCAGATGCTTTGCAGGGATCGTGCCAAGTTGTGAGGTAAAGGTATAAATATAAAAAACTGGATTTTTTGATACGGGTTTTATAGATTGCTTGAAAGCGGATATTACCATAAGCACGACATGGCCGTGACCGTTTCATTTTAAAAGAAAGATACAGAACATTAATCATACATCAGCCAAGATTAAAGACAGCAATGGAAGGCATCTATTAATGGTGCGCCCATCGGATCTGTATTTTAAACCAACAGATGTCAGCTTTGATGAATGCCTATCCAAATGGTCTGCGACCAAGCAAGCCTTGGAAGATGTAGGGTTTGAAATCATTGAATATGATTCTTCCCAATCGCACGCGCCGCGAAACCCTTATTCTCGCGATAAATATTTATTGATCGAAGATAAAATATTTCTTCCGGATATTAATGCCTATCCTTATAGACCGGACGTGGGAACACTAAATGCTATCAAGAATGATAGCGCGTTTTATCATGGCATCCTTGGAACGGATCAGCGCGAGGTTAGAATATTAGATGATGTGTGGTTTGAAACGGGAAATTTGATTCTTGATGAGAAAGAAAAAACAATGTTTTTTGGTATTCATACAATGGATCATTTTGCATCTTTTACAAAACTGCAACAAGGTCTTTCGCCCTGTCTATCTGAAGATTGGACTTATAAACCATTGACGATGGCGCCGGGCATCACCAGAGATTCCGACAATCCTAATTCGCATTGGTTTTATCATCTTGATCTTGCGCTATCGGAACGTATTAATGGGAATACGGTTATGTATTGCCGTGAGGCATTTACATATGCATCAAACAGGCAGTTAGAACGCCATTTCAATGACTGTCTTTCACCGGTTAACGTTCAGGAAGCACAGGCGGGGGCTATAAATTGTGTTACGCATGATAACATGATGGTTTCAACAAGTCGTTTATCGCATCAATTAAAGCAAGCACTTTCAAATCGTGATATCATCGCTGTTAATCCTCAAGATTACGGCGTGGATGATTTTATGGTGGTCAATGGCGGCGTTCATTGCCTAACCAATACGTTTTAAATATCAACATCTTCAACAAATTCTGCATTGTCCTGAATGAACTGGAATCGACTTTCTGCGGATTTTCCCATCAGGCGCTCAATCAAATCGTCTACTTCCGCCGTTGTTTCTTCTGATTTCAATGCAGGCTCAAACAGCTCTTCTTCCAATATAGCGGCATTCATGTCGGCAATCACCTGCGCATGCGGCACGGTAACGCGAATTAAGGTACGTGTGTTTGGGTTCATGGTGGTTTCTTTTAACTGGGCTGGCATCATTTCCCCCAGACCCTTAAATCGTCCCACCTCAATATTACTTTTACCTTTAAATTCCGTCTTCAATAATTCTTCTTTATGCAGATCGTCGCGCGCATAGGCGGATTTTCCTTTTACACTCAGGCGGTATAAAGGGGGCTGAGCCAAATAAAGATGGCCTTCTTCAATCATCTCGCGCATTTTGCTATAGAAAAACGTGATGAGTAGGGAGGCAATATGCGCCCCGTCCACATCCGCATCAGTCATAATAATGATGCGCTCATAACGCAGTTTTTTCAGATCAAAATCTTTGCCGGCGCTGCACCCAAGCGCAGTAATCAAATCTTGTAATTCGGTATTGGCGCGAATTTTATCGGCGGTGGCACTGACCACATTCAAAATTTTCCCACGTAAAGGCAGAATCGCTTGTGTCTCACGGTGACGTGCCTGCTTGGCGGATCCACCCGCGGAATCCCCTTCAACGATAAATAATTCAGTATCATCCGAATTATTCCGTGAACAATCGGCCAATTTTCCCGGCAGGCGGCTACGACGTGATCCAACCTTACGGGCGGTGATGCGCTCTTCTTTTTTCTTTAAACGTTCATCGGCGCGCTCAATAACATATTCTAATAGCGCTTTTGCTGAATTAGTATTGCTAGATAGCCAGTTATCAAAATAATCTTTGACCGCTACATCAACCCAGCGTGAGACTTCCGGATTGGCCAGCTTTTCTTTTGTTTGCCCTTGGAATTGCGGCTCGCGGATAAAGACTGATAATAAAATACAAGCGCCGCTCATGATATCATCTGCAGTGATCTGGCCGGCTTTTTTAACATTCGACATTTCGCCGAATGATTTCAATCCGCGCGTCAATGCACCGCGAAGACCCGTTTCATGCGTCCCGCCTTGCGGTGTTGGAACCGTGTTACAATAGGAATGGATGAAACCATCCCCAAATTCCGGCCAAGTCAGGGCATATTCAACGCGCCCTTCATTGTCAGGCAGATCAATCATGCCATGGAACGGGCTATCATTAATACAAGCGCGATCTTTAATGGAGGCATTCAAAAAATCTAACAATCCATTTGGAAAATGAAAGACCGCTTCTTCCTGTGCTTTACTTTCCGGCGTCAGTAATTCCGGATCGCATGACCAGCGAATCTCAACCCCGCGGAACAAATATGCCTTTGATCGTGCCATTTGATATAGCCAGTTGGGACGGAAACTTAATTTAGTCCCAAAAATCTCTGTATCCGGCTTAAATGTCACTGATGTCCCGCGCCGATTTGATACAGCGCCAATATTCTCAAGCTTGGATGTGGGCGTACCGCGGGAGAATGTTTGTTTGTATAGTTGCTTGTCGCGTGCCACTTCGATTGTAACCTCGGAAGATAAAGCATTCACCACAGAAATACCCACGCCGTGCAAACCACCCGACGTCTGATATGCTTTATTTGAAAACTTACCGCCCGAATGCAATGTTGTTAAAATCACCTCAAGGGCTGATTTTCCGGGAAATTTAGGATGCTCATCAACCGGAATGCCCCGTCCATTATCAGTTACGGTGACAACATTATCCTGCGCCAAATGAATTTCAATGCGGTTGGCATGTCCCGCAACCGCTTCATCCATGGAATTATCTAGAATTTCACTAACCAAATGATGCAAGGCGCGGTCATCCGTTCCCCCGATATACATCCCGGGGCGTTTCCGGACAGGTTCCAACCCTTCCAGAACCTCGATATCCGAAGCGCCATAAGTTTGATCTATTTTTGCAGAAATGTTCGTCATTGTATAAAATATCTATATATTAATTATATCCTTACTTTAAAGAGTGCATTCTTTTATTGTAAAGGTAAAAACGCTAACGAACTACGGTATCTATGAAAACAACACGATTTTTCTACATTTTTTCTGCAATTTTGTTTCTGATGACATTTTCAACGCCTGTCTTATCTCAAGATGCGGTGCCCGTTACTGTCTCGGAAGAAGATGACGCTTTAGATGAAAAAGGTGGTTTGTATAAAGGTTTTGATATTCCGATGCCGGATATACCTTATTTTAATAAAGAGCAAATTATCGAGCATATGCAATATTTCGAGGATATGGCGCCGTCAGATGATAAATATTCCGGCTATCGTATCTTTATTCCTAAAGGATGGGAAAAAGCACCTGAAGAAATCATTAGAAATACAGCTTCCGCAGAGGGATACATTCTAGGTGAGATTGCTAAGTATGACAGCGATCCGGATGACTTGGGAAAAAGCACAGTACGTATTGAAGCAATTGATTTAGAGCATAATATTTCTGCCAAAAATTGGTTGCTAAAATATTTGCTGGATTACGGTTATGTTTTGGAAGGATTATCAGAAAAAAATTGGAGTCGTGCAGAGGCTCTGGGCGTAATTTATAAGAATAAAGAGGTTGATTATAAAGATAGGATGGTGGCTCAAATTAACGGGAAAAGAATTATTCTTGTTACGTATTCCTCTCCTGTTTATCTTTGGGAACAAGAAAAATCATATCAGGCAACGGTCGCTAAATCTTTTAATATCACAGAAGTGGCTACAAGTTACCAAGAAGAGATGTTGTCGTTTGATATTACGGGCTACGTAGAATTCAAATATCCGTCTAATTGGAAATTAGGGATTCTAAATCAAAAAGATTATGACAGACCTAGCATTAGACTGATTAATTTGGATGAATATGATCGTCGCGCCGAAGAACATGGGCATGATAAAAAAGAGCAATATTCAAAAGGTATCATCAGTGTACAAACCATTATCTTTGAAGGTACGGGGACGACACTTGCCTATGAGGTTGATGCACAAAAAGATGTCGTACAAAAATTGGGAATTGAGCTAGGTGAAAAAATAAAATCTGATATGAAAATCGTATTTCCCACAATGGTGGAATCTACCAAATTAGATATATTTTATGGCAATAATGTAAAAGAAGACAACCCAAACTATGAAGTTTGGGTTGCCTATATGAAAAATGATGAAGCATATTATATTGTCACGATGGTTACCCCTAATAAGGGAAGCCGCTACTTCGCTTGGGTTGAGAATAAGAGCGCATTTGAAGCAATTGTGTCTTCTCTGGAGCCCATATCTTTTTACGATGAGTAATAAAGATAAAACTCTACTGGATGAGGCATTGTCTCATAAAGTTCAACTTCTTCCATTTTAAGTTTGATGTAAGCATTAATCATGTCTTCATCAAAAACCTCCCCTTCGGTTAGGAAGGCATGATCGGCTTTTAGTGACATAAGGGCTTCTCTTAAGGAGCCGCAAACAGTCGGAATAGACGCTAATTCTTTTGCTGGTAAATCATATAAGTTTTTATCCATGGCTTCACCCGGATGTATCTTATTTTTGATCCCATCAAGACCGGCCATCAATTGCGCGGAAAAGGCCAAATATGGGTTTGCCATCGCATCTGGGAAGCGTACTTCAATACGGCGCGCTTTGGCGTTTGTTACCGCAGGAATACGACATGAGGCAGAACGATTGCGCGCGGAATAAGCCAGTAATACAGGCGCTTCATATCCCGGAACCAGACGTTTATAGGAATTGGTCGTCGGGTTGGTAAATGCATTCAAGGCCTTCGCATGCTTGACAATGCCGCCAATATAGAAAAGCGCAGTTTCAGAAAGTCCCGCATAATCGTCATCTTTTCCGGAAAACAGAGCATTTGAGCCTTTAAATAAGGATTGGTGGCAATGCATGCCTGATCCGTTATCTTTATAGATTGGCTTTGGCATAAACGTTGCGCTCATTCCATAAGCATCGGCAACATTATGAACCGCATATTTGTATAGTTGTAAATTATCTGCACAGGCACGAAGCGGACCGAATTTCATACCTAATTCACATTGTGACGGTGCAACCTCATGGTGATGTTTTTCCATCTCAACACCCATGGAATCCGCCGCCGTGACCATTTCTGCACGGAGATCGCCAAAATGATCAACCGGGGCTTCGGGGAAATAGCCACCTTTGGTTTTTGGGCGATGACCTAAATTACCTTCGGGATAATCGCGACCGGCATTATTCGGTAATTCGCGGCTATCAACGTGATGGCCGATATGATTCGACTCGACATTAATCTTTACATTATCAAATACAAAGAACTCAGCTTCTGGGCCAAAATAAGCAGTATCTGCTATACCCGTTTTTTTCAAATATGCTTCGGCTTTTTTTGCTATCGTTCGTGGGCAACGGTTGTATCCTTCGCCTGTCAATGGATCATGCACATCACAAAAAATCTTTAAAGTCGGCTGAGAAGTAAACGGATCAAGATAAATACGATCTTTATCAAGAACCAGTTTCATATCTGACTCATTAATGTCTTTCCAACCCTCAATGGATGACCCATCCATCATGACACCATCTTCAAATAATGACTTATCAATCGTTCCAAGGCTTTGATATGTAATTTGTTGTTTTCCTCGTAAATCAGTAAATGTCAGACCAATTTGCGTAATATTATTATCTTTAACAACTTTCAAAACTTCGTCTGTATTTTTTGCTGAAATTTGAATGGCGGCCATTAGTGTTGCTCCTTAAGCTATGCAGTATTTGCATGTATTGAATGTGATTACTGTAAACCTTTAGCATGTGCAATATTTTGTGTCTAGAAAAAGAAAGGACTTTTTTCATGATTTTTGCCTGCTTTTAAAGCCCGCTCTTTACACTCTGTCTAAATCTTCCTATCTTCAAAGAAAGTGATTCAAAAAAGGAAATAAATATGCCTACGCTCAGCGAACGCGATCCATTGGAAGTCTATGATAATTATCTGGTTCCAACCGTTATCGAACAAACAAACCGCGGAGAACGCGCCTTTGATATTTACTCACGGCTACTAAAAGAACGTATTATCTTTTTAACAGGTGAGGTACATGACGGGGTTGCTGCTGTTATTTGCGCGCAACTATTATTTCTGGAGTCTGAAAACCCGGATAAGCCGATTTCTTTTTACATTAACTCACCGGGCGGGGTTGTGACTTCCGGTATGTCAATGTATGACACGATGCAATATATTAAGTGCGATGTATCAACTGTTTGTGTTGGTCAGGCAGCCTCAATGGGATCCCTTCTTTTGACCGCAGGCGCAGAAGGGCAAAGATATTCTCTCCCCAGCTCACGTATCATGATTCACCAACCTTCGGGCGGTGCGCGCGGTCAGGCAACTGATATCGAAATACATGCCAAAGAGATTTTGCGCCTTCGTAAATATTTGAATGATGTCTATGTTAAACATACAGGGCAAAAACTATCTGTTATTGAAAAGGCTATGGAGCGTGATAATTTTATGTCCGCAGAAGAAGCTAAAAAATTCGGCTTGATTGATCACGTGGTTGAAAGCCGTAGCCAGATTCCATCTGAAACAGACAGCAAAGATAAGAAGAAAAAATAAACTGTTTAATTGTAATATAAAGGGCTGTATCAGATATCTGGTACAGCCCTTTTTTATGATTTTAAAGATTTAAGTAGAATTGATTCTTTTATTACTGAGTTAAATGCTTCCATTTAAGGAAACTGAACATTCCCCTGTGATTTATTATAAAGGCCTTCATTAGAGGAGGGCATCGGCGCTTCTTCTTCTTCATATAAATCATCAGAAAAGTTCACAGGCTCATCGGCTTCAGTGATTTCATCATCAATCATACCGGGCGGAGACGGAATATCTGTGAAGTCCTCATTTAGCAATATTATACTAACGCGGCGGTTACGTGCATCCTTCGGGTCATTTGGGAATAAGTGGTCTGTATCGGCTTTTCCCTGCACATTAAACACTTTATCTTCCGGGATTGAGGCATCCATTAAAACTTGCCGCGTGGCATTTGCGCGATCAGCAGATAATTCCCAGTTTGTATATTTTGCACCTGCGCCGTATGAGACACTGTCCGTATGACCACGGATTGAAATATCATTAGGAACGCCTTTAATAACCTCAGCGACTGTCGTGAACAGATCTTTTGTCTTTTGGAACATGCTCGCACTTCCGCTTGGGAACATTGACGCTCCGTCCTGATCTATAATTTGAATGCGCAACCCTTCGGGGGTGATATCAATTAAAACATTATTCGCCAATTTGATCAGCTCTGCACTGCGTTGCATGGCATTACGAATTTGTTTTTCAATATCTTTAAATCGTTGTTGTTCTTTGGCTTTAAGTTTTTCTTCAAATTTTTCACGTTGCGTTTTCTTGCGGGTTCTCTTGCCATCATCGGTTTTTGGGGCAGCAGGGGCGCGTGTAGATGAGTAAGCACCGGTTTCCGCCAAACTTGTTCCGGCCAAAATTCCGCCGGCGCCACTATTAATATCTGATATTTTGGGGTGGGTCGGGTCAAAGAAATTGGAAATGGCGTTTTTTTGCTCCTCTGTAGTCACATTCAATAGCCAAAGTAATAAGAAAAAGGCCATCATCGCGGTCACAAAGTCGGCATAGGCCACTTTCCAAGCGCCGCCATGGTGACCGCCGCCGCCTTTTTTGATCTTCTTGATGATGATCGGTCTTTTATCTTCTTCGTCTTCTTCAGCCATATATATTTTCTTTATGTCTCACTATGGAGGAGGCAACTCGTTCAGATGTGTTTCTAATTCCATAAAGCTCGGTTGCACATCATGGGGCAACATTTTGCGCGCAAATTCGACGGCCACCTGCGGCGCAGCGCCATTCAAGAACGCAAGAATGCCAACGCGAATACATTTATAATACATCACAACTGTTTCAGCCTTGGCGGTCATGGCACCGGCAATTGGACCAACCATGCCATAAGCAACCCAAACCCCAAGGAATGTTCCAACCAGCGCGCCACCGATCATCTTACCTAAGATTTCCGGAGGCTCAGAAATTGAAGCCATTGTTTTAATAACCCCCAAAACCGCGGCTACAATACCCAGCGCCGGAATACCATCCGCCATTGTTTGCATGGCATGACCGGGATGCCCTTCATGCGCTTCAATGCCTTCAATTTCAGCATCCATCAAATCACTGAGTTGATTCGGATCATCATTCCCCAGTGAAATAATACGGAAGTAATCGCAGAAAAAAGTAATGACATGGTGGTCATGCGCCACTTTTGGGAAACGGTTAAATAGCTCGCTATCATGCGGATTTTCAATATGGGTTTCCATCGCAAGCCAGCCTTTGGTACGCGCCAACTTAAAACAAATAAACATGAAGGACAGCAATTCAACGTAATCATCTTTATTATATGCGGCTGGCTTTGCAAGTGCGCTAAAATATTTCAGCGTGCCTTTGATGGTGTCCATGCTGTTCGCAGTTAAAAATGCGGCAATCGCACACCCCATAATAATAACAATCTCACCGGGCATCGCCCCAAGAATCATCATCATAAGATGGGTGAAGTGACCGAAGTCAAAATGCATCGCGACCAAAAGGCCGCCGAATGTACAGACAAAGATAAGTGCTAGGCCGACAAATTTCATAATTCAAATAACCCAAATTCTTTGGTTTGATGGAATAACTTCGTGTTAAATTAAAGATGCCTGATGCATCTTAATGATTTATTAAATTTACCTGATTTATTTTGATGGGGCTAGAGGGTTCTCGTAACCTTTAAATATTCAAATACAGAAACCAAGCTTTACTTCGCCTAGAAGAAGATTATTATTAAATAAATTAAGTTAACCGGAGATTCCACGTGACCATTCCTTATTATGATTCTATCCAACTGATCGAGCGCTTACACCGTCGTTTTCTGGATGTCCTGAAAGTCGAGCTAGACCGCAAAAACATTCAAGATATCAACAACGTACAGGCAATGATTCTTTATAATATCGGTAATGAAGAAATGACGGTGGGTGAGTTGACTTTGCGTGGATATTACCTTGGTTCTAACGTGTCCTATAACGTTAAAAAGATGGTGGAAAACGAATATTTAGAACAGGAAAGATCTGTGCATGACAAAAGATCGATTCGCGTTAAGCTCGATAAAAAAGGTATGGAAATACGCAAAATGATTGATGAAATGTTTGACCGCCATAAGGAAAAAATTGGCGAAACGGCGTTAACCCAAGAATTATTCCAAGAAATGAATAAAACACTCGGATTATTAGAGCGCTTTTGGGAACATCAAACCCAGTTCACAGGTTTATCAAGTCTGGATGACTTTTAGAGGTTATTCAAACGCGGCAATTCCTGTTTGTCCACGCCCCAATATTAAAGCATGTATGTCGTCTGTCCCTTCATAGGTAATGACAGCTTCCAAATTCATCATGTGGCGAATAACGTGATATTCATCGGCAATGCCGTTACCGCCGTGCATATCGCGGGCAACTCTGGCGATATCCAACGCTTTACGACAGTTATTACGCTTTAAAAGGGATATACCGTCAATCGGAAGAGGGGCATTTTTATCCGCATCCGCCGCATCCATTAACTGCCCTAAACGGTGACAAGATAACAACCCTAGTGTGATCTCGGTTTGCATATCCGCCAGTTTTTTCTGAATCAGTTGCTGCGCCGCCAGCTTTTTGCCAAATATTTTTCGCTCCAGAACATAATCCCGCGCACGATGCCAGCAATCCTCGGCCGCACCTAGCACGCCCCAACTAATACCATATCTAGCGGAGTTGAGACATGTAAATGGCCCGCGCATACCTTCAACCTGCAACTGGTTTTCTGAGGGCACAAATACGTCATCCATGGCAATGCCGCCGGTGATGGAGGCACGCAGAGAAAATTTTCCCTCAATTTTTGGCGCGGATAATCCCTTCATCCCTTTTTCAAGGATTAAGCCTATAATATTGCCATCATCATTCTTTGCCCAGACAACAAATACATCCGCAATTGGTGAATTTGTTATCCATTGTTTGGCACCGGATAGTTTAAATCCGCCATCCACACTTTTGGCGCGTGTGGTCATGCCGGATGGATCTGAGCCGCCATCAGGTTCGGTTAAACCGAAACAGCCGATATATTCACCGCTTGCAAGCTTGGGAAGATATTTTTCCCTTTGTGCCTCGGTGCCGAATTTATAAATTGGCTTCATGACCAAGGAAGATTGTACCGAATAACAAGAACGATATGCCGAATCGACGCGCTCAAATTCTCGGGCTATTAATCCCGCGCAGATATGATCCATCCCGGCGCAACCATATCCGTCTATGGTGGGGCCTAATAATCCTAATGCTCCCATATCGCGCATAATTGCCGGATCGAATGTTTCATGGCGATTTGCTTCAATAATACCGGGTAACAGCCGGCTTGTGGAAAAATCACGCGCGGTTTTTTCTACCATGCGCTGTTCCTCAGTTAATAAAGCATCCAACCTAAGAGGGTCTTGCCAATCCGAAGAAAAAGTAGTCATGACTTAAGTGTACCATAGAAAAAGTTAAAGAATATATCGCGTGATACAGGCAACTGCCGCAATCAGTAACAGCGCGAAAGTTCCCGCCATACCAATCGTACGAAATAAAGAAATTTTTGATGATGTATAAAGTCCATAAGCATGTGACAAGCGGGTCAAAATAATGCCGATACCATAGGTATGTAACATCCACCCATGCATGCTGTTGATCTCCATAATGACCATCATAATTAATAAAAGCGGTACATATTCAACAAAATTACCGTGCATGCGAACGCGCCGGACCATATCTTCATTCTTGCCATATCCCAAACCGACCTTATATTTGAAGCGGCCTGCAATAACAAACAAAGCAAGCGATACCAACATAATAGCCAACAAACCGGCATAAAGTGATGAAATAACGGGCAGGGAAAATTGATCCATGGCTTTACCTTTGTGAAATATCCTATTATTTTTATCACACAAATATGACAGACCAAAGCCAAATGACAGATAACCTTAAGGGCAGACAAATCTATTTTGAATTTTCACCAATGGGGGCATATGTCAAAGTTTCCGTTATGGACGTAAAAACATTAACGGAGGTTTCAATCCAAGGGCCTGCGAGTGCTTCTGAGGCGTTATTAAAGAAAAACGGATTAAAGCGGCTGGAATATGTTTTGCGAAAGAAAGGATTGATTTCGTAAAGGAAAACCGCCTATATTACCGCCATGACAAATAAGCTTGCGATTGCATCAGATCATGGCGGTTTAGCGTTAAAAACCGTCCTAAAAGACATGCGCCCCGATATTGAATGGATTGATCTGGGCACACATACTGAAGAATCCTGTGATTACCCTGATTTTGCCAGTGCTCTTGCGGATTGCCTGAAAAACGGCGAGGCAAAGACAGGCATCTTGATTTGCGGTACAGGTATCGGCATTTCCATTGCGGCAAACCGCCATAAACATATTCGCGCCGCCGTTTGCCATGATGTCACCACCGCCCGCCTGACCCGTATGGATAATGATGCCAACGTGCTCTGCATTGGCGCACGCGTGATTGGATTAAATGTGGCACTGGATTGCCTGGAGGCATTTCTAAAAACTGACTTTGCGGGGCATCAAGATGGCGGCGAACGCCATAAAAAAAGAGTTGATAAACTTGGTTGAAATTTAAAATAAGGATAATAACTATGAGCGCGGAACTTAAAATGACAAATATGACCCATAATGACTTTTGGACAGCAAACCTACAGGATAGTGATCCTGCAATTTATGAAGCCATTCAAAAGGAGCTTAACAGACAGCAAAACTCAATCGAGTTAATCCCTTCTGAGAATATTGTCTCCCGCGCAGTTTTGGAAGCGCAAGGCTCGATCATGACAAATAAATATGCCGAAGGATATCCTGGAAAGCGTTATTATGCGGGATGTGAGTATGTCGATATTGCCGAAAGCCTTGCAATTGAGCGCGCTTGTGAATTATTTGATTGTAAATATGCCAATGTCCAGCCCAATTCCGGATCTCAAGCTAATCAGGCTGTTTATTTTGCCTTGTTACAGCCGGGCGATAAAATTGTTGGCATGCGTCTTGATCACGGCGGTCACTTAACCCATGGTTCACCCGTTAACCAATCCGGAAAATGGTTTGATTTTGCCTCCTATGGCGTGTCTGACGAAAATCAGGAAATAGATTTCGACGAAGTTCGTCGCATCACCCAAGAACATAAACCAAAAATGCTGGTTTGCGGCGCTTCTGCCTATTCCCGTAAAATCGATTGGGCAAAATTCCGCGAGATTGCCGATGAAGTCGGCGCGATATTACTGATTGATATGGCGCATTATGCCGGTCTGGTGGCGGGCGGTGCCTATCCGTCCCCAATTCCACACGCCCATGTGTCCACCACAACAACGCATAAAACCTTGCGTGGCCCCCGCGGCGGCATGATCCTGACCAATGATGAGGAAATCGCTAAAAAAATTAATAAAGCTGTTTTTCCGGGAATTCAGGGCGGGCCATTGATGCACGTCATCGCGGCAAAAGCGGTTGCCTTTGGCGAAGCGTTAAAACCCGAATTTAAAGCTTACTCCGCGCAAGTTGTTAAAAATGCGCAGGCCTTGGCAAAATCTCTGGAAGCCGAAGGCTACAAAATTGTCTCCGGCGGGACAGATAGCCACGTTATGCTGGTTGATCTACGCGGTAAGCCATATAACGGCAAACAGGCAGATAAATCTATGGATCGCGCTGGGTTAACTTGTAACAAAAACACGGTGCCAAATGATACCGAAGGCCCATTCACAACGTCTGGTATTCGTCTTGGTACGCCGGCCCCAACCACACGCGGTTTTGGCGAAGCTGAATTTACCGAAGTCGGTAAAATGATCGCAACCGTTCTAAACGGTCTGGAAAAAGCCAATGACCCTAATGAAAATTCAGCCATAGAGGCAGAAGTTCATGAGAAGGTAAAGGCGCTTTGTGCGAGATTCCCGATTTATAGTTAGGCTCTCTAATGCGTTGCCCTTTTTGCACCCACGATGACTCCCAAGTCAAAGATTCCCGCCCTGCTGATGATGGCGCGTCTATTCGGCGGCGGCGGGCTTGCGTGGAATGCGGCGCGCGTTTTACAACTTTTGAACGGATACAACTGCGCGATCTAATTGTGGTTAAAACAGATAACCGCAAAGAGGCCTTCAATCGTGATAAGATTATCCGCGCCATGACAACGGCGCTACGTAAGCGTCCTGTAGATGAGGAGCGCATTGAACAAGCCGCAAATGCCATCGTGCGCCAGTTGGAAACTACGGGCGATCATGAAATTCCTTCACTTAAAATTGGTGAATTGGTGATGAAGGCGCTAACGCAACTGGACGTAATCGGCTATATCCGCTTTGCTTCTGTCTATAAAGATTTCCGCGCGCCGGATGATTTCAATGAATTTTTACAAGAACTTGACCGTCTTCAGGTCAAATCAAAACAGGCGGCAGAATAATGTTCACTGGCATTATCACGGATATAGGTACAATTATAAATATCGACGAAACACTCGGTGACCGCCGTTTTATTATTCAAACCTCTTTTGATATGGATCACATTCCTCTGGGCGCGTCCATTGCATGTTCAGGGTGTTGTTTAACCGTTATCGCCAAAACTGCAAATAGCTTTTCTGTTGATGTCTCCGCCGAAAGCCTGTCCAAAACAAACCTTGGTAAATGGGCGCAGGGCACTAAAATCAATCTTGAGAAATCTCTGAAAATGGGGGATGAACTGGGTGGTCATATGGTCTCTGGTCATGTGGACGGCCTTGCTACACTAGAGAAAATAAGCAGAGAAGGGGATTCGCACCGTCTGGTTTTTTCCGTCCCGAAAGAATTTGCAAAATTCATCGCTCCGAAAGGCTCCATCGCTTTGGATGGTATCTCTCTTACTGTGAATGAGGTTGAGGGGAATACATTTGGGGTAAATATTATTCCCCATACATGGCAGGTAACCACCATGGGTAATCTAGAAACAGGCGACCATCTGAATTTTGAAATAGATACCATCGCACGTTACGTGGCGCGGATGATTGGATAGGTTTTAAATTTTTGTTTACATAGATCATGATAAATGTAAAAGTTCCAAAAAATTATTAGGAGCGTGTGTCTATGAGAATATATCCAACGAATATTGTTTTTTCTTTGAGAGATGAATATGGAGATCCCCTGTTTAATCAAGCGGAAGCAGATGTTTTATTAGCAGCTGGTATAAAAACAGTTGCTGATGTTTTTCAAACTAGTGATTTGGCCCCCGACCCGTTTGCGCGGCGCGTTCAAAAATTGTTGGATGGTATTCAACAAGGTGAAAATAGCCGTGCTTACCGATTGCAAGAATTAAGAGATTTGTGCGAAGGCGATCCTTCTAAATCTGCTTCTGTTCCGCATACAGAAACGATATCTTACAATAAACTACCTAACACGTATGATCCTGCCGGCGACGGTTATCTTCCCAGACGGGCACGTGGAGTTATAACAGAGGCAGCATCTGGTTTTTTTACAGGCTCCTCAGAAATTCGTCGAGTATTTGATAATCATCATAGAGGTGGCGGATACGGAGTAGATGATTTCGGAAGCTGGGATTTTGATTAAGCTGTTTACAAACATTTTAAATATAATACATTGAATTTATTCTCAGGGCAGGGTGAAACTCCCTACCGGCGGTAAATCATCTTAGCATGAAAGCCCGCGAGCGCGACTGATTAAAAGTCAGTTGGTCAGCAGATCTGGCGTAATCCCAGAGCCGACGGTCATAGTCCGGATGAAAGAGAATGAATGGTTTTCAGTGTTTTGCTGAGAGCTATTTATGCCTTGGGTTTTGGTTTGAACAAAACGAAAGGAGAAAAACCATGACTCAAAAAATCGCAATCATTTCCGCCAGTTGGAATACAGAAATTGTCCAATCTGCGGAGGATTCATTTATCAATACAATGAAGGAAAAGGGGTATAACGCCTCGCAAATTGATATCATCAAAGTGCCAGGTAGCCTTGAAATTCCGCTGATCGGGCAACAATGTCTACAGGGTGATTATGATCTGGCGGTGGGGATTGGCTTTGTCGTTAATGGCTTGATCTATCGCCATGAATTTGTCGGTCAGGAAGTCGTTCGCGGGATTGTAGATGTATCACTAAAAACAAATAAACCATTCCTGTCTGTGGTATTAACCCCGCAAGCTTTCCAGGAGCATTTACCTGAAAATGTTGATTTTTTTGTTAAACATATGGTGAAAAAAGGCAGCGAAGCCGCCAATGCCGCTGATATGATGTTGTCCATGACCTCACAAAAATTGAAAGCGGCATAAGTTTCATAGAAGCGAAGTTATAGACATACTGACTTCGCTTCTATATAACCGCATCATGGCTGAACGAAAGAAAACAGGATCCAAAAAAGCGCGTTTAACGATGGCGCGCCTTGCGGCGGTGCAATGCATTTACCAATGGCAACAAACCGGCGCAGATGTCGATGATATTTTGGATTATTATGATCATCATTATACGAATTTGACTGAAGATGATGTCGAAATTTTGTCTCCTGATCGTGATCTATTATCCTCCATTTTACAGGGCGTGTATAAACAATTTTCTGATCTTGAAAATGTTATAAACCAAAATATTAAAAAAGACGATCAAGCTATTGAAGCAAAAAAGGATTTGATTCTTTTGGCTTGTTTATTTTGCGGTGCATATGAACTTCAATATCACCCACAATATGATGCCGCATTGATCATTTCCGAATATTTACACATCACGGCATCTTTCTATGATTCTGCGGAAGTAAAGTTGGTAAATGGCGCTTTAGACGGGCTAAAAACAACCTTTAATCGGTAAACGTCTTAAATCATATTTTTTCATTGCTGCATAACGGAATATTAATGAATTTGCTATAATCTTGTTAGAGGTTAAGGTTAAATCAGGGGTATTCTTTTGAAAAAGATAATAATGGCAGTGGTAGCACTTGTTTTGCTCGGCGGCGGAGGCGGCGGGGCATATCTCTATTTGACAGGATCAACCGCAGAAGCGGCACCCATCGAAAAAGAAGCAGGTAACCATGCAAAGGATGAAAGCGGCGGCCACGGCGAAGAATATACTTATGTCGAGCTTGATCCGCTAATTTTACCGATCATTGATGAATATGGCTTAAATCAAGTTGTTTCACTTGTTGTGTCATTGGAAATTTTAGACCCGACAATGGTTGAAAAGGTCGAGAAAATGCAGCCACGCTTGAAGGATGCTTTTATTCAAGATATGTACGGGGTTTTAAACAGACAAGCCGCCTTAAAAGACGGCGTTGTTCAAGTTGCAAAAATCAAGGCGCGTTTAAATAAAATTAGCAAAAAAGTTATGGGTGATGATGTTATTCACGATGTCTTGCTGCAAGTCGTTCAACAAAGACCCATTTAACCCATATTATCAATATTCGTGCTTCACAAAACTTTCTGTTTTATGATATGACTTCTTCAAATACTTATTTGATGAAGGAATAATTTATGGATATGAACAAAATTTCAATTGGTAAAAACTGCCCCAATGAAGTCAATATGATCATTGAGAACCCGATGGGCGGCGCGCCGGTTAAGTATGAGCTGGATAAAGATAGCGGCATATTGGAAGTTGACCGTTTTATCCATACACCCATGTTCTATCCCGGTAATTACGGTTTTATTCCACATACTTTGTCCGATGACGGTGATCCTGTTGATGTCATTTCCATTGGCCAATTACCAGTTATTCCCGGCTGTGTCATGGCGGTCAAACCGGTGGGTGTATTGTTAATGGAAGACGAATCCGGACAGGATGAAAAAATCATCGCCCGCCCGATTGATAAATTGTTCCCTTACCACGCCAATATCAATAATTACACAGATATCCAGCCGATCCTAAGAGAACAGATCGAGCATTTTTTCACCCATTATAAAGACCTCGAAAAAGGGAAATGGGTAAAAGTCGCGGGCTGGGCAGATGCCGATAGAGCCAAAGAATTGATCCAGGAAGGCATTGATCGATTAAACTCGCAAAAAAATGCGGCGTAAATTAATATAAAAACTATAATATAAAAAAGGAAATAGAGGATGATTACAGATATTAGTTCTAACTATATTAATCCACATACAGCTAGAGATGTGTTTGACGTAGAGAGATCTCCGTTATGTAAGCTTGTTATGCTTTTTAAAAATGATAAAGAAGCTAAGGATTTTTCAGAAATCTATAATACTCAAGCTGGTTTGAGCGGGTGTACAGCAGAGGAAATGGAATGCTCCCCTGTCGCAAGAGTGACCTCAAATGAGCATATCAGTATTGTAACTATTCCAAACATCAAAGCTTGCGAATTAGCAGATACGAGAGAAATGATTGATAGTTTCGTAGAAAGAGAAATTCTTCCTGCGCCTCAAATTTGCAAGCAAGCTGCAAATAATGATTCGTTGAATCTTAGTGATATTGTTTCTTTTGGAGATGATCATGAATCAAGAAGCTTCGCTACACCATATGTGGACTTCACTCCGGGGGATTAAACTTCCCTAAATTCCCCAACATTTGTTGCATGATGGTGACTTCATTGCCGTATGTTGGGGTTTTATCACCTTTAATCGGAACGTCCAGGCGGGCATCATTCATGGTGTCAAACGCGGTCACGATATTATTGTCATCAAACTTCACAACCACAATCGTTTCATCAACGACTTCTTTGTCAAAAATGCCGCGTTTTTCGGTCTTTTGACCCATGTAATACCAAACATTATTATCAAACGGTGATACCGTTGTGGGGGATCCCAAGGTACGGAAAACGTCATCGCGGGTGGATGTGCCGGCGATAATCTGGCTGGTGCGGTCGGCCTCCAATAAATTGCCGTGCGTCGCTTTCATGGGCGTACAGGCGGGAATGAGCGCTAACCCCAAAACCAATGAGGCACTTAATAAAAGAGATTTGTGATATTTTTTGTTTATAACCATTGAATTATTTTCCCGACTCCATCGTATTTGCTTCTTAACATGATATATCGTTTTTAGTCACTTCTGACAATGTCAGAGGCTCATGTTCTCAATGAATGCGTAAAATAATGTTTGGACTATTTAGAAAAAAAGAAAAACCGGAAGAAGCACAAGCCGAGATCCTTTACCAAAAAGTCGTTGATGCGGCGCGCCGCCCTTGGTTTTATGCTGATCTGGATGTGCCCGATGATGTGGATGGTCGTTTTGACATGATCACCCTTCACGAATCATTGGTTATCTTCCGCTTGGAAAATTTTGGCACCGAGGCCGCGGAGCTATCACAGCAATTATTTGACCGTATGTTTTTGGATATGGATCGCTCACTTCGGGAAATGGGGATTAGTGATCTGCGTATTCCCAAACATATGAAGCGCATGCTGCATGGATTCAACGGACGAGCGCAGGCTTACAAAGCTGCTATAACCGCTGCGGATGAACAAGCATTAAAGGACGCCATCAAACGTAATATCTATGGCACACTCGATAATGCCGCGCCTCAAAATATCGCGCAAATTCATGATTATATTTTGCGGCAATGGGCGCATTTGCAATCCTTACCGCTTGAAAGCTTCCAAAACGGACAAAATATCTTTATAGAGAAGGAATAATATGAGGATTAAAATAATGGCCGAATCTGCTGATCATACTAATAGAGAAACACCGGAATGGTGCCATTTCATTATCGCGGACGATGTCCAAGATAAAGAAATGAACGTAAAAATTTCCCCTGATGCGGAGGAGATGAAAAATCTTGTCCGTCGTCTTGGTGTGGAATCTCTTGAAAGTTTGACGGCACAAGTAAAGTTAAAGCGCGAAAATAAGCGCGTTATTAAAATATCAGGAAGTTTTGATGCGAAATTGACGCAAAATTGTGTTGTGACGCTTACCCCTGTAAAGGATCATATTAAAGAAGATTTTGAGGCATGGTATGCCGATCCCGATCAGGCCGTGTCATTCGCGCGGGCGCGCCACGAACGCGATAAAGCGGCTCAGGAAGAAGAGCGTCCGATGTTGGAAGAGTTTGAAGACCCTGAACCTATCATTGAAGGGAAAATAAATCTGGGGGAGGTTGTGGCACAATATTTAATCCTCGCTCTTAATCCATATCCCCGATCCAAAGAAGCGCAGAAAATTTTGGAAGAAAAAGCGGATCTGCCCGTGAAGGAAAATCCGTTTGCGGCATTGAAAGCGTTAAAAGAAGATCGATAAATCTAAACTTTTTCCTTGATATTTCTAATCTCTTTCGCTAAAGATAACAGACTTTTTAAATAAGGATAAAAATTATGGCTGTTCCAAAGAGAAAAACGACTCCAATGAAACGCGGTTCACGTCGTGCACACGACTCTTTGAAATCTGTAAACTGGGTTGAAGATTCAAATTCTGGTGAGGCAAAACGCCGCCACCACATCGACCTTAAATCAGGTATGTATAGAGGTCGTCAAGTTCTGGACGACGCAGAATAGGGATTTTGCAAGTTGGCAATTCAGAGATTTGAATAATATTCAAATCTCTCTCTTCGTTCTTTTTATCTGTAAAAAAGATGAATCCTAGCTATACTTGACCCTAACTATGTCTACATCACATTCTCATCATACACTTAAATCTCCCGTAACCCTTGCTATTGATGCCATGGGCGGTGATCACGGGACAAATGCAACAATTTCAGGGGCGGCGCTATGTTTAAAACAACGTCCGGATACTCTTTTTCTTCTATTTGGTGAGCGTACCAAGATAGAACAGGTAATGGCACATTTTCCTCAATTGAAACAAGCCAGCCAAATTATCCATACGGATAAAATGATCTCAAATGAAGAAAAGCCATCTGTCGCCCTACGGCAGGGGAAGAATTCCAGCATGCGCCTTGCGATTAACGCCGTGTCTGAGGGGCGCGCAGATGCCGTGATTTCGTCCGGGAATACGGGGGCATTAATGGCGATGTCCAAAATGGTACTTAAAACCTTGCCAGAAATAAGGCGTCCGGCAATTGCCAGTGTATTCCCCACCAAAAAAGGCGAAACTATCATGCTTGATCTGGGCGCAAACAGCGTTTGTGATTCTGATAATCTGGTGCAATTTGCCATACTTGGTTCTGTGTTCGCTAAAGTGATTAAAAATCAAAACGCTCCCACAGTCGGTTTATTAAACGTTGGCTCTGAGGATATGAAGGGCCCGGATCATATTCGTGTGGCCGCCGAAATGCTGCGTCAAATTGAATTCCCCGGAACATTCCATGGATATATAGAAGGTAATGACATCCCCCGCGGCACAACTGACGTCGTGGTCACCGATGGCTTTACCGGCAATGTTGCCTTAAAAGTCGCCGAGGGTACCAGTGAATTAATTAGTCATTTTATTCGCGATGCATTTAAATCATCATTCCTTTCTATGATTGGTGCTTTATTTGCGGGTGCGGCGATGAAGAAGCTAAAAAAACGCCTTGATCCACGCTTTTATAATGGCGGTATGTTTTTGGGGTTAAACGGAATATGTGTAAAAAGCCATGGTAGCAGCGACGATTATGGCTTTTCACGCGCATTGATTGTTGCGGCTGACTTGGCGGCAAATAACTATAACCAGAGAGTGGCCGCCGAGCTGGACGCGTTAAGCGAGCGCGAAATTTTCGAGACACTGGGGGAGCAGGGATAGAATGAGTATAACCCGATCAAGAATTGTCAGTACAGGTCACTATCTACCTGAAAATGTGGTTACCAATTATGATTTGGAAAAACGCGTTGAAACCAGCCATGACTGGATTGTACAGCGTACAGGAATTCATCAAAGACACATCGCCGCCGATGGGCAAACTACCTCTGATATGGCAATCAAAGCCGCTAAGCAGGCATTGGAAAATTCTGGTCTAAAGCCCGAAGATATTGGCGGTGTAATTGTCGCAACTGCTACTGCGGATCGTGCCTTTCCCTCCGTTGCGGTGGCGGTGCAACATGCTCTAGGGACACAATTTGGCCCATCCTTCGATGTTTCTGCGGCCTGTAGCGGTTTTGTTTACGCCCTCAGCACAGCTGATGCGCTTATTCGTTCTGGGCAGGTAAAGCGTTTCTTAGTTATTGGCGCGGAAAAATTTTCTTCGCTTTTGAATTGGGAAGATCGCCGTACGTGCGTCTTGTTTGGCGACGGGGCTGGCGCGGTTATCTTGGAAGCTTGTGAAGGCACCGGCACCAATGCCGATCAGGGCATGCTGACCTCTCATTTGCACGCCAATGGTCAGTATCAGGATATGCTCTATGTCGATGCCCAATCCGGTTTCATTAACATGGATGGGCAGGAAGTATTCAAGTTTGCTGTCAATTCAATGAGTAAGATTGTCGCCGAAACACTGGAAAGTGTTAATTTATCGCCATCTGATATTGATTGGTTAATCCCGCATCAAGCCAATGTACGTATTTTAGAGGCCACTGCGCGCCGACTTGGTATGCCTATGGATAAGGTTATTGTGTCCGTCAATAAACATGGTAATACTTCTGCGGCGTCAATTCCTCTGGCGCTTCATACGGCTGTATCGGAAAATAAATTAACTCGCGGCGATTTAATTTTATTTGAAGCTCTCGGCGGCGGGTTTACATGGGCCTCTGCGCTTATGCGCTATTAATCGCCTTCATGGAAGGCGAAAAAAGCCATCTATAAAAATGACTTATCCCCCGATCTTATAAAATAAATATATTTTTATTTGACCTGAATTTGTGTGTTCTCTATTGTGAGTATATTACACAAAAGGACACAAATATGAGCCAAAAAACGATCACGCGTGCGGATCTGGCAGACGCTATTTTCGAGAATTTAGGATTGTCTCGAAATGATTCTTCAGATCTGGTTGAAAATATTATTGATGAAATGTCTGATGCTTTGGTAAGAGACGAAAGCGTAAAAATATCTTCTTTCGGCAGCTTCTCTGCACGTCAAAAAGCGGAGCGCATAGGCCGTAACCCGAAAACGGGCGAAGAGGTGCCAATTACACCACGTAAAGTATTGGTTTTCCGTGCTTCACACGTTCTCAAAAACCGCATTAATGATTCAGTATAAATTTAAATAAAGGACTCTCACAATGGACTCAGCTTCTCAAAAAATAGAAAATTTGACTGTAGACAGCGAGCCGGCTGATACAAAAGCACCAAAGAAAGCTCCGGGTGCTTTTTTAACTATTAGTGAGGTCGCCGAAGAACTTGATATTCAACAACATGTCCTGCGTTTTTGGGAAACAAAATTTTCGCAATTAAAGCCCCTTAAACGCGGCGGCGGGCGTCGTTATTACCGCCCTGAAGATGTTTCATTGCTAAAGGTCATTCACACATTACTTTATAGCGATAAATATACAATCAAAGGCGCTCAGAAGTTGCTTAAAGGACAAAGCAAGATGCAGATCATCCAGGGATATACCGCGAATAATAATGAGCGTCCGGCATTCATCCCTTCAAATGATCAAAATGTTGCTACTCCCTCACAGGCCACATCAAAAAATGATGTTGTAACTGCAGGTTTTAATGCAAAACAAAAGGCGCTTTTAAAAGAAGCAATTGAAGATTTAAAAGAATTAAGATCTATCATTGCCAATTCTTAGTTTTTTAAGCTATAACCATTTTCATCGGAGCGTGGCGCAGTCTGGTAGCGCACTAAGCTGGGGGCTTAGGGGTCGCAGGTTCAAGTCCTGTCGCTCCGACCATTTCTTTTTTTAAGAGTTATCTTTATTTATGTTTAACAGCAAGTTAAGCTACAAGGGAATTAATAGAGAATAGCTGAATGACATTCGAGAAAAAACTTCATATCCGTTATGTTATCGCGCTTTTACTTATCGCGTTGGTTTTGTCCTTTACCTATTTTTTCATGATTTTTCAAATCAAACATAATGAGAATGATGGTTACATTATTAATATCAGCGGTATGCAACGCATGTTATCGCAACGAATTGCGTTGCTAGCATATGAAGTTAACATGTCAGATACAACCGACGAAGCGGAGGGCTATATTCAAAATATGCGCAAGGCATTGTCTACAATGACGGACAATCATCGTGAATTGACGCAAGATGCCTCCAAAGATACGAGAGATGAAGCCATTCGGCGTTTTTATTACGTTGAGCCAAATATTAATAATCAAATTATTGAATACATAAATATTTCAACGGCATTTTTAAATAAATATGAGGCGCTAGGTCTGGAGGCCGTACGCAATAGTGACGAAGTTAAATCAATTGCCAATATTGCACAGAGCGATCTTCTTAATCACTTAAATTCTGCCGTATCCTTATATCAGCAAGAAAATAAAGCCAGCATTGAGCAATTTAAAGTAATGGAGCGAAATTTTTATATTTTAGGATTGGCTCTTTTACTACTGGAGATAATATTCATTTTTTATCCAATGGTAAAAAATATTGTTATCAATACAAGAAAATTAAAAACAGCGAATAATGAATTAACCGAATTTTCTTATCGTATTTCGCATGACCTAAGAGCACCAATTGTATCATCTCTTGGCTTGGTTGACGTCACAAAAATGTTTATTGAACAGGATAATAAAGATGAAGCATATGAGGCGCTAGATCACATGAAATTAGCTTTAGTAAGGTTAGAAGAGTTGATTGATGATGTGATTAACCTTACGAAAATGAAAAGCGTTATGATTGAAAAGCAAGACGTGGATGTATCAAATATGATTGATCACGCGCTCGAAAAATTATCTTTCATGGTGAATGTTAAGGAGATAGATATTAGCACACAAATTGAGGGCATTGAAAAACTTCACATCAAACCTCTTTTCCTTAAGCAAAGCATTGAAAATATTCTCTCAAATGCAATTAAGTATTACGATCCCAAAAAATCGAATCCAAATATTCGCATAAGGGTATATAAAGAAAATAATTATTGTAAAATATCAATTAAAGATAATGGTATAGGATTTCCTAAGGATTATTATGATAAAGTGTTTGGAATGTTCAAGCGTTTTCATCCGGATGTTTCATTTGGAAGTGGATTAGGGCTTTATCTTGTAAAGCAAAATATGGAAGAATTGGGCGGGGAGATTCTATTTATTCCACATGACGTGGGTACGGAATTTATTTTAAGCGTCCCGATAAGGTAGTAAAAGGAACAAAATGAAGACAATTTTAATTATTGAAGATAATTTGGCAGACCAGTTTTTAGGAAAGGCAATTTTTAATTCAAAGCGTCCCGATGTCACTGTTCATATTGCATCCGATGGACAGGAGGCTTTAGAGCTTCTAAATGAAGGTAATATCTCTCCTGATCTGATTTTATTGGACATCAATATGCCTCGTATGAACGGACATGAATTTCTAAAAGAATATTCAGAAGATAATAAGCGCGAAATTCCTGTTGTCGTCATGTTAACATCTTCAGATCAAGAACAGGACAAAGAGCAATCCTTTGCGTATAAGTGTGTAAAGGAATATCTACAAAAACCTATTAAGTTTGAAACAATAGAGCGTTTGGAACAAGTTGTTGCCAAAAGCTATGGATAATTCCCCCTAAATAAGGGCGCCATCTTCTATGATTAATTGCGCTGATTCTCGCCCTTGCCATTCATTAACATCTAATTTTCCCGCCAAATGCAGCGATTTATGATCTCGTGCACTCATTAAAATGGCATCCCCCAAAGGCGTATTTGCCGCTCTAAATGCAATGGCTTTCATTGATTTTCCGCCTTCCTTCTCGCTGATCCGGCATGAAATATGGCTTTTATCTGCGCCGATAGTTTTGGCATCATAAATTTGGACATCGGCGAGCACAAATTTTGGTTCGCGGTTTCCCTGCCCATAGGGGCCGACTTGATCCAGTCGGTGAATGGCGCTCACACTGGCGCCGTCCACAGAAATAAGCCCGTCCAGCTCTAACTCCCTAATAAATTCATGCGGCGTATTCGTGGCATCAAGATATGTCGGCAACCATTCCATAAAGGCCGGGAGCTTGTCTTCCCTTATCAGGCAACCTGCCGCCATGGCATGTCCGCCGCCCTTCACCATGACGCCGGCATCTGTTGCGGCAAACATCATCGCGGCCAGATCAAATTCGCCTACAGAGCGCGCAGAGCCGCTTAATAGGACTTCACCGCTATCTGGGTCTATTTTTGGCATTAAGGCAAGGGCAGGGCGGCTAAAACGGCTACATAACTCACTTGCAACTAGGCCTTTGACATCGCCCTTGGCTTCAGGCAGCACGCTAACCGTGATCCGCGGGTCATAATTACTCATCTTATCTTGTGATTGCAAAGCCTGTTTTTGTAAGGATGCGCTTAGTGTTTTGCGCTGCTCGTTTAATTCATCTAAGATCTGCGCTATTTCTAATGCTTCGCGCTCATTGTCCGTGGAAAGTAAGCGTGATCCAAGCGACGAATCCTTCATACGTGATCCCGCATTAATTCGGGGGCCAAAACCAAAGCCCAAATGAAAACTGGTGATCGCCTTGTCTGCGGGGATTTGTGATACTGAGGCAAGTGCGGCGATGCCGGGTTTTTCCCGCCTTTGCATCATGTCCAACCCGGCCTTAACAAAAGCGCGGTTTATGCCCGTCAGCGGCACCATATCGCAAACTGTGCCCAATGCCACCAAATCAAGCAAAGCCCCTAACTTTAATTCTTGTTTATTGGCGACCTTGCCACGTTTCAATAATTCACGCCCCAACGCATAGCATGTCATCCAGCACACACCCGCCGCGCATAGATAATCAAGGCCGCTACTATCATCATCTCGTTTGGGATCAATAATAAAATGTGCCTCGGGCAGGGGGCGGCACGTAATTGGCTCATGGTGATCCAAAATAATAATTTCCAATCCCATCTTACGCCCGGCATCGATTACATCGTGGGCGGCAATGCCACAATCGGCGATAATAAGAATATCAGCGCCATCTTCTTTTATCCGTTTAAACGCAGCTATATTGGGGCCATATCCCTCATGTAAACGATCCGGGATAACAACAGGAACATCTAAGCCCAATCCCTTAAAGAACCGCTTTAAAATCGCGGAGGAGGTGGCGCCGTCCACATCAAAATCTGCAAAAATACCGATTGCCTTTTTTTGTTCAATGGCATCCGCCAGATAAACCGACAGCTTTTCCATATCTTTCAAGCAATGTGGATCAGGCAGGGATTTTAAACTCGGCGCAAGAAAATCTTGTGCTTGTTCCGCGCTTACATCACGGTTGATTAGTAGCCGTGATAATATTTCCGGCAATCCTTGCGTTTGCATCATCCGGTTCACCAAATCTTCTTTGTGTGCGGGAATAACCCATCTTTTACCGGATAGCGATTTTGTAACGTTTAAAAATGTAGAAGACATTTTTTTAGTATAGGGAGATTCTGTTTGTGTGACATCACTTCTCTATATAATGCACTGTGATTACAAAGGCAGTGGAGTGACTTTGAAGTCATTAATGAAATAAGGTAATAAAAAAGGCGCATAAAGCGCCTTTTAAAAATTATTATGTGTAACCCTAATTAAGCTGCTGCAACTTTGGCGTCGTCTTCCATATCGAAATCATCTTCGAATGTCGGAACTGGGCCGCTGTCTTTGCCTTTGGCTTCTGGGTCACGATCAACCAATTCAATTACAGCCATTGGCGCGTTATCGCCGTAACGGAAACCCGCTTTCATGATGCGTGTATATCCGCCCTGACGCTCTTGGTAACGATCACCAAGTGTATCAAACAACTTTTTAACTTGTGTTTCATCACGCATACGTGACATCGCCAAACGACGATCGCCGAGTGTGCCTTTTTTACCAAGCGTAATCAGTTTTTCAACAAACGGCTTCAACTCTTTTGCTTTTGGCAATGTTGTTACAATTTGCTCATGCTTCACCAAAGCTGCGGCCATATTTGCCAACATCTGTTTACGGTGCGGGGTTGTACGCCCTAATTTTCTCTGTTTAATTCCGTGTTTCATTTTCTAAACTCTCACTTCTAATGTCTAACTTCTTAATAAGGCTGATCGTCAACTTTTTTGATCAGCTCTTCAATATTTTCAGGTGGCCATTCCGGCACGTCCATACCAAGGTGAAGCCCCATAATCGTTAGAACTTCTTTGATTTCGTTCAATGACTTACGACCAAAGTTTGGTGTCCGCAGCATGTCTGCTTCTGATTTAACAACCAAATCACCAATATATGTGATGTTGTCATTTTTCAGGCAATTTGCAGAACGTACAGACAGTTCAAGCTCTTCAACCTTTTTCAACAGATTGCGGTTAAATGGAAGCGTTTCTTCTTCTTCTTCAACTTGCTGCTTCTTCGGCTCTTCAAAGTTAATGAAGATTTGAAGCTGATCTTGCAAAATACGCGCGGCAAAGGCAACAGCGTCTTCGGCAGTCACAGTTCCGTTTGTTTCAACGGTCAATGTCAGCTTATCGTAATCGGTAATCTGACCAACACGTGTATCTTCCACGTTATAGCTCACTTTGCGAACCGGTGAGAAAACACTATCAATCGGAATAAGTCCGACTGGGCATTCTTCTGGGCGGTTTTGCGCGGCAGGGCAATAGCCTTTGCCTGTTCCAACTGTTAATTCCATGTTGATTTTTGCGCCTTTATCAAGCGTACAAATCTCTAAACCCGGATCCATAATTTCAATGTCCGCACCGGCTTCAATCATACCTGCAGTCACTGTGCAGGGGCCTTCCGCCGCAAGACGCATTTTTTTCGGTCCTTCTGTATGAAGAGAAACCGGAATCGCTTTAATGTTCAGGATAATATCTGTCACATCTTCACGAACGCCTTCGATGGAAGAGAATTCATGTAAAACTGATCCGTCAAACTGAACCGCTGTCACGGCCGCACCCTGAAGGGAGGATAGCAAAACGCGACGCAATGCATTACCAAGTGTTAGACCAAAGCCGCGCTCTAAAGGCTCGACAACGATGTCTTTAATATTTGGATTATTCTTTTGTTTTAAATTGATCTGATTTGGCTTGATCAATTCCATCCAGTTTTTTTGTAATTGTGTCATATACTTATATCCTTCAATTGAAGTTAAATCTTAAACGCGGCGTTGTTTACGTGCACGGCATCCATTATGTGGAATTGGCGTGATATCCTTAATGGATTTAATCGTAAATCCGGCGGATTGCAAACCACGTAGTGCAGATTCGCGACCAGAGCCCGGACCTTTCACTTTCACGTCTAGTTCCTTCATGCCATGTTCTTGTGCTTTACGTCCCGCATCTTCAGCGGCGATCTGCGCCGCATAAGGTGTGGATTTACGTGAGCCTTTAAAGCCCATCGCACCAGCAGTTGACCATGCAATCGCATTACCTTGCATATCGGTAATTGTCACAATCGTGTTGTTAAATGTAGACAGAACCATTGCCAGTCCTGTGTGAATATTCTTTTTGACCTTCTTCTTGGTCACTTTTTTTGTTGGTTTAGCCATGGTCTATTCCTTATTTCTTCTTGCCGGCAATTGCTTTGGCCGGACCTTTACGCGTACGCGCATTTGTTTTTGTTTTCTGACCACGAACTGGCAAACCACGACGGTGACGAAGGCCTTTATAGCAAGCCATATCAGTCATACGCTTAATATTCAGCGATACTTGACGACGTAAGTCCCCTTCGATAGTCAGATCGGAATCGATTTTTTGACGAATCAAATTCAGATCATCTTCGGACAAATCCGCCATGCGGGTCTGAACGTCGATTTTCAGTTCTTCACAAATTTTAAATGCAGTGGTACGTCCAATTCCATGAACATACATTAACGCGATTGGAACGCGTTTCTTATCGGGTACGTTAACCCCGGCAATACGAGCCATATACTTAACCTTTCATTTTGTGCCGATCCGTAATTCCAGATCGTAAACGTTAGAATGTGCGAAATATACGGATTTATGCGGACTTGTCAAATGTTTTTTAGAAAGTTCCTGATTACCCCGCCTTAAATGTCTACTCTTCGGAGGAGGGATTTATTTTAGCTGCCAGAGCATGCATTAAAACTCTGTCTGCTTTTCCGGTTGTTAAATCAATTTGTTCACCATTTAAAAAATATGCAGGCAAGCTGGTTAGTTTTAAATCATCCTTAAAAATTAATAGGTTACGATCAAAAACATTGTAAAACTCATTCGTTAATGGTCCGTTTGTACAGGTTTTTAGCTCTTCTTCTGTACTTAAATTCTTCCGTGCCAAATTATCATTTACAACGCCCATGGCCTGCTCGTTATAGTAGGGCCAATTCTGAGCTCTATCAAATCGGGCACCTTTTCCGACGGCATAAGAAATAATATCAAAGGTCTTAGTAAAATCATTCACATCGCCATAATGATACGCGCATCGCATATTAACGCCCAGTGCAATACTTACATCTTGCGCTTTTAGATATGTTTCATCGGCGCCTCCACTTCCGGGAACAAATCCGGGAATGTCGCGAAATACGATTCGTAATTTACCGGTATCCACATATAATGCCTTAATACCGGATAGGCTATGTTGTGCCAGCGCCAAACAATGAATGCATCCGGGTGATAGATAGGCAATCATCTCATTCGGGGCTGTGTCTGCGCCCATAATAATATCAACTTTGGGGTCAACTTTATGATCGGGATTTAAGTCTGCTGACGGCTCTGCACAGGCGGAAAGCGTCAAAGAGAAAAAACAAAAAAGTGGCAGAAAAAAGTTACGAAACATTATGTGTCCTTAATGATGAAAGTCGATCTTTCATATCATAAATGTAAAGCTTTTATAAGGGTGGATTTAACGGAGCGCACTCCTAAAGCGTTCAATCCATCCATCAATATCACTCTGCATAACCTTCGATGCGGTTTTATTTACCACAAGATAAGAGGAGACATCCAAAATGGTTTCAATCTCTTCTAAACCATTAGCCTTAAGAGTTGATCCGCTTTCTACCAGATCAACAATATGTCTGCATAAATCCAGATTGGGGGCAATTTCCATGGCGCCGCTTAGCTTGATGCATTCCGCCTGAATGCCTTTATTGGCAAAATGTTTACGTGTCAGATTGGGATATTTTGTGGCGATATTTATGTGTGACCAACTTTTCGGATTTTTCTTCTCCGGATCATTTGATTTCATTGCCACAGATAAACGACATTTACCGATTCCTAGGCTCAATGGGGAAAACAGCTCCTCATATCGGAACTCTTCAATGACATCCGATCCCACAATGCCCAATTGTGCCGCCCCAAAGGCCACAAATGTTGCCACATCAAATGCACGTACACGGATGATGTCCAAATGCGCATGATTTGTTGTAAAGCGTAGCCCGCGATCCTTATCGTTAAAAAAAGCATCTTCCGGTTGAATGTCGCAACGCTCCAGAATAGGCATCACCTGATCCAGAATACGCCCTTTTGGTAAAGCAAGAATGAGTTTTTGGGTCATAAAAATGTTTTAACGCGAAGTTGCGAAGTTGCGAAGTGATTTATGATACAGCTTCATAGGCGTTCTCAGTTTTAGGCGCTTCATCACCCCTTCTTCTTTCAACGATATTAACGCAATCATTAATTGGTGTACTACCCTCATTTTTCCAGTAGCCTAAAATATTTAGCTCTTCTCCGATGGCTAAGGCTTCTTTCTCAATTTCTGCGCCATCTTCAACGTTGCCACGGATCCAAGAAAAAGCATTTTTTGTATGATAATCCCATTCTCTTCCATTTAACTGGAAAATATTTCTTTGTACTATATCCTTAACGCTTTTGACGGCGTTATTGCGATGCACTTCGGCAGATATTCCATGTAATCCAGGTGCACCGGCAGGAATTTCAACGGCAGAAATTTTCTCAATCAGGCTATTTACGCGTTCCGTAATGCCTAACTTTGATAATGGGGAACTATCCAGTAAATGCATTGTTACATCGAAGCTTAGATCAGAAGGAACATGATGATTTCCAACAACGTTACGAATGGTATCATATTGTCTATCTGCATGCGTATACTGTTTTTCTGTGGAAGCTGCTTGTGCGCCTGAAATTTCACCCATAATATTTTCCTCTGTATATTTGTTTTATTATATTATTAAAAATAACAATTTATTGCAAACTTATGCTTTGCGAATATCCGCCCCAACGCCGGACAGCTTTTCAACAATATTCTCATAGCCCCGTTCCAAATGGTAAATGCGGTTTACAACGGTCTCGCCCTCGGCAACCATGCCAGCAAGAACTAAGGCAACCGAGGCACGTAGATCGGTTGCCATCACTTCGGCGCCGGTCAGCTTCTTGACACCGCGCACAATTGCGGATTGTCCCTGTACGGAAATATTTGCGCCCATGCGGTTTAATTCCGGTACATGCATAAATCTATTTTCGAAAATGGTTTCGGTGATCATGCTGGCACCTTCGCACAAGCACATCATCGCCATGAATTGCGCCTGCATATCGGTTGGGAAGCCGGGGTGCGGCTCTGTCATGATATCAGTGCCGCGCACCAGAGCATGCCTGCGGCTGGCGATAATATCATCACCCTCTTGCTGTATATCCAATCCTGCGCGCATCAAAGGCGCAATCAGGGACGGCATTAAATCAATATGTGTATTTTTCAAACGTAAACTGCCACCCGTTAAACCCAGGCCGCATAAATATGTGCCTGTTTCGATACGGTCTGCAACCACCGCATGTGTTGTTCCGTGTAATTTATCAACGCCCTGAATACGAATTTCAGACGTGCCGAGCCCTTCAATTTTCGCACCCATTTTGATTAAAGCATTACCTTGATCAACAATTTCCGGCTCCCGTGCGGCGTTCCTTAAAATAGTCTCACCTTTCGCAAGCGTGGCCGTCATCAAAAGCTGGTCCGTTGCGCCAACGGATACAAAAGGAAAATCAATGATCGCGCCCTTTAATCCGCCTGTCGGTGCTTTGGCTTTAATATAGCCACTGTCGATTTCAATTTCCGCGCCCATGGCCTCCAGCCCGCGCAAGTGTAGATCAATCGGACGACCGCCAATCGAACATCCGCCGGGCAGGGACACATGCGCCTCCCCATGCCGCGCCAAAAGCGGCCCTAAAACCAGAACGCTCGCGCGCATTTTTCGCACCAAATCATAGGGGGCAATATGGGTTTTAATCTCTTGCGCCCGTAAAATCGCCTTGCCATCCGAAGACAGCGCGACGTTCATCCCCAAATGTGAGAGCACTTGCCCCAAAAACCGCACATCACGCAGTCCCGTGGGGACATTGGTAAATGTCACGGCTTCCTCGGTCAAAAGCGCGGCGCACATATGTTTTAAAACGGCATTCTTCGCACCGGAAATACGGATATCGCCTTTTAATTCTCTCCCGCCGCGCACAACAATTTTATCAAGCTCTGACGTCTTAACTTCCGGCTGAATTAAATCAATAGTTTCCGCCACTTTATTTAAAGTGTCGGGCTGTGGTTCTATGGTGGTTTGTGGCAGGGGAGTATTCATCCCTCTGTTATAGCAAATTTTACAGAATTTTGAAGCTTTTTATTGCATGCAAGGCCATAAAACAGCGCTCTTCCCAAATTCAATGGAGTTGAATTAAGCGAATTGGTTAACCGGCTTCCGGAATAAATGAAAACTCTTTTAAAGCTTGTGCATGGTGCGTTTGTGCCTCGGCCTTTATTGCTGTTGAACTCATGGCATTCTCGCCAATGATTTTTTTCTGCTTAAGATGTTCGGCGACGGGGTCATCCATACGTCGTTGCATACCCCTAATAAAGTCGCCTTGTCTCTGCCAATGATGTTTTAACTGCCCCTCAATAGACCATCTCTCCTGGGTGCTTAAATCTTCACTTTCTAAATTCGGGCAACGCAAAGTTAATATGTCACCTTCTTGAAAGGTATATGCCATCAAATAAGGTATTTTTTCCGCTGAGCTGTTTCCACCGGAATAGAATTCTTTAGATAATCCACAAATACGATGTGTCTCCGCCATTCCGCCCCAGGTAATAATCGCTCTGGATTCGGAATATAAGGCATCATCACGATATACCCTGATAGATCCCTCACTGCGATCTAGAGATAAAGCAGGTCTAAAATGCGAATTGATACTTACACACGCAAAATAATATGTCCCGACATCCTGAACGGCACATGCAAAGGCGGGTGACATATCTTTGGTTGTTACGGTTAGAATTGTTTCGCGGTCTGCTAAGTTAATGGTCATATGTGCTTATCTCTTGCTGGTTACAGTTTTCGTAACGCCGTATAACATCATTCTTTTTTATTTTCTACTATAATATTTACCATATGCATTAAAGTAACCATAAATATGAAAGCAAGTTATCATGAACATGACACAGAAAAATATCGCATGCAGAATTTGATAATCTTTATCAAAATAAGAGGGTTTCATTTCAATGCCATATTAATTTTCAATGTTTTCTATTGCAATATCGTCCAGGCTTCCTTTGTTAAGATGTTCTAAGTAGCCAAAAAAATTGAGGTAACTAAACAGCAATAACATGATGATTAAGACACATAAGCACCCGTTAATTACAAATTTTCTTTGTTTTATATTTGGACCGCTACATTTTGGGCAAGACTGTGCCCATTTGTAATAAGAATGATCGCAGAAAGTGCACTTTATAAGACTTTTGTTATTATCCATTTTTTTACTTCCTTACAACCTCGGTAACGTCACGCCGCGCTGTCCCATATACTTCCCGCTTCTTTTGGAATAACTCACCTCACATGGCGCCGAGCCTTTAAAAAACAAGAATTGTGCCACGCCTTCATTGGCGTAAACCCTGGCGGGCAGGGGAGTTGTATTGGAAATCTCCAGCGTCACATGGCCCTCCCATCCGGGTTCCAGCGGTGTGACATTCACAATCAATCCGCATCGGGCATAGGTGCTTTTTCCTAAACATACCACCAGCACATCTTCAGGAATTTTAAAATATTCAACTGATCGGGTTAAAACAAAGCTGTTCGGCGGTATAACGCAAACATCAGTTTGACGGTCAACAAAACTGGTATCGGAAAAGTTTTTTGGATCAACAATCGCATTATCAATATTGGTAAAAATCTTAAACTCGTCACTGCATCGCGCATCATACCCATAAGATGACAGGCCATAGGAGATAATTCCGTCGCGCTTTTGCGACTCGACAAATGGGGAAATCATATCGCGCGTCATGGCCAATTCACGGATCTGGTTATCGGCCAAAATACCGGGCATCATACCGCCTGCGGCTTGGTTAGCGGTTTGCTGTTTTAAATTCTCAAGGGCGTTCATGGCGCAGTCTTATTTTTTTGTGGAGGTTGCGTGATTTCTTTCCGCTCTTTTTTTTGCTCTTTGCGTTTCATTAAATTTTCACGAAGGGCGGCGGCGCGTTTATCTTCTTTTTCTGGTCTCATTCTATAAAGAATATAGTCATAACAAGGTTTGTAAGTAAATAAATAAATGTATTCTTAGGCAAAATATGAGACACTATAGCCATGAGTACGACATATACGGAAAACCGCATCCGCGAGGCGCTAAAATTATCAAAAGGTAATGCTCTAAAGGCGCGTAAGCTCATAACCAAGTGGTGCGCGCAAGATCAAAGATTATTACAGGGGATTGCAAATCCGCATATGACCGGAATTGTTGCGCATGCCATTGAACGTGTGACAGCTAAAATTAGTCGTGGCGAACCGGCTCCCATTGAAGAGGCTGTTATTCATAAATCCGAATCTGAGGGCGAGTTTGGTAAAGAGCTTTTAAAAAGTTTTGCCATGGGCGCACCTGCAAAATTCGCCCAAGAGAGTTTTTCTGCCCCCATGAAGAAAAAACAAGCGTCCCAATCCCATATTGATGCCATTCTTCGTCTTGCGGGGAAGAAGAAACAGTCCTAATCTAATATTATGAGTGAGCAGGATTGGTTTCAAACTTCCCAAGAGCGGCGGCAAGCCTTTTTGTCGAAAGAATTGACGGGACGCTTTCAGTTAGCGGAAATAACATCTGATATGGCCCCGCGTCATTATCATCGTATTACGCAGGATAAAAAAAGCTACATTTTGATGGAATGCGCCCCCGATGGCCATAAGCAGGCCTTGGTTGGGCACGAAATCTCTGCATTTTTGAACGTTCAAAAGCTTCTATCTGCGGCGCGCATAAAGGTCCCCAAGCTTTATGCGGTCGATGAACAAAACGGACTTTTATTATTGGAAGATTTTGGTGATATTACGTTCGAAAAAGCGCTGTTAAATATCTCGCAAAATGACAAAGAGGATTTATATAGCCGTGCGACGAACATGCTTTTTGATTTAAAAGCAATCCCGCAAGATGTCGCGCGAACGCTCCCGGTTTTTAGGGACTCGCGCATCTATCAATTCGGACGACGTTTTGCCGATTGGTTTCTGCCATATTATTTCGACAGGCCTGTGTCGGATGATGATATCGCGGGGTATTTTTCCATGATGAAGCAAATAGAAGCAGATCTGCCAGAGATTCCGTTCGGCTTTGTCCACGGAGATTTTCAGCCGCCAAATATGATGGTTTTGCCGGATGGTCAAATCGGTCTTTTGGATTTTCAAGGCGCAATGTACGGTCCGCCAGTCTATGATTTGGTTAATTTATTACATGATGCGCGGCGTCATGTGGATCCCAAAATTATTAGGGATTGCAAGGATGCTTATGTATTGGATAAGAAAAATGATGTAATGCTTTGGTATAATTATATTTCCTTGCATTTTCATTTGCGTGTTATCGGTCAATTTATCCGAGTCGCCTATACTTTAAATAAAACATCTTACCTTATACATTTAAATCGCTTATGGGGCTATCTGGGGCAAAATGAAAATAAAGTTTTTCAAGATTACGCGCAAAATATAGGGCTGGATTTTTCAAAGCCATTACCACCATTTGATTTGGAGCGTTTAAAAAAACATGTCCGCAGCGACGCAACTTGACCCTTTACCGGATTTGTTCTAAATTAGTTTTATATCCGCCGAGAGGGCGGTTTTTTTTGTTTTTACACCTAAGAGGATAAGATGGATAAAGTTCCGATGACTGTTCAAGGACATAAAGTTCTTGAAGCCGAATTAATAGATTTGAAAAAAGTACAGCGCCCAACCGTAATTCAGGCGATTGCAACCGCGCGGGAGCATGGGGATCTATCTGAAAATGCCGAATATCATGCGGCGCGTGAACAACAAAGCTTTATTGAGGGGCGCATTAAAGAACTAGAAGGTGCGCTTTCAAATGCCCAGGTGATTGATGTCTCTACAATGTCAGGCGATTCCGTGAAGTTTGGGGCAACCGTTCTGATTGCAGATGAAGATACAGGCGAAGAACAAACGATCCAGATTGTCGGACAATATGAATCCAGCGCTGAAGATGGAAAAATATCAATTACTGCGCCGCTATCACGTGCATTAATCGGAAAATCTGTAGATGACAGTGTTACTGTCGTCACCCCAAAAGGCGAGCGTAAGTACGAGATTGTGGACGTAAGCTGGATTTAATCATCTAATCGAACTAACCGTCGATCGGAATGCCTTGAAGTTTCTTTGGTGTTTTCATGATCGGTGATGTTTTGACCGATGACACATTTGCGATGGCGTTTAATTCGCTTGTTAGAAAGTGTTGATATGTGTCCCAATCTTTCGCAACGATTTTTAGCAGATAATCGATATCACCTGACAGTAAATAGCATTCACGAACATTTTCAAACTCTGACATCTTTTCTTCAAAAGATTTAAGATCTTTGTCCTTGTTGCTTTCAAGCTTAACTTGCGTGAATACCGTAATACCATAGCCCAGACTATTGGGGTTAATATCTGCGGAATATCCTCTGATAATATTAGATTCTTCTAAACTACGTACTCTACGAAGGCATGGCGGCGCAGAGATACCAGCATACTTAGCCAATTCTACATTTGTAATTCTACCATCGTCTTGGATTTTTTTTAAAATTCGCAAGTCTGTTCTATCAAGTTTTTGACGTCTCATTTTGCCCTGTATGTTTTATATGTATAGGATCTTATCGATACTTTGATTTAAGTTATATGGTATAAAGATCAAGTAAAATGATATCAAGATAAAAATATATTTTTATGAAAATAACAAGGGAATTATCATGCTGGATTGTAACCGAAGGCATGGCGGGAACCGAAAATCAATGTATCGGGGTTGCCAATGCACTCGGTGTGAAAGCCAAGGTGTTTAAAGTTGCCCTCAAGCAACCTTGGGCGGCATTGTCGCCGTGGTTGGGCTTTGAATGTGCATCAACATTCGATAAAGACTGGCCTGCACCATGGCCTGATTTACTAATTACAAGCGGGCGTAAGGCGGTTGCCGCATCTAGGTTTATAAAAAAACAAAGTAACGGGCATACTTTTACCCTACATATCCAAGATCCGCGCGTGGCGGCGACTCAGTTTGATATGGTGGCCGTTCCTTATCATGATCCCATGCGCGGTCATAATGTTGTGGTTACGGATGCGGCGCCGAATAAAATTTCTGATGAAGCTTTGGAAGCGGCGAAAATCGCACATCCTCAATTCGAGTCGTTTAGCTCACCGCGCATTGCGGTTTTAATCGGTGGCAAAAGCAAGGCATATGATATGGATGACAAAACCATTAAATCCTTGATCGCCGATTTACAAAACATACAGAATACTCATCATGCCAGTTTATTAATAACCGCATCGCGCCGTACGGGATCACAGAATATGTCTGCCTTAACATCCGCATTTCCCGGCGGTAATTCTGTACATTTTTGGAATGGGCAGGGTGATAACCCCTATCTGGCTTATTTGGCCTACGCCGATTTTATATTGGTGACAGCTGATAGTGTCTCCATGATTTCTGACGCTTTGGCAACGGGAAAGCCGACATATATTATTCCCATGCCGGGCGGCGCGCGGCGCATTGATTTATTTCATGATCATATAATAGATAAGGGATATGCGCGGCGCTTTACAGGGGATTTATCGCCGTATCACTATCCCCCTTTACGTGAAGCAGACACAATAGCAAGCGAACTTCGTAACAAATTGGGGATAGGCAACGAATAAGCCTTTACGAGGCATAAAAAGATTTCTAGGTTAGGCTTATGACAGATACACAACATACAAAAGTATTAATTATTGGCTCTGGCCCTGCGGGATATACGGCGGCAATATATGCGGCGCGCGCAGGTTTAGAGCCGATCCAGATCTTAGGGCGTGAGCCGGGTGGCCAGTTAACAATTACAACCGACGTTGAAAATTATCCCGGTTTTGCTGACCCCATTGAGGGGCCATGGCTGATGGAGCAAATGCAGGCGCAGGCAAAGAATGTGGGCACAAAAACCATTCATGATTTTATCACCGATGTCGACTTTGCCGCCAGACCGATGAAAGCAACGGCGGAGAGCGGGGCAATCTATACAGCGGATACAATTATAATTTCCACAGGTGCAAAGGCGCGTTGGCTAGGACTTGAATCGGAATATAAATTTCAAGGTCTTGGGGTGTCCGCATGCGCAACATGCGACGGCTTTTTTTATCGTAACAAACCTGTTGCCGTCATCGGCGGTGGAAATTCTGCTGTAGAGGAGGCGCTGTTTCTCGCCAATATGACCTCAAAAGTGACCCTTATTCATAGACGTGACAGTTTGCGCGCCGAAAAAATTATGCAGGAACGTTTATTTGCCCATGAAAAAATTGAAGTAATTTGGGATCATGTCGTGGAAGATGTCGTGGGTATCACCCGAGAGGACGCTGCGAAAGATGGTGGTATCCCCGGCATGACCGGATTGCTCCTAAAAAACGTAAAAACAGGCGAAGGCTCTGATCTTGCCGTAGAGGGCATGTTCGTCGCGATTGGACACGATCCTGCAACCGAGATTTTTAAAGGTAAAATGGAGATGGATAGTGAAGGCTATATTTTGGTAAAACCAAACACAACCCAGACATCCATTCCAGGTGTGTTTGCAGCAGGCGATGTAACAGATAAAATCTACCGCCAAGCCATCACCGCCGCCGGCATGGGCTGCATGGCCGCTCTTGAGGCAGATAAGTATTTGGGGGCATCTTAGTATTTATAAATGGATTCAGATAAATTCATTTGAACTACATATTACCATGATGCTGAAGAATGAGTAATCAACATGCCTTGTAATATCTTCAATTCTATCAGGCGGGATTATGATTGAAACTCTCTATTAATTTATTCCTGACAGGGATATTTTTTTTATTATAAATATTAGGCATACAGAAAATACATAGCTCTTCCCAGTTTTAATTTTTTCCTTTAATAATAAATCATGGCTATGGATTGGGACAAACTTAGGACTTTTTGTATTGTGGCGGATGCCCACAGTTTTACGCATGCGGGGGAGATTCTTAATCTCAGCCAATCGGCAATTTCACGCCAGATCAGCGGGCTTGAAGACAGCCTTGGCGTTTTATTATTTCACCGCCATGCCCGTGGCCTTGTCCTAACCGAGCAGGGCGAGCTTCTCTATAATTCCGCCCATGAAGTCTTTGAAAAGCTCTCGAATGTCGAAGGGCAAATACAGGATTCTAAACAACGCGAAGATGGGCCGTTGCGCATTACCGTATCTGAATTTGTCGGATCAACCTGGCTTGTGCCGCGACTGGCATCAATAAGAGAGAATCACCCTGATCTGCAAATTACGATTCTTATGGATGACCGCATTTATAATTTGGGTATGCGTGAAGCAGATGTCGCTATTCGTCTTTACAGGCCGGATCAGCAGGATCTGATTCAACGTCACCTTGCCTCTCTACAATTTCAGATTTATGCGTCAAAAGAATATGTCGAAAAATTCGGAATGCCGAAGACGGCGGCGGATTTAAAAAATCATACTCTAATTGGTTATCCGCAAAATGTGGCACAGCCATTCTCTCAAACTAATTATTTGTTTGATTTGGCGGGCGTTGATCCCAAAACAGATTACAATATCATTATGATTAATTCGCTTTACGCAATTTTTCGTGCCGTACGACGCGGGGCGGGAATTGCAATGCTTCCCAAATATATGGTGGGTCATTACATGGATCGTCTGGAAGTCGTTCTGGAGGAAGAAACGCGTGATCCTGTGGATATTTATTTTGTGTACCCGGAAGAGAGACGTCATTCACGCCGAATCTCTATCTTCAGAGAATTTCTGCTAAATAATCTTCATGTAGTGGAAAATTAGAAGAAAATAATAAGTCACCTACTATAAGTTGTTCTGATTGCTATTTTAGGAGGTGCTTATATAAGCCCTTGTTTTTATGCATATTTTGCCCCTCAAATAGAGGTTGCAAACTTATGGCTTTGCCATTATACGTGTGCTGTCGATAGTAATATCGTCTTGTACCTTTGGTACAACCTCCCTGTTTAACTCACCGGGCGCGGCAGAAATGTCGTGACCCGGATTTTTTTGTTGTGTTATAATAGTTTAGTGGAAAAGCAAGAAACATACGTTATTTTATTTACAGCCGGCGGCGGTATGCGCGGCTTGGTGCCCGCGCATATGATCGCAAAAATCGAGGAAGAGACCGGTTTGCCTATCTCTGATATGGTTGATGTGTTCTGTGGTCCCTCAACCGGATCAATCCTGAATGCCGCTTTGACATTGCCGGATCCGGATAATCCCGATAAGCCAAAATATAAAGCCAAACAAATGGTGCGCTTTTACGAGCGTGAGGGATTGCGGATTTTCCCACCGGATCGTTTTCGTGCCTTTCGCGGTTTACTACATGACTTTAATAATCGCACCATGCGCTTGAATCAACTAAAATGGCTGTTTAAGCATGGGCATTACGATTCAAAGCATTTTAAACGTGCTTTGCGTTTATTGTTCGGACATGCCCAACTTCAAAACGCTCGAGCAAGCTTAGTCATTCCAGTTTATAATATAGATGGCGGACATTTCTCTGTCATTGAGGAATATAATGAAACCGGCAATATGCCGGTGCGGACAAAGAATAATTTTAATGATAGTGGTGGTCATGCTATTTGGTTGAAACATATGGATTCCGGCTATGGTAAGCCAACAAATATGGAAGTTAAACTGGCGGATGCCGTGCTCGCCAGTTGCGCTGCGCCTTCATTCTTTCCCTGTCACCATTTTCCGATACGCTATCCTGATACGGGGGAGATGAAGTACGTTTCTGGTATTGATGGTTCAATTTTTGATAATCCATGTATCAGCTATCACGGCGCTATCAAAAATCACGTTCCGCCCAATGCGAACGTGATTATGTTGGTTCTTGGAACGGGGCACACCAATCGCTCGGTAAATAAAGATGATTGGAATCAAATGGGCGCGCTTGGTGTGGTTGATCCTGCTAATGATTTGCCACTGATTAATATTCTTTTTCATGCATCTGAAACCGCGCTAATAGATGCTTTTCAGGAAGAGATCGGCAACCAGCTTTATGTTTTTAACAAAAGCGTTGTCGCCACAAATCGTCCTGAAAATTTCCCTAGTGAACAAATCGATGATGCCCGCCCCGAAAATTTGGAAAAATTAAAGAATTTCGCTGATATGATTATTGATGAAAACCGCGAAGGATTTAAAATTATCTGCGATCTGTTAAAAAAGAATGCAGTTGCGAAGCAAAATCGTAAAAAACAACAAACCAAAAAGCAAAAAACCTCCCCGAAAAAGGGAGGCTTTTTCTCCGGTTTATTAGGCGGCGATTGAGGCTTCGCCGCTAAGTTCAGAACACGCTTTTTCTATTCGTTTACAGGCCTCTATTAGATTATCTTTAGATGTCGCATAAGATATTCTAAAGTGCGGTGATAATCCGAATGCCGCGCCTTGCACGCAGGCAACGCCGACATGCTCAAGCAGATACGTTACAAAATCTTCGTCCGTTTTAATCGTTTTTCCATCTGGCGTTTGTTTGCCGATACACCCTGCGCAGGATGGATACACATAAAATGCGCCTTCCGGATTGGGGCAGCTTAACCCCTCACAGGCGTTCAGGGCGTTTACGACCAAATCGCGGCGTTCGGAAAATGCCGCTAACCACGGGGCCATAAAACTGTGATCCCCATTCAGCGCCTCAACGGCGGCCGCTTGAGATATAGAGCAGGGGTTAGATGTGCTCTGTGATTGGATTTTTGACATGGCCTTAATTAAATCAACCGGGCCGCCGCAATAACCAATGCGCCAACCAGTCATGGAATAAGCCTTGGAAACCCCGTTAATCGTCAGGGTGCGATCATATAATTTTGGCTCAACTTCCGCCGGTGTGCAGAATTTAAAATCGTCATACACTAAATGCTCATACATATCATCGGTCATGATATAAACATGCGGATATTTCAGCAAAACATCAGTCAGCGCTTTTAATTCATCCCAGCTATATCCCGCACCAGTGGGATTGGACGGAGAATTAAATATAATCCACTTGGTTTTGGGTGTTATGGCGGCTTCCAGATTTTCAGGCGTCAACTTAAAATTATCCTCTTGCGTGCATTCAATCGCAACGGGCGTTCCTTCCGCAAGGAGGGTCATATCGGGGTAGCTGACCCAATATGGCGCGGGAATTAAAACTTCATCTCCTGGATTAAGTGTTGCCATTAACGCATTGTATAATATCTGTTTTCCGCCTGTACCAACGGAAATTTGATTAAGCTCATAGCTCAAATTGTTATCACGTTTGAACTTCGCCTGAATGGCCTTTTTTAAGGCAACGGTTCCATCTACTGCGGTATATTTTGTATCGCCTTTATCCATGGCATGTTTTGCGGCGGATTTGATGTGATCGGGGGTATCAAAATCCGGCTCCCCTGCGCCAAGACCAATTACATCTTTACCTGCATCTTTCAACTCTTTGGCTTTATTGGTGACGGCAATGGTCGGTGATGGTTTAATGCGGGAAAGGCGGTCGGCGATAAAAGGCATGAAATGTCTCCTGCTAATGTTTTTTTCTGTGAATGGTTTAGTCATAAAAGAAGTGAAAGCCTTTGTCTATCTTGAGAATTCGTTTATAAGAAAAAAATGAGATTTTTCTTTTGTCATATGGCTCTTGTTTTTGCGTTGCTGTGCGGATCAATCCCTGCAAAGTCAGAGGAAGCCCCCGTCAATTTTGACGCGGATCAACTGTTATATGATGAAGATGATAAAGTTGTGACCGCCATCGGTAATGTGCGACTGGAGCAGGAAGGCCGCGTCGTTACGGCAGATAGTATTCTTTACAAAATCCAGGAAGATAAAGTCACGGCGGTTGGCAATGTCACGCTAACTGAAACAGATGGCTCACAATATTTTGCCGAAAAAGTACAGATGCGCGATAAAATGCGCGAAGGATACATTTCTCATATCAAAGGTATTTTAGGTGATGGCGGACGCTTCACCGCCAATTACGCAGAGCGCAGCCACGATGATGTGGGTGACAAAGTTACCTTGAGAAGTGCAACCTACACAACTTGCGCGCCTTGTGAAACCAACCCTGATGCCGCCCCGCCATGGCAATTACGGGCCGATAAAGTAATTCATGATCGCGCAGATAAGCGCGTGTCTTACGAGGATGCAACTTTCGATGTTGCAGGTGTTCCCATTCTATGGATGCCTTATTTCTCCCACCCCGATGGCACCGAAACACAAAAAAGCGGCTTCGTGAGTCCGACGCTCGGCTTTGATAGTGAACTTGGCGGATATGTAGGCAGCTCCTATTATTATGCATTTGATGAGAGTAAGGACGCGACAATCGGAATTACTGCTTACTCAAAAGAAACCCCGCTTTTGAATGGAGAATATCGCCAACGTTTCGAAAATGCGGTTGTTGATCTCAGCGGTACAACGACATACTCCAGCCGCATTATTTCCGATGCCGGCACAAATGTGGAATTGGATAAGTCCTTTCGCGGCAATCTGGAAGCATCCGGCATGTGGAATATAGATGAAAAATGGCGCAGCGGGTTTGATATTAATCTAACTTCCGATGATCAATATCTGCGTCAATATGATATTTCTGATGATGATATTTTGGAAAACCAGCTTTACGTTGAACGCTTTGATGGTCGTGATTATGCCGATGCCAGATTGATCAGCTTTCAAGATGTACGTATCTTAGATCAACAATCGAACAGCCCGAATATTTTTCCCGAAATGAATGCCTCATTTTTGGGGGATGCAGGGCAAACGCTTGGTGGGCGCTGGGCTTTCGATGTATCAGCCCTCAGCCTGCATCGCGATGGGAATGATCCCGATACCAACCGTTTTACAACTGAGCTTGGCTGGCAGGGGCATCGTAAAACCGACATTGGTCTTGTGACTACCCTTGATCTTGGCGTGCGCGGCGATTTGTATTACCTAACTGATCGTCCGGGGCAAGATAGCGAAGACAAAGCGCGGGGCTATGTTTTTGCAAATCTGGAAGTGGCTTATCCTTTCATTAAATCATTACAGCAAAGTGGGTCAGATATTGTGGTTGAACCTGTTGTGTCTGTGACAGGTATCAGCAATGTCAATAATCAGGCGGATATCACCAATGAAGATAGTCAGGATATCCAAGTCAGTGTAAATAACCTGTTTGATGCCGATCGCTTTACTGGTTTTGACCGTATCGAAGACCGCTCCCGCGTAACATATGGTTTGCGCTCAACTTACTATAGCGCGAATGACTTTGAACTTGGCGGGTTTATGGGGCAAAGCTATCATTTTAAAGAAGATAATTTTTTCCCAGCCGGATCTGGCCTTCGTGAGAAAAGCTCTGATTATGTGGCGGAATTATCAACACGCTATAAAGATAGATTTAATGTGAATTATCGCACCCGACTTGACCGCAACAGCTTCCAATCCAAAGCGCATGAGGTTGATGCAGGCTATCAGGGGGATCGTTTGGCGCTCAACGGGTTATACTTTTTCTCCAAATCAATTCCGGGAACCAGTTTTGATGAAACCCGCGAACAATTTATCGGCAAAAGCCGTCTGCGCCTGAATGAAAACTGGTATGTCAGCGGCGGTGCAACATATGATCTGGGAATAGACCCCGGCCTCCGCACAGCCGATGGCGGCCTTGAATACGTTGCGGAATGTTTCAGCATCGGCTCTTTTATCGAACGTGATTTAACAAATGACAACTCCGGTGACGCCGAAACCCAAATTTCCATCCGCATTGGTCTTAAAAACCTAACAACGATCGAAGCATCAGGGCTTGAGTTCTTTGATGGAGATTCGGATTAAACTTTCAAAACTCTCTCTATTCATCCCGTAAACATCCCGCTATACTCACGCGATGATTTTACTAGAAGATAATTTTTATCATATGTGCTTTGTGTTGTTCCTGACAGCCGTAGCCATAGTTCTCTTTGCCCGCGAAAAAGTACCCTTAGAGGTAACGAGTATTGGTATTCTTACCCTGCTTTTGCTCTTTGGACAGATTTTTCCGATTGCCGATGCCACGGGTAAAAACCAGCTTGATGCCGCGCACTTATTGGCGGGATTTGCCAATCCCTCTCTGATTGCGGTATTGGCATTATTGGTCATGGGGCAGGGGATTATCCAAACTGATGCTTTGCGCCCGCTATCCGAATTGTTTATGACCTCTAGTAAAATTCTGGCGTGGCTGTCTATCGCGGGTATTTTGGTGTTCGTTACTACCGTCAGTGCGTTTTTAAACAATACACCGCTTGTGATTATTGCGATTCCGGTTATTCAGGCGCTGGCTGTAACCTCGGGCGTGTCCCAAAGCCGGGTGATGATCCCGCTCAGTTTTGCGGCCATTTTGGGGGGGATGACCACCCTGATCGGTTCCTCCACAAACTTGCTTGTTTCAAGTTCGATGACAGAGCTTGGCTATGAAGCGCTGGATTTTTTTGAATTTACAATTCCCGGTTCCATGATGGCCGCAGTAGGATTCATATATGTGCTGTTTATCGCTCCGTTTATTTTAAAAGACCGCTCTTCCATGACGCAGGATCTGGTTGGGGATAAAAAGGAATTCGTTGCCGAGATTGATATTAATGAAGATAGCCCGCTGATCGGTGAAGAATGTATCAATGGTCATTTCGCCAAATTACCGGAAATGAATATCAAGCTTATTCAACGCAAAGGTCATTTAATCTTGCCGCCCTTTGAAGGCTATAAAATTGAAAAAAATGATGTCATGATCGTGGCAACCACGCGTGATCAACTTTCTGTAGTATTATCCAAATATCCGGGCTTTCTCTTATCTGAAGATGAAGCAGAGGTGATTGACCGCGTGAATGATCGCCTTGCGGAGGAGGAGCGCGGCGATGATAAAATTGATAAAAAGATGACCCGATTGGTCGCGGAGGTTATGATACCGCCTGCCTCCCGCTTAATTGATATGACTCTGGAACAAGCCAACTTTCACCGTCAATTTGGCGTGATTGTACTAGGCATCCAACGACGCGCGCGCGTTGTGCGCCGCCGTTTGGGGCGCATTCGTCTGGAGCCGGGCGATACATTACTTGTTGCGGGAAGTCCGGCCTCGATTGAACTGGCGCGGGATAACGCCGATGTTATCCTATTATCCGGCTCTAAAAAAGAATTACCGGTTCCTAAGAAAGCCCCTCTTGCGGCGGTAATATTCTTGGGCGTGATTAGTTTGGCGGCGGCGGGGCTGATGTCTATTCCGGTGGCGGCGGTAACGGGCGCGGTGGTTATGATTGCGACAAACTGCCTGAATATCCGCCAAGCAACACGGGCGATTGATCGTAAAATTTTCTTACTGGTTGGCTCCATGCTTGCCATCGGGACCGCGCTACAGGCATCGGACGGCGCGCAATTTATTGCAAATTCTTTATTAACATTGCCACTTCCGGGTGGCAATCTGGCACAACTTGCGCTGTTATTTATTCTGGTTGCCATTACCACAAACGTACTCAGCAATAATGCATGTGCGATTTTATTTACACCGATTGCCATGAATATGGCGGCAAATCTGGGTGTTGATCCGATGATATTTGCGATTACGGTTGTCTTTGCCGCCAATTGTTCTTTCGCCTCTCCGATTGGATATCAAACTAATTTGCTGGTGATGGGACCCGGGCATTATAAATTCAGGGACTTTTTAATTTCGGGCGTGCCCCTTGTGATTATTTTATGGGTTACGTATATTTTTATAGCAAAGTTCTATTTTGGAATTTAATAACAGGCACAATAAGGCAGAATTGGTATGATTGACCGTTATAATCCGCAATCGCGCTACAGACGTCGTTCTCAACAGCGCTTTTTTTCATTTTTATTTATGATGATGACGCTGATGTTTGCTGTGGCGGTTGGTTATTGGTTCGGCGGGCAGAGATATGCGGCGCAAATAAAATCACAAGAACGCCAAATCAGTGCGCTCGAGCAAGATACTGACGCGATGCGCGATGAATTAACTGATGCGCTAACCAAGCAACAAGAAGCCGATATGCGCTATAACGCCCAAAAAACCGAAATGGAGGCACTCATTCCATCAAAGGGGCCATTGCGCGGGTTACTTGATTTGATTAAAACCCGTCTTGATGAAGGCGCCAGCCCGCAACGTTTATCTTTTGTGATCCGTTCCGCACAACCACCACGCAATTGCACCGACCCGCAAACCAAACGTTTTATTGTTGCCACGCCAACTTATAAGGGCCCTGATAGCGTTATTACGCTTGATGATGGCATGGCGGTTGTCACGGCAAAGGGCGAATCTGCTAAAAACTCTAGCGGACAACCCGAAGCCTGGTTTGATATCGGCAAGCCTGTAACCGTAACTTTCAAAAAGTTTGGCGGGGAAATAGAGGAAAAAACCGGAACTCTGCCTCTGACGACGTCTATGGTCATCAAAGACCGTGAATATCGCTTTACTTTATCCGATGGGGCGAAGTCCTTTTTGAAAGTCACATTTGATAGCTGTGATTACCCCTAAATTTATCGGTTACTCAAACACAGTTTCATTCATGAAGGAAATGCCTTAAACTATTATTATGAGGCATAATCGGCGTCGCAGAATAGAATCGTCATCATCCACCAAGTCAGTTCAGCTTCTGGGCTTGTCGATGTTTATCATGTTACTGGCATTTTTTATCGTTCTAAATGCGCTATCCTCATATGAGGAAAATAAAGCAGACCCGATTTTAGGCAGCCTTCAAAATACATTCTCCAGCGCAACATCCAATATCGCACAGCGCCTTCCATCCGTGCGTCCCTCTGAATCCGAAGAAGAATTCAAGGGGGAGGGGCAAACAACGACGGTCGATCGCATCAAAGATTTGTTTCGCGGACGCATCGCACAAATCGAGATCAAAGAAAATAAAGAGCGCGGCATTATGATGGTGGAAGTCCCCTATGCCGAATTCAGTACAGCAATATTGGCAATGGGACAAAATCTGGATGATATTGGTGAGTCCGAAGAAATGCCATTTTTACCAACGCTTGTGTCCTTGCTGCAAACCGAGAATAATGGACAACGTTACCGCATTGATATGATCTTAAAAACAACAGCGGACCCCATTGACCTTAAATCATTACAACCCGAAGCATTTCGCAGCGCACGCGATAAAATCGGAAAATTATCACGCCGCTTGGGCACGGCAGGAATACCGGATCATTTTATGAGCATCGGGCTACGACAAGGCCGTGAAAATATGCTGGATTTGATTTTTAAACCGTATGAAGAGCTATCAGAGCTGCCTCCAGCACAACCGGAGCAGGGGGGCGCGGCTAATGAATAAAAATTCTTCAAAATCAGATAAAACAGCACAAACAACAATACCCGCACCTACGCCGCCGCCAACACGCCGCCGTAATCTATATGGACGCCGCCGTGGTGATTTGGATGGTGTTCCTCCTTGGCTTGTTTCATTTACTGATATTATGGCATTGATGTTAACATTCTTTGTTTTGCTTTATGCCATGAGCGAGCCTGAGGAGCAATCATGGAGCGAAGTAATGGCGGCATTACAAAAAGAATTCCATGTCTATAACGGGCCACGCGAAGATGCCGGGCCAAATGATACTATTGATGTTGCAAAAGTGAATTTTAATCGCGCACTGCCTTTGGACTATTTAAATTCATTGCTCGAAAAACAATTGATGGATCAAACATCTGATTTAATGTCGTTTCAAAGAATGGATGGGCATTTGGTATTGTCTCTTTCGGGCGCGGCTCTATTTGATGCGGGATCATCCGAAATGAATGAAAGCGGCGCGCGCCAGCTTTTTAAGCTGGGCAATTCGTTATCCCGCATCCGAAATAGAATTGAAATTGTGGGGCATAGTGATCCCGCGCCGATTACAAATCCAAATTCCGAATATCCGTCAAACTGGGAACTATCTTTGGATCGTGCAGGGGCCGTTGCGGCAATTTTAAAGAAAACGGGATATCAACAACCCGTAATAATTCGCGGCGAAAGCAGCGTACATTTCAATGATTTAAATCCAGAAAAAGACGAAAAGCAACGTCAAAGTCAATCCAGACGCGTTGATATACATGTGATGATTGATGATGGTAGCAGATCAATTGAAAAAACTTTGAAACTTGAATAGTCTGGTTGTGGCGGGTCACAGGACTGGCTATACTTATAATTAAATATGACCCACTTTAAACACCTGTTTTTTCTGGTTTTATGTTGTTGTATCTCAAGCGTTGGGATGGCAGCGGATAATGTTGACGTTCGTTTCGGCAAACATGATGACTATGAAAGGCTGGTTCTTGAATGGGCAAAGGCCGATGTGCCTGATTATAAGATTTCAAAAACAAAAGACGGTATCGATCTTAAATTTACAAAGTCCGTGACGTTAAATACAAAACAAATTCAGGGTGCTGATTCTGAATTAATTAAAGAATTTCAGATCAAAAGTCCGGATCAAGTTTTTGTCTTTTTAAATTCCTATGACATTTTACGTGATGTGCAATTGGGCAATAAATTGGTTTTGGATATTTATCCATCCGATCAGAGCGCGCCGCAGGTTGAAACAAGTGCGGGCGATGAACAGGAAACTGTAAAGACGGAACCCGAACCTAAAAAAACGCAAGCCCCCCCTCCTAAAAAAGAGGAAAAGAAAGACGTAACATCTTCAGAGAAAACGCCAAAGCCTGTTTCAATCGGGCTTGCACCGCCGCCGCAAACAATTTTAGGCAAAGCCGTTAAGGCGGCAGGTGATGATAACCCGCATGCCTTTGTATTATCATCAACGGATGGTGTACGTATGGCCGCCTATGAACGTTTTGGATATTTATGGATTGTCATTAACCGCGTCGATTTACCGATTCAGCCGCACATTGAGGGCGTGAATGCGGCGCAATTTGGTGACATGAAGCAATATAAGGTTGCCAACAATACGGCAACCTTATGGCAGATAAAAATTCCCGATCACGTTTATCTGACCGGTGAAGGTGGCAGCTTATACTGGCGTATCATTTTTGGGTCACTGCAGCGTGAAAATAAAATAGCTCCGGCAACGCCGCAACGTAAAGACATCAAGACCGACGCAATACGTTCGGGAAGTATTGTTTATCCCGCGCCAAGCGAGAAAGCACTGATAAGCTTTAAGGATCCTATAGCGGGGGATGAAATTAAGGCCATCGCTGTTGATACATCTGAAATTTATACAATTCAGGATTATAATTTTATCGATTTTACCAGCTTGAAAAGTCCGGTTGGATTTGCTTTTTTAATCAAAAATCCTGACCTGTCCGTTGATGTAAAATCAACCGATGTCACACTAAAAAGTAAAGATGGCTTGGCTCTGACAAAAGCGACCGATATCTCAAAAAACGCCGCAAAGCAAACGAGCATTATCGAGGCCGCGCCGTCAGAGAATCGTTTATTTAATTTCAATGAATGGCAAATGGGTCCCGAATCTGCTTTGGAAGAAAACCAACGTATATTATTGGGCGCGCTCCGTGGTAAAAACGAAGCAGGACAAGCCGAAAGATTGCTGACCATGGCAAAGCTTAATTTGGCACATGGACGCGGCGTTGAGGCAAAAGGTTTTGCCTTAACCGCTCAGGACTTTATGCCGCAATTAAAACGGAGCGCCTCATTCCTTGCTTTGCGCGGCGTTTCAAGTTTTCTTGCCGGACAATATGATTTGGCTTTGCCTGATCTGTTTGTAAAAGATTTGGAAAAATATCCTGAGATTAATTTGTGGAAATCTGCGGCGCTGGCACATTTGGGCGATTGGCAGCAGGCAATCAACACGCTGCCCAATGATTTTTCTGCGCTATTTTCATATCCGGATCGTATATCCACGCCGCTAATCCTTAAATTGGTAGAGGTCGCATTGCGCAATGGTGATGTTGATACAGGAAATCGGTTATTGGCAATTCTTGATGAGAAAAAAGAAACGCTCACAAACTCACAAAAGAATGGCGTGCGCTATCTAAAGGGTGAAATCTTACGTCAGAACGGGGAAATAGAAGAAGCCATTTCCGTATGGACAAAGCTATCTCAAGAGGAAGATCCGCTCTACCGTACCAAATCAGAATTATCATTGGTGGCATTGGGGCGTAATAATAATACAATTGAGAAAAAAGATGCTGTTAACCGTCTTGAAAATCTGCGTTTTGTCTGGCGCGGTGACGACTTGGAAATTCAGGTATTACGCCAGTTGGGATTGGCAGAGATAGAAGCCGAAAAGTATGTCGATGGTTTTAAAACCCTGCGCGATACAGTTGTCCTCTCGGCTAATAATGCCCTCAATGACAATGTAACTAATCTCATGATGCAAACTTATGAGAATTTGTTTTTAACCGATAAATTGGAAACCGTCTCTCCGCTTGATGCGGCGATGCTCTATGAAGAATTTAGAGAGCTAACACCGCCGGGGGATAAAGGGGATCGTCTGGTCGCAAGACTGGCAGAGCGCCTTGTTGATGCTGACTTATTAGAGCGCGCGGTTAAATTGCTTGCCTACCAATTGGATTATCGCCTAAAGGGGGAGGACGCGGTCAATACGGCTTTGCGGATGGCGGCCATACAGATTATGGATCGCCGCGCCGAAGATGCGCTTATGACTCTTGGTAAGGCTGATGTGCTTTTATCACGTGCGGATTTCCCATCAAAGGCATTAAAGAAAACGGACCTTGATTTACTTAAAGCCCGCGCCTTATCAGAAACCGGCGATGTTACGGGCGCATTGAATTTATTGGAAAATATGGTGCCGCCATCACGTGATATATATCGTCTGGAGGCGGATTTGGCTTGGCGCGCCGGGCGCTGGAACGAGGCCGCTGCCGCTTTGCGTCAATTGGTTTTGACCTCCGATTATGATTCCCAAAAAGAATTATCCGCAGAAGATGCCCAACTTCTTTTAAACTATGCCATCACACTCAATTTGTCAGATCAACGCGCCACCCTGATTAATATTCGGGAGCGCCATCTGGATCAGATGCAAATGACAGATAAGGGCGAGCAATTCGAAGTTATCACACGCCCCCGACAAGATGCTCTGCTAGCAGATCGCAATACCTTGATGAAAAGCGTCGGCGAGACAGAAATATTCTCTGATTTTCTCGATAGTTATAAAGCAGAATAATTATAGGATAGCTTTAATCCCGTCATCCGTAACTTTGCACTAACGATCCTGATATCAAATACCAACCATCGACAAGCACAAAGAACATAATCTTAAAGGGGAGGGAGATGGTCACCGGCGGTAACATCATCATCCCCATTGACATTAAAATAGACGCCGTGACCATATCAATAATCAAAAATGGCAGGAACAACATAAAGCCAATTTCAAATGCGCGCCGTAATTCCGAAATCATAAAGGCAGGCACCAAAACTTGAAGCGGGGTATCAATAATATTTTCCGGCTCTTCCGTTTCGCTCATTTGCATGAACAAATCTAAATCCTGCGGGCGTACATGCTTAATCATGAATTCTTTAAACGGCGAAACTGTGCGGGTAAAAGCCTCAATTTCATCAATTTCTTCACTCACCAGCGGCGCAATACCTTGTGTATAAGCGGCTTGAAAGGTCGGCGCCATAATAAAAAATGTTAAAAACAGTGCGAGCGAGATCATGACTGTGTTCGGCGGCGTTTGCTGAATGCCGATGGCTGTACGTAAAAAAGATAACACCACCACAATCCGTGTAAAGGATGTCATCATAATCAAAATAGAGGGCGCAAGGGAAAGGACCGTTAACAGCGCCACAATTTGAATAATGCGTCCGCTGAAGGTTCCGTTTTCAGAGGCGTCACCTAAATCAATCGATATTTCCTGTGCAAAGGCAGGCCCCGCCGCGAGTATAAAAACAAAAAGTAGGGGGAGGACTTTATTCAAACGGTTTAACATCTTTGATTTCATCGGGTACCTGAATCTCATGATCAATAACAGTTTCGCCGTTTTGAGAGAGAATGACAAGGTGTTGTTTATCATCGCATTGCAAAATCACAACTTTACGCTTGGCATCAATCATCAAAGTTTCCACAATTTGCAGGCGTCGCCCCTTGCTATTCTTAGGGTTATTTAGCCCCAGTTTTTTGGCAATAAGGGCAATCACTCCCATCAGTGCAACAACAAAAATCAGAGCAAGGAAGGTATGTAAAATATTTTCAAGTTCCATGGAAAATAAATTAGCTCAAATACTCACGCAAAGCGATCAATTAAAATATTTTTTCTTTTATGAAACTTTTCTAATGAATAAGTGTTTATAAGACACCTTTCTTATTAAAGGCATGCACAAATAACCGAAGAGGATGACAAATGAAAAAATTATTATTCACAACATGTACAATCTTAACATTAGGCGTTTCCCACAATGCCATGGCACAGGAACAAGATTATTCTTACTCCCCTTATATCGGAGCATATGGCGGATATGGCTGGACAGATTCGGATGCGCCCGGAGCTAAAGTAGAGCCTAACGGCGGTGATTACGGTCTATATGCCGGTTTTGAGGCAGATGCCTTATTAGATTCCACAATCAATCGTACAGGCATGGCTTTAAAAGGCGCGGTAGAAGGATACTATGGCTGGTCTGATGCGAAGGATACAACCGGAGGCGTCAGCCTAGAGAAGAAAAACGAGTGGGGCGTACGCTTCCGTCCGGGGATTGAATTCCTTCATAATGACTACATTATTGACACGACGCCTTATGCCATCGTTGGTTACAAACAATCTGAATATGACACGGTTGTGGGCGGCGTATCTGGCGATGAAACATTCCACGGATTTGAACTAGGCGCAGGTACTGAAATTCTGGCTTATGATAATGTGGGCGTCCGCGTCGACTATACGCATGTCTTTTACGGCACTGAAGGCGGCTTTAACCCAGATGAGGATAATATCCGCCTGGGCGCAAGCTACCACTTCTAAGCATAACGATCACACCTCCGTGTAGGCAACGCGCTTTCTTTGAAAAAGGAAGGCGCGTTGTTCTTTATAGATCCTCATCCTCCAAAACCGCATCGAACGGATTAGGCTGACCGTTGGCACGATATACGTAGGACAGAATCTCGGCGACAGCCATAAAACTTTCCGATGGAATCGGGCTGTCGATTTCAATCGTTGCCAACATTTCCGCAAGGGTGGAATCCTCGCGGATGCGGACGCCGTTATCTTGTGCGAGCTTAAGAATTTGCTCGGCAATTTTTCCCCGTCCGGCGGCAATAACTTTTGGTACATCACGTTCTTTGGTGCGATCTTCCAAAGCAACAGCGGTCAGACGTTGTGATTTTTTCTTAATATTCAGTGGCTTAAGGGGATCGTCGCGCAAATGTGCGGGCAATTCACCATAATCAGAGGGCGGCGGGTCTTTTTTGCTCATACTTGGCATACTTTCTGCATTTATCTTAGCATGACACAGGATATAGCACTTTTCAAAGCGATCTCGGCAAAAATGGGGTATCTCGATACCCGTCAAAAAGTATTGGCACAAAACATCGCCAATTCTGATACGCCAAACTATCGTGCCAAAGATGTCAGCGAAGTTGATTTTGACACTCTTTTAAAGGATATCACCAGCGGTGATCGTTTGAAAGTTCATCTGGAAACCACTCAATCCGGACACATGCCCGACCCTAACGAAATTGATAAGGGTAAGGAAATGAAGCGGAAAGTAACCTATGAGGTTGCCCCGGCAGGTAATGCGGTAATCTTGGAGGAAGAAATTATTAAAGCCAGTGAAAACACCATGGATTACAACATGATGACCAATTTATATTCTAAACATATTTCAATGATGCGCACCGCACTTGGACGCGGGCAATAGGAAAGGAAAATGACACATGGATAATCTCTTTGGATCAATGACCACCTCAGCATACGGCATGCGCGCTCAGTCAGAGCGTATTCGTATGATTTCTGAAAATGTTGCCAATGCCGAATCTGCCGCCGGCGCGCCGGGGGAAGAACCCTATAAACGTAAAAAAATCACATTTAAAAATGAAATGGATAAACATTACGGCATTGATCTGGTGCGCGTTGATAAAATTGATAACAGAACCAATAAACCCTTTCCGGTAAAATTCATGCCGGATCACCCGGGCGCAGATGAAAAAGGCTATGTGCGTATGCCAAATGTAAATGCGATTATTGAAATGGCAGATTACCGCGAGGCACAGCGCAGCTATGAAGCAAATCTGGGGATGATCGAACAATCCCGTGCCATGATGCAAAGAACGATAGACATCTTACGGGCATAATGTGCTATAATGGGATGATAAGGAATAAATTATGACGATTGCCGACTCACTCAATGCTGCAAAAGCTTATCAGAATATCTCCAGCCAGATTAAAGGCGTGGCGGGGGATGATTCCGATGAAACCGGAAAAGCTTCTGGGGGCGGCGGTGATTTTATGGGTATGGTCAAAAGTGCCGCCGAAAAATCATTAAATACCCTAAAAGCTGGGGAGGTTCAATCTGCCAAGGCGGTAACAGGTGAAACAACACTTCCCGATTTGATACAGGCTGTTTCTGCGGCTGAAATGACATTGCAAACTACGGTTGCCGTACGTGATCGTATGATCTCCGCTTATCAAGATATTATGCGTATGCCGATTTAACTAAATATATTTACAATAACTTTTTTTTTATGCAATATTTCATAAAAAAAGGATGTGTATTATGTCTATGATTAGAAGGTCTGATATAAAGAACCCAAATGCAAGAGAGGCGTTTGTAGAATTCGTTAATAGTATAATTGATCGAGAAATCAAACCAGGTTATATACCAGAAAATCCTTCTGAAGCATGGTATATAGCTTGTGTAATGGTTCGTCAAGCTATGGATAAATGTGGTGCCAGTGGCCCAGAAGCGGATGATTTTATCAACACAGTAGGTATTTTAAATGATCGTGTGTACGGTCGCGCGTTTGAATCGCAGCCTACGGCACAATTTTAAACTGGCTGGTCTTACTCGTTTAATTCAGTTATCATTTAGATAATGAATGAAGAAGAAATCATCGATATTGCGCGCCGCGCTATTTTGGTCACAATAGAGGTCAGCGCGCCTGTCATGCTTGTGGGCTTGGTGGTTGGTGTGTCAATTGCCCTGTTACAGGCATTGACTCAAATTCAGGAAATCACCCTTGTGTTCGTTCCTAAAATTATTGCTATTATGCTGGCTTTATTCGTGTTCCTACCCGGCATGACAGCGGCCTTAATTGGATTTACCCAATTTTTGGCAGATGAAATTATCGCATTGGATTAAACATTGCTTGAAGAACTACTCGTTTTAAATGCCACAGCCTTCATGCTGACCTTCGCACGACTTGGCTCGGCATTGATGATTATGCCGGGGGTGGGGGATTCGTTTATCTCAACCCGTATCAGGCTGCTTTTTGCCTTGTCATTTTCCTTTATAATGATGCCCTTAATATCCAATTTTATTACCGAAGTGCCCACTGGCTTTGCACTATATGTCATTTTGGCAACCGAAGTCATTATCGGGCTGTTTATCGGCACGATTGCGCGGATATTTATGGCGGCATTGGATACGGCGGGGATGCTTGTTTCCATTCATTCCGGCCTTGCCAACGCACAGGTTTTTAACCCGTCATTCGCCGCGCAAGGTTCACTTTTCGGGGCGTTTTTATCGGTTACAGGCATTGTCTTATTATTTGCCTCTAATCTTTATGGCGTTTTACTCTACGGATTATATGACAGTTATCGCATGTTTCCCATCGGGGCGGAGATGATGACCGGTGACATGAGTGAGGTTGTCGTACGCGCCGTAGCCACCAGCTTTAAAACCGGCGTGCAAATCGCCGCGCCATTTATCATCGTTTCGTTTTTGCTCTATGTAGGTATGGGCGTTTTGGCGCGTTTAATGCCACAGATACAGGTATTTATCCTCTCTCTACCCATTCAAATTTTATTATCTTTACTTTGTATGTCGCTGGTGGTCTCCGCCGCACTGATGTTCTGGCTGCATAAATATGAGGATGCGATCAACTTCTTCTTTTCAGGTGGGGGATAATCCTTTTAATATAAAGCATGACTCACTCCGTAACTTATCGCGTATACTATGAAGACACTGATGCCGGCGGCATTATGTATCACGGCAATTTTATTAATTTCTGCGAAAGGGCGCGCACCGAATTTATTGGCGCACTTGGTATGACCAATTATGACCTGAAGGAAAATAATTGTATGGCAGTGGTTCGCCATATAGAAGCTGATTACCGCAGCACCGCATTTTTGGAAGATTATCTTCGGATTGAAACCAAGCTTTTAGAGATAAAAAATTCGTCATTTATTTTAGAACAAACTATCTTTCGCGATGAAGATACGCTATTTGTAATGAAGGTGGTTCTGGTGTGCATCAATGATAAGATGCGTCCGGTTCGCATACCGGAAATGTTAAAAAATATTTTGGGATAATAAATGACAACAAACACAGAAAATTTGACCGCAGATGCTGCAAACGGAGTTGCCGCCGTTGATGTGGGAATGGAATCCATAGGGGAGAGCTTTGACGGCGATTTGTCAATTTTCGGACTGTTTTTACAGGCTGATTTGATCGTAAAGGTCGTTATGCTGATATTGCTCGCAGCTTCTGTCTGGAGCTGGACATTAATATTCGATAAGCGCCGCGTTCTTGGCAAATTGAACCGCCGCGCCGCAAAGTTTGAAGATGCCTTCTGGTCTGGTGAAGCGCTTGATAAACTTTATACACGCGTCAAAAAAAGCCCGGAAGATCCCATGCTATCAACATTTTCTGCCGGTATGGAAGAATGGCAAACAGGAACGGCAAGCGGCTTTCCAAATGGAGATCGCCTGCAAGCCAGCCTTCATCAACGCGTCGAACGTGCCATGATGGTTGCCATCGGAAAGGAAATGCAACGTCTGGAAAAGGGGATGACATTTCTGGCAAGCGTTGGCTCAACAGCGCCATTTATTGGGCTGTTCGGAACAGTTTGGGGCATCATGAACAGCTTCTCCTCAATTGCGGCATCAAATAATACGTCTTTGGCTGTTGTGGCGCCAGGTATTGCAGAGGCGTTGTTCGCGACCGCGCTTGGTCTGGTTGCGGCGATACCGGCTGTTATTTTCTACAATTTATTCACAACATCATTGAATCGCTATGCGGATCGTTTGGAAACCTTTTCCACAGAGTTTTCCACCATATTATCCCGCCACATGGATCAACAGCAACATGCCTCATCTAATGTGAAACAAAATAACGCAAAATTGGCGGCGGAATAATGGGCGCATCACTCGGATCAGGACAGGGCGGAACCAGAGGGCGCGGACGTCGCGGTTATCGCCAGATGGCGGAAATCAACATGACGCCGTTTATTGATGTAATGCTTGTACTATTGATTGTTTTTATGGTATCTGCGCCGCTCCTAACGGCGGGCGTGCCGGTTGATCTCCCCAGCTCGAAAGCCAAGGCACTAACACAGGAAGATGACAAGCCGCTTGAAATTTCCTTACGTAAAGACGGTAGCATTTTTGTGGGTGAAACACCTGTTAAGGGTGACCGCTTAATCCCCATGTTATCGGCCATTACTGAAAATAACCCTGATCGTCGTATTTATGTACGCGGCGACCAAAAGTTAGCCTACGGTGAAATCATGGGCATCATCGGTTCCATCAATGCGGCGGGATTTAAAAAAGTGGCCTTAATCACAGAGCCAAATTAATAAAATTCTATCGTTTTATATATGTTGCCGGAACCCAGTTGCATGATATGCCGCCTGCGCCTGCATTACTGCTGAATGCTTCATAAATGGCGCATTTTAATTCTTCACCATTTGTATTTTGTCCGGGAATGGTCACGATGGTAATTCCATCATTTGCCTTTATCTTGATATTTAACTGTTCGCTTATGATGGCGGTAACAGGGGCTTTATCTTTATTGTTCTGCGCCTGCGCAAGGGGAGGCAGGCAACTAACAGCTATGATCAATCCTAATATAGTATATTTCATATAATTTCTCCTTTATGAATTTATAAGCGGGCGATTTAAGACACGTTGTAATATTCGTATATGTCGATATTTAGCATAAATATAAGAATTTTGCAGGCCATATAGACCTTCGGTAAAATGACGGCGAAGAAAGTAACATTTCACAAAGCTGAATATAAATTCAAAAGGCAGCCTGATCAGGTTTTTTAACCATGCCCCTTTTTTTTCCTGCTCGAAATAAAACTGAACCCGTGTCCGTGCTTTTTGGTTCAAGGCTTTAATACTTAAGAAGGAATAATGCAAAATAATGTGTCGGAATTGATGAATATGATAGGCAGGGTCAAAATCAATATTGTCAAACGTACTATGCTCGGGAAAGGCAAGCTTGGTTTTATTATAAAAGCGAATACGATTATATGATCTGGCAAAACGTCTGGGACTTACCTCGCCGGGTAAAACACCTTTGATCCAAATTGATCCGCCATCAAAATGCTCAACCTTTTCTGCGTCATTTAAAAAATCTCTGATCTCGGTTTTTAACTCTTCGGATAAAACTTCATCGGCATCAATATTTAACACCCATTTATGACGGCATAAATTTTGCGCCGCTAGTTTCTGTTGCCCAAAACCGTCAAAGGCGCGAACGTGAAATTGTGCGCCATGCTTTTCCGCTATCACTTTGGTGTTATCTGTGCTGCCTGAATCCAGAATAATAAGTTCATCGGCAATATCTGCAGCGGCTTTCAACGTGGCGGGTAATCGTTCTTCTTCATTTTTGGTAATCAGAAAGACGGATAATTTTTCCATACCTTACTACATTATCTTCCGGCAAACGGATCGGCGGCGGGGATGGCATCCAAGTTAACGGCGGGCGTTCCCGCTGCGGGCTTTACATTGGCAACATTATCCTGAATTTGCGCGAATGCCAGTTGAGATGGATCAAGCTGAAATCCTGCAATCACAGTGTAATTGGCGGGATTATCTTCTTTATTGTAGGGTAAGTTATGCTGCAAACGCTCCGTGCGATATGTATCCATTTCCGCGCCGGATAATTCAATCGGCATGACAAAGGTATCCTTCACGATAATTTGTTGGTCAGCATCTAACACCGCAATGAAGTAGGGAATATCAAGGCTTGTCTTGGTTAATTTTTCAGGTGTATTTGATGAACTGGATTTAGCAGTAAAGTCAATGTCCATGCTGACCGTGATAATATCACTTTGATCATTCAGACGGCATGCACCTTTAATATTTTCGATTTTGGCACTTGATAATTCCGCCGTATTAAGAGGGGCATCGGTTCCCGGCAAGTCGTAATAATCATCAAGATCATCCGAAACTCGAAATTGCGGACAAGGTGCAACACGTTGTGGTGAGAAAAAATTGCTAACGGAGGCATAACTTTCAGAGAAGCCGGATTTAACGCTATCCATGGTCTCACAGGCTGTAATCGTAAAGGCAACAAGCCCAAATAATATAATTTTTTTCATTTCAATCTCATTATCTTCGATAGAATATCGGCAATCTAACGCAAAAATAAATAAAGGGAAAGTTTTATCCTATGACGTTTGACAGTTTTCAACGCCAAATTCAATCTATATAAAGAAAGGATGACAAATTTAAAACAGCTCCATGTTCTGCTTGCCGCGCCCCGTGGCTTTTGTGCGGGGGTGGATCGTGCCATTCAAATCGTTGAAAAATCATTGGAAAAATATGGTGCGCCCGTATATGTACGCCATGAAATCGTACATAATAAATTTGTTGTGGAAGGGCTTAAAGCCAAAGGCGCTATTTTTGTAGAGGAACTGGATGAAATCCCTAATGACGGTCAACCTGTGATTTTTTCGGCGCATGGTGTTCCAAAAAGTGTTCCCGCCAAAGCAGAAGAGCGTAAAATGTTCTATATTGACGCAACATGCCCCCTGGTAAGTAAAGTGCACCGAGAGGCTGAACGCCATTTTAAAGCGGGACGTCAAATTATCCTGATCGGCCATACGGGGCACCCTGAAGTAATCGGAACGATGGGGCAATTGCCCCAAGGAGCCGTAATTTTAATCGAAACGTTAGAGGATTTGAGGAATATCAATGTCATAGATGACGGTAATTTGGCCTATTGCACGCAAACTACGTTATCGGTTGATGATACGGCTGAAATTATCGCGGCCTTAAAAGAAAAATTTCCTGAAATCTCCGGCCCCGGCAAAGAAGATATTTGCTATGCGACGACAAACCGTCAAGCGGCAGTTAAAAACATCGCCAACCGCGCTGAATTGATTTTGGTAATCGGCGCGCCAAATTCATCTAATTCCAACCGTTTGGTAGAGGCGGCTCTGACATATGGAGCAAAACAAGCCTTTCTTATTCAAAGCGCTGCGGATTTGGAAAAGTATGATCTGTCTGATATAAATATTTTAGGATTGACGGCGGGCGCGTCTGCGCCGGAGGAACTGGTCGTTTCCGTTCTTGAAACACTAAAAAAGACATATAATGTGACCATAGAAGAAGTTGAAAATGTAAAAGAGAATGTGGTGTTTAATATTCCGCGTCTGCTGCGTGAGTCCGAAGAAAAACGGTCTGTTTCATGAAGCCATCAAAACAGGAATTTCTTAATAATCCTCCGTCGATAACATTAATTGGCATGTCGGGCGTTGGTAAAACCTATATTTCACAAATCCTGGCAAAAGATGGGTGGAATACAATGTCATGCGATTATGATATCGGCACAAAACATCTCAGCAAAGACCTGCAAGAAACGTTGGATATCAAGGAGCCAATCACCGTGGAGAATATCAGCTGCTTGTCGCGTTTCGTGGGGCAGGTGGGTGATCCGGAATATGACGGCCTGCCGTTGCAGGAATTTTTGAGACGTCAAAATTTATATTATCGCGCCGAATGCCGCTCTATTGAGGAAGCCGTCCAGAAAGTAAATACAAATGCACGTATACTGGTTGATAGCACGGGCAGCTTGTGTGAAATTAAAGATGATAAATTAATTGACGCTCTGGGGCAGCAAACATTATTCGTTTATCTGAAAGCGAGTGAGATAGATCAAACTGAACTGATCAGCAGAGCCGAAAAATATCCAAAACCGCTATTCTTTCCGCCGGATAAGTTTGAAAGCTGGCTAACGGCGTTTTTACAGGCATCAAATCTTAATTTGCCGGCAGAAATGCGTCCCAATGCATTTTCGCGCTGGGTTTTTCCGCAGCTTTTATTTTCGCGACTGCCAAAATATCAAAATCTGGCGGATCAATATGGCGTCACCATCCCCGCCGCGGAGTTCCAGAATATCTCTACATCGGATGAATTTATGGCTATAGTCGGATCACATTTATCATGAGCCAAAGAATTGACATTTATACTGATGGTGCCTGCAGTGGCAATCCCGGACCTGGCGGGTGGGGCGCTATTTTACGTTATGGCGCACATGAAAAAGAGCTCTCCGGCGGCGAAGTCGAAACAACGAATAATCGTATGGAATTAACAGCCGCCATCGAAGCGTTAAAGGCTTTGAAAAAACGAAGTCAAGTCGATCTCTATACCGATAGCTCCTATGTCCAACAGGGAATTTCACAGTGGATTCATGGCTGGAAAGCAAAAAACTGGCCGGCAAAGATCAAAAATCAGGATCTATGGAAGGCGCTGGATGCCGAAGTCGATAAACACGATGTTACTTTTCATTGGATCAAAGGGCATGCCGGACATCCGGATAATGAACGCGCCGATCGGCTGGCCGTTGCCGCAGTGCCCAAATAATCAGATTTTTACGGAACTTCTAAGCATTTGCTTTGTTGATTAAGTGTCGTACACATAATCAAAGGAGAAAAAAATGAGTAAGTTACAAGGTAAAAAAATTGCTTTTTTAGCAACGGATGGATTTGAACAGATTGAATTGACACGTCCTTGGAATGATATCAAACAAGCAGGCGCAACCGTTGAATTGGTTTCTCTGGAGAACGGAAAAATTCAGGGATTTAATCATTTTGAAAAAGGCGATCAGTTTGATGTTGATAAAACCGTTGATGATGTCTCTGCATCTGATTATGACGGTCTGGTATTACCGGGCGGTGTCCATAACCCAGATGCGCTGCGTGTGAATGAAACAGCAATCAGCTTTATTCGTGATTTTTTTGAGGCAGGAATCCCCGTCTCCGCAATTTGCCATGGTCCATGGACATTAATTGAAGCCGACGTGGTGGAGGGAAAAACATTGACCTCATGGCCAAGCCTGAAAACAGATATCGAAAATGCCGGCGGGACATGGGTGGATGAAGAAGTCCATTGTAAGGACGGTTTAACAACCAGCCGTAATCCGGATGATCTGGATGCTTTCTGCAAAAAATCTATCGAAGAATTCTGTGAAGGTCGCCACGAAAAACTGGCCGCCTAATATTAATAAAGCCCCTGAAAAGGGGCTTTTTTTATTCTATTTCATAGAATTTACTTCTTATCATTCCCAAGCGGCGGAACAAAGTTTTTCATTGCGGATTGGAAGATTTCCATGTTACGACGGCTGATCTCTTCAAAAGACGATGTGCCGGGGAACATTTGTCCCATTTGTTGCATGCGCTCTTGTTGTGCTTGTAATTGCTCATCAAAACGATCCAGCATTTGCTTTTGATTATCAACCAAAAACTGCATGGAATGTTCAAGATAATTAGGCACCACGCCTTGCATATTTTCCCCATATAAAGAAATCAGCTTGCGTAAAAAATCAGTCGGTAGAAGGTTCTCACCTTTGGTTTCCTGTTCCGCAACAATCTGCGTTAAAACGGATCTGGTTAAATCTTCGCCAGTTTTGGCATCTTGCACGACAAAATCAATATTGTCTTTTACCATCTCGTTTAAATCTTCCAAAGTAACGTATGCGCTGCGTCCTGTATCGTATAAACGACGGTTCGCATATTTTTTTACAATGATTGGTTCGCCTGGTTTTGGTCTGGTACGTGCCATGTAGATCTCCTTTGTGCTGCGCAGTATAATCGCACAAATTCAGATACTTGAAAAGAATAATATTGAGAACGCCTCCCGCATAGGTTTATAAAGGCGCATATGCAAAATTTACCGCTTCATGTCTATAGTGCGTTTCAAACAACCGATCGACCGGATGAGCTATTACATGCTTTTCAAAAATATATGACAGCGGAGCATTATTCCGCGCCTTTGCAATATGATGTAATCAAAAAGATATCCGGTGCGGAACTGCGTTATTATAAAACTGATAAGCAAGCAGAGCAGCATCTGTTTATCATTCCCTCCGTTATTAATGGCTCGGAAATTTTTGATCTGCACCCATCATATTCTTTTATTTCATATATGCTTTCATGTGGGATTGATGTTTATTTGCTTGATTGGGGAAATATGGAGCATTACTTCAAAGGCAATTTAGAGGATATCTTTAGCCAAATTTTAACCCCCCTATGGCGATGTGCAAATGATCATTGCCACACACAATTGCATGCCTTGGGATATTGTTTGGGGGGGAGCCTTGCGGCAAAATATTTTTCAGAACATCAAAAGAATACGCTGCCGGCCTCCGTCACTTTTCTGGCAACGCCTTTTGATTTTAATATAACAAATGCGCCATGGGATTACGTATTACAAGATGCGCGCGGTATTACAAATCAAATTCGCCTACAAGGCGCATTAACTCAGCGTATGCTGCAAGCGCATTTTCTCCATTTAAACCCCCATGATACAATCTCAAAATTCCACAATTTTTTAAAGATGCCCAAAGACAGCATAGAGGAGCAGCGCTTCATCGCGGTTGAACGTTGGTTAAACGAAGGTTCTGATGTGCCTGATCTACTTGCGATTGATCTTGTTGAAAAATTCTTTATTCATAATGATGCGCTTTTAAGTCTGACGAATTTTCCAGATATACCACTCGCTTTTATTTCATCTGACCGTGATCAGATTGTTCCCGCATCCAGCTCGGAAATTATCCTGACTATAAAGCCGAAAATTCATCATATAAAAACCGATTGTGGACATGTCGGCATGATGGTGGGTAAAAATGCAAAACGCTCGGTCTGGACGCCTTTTACAGAATTCATAATTGCTGCGGCAACGCAGCAAAACTAACCCCTTGTAAAGTTTCCTTCCCTATATACAGTAATCTTGAAACATTAGGAGAGCGAAAAATGTCTGACCAAAATTCCATCGTAATTGTTGCGGCAAAGCGTACCGCCATTGGAAATTTTAACGGCGGCTTCTCGTCTGTTCCCGCCCACAAACTTGGTGCGACGGTTATACAAAATATCTTGCAAGAAACCGGTGTTAAAGCGGCAGAAATTGATGACCTGATTTTAGGGCAGGTCTTAACCACGGCGCAGGGGCAAAATCCGGCGCGGCAAACCTTAATCGAGGCGGGTATCCCGCAGGAAAAAACCGCCCTGACGATTAATCAGGTTTGCGGTTCCGGTTTGCGCGCTGTTGCGATGGGTATGCAATCCATTTTATGCGGCGATAGCGATATCATTATTGCAGGTGGCCAAGAGAATATGAGCATGAGCCCGCATGCCATTCATATGCGGGATGGTATTAAGTTCGGTGATGTGACCTTGAAAGATACAATGATTATAGATGGTTTATGGGATGCGTTCGGCGATATCCATATGGGCATCACTGCTGAAAATATTGCAGAAAAATGGGGGCTAACGCGCGGAGAGCAAGATGACTTTGCGGCAAAGTCCCAAAATAAAACCGAGGCGGCGCAGGCAGAGGGGAAATTTAAAACGGAGATCGTACCCGTAACCGTTCCAAATCGTAAAGGGGATATCACAATTGATACAGATGAATTCCCGCGCGCAGGCGCAACCGCAGAGGGCTTATCCAAATTGCGCCCTGCCTTTAAAAAGGATGGCACGGTAACGGCGGGCAATGCCTCTGGCCTAAATGATGGGGCTGCCGTTGTTATGCTTATGAAACAATCCGAAGCAGATCGGCGCGGGCTGAAACCACTTGCCACAATTAAGTCATGGGCAACGGCGGGTGTCGCACCTGAAATTATGGGCTCCGGCCCTATCCCCGCCAGCAAGAAAGCGCTTGAAAAAGCCGGTTGGTCGGTTGCGGATTTGGATTTAATTGAATCGAACGAAGCATTTGCGGCGCAGTCACTTTGTGTCATGAAGGATCTGAATTTGGATCCTGAAAAAGTCAATGTCAATGGCGGTGCCATTGCGCTTGGGCATCCTATCGGCGCATCCGGCGCACGCATTTTGGTGTCATTGCTGCATGAGATGACCCGACGTGATGCATCCAAAGGTCTTGCAACATTATGTATAGGCGGCGGGATGGGCATCGCGATGTGTGTGGAGCGAGTTTAAAAACCTGAAGGCACAAACAATAATGAAGGCTATTTCTCTTATTCCAGAACTTGGCTGTACCAATTTTCAAAAAAGTTTGGATTTTTATACAAACGTTTTAAATTTTGAAGTTTTATATCAGCGTGCGGAAGAAGGATTTGCAATGCTTGAGAGAGAGGGCGCGCGGTTGATGATTGATTTAATTTCTGTCGGCAGATCATGGGCAAGTGGGCATATGGAATATCCATTCGGAAGAGGGATGAATTTACAAATCGAAGTCAGTGATGTTGATGAATTATATAATCATATTAAAAAAAATGACCATCCAATTTATTTGGAATTGGAAGAAAAGTGGTATAGGGCAAATGATAAATCTTTAGGGAATAAGCAATTTATTATTCAAGATCCGGACGGTTATCTCCTTCGGTTTTTTGAAGATTTAGGAGCAAGAGCAAATTCGTGATGAATAAAATTAAGGAAAAAACATGTCAGACGTAAAAAAAGTAGCAATTATCACAGGCGGAACCAGAGGTATTGGTTTGTCTATTTCTCAGCAATTAAAAGCGGATGGCTATAAAATCGCCGCGCTCTATAATGGCAATAAAGACGCCGCTAAGGAGTTTGAAAAAGAAACTGGCGAGAAAGCATATCAGGTTGATGTCTCCGATTTTACCGCTTGCCAAAAAGGCGTTGAAAAAATTGAGAAAGATTTGGGCGAGGTGCATGTTCTGGTCAATAATGCAGGCATTACGCGCGACCGCGTCTTTCATAAAATGGACGAGGAGGGGTGGAATGACGTGATTAATACCAACTTGAATTCCTGCTTTAATATGTGCCGGGCGGTGATTTTAAATATGCGTAGCCGTAAAGCGGGCCGCATTATTAATATTTCCTCCATAAACGGGCAAAAGGGACAGTTCGGGCAAACCAATTATGCTGCGGCAAAGGCGGGTATGATTGGTTTTACAAAATCGCTCGCTCTGGAAAATGCCAGTCGTAAAATTACGGTGAATGCCATTTGTCCCGGCTATATTTCCACGGATATGACCGAGGCAATATCAGCAGATGTCCTACAGGCCATCATTAATCAGATTCCAATGGGGCGTATGGGAACAACCGAGGAGATTGCCAATACGGTATCTTTCCTTTCCAGCGAAAAAGCCTCCTTCATTACCGGCGCGACTCTATCTGTTAACGGCGGGCAATACATGGCATAATTTATATATGACAGTTTCAAAACGTGACCCCGTCGTCCTTGAGCGGCGCTTTGTTCCCAAAGATTCCTTAATTATTAAGCAGGGGGATGATGGTAATAGCGCGTTTTTAATCCAATCCGGATCGGTATCAATTTTCACCAAAAAAGAAAAAGAAGAACAGACAATTCAGCTCGCAAAAATCGAGGCGGGGAGTATTTTCGGTGAAATGGCGCTGTTATTCGATGGCCCCCGCACCGCGAGCGCCAAAGCGTTGGAAGATTGTAATCTGATTATCTTAACGCGCCAAGTTTTTGAAAGTAAAATGGAAAAGAGCGACCCGACCGTGCGCGCATTATTAAAAATGCTAACCCAGCGTATTATTGCCTCTAATAATACGGTGATTAATAAAAAAAGTGACATAAAGGATTTAACCGAAACCACTCATACTATATTTGATAATATCTTGCAGGCATTACCTCGCACGCAGCAGCGAACATTTGAGGCCGCGGTCTTACCAAAGCTCGACGCGTTCCTGACATCTATAAATGATTTCCAGGAACGATTTGAGGAAAAGGATTAGCTTTCCCGTCACTTCTCTCATCATAACGGGAATAAGCTTAATTTAATGTCTAAAATGGCGCATGCCGGTAAATGCCATTGCAATGCCACGCTCATTGGCGGCGGCGATTACTTCTTCATCACGCATAGATCCGCCGGGTTGGATAATGGCGGTTGCACCGGCTTCGGCAATGGTGATTAATCCATCAGCAAATGGGAAGAATGCATCCGAAGCGGCCACAGACCCTTTCGTTAGGGGATCAATAAATCCTTTGGCTTTTGCTGCATCTAAAGATTTTTTCACAGCAATCGTTGCGGAATCAACGCGGCTCATTTGTCCCGCCCCAATACCGACAGTGGCAAGATTTTTCGCGTAGATAATGGCGTTTGATTTCACATGTTTGCAAACCTTAAACGCAAACAACAAATCTTCCATTTCCTCTTCGGTTGGTTCGCGGTCGGTGACGATTTTTAGATCTTCTCTGGTAATGATTCCATTATCACCATCTTGAACCAATAAACCGCCGGCAATGTTTTTAACCATAGTGCGCGGCGCGGATGGTTTAGGCAAAGAGCCTGTCGTTAAAACACGAAGGTTTTTCTTGGCTTTTAAAATCTCCAAAGCGCTTGCGGAAACTGAGGGCGCTATAATTACTTCACTGAAAACTTTAATAATCTCTGTTGCTGTATCGGCATCAAGCGTTTTATTAAGGGCAATAATCCCCCCAAAAGCGCTGACGGGGTCACAGGCGAGTGCTTCTTTATAGGCAGCTAAGGGGCTATCTGCGATCGCCACGCCGCACGGATTGGCATGCTTAATAATCGCCACCGCAGGCTCTTTGAATTCGGCAACCAGCTCAAAAGCGGCATCGGTATCATTTAAGTTATTATAGGATAATTCTTTCCCCTGTATTTGTGATGCGGTTGCAACGCCGGGACGTTTTGTGGAATCAAGATAAAGCGCCGCCTTTTGATGTGGGTTTTCGCCATAGCGAAGTTCCTGCTGTAATGTGCCGGAAAAGCTGATGCGGCGGGCATAATCATCGCTGCCGGTTTGGTCAATAAACCATGAGGCAATATTTGAATCGTAAGTTGCTGTTAAAGCATAGGCATTTGCCGCCAATTTACGGCGTAGGTCATAACTGACACATCCATCGTGCTCCTTCATTTCATCTAAAACACGGTCATAATCTTGGGGGTCTGTAATCACGCTGACAAAATCATGATTTTTTGAAGCTGCGCGGATCATGGCGGGGCCGCCAATATCTATGTTTTCAATACATGTTTCAAAATCGGCGCCTTTTTCAACGGTTTGACTAAAGGGATAAAGGTTCACTACCAACATATCAATCTCGCGGATATCATTTTCCTGCATGGCTTTTTCATGGTCATCATTTCCGCGCACCGCCAGTAATCCGCCGTGGATTTTCGGGTGTAATGTTTTTACGCGCCCATCCATAATTTCCGGAAATCCTGTCTCTTCAGAAACGTCTTTAACCTTAATGCCATTTTCTTTAAGAGCCTTTGATGTGCCGCCGGTCGAGAGAATTTCAACGCCCATAGTATTCAGAGCTTGTGCAAACTCTATCAATCCGTTCTTATCGGAAACAGAAATAAGCGCGCGTTTAATTTTAATGGCTTTCGGGTCGGAGATACGATCAGTTGGCATAGCTATGTGTCTTTTTTTTTATTGAATTATGCTTGTTTTTAGGGGGAAAATGCCTTTGTCGCAAGAACCTTTTGGTAATTATTTATCCAAAGACAACTGATAAACATCCGGAACAGTTCCAATGGCGCTATATTTATCTGAATAATCAGAAATATTTTCATCACTGCCGAAAATGATATAACCGTCAGAGGAAATAAAAGTCGCAAGATGATCTAGGATGTCAGCTTTGGCATTATAATCAAAATTTTCGAAAATATTGCGACAAAAGATAATATCATACTGCTCTGGCGGTGTAATCTTATCCATTAAGTTTGAGTAATAAAAGGTGATATCTTTTTTTAGGGCAGGCTTGGCAAACCATAAATTTTCGTGCTGTTCAAAATATGTCATTAACAGATGAGTCGGCAGGCCGTCTTGAACCTCTGATTGTGTGTAAATGCCTTTGCTTGCCTTTTCTATAGCGCTGTTTGAAATATCAGAAGCATATATTTTTACCTTACAACCACGCATTTTATTCTCTAATAAAATCATATTAAGAGAATAAGCTTCCTGTCCTGTGGAACACCCAAGGCAGCGTATGTTTAATTTTTTTTGTGATTTATGCTGACGCAGATAAGCCGGAATTAAATCATTTTGCAATGCCTGAAATAAAGGGGCAGGGCTAAAAAAACTCGTCTGTGGATCGCTCATTGCTTCAATGATATCAAAGATAAGGTCTTCACGCGGAAAGCTTTTTAATTCAATAATCATATCATCGAATTTTTCAAACCCCCATTTTTTAGAAACGGGCGTTAGTTTCGAGCTTAATAAGTAAGCCTGAGTTGAATTTAAATATAGCCCTGAATGACGCCTTAAAAAGGCTCTGTAAAAATCAAAGTCTCTAACCTTCATGATAAAATCCGGTTTTCAGATTTTTTGAAATGATACCGGTTTGTATCAGCTTGGTGCGGATGACCTGACTATCGAATGGTTTCATAATATATTCATTTGCTCCGGCTTTCATACCGCGAGAAATCAAAGCCAAATCATTCTCTGTGGTGCAAAATACAATAATAGGCGACGTGCCATTTTCCAAATCACGAATTTTTTCAACGCATTCCAAACCGTTCATGATCGGCATGTTCCAGTCCAAAAAGATAATGTCGGGTAACGTTTTTTGGCAGAACTCATAGGCTCTTAAGCCATTTTCAGCCTCTTGGCATTTTAAACCGAATTCCTCTAAAATACGGCAAAGAACTTGGCGTACAACATGGCTATCATCGACAACAAGACATAGTTTCATCACAGATATATTTTCCCGTATATTAATCCGGAGTAGGGGGCATAATAAATGTCATGGATGCATGTCCCTCATCCACATCGCTTAAGGTAGCATCATAATTATATTCACGTAGGAACAGGCCGGTAACATAAGGATGGATCGTGCGCGGATCCAACTCACCTTCCAATTGAGACATAGAACTATGCATAACTTTATCTTTTGCTTTATCCCATAAACGCTCATCCACGCCGTCCATAGCCAGCGTTAAAGATGTTTCATCACAGCCTAAGGTAATCGCTCCGCCGCGCGGCATTGTTTCATGCGCAATCATTAAAATACACGCCAGAATGCGATTGATAGCGGGGCGTCCGGCTAAAGGCATTTGACGATCAGGATTGGGAACATCTAAAGTTGCTTTGCTGTCGCCCTCTAAAAACCCTTTAAAGGCATCAAATACTTGATATGGCTTTATTGATGGGTCGTTTCCGCCGGCACCGTATGCAAAGCGCATTAATTGTAATTTGCGGGCGGTTTGTTTTGCCGCTTCTGAAATTAAATCGGTGACTTCTTCTCCTGCATCGGCGCCAAGTTCCTCAAACAGTTCAATGCCGTTATTAATTGCACTAACGGGCGATATCAAGTCATGACAAATTTTGGACGAAAGAAGCTCGAGAACACGCATATCAATAGAATCATTTTCAGTCATACCCTAAACGTAATGGGTTTCTTTTAAATTGAAAAGGGAGTTGTAAATAAAATCCTTAAAACTCCACGTCAAACCCGCAGGCAGATAAAGTATTCTTCAGATTTGTTTTGACTGCTTCTAACTCGTCAGCGCTATTTGCCTCAGCCCTGGCGACGAGGCAAGATTGGGTGTTCGATGCACGAAGCAGCCACCAGCCTTGGTCTAACGTGACGCGCGCGCCATCAGTTTCATCCAGCATACCCACATCCGGTAGTGCGGATTTCAGGTGGTTTTGGACTTTTGTCACCAGTTTAAATTTTTCGGATTCTTCAACGTCCAAACGGATTTCAGGCGTATTAATTGGGCGCGGCATATCCGCCATTAGATCAGACAGCTTAATGGCTTTGTCTTCCGTTGTGTCACAGAGTTGGTTCAATAAGCGAACAGAGCAATAGAGCGCATCGTCGAAGCCGTAATATTTATCAGCAAAGAAGATATGGCCGCTAAGTTCCCCCGCAAGCGGGGCGTTTGTTTCTGCCATTTTGGATTTAATAAGTGAATGACCTGTTTTCCACATAATCGGCTGGCCGCCCATTTTTTTTATGGCATCAAAGAGCGCATTACTACATTTAACATCAGCAATAATCGGGGATTCGGGCATGTTTTTCAAAACATCTTGCGCGTAAACTGCCAATAACATATCACAGCGGACAATTTGTCCATTATTATCAATGATGCCAATACGGTCGCCGTCTCCATCAAAGGCGATCCCCAGATCACATTTTTGTTCGATGACAGCGCGCTGTAAATCCGCGACATTTTCATCCACAGTCGGATCAGGATGGTGGTTTGGAAAATCGCCATCAATGTCAGCATAAAGTAGCACATGCTCGCCGGGTAATTTTGCCACTAATCTATGAAGGATTTCAGCCGCAGAGCCATTTCCGGCATCCCATGCGACTTTCATATTTTTATTAATTGTGATGTCTCTCAAAAGGCGGTCAATGTAAGTATCAATGATATCAACATCACGGACACTTCCAGCGCCCTCTTCAAAATCAGCATTGGCAGCAATATCGGCGAGCTCTTTAATGGCGCTGCCAAACACAGGGCTGCTAAGGAGTGTCATTTTAAAGCCGTTCATATCAGATGGATTATGTGATCCGGTGATCATAATTCCGCCGTCCGCCATATGATCTTTTACGGCGAAATAAAGTAAGGGCGTGGGGCCAATTCCCACGCGCTCCACATTAATACCGGTCTCCATCAACCCTTTGATCAGCTGTTTTTCAAATAGGGGAGAGCTATGACGTCCATCATAACCAACGCAGACGGTTTTACCGCCGCCGCGTTTAATTTTTGTGCCAAAGGCTTTACCTAGGTAATAAGCGTCAGTGCCATTTAAATTAACATCTACTGTTCCGCGAATATCATATTCACGCAGAATATCTTTGTGAAATACATGTCCCGATAATGTCATATCAGGCTGCTCCTTTAAGCTTTTCATCTTCTCTTATCTTATCTGCGAGTTTTAGTATTTCTTTGCGGACATTACCGCCAATCTTTGGATCAGCCAAGCCATAGGCAACATTGGCTTTAATGAATCCGGCGCGTCGCCCGGCATCATGTCTGATTCCTTTGAATTTCATACCATGGAAAGGCTGTCTACCAATCAATTTTGCCATATTATCTGTTAATTGAACCTCATTTCCTGCACCGCGCTCTAAGCTCTCTAACTCTTTGAATACTTCCGGTTGCAGAATATAACGACCAATAATTGATAAATTTGAAGGCTGCTCACCGGGGGCTGGCTTTTCTACCAATCCCTTAACAGAGACAACTTTTTGTGTGAGATCATCATCTGTATCAACAATTCCGTAGTTCTGCGCTTCTTCATGCGCGACTTCTTCAACGGCAATTACATTGCCGCCTTTTTGATTATAAACGTCAACCATTTGTGCGAGGCAGCCCACATCATTTTGGATAAGTTCATCAGGCAAAATAACGGCAAAAGGCTCATTGCCGACCAAACGACGTGCACACCATATGGCATGTCCTAATCCCAATGGCTTTGCTTGGCGTGTTAAGAAAAAACGTCCTTCGGGAATATGCGTTGAGCGTACGAGGTCAAGCTCATATAGTTTGTTACGCTCTTTAAGCGTTTGCATTAATTCAGGCTGGTAATCGAAATGCTCTTCCAGCATTTCTTTGCTTCTGCCTGTGACAAAAATAAATTCTTCAATACCGGCATCGCGCGCTTCTTCGACAACATGTTGAATAAGGGGGCGATCATTAATCGGTAGCATTTCTTTGGGAAGGACTTTTGTAACGGGAAGAAAACGTGTCCCTAAACCCGCGACGGGGAAAATTGCTTTTCTGACAGGTTTAATTTCTTGCGATGTGCTCATAGTAATTATACCCTCCTAATTAGGCTGTTAACTTTGTGTTGCAATGCCACAAAACAAATGCGAATGCAAGTGATTTATAGTATATTATGACTAAGAAGAACCTAACTTTACTCCGTCAACATCTGAATGAAAACGATCTGTCCGGCTTTATAGTTCCGCGTGCCGATGCCTGGCCGGGGGAGTTTATCTCCGAGCGAGCAGAGCGATTAACATGGCTATCTGGCTTTAGCGGATCCGCAGGGATAGGAATTGTTTTAAATGATAAAGCGGCGGTGCTAACCGATGGCAGATATACCCTACAGGTGAAATCACAAACAGATGCCGATCACTGGCAAACAGGAGATAGCACGAAGACCACCTTTAAAGAATGGCTGATCGCAAATGCGTCATCTGGTGCAAAGATAGGGTTTGATCCGTTCCTGCATAGTTACGCGGAGATTGAAACGGCGCAAAAGGAATTACACGAGCATAGTATCTCTCTTATACCAGCGGCAATCAATCCCATTGATGATCTGTGGAAAGATCAGCCGGCCGCACCGCGCGATTCCATAACATTATTTCCGATGACATTTGCAGGGCAGGATAGCGCCGAAAAAATTGAAAAGGTTTGTGAGGTTTTAAAAAAGAACAAGGTAGACCAATTCTTTTTTACATTTCCGGATTCAATTGCATGGTTGTTGAATATACGCGGCAATGATGTTGTGAATACGCCTGTACCATTATCTTATGGGATATTAACAAAAGAGGGGCGTTTTAATTGGTTTATAGACGTGGAGCGCGTGCCGCGCGATGTTCAAAAAGCGTTACCCGATGATGTGAAGATTACAGATCCAAAGGATCTTGATAAAATATTACGGAACTTAGAGGGCGTTTGCGGAATTGACACAAAACACAGTGCGCATCACTTCGTGGAATTATTGCCAAAATGGCAGGATATGAAAGATCCTTCTATTCAGATGAAGGCATGCAAAAACGAAGCAGAGCAAAAAGCCATTAAACAGGCACATATCCGCGATGGACGTGCCTTAACACATTTTCATAGATGGCTAATCGATCAAAAAAACGGTTCTCTGGATGAAAAGAAGGTGGAACAAAAGTTACAAGCTTTGCGCTTGGAGCAGGGGGGCTTTGTAATGCCCTCCTTTGATACAATTGCCGGATATGGGGCAAATGGTGCGGTGATTCATTATCGGTCATCCAAGGCGACTAATCAAAAGCTGGGGCAGGGCGGATTGCTATTAATGGATAGCGGAGCGCAATATCTGGATCAGGATTGCGCGGGAACGACAGATGTGACGCGCACATATATTATTGGTACGCCGTCATATGAGCAAAAATATCACTATACCATGGTATTGCGCGCGCATATTGCCATTGCCAATGCCAAATTCCCATATGGGACTAGGGGCGCGCAGATTGATGCCATCGGGCGCAGTATTTTATGGCAGGAAGGTTTAGATTTCGCGCATGGGCTGGGACATGGCGTTGGCTGTTTTCTAAATGTTCATGAGGAAGCAGCGCATTTATCGCCGCGTGGTCAGGATGCATTAGAAGCCGGAATGTTACTATCAAATGAACCGGGATTATATTTTGAAGGGCAATACGGCATTCGCATTGAAAATTTGATGTTTGTTCAAAAAACCGGTGAGCAGGACATATTAGGCCGCGATATCATGTGCTTTGAGACCATTACGCTCGCGCCCTATGATAATGATTTGATCGATTTTACTATTTTGAACGGGGCAGAAATGTCGTGGTTGCAAAATTATTATACTAAGATTGAAGAAAAGCTTGGATTGTAAAGGTGATAAAAAAAAACCGCCTGAAAAGGGCGGTTGTTTCACTTGGTTATATCAAAATCTTAGGTCTGTCTAAAATCCATCTGTCTGAAGACGTTTACGATCCATTTTGCGTGTGCGACGGACAGCTTCTGCTTTCTGACGCGCTTTCTTAACAAAATTTTTCTCATGGTTTTGACGAAGTTTCATCTCACGGAACAGCCCTTCACGTTGCATTTTCTTTTTTAGAATACGCAAAGCCTGCTCAATGTTATTATCACGAACATTTACACTAACGATTTTAATCACCCCTTTCCGGTTGGATTTCAATTTTCAAATTTAGTCTTGCGCTTCGGATAGAAACGCCTCATGTTTGTGACGTATCAAGTCAAATAACGCAAGTAAAAAATGAAGCTAAGACCCTATATTATATCATTATTCATAATTTTACAAGCTTTGCCTGTTTTTGCACAGAGTAAGGTTTTATCTGTTCCTAATAATAGTGGCACCGCGCCGAATATTTCCGATATTGAGGAGTTTATTCAAAAGGCATCGCCGGAATCTGATACGGGATTCAAGTTAAGTGGTGCTGTGCAGGCGAAGGAATTTATGATTGTGACTGCCGATCCCATCGCCACACAGGCCGGCTTTGATATTTTGTCACGTGGTGGAAGCGCGGCGGATGCGGCATTTGCCGCGCAACTGGTTTTAGGCTTGGTCGAGCCGCAATCATCAGGTCTTGGCGGCGGGGGCTTTGCCCTTTATTGGGACGCTGAAACCCAAAAGCTAACCAGTTATGACGGGCGGGAGACTGCTCCGGCATCTGCGCGGGAGGATATGTTTCTAACGCGCGGTGCGCCAATGGATTTTCATGATGCCGCCACAGGCGGGCACGCCGTCGGTGTTCCGGGGCTTCCGGCGTTATTGGATAAATTATACGCCGATCATGGAATTATTCCACGGGATGATATTTTTCAGCCGGCTTTTGAATTGTCAAAGTACGGGTTTATTGCATCGCCGCGTCTATCGAAGTTAATTGCTGAAAATAAAGAGCATTTCAGGTTTTTTAAAAGCGCTCAGGATTATTTCCTGCCCAATGACGGCGCGCCGATTGATGATCATCAGAATATTACAAATGGAGATTATAATGATTTGTTATTTGAATATCGCAGCAAGGGCGCGGACATATTTTACAAAGGTCAAATCGCCGATGATATAATAGCCACAGTCAATGAAGCATGGTTTCATCCCGGCGCAATGGTGAAGGATGATTTTACGTCATATGAGGTCAAGATGCGTGATCCGGTATGTGGCAAATATCATGAATATAAGGTTTGTTCAATGGGGGAGCCGTCTTCGGGCGGGTTGGCGATTATTCAGGCATTGCAAATGTTAGCGAGGTTTGATTTGGCTCAAATGAGCCAAGATGACCCAAAAGCATGGCATTTAATTGCCGAGGCAAGCAACATGGCATTTGCGGATCGTAATTTATATGTTGCCGATCCAGATGTTGTTGAAACGCCGGGGGATTCATTGATTAACCCTGCCTATACGGCGGTGCGCTCATCCTTGATTAATCAAGATTATGCCCAGAATAATATCAGCGCCGGAATTCCATTTGGTTGGCAGAAAGATAAGAACGCGGCGGATGTGCGCACTAAAAATACAGGCACAACCCATATCTCCGTCATTGATAAATACGGGAATGCGCTATCCCTGACCAGCTCGATTGAAACCGCTTTTGGCGCAAAGATGATGGTCAATGGATTCTTGCTTAATAATCAATTGACGGATTTTTCGTTTGTGCCTGAAATTGATGGTGAAAAAGTAGCCAACCGTGTTCAGGCTGGCAAACGCCCACGCTCATCAATGTCACCCGTTATTGTTTTTGATAAGGCGAATAAGCCTGTAATGATAATTGGCTCCGCTGGTGGCAGCCGTATTATTGGTTATGTCTTACAACGTATTATTGCCGTTTTGGATTGGGATATGCCGATTGATCAAGCCATGGCAATGCCCAATATTGTCAGCCGCGGCGGTGATATTGAAATTGAAGTTGATAAAGACCTGCCGTTTGATCTTGAAGCCTTGCAAGCGACAGGGCACAGCATTGTGCGCGCAGAGATGAATAGCGGTTTGACGGGTTTGTATTTTAAAGATCAAACATGGCGCGGCGCGGCAGACCCACGGCGTGAAGGCGTTGCAATGGGTGAATAAAAAATCCCCCTGAAGTTTTACCTCAGGGGGAGTGCACTCAACTTAGGAATAGAGCGTTAATTTTAATGAATGGCGTTGCTTTTTTCACCGGTCACATTTCCCATGAAATCATTGCTGGACCATTCTATATGAGGTGCTTCACCAAAATCTATGCTATCTGATGTGACCATCATCATGCCGGATTTATCTTCGTCTTCCGCCATTGGCTGTGCCATTAAGTCCTTAAGGGCAATTGGCTGCGGGGAATTTTCCACCTGCTGCACTTTTTGCTCTAGACGATTAATCGCATCGCTAAAGAATCCGGTTTGTTTGTCAACGCGTTCAACATTGACTTGGAGTTTATCAATGCTTTCGCTGAAACGGCCAGTTTGCTGGTCAATCGTATTTACCTTTTCATCCAGCTTATGTAAGGAGTCGCTGAAGAAACCGGTTTGCCGCGTGACCAGATCCAGACCTTCTTTTAAACGTTGCATACCTGAACGCAGGCGTTCATAGCCCACGGATAATAAAATACTCGCGCCAATCGCCGTTACCGCCGCGAACACCGCGAAGGTCAAAGAGATCAGCATAAATGTTTCGACTGTAATTGTCATGATACCACCCTTATTTAAACATTAAATTCATCCCGCTTAATGCGCAACTGATAATTATTATGTTAAATTAAAAGTGTTAACGTCTGTTAACTATTTGATAAGAAGTATTTGAAATTAAAGGTGAATTTAGTTCAAATTTTAGGCAATAAAAATTAGCGTCGTTTATGCGGACAGCACAACAATATATACGGCCAGGCACAAAGCCTGCATAAAGCGGAATAGGTTCATAATGTTAAGAATCACTTAGAATGTTTAAAAATATGATAATGCCAATGTAGATTCGCGCAAAATAGTTTTTAAAAAGTGACTCACTTTTTTTTTAAAAAAACAAATTTTCTTGTAATTAGGGGTTATATCTCACATCCGGCTGAGTGCGTAGGGTGATTAACTTAAATGATTTCTCCTTACCGACAAAATCATTAAAGACCTTTTCAAAGCTTTTGCTGGGGATCATAGAGGCATTATTTTGCATATCAATTTCCTGCTGTTGCTGCAGATCCATCTCTAACCCTTTTGGCGGGGCAAGGTTGGCACGGACATATTCAACGCCTGATCCTGCGGTGCGATCACCGCCATATGGCGTGCCATAATATTTTTGAACGACATAGTTTTGCCCGCAAGCCGTTAATGCAAGCAGAATAAAGCCGGACAATATAATATGGTAGTAAGAGGCAGAAGACATGGAAGAAAATCCCTAGATATCTTTATATGATACCCCGATTACCACATGCCGCCAACCGCTTTTTAGGATCGCCAGAATCAAGGCCTGCGCGCGATTTTAATCGTCACGGAAAAGGCAATAAAGGCCAGAACCATGATAATGGCGATGAATAACGCAGTGCGGGCGGGGGGCGATAGTTTCATATGTGGTTTAAATGTCGTCTTCCATTTTTTTGATCATATCGAGTAGGTCGCTCTCTTCCTTATTTGTGTCATTAATATGGTCGGCGCGATTGCTGGTGATAAATAACCCTACCATTTTTTTGCGGCGATGAACCACGATAGATTGCGCGCGGCCTTCCTCGCAGTCGCGCAGGTATTTGGAAAAATTGGTCTTAAAATCATGGATCGTGGTTTCGATAATCGGGAGCTCGTCAAATATCATGTTTTGGCTTTCTGTTAGTTAATCAGACGGAACAGGTTAAGTAAACTAAGTTTACTTATCTGTTAAGTGATTGATAATAAAGGGAACGCACTGAACTAAGTTTACTTAAACATTTGTCTTTGTCGTTTAAACTAAGTTGCCGCCATAAAAAAACGCCCCAAAATCAGGGCGCATGTATGGCGTTTGTAGAAGTAGTATAACAAATTATCATTTAGTTTTGTAAAAAAAGCGGATGACGTGGTGAAACGAAGATATTATTTCTTCCCACGCCCCTTTGTCTTCACATTACTGGTTTGGCTCCAACCCTTAGCTAATCTGGGGGAGGTGACGGTACCTGTGAGGCCGAGATCCATGGCTTCGAGTTGTCTGACCTGATCGCGCAGGCGGGCGGCGGTTTCGAATTCCAGATCGGCGGCGGCGGCGCGCATTTCTTTTTCCAGAGCTTTGATCTGTTTTTGCAGGGCTTCGGGGGTGGCGAATTCGGTCTGCGCCTGATCGGATAAGCCGAGGCGCGCCGTTGGGCGGTCTGTTTTCTCAAAGACGTTATTGAGCAGATCGCTGATATTTTTCTTAATGCCGGCGGGGGTAATGCCATGTTTTTCGTTATATTCGACTTGGCGGGCGCGGCGGCGGTCTGTTTCATCAATCGCGCGTTGCATGGAGCCGGTCATTTTATCGGCATAGAGTACGGCTTTGCCGCCCAAATTACGGGCGGCGCGTCCGATAGTCTGGATCAGAGAAGTTTGAGAGCGTAAGAATCCCTCTTTATCCGCGTCCAAAATGGCGACCAACTGGCATTCGGGAATGTCCAACCCTTCGCGGAGCAGGTTGATGCCGATCAGCACATCAAATGTACCAAGGCGCAGATCGCGTATAATTTCAATGCGTTCCAAGGTGTCAACATCGCTGTGGAGGTAGCGGACTTTAATTTCGTTTTCGGTAAGATATTCGGTCAATGCCTCCGCCATTTTTTTGGTCAGGGTGGTGACCAAGACGCGTCCGCCGCGGGCGGTGACCTGTTTTATTTCGCCCATTAGATCATCCACCTGATGCGTGGTGGGGCGGATTTCAACGGGCGGATCGATCAAGCCTGTCGGGCGGACAACCTGTTCAGTAAATACGCCTTTGGTTTGTTCCAATTCCCATGGGCCGGGGGTGGCGGAAACGAAGATGGTTTGCGGGCGAAAAGCTTCCCATTCTTCGAATTTCAGCGGGCGGTTATCCATGGCGGCGGGCAGGCGGAATCCATATTCCACCAAGGTAGATTTCCGCGAGCGATCCCCCTTATACATCGCGCCGATTTGCGGGAGCATAACGTGGGACTCATCCAATATTAACAGGGCATTTTCGGGCAAGTATTCAAATAGGGTTGGCGGCGGTGCATTCGGCGGACGCCCGGTGAGATAGCGGGAGTAATTCTCAATCCCCGCGCATGTGCCAGTGGCAAGGATCATTTCCATGTCAAACTGGGTGCGCTCTCTTAATCTTTGGGATTCTAATAATTTTCCTTCTTTTTCAAATGTTTCCAATCTTTCTTTAAGATCTGACTTTATTTGTTTTACCGCCTGTTGCAGGGTGGGGCCGGGGGTGATGTAGTGGGAATTTGCATATACCCGAACCGCCTCTAAATCGCCGAATTTTTCGCCGGTTAAGGGGTCAAATTCAACGATTTTTTCCAAATCATCACCAAACATATCAAAGCGCCAAGCGCGGTCTTCAAAGTGGGCGGGGAACAATTCCACCGTATCGCCGCGCACGCGGAATGATCCACGCTCAAACGCCATATCATTGCGTTTATATTGCAGGGCGACGAATTGTTTAATCATATCCTCTCGGTTGATCTGATCGCCGAGTTTGAATTGAATGGTCATGGCCTCATAGTCCTGACGGCTGCCGAGGCCATAGATGCAGGAAACCGAGGCGACGACGATGGCGTCTTTACGTTCCAGCAGGGCGCGGGTTGCGGAATGGCGCATGCGGTCAATTTGCTCGTTAATGCTGGAATCTTTTTCGATATAGGTATCGGAGCGCGGCACGTAGGCTTCCGGTTGATAATAATCATAGTAGGAGACAAAATATTCCACGGCATTATCCGGAAAGAAGGCCTTCATCTCTCCATAAAGCTGGGCGGCGAGGGTTTTGTTTGGCGCCATAATCAGGGTCGGGCGCTGGCTTTCCTGTATGACATGCGCCATGGTGAAGGTTTTACCGGAGCCAGTCACGCCAAGCAGGACTTGATCTTTCACATCGTTTTTAAGACCCGCGAGCAATTCCTTAATCGCCGTCGGCTGATCGCCCGTCGGTTCAAAATCAGAAACGATTTTTAGCGGCGGGGAGTTTGGATCGAGATTACTCTCAAACTTCGGATCAAGTAAATGTGCGGGTTCTTGTGTTGGCATATTCTAGTTATATAACTCAAATATCTGTTTTGGCTATATTTTTTGATATTGTAATAATATTGCTTTTTCGGGGATGGGGTCGGTATTTAACAAAAACTTTTTGCATTTTATTATCATAATTGTTTTAGTAGTAAAAAAGAGGGAGTGAATATGGATATTAGAAGTCCAAATACGTGTGTAGTGGCGGGAAACGTTTTGAATGTTGAGTTGAGACGTCCGGCAAAAACAGAAGGTCAGCCCGACCGTGTTCAAGATAGACGTTATCTCATCCTAAGAACTGCACCTTGTGAAGGTGGAGATTGCACTGCCAAGTATTTGGCTGTGAAGTTGGAGCTAGAAAATGGTTTTTATCGGCTTTCAGATAATAATAATGAAGGACGCCCGATTGCGGTTGTTTTAGATCATATATCGGAAAGTATTGAAGGTAAGCCCTGTCTTTTTGTTACAGGGAAAGACATCTCCGCAAGAATAGCGTTAGAAGTGCGTAAGGCGATTGATAACCTTCTCACAAACGATAAAACGGCGATCGAGTTTCGTGAGAGATATGCATCGGATAAGGGACCGGTTATTAAAGGCCGAGATTATGGTCGTCTTCAAATATCCGCAGGAGATGATCGACGTCAAAGAGAATTTTTTGAAGAAATGAGAGCTAATGGAACATGTTCCAAGGCGTTTCCAAATTCTAGCGTTACACTTGGGGATGTCTGTTTAACGCAATTTCAGGTTGTGACTTCGCAGGAACCGGAGAGGGAGCGTTATCCTTTAAATCATGAAGCGTGAATTTCTAGGCTAATCGCTCGTGCAGGCAGGATGTTCGGAATCCGTTGTGCGCGTCCATATCTGGGTCTTACCGAAGAGGGAGATGCCAACATATCCGCGTACCTTTAGCGTGTCATCGGGGCGCAGGGTCAAATTTGCGCGGTAAATATCACCGTCATCTGCTTTATATATTTTACCATCCGCCCATTCAGTTGCAGATTTTTGTGTAAATCCCCATAAAATTGGAATTCCGCACATGGGTCTGTTTCGTAGGTCGGCTTGCGGGTTTTTGTCGTCGGTTGTCATGCCACCTTCAATGATCCAGTGAATCGTTCCGCATAATCCCTGATCGCAGGGCGCGATTTTGATAACAGAACGCCCGTTTTCAGTTTTCCACAATCCGGCAAGATCCGCAGCGGCAAATGTAGGGGATGTCAGAAGAAATATAAGAGTAAAAATGAAGGCGCGCATAATGATCCTTTCTTTTATGAGGATTATTATATCATATTTTTATGGTGAATGGAGGCGGAGAAAGTTAAGCTTTTTCAACCTGTGAATATTCAAGCTCAACCGGTGTTGCGCGTCCAAAGATGGAAACGGAAACTTTCAGTTTTGCTTTATCTTCATCAACTTCTTCGACAATCCCACTGAAGGAGGCGAATGGGCCGTCGGTGACTTTGACTTCTTCGCCGATTTCGTAAGTCACAGATGGTTTCGGACGCTCAACGCCTTCTTGTACTTGTTGCAAGATGGCTTGCGCCTCTTTTTCGCTGATCGGTTGTGGTTTGTTATTGGCACCAAGGAAGCCAGTAACTTTTGGTGTGTTTTTAACCAAATGCCAAATATCGTCATTCATATTGGCTTTCATCAGGATGTAGCCAGGAAAGAAGTTGCGTTGCGCCTTTTGACGTTGTCCTTTTTTGACTTCCATCACCTCTTCTTTTGGAACCATGATTTCTTCAATCAGGCTCATCAGGCCTTTTTTCTCGGCTGTGATGCGAATTTGTTCCGCCACTTTTTCTTCAAAAGTGGAGTAGGCTTGAACGACATACCAACGGGCGTTTGACATTTTTTTTATTTCCTTTGTAAATTCAAATTATTTTAAATTATGATCCGATACCTAAAATAAGGCTGATGGCCCATGCCACCATTTGATCGGCGGCATATAAGAAAATCGCCGCAAGCGTGACCATGATAAAGACCGCAATGGTGCCTTGCTTGGTTTCTTTTTTCGAAGGCCAGGTCACCTTTGCGCCTTCGTTTTTCACTTGCTGAATAAATGTGCCGGGTCCGGTTTTTGCCATGTTATCTCTCCAAATTTTTCTTTTTCCTTCAGCCGTTCGTAGCGCCGGTGGCGTTTGAGTGGATGATCATTTTAGGAAAACTAACGCTTTATACCCCAAAGATCCATAAAAAAAAAGGGAAAAGTTATTTAGTTCAGCTGAATGCTGGAAACATGGAGAATCTAAATTAAGTTATCAAAATTTTTGATGACTTATCATATTAAAATGTTCTTGCCTTTATTTCATAATATGCCATGCTATTTTTGCATGCAAGATATGAGAGAGGGAGTTTGCAAAAATGTTAGATCACGTAAAGGCCGTAAATAATCAAAGTGCAAGTAATAATTTTTCAGAGTTATTATCGAATATTCATGTTGAGTTATTTGATGCGGATTGGGAAGGGAGGCAGGGATATAGGCTCCACACAACGTCATCGGATGTTTCACTCCAACATGTTCTTAGTTTTATTTGTGATGATGTTATCCGTATTAAAAGAAGTTGTTCAGGTTTAGGTCTTGATCAAGAACTGGCGTTTACGCTGCCAAAGCCACCGGCATTAGAAAATTATATGGGGCAAGGCCGAAAATTTGATCAAATGATGAGTGTGATCAATCAATTAGAAGTGCGCGCAAGTGAATCGGGATTTAACGTACGACAATTTGACGTACCTGTCCTTGGCGGCTGAAGATAATTTTCCAGACATTCCTCGGATTGTTTGAATTATTTAAGCTTTTTTGGAGCTCTGCGATATCTGATATTTTGATATCATTAATTTCCAGCAGGATATCTCCAATTGCTAATGAGCCAAAGAAGCGTCTGTTTTGAAGGATGTTTGTCACCACCACGCCGCTTTCTTCGCGGAGCTCTAATTCGGATGATAAGGCAGGATTAATTTGGGAAACTTCGATACCATTTAAAGGATGGTTACCATTTAAGATTGTTTGATTGCGGGGGGGATTCTCCGGAGCGGGTATAGCGGTAATTTTTAGGCGTGTTTCTTGTCCGTCTTTAATTGCGGTTAAGGTTGCCTGTTCATTAAGAGGGATTGTTGCCATACGGAATCGAAGCTCGGCGGGGTCGCGAACGTTCTTATCGTTAATAGCGGTAATAATGTGCCCGATATCAAGTCCCGCTTTTTTGAGGGGGCTTGCGGAGTGAAGCTCGGTAATCAATGCCCCGTTTGGTTTGTCCAGTGCAAAGCTTTCAATTAAATCCGGTGTGATAGTTTGAAATGTGGCGCCGAGCCATGGGCGCGTAATGCCATTTTCACCGACTTGCCCCATTTTTGCCGCCGCGACAACGCTATTAACCATTTCGGACGGAATGGCAAAGCCAATGCCCATTGAACCACCGGAGCGGGAATAGATTGCGGTATTAATTCCGATGACCCCGCCATCCATAGACACAAGCGGCCCACCGGAATTTCCGGGGTTAATCGCGGCATCGGTCTGAATAAAGAAATTATAGTCATTAATATTAAGCGCCGAGCGTGCCAACGCAGAGACAATCCCGCTGGTCACGGTTTGTCCGACCCCGAACGGATTGCCAATAGCCAGAACAAGATCGCCGACCTCTAGTGATTCCGAGGGGCGAAGAGGGGCATGGGGTAACGTGCCCGCATCATCAGTAATTCGTAAAACGGCAAGATCGGTGTGTTGGTCGCTGAGAGAAAGTTCGGCGTTAAATTCACGTCCATCGGACAGACCAACAATAATTTCGCTGGCGCCGTTAATAACGTGCGCGTTAGTGATGACAATGCCGCTTGGGTCAACGATGACGCCGGATCCGAGTGAATTTTCAATACGTTGGCGCATGACACCGCCGCCATTGCCAAAGAAGGGGGCAAAGAACGGATCATTCATAAAGGGATGCACCCTTTGTTGAACCACACGTTTGGTATATATATTGACCACGGCGGGGGTTATTTTTTTCACAACCGGTGCATAGGAAAGCTGGATTTGAGTGCGTGAAGATGGAACGATTTCATCCTGTGCGTAGGCATAAGCCAAAAACGCGGAAGCCGCCATAAGTGAAAAAATAAAGATTGCATGTCGCATGGGAATATATTTAAGAAGTTGATGGAAGATCTCAAGGGATAAAATGACAATAAGCATACAAAATTTAAAAAAACGCTCTAAAGGCGATGCGCCGCTGGTTTGCTTAACAGCTTATAGTGCGCCAATGGCACGCCTGCTTGCGCCGCATGTTGATTTGCTACTGGTGGGGGACAGCGTGGGGATGGTGTTGTATGGAATGGCGGATACAACGGGCGTTAATCTGCATCATATGATCGCACATGGACGCGCAGTTGTAACAGGTGCAGGTGGACAGGCGATTATTGTCGTAGATATGCCCTTTGGCAGTTATGAAGACAGCGATGCCCTAGCATTGGATAGCGCCAAACGAATTATATCGGAAACCGGATGTGATGCCGTCAAGTTAGAGGGCGGGGCGGCGATGGCGCCGCGTATTAAGATGTTAACTGATCATAATATTCCGGTGATTGCGCATGTGGGCTTATTGCCGCAATCCGCGCCGGCGGAAGGGGGCTTTAAAGTAAAGGGTAAAACCGATGAGCAGAGTGAGCAATTAAAGCAGGATATCATCGCCGTCGAAAAGGCAGGGGCAAGCGCCGTTGTGATTGAGGGTACAATCGAGCGCGTTGCCGCGCAATTAAGTGCGATGACGAGCATTCCAACAATTGGGATCGGCGCATCATCGCAATGTGATGGACAGATTTTAGTGACAGAGGATATGTTGGGGCTATCGGGCGAACATATTCCCAAATTCGTAAAGCAATATGCCTTATTGGGCACGGAGATTGAACGCGCCGCCGCAAGCTATGCCGCCGATGTACGCGCGCGGGCATTCCCGGAAGATCAATATACCTATCAAGGTAAAGTGACATAGTATGATAAAAGAAGTTCAAACCGTCATGGATGTCAGGGCGCAGGTCAAGCTTTGGCATGATGCACATCAGACAATCGCGTTGGTGCCGACTATGGGCGCTTTGCATGAGGGGCATTTATCATTGGTTCGGCATGCCAAAACAAAGGCAGATCGCGTCATTGTTTACATTTTTGTAAATCCAAAACAATTTAATGACCCAAAGGATTATGATCATTACCCGCGAAACCATCTAGATGATCTGGATAGGCTGAAACGGGAGGGGGTTGATCTGGTCTATGCGCCGACATTATTACAGATGTATCCCGATGATTTTGCCACTAATATTCATGTGAGCGGCATTACCGAACATATGGAAGGCGCCGTCCGCCCTGGGCATTTTGACGGCGTTGCCACGGTGGTTTGTAAATTGTTACTACAAGTCATGCCCGATATCGCAATTTTTGGTGAGAAAGATTATCAGCAACTATGCCTGATCCGCCAATTGGTGCGGGATTTGACCATTCCCGTTGAAATTGAGGGCGCGGCAACAATGCGGGATGAAGATGGTTTGGCGCTATCCTCCAGAAATGTATTCTTATCCGCGCAAGGTTTAAAACAAGCAAAGCGTCTGAATAAGGTTCTCTTTGATTTGGCTGCGCAAGTTGCAAAGGGGGATGTATCAACAGAAAATGCGCAAAATTATGGGCGGGATCAATTAAATGCAATGGGGTTTCAGGATATTGAATATATCGAATTGCGTAGCGCCGATCATCTACAAGAGGTAAGCAATGATAATCAAAATAAACCGATGCGCCTATTAGCTGCGGTTCGCGTGGAGGGAATACGCCTGATCGATAATGTGGCGGTGGATAAGATAAATTAACAAGGTGGGTGGAATTTCGCTTTTTTTTCAATGCCTGTTATGATAGAAAAAGTTTCTGTTGTTTAGGGGTATAGCTCAGTTGGTAGAGCGACGGTCTCCAAAACCGTAGGTCTGGAGTTCGAGTCTCCATGCCCCTGCCACTTTCAGAGGATAGTCTCTCAAAAAGGCACACTAAAGGCACACTTTCCGACTAATGGTCACAATAAACTACAAGGCAGAAAATAGCTGCTTTTAAGATGCGATTGTGCCGTGAGTGTGCTTTTTATAATTCGGAATTTATCAAGCCATTGAAAACTATAAAAGATGTGCATAAGACCTGCGGTTTATGTGTCCTAAGTTGCTATGTATTGCCTTTGACTCTAATCCTTTGTGAAGGGTAAATTGTGGCTTCTATGCAAAAACGCGAATTGCAAAATGGCGAAGTTTCTTATCGTGTTCAGGTGCGCTTAAAAGGTCATCCCATTAAACGCACAATTTTCAAACGCTTAACCGATGCTGAGAAAAGGGCGCAGTCTACCGAGGCGGCAATGCGTGAGTGACGTTGTTTCAAAACCTCTATTGCTCAAAATCATATTTTGGCGGATATGATTAACCGTTATCGGCGGCTAAGGAGGAGGCAGATATATCTTTGGCTATGTTCGTTTATAGTAAGTTTGGGAAGGGTTTAAAAGTTTAAATAAATTTTATTGAAAACAAAAAAAAATTGAATTATGTTTATTTTTTCTAAATTATAAAAAATAAATACATGCGTAACAGGCGGGTTGAAACAGTTGATTTAAGAGAGGTTTTTGCAAAATCATTTGCTGAACCGCTTTTGACAGAAGATATAGGTTCTCTATCAACTTCCTCAAAATGCGCATTAATACGGCGTATTCTTGAAGCTAGAAGGGCAGAAAATCCTTACCCAGCTTTTGATACTTCAAAAATGTCTTTGCTAAGCTTAAGTAAGGCTTTTGAAATATCTACTGATTTTCATGAGTGGCAAAGAAAAAGGAGGCAGATATTTATTCGGGAGCTTACATCCAATGAAAATAAGCCAGTTTTAACTGCCTATAGAAACTGGAATAAAATATCAACAGATGCAAAAAAGTTTGCCCTTAGGCAATCGGTTAGATTGCAAAGAAAGTCATATGTTGAAGGTCTTTCAGAGAAACTTCCATATAATCATGATTTTCAAGAAGGTGCGATTAGAAGTAATGGCAGCGTTGTCACATTGGTATTTGGAGGTTTTTCTGGAGATTTGAAAACAGGTCGAGGAAGAATTACTCAATATTCACATCACGGTGAATTAATTCATGACGCTTTAGAGGCATTTAATACAGCACACCATGAAGGGACTCATTTAATACAGCATCACCTTTCAGTTGCATTTCATAGAAAACAAATTGCGCCATCACATCCTTTATATCACGATGCTGAATATTTTCATTCTGTGGATACACATAGAGCTTATATTCCAAGCTCTTTAGGTGAGTGCTATAAAGTTCAACCAAACGAGGTATTGGCAGATTGGGAAGGTAACAAAATTTCTGCTGCCATAGCCGCTCTTGCATTATAATGTAAGAAGCTAGCACCGAATATACATTTTAAAAGGCACACTCACGGCACACTTGGGATTGAAAAAGCACGATGATATGCAAATAAGTACAAAAGATATTTCTTGATAACCCGCTGAATCTATTGTTATCTTTAGTCGCAGTTATTTGCGTTCTATAGTTCTGGAAAGTCTCCAAAACCGTAGGTCTGGAGTTCGAGGCTCCATGCCCCTGCCAGTTTCAGAGGATAGTCTCTCGATTTGGTGCACTTTTGGTGCTTCTTTTCAGGAAAAATACGAGTATATGGATAGAGTTATTATATTCTGATCATCCAAATGTCTCATCATCATTATTTGACAAATTTCTAATTTTTCATGCAACGCAGCAAAAAAAGGCTTGCAAAAAATTTAGTTGTGGGTTTTTATAAAAAATCAATGACAGATTGAGAATGGTATGAATAACACAAATTTAAATCACGGACAGAAAGAGACGCTTCAAAGCGCCGGTTTTGCTGTGGGCGGTGTTGTTCTTCCTGCGAATAATGGCCCAGCCTATATCATCCGGACTCGGATTCCGTCTTTTTCAAATGGATTCCCAAATATTTTAGGCTGTCATTAGACCTTGTTCTATATGTCAGCCATTTTGAAGGCTGACAAATTCTTAAAAACTTTAGATTTCTGTTCGCCTTCGCTTTAAAAAAGTTACGAAGGAAAAATACTTATGTTTAAATTATTACACAAAAATATTATGAAGCTGGATCGCCATCTTCATATTGATATAGATCAGATGCCCGCAGAGGGGTTGGACAAACTGCCAAATAAGCTGGCTCCGTTTGTTTGGTTTTTTGCAAAGCAAGTTAAGTGGCCGTTGATCGGGATTGCCGTAACCGAAGGCGCATTTGCGATGTTAATTTCGGTGATGTTCTGGTATGTCGGCGAGTTGGTGGCGCAGGAATCATACGGCGCGGCGATGTTATGGTTGGGGGTGGCATTATTGGCGATCCGGTTTGTGGTCGGCACTTTGGCGGAAATTTTCTATCATCTGGTTTATACACCTTATGTGGGGAATTTGGTACGTCGCCAGCTTTATTGGTATACGGCGCGGCAATCATTGGCATTTTTTCAAAATGATTTTGCAGGGCGGATTGCCAATAAATTGTTACAATCTGCGCCGTCCTTACGTGATGCTGTGAAATCTACGATCGGATCTGTATGGTTTGCGCTAACATTTACGGCGACGAATTTATGGTTCCTGTTTCATGCGGATGTCTTATTGGCGCTGCCTTTGGCAATTTGGTTGGTTGGATATGCGTATATTTTATGGTGTTTTGTACCTAAAGTGCAGAGGCGTTCAACCGAGCATTCCGAAGATATGAGTACATTAACGGGGCAAATTGTGGACAGCTTTACCAATGCCTTGCCGATCAAATATTTTGCGCGCACCGATCATGAAGATGCGCGGGTCGTGGGATTATTGAGAAAGCATAGCAGTAGTTTTCGCGGGGTCACGTCAACGATCTGGCAGATGACATTTGTGATTGATATCATGAATACGCTCTTGCTGATTGCGACGGCGTATGTCGGTTATATTCTGATTCAAACGCAAGGGCAGGCAGGTATTGCCGCGACCGCGATGGCATTGCCGATGGTGTTTCAGGCGACGTTTCAATCGGGATGGATCATGTTCGAGGTCTCCGGCATTTTTGAGAATTTGGGACGCGTGCAAGAAGGGATTGAGATCCTGACCCGTAAGCATGATGTCACAGACCAGAAAAAAGCGCAGGATTTGGCGGTTGACCGCACCTCTTCCGATATTCGTTTTGACGCGGTGACATTCAATTATGGCAAGAAAAGCGAGGAGAATGATCTGGTCTTTGACAAGTTCAATCTGCATATACCTGCGGGTCAAAAAGTGGGTCTGGTTGGGCGCAGCGGCGCGGGAAAATCAACGATTACCAGTTTATTAGTGCGGGCCTATGATGTGCAGGATGGGGCAATTGAGATTGGCGGGAAAAATATTTCTGAGATTACACAGGAAAGTTTACGCCGTCATATCACAGTTGTGACGCAGGAAAGCTATCTATTCCATCGCTCAATTATTGACAATATCCGCTATGGTAAGCCGGAAGCTAGTGAAGATGAGGTTATTGCCGCCGCTAAACGTGCCAGCGCGCATGAGTTTATTTTGGGGCTGGAGGATAATCGCGGGCGCAAGGGATATCAAGCACATGTCGGAGAACGCGGCGTGAAGTTATCAGGCGGGCAAAAGCAGCGTATCGGGATTGCACGTGCAATTTTAAAAGATGCACCGATTTTGATTCTGGATGAGGCCACGTCTGCGCTGGATAGTGAAAGTGAACATGCCATTCAAACGGCGCTGGAGGGGATTATGGAGGATAAAACCGTTTTGGCGATCGCACACCGTTTATCAACCCTGCGGCAAATGGATCGAATTTTGGTCATGGAAGCGGGCGAGATCATTGAAGATGGCACGCATGATGAGTTGATTAACCTCCCCAAAGGTCATTATGCTAAGCTGTGGAATATGCAATCCGGCGGGTTTTTGAAAGAAGCCGCGTAAATTTATAAAAAAGAGCAAGATCATTTCCTTGCTCTTTTTTTAGTTTATGAGATAATTTTTATTCAACTAATGAGTGTTTTTATTTATGCCAATGAGTGGAGATAAAGGGCTTCTTATTCGTCAATATCCGGCAGGTGTTGATATTTTTAAGAAGGGCGATGAGGCAGAAGAGGCTTTTTTTGTTAAAGAAGGCCGCATACGTATCTATAAAAAAGATACTAACGGCATTGAAAAAAAGATCGCCACAATAGAGGAGGGCGGCATTTTTGGCGAAATGTCGATGATTCAGAAACGGAATAGAACCTCATATGCACAAGCAATTGATAAAAGCACGCTGGTGATTATTGATAAGGCGTTGCTTGATAAAAAAATTGATAATGCAGATCCCTTGCTGGCGACGTTAATTAAGATATTGATTAAACGTCTTTATGAGGTACAAAAATAAATCTGTAAAATAAATAGTTAAAAAATTTTAGGAACTAGAGAGGATAAACTGCGTTTATTCCTTACTTCTAACCCTAAATCAAAGAGGAATAAAAAATGACTATTTCAGATTTAAACGGATTATTTACACACCTTTTACAAGATATGTATTATGCGGAACACAAAATCGCAAAAACCCTTCCAAAAATGGCGAAACAGGCAACAAATGACGATTTGAAAGAGGCGTTTGAATCTCATTTAGAAGAAACGCGCGAGCAAATAGAAATTCTCGAGCAAGTTTTTGAAGTCACAGGTATTGAGAAAGATACCGAAAAATGTGATGCGATTGAAGGCTTATTAAAAGAAGGCGATTCTTTGATCAAAGAATGTGAAGAAGGTAGCGTTCTTGACGCCGCTTTAATTGCCGCCGCCCAAAAAGTGGAGCATTATGAGATGGCATCCTACGGAGCGCTTTGCAATATCGCAAAAATCCTAGGCGAAAATGAAGCGGCAAAATTGCTTCATAAGATTTTCGATCAAGAAAAAGCCGCCGATGAAAAATTATCAGATATGGCAGATTCCATTGAAGAAGAAGCCATGGCAAAAGCAGCGTAATACATATTAGGGCTTTCCAAGGGAAAGAGCTGGCTTTTATAGGCCGGCTCTTTTTTTACAGGTTATAATTTCCCGTGACATTGTTTGTATTTTTTACCGGACCCGCAAGGGCATAACGCATTGCGGGGGACTTTTCCCCATGTTTCTGGGTCGTTTTTATCAAAGGGGGCGTTTGATCGAATGGGAGTGACCACACTTGACCCTTTTTGACCCGCTTGGCGTCTTTGTTGACGGTTCATGCCTTCCATATCCTGCGGTGCATTATCCGCGTGTCCTGTCCCCATTAAGGCAGGGTCAGTGCGCGTTTCAACAGTGTTAACTTGTTCACGGTTAGTCAGGAATCCGGGCATGCCGGTTTCTTTATTGATTTCAACTTTGCTAAGGGTTTGAGTAATATTGCTACGGAAATTATCGAGCATCATTTCAAATAAGGAAAACGCCTCGGCTTTGAATTCATTTAATGGGTCACGTTGACCATAGGCGCGCAGATTAATACCCTGACGTAAGTGATCAAGGGCCAAAAGGTGTTCTTTCCAACCATTGTCCAGAATTTGCAAGACAACGGCTTTTTCCATACGGCGGAAATAATCGGGCCCAATATTGGCCACTTTTTCTGCCATTTGGCGGTCTGATTCTTCGACCAGGCGGTCTTCGATTTCTTGATCGGCGATGCCTTCCTCTTTTACCCAATCTTCCACAGGAACATCCAGATTAAGGTTGTCTCTCGTTTCAAGAGCAAGGCGTTCCACGTTCCATTGATCGACATAGCTGCCGAGCGGGATGCAATCGGCTACAAGATCGCTGATGTAATCATGACGTAATTCAGTGACCAGATCTTCAACCTGATCGGAATCCATGATGTCTTTGCGTTGCTCATAGATGACTTTGCGTTGGTCATTCATGACGTCATCGAATTTCAGGATATTCTTACGAATCTCAAAGTTTTGCGCTTCAACGCGGCCTTGTGCGCGCTCCAGAGCTTTGGAAATCCATGGGTGGGTCAATGCTTCGCCGTCTTGCAGACCGATATTTTTATTGGCGAGCAGCATTTCCATTTTATCTGATCCGAAAATGCGCATCAAATCATCTTCCAAAGATAGGAAGAACGCGGAGGCACCCGGGTCACCCTGACGACCCGCACGACCACGTAATTGGTTATCAATGCGGCGCGATTCATGGCGCTCTGTGCCTATAATGAACAGACCACCTGCGGCTTCAACAACCTTACGTTCCGCTTTAACTTCATCGCGTATCTTGTTGATAAGGCTTTCTTTTTTATCATCAGACAATGAATCGTCAACTTCAACGGAAATACGCATATCGGCATCACCGCCCATTTTGATATCCGTCCCGCGTCCCGCCATGTTTGTGGCAATAGTAACCGCGCCGGGGCGACCCGCCTGTGACACAATGGTTGCCTCTTGTTCGTGATAGCGTGCATTCAAAACATTATGTTTAATTTTGGCTTTTTTGAATGCGGCGGAGAGTAACTCCGATTTTTCGATAGAAACCGTTCCAACCAAAACCGGCTGTTGACGTTCGACGCACTCCTTAACCAATTCGGTGATCGCATCGACTTTTTCAGCAAAAGATTTATAGATTTTATCTTCGTCATCTTGACGGGCGACAGGGACATTTGTTGGGATAGCCACCACGCCGAGCTTATAAATTTCAGAAAATTCGGTTGCTTCGGTCATGGCCGTTCCGGTCATTCCGGCCAGTTTTGGATAGAGGCGGAAATAATTCTGGAAGGTGATGGAGGCAAGGGTTTGATTTTCATTTTGTACATCTACGCCTTCTTTGGCTTCAATCGCCTGATGCAAACCATCGGATAGGCGGCGTCCATCCATCATGCGACCCGTGAATTCATCAATCAGCATAACTTTATTATTCTGGATAATGTAATCCTTATCCTTTTGGAATAAGGTATGCGCTTTCAAGGCGTTATTAATGTGATGCACGACATGAATGTTCTGCAGATCATACAACCCGCCATCATCGAGTAATTTATGTTCGGATAACAGTTCTTCAATACGTTCCTGTCCGTCTTCATTTAAGCTGACGGTGCGGGATTTCTCATCCAGCTCATATAAATCCTTATCAATACTAGGGATGAGTTTATCAACTTTACTGTAAAGCTCGGTAGAGTTTTCGGCGGGGCCGGAAATAATCAACGGCGTTCTGGCTTCATCGATCAAAATCGAATCGACTTCATCGACAATGGCAAAATTAAAGGCGCGCTGGCTCATATCATCCAGAGAGAACTTCATATTATCACGTAAGTAATCAAACCCGAACTCGTTATTCGTGCCATAGGTAATATCGGCGGCATAGGCGGCTTTGCGCTGGGCATCGTTCAGATCATTTAATATGCATCCAGTTGACATGCCGAGATAGTTATAAACCTGACCCATCCATTCCGCATCACGGCGCGCTAGATAGTCATTGACGGTTACAACGTGCACGCCTTTGCCGGAAAGGGCGTTAAGATAACAAGCCAGCGTTGCCACAAGAGTTTTACCTTCGCCGGTGCGCATTTCGGCAATTTCGCCATCATTCAATACCATGCCGCCAATCAGTTGGACATCGTAATGACGTTGCCCGAGGCTGCGTTTGGCAGCTTCACGAACCGTTGCAAACGATTCGAATAAAATATCATCAAGGGATGCACCATTTTCCAATTTTTGGCGAAATTCGGCTGTTTTCCCCTGCAGAGTCGCATCATCCATTTTCTCAAAAAGCGGCTCAAGATCGTTGATAGGCTGGATCTTTTGTTGATATTTCTTTAGCTGGCGATCATTGCTGGAGCCAAAGATTTTTGTTGCAAGATTGAGTAGCATTCTGTCCCTTATTTCAAACGTGTTCCTATCATATAGACTCCATTGTAAATAAGGTCAATTTCTCCCTTGCATCAATCTTCATGCACGCGTAAATATATACGGAGAAATTTTATTAGAATATAAGCCAGAAAGAGAGCTTTTCATGACTAAAGAGAAAAAACAAACACCAGTGAACGAAAATAATTCACCGTCCAATAAGAAGGGCAAAGGCAATATGATTTTCCTGACTCTCGGTCTTTTGATCGTGGCGGGAATTGCGGCGCTTGCTTTTGTTTCTAATACGGTAATTGCCGAACAAAAATCCGCGACGACACCAAATAATGTTCAAACCGCGGCCGGAACAGAAGAAAATAACACGACCGAAACTGCCAATGCCCCCCAGCAAACTGAAATTAAAGAGGGTAATCCAGTTGTTGCCAAAATTGGCGGTGAAGAAATTAAACGCTCTGACGTCTTGATGTTTATCGCGCAATTGCCCCCGCAAATGCGTCAACAACCCATTGAGCAATTATTCCCAATGGCGCTGGAGCAGACAATCAATGCTAAAATTCTTGAAAAAGAAGCGAGCAAGTCTGATATTTCTTCATCTTCTGACGTTATTGAACAAATCGAGGAAGCGCAGAAATCAATTGAAGCGCAGAAGGCAGAAGCAGAAAAAAATATTATACGCACAGCTTATGTTCAAAAAATTGTGAATGATGGCATTACTGAAGAAGCTTTGGAAAAAGAATATAATGAATATAAAGCAAACTTCACGTCACAAGAAGAAGTCAAAGCGCGTCATATTCTGCTTGAGACAGAAGCTGACGCCAAAGAAGCCATTAAAAAGTTAGATGATGGCGCGAATTTTGAAGAGTTAGCAAAAGAGCTTTCAACAGGCCCATCCGGCCCACAAGGCGGAGATTTAGGTTACTTTGTTGAAGGTCAAATGGTTCCTGAATTTTCTGATGCTGCATTTGCTTTGGAAAAAGGTGCCTATACAAAAACACCTGTGAAAACCCAATTCGGCTTTCATGTGATTTTGTTGGAAGATCGTCGTCAAACCGAAGCGGCATCTTTAGAAGAAGTGAAGCCATATATTGAGCAGGAACTGAAACGTAATGTTCTTGATGAAAAATTACAGGCATGGCGCAAACAGCTTTCAATTGAGACATATGATATTAATGGCGACGCCGTTAAATCAGATTCTTAATTTACTTTAAATTTTAGAATGAGGGGCGGCATTAATGTCTTGCGAAAGCGCTTTAGAATTACCCGCCCCTCATCCTCCTCTAATTCAAAAACATATTTTGGTGGTTGCCGCGGCTTTGATCGATTCAGATGGCCGCGTTTTGTGTACGCAGCGTCCGGAAGGTAAATGGCTGGCGGGGCAATGGGAGTTTCCGGGGGGTAAAGTTGAGCAAAACGAGCTTCCTGAATTCGCGCTTATGCGTGAGCTGCGAGAAGAGCTGGGCATTGAAACGCGTCCAACTTGTTTTATGCCGATCAGTTTTATTTCGCATATTTATGAGGATAAGAAAACCCATGTGCTGATGCCGCTTTATGCCTGCCGCGCCTGGGATGGTACGCCGCAAGCAAAAGAAGGGCAGGGCATGAAATGGGCACGTCCGCAAGAAATGTATCAAATGGATTTTGTGGAAGCCGACAAACCCTTATTCAATGTCTTAAGTGAGTATGTTTGAGCTGATTTCACGGTTATTCTAAATTCATATTTCTATCTTGCTCCGCTTCGTTTGCGGCTTTACAATGATGGATGGCTTTTTCCTTTCAGGGATTTTCGGAATTTTACCAAACGCGCATGGGCAGATTGGCGCAACGATTTATTACCTCACGGATAAAAGAGATCTGGCCCGATGTTCGTCATCATAGTTTATTAGCGACGGGATATGCCCAGCCTTATCTTCATGATTACAGCGCGCAGGCCGAGCGTTCGGTTTTGATGGCACCATATGCGGATGATCCAAAACCATGGACGTTTCAAGCGAAAAATATGATGTGTTTGGGCGCCATTACAATGCAGCCATTTCCTTATGAAAGTTTTGACCGGATTTTTTCAGTGCATTCATTGGAGTTTTGTGATGATTTATCCGGCGCTTTGCATGAATATTGGCGGGTGTTAAAGCCCAACGGGCGTATGATGTTGGTCGTACCAAACCGGATGAGTATATGGGCAAGGACGGATAATTGCCCGTTTGCCTATGGTGCGCCCTTTACGTTTAGCCAGATAAAACATGCATTAATCGAAAATAATTTTCAGATTGAGCGTCATAGTAAAGCGTTATTCGTTCCGCCTTTTGAGACCAATTTGATGTTAGGGCTTAGCCCGTTTTTTGAGGGGATTGGCAGGGCGATCTTTAAGTCATTTGGTGGTGTGCATATTATTGAGGTCAGCAAAAAAGTATATGCCCCCATCCAGCCCGATAAGGCAACGGCGATTGCAACGGCGCGAAAAATTTTAATTCCCCCAAAGCCGGTCACTACAAATTATGAATGAGCGCGCCAATCGAATGGATCATCCGGGTTAATGCCGTCCATGAATTGTTTTTTACGATCCACGTTTGTGACCTGATAGACCGCGCCGATCCAGTTGCCGATCATTGCGCGGGCGCTATCCCGCCAAGTGCAATCCAGATCTGCCTCAATTGCGGCTTCGGGGAATGTTTCCAAAGATGTAATTTGACCCGATATGACCTGCTCTTGAAAGTCATTCAATGTTTTTTGTACATCTTTGTTGAAATATTTTTCCAAAATAGGCGGGTAATTATCGCGTTCTCCGTCAAGGTACCTGCCGATTTCGCGGCGATATTCCTTCAGGAGCGAGTGAATGTCATATTCGGGATGCCCTTGCATACAAATCAATCGGAAACCGTCCGGGCTCACCGCGACATGCACTCCGGCTTCTTCACTTTCCACCAGAATTTTTAACCCTGCGGCTTCAAATTCGGCGCGTGATAGCTCGGAATAACGGGAATGCGGGGCATCAAAAACAGTATTCATACCACGACATAGAGGATGTGTTCTGTCCAGAACGCGATGCTCAAACACGCCCCAGCGTTTGTCACCGCGCATTGAAGGTGTCGCACCGTAAAGTTGTTGCACGGCGGCATGAGAGGCAAGGCAGGAGCATATCGTGGAGGCCACGTTATGGCTGGCCCATTCCAGAACCTCGAATAAAGGCGCCCAGAAGGCCTCTTTATCAAGATAGGGGTTAGTTTCCTCATTTGCGCCGGTTACGATAAGGGCGTCCAAGCCATCTTGTTGAATTTGTTCCCAAGATTCGTAATGCGCCGCAATATGTGCCTTGGCGGCATCACCGCGCTCAAATGTCTCCACAGTAAAAGGATGAATGTGGAATTGTGCGATTTTATTACTTTCACCAACCAAACGGAAAAATTGGCGCTCGGTTGCTTCTAAGGCGGCATCGGGCATCATGTTTAAAAAACCGATATGAAGTTCACGAATATCTTGTTGATATGCGCGCTCCGGCGGGATCACTACGCGCCCTTCTTTAAGCAGGCGTTGATAGGTGGGAAGGTTATTATGAGCGATCAGGGGCATATAATGTTTATATGTTTTTATTGCATGTGCCGTCAAAGTTTGTTTAAAGTATTTTTATGATATTAAAGTCAATCTCTGTTGTACGTTATTTTGACTACGCCTGCTTGGCGTAAATATTAGTGATTCCCCCCTTTATGATTGATTTAAATTCCTGCTTTTGCGGGATAATGACTTACGTTAATAGTATGTAATAGAAAGAAAATAAATGTTTGAAAAAGTTACTATCATCGGCTTTGGGCTGATTGGATCATCCTTTGCACAGGCATTAAAGCTGAGCGGTAAAGTTACACATATTACCGCGGCGGATGCCTCTCAGGAGGTTTGTGATGTGGTTATAGAGAACGGTCTGGCGGATGAGGCCACAACCGATTTGAAGCAAGCGGTGACGGATGCCGATATTGTGGTGCTATCCGTTCCCGTGGGCGCCATGGAAGCAGTGACAAAAAGTATTGCTCCATTTTTGAAGGATGGCGCTGTTCTGACCGATACGGGATCGGTGAAGGATGCCGTTACCAAGAAAGTCGCCCCGCATTTGCCGGATCATGCCGCCTTCATTCCGGCGCATCCGATTGCAGGAACTGAATTTTCAGGGCCATTGGCGGGCTTTCCCGAATTATTTCAAAACAGATGGGTGATTTTAACGCCTTTACCGGAAGCACCTTTACGGGCGGTTGAAAAAATTACTGAAATTTGGGAGCTGACCGGCGCGAATATAGAGATTATGTCACCGGAGCATCATGATTTAATCTTGGGCATCACATCACATTTACCGCATTTGATCGCCTATACCATTGTGGGAACGGCGACCAATCTGGAGGAAGATATTCAATCTGAAGTGATTAAATATTCCGCCTCTGGTTTTCGTGATTTTACGCGCATTGCCGCTTCTGACCCGACGATGTGGCGGGATGTGTTTTTGAATAACAAGTTTGCGGTGTTGGAAATTTTACAACGTTTCAGTGAGGATTTAACAGCATTACAGCGCGCAATCCGTTATGGAGACGGGGAGTATCTTTATCAAACATTTGAGCAAACAAGAGGCATCAGACGCGCCATTATTGAGGCAGGTCAAGCCGATTACCCCGTTGCCCGCGACCCGAAAAAGGCGTCCCAGGCCACATCATAAGGGGGGCGGGACCCAAGCGGATCATGTTGATATATAGGGCATTATCTTGAATGCGGAACGGCAGTACAACCGCGCCGTTCGCATTATTCAGCATGTTAAGAAAGCTGATGAGCATGATTTTCTGGCTTTCTGAAATGCCGATTTCTTCCGCCAGAAGGGTGACAAAGAAATTATGGTTGGTAACACCTAGTGTTGCTTCCCCCTCCCATTGTAAATCTTCATCAAGGCGTAATTCAGATTCCGCGAAAATGCTGGCATCTTGCCATTGCAAAGTTAATGACGGGATTGTTAGTTTTGCATTACCGTTCGATTGCCAAACTTTGAGGTAAGGATATGACAATGTTTGGGGAAATTCAGTGGGGACAACAAATGTCATCGCCGCCTGTTCAAGTTTTTGTAGATGGGGCGGCAGTGCGTTAGTGTCAATGACAATGCCAAGCGGGGCAATGAGCGTTATTTCCTGCCCTTCGAGCGGAATGCCGGAGATTTGCATTTCCGGAAGTTTGATCAAAACATCGGGCGTTTTAATCATGCCGGTATAAATCAGTTTAAACACCCCCGGAAAGCCGTGAACGGGGCTAAAGGTGCCGTCAAAGGTGATGTTTTGTGTTTCTTGAATGCTGACAAAGGCCGCGACCTCCCGCTCTATTACGCCTGCGAAATAATACCATGCGATGGTGTACGCGCTGGCGAGGATAATGCAAAGAAGAGCAAGGGAAAGGCCGATTTTTTTCATGTTATTTCAGTAAATCCTGACTGGCGTTTTCGATTGTTTCTTCCAATGTGCGGATAACGGCTTCCGGTTTTTGACCATTTGCAGGAATAGGGGGGAGAAATTCAAAAATTACTTTTCCCGGACGTTTGATCCATGAATTGCGCGGCCAAAATTTTCCGGTATTCAGGGCGAGTGGAATGATAGGAAGGCCTGTTGCTTCCTGCATACGGGCGATCCCGATTTTATAGGGCTTTTCAGCTGTGTCTTGATCGATACGCACGCGCGTACCTTGGGGAAATATGATAATCGGGCGATTTTGTTTCATGACCCGTTTTGCGCCGTCGATGACTTGCTTTGAGGCTTGTTTTCGGTTTTTGCGATCAATGGCAATTGGTTCTGTGCGCCACAAAAACCAGCCCCAGACAGGAATATAGAGCAATTGTTTTTTGAGAATAATCGCCGGGTCATCAAATATAAAATGTAACTTTAAGGTTTCATAAGTGGATTGATGCTTTGCGGCAACAAGAAAGGCTGTGTCCTTTGGGAGATGCTCCAATCCTCTGATTTCGTAATCAAGACCGATAATATGACGTTCCAGAAAGTAGATGACCTTCAGGTGAAAACGGGCAATCCAGAGCGCGCCGCGTTTGGGCAGCAAAACGGCAGGCAGGAAAATCACGCACATCAGCGTGATGACAGCGTAAAAACAGGCATTAAATAAAATTGAGCGGATATAAATCATAGGAGTTTCGGATTAAAGAGGTGCCTGAGATATGTCAGGATTGTTTTATGATACTCGCCGATCATTAGCTTGCCATACTGATAGAGCGGGCGATCATTAGATTCATTATGAATCGGGTGAGGGTAGATCGTAACATCTGGCGCCACAAAAGAAAATTCAAGGCGTGCACGCGGCATGTGATAATCGGAAGTCACCAAAAATACAGTTTTAATTTTATTTTTATTGATCCAGTTAACGCTTTCCAAGGCATTGCCCCATGTATTAACGGCGGTATAGCCAATGTCCAAACAGCAATCGGGTAAAGGTGCGCCGTTCCATTGTTGCTTCAACATATCTTCGGTCACATCGCGATTTACACCGGAAATAAATAAGCGAGGGGCGCGATTAGTTGCAAAAAGGTAAAACCCCTCATCGATGCGTCCCTTATCACCCGTCAGGACGATGATCGCATCGGTCTTGGGGATTGATGTTGTTTTTTGTTCTGTTGTAATCGCTGTTGCACTGAACCACAATAATCCGGCGCACCAGAGTGTCAGAGGTGTCATGAGTATAATTACCACACTTAGGAATATTTTTTTCATTAAAATAACTTCTACAGCATCTTCTGTAGGCGATGCAAGACCGCCCATCGGGTTGTTAATACACATAATCCGCTGATAGAGAGAGGAACAATAGCAAAGATTGCCCAAAATAACGGCGTTGGCGTAAAGGAGGGGAGAAGCGTTTCATCATGACCGGATAAGTACCATCCAAGTCCGGTAATAAAAAGTACCGATATTATTAGCCCTATTGTGGCCCCTTGCAGTGCGATAATAAAGGCGTGGCGTTGAAATTGACGGGTTATGTATTGATCACCCGCACCCATTAAATGTAGTAACTCCACACTTTCCTTATGTTCAGCCATGCGTGATTGCATCGCCCCCGCCACAGCAAGTGTTCCCGCCGAACAAATGACGATTGTGACCAACACCGCCACAAAGCGTAATGTCCCTGTTAGGCGTAAAAGCTCGCTGAGCCAGCTTTCATGTTGATCCAAGCGGGCGAGAGGAGAGATTTTTTCAATCTCCATGCGGATATCATGCGCCGCTTTTGCACCTGTTTCACTCATATCCAGAGAAATAAGAACCGGAATAGGTAGTAACGGTTCTTCGCCGTTGTCATTCTTGGCTTGATCTGTGTCAAACCATGGAGAGAGCAGCTCTTTCATGTCCTCATCACTTAACAGCGTTGCGGTTCTGACGGCGTGGAATTCCTGTAAAGTGGTTAAAAGTTGCTGGCTTTTATCTTCAATTTGTTTGCTGGTTAAATCCTTGCCATCTTCGTCTATAACCGGCAATTCAACTGTCCATTTACCATCAAGCGCGGTTTGCCAATTTTGGGCAAAATCGGTCAGAATGTAAGCTGCGCTGACGGAGAGCAACATCAAAAATACCATCAATCCCGTTAGAATTGTTAGAAATAGCCGCCCTGACCCCTTATCCAAGGGAATGTCATAGGTATGTTTTTCGGATGTACCGAGCGCACGATCTTTTCTTTTGATGGGAAAAATATTCATCAATAGACCCCATCTAATATTTTCTTCGTTTGCGTGGCATAGATGGCATCCTCAACGGATAATTCACCGTCCTCCAACACCAAGCGCGGATGACGAAAGCGTTCCATCATTTGTTCATTATGCGTTGCGATGACAATGGTGGTACCGGTTTTATTAAGCTGTTCAAACAAGATCATCAGCTTATACCCAATTTCATCATCCAGATTACCCGTCGGTTCATCCGCAAGAAGAAGGCGGGGTTTTGTGACCACGGCGCGCGCAATCGCAATGCGTTGTTGTTGACCACCCGAAAGGGTATGAGGCAGGCGATTCATATGATCCCCAAGACCGACCCATTTTAGTAGTTCCTCGACATTTTTTCTGATGTCTTTTTCCTTCTGCCCCTGAATACGTAGCGGCAAAGCGACATTATCAAAGGCAGAGAGATGTTGTAACAATCTAAAATCCTGAAAGACAACTCCGATTTTTTGACGCAGAAAAGCTTTTTTATGGCGATCAAGTTGCTGGGCATTTTGTGCAAACATCTGCATTTCGCCGCGCGTCGGTTGAATTCCAAGATATAATAAGCGCATAAGTGATGTTTTACCCGCGCCGCTGGGCCCCGACAAAAAATGAAATGAGCCGGGCGCGAGGGTAAAATGCACGTCTCGCAAAACTTCCGGCCCTACGCCATAACGTAACCCTATATTTTCAAATTTAATCACTTTGTTTCTTTTCTTTCTCCAGACTATGGCGCTGGGTATCGAGAATAAACTGAATCGCTTCGGCTTGCATAACCGGATTTATAATATTTAATGCGCTGTCATAGGCGTGCTGATATTGTTTTGACGTGCTGAAAATACGCGAGACATTTTTATAAGCTTTATTTTTATATGACTGACTTTCAATCATTGAGACACTATGCAGGGCTTGTTGAAATTTATTTTGCTCAGCTTGAATTTCTGCCGTCTCGCCATAGGCTTTATGACGCAGGGAATCATTAGTCATTGATTTCGCGGTTTCTAAGGCGCCGGCATCATCACCCGCATAGGCCTGCGCCATGGCGATATAGGTTAATGCAATGCCAAAGGATGGTGGGTCGGTGATTTTAGTTGCTTCGGCATGTAGTTTTGCGAATAAAGCGTCGGGGATTTTATTCGCCATTGCCGCTTCCATACCTATGGCCCGAATGGTCAGAGCTTTCGTGTCGGGATTAATAATTTTTTCAATAAGAGGAATGGCCTCTATGGCGCGTCCGTCTGCCGCCATGGTTTTGGCAATTTCGCGGTATGTTTTATCGCGCCAACTATCTTTTTCAATAGATTTCGCCAAAGATATCAGATGAGTTGTCATGCATATATTATCGGTTGCCCTGCACGTATTCTCTTCCTGCGCTGTGGCGGCAAGAGGTGAATATATCAAGGCGATCAAAGTATAGAATAAGGCTATGTTTTTATAGTACATTACAAGATCCAATCAATTTTTTACTTTGCCTCTTTGTGGAAAAAGCATCACATGATAAAACAGATAAAGACAGGTAGGAATGGTTAATTTAGATTTCTATGCTGTTCATTCAAGAAAGTAATTTTAGACCCCATGATTTTAACCTGCGCAGAATGCACAAGTCAGTTTCGAATTGATCCGGAAGATCTTCATGATGAAGGTCGTATGGTTCGTTGCGGCGAATGCGGTCACAAATGGTTTCAAGAGCCGGTTTTTGATGATGATCTGATGGATGGGGATGATGAAGACGATCTGGCCGAAGACGTTATAAGTGAAGATTTTCTTGCAGAAGAAGATGACGAGGATGAAACAGGTGAGTTTGAAATAGATTTATCAGGCGCAGATGACGCAATAGAGGCGGAGAGCGGCGCAGAAATTCCCGTAGCGGAAGACCCCGCCCCAACTTTGCAGAGCGCCGCGGCTATAAAGCCCGGTAACGAAAAGGTGGGCGCAAGCAAAAAGGGACGAATCGCGGCATTGGCGTTGTTTATTGGTATCTGCTTCACTTTAATTATATTAAAACCGCAAATCACGCAGATATGGCCGGATAGTTACGGAGCATATAGTTTATTCGGCGGCGGTGAGGATTATATCAATATGAATGATATTTCCTTTGAGCGTTTTGAGGCAATTCAAAATGGAGATGAGGTTACTTTAAGCGGGTTGATTTACAACTTAACTCCCCATGAAATTCATATTCCATCCCTTATTGCAGAAGTAAAAAATAATAATAATGACATCATCGAAGAGGTCGAATTTGAATTGGACGATCCCGTTATACCGGAGGAGGGCACAATTAAAATTGAAAAGACATTCACGTTACATACGCAAAATGCCGTACAATCCGTAGATTTGCGTCCATTAACATTTTTGGATTAATCCAGAGTTTCATCCGCAGGATAAGTCGCGGGAAACGTGGTTTTATCACCCGACGGCGGAGAAAGATGGGACGGTTTAATACCGCAGGCAGACGTTATAAAAAGCCCAATAAGGCAAAAAGCGACTGTAATATATTTCAAAATGACTTATCCTTCTTTTAATTGTTACAAACTTAAAGATCATTGTGTGTCATGACAAACAAAAACTATCTATTGATAATCGCGCTTGGTGTTTTTACGCTGATTTTGTCCATCATTCTTTTTAAAATCATTTTTGATTATAAGTTGAATATTGATCCGGCGGTAGAGGTTGCGATTGAAAAGCAATTCCATGATTTCAAACATTATAAGGAAGGTAAAAAGCCGTTTCCTGAGGTTGTGTTTTATAACCCACGCGGAGAAAAAACGATGATTAGGGATTTTCGCGGGCAATATTTATTACTAAATTTATGGGCAACATGGTGCCCCGGTTGTGTAAAGGAATTACCATCTTTGCAGAAATTGCAGGAATATATAATCCAAAAAAAATGGCCACTCTCACTTGTGGCGCTGTCATTAGATCGCGAGTTGAGCACAGAAGAAATTGCACAATTCTTGGTTGATCATCAAATCGGACCATTTGCCCTATATCATGATAAAGACAGAGAGGTCTTCAGGGCTTATCCGCTTGCCGGTATGCCAACGACATTATTAATCGATCCGGAAGGTAATGTCCTGTATGAATTCATGGGTGAGGCCGATTGGACCGATTATTTTTTAATGAAATTTCTTCAAGACGAAATGCAGCCCTTTATAAATGTGCTGAAAAAAGAAAAATCACCATGATTTTTTAACCAATATCTGCCACACTTATTAACATGACGTCTTCCTCAAATGCCCCGCAAGAACCTCAAAAAATGCATCAGGACCAGTTGGATGCCCTTGTCCGTCTGCATGAACGTTTTTTATACGGGCGGATAGGCGGCAGACGCGCCTTACTTAGAAATACAGATATTTCAGGACTTAGTTTGGTCAAAACAGATTTGCGTCAGGCCGATTTCAGCGGTTGCATGATGCGCAATATGGATTTATCCGGCGCGAACTTTCAAGAAGCCGCGCTTTATGCATGCGATTTAACCAATGCAAATTTGAATAACACCATTTTTGTGCGCGCCGATTTACGCGGCGCCAGAATTGAAAATGCAAATTTGGAAAATGCCGATCTCGAATCCGCAGATTTACGTGTTGGCGGCACCAGCAGCAACAATAATTACGCGGCGGCGCAAAGCGTTAATTTCAGAGGTGCCAATTTAAGCGGGGCAAAATTAATTGGGTCATTGGCAAATAGTGCGGATTTTTCTGACGCGCTGATGACCGGGGCAAAGGTGAATAATGCCGATTTGCGCGGCGCAAAATTTGAGGGCGCGGATTTATCCGGTGTTGAACTGGATGGATGCCAAATGCAAGGCGCCAATATGAAATCCGCCATCATGACGGGTATAAAATTGGATGCAAAAGCCCTGTTCGGAATTGATATGAGTGAGGCAATCACGGATCAAAACGTCGGACAAACCCTTTCATCAACCGATCAACCATTGGAACAATTAGTTGATAATCATAATATATGGGTGCAAAGCGCAGGCGCACAGGGCACGCGCCTAAATTTAAGCGGATATGATTTGCGCGAATTAGGGTCATTAAAGCAACAAAAACTGACAGCCATTCATGCAGAAAATACCAAATTTTTTGGTATGAATTTATATAAGATCGAAATGCAAAGTGCCATATTGGACAAGTCAGATTTCAGGCGTTGTGATTTGGAGGAAGCGGATATGCGCGGCGCAAGTATGAAAGGCGTACAAATGGGGCATGCCAATTTAAAAAATGCCAATTTTGACCCGCTTTTATTTGGTGCAAAAGGAGCGCAACAACGTTTCAGCCCGTGCCACTTTGATGAAGCAAAGCTGCGTTATGCCGATTTTTCAGGCGCGAATTTGAAGAGTGCCGTGTTTAAAAATGCAGATTTATCCTATGCAAACTTCTCGGGAGCAAATTTAAAAGGAGCGGATTTATCCACCGCCATTATTACGGGAGCCAATTTTGATGATGCAAATACCGATGGTTCACTTTTTGAAGAACAATCGGGTGGAAAAGCGTTTTCATTAGGCTCATTAAAGGATGACGACTAAATCTTTTCCGTTAGTTCGGGCACGGTATCAAACAAATCGGCGACCAAGCCATAATCCGCAACCTGAAAAATCGGGGCTTCTTCATCTTTATTAATGGCAACAATATATTTTGAATCTTTCATTCCGGCCAAGTGCTGGATTGCGCCGGAAATGCCGATGGCTATATAAAGCTGCGGTGCAACGATTTTGCCGGTTTGACCAACTTGCCAATCATTCGGAACATAGCCTGCATCGACGGCGGCACGTGAGGCCCCTACGGCGGCGCCAAGTTTATCTGCCAAAGCCTCGATCATTTTGAAGTTTTCCGCTGAACCTACGCCGCGTCCGCCGGAGACAACGATATTGGCAGACGTTAATTCCGGACGATCTGATTCGGCTTCTTTAAGAGAGACAAATTCACTTTTTGCATCCGGCGCACCACCTGACACGCTTTCTATGGCGGCGCTTCCCCCTTCGGCATTTACGGGGTCAAAACCGGTTGGGCGGACAGTAATAACAAGTTTTGAATCACTGGTTTGTACCTTGGCAATGGCCTGCCCACCATAAACAGGGCGGGTAAATGTATCATTGCTTTCGACGCTGATGATGTCGGAAATTTGTTGGACATCAAGTAAGGCAGCAATGCGCGGGGTGATGTTTTTCCCGAAAGTGGAGGAAGGTGCGAGCAAAATATCATAATCAGCCGCCATAGGTACAATTAATGCGGCCATAGATTCGGCTAGATGATGATCATAATCTGCGCTTTCGGCGGTTTTAACTTTTGAGATGCCATCAATTTTGGCCGCCTGTGCCGCCACATCAGAAAGATTGGATCCCGCAAGAAGGAGATCAATATCACCGCCGAATTTTTTCGCCGCCGCAACAACGTTAAGTGTGTTTGTGGCAAGTTCAGTGCCGTGATGTTCTGCAATTACAAGTATTTTCATGAGATCACCTTTGCTTCATTTTTTAATTTATCAATTAATTCATCCACGCTGGATACCTTTCCGCCGCCGGTTCGGGCAGGTGGTTCAGACACGTTCAAGATTTTCACTTTCGGGTCATAGCTTACACCGAAATCTGAAGGATCCATGATATCTAGTTGTTTTTTCTTGGCTTTCATAATGTTAGGTAACGATGCATATCGTGGTTCATTTAACCTTAGGTCGGTTGTAATAATCCCCGGAAGGGCGATTTTGATCGTTTCTAAGCCGCCGTCAATCTCCCGCGTGACGGTCGCGCTATCGCCATCAAGCTTGATTTCTGATGCAAAGGTTGCCTGCGCCCATCCCAATAGGGCAGAGAGCATTTGCCCCGTCTGGTTCGAATCATCATCAATGGATTGCTTACCCATGATAACCAGATCAGGTTTTTCGTTCTCAACGATTGCTTTTAATGTTTTTGCAACCGCGAGTGGCTCAACGCCGCCCAAATCTATCGGTGTATCGGTTTTTACAAGAATGCCACGGTCAGCGCCAATTGCCATGGCGGTACGCAGTTGTTCTTGTGCTTTTTCCGGGCCAATGGTGACCACAATGATTTCGTCGCATTTACCAGCTTCCTTGAGGCGCACGGCTTCTTCAACGGCGATTTCATCAAATGGATTTAGGGACATTTTTACATTTGCCAGATCAATGCCCGATCCATCTGATTTCGCACGCACTTTCACGTTGTAATCCACGACTCGTTTGACGGGTACTAGAATTTTCATAGTGGTTTATCCCTTTATCTTTTTAATTTTTCGTCAGAATGGCAAGCGCCAGAAATAACAGCGCAATGCCTTGTAGGACCACGCGTGCATTCATCAATTTGCCGCCATATTGCTTGTTAAACTCACCGCCCTTAACCATTACGGCAATGCCCGTTACCAAGACGATTACTGTCGCGAACATGGCAATCGCCATAAGAATAATGAAGAGTGAATTCATATCTATAAAATGATCAGTTATTCGCAAAATGTAAAGGGTTAGCGCAAAATTAGTTGCTAAGTTCGCGGCTGCGATTCTTTGCGGCAGAGACAGCATGCTTTAAAATGTCATCCATAGAGCCATCCATTAAAATACTAAGCGCTGCTTGCGTTGTGCCGCCGGGGGAGGTTACATTTTCACGTAACGTTTTTGCGGATATATCTGCTTCAGATTCTGCCAGAGCCGCCGCGCCGATCACGGTTTGGCGCGCGAGTTTTATCGCCTTTTCTTTAGATAACCCTAAACTTTCTGCGGCCGCCGTAAATGATTCTATGAAATAGAATATATAAGCAGGTCCAGAGCCAGATATGGCCGTAACAGCGTCCATTTCTTGCTCGGTTGCCAGCCAAAGTGTCTCACCGCAGGGGGTAAATAGGTTTGAGACGGTTTTGCAGGCATCCTGACTTGTGACATTATTTGCGCTGAAGGCGGTAATTCCTTTACCGACCGCCGCGGGAGTATTTGGCATAGCGCGGATAACGGGTTGTTTATCTCCAAAAATTCTCTCGAAGGTGGCTATTTTCTTTCCTGCCGCGATTGATACAACAATTGACGCATCATGAACCGCATCAACATAGCCCGCCGCGACTTCATCCAATATCTGAGGTTTTACGGCAAATACAATGATATCAAATGTTTTTTTGTAGTTAAGCTTAGGGATGCAATTATACCCCGCCTGTGGAAAAGTGGGGGGGAGTGGACTGGGTTGAACCACAGTGATGTTGTAATCTAATTTCTGTTTTAGCCATCCTGCAAGCAGAGCCTGCCCCATTCTTCCACATCCGATTAATGCCAGCGATGGGCGCCCGGCATTGGTCATTAGGCGTGACCTTCACTGGGCATAATCAATAATGACATTGATTTCTTATCTGTGCTGGCAATGTCTTTATTGAGAAAATATTTGATCAATGTAAAGTTTTCTTCACAATCTTTCAGTAGTGCCTCAACAACATTTGCTAAATACCCACGATCAATAATTTTATCATCATCATCATTAGCGATCATGGAATATTGGTGGATGATTTTACTTTTATGATGATCAACTACAAAATACCCGATATTCATATTTTGGCTAAGTTCATTGGCAATTAAAATCGCCTCACCCATTTTTCCATCCGGAATGGTATCTTCGATTTCGCAGAAAATCTTTATGACGCTGGCCGTTTCATTCCATGTAAAATTTAAAGAGTAATCACATGCTCTGCCATTAATATCCAATGTTAATTCTTCATTGGTCAATCGTTTGTAAACCCAGTCATTTGCGATTAATAAATCTTCGACAGAATCAAGCGGATTAAAACGATATGAGGGGGTAAGGACATGTTTTTGCATACTATTTCTTCCCTGTTTTCTTGGCGGCTTTTGGTTCTAATGCGGTAAGGCGTTGTTCTAAAGCGGCTATTTTTGCATTCGTATCATGGAGCTGTCGTTCAAGTTTTTCAAAATCTTCACGTGGGACTAGATCCATGCGATCCGCCATCTCTGTTACACGTTCCTTGATTTCCTGATGAAGTTGCGCGCGCGCCGAGCTCGCAAAGCTGACAGCACCGCCGGCAGCTTTTAATAAATCGTCAATCACCCTTGCCTGTGACATATGTTTCCCCAAAATGATACAGCTTCTTAACATGAAGATTTCGAGTCGATCAAGTGACTTTGAGAGACTCATTAACAAAAGAGGTGGATAACTTTTGACGCTGCCTTTTTGATTTTTCCAAAGATGTGATAATGCTTTTACTACTTAAATAAACAGGATAAAAAAAGATGATCATTATTACAGGTGGTGCAGGATTTATTGGCTCGAACCTTCTTGCGGCTTTAGAAGAAAAAACGGATGAGGATTTGGTGATTTGTGATCGCCTTGGATCAGACGATAAATGGCGCAATATCTCAAAACGTAATTTACGTGATATCATTAAGCCCGAAAACCTGATTGATTACATGAATCTGCACAAAGACCAGATTTCAGTAGTTTTTCATATGGGGGCGATTGCATCCAGCACGGAAAAGGATGCGGATAAAGTTATTGAACAAAACTTTACATACTCTCGTAAATTATGGCGTTGGTGCGGGGAAAACGGCGTGCGTTTTATCTATGCATCTTCCGCATCAACTTATGGCGATGGAACACAGGGTTTTGACGATACGGAAAATATTGAGGCGCTATCCAAGCTTCATCCTTTAAACCCATATGGATGGTCCAAACATTTATTTGATAAGCGCACAGTTAGCTTGTCCAGTGGCCCGCACGAAGGTAAAGAGCCTGTGCCGCCGCAATGGGTGGGGTTAAAATTTTTCAACGTTTATGGGCCGAATGAATATCATAAAGGCGACCAGATGAGCGTTCTTTGCAAGCTATATCCTCAAGTTTTGGCGGGTGCGGCGGCAAGATTATTCAAATCGCATAACCCGGAATATGAAGATGGCGGACAATTACGCGACTTTATATGGATTGATGATTGTGTTGATGTGTTGATGTGGTTTTATGAGAACAAAGATAAAAGCGGATTATATAATCTGGGGTCAGGCAAAGCACGTAGCTTTAAAGATTTGGCCGTTGCCACCTTTGCGGCCGCCAGTTTGGAGCCTAAAATCACCTATATTGACATGCCGCAGGAACTGCGCGGAAAGTATCAATATTTTACTGAGGCGAGTATTCAAAAACTACGCGATGCAGGCTATAATAAGGAATTCACATCATTAGAAGACGGTGTTAAAGCCTATGTGAAGGGATATTTATCGCAGACCGATAGTTATAAGTAGTCTATGGAGTTTCCCGCAATAGACCCTGTCGCCTTACAACTTGGCCCTTTGGCTATTCGTTGGTATGCCTTGGCATATCTGTGCGGATTTTTATTGGGATGGGTTTATGCACTGCGTTTGGCGCAGAAAGTAGGGGCGGGACGTCCCCATAAAGAGGATATTGATGATTTTCTGATTTGGGCCATTCCCGGTGTTATTCTGGGCGGGCGCATTGGATATGTTTTGTTTTATAATCTGGATTTTTATATTCAGAATCCTTTTATATCCTTTGAAATTTTTGGCACTGATTTATATATTCCTAGCGCCCTTGCAGTCTGGCAGGGGGGGATGTCGTTTCATGGCGGCGTTATCGGCGTTGCCATTGCGATGATCGCCTATGCCTATAAATATAAAATTCCTGTTTTAAAATTAAGTGACATTATATGCGCCGCCGCGCCGATTGGCTTGCTTTTGGGGCGCATTGCGAATTTTATAAATGCGGAATTATATGGACGTGTCACAGATGTGCCATGGGGCGTCATTTTTCCGGGTACAGATGGACAACCCCGTCATCCCTCTCAACTTTATGAAGCGGCATTGGAGGGAGCAGTTATTTTTATAATCTTATTTATAATGGCAAAAAAAGGGCTGCATCATCGATATCCGGGGATTCTTAGCGCTATGTTTTTAATGTTATACGGCATATTCCGTTTTATAATTGAGTATGTCCGCGCGCCGGATGAGCAATTAGGATTGTTTTTCAATGTTATATCCATGGGACAGATTTTGTGTCTGCCGATGATTGCGCTGGGTCTTGTTATTGCCATTCATTCACTTAGATATAAACCGCATGACGTTTCAAAGTAATCTTATTAGTCAAATTAAGGCGCGTGGGTTCATGCCGCTGGATGATTATATGGGGCTTTGTAATGAACATTATTATGCATCGCAAATTCCATTTGGGCGAGAGGGTGATTTTATAACGGCACCGGAAATTAGCCAAATGTTCGGTGAAATGATCGCCGCCTGGCTTGTGGATATTATGGGTCAGTTTGGGTCAATGCAAAGATGTATGATCCTTGAATGCGGTCCAGGGCGCGGAACTTTAATGGCGGATATTTTAAGAATAATAAGTAAAATAAAGCCATTAAATGATTTTGTTGATGTGACATTGTTGGAAAATAGTGACCAGCTCATAATGCATCAAAAGGAAATTTTGAAGGATCATGCTGTACAGTGGGTCACAGATATCCACAATCCCATTCTCATGAATTATGACGCGCCAATTTTTATAATTGGTAATGAATTTTTGGATGCTCTACCCATAAAACAATATATCTTCAAAGGCGGCGATTGGCAGGAGCGCGGTGTAGGCTGTGAAGGTGATCGTTTGGTTTACCGGGAGGAATCTGCTAATTTTAGCCCGCCTCTCTCCGATGCGAAAGAAGGGAGCATATATGAAATTAGTCCCGCGATTGAAAGCTTCTTTAAGCAAGCGCATAGCTTAATTGAGAAAAATGGCGGGGCTATGTTGTGGATTGATTATGGCTACACAAAAACCGGTTATGGGGATACTTTTCAAGCCGTGAAGGCGCATGATTTTGCTGACCCGTTAACGCGCCCCGGTGAACAGGATTTAACGGCGCATGTGAATTTTGAACATTTAAGAACGCTGGCAAAAACGAATGGGTTATATTCATTTGGCCCGGTCATGCAAAAAGATTTTTTGCGAGAATGTGGTATAAATGCACGCGCAAATATTCTAAAATCAAAACTGGACATTAAGGGAGCCGAGGCGATTGATATTGCGGCGAAACGGTTGCTCTCTGCGGATGAAATGGGGGCTCTGTTTAAAGTATTTGCCTGTTTCACGAAACACATCACACCGGCAGGATTTGCAACGGATAAAATATGAGTATTTATTTTCAGCAGAAAGAGTTTTCAGGATGTAACCAGCGCGTTATTCATGGATTTTTCGGATCACGAGGCGGTGTAAGCCAAGGTGTATATTCCACGTTAAATTGCGGTCTAGGCAGTGATGACAACCCCGCCAATGTTCGTGCAAACCGAATAACGGCGTTACGCGCGCTGGGCTTGGATCAAACGCGTCTGCATAATGTTCATCAAATTCATAGTGCAAAATGCGTCTCAATTCATAGCACCAAAAATGTTGAATCCGATGCCGATGCTTTAGTGACGGATCAAGTTGGTCAGACGCTGAGTATATTAACCGCGGATTGTACGCCGGTATTATTTCAAGGGCAAAAGCATGATGGGCAACCAATTATCGGCGCGGCTCATGCCGGATGGAAAGGGGCCGTTGCAGGCGTATTGGAGAGTACGATTAAGGAAATGTGTTCATTAGGCGCTGTGGCGGAAACTATTGTGGCGGCCATTGGGCCGACAATTGGCCCGAATTCCTATGAAGTGGGCGCAGAATTTAAAGCAGAATTTATCAAAGTATCATCCGATTATGATCAGTTTTTTAAGCAGGAAGATAGGGGGCTGTTTTTTGATCTGCCTGCCTTTTGTGAGCACAAATTAAAAAAGGCTGGTATTCAACAAGTTTTTCTAAAAACGTTAGATACATTTTTTCATGAGGAAGATTTCTTTAGCTATCGCCGCGCAACCCATCGTAAGGATAAGGATTATGGGCGGCAAATATCATTAATATCAATTTGTTAAATAGGCGTGCATGCATTCGTGCCATTATAGGCACAACCTGGGTTTAGACAAATAGCATCATTTCTGGGACTTGAGGGGCTGTCGTCAAAAATACGAATGCCTGTTTTAATAACTCTGGATGAACCGCCGCAATTTCTTACTAAATTATATAAAGTAGCATTATCATAGCTAGCTTTAACAGCTGGTTTCATTTCAGGCGCCCAATCCGGGCTGACATATGTTCCAATAACATAATCAATCACACGCGAATCTGCTGCGCCGCAGGGAGTTGGCAGCATACGATTATCAGTCGTGGCATATTTATCAAACTCCATAAAGCCATCATTGGGGAGTTGTTGGAAATTATAACATTTCGCAACTTCCCATATTTTATCCATGATATCACACGTATAGTCCGCTCCATTTACACTGGATGGGAGGGGGTAATTAATAGCCGATCTGCCCCCTAATAATGTGTGACCAAAATTCTGCTCAAGATAGCCATTTGCACTGGACCAGACCATATTGTTCAAGGCATTATCCATATCGTCGTCAGAAATATTGCTTGCCCCCGACCAATCGGATAAATTTTCGCTAAAAATTTCCGCGCCGTTAAGCGCAAGATTGTTAAGATGGCTGTCAAAGCAAGTATATTCCATCACGGAATCAGGTTTCACAATGATATTTTGATTTTGAACGACTTCTCTCTCTGCCTCTAACCAACCGCGCATTTCGATAGATTGAAGGATATTACCATTACATGTGGGTGATAATGCCGTTGTCGCAGGATCAGCCTTTGCAAGCATGGGCATTGCAAAAATAGAAAAGATCAAAAAACCAATCGTAAAAATGTTTGTTTTTAAAGTCAAAATAACCCTTACGGCGATAATTATAATTATTAATAGAGCAGTCTTTATAACAAGTATATAAGAGTTTAAAGGTAATTACAAAATCATTAGATTACAAATTTTATAAGTAAAATTATCATAGAAAATTCTTGCTTATAATGTTTGGCTTTTTTATGGTGTGTGTAATTTAAAAAGGTTTGATATGAAACTAATTTCCGGCACGTCCAATCCCGCTTTATCACAAGCGATCTCCGATTATTTAAAAGTCCCTTTAACAGAAGTCAGTATTCGCCGCTTTGCCGATAAAGAAGTTTTTGTCGAGGTTATGGAAGATATTCGCGGAGAAGATGTTTTTTTCATTCAATCCACATCCTATCCCGCCAATGTAAATGTCATGGAATTATTGATAGCCATGGATGCCATTCGCCGCGCCTCTGCACGGCGTGTGACGGCGGTTATTCCTTATTTTGGCTATGCCCGCCAGGATCGAAAAACCGGATCACGCACGCCGATTACAGCAAAGTTGGTGGCAAATTTAATTACCACAGCAGGCGCAAATCGTGTGCTAACTATGGAATTACATGCGGGGCAAATTCAGGGTTTCTTTGATATTCCGGTTGATAATCTGCAAATCGGTCCGATTTTCAAGCCGCATATTAATGAGCATTTCAAAGATCAAAAAATTTGTGTGGTGTCGCCCGATGTGGGTGGCGTGGTGCGTGCACGTGCTTTTGCCAAGCGAATTGATGCGGATCTGGCCATTATTGATAAACGCCGTGAAAAAGCCGGTGTTTCAGAGGTTATGAACGTGATCGGTGATGTTGAGGGACAAATTTGTCTTTTGGTGGATGATATGGTCGATAGCGGCGGCACATTATGCAACGCCGCCGGCGCTTTAAAAGCAAAGGGTGCCAAGGAAGTTCATGCCTATTGTGTGCATGGGGTGTTATCTAATGAAGCGGAGCAGCGGATCATGGCATCGGATATGAAAAGCTTGATTATTTCCGATAGCATCGCCGCGCGTGAGGAAGTCAGCGCCTGCCCAAAAATTAAAATTCTGAGTGTGGCGAGTTTAATCGGTGAAGCCATTATCCGCACACACCGCGAAAGCTCGATTTCGGAGCTGTTTAAATAAAGTACGCTTTTACTTGCAATTGTGCCAAAAACGCTCTAATAATCGTCGCTTGATCCGACACCCCTGGAGGTCGGCAATTTTAACTAACTAACTTATTGGAGAATTAACATGGCAACAACACATATTAAATTTTCCGCCGAGAAGCGTGACAAAGCCGGTAAGGGGGTCGCTCGCGCTCTACGTCGTGAAAATAAAATTCCAGCCGTTATCTATGGCGCAGGCAAAGAGCCTGTAAGTATTACGATTTCAGCAAAGGAAGCAAATGTACAATATAATAAAGGACATATGTTCACAACATTGACCGATGTCACGATTGATGGTGAAAAGCACCAAACATTGGCTCGTGATGTTCAGGTACACCCTGTAAGAGATACAGTGCAACATATTGACTTTTTAAGAGTAAGCTCCAAAACAAAAATCAGTGTTGATGTTCCTGTTAACTTCATTAACGAAGATGATGCACCATATGCGTCGCAAGGCGGTATTTTGAACGTGGTTCGTTATGAAATTGGTCTGTCATGTATGGCAACAGCCATTCCGGAAAGCGTTGAAGTTGATTTGGCCGGATATGAAATCGGTGATTCTGTTAAGCTCAGCGATATTACATTGCCATCAGGCACAAAATCAGTGATTGATCGCGATATTACCATCGCAACAATTGCCGCGCCGAAGACAGCAGCAGAAGAAGAGGCCGAAGAAGCCGAAGCGGATGCAGATATCGAAGCCGGTACAGAATCTGACGAAGATGCTGAAGGTGGTGACGCAGAAAAAGCCGAAGGCGAGTCAGAAGAGAAATCTGAGTAAGAATTATAATTTAAGTTTAAACCGCAAAGAAAGCAGTTCTCTGTCTGACTTTGCGGTTTTTTCGTTTATAAATAAGTATGTTTTCTTTTTTTAAAAAATCGGCGGATCCTATGATTTTATTGGTTGGCCTTGGCAATCCCGGAAAGAAGTATGAAAAAAACCGTCATAATATCGGATTTATGACGATAGATGCGATTGCCGATGAATGCGGATTTCCGGCAATGCGTCATAAATTTCAGGGCGAGTTATCAGAAAAAAATGTCGGGGGTATTAAGGTTATTTTGCTTAAGCCGCAGACATTTATGAATGAATCCGGCCAATCAGTCGGGGCGGCGGCAAAGTTCTATAAATTAAAGCCGGAACAGATTTACGTCTTTCATGACGAACTGGATTTGGACCCCGCCAAGGTGCGTTTAAAGACCGGCGGCGGCAATGCGGGGCATAACGGGCTGAAATCAATTCAGGCACATCTGGGCACGCCGGATTTTCATCGCATTCGTCAGGGCATTGGACATCCGGGTCATAAAGATCGCGTACATGGCTATGTTTTAAGCGATTTTGCCAAGAGTGAGCAAAACTGGGTGGAAGATGAGCTGCGCGCATTATCACGTTATTTGCCACTTTTACTTGACGGGCGCGGGGAAGACTATATGAGTAAAGTGGCAATGGATATACAGAATGAAGGAATAAAATAATGGCGATTAATTGTGGTATTGTTGGGCTGCCGAATGTTGGCAAATCTACACTGTTCAATGCGTTAACCGCAACTGCGGCGGCGCAGGCGGCGAATTTTCCTTTCTGTACGATTGAGCCGAATGTCGGTCGGGTTGCCGTGCCAGATCAACGCTTGAAAGAGATTTCCATCGTGGCCAAATCGGCGAGCATTATCCCTGCGCAATTGGAATTTGTTGATATTGCCGGGTTGGTGAAAGGCGCGAGTAAAGGGGAGGGGTTAGGAAACCAGTTTTTAGCCAACATCCGTGAGACGGATGCGATTTTGCACGTTCTACGCTGTTTTGAAAATGATGATATTACCCATGTTGATGGGTCAGTTGACCCGATCCGTGACGCGGAAACGATTGAAACCGAGCTGATGTTGGCGGATTTACAATCACTGGAAAAACAGATTGAAAATGCGGCACGTAAAGCAAAATCAGGGGATAAAGAGCTGAAAGCGCAACTTGAGATCATGCAAAAGGTTAAGGGCGTTTTGGATGAAGGACAACCCGCCAGAACAGTGCAAATTGATAAAGATGAAGCCAAATATTTTAAAATGTTGCAATTATTAAGCGCAAAGCCCGTTTTATTTGTTTGTAATGTCAATGAAGATGAAGCGGCGGCGGGAAATTCATGGACAGAGAAAGTTCAGGAGATGGCAAAGGCTCAAAATGCCGAAGTCGTGATCATTTCCGCAGAGATTGAATCCGAAATTGCTCAAATGGAAACGGCGGAAGAAAAACAGGAATTTTTGGAGTCTCTAGGCTTAGATGAGTCAGGCTTAGATAAAATCATAAGATCATCTTATAAACTATTAAAATTACAAACATATTTTACGGCGGGACCAAAGGAAGCACGCGCATGGACGGTTCATATTGGTGCAAGTGCACCGGAAGCGGCGGGCGTGATCCATTCCGATTTTCAAAAGGGTTTTATTCGCGCGGAAACTATTGCTTGTAAGGATTATATAGCATGCAAAGGTGAAGCGGGCGCAAAAGAAGCGGGCAAAATGCGCTCTGAGGGTAAGGATTACATCGTCCAAGACGGCGACGTGATTCTATTCCGGTTCAACGTTTAAGCAACCGCTGATTTCATACCGAAGCCCGTATTCGCGGCTGGATTTTCTGCAAGCGCAGCTTCCATTTCAGCCGGCGCCATAACAGTTCCAGTGACGGCATTTTTGAACGGGTCAATTGCCGAAACTATATTCGATGTAACTTCATTGATTTGAAGGTTATTTTGGGGCGTGCCAATTTCAATTCCTAATATATTTCCCATATAGGTGATTAATTGTTGTAAAGGTCCAATTTGATCGTAAGGATAGCCGTCTATTTTATTGGCGGATTCTAAAGTTTCTTTTGCATCATTTAGGTAGTTATAGCTGCTATTTAAAAGCGAAGCTTTATTATCGCTACGGTTAAGTCCAGCCAAATCGATCATAACCTTTCCAGGATCATGCGAGCTTGTTTCTCGAACGTCAGGGGATGCAAGAACAATCGCAACATCAGTTACCAAACGGTCATAGAATGTATCCGTTTCAAGACCTTTTTCTGATCTGTGGGTAATAATGGTTTCTTGCTGGTGCTTAATTCTGTCTAATAGCGCGGCTCGATCAACATCAGGCAATCTATCACTTGAAACATTTGCAAGTTGAATCTCCACGGTTCCAAGCAAATCATATCCAGTTTGTGTTGCTATATCAATATCGCCCGTATTACCTCTTTCTAATAGGTTTGTAATAAAATTTGTTTCACGGTCAATATGTGTTGAATCTACAGTTGGGTGAAAAACGGCAGCTTGCTCAAGTGTGTCACGAAGGTCGCTCTTAAGTAATTTCTCAATATCAGAAGAATATGTTGTCGCTGTGGATTCGATGAGAGTATTTTGATCTAGTTGATCTGCGAATGAAGTCACGTCTAGCGTATCCAATGGGACTATATCTGCTTGTTGAAGGGGCGGAGGCTGATGATCAATATTTGATTCCAGAGCCGACATTTCCCCGGGGATGTTGAGCGCGGATGTCTTATCAGAGCCAATATCATGAAGGTATTGTGATATAGTCCCAACATCAGGCGCAACGTTGTTTAAATCTGTGCGATTCAATGTGAAGCCGGCGCGTTGTGTTTCATTGATCAGGTTATCCTGAAAAGTTTGAAGTCCCGCCGCCGTCCCACCAATATCGGTTCCGTGCGATTTTATTTGCAATTTCATGGATTCCGCAGCATCAAATGCCATTTGTGCCGCCACATCAGGGCGCCCCTCTGTTGCGGCAGTATGAATGTCTTCGATCGTGGGCAAATTGCTGATATCAACAAAGCCAAATGCTGATCCAGCCGTCAGATATAAATCTGCATTTTCTACTACAAAGCGGCTTAAGCCGTTTAAATCCAGCGCATTATAAGCTCCGCCCGACATGTGAACGGGTTCATCTGCCGCGGGGACATGCCCCAATTTATGTTTAAGCTGATCGACATACAGATCCATATTAGACATTTGTGGAGTTTCAGGCGCATTACCTGCGTTGGGCACGTTTAAAGCAGCCGCAGTATCACCAATTTCCGGTGTTGCAGGCCTGATCGGATCGGCTATATCAAGTTCAGCAGAATCCAAAGCAGGCGAAGCCGGTGCATCAGGTGTAACAATTTTATCGGCGTTACCTTCCGCCATAGCAATAATTCCGGCTATTGTCTTTTGAGGTGCGGTTGCTACTTCTGGCGCTGTTAAGTTAACATCTGGGACTGGTGCAACGTCAATTTCTGCGTTTTCTACTTTTGCTGCGTCTTCAGCTTTTTGAAGCAATCCATCTTGTTTTAGTTCGAATGCCTCTTCGATGGCGCCGAGCAGGTTATCAACCGTTAAATCTTTGCGCCCAGCGAGTTCCGGGGCATATTGATTGATGAATTCGGAAATGGCGGTTTGCGTATTGGAGAGGCGGTCAATATTCGCGGCGTCTTTACCGTTATTGACCTTTAAAGTGGCATAGCCGTCAACAACCAAGTTTGTGCCTAAAACGGCATTTAACTGCCTTTGCATTTCTTGAAATTTGAGATTTCCGGCATTTGTTAAGCTAACTTCACGCAAAGATGCGTCTAGTTCCCTTGCTATATCTTCGCCGGATCGTGTTTCGCTACCCATTATTATCTCTATATTTTTTTAAATTATAGATTATTATATGCCATGTTAACGTATGCGTGCAAATTTATTTATGAAATTACCAAGTCTTCATAGGCGCTGCGTAGTTTTGTAATGATGGGGCCAACGGTAAAGTGTATATCATCTATTTGTCCCACGGCCGTAACTTCGGCGGCGGTGCCGGTTAAAAAGATTTCCTGCGCGTCCTTTAGCTCATCCGGCATAATAAAGCGTTCCTCGAAAGGGACGTTATGTTTATGCGCCAGTTCAATGATGGTTTGACGGGTTAGGCCGTTCAGGAAACAATCCGGCGGCGGGGTAACCAGAACACCGTTTTTCACCATAAAGAAATTGGCAGATGTTGCCTCCACAACATGACCGCGATAATCCAACATCAATGCATCTTGGCAACCTTGTTCCTCTGCCCAATGTTTAGACATGGTGCAAATCATATATAACCCCGCAGCTTTGCTCTGGGTTGGGGCGCAATCAGCGGGCGGACGATGCCAAGGCGCGGTGACGAGTTTAATGCCTTTTTCGCGAATTTCCACCGGGTAATAACTGGGCCATTCCCAAGCCGCAATCGCAACGTGTGTTTTGGTTTTTTGCGCAGAAATGCCAAGTTGCTCACTTCCGCGCCATGCGACGGGGCGAATATAGGCATCAGTCAGATTATTACGTTTCAGGGTTTCATATTTGGCAGCTTCCAATTCCTCAACGGAATAGGGAATAGTCATACCCAAGATATTCGCCGAGTTAATCAGGCGTTTTGAGTGATCTTCTGAGCGGAAAATTTTACCATTATAGGCGCGTTCCCCTTCAAATACAGAGCTGGCATAATGCAGGCCATGCGTTAGCAAATGCACCTTTGCGTCGCGCCATTCCACAAATTTGCCATTATACCAAATCAGGCCGTCTTTATCGTCAAATCCACTCATAAAATTTCAGTCATCAGTTGTCAGTTATCTATAAATCAGATTATATCTATAAATAATGAAACCTGACAACATATAAGTATTTATGACATTTTCCGATCTGCCTCATATTCTGGTGGTTGATGATGATGAGCGTATTCGCACGCTGATTGCGCGTTATTTGTGGAAGCATGAATTCGTGGCGATGTGCGCCGCAGATACCGCCGAGGCAAAGATAATTTTAAAAGATTTTATAGTTGATTTAATTGTATGTGACGTAATGATGCCAGGGCAAGACGGATTTGAATTTGTAAAGGAATTACGCGCGAAAAGTAATCATATGCCGGTGATTCTCTTGACCGCACTGGGAGAAGTTGAAAATCGGATTCAAGGGTTTGAAATGGGAGCAGATGATTATTTGCCAAAACCATTTGACCCAAAGGAGCTTACGTTACGGATACAAGCTTTGCTTAAGCGAGTCCCTAAAAAGACCCGTGTCAAAGAGGTTCATATCGGACCATATATATTTGATGCGGATCATCAACAACTTAGCGGCGGAGATGGCTCATCTATCTCACTTACAGAGCTGGAAACAAAACTGCTTGGGGCTTTGGCTGGATTGCCGAATGAGGTGATCACGCGCGAAGGTTTGGCGGATATGTGCGAGATGTCGGGGACTGATCGTGCAATTGATGTACAAATTACGCGCCTACGTAAAAAAATTGAGGTGGATGCCGCCAATCCAAAATTCATAAAAACGGTGCGTGGTAAGGGGTATATGTTAAGGATGGATGTTGTATGAGGCTACGCGATTATATGCCGCAAACCCTTATGGGGCGCTCTTTATTAATATTAGTTGTGCCGGTGATTTTGGCGCAAGTTTTTGCGGTGACGATTTTTTGGGATAACCATTGGGATAAAATTACACAGCGCCTAGGGGGGGCAGTTGCCGGAGAGGTATCAATCATCGCAGATCAGTTGGAACATAATTATTCCGATGAACTGGAGGTAATTTTAGGAAACTATTTGCAAACATACCTGAACATCAAGCTTGATTTCAGGGAAGAATATGACGGCGCGCAAGATGTCGCCGTGCAGCCGGAATATAATTTTTATAGGCAAATCGTCATTACCCCTTTGATTAAGGCGTTACGGTCACATTTAAAATATCCGCATAATGTTTTGATTGATAAAACCAACGGGCATAATGTGATTATTCAAATTGATCTTCCCACGGGATTTATGCGTGTAACAGTGCCGGAAAAAAGGCTCTTTTCTTCTTCGGGGTATGTGTTCATATTTTTGTTAGTGATATCGACATTTTCTTTATTGATGATTTCCATTTTGTTCTTGCGTAATCAGATTCGACCAATTCGGCGCCTTGCCGCAGCGGCATCGTTAATGGGAAAGGGGCGATTGGTATCCATGGGGCCGCCGCGCGGTGCAAGAGAAGTGCGTCAGGCATCCGAAGCATTTGAAACAATGCAGCGCCGCATTAGGCGGCAGATTGAACAAAGGACAGCTATGTTGGCGGGGGTGTCACATGATTTAAGAACCCCTTTGACACGGGTCAAGCTGGGTCTTTCGATGATGGATGATCAGGCCGAGGCCAAAACAATGATGGCGGATTTGGATGAGATGGAAAAAATGGTTGATGCCTATCTGGAATTTGCAAGAGGTGAGAAGGTAGAAGATATAAGCGCCGTTCCTTTAAAAGATTTTATCGAAGATATTCTGTCTAATTATCACACAAATTCAATCGAGACCGAGTTTGTTTTTAAGGGGCAAGATATTCCCATTGATATTCAAAAAGTCAATTTTAGGCGTTGTATTGAAAATATTCTGACAAACTCTCTGCGCTATGCCAGTCAAATCAGGGTAAGCTTGAACATCACAGATCGGCGCGTCTTTTTAACGATAGAGGATAATGGAGACGGCATCCCGCCAGATAAATATGAGGAAGTATTTAAACCCTTTGTTCGCCTTGATCCGTCACGTAACAAAGAAACCGGCGGCGCAGGACTTGGTTTATCTGTGGCGATGGATATTGTTTTATCACATGGCGGTAAAATCAGCCTTGATAAAAGTGAGGATTTAGGCGGTCTGGCGGTAAAAATAAGGCTGCCAGTTTAGCGGCGTTATTATTAATATAAACGCCCCCCATTGGGGATTTTACGTTCGGGCTGAATTAAAACAACATCACCATTTTCATCCGGAAAGCCAAGAGTTAAACATTCGGACATAAAAGGGCCGATTTGTTTTTTCGGGAAATTTATGACCGCGGCAACCTGCTTACCGATTAGTGATTCTTTTGTATAATGCTTCGTAATTTGTGCAGATGTTTTACGCATGCCGATGTCTTTGCCGAAATCAATAAAGAGCTGAAAGGCGGGATTGCGCGCCTCAGGGAAGTCTTTTGCTTCTTTTATTGTGCCAACGCGGACATCAATTTTTAAAAAATCATCGTATGTAAGTTCTTCAGTCATAGACTCTTTCATATAAAAATTGATAATTTTAGTAAACTATTAAGTGAATTTGTGGAAAAGTACTAAATGGGGTCATAATAGAGATATTGTGAAGTTTAATATACCGCGGGGGGTATACTTATAAATGGATGGTCAAATGCTATCTGATGCTAAAGATAGTGGGAAGGGATGGCTCTCTTCTCATATGGCGCAGTTCATGGTTTTTTTAAACGGCCTGATCCTGACGTTGACCGCTTTCTTTACGCTTTCTATTTTTATCAATGAAATGCAATCGGAAACATTCTATGAAAATTCCGAAAATACGCAGAAGTTAATTCAGGATGAATTTTTTGATTTGGAGCAATCCTATGAAATGGTTGTGTCCTTAATTGAGCAAAATCGGAATATTAATATTAAATCCCTGGAAATGCTCATCCCCAATATATCCAAATTTGAGGGGATACGTTTGATTGACTTGCGATCTAACGGCACGGTCTATCATGATTATAAATCCGTCCCGCGCGAGTTTTTATTTAATCCCAATCTGAGAGATCTGGATGATACTTATGCGGAATTCTTTAATCCTGATACGCGCCTTGAGACAACATATCTGACGTTAAAGCGAAATATTTCCGTAAATTCAAAAGATTTTAGAGTGGTCGGCTTTGTATCGCTGACTAAAAATATTCCCGAGATCATTAAGGCGAATAATCTTCCGTTAATATCTATGGATATACGCGACAAGCTAAAGCGTTCTCTTTTATCCTATAAGCTAAGGGGGTTTATGGATGATCGCAATCTCGAAGAAGGCATTAACGAGGAGTGGGAATTAGATATTGCCAATCAAAAACTTTCATTACATGCGCTGTTCCAAAAAGATCAGAGGGCAAGTTTTTTAGAGAAAATACCTTTCTTGATGCTGTTATTTGGCATCACACTGACTTTGATCGGTACATTATATGTACGTAATAATCAAAAACAGTCTCAGAAATTGGCGCAAATGAACCGTGTTTTGGCGATGAAAAACCTGGAGTTGAATAATGAGGTATTGACGCGGGAAAAGCTGAATAAATTAATCCATCAATCCGAAAAAGATAATCGCGCTGTTTTGAATGCGGTATCTGACATTATTTTTGAGGCTGATCCCGAGGGGAATATTCTGTTCCTGAATGCCGCTTGGTACAGAATTACCGGTTTTGATAGTAATACCCAGATTGGCAAATCATTGATGGATATGATTCACCCCCAAGACCGCGAAGAACAAAAACATAAATTATATGGATTAGTTCGCAAGGATATTGACCCCTATCGCTCTTATACCAGATTACGTACCCATAACGGTACATTCCGTGCTGTGGAGCTCGCAATTTCAATGATGCGTCATGATGATAAGGGCGAGTTGCGCGTTGTGGGTACAATCACGGATGTGGAAGAGCGCCGCCGCGCCGAACGTGCTTTGAGTGAGACAGAGAAAAAATACCGCACCATCGTTGAAAATGCCGCGGGCGGCATTTATCAGATTACAGCAGAAGGTAATTTCCTGAGCGTTAACCCTGCTTTAGTTAAAATATTAGGTTATGAAAGCCAGGAAAAATTATTGCGTGAAATTCATAATGTAAATGAAGAGATTTATATTGATAAAAATGCACGAAATGCGTTTTTAGCACGCGTTGCATCGACTAAGGCGGCTTTGGGTACGGAAACAAAAGTACTATGCCGTGATGGTAGTAAAATATGGATTAGTGAGAATATGCGCGCCGTCAAGAATGATGAGGGTGATATTCTGTATTATGAGGGCAGTATCGAAAATATCAGTTCACGTAAACGTACAGAAGATGAGTTGAAAGAAGCAAAGATTCGTTCTGACCTTGCCAATAGAGCAAAATCAGAATTTTTGGCGAATATGAGCCATGAATTACGTACCCCACTTAATGCAATTATCGGCTTTTCAGAAATAATTAAAAATCAGGTTTTTGGCCCCATCGGGCAATCAGCGTATCACGATTATGCGAATGACATTCACGATAGCGGTAAAAAGTTATTAGAGGTCATTAATAATATCTTAGATGTCTCGCGGATTGAGGTTGGCGAGCGGCAATTAAACGAAAGTCTGGTTGATTTGCAAAAAATTATCCCGATGTGCCTTAAGCTAATGGATCCAAAATTTGAAACTAAAAAGCTTAATATTGCCTTTGATAAGGAAAAGTCATATCCGCGCATTGTTGGGGAAGAGTTGGGTATTAAGCAAATGATTATGAATTTGTTATCAAATGCCATCAAGTTTTCAAATACACAGGGATTAATCACTCTTGTTTGTGATGTTGATAAAACAACCAATGATTTAAAAATTTCCATTACAGATACCGGTGTTGGTATGGACGAAGAGCAGGTCAAATCGGCATTGGCACCCTTTAATGCAGCGCCGGAAAATATAGATGCGGGATGGAACGGATCGGGCACCGGTTTGGGATTAACGTTAGTTGACTCGTTGATTAAACTTCATGGCGGCCGCTTGGAGTTAGTATCAAGTAAAGGGATCGGAACGACGGCAACACTTATTTTCCCAGCCAAGCGTGTGGCTAAAATTAGTAGTGCCACTGTCACGAAGAAGCAGTATTCCGATGATGAACAAGGTACGATTGTGGCCAAAGAAAAAACAGATGATAAAGGTGATCGAACCATTCACTAACCATTTGTTGTTTAAGGTTTGTCATGATCATCCATAATTTTTTTGCAAATATCATAAGAAAAACCGGCACGTGCGAGGCTTGATAATTGTTGATCGTAATTTTTTCTGGGCGGGGTAGGGTGGTATTTCCCTAATTTCTTACGCTTGGCAAAACGGTCTGCGGCCTGTCGTTCGAAATCGGGATCGCTTTCAAGATCTGCATGTTCTTCTTCAAGTATGGTGAGTGCGTCTCGGACCTGTATTTCTGAAAACCCTTTATCTCGCATTTTACTTAAGATCATCCGCAATGATAGACCTTTTGAAAACCTTAAAGAAGTAAGCATCCCCTTTAGGTAGGCAGAATCGTTAAGGTATCCAAGTCGTTGAAATTCCTCGGTAACATCATCAAGCCATTGATAACATTCAGCCTTATCCAGTTCCGTATGTACGTAACAGGAGCGGTCAATTTTGCGGCGCATTGCCCTTTGGAATTGGTGTGAACTGGCAATATATCGCTGTAAATAAAATAGCCCGCTATTTTTCAGATAATTGGGCGTAATTTTTTTCGGTACTTTTTTTTTGGGGGATGGCTGATTCATTTATCTGAATTATATGCATGTTTTTCAGTTGGGGGCGTGACTTTTTCTATGAGCATGCTAAATATCCCTGATGATAAAAGTCAATCTTCAAGGAAAAACAATTTCTGGCGTAAACTGGCAGGGTTTAAAAACCCTGATCCAAAAGGAAGTAGGGCGCTTTACGGCGGTCTATACCCAAACCATCGTTGCGCCCGTGATTACAACATTAATGTATTATGCCGTATTTGCGTTGGCATTTGGCGGCGTCGCAAGAAGCGTAGGGGATACCCCTTATATGTTATTTCTGGCTCCCGGCTTGATTATGATGACCATGGTGCAAAATGCTTTTGCGAATACATCATCCTCTATAGTAATAGCCAAAGTTCAGGGCAATATCGTTGATTTATTGATGCCGCCGCTTTCGGCGGGTGAGCTATTAACCGGCTTTTTAATCGGCGGTGTGCTGCGCGGTTTAATTGTCGGATTGGTCGCAGGAATAGTCATTGCGTTTTTTATCCCGATGCAAATTTATAATATTGGCGCAATTGTGGTCTTTGCCATTTTGGGGACAATGATGCTATCGGCGCTGGGGACTGCGGGTGGTATTTGGTCACAGAAGTTTGATCATATTGCCGCTGTGACTAATTTTGTGGTAACGCCGTTGACGTTCCTATCAGGGACATTTTATTCCATGAATACATTGCCGCCATTTTGGCAGTTTTTGGGGCATTATAACCCATTTTTTTACATGATCGACGGATTCCGCTATGGCTTTACAGGGTATAGCGAAGGCGATTTACTATTCGGCTTTGCTTTGTTGGTCATCATAAATGCCGGTTTGTTTTTTCTGTGTTATAGGATGTTAAAAACCGGATATAAAATAAAATCTTAATATTACAAAGGTAAAATGAGAAGATGAGTCATCAGAATTATATTCTGCCGTTTCAGATTGATCACTCAAATTTGCGTGGGCGGGTTGTACGTGTGTCGACTGTGCTGGACGAGATTATAACGGCGCATAATTATCCAAAACCGGTTTCTCATTTGGTTGCGGAAAGCACAACATTATCTTTGGCGCTATCATCCATGTTAAAGTTTGAGGGTATTTTTACCCTGCAAGCCCAAGGTGACGGGCCGGTCAATATGTTGGTTTCTGATGTTACGTCGCCTGCGATTGTGCGCTCTTGCGCCAGCTTTGACACAGACAGGGTTGAACAAGCCCGCCAGCAATTGGCGGCGATGTCTGTTCCTGAGACATCTCAAAATCATCTGGCGCAATATTTGGGTAAAGGATATTTGGCTTTTACCATAGATAGAAAAGGCGATGAAGAGAGATATCAAGGTATCGTTGAGCTGAGCGGGGCATCTTTGGTGGAGTGCGTCCAAGAATATTTCCGTCAATCCGAGCAAATTGACACCGCTTTTCGGATGGCTGTGGGACAGCGTGATAATCAATGGTTTGCCACAGCCATTATGTTACAAAAAATGCCCGAAGAAGAACATCAGCCTTTAGGAAATACACATGAGGATGACTGGCGCCGGGCTATGGTTTTAATGCAAAGCGCAAGTGATGATGAATTACTGTCAGATGATTTGACGTCAGAAGATTTACTTTACAGATTATTTCATCAGGAAGGTGTACGTGTTTATGATAGCATACAGGCAGAACACCAATGCCGTTGTGATGTCGAACGTGTAAAAGCGGTTATTAGCGCGTTGCCGGATGATGACCGCGACTATATAGTTAAGGACGGCAAAATTGAAATGACCTGCGAATTTTGTAGTAAGTTATATAGATTAGATCCGCAAAAAATTTGAACGGTATTTAAGTGAGTTATAATATTGGATTATAATTTATTATATTAATTTCCATAATATATATTATCACACTTACTGTGCTATATGGGGCACTGTCTATCCCCAAATGCGAAAAACGTTTATTTCCAATGTATACAGGAAAGAACAATTTTGCTGATGGGACATAAAAAAACATCATACTCACCTCTCACTTGAAGAACGCAGGCAGATTTATTTGATGCTTGGCAGGAAAATGTCGTTGAATGTAATAACAATCGTATCAGGCGTTTCTTACCGCGAGAGATTGATTTGGATAGCGTTAGTGACAAGGATTAAAGCGCATTGAGAATATCATGAATAATACCCCGCGTAGATGTTTAGGATATAAAACACCGAAAGAAGTTTTTTATAATCAGGTCAAAAGTTGACAAACTAATTAATCAAATGTTAAGATTATGAAAACTAATTAGGAGAAGTGATTTGGGATTAGACGACACAACTTTAGTAGATATTTATAGAAAAATTCCAAAAACTGTAGGTGGAATGCCTGCAGGTGATTACTACGATTTACATGATGCGCATGTAAAAGAACATCAAGCCGAGAAAAACTGACAGTGGGAACAGCACCAAGCACGCCAATATGAAGCGATTATTATAAACGAAAATTTAATAAGAGCAAATCTGCCTACAAGACAGCCAGATTTTTAAAGAAGTAAAATAAGAAGAAAAATAAATAAGCCGCCTAATTAGGCGGCTTATTTACTTCTATTTATCAACGCTCTACTATCCAGCATCGTTTCTTCGCATTTCGGTTAGATTCTCCATGAGAGATATAGACGTATGGTGCTGACTCTCCAAAAAAGTGGCCCCTTATTGCTTTTGAGTCGTTTGGTAAGTTATAGCTACACATAAAAATGTAGAAATAAAAAACCGCCTTATGGCGGTTTTTAGTTAGTTATGAGAGAATAATATTTTATAAACCTATAAGTAAATCTGCACCGTTTTCTAAAGCGGCATTGACTACTCCTTCTCTAGTGTCTTTAAAAACATAGTCACCTAATGACCCGTCATCGATTATACGAACCCCCCCATGTTTAACTGTTTCGAGCGTGGTATTTCCGTTACCATGTTGAACGGCTTTGACAAATTTATAGTTGAGAGGCGCGCTAATTCTTCCGGGTTCACCTCCGATACGGATTGTATCATTCCAGTCTAGATCAAGAATAAGGGTTTTATCGCCATTATGTCCTCTGACATGAAGGTTGAAGATATCTTTTCCGGCACCACCGACTAACGTATCATTGCCATGACCACCATCGATGAAATCATTTCCGGCGCCGCCATTAATATAGTCATTACCATTACCGCCCATTACCATGTCATTTCCAGCGCCGCCTTTTATCGTGTCGTTATCATTGCCACCGTTAATAGTATCATGACCAAAGCCGCCATCAATACTATCTCTGCCTTTGCCGCCATCGATTATATCTGCACCACCATTGCCGATGAGCGTATCATTGCCGCCTTCACCAAGAAGCACATCACCATCTCTTACGCTGGTGCCAGCTATTCTATCACTTCCGGCGCCGCCATTGACATACACAGGGGCTTCGTCTTTAAAAACAAATCTATCAGCACCATTTGTGCCTTTAACAAATTGGCCATAATCTTCATCTTTTGCTTTGCCAGTATTAACTTTATCAGGATCCCTACCCATATTATTTTTAACATAGTTTTCTGATTTACCAGTGAGGTTAGAAACTGCCTTTACATAGTCTGATGCAGGTGTCTCTTCTTCGTATATAGAATCAAGTACCTCTTGAATTTCACCAAAAGTATTATTTTCTAATAAATCTGTGTAAAACTCATTTATCGCTCTTGCATTCCCATCGTACCCTTTAGGAAGTTCATATGTGATTGAGCCATCAAATATGTCCATATATTTTAACTCATTTCCTCTGGAAGAAAATCCGAGATCATCCAATTCACCGGCAGTCATGGTTGCATATTTTACACTAACGCCGTCAGCAACCTGGCCTCTTTCAATCATAGTACCGACTATATCAACAGGTGCAATCATAGTTGTTACGCCGGGCTTTGACAGGTCAAAACCAAAATAGCCGATCTCAACTTTATTTGGAATGGGCGCTTCACTTACAATGGCAACCTTTACTTTTTTTTCTGGAGTTGAGCTATTATCATCCCAGGAACCTCTAAAGGTGGAGCCAACAGATGATATAATGTCGCCTATTGCTTCTATTGCATTATCAAATGTATTTGAAATGAAACTACCAATATTTTGTGCAATATTTGAAATTGCGTCGATTGCGTCATTTATTACGCTCATAACTTACTCCTCTATTAATTCTAATAATTTTTTTGAACTTTACATATCCAAAAATAATTACGCAAGAAAATTTTAAATAAAAATAGAAATCATTGATAAAAGTTTAACTGGAAGGGGGTTTTTAGTTATTTGGCTCGTTTTTGTGACAGACAAGTTTCACATGAGCCTTCATCTCAAGATAGCCTTGGAACCTAAATAATAAAGCTTTTCAGTTTTTAAAATTTAGGGTTTATCTATTTTCGCATTTGTAAAAGCGCGTTATTATTTAATTATGCGTTTTTTATGGTTATCAGTCTCTGCGTTTTCACTTATATCTTCATCGGCTTTAGCTGATGAAAAGTTGCAAGGGCGCGCTGAAATTAACGGGCGTATGGGACATGAGCGATCAATTATTATGAGCGAGTTTTGGGTGCCATTGGTTGAGGGTGAGTCTTCTGTATTGTACGGAGACTTGCGCTTGATGGGCGATGATCAAAATAACCGTGAGGGTAATTTAGGGGTTGGATATCGCAATCTTACATCGCTGCCAATTTTGGGGGATGGTGTTGCCGGTGTTAACGGGTGGTTCGACCGAAGAATAACAGAGCGCGGAAGTACATTTCATCAATTAACAGGCGGCGCGGAATGGTTTGGAACATTTTTTGATATTCGCCTTAATGGCTATTTGCCGATATCGGACAAAAAACAACATTCCATTCCGAATGCTAACCCACAAGCCCCTGCCCTGTCCGGGACCGGAATTGTCGTTGATACGAATGGGACGTTAATTGAGGAACCACAGCGCGGTCTTGATTTGGAGTTAGGTTTTGAACTGGGTCAGTATATTGACTTTGCTAAGGAGCATACGGATAGCTTTCGGATATATGGTGGCGGTTATTATTTCGATGGTGATTATACTGAAGACGTTACGGGTTGGCGCGCGCGCATTGCATCTGATGTCACAGAAAACATCCAGATTGGTACGCGTTTCCAACATGATGATGTGAGAGGTAGTCAAGGATTCTTAGAGGCTACATTGCGTTTTCCGTTCGGAACAAAGACCAGCTATCGCTCGAAGGGATTGCGTGCGCGTCTGGATGAAAGTCCGGAGCGTGATATTGATATCGTAACAGGGGCAGAGGTTACTGATAGAGGTGATCGTGTACAGGTTCTCAACCGCGTGACCGGCGCGACGCAAGAAGTTTTAAATGTAGATAATATGGCGGCAAATGGCGGCGATGGCTCTGCGGAGGCGCCTTTTAACACATTAGCCGCCGCTGAAGCCGCGGCAAATGAGCAAACAATTATCTATGTAAGGTATGGTAGTGGAAGTTCTGCGGGGCAAAATCAGGGTATTACTCTGAATAAAAAAGGTCAGCAATTAATCGGCTCTGGGACAAATTTTATTTATGATAATGCCAAATTTACCACGGCTAATGGTGCAAGTCCGACCTCAGTGGTTGTTGCTGCCGCGGGTGCGGCGCCGGTTATTGGTAATATTAATGCGCTGGGCGATGGTGTAAAAATTACTGCGGATGATATTACAGTTGCTGGCGTGATAGTTGATAATGGGGGAACGGGGCGCGATGGTATTGTGGTTGAAGCAGATGGAGCATCGGCCAGCGCACGAAATGTTACTATTCAGAATGTGACAACACAAAATTCCCGGATGGGAATTTACCTGCATGGAGCGAATAACGGCACACTTAGCGCGAAAGTACAAAACAGCATTACGACATCAAACAGCCAGCATGGCATAGCGGTATATGATGATACAGATGCTTCTTTTGAGGTTGATTTAGGCGGCGGAACGATGGGATCTGCGGGTAATAACGTATTAGCGGGAAACACTCTTGAAGATCTTGCGGTTGATTATGATGGACGTGCCCTATTCGCGCAGAATAACTGGTGGGGGCAATCGAGCGGACCGGATAAAGATGACCCAAGCATTGGTATAGCGCCGCAAATTTATTACGGCGCGCCCATAAACGATGGGTTGGTAGGCCATTGGACATTTGATAGCGAATGGACCAGCAATTCCACTGCTTATGATCGATCGGGGCAAAATAATGATGGAAACATGATCGACGGACTTACGCTTGCAGACCAAGAATCTGGAATTTTAAGAGAAACACTAAATTTCGATAATGGTGAAGAAACTGTTGAAATTAATCAATCTGCGAGCTTAAACAGCTACATTGATACAACGTGGGCGCAGTGGGTAAAAATAGATATCGCCGATTTTACAGCCTCACATGATATGTCTTTAAATGCAGGAGCTGCTGCAAGTTACATTAGTATATATTCAGGTTGTGGTATTTTAGAGCCTTTTGTTTCAATGAATATACAAGGGATGGGGCAACAAACTATGTGTAGCAACCAGAGTATTGCTTCTGATACATGGGCTCATGTATTGTTTTCTTATGATGGTTTAAATATTAAAAGCTACATAAATGGAGACTTAACAAGAACAAGCGCTAACTTAGCAGGAAGAGTGATTACTAGCACTCAAGACTTAAGAATAGGAGACTATACTAGCGCAGCATCAAATGATTGGTTTGGAGAAATAGACGACACGCGTATTTACTCCCGCGCACTCAATTCTACTGAGATTTCTGAACTCTATCGTATGAATACGTCTAGCACAGTGAATACAGGAAGTTATTTAAGAAGCGCGCCATAAAGTTGTGACGCTATATAGCCATGATATTACTTCTGATATTGTCTATTTCTATAATTTAATTAAAATTTTATCATTTAATATTATAATAACAGCAGAAAAGTGGTATTTTGAAATTATGCATACAAAGAATAAAGAGTACGGATTTACTTTGCTGGAGATGGTTATCGCCTTAATCGTTATCGGGCTTATTGCTGTGCCGTTTATTCAGGAATATCGTTTATATCAGAGAAATAGCGCGGAATCTCAGACACTACAAAATTTTTATACGATAGAATTTGCAGTTCAAAAATATTATGAAGAAAATGGATATCTGCCCTGCCCTGCGGAAAACTATGTAACGAGTACGATTGACGGAAGCGGAACTCTTGTATTTTCAGATGCCACCACAACAGCTTCTGTGACGAGCCCAAATTTCGGTGTGCAGAATTGCGCGGCGTTTGAAAATGAGCTTTCAGATCCCGATCAAAGCGTTTTAATGGGCTCTATACCTGTACAAACTTTGGGGATTGATGCCGATTTGGCGTTAGATGGGTGGGATAATAAGATTACATTTGTCGTCTCAAAGTTTATGGTAAGCATACCTAATTATGATGCTGAGCAAGTCCCGCCGACAACTTTGACATCAACATTACCTTATGAGATCGATTTTTTCTCTAGAAGTACGAATGGCATACTTTCTTGCAACACGGTAGCCATTGGCGGGTTTGAAGAAAGATATATTGTGAGGGACGAGCAACATAAAAGTACACCTGGAACTGTTGCTATGAATAATCAACGCCCATCTGTGCTGATTCAATCAACGCTAAAGGATGATACGAAAAGGATTGGGCCGGATGCCCAAACCATAACAGAAGAGTTATGTGTTGAAGATCCTGCCAATCCAGGGCAGCCTTTACCGTTTGCTACATTTGATGCAGATGATAAAGCGCATGTAGATCAGGCCAATCACGTCTTATTAATCTCGCATGGCGAAACGGCCTTGGGAGGTTATAACGCAAATGGTAGTCAGCTTGGGGCATGTGATGAGAATGTTTTGGACGGCATGAATTGTATTCGCGGCGCAGGTGAGCCAATTAGAAATAATCTTTTTTATACAAACGGCTTGAGATTGGATGCCGGCGGTACAGGTGCAGATTTTTATGATGATGTTGTCTATGCATTCCGTGCCGATAGCTATAAAATGTTCACTAGGTCTCGTCCCGATAGCGGTGTGTCATCTGATGTTTATACTCCGTATCAAATTATAGGTATTGGCGTGGATAACCCCATGGAGGACATTATAGATTCCTTTAGCCAAAAGTTGCCAGGTATTGATGTTGGGGGGAATATAAAAGTCGAACCGGGCGGTTTTGATGGTAGCGGCCGCGCGTTAGCATCAAATATATGTTCCGAGCAAGGTGCACAAGATGGTTTGGGTGATTGCTTCTCCCCTTCTATCATTGCCGGTTCAGGAATGGGCTGTGAATCGATTAACTCTGCCATGAATGGCATTTCAAAAAATAATGCGGCTTGTTTTACATACACGCCTTTTGCGCCGGCAACTACGTGCGATACAGCTGATACCGGACGTGTTATGGTTGGTGTTGACCAATATGGAAATATTATTTGTGAAGTGCCGGATACCACGCCGTAAAATTTTAAAAGGGAAAAAGAAATGAATTATTCAAACTCTCATAATGTAAAGAAACAAGCTGGTTTCAGCTTGATAGAGCTCAGTTTTGTTCTGGTCATTTTTGGACTAATGATTTCCATGTTTGTTCCTGTTTATAATTTATATATTACAAATAAAGCGGAAATTACCACCAAACAAAATACCGAATTAATGGTTGGGGAAATTACCGAATTTTTGGCCGTAAATGGTCATTATCCCTGCCCCGCGCCACCAGCAGTAAGTGTAGATGATCCCAATTACGGACGTGAGAGCGATGTTTGTACGACGGCCTCAGTTGCAGATGCGGTATGTGATACGAGTTTTAATACCCCACGTGCGGGTATCTGTGTTGAGAGTAGTCAATATAGAGATCCGTCGGATCCAGCGACGGAAGCTTTGATAAAGCGGATCATCGTGGGGGCGGTCCCCTTTCGTCAGTTAAATGTGGCTGAGCGTAATAGTTATGATGGCTATAGTAATAAATTGATTTATGCTGTTACTGAAGTTTTAACCAGAGATGGTGAGTTTAAACCTGAACTTGGCGGTATCCGTATTCTTGATGCGAATAACAATGACATAGCCGGTGATTTGGCAGCGGGCGAGCCTGGGATACATTTCTTGGTTTATAGCGCCGGAGAAAATAATTATGGTGCCTACAATAGTAACGGCGTGCAGATTGCATGTAATTTTGCCGGTACAGATGACGAGGTGATAAATTGTGCAGGGCCTGGTAAAGATGCTGAATTTAGATTGGCGGAGCGCTCTACAAATTTTTCTAATACCAATGAGTATGATGATGTCTTTGCTTATATTCGTACGGATGATATCCCTTATTTTAAATTGGCGGGTAACACAGATGATATTGAATTAATGGATGCTCGTGATAATGGCAAATTAGGTATGATGCTATCTGGCGGCGCGCAGGCAGAGCCTGAGCAGGAATTAGATGTTGGCGCTAATGTACGCGCTAAAGGTGATTTGCAGTCAAACGAAGTATGTACGTACGGGAATGAGGCAGAGTGTTTTGAAGCCGCATTAATTGCCGGTGATGATGAAAATATGGAATGTCCAACCGGAGAATTTGTAAAAAAAATATCCCAAAACAAAGTTGTATGTGCAAAAGAAGTAACAGCCTCCTGCCCTCTTGGATATGTGATGTCCGGTGTTAGTGCGCAGGGTGAGGTTGAATGCGTGACATTTCAAATTGAAGGCGGCGGCGATTGTGCGGCAACTTCTATTGATTTATGCCCAGATCATCCAGGCGAAGTAGAGATTCCAGCAGGCCTTGAGGGTGATCAGTATATTGCAAATGAAAAGGACAGCGACGGTGTTGTTAACAGATCTCAGAATTTCACATGTACAGCCGGTAGTTGGCAACCAAACAGTGCGGCATATGGAACATGTGAGTGTATTCCGGATGAAATATTGGAGACTAGAGTTGTAAGCTGTGGACAATGTCGAAGTGGAACCAACACACGTGTAACAATGAGAGAGTGCCCGTCAGGAAAAAGAGTTGAAAAATATATAAATTCAACATGTACTTGTGATGCAGGTACGGAATGTAATGCCAAAAGAGCGGCGCCGTGCACTCCACCTGAACAACTTGTTGGCAATGAACGATATGAGATTCGTACCTTTAATTGTCCGGCGTCAGGTGTAGGCGGTAGTTTTGATGGTCCATGGAAATTGGCGCCAGGTTCGGGAGCATGTGAGTGTGTATCTAAAGAAGCTAAAAAAGATACGGTTGCATGCTCTCAGCTTGATTCGACACTGACTGAAAAAACACCAGGTCGTTTAATTCCGACTATCCAGGAATATTCATGTACTTCCTCAAGTTACGGTCCAAAAACACTTGATAATGATCTTGTTCCCGCGAATGTAAAAAATTCGGCGCTTAATTCAGATAAAGTGAAAAAAGAATATTGCGTCTGTAATAGTTCTATTGACCCGCAAACAAGAAATGTGGCTTGTTCGTCGCTTTATCCCGGATGGACTGGTGTAATTAAAGAAAAGCGTGATTACAGCTGTGATTCTCAATCTTGGGGCGATTATTATCCTGATCATGCATCTTTAGATAAAAGCGCATCGGCGAAAAAAGTTAAAGAAACGTTCTGCACAGAATTGGCTTCTGTTGTCTGTAAATGGCAAAAAGGCTCTTCAATGGGCGCACCATCAAGTGTTTTCTTAGGCGCAGAAGCTGATAGTGTATGCGATTGTAATATGTCTGATGCCCAAAAAATCGGAAACTGCCATAAGCCGCTTCCGGGAAATACGAAAGCCCAAAATTATGCAGGTTGTTACTGTGGATAATCGAAGAAAACAAAAATTAGCTTATCAATCAAAACTTCTTCAATCAGGGTTTACTCTGATTGAAGTTGCAATTGTGATCGCAATTTCCGGGCTGATCTTATTTTCTATTTTTAAGGCACTTGCGCTTTACAGTGAGGAGGTCGCCTTGCAAAAGACTAAGGAAAATATTGATATTCTAGAGGCCTCGCTATCTCGCTATTTCCAAATATACGGTCGTTATCCCTGCCCTGCGAAGATCAATGATGTTGTCGGCGATTTGAATTACGGAGAAGAGACGTGCGATCCGGGTGATTTGGTTGCTGGGACGAATTTAGGGAATGATATCAGAAACGGAAATCCTGTTGGTGATCCGGATGATACGATTCTGGTGGGGATGATACCCTTTAATACCATTGAGCGTTGCTTGTTAAATGATCTTTCCGAATGTGCATCTCGTGACATGTATTTATCTGAAGAAACCGCTTATGATGGATATGGGAATAGAATAACCTATGTCGTTTCTTCGGCGCTAACGTCATCTTTAACTTATTCAGATAATGGCGGGGTTATTGAAATTCAAGATGAAAACAGACAAAGCGTTTTAGAAAATCCCTATAGCGCCCATTTTGTTTTAATTTCACATGGTCAAAACGGACGCGGCGCGTTTGGTCGGCGTGGTGAACGTATTCAGGATAATTGTGTTTCTTCTATTATTGCCGGCGTAGACACGCCCTTTCCCGTATCTCCCACCATTCAGAACGAGGTGGAGAATTGCGATCATAATGAAGGCATATATGTTAGCGCTCTGCGTAATGAAACCGATCCGGATACCGCCTATTATGATGACATAATATCTTATCGTTTAGTAGAATTATCCGCTCTCTGGGAGCGTACGGGTTTGAGTGAGATTGTTAACAAAAACCTTGGTGGTGTTGGCGTGGGCGATTTTGATGACGCTAACCCAACACAAGCGCCTTTGCATGTTAAAGGTGATATGCAATCAATCGATTTATATGCGGATCGATTGTGTAATCAGGATAGTAGTCTATGTGTACGTCCTGAATTTTTTGGCGGCGAAGCAGAAAATGGTTCCGGCGGTCTGGATTATATAAATACATGTTCTAATGTTAATGAGGCGATAGTAAAAATAGCCGATAATAAAGTATCTTGTATGACTGTATATTCAGGCCCTATCAAGGCAGGACAATGTGCTAAGGATAATCCGGCAACTCCTGGCGTGAATGAATATGAGGTTATGACTGCCTATTCCAATCAAACAGGTATTCGATGCTGTCTATTCTCTGATCTTGCAACTTGTCGGGATTTAAATTAAATGAAGTTTAGAGGACTGTTTTTGTAGGTAGTCCTCTCATAACTAATCTCGGCTTGGTCAATTTTTTTAATATTTTAGCATTCAAACAAGACATAATGGATTTATGAAAGAGAGCGTTTTAACAGATATATTCTGGCATGCTGGTTTTTTTCTTGTGCTTTCAGCGCTTGTGATTCCTTTGCTTAAATATTTCAGAATACCTATCGCTTTAGGTTATTTATTAGCAGGAATTGCTCTAGGCCCTTACGGATTGGGTGAGCTTGCCCAACAATATACTTTTTTTAATGCTTTTATTCTTGAAGATACGGCGCATGTTAAAATTCTAGCCGAGCTAGGTATTGTGCTTTTATTGTTTGTTATCGGTTTGGAATTAACACCGCGCAGGCTATGGCAAATGCGTAGCCTTGTATTTGGACTAGGAAGCGTACAAGTAATCGGAACTGCCTTCGTCATTGGCACAATTGCATATTTATGGGGGAATAGTACGCAGGTATCAATGCTGTTAGGATTGAGCCTTGCTTTATCTTCAACAGCTATGGTGGTGCAATGGCTTCATGAACAAAAACTCTTTGTTACCCATGTGGGACGCACAAGCTTCAGTATTCTCCTATTTCAAGATTTGGCTGTTATTCCCATTCTTTTGCTTCTTACTATTTTAAGCGCAGATATCGGTGATAATTTAATAAGTTTTGTCTCATTGTCACTGTTGAAAATGGCAGGGACGGTTATTGCCATATATATTGGCGGAAAAGTAATGCTGAAACCCCTCTTCGTATTTGCAAATAAGCATGGCGGTTCAGAGGTTTTTATGGCTCTTAGTCTGCTTGTAATTGTTGCAAGCGCCTATATTGCATCTTTAGCGGGGCTGTCGATGGCGCTTGGCGCGTTTATAGCGGGGTTACTGCTAGCGGATACGGAATACCGTCATGAAATTTCCTCTCTTATTATTCCATTTAAAAGCATGTTGCTCGGGATCTTCTTTTTGTCTTTTGGTATGAGTATTAATTTGGCTTTTATAGGGGAAAAACCATTTTGGTTAATGGGATCCGTTTTAGGTTTGATCGTTATTAAAGCCTTTATTATATTTATGTTATGCAAGTTATGGCGGCAATCGACAGCCACCTCAGTTGAGAGCGCTATCTTACTTTCACAAGCCGGAGAATTTGGGCTTCTGGTTATTGGCAGCGCGTTAACGATGGGGCTAATGGAAGAAAATGTGGGCCAGTTCATGCTGATTACGGTAGGTATGACGATGGTGATTACGCCGGCCATGGCTATCGCGGCACGAAAAATTGGGGCAATCGTTGAGTCTAAATCCGATCTTAATAGCAATATAAACCAGAATGTGGAGGACAAAACACAACATGTCGTTATATTCGGCTATGGCCGGATGGGCAGCGAGATTGGAAATGCCTTAAGTAAGGAAGGATTGGACATTCTGGCTTTTGAAAAAAATATAGCTCTTGTGCAAAAAGCGCGCACAAAGCTTTGTCCGGTATATGTTGGTGACGCTGCGCGAAAATCAACACTTGAAGCCGCGCAACTCGATAAGGCCCTTTGTGCAGTGGTTACGATTGATAATATTGAATTCAGCAGATTAATCGTGAATTCCATCAGGCAAAAGAACAAGGCTATTCCGATTATTGTGCGCGCTCATAATGCAGATGAGGTGGCGCTTTTTAGTCAAATGGAGAATGTACATTCTGTGCCGGAGCATCTATTGGTTAGCCAGAAATTAACCGAAAAAACACTGAAATATTGTGGGTATCATGAAGATGAGGCTAATCAGGCAACCAATGTACTTTAGGGCAGCATCAGATAATTTATAAGCTTAAATAAGAGACATTAAAAATTTTATGATATAGCCCAGAGTCATTACCGTTAACAAGCTGGCTGTCCAGATGCCAATAAACCATCCCCATTGCTTCAATTTTTTGCCTTTAGTAATGGTGTTCATCACTTACCTTACCTCTAAAGATATAATAACAATAAGCGGTATAGGACAATATAATCGGTAGCATAATGACCACACCTATAAGCATGATGGATAAAGATGTGTTTGCTGCGGCGGCTGACCAAATTGTAATATCATATGGCACCGCAAACGGCCAAAGGCTGATGACCAAGCCGATAAAGCCCATAACAAAAATCAGAAGACTTGTTATAAACGGAAGAACTTCACGCCGTCTCATTAAGCCGTAGATTAATACGCCGAATAAGGCGGCTGTAAATATAGGTATGGGAAGAAGCCAAATAAATAAGCCGCCAAACCATCGCATATGAATGTCATTATCTAGATATGGAACCCATAAACTGACTACGCCCATACTGATAGCGACGAATAACCAAATATATTTAGCTGCACGTCTTGCCCAATCTTGGGTTTGTCCTTCTGTTTTCATGATCAGCCAAGTTGCCCCCAAAAGCACATAGCCACATACAACGCCCAACCCGGTCATCAATGAGAATGCGGAAAGCCAGTCAAACGGGCCGCCGCCAAAATTTCTATCTTCGATTGTGATTCCTTGGATGATCCCGCCCAAAATCATTCCTTGCATTAAGGCGGCGCCTAAAGAGCCGAAATGAAACGCATAATCCCATAAGAAACGTGACTTATGAGATTTAAACCTGAATTCAAATGCAACGCCCCTAAATATCAGGCATAAAAGCATGGCAATAATCGGTAGATACATTGCGGGCATAACAATCGCATAAGCAAGAGGAAAGGCCGCAAATAATCCGCCGCCGCCTAAAACTAACCACGTTTCATTTCCATCCCAAAACGGGGCGATGGAATTCATCATTCGGTCTCGGCATTTTTCTGTGGGGGCAAAGGGAAAAAGAATACCTACACCCAAATCAAAACCATCAAGAAGGACATAAAGTAAAACCGCTATACCAATAATTCCGGCCCAAATTAAAGGAAGATCAATAAAATTTTCAAAACTAAACATGATTTATCCTTCTTTCTCAGTGGGAGTTTTAAACGGAGTGGCAATTTTACTATGTTCTTCAAAGCCCTCAGCTTTAGTATCAATACCCTTTCCGATTAGCTTCAAAATGTAATAGGTGCTGGCCCCAAATAAGACAATGTATGTGATAATAAAAGCTAAAAGTGAGAGGGCAACATGCTCCCCTAGTACCGGGGAGACGGATTCAGTGGTTCTTATGATGCCATAAGCCGTATAGGGCTGGCGGCCGACCTCCGTAACAAACCATCCCGCTAGTAAGGCGATAAAACCTGCGGGTGTGAGCGCCATACACCAAATTTGAAACCAGCGTGTATCGAATAAGCGTTTACGCAAAAACAGAATTGCGGCGATTATTCCGGTTAAAATCATAGCAACGCCAATGCCGACCATTATTCTGAATGACCAAAAAACAATCGCCACGGGGGGGCGGTCTTCTTTTGCCCATTCCTTCAGCCCCTTCACTTCACCATCCCAATGGTGGGTTAGAATATAGCTGGCTAAATCGGGAATTACGATTTCATAGTGATTTTTTTCTGCCTGTTCATCCGGAAAACCGATAAGACGTAAGTCAGCTCCTTTTTCAGTTTCCCAAATACCTTCCATCGCGGCGACCTTGGCGGGCTGGTGTTCTAAGGTATTTAACCCATGTAAGTCCCCAACTACGAGTTGTATAGGGGCGATGAAAACGGCCATAATCATCGCCATGCCAAACATAATACGCGCATGGGGAATATGACGCTTATTCCAAAGATACCACGCAGCAACCCCGCCAACTGTAAAAGCCGTGGTTAAATAGGCCGCCAAAACCATATGAACAAGACGGTACGGAAATGAGGGGTTGAATATGATTTCCATCCAGTTTGTGGGTTGTAATATGCCGTTTGCATCAATCTCAAATCCCTGCGGTGTTTGCATCCAACTATTAGCAGCCAATATCCAGAACGATGAAACAAGCGTTCCAAATGCAACCATGCACGTTGAAAAGAAGTGCATTTTGTCGCTTACCCTATTCCAACCGAATAGCATGATACCAAGAAATGAGGCTTCAAGAAAAAAGGCGGTTAATACTTCATAAGCCAATAAAGGGCCGATTACATTTCCGACGCGGTCAGAAAATACCGACCAGTTCGTCCCGAATTGATAAGACATCACAACGCCCGTGACGACACCAACACCAAAACAAACAGCAAATATTTTCACCCAGAATTTGTATACTTCTTTGTAAGTAATATTACCCGTCTTAAGCCATAACCCTTCAAGGACGGCAAGCCATCCAGCAATACCAATTGTAAAAGCCGGAAATATAATGTGAAAGCTGATCGTAAAAGCAAACTGGATACGTGCGAGTAAAACGGGATCAAGCTCAAACATAAATGGCCTCTTTTTCTTAATTAATAGAATTTTAGATTAGATTTTTCTACCTTAGAAAATGGTACTTACTTGATTTGAACTTTATCGTTCAGCATTTATTAGTTCAATGAGTTTTTTTTAATTTGTTTGGTTTCATATAGATACATACACAAGAATGCATGTCGCGGACTAAGATTTTGTTATATCGAATGTTAATATTATTTAAATGGTGCTGCCGAAGAGAATTGAACTCTCGACCTCTCCCTTACCAAAACTCATACCTAGCGCACAAGCCGCATAAAACCTTACAAGGTGTTGATGGATTAACTTATAAAAAGCGGAACGAATCAAAAACACCAAATCAAACGGGTTCAATTGTTCAGGGGGAGCGCTCCCTAAATTATACTGCTTTTGAATATCCTAAAAATATTTGTTCTGGCGGTTTGGAATTGAATGAGTTCAAAACCTTATATGCCGTTGAGTATGACGATTTAATCAAAATTGGTATTACCGGGAATTTTGAGAGACGCTTAATTGCCCTTCAATCTTGTTATAGATACCCCCTTATAGTTCATTATACAGCACAAATAAGTTCATTATTTTATATGCAAGTTGAAAAATACGCCCATGCTGAAATGGGAAAAACGTGTGTGTTTGGAGAGTGGTTTGATGTATCGCCCGAACAAGCTATCACAGGCATAAAATCTGCCTGTGATTACTCACAATTCCTTTTGGAAGGATATAACTCACAGGAAGATATTTCTATACAAAAACAGCGTGATGCTGAGGAGGAATATAAAAATAAAAAAACTAATCTTAGCAGGCAATATTTAGTTGCAATTCCTAATATGAGAAAAAAAGTAAAAAAATCGCTCACCCCCAAGGAGACCCCCAATGATTGATAAAAACAAAGCGCGTGAAAGTCTTATAAACATAATTGCCGCTATAGAAATAATTAATGAAAGTGGCGAATATTCAGGGACAATAACATGCCCTAAATGTGCGGGTGAACTAATGTTCTCTAAAGCTAAGAGCAATGGGCATACACACGGTAAATGTAAAACCGAAGGATGTTTGGCATGGATGCAATGATTGACCTAGAGAAGATAGAATATGCTTTTGCTCATGGCAATCCAGAACAAGGAGGCGACCCCGGCATGACTTTACGCGATTATATGGCGGCAACAGCTATGCAGGGAATGATGGCTAGTAACGGATTTGTAACAGAAATAGGGCGAATAGACTTAGAAAACATAGCAGGTTGTTCGTATGAAATGGCCGACATAATGTTGAAAGCGAGGGCAGAATGATTGATTTAGAGAAGATAAAAGAGGCTATCAAGGACGTTAACGAGAACGACCCTCATTGCGATATTGAAAGTATTAATGCCGTTATTGAAGCCGCCCAAGAATACGCCAAGATCGCGCCTGTGATTGAGCAGTTGAGGGCGGCGCGGAAGAAAGCGCAACCTGAAAAATGGCGTTATTATCCACCTGGCGATAATTACGGCGCACACGTTCATTTTGGTGCGCGAGAAGGTGGATTTGCATTACATAAAGACACACCGCTTGGTAAAGAAAATGCTGAATTTATCACCCTAGCCGCCAACCTAATAGCCAAGATCGGGGAATAACCCGCGCTTAAATTGTGAGTTTTTAACCAAGAGAAAGAGAAGAAGATGGGGATATATAGTCAAAAAGCACACCATAAAACGGATAGGTATCAAAGCGCTGTAGCTCAAAAAGACGGTGTTCTCCGTCAAAAAGGATGGGCTACACCATACGGATTTATAGATTTTAAAAAGCCAATGACCTATGAGGAAGCGTGCGCTGAAATGAAACCGCTTTATGAGAAATATTTTAACCAAACCAAAGAAGAGGAAAACTAACCATGCAACACTACGAATATTTAATGCAATTTTTCGAGTACGAACATTTACCAGAGCATTTACAAAAAGTGAGTAAACCATTTGGGTTATTAGCTAAAGAAGTAATGGAATTACCTCAAAATCCAGAGCGAACAATGGCATTAAGAAAGTTGTTAGAAGCAAAAGATTGCGCTGTTCGTGCGGTATTATTCAAATAACCCATCAATTTAACCGCCGAAAGGCACAACGAAAGGAAGAAAAATGGCTAACATGTCATATTGTATGTTTAGAAATACACTGGGTGATTTAAAAGATTGCCGTGATTATATGGACGACGATTTATCAGAAGAAGAAGAAGAAGCGAGAAATCGCATGATCGAAATTTGCATTAAAATTGCTAATGATTATGCAGACTAACCCATCAATTTATACCCATCTTCGGGTGGGTATTTGTGGGATATGTAGTTTTGGATTTATGAGGCGAAGTACAAGCTGATTATGGAGAAGCGTTCATGCGTAATTAGATTTAGCGGTTTAATAGCATGAAAGACGCGGGTTCGATTCCCGCCATATTCCAACCCCTCTTTATAAGCCCTGTACGCAGGTTTTATATGGATGGGCGATATCAGAGCCGTTGAAAGCCGGGACTTAACGCAGTCTATGAAATCGGGGTGAAGCTAGACTATAAACCCGACCCATCCTTTAATAAACGCCTTCGGGCAGAAAGTGAGAGATTATGCAAGGAAGTAATAGTTTAAATTTTAATGAAAATACCATGAAAAAAATAGTTCAATATTATTTTGACAATGAACTATTTAAGGATGGTCAATCTCCAACGGTATGTAATGTCAGTTCAAGTGCTAAATTTGATAATAATTTTAGTATCTCTGTATGTGAAAAGACAGAAAGTGAGATGATATGAATTTAGGCATAAAAAACAAAATTAAAAGATGGCTTGGCATTTCTAAAAATGAAAGCCAAATACTTGATTGTTTGAATAAAATATCTGAATCAAACAACCGTTATCAGCGTATGGAAAAAACATGGCAGGACGCAACCGCTGAAATTCAAGACATATCCCCTACGTTCAATGGAAATACGCGGATTGTTGTCGCAACAAACTTACGCGGCGGGTTTTCTAAATGGTATGAATTTAAATTTAAAGATCGGCGGGAATTGATGGATTTTTGCGAAATGTTAAAAGAAAAAGAGATTTCTTGCCAAAATCCTTATATTGATGCGCCTTATAGTGAACGGAGGTTTTTATGAATAACCCACCGATTGAAGAATTAAAGCCATGTCCGTTTTGTGGACAGCGCACCGTACAGCGTTACTTTGAAAAAGCTCCTTGGCAGTTTATGTGTCTTAATCGTGATTGTGAGTTAGTAGTTTATGTTCGGGGAGGTTTAGTTGATAAGGAAAAAGGTTTTCTAGAGTTACTGGAAAAATGGAACACCCGCGCCCCGCAGAGTGATGTAAACAAACCCGCCGACTTTGTAAACATTGATAAGGGAGATGTAAACAAAGATGCGTTGGAGGTATGGTTGCCAATAAAGGGTTTTAATGATTATCAAATAAGCAATTTAGGTAACTTAAAGGGAAAAAGAGGAAAATATCTAAAGCCTCAAAAACAAAATGGGTATCAGGCAATTTGTTTGGACAAAAAAAGAAAGTTAATACATAGGATTGTGGCAGAAAATTTTATTGGCGATATTCCAAAAAGATATTGTGTTGCACATTTAGATGGAAATAGAGCAAATAATAAATTGGAAAATTTAAAAATTTGTTCTTATTTAGAAAATGAAAGCCATAAAAAAAATCATGGCACTGTATTAATGGGTAGTAAGAATCATAATTCTACTATGAGTGAAGATCAAGCTAAAGCACTGCAATTAGTTTATAAAATGTTGCCATATGGTAATAAAAATATATTTTATGGTCTTTTTGAACAAAACGTTTCAACTATAAAGCGCGCGGCATTAGGGAATACTTATGGCACCGCCCTTAGTTATAAACCACCCTATAGAATAAATGAAAACGGTGATATTTCACCTGTCTTTGAGACACTTGATTTGGAGGGGTTTAAACGTCAACCAAATGAATTTATGAACGCGACGGAACTAACTCTAACAGCGGGAAGAAACCTATTAATCGACGAACTCAAAAAACACAAAAGAAAGATTATAGGATGAGTGTATATTTTGAAAGGTACACAATACCTTCAAAGAAACAAAAGAGGATTAAACTGTTTCGTTGCAAGAGTTGTGGCAACACTTTTCTTAGTAAAGTTAAACTCCAAAACCATGCAAAATCCTCTTGCAGAGAAAGAAAAACCTATGACTAACTACACGAAAGAACAAATTAAATTTCGAGAATGGTTAAATAAGGAAATTGAACTCGCCAAACAAGAAGCTGTAGAAAGTAACAAAATTGCAATGAATAGCTATGGCGCTGGCTTGGACTACGGAATTTATAATGGTCTTTTACAAGTTAGATCGTATTTTACAGGAGAATTAGAATGACTGATAACGACATGCCGAAAGATTTTTTTCCAAATGCAAAACCAAGCGATGATTATACCTTACTTAGAAAACAATTTGGCTCATTAAAGACAATGTTAAATTGTGTTCATCAGCAATTAAGTTTTTACCAAAAAAAGGACTACTCTTTAAATGAATCTAGGCTAAACAGTCTGGAAAAATCAATAGAGAGCGAAAGAGAAATGAACGCTACACTTACAGATGAAAACCAAAACCTCACCCGCAAGCTTGAAATAGCGGAAAAGGCTTTGGATTGGATGGTCGAAAACAGTCATGAGAGTTACGAAACCTGTGCGAGTAAAGCCAGACAAGCCCTCGTAGACATCAGAGATTAAACCGCCCCTAAAACAATCGGACGCATGTATTCCGCCAACGCAATTTGCCCCGCCTGTGTGGGGTGCGTACCATCGCTATAATATTCCGTATCCGTTGCGTCTGATAATTCATCAACCGTCCTTGGATCGGCTAGTATATCCGAGATTAAACCGCCCCCGCCGCCACAATAACAGGTGTTAGAACGTCTGCTAATATGCGTTCACCTAATTCTGTCAAATGCGTACCGTCCGTCGAGTAATCCGTGTCTGTCATATCTGATAACTCCGCACGATCTCTTGGGTTGACGATATAATCAGCATGGTCTTCCCATTCATCTAACATCAATGTTTCAACCTCGGCAAGCTCGGCTTCAAATTCCGCCGAAGATAGTCCCGATGTAGTGCTTCCAACAATAATACTATTGAGAGGAATGATAGCCACCACTGTCCATCCAGCAGAACGTCTGGCATCGCAGTACGTCCAGAAGCGATCCACTGCCGCTCTTGCTGTATCAACATTGATAAACAGATCATTCCTAATTTCCATAGCCGCCAGTACATTAGGCTTTGACCCACTCAATACTGCATCAATCTGCGCTACACCATCATCAATCATGTGTTGAGTATGTTGCCCTGATACCGCGAAATTAGTCATTGTTATACCTAACGCACGGGCGTCCTCTGCTACTCTTAAAGGCCATGCACCGATTACTTGAGTCGCTGTGATGGAGTTCCCATCTGCTACAAAAAAAGTATTTGTTTGAACGATAGGCGGCGTGGATTTATAAGGGTGATCGACTGGCAACAACGCCTCATATCCCGCGTCATGGGCGAAGTAGCCTTCCATGGCTTGACGTAAGTCTACAGACTCAGTGTTCATAATTCCTATGCTGTGCATCCCACCGTTGAAACCAATGTTTTTAGTGCCTATATTACCGATTGTCGTTGTAGATTGACTAAATCCAGTCGTTCCATCATAATCACCATCGACCTCAGCATTAATCAAAAGCCTTACGCCTGTATTTAAATTTTTAGTTTGAAGCCCTAGTAAAGTTGGTGTATCAATCGGAATGCTTGCCGAGCTAATCGCTCTTTGTGCTACGGCTTGCTGTGTAACCCGTAGCTTTTCATTACCATCAATATGAAAATGGATAGAGTTATTAGTTCCGCCAGAAATGGTTTTCTGCGTAACGCTATCATTGACTTCCGCGAGAGATACAATTGTATGTGTTGAATGCGTTACGCTCGTATCTAGGGTAATAGCATTTGAAGTTGTGAAATCTACAGCTCCTAAACTGCCATCAAATCCAGTTGCGTTAAACGATGGCCTATCCGCACCTGCCGCCGTACCATCGTTTGAGACTACAAGCCCATCCCATAATTCCACCGTAGTGCCATCTACATAATCATCTTTAGCTTCTAACCAAAGCTTCGTATATTGAGAATCGGCAGGTGTCCATAATAGCGGAATTTCATCAAGCTGTGTTGGCGCGGTATTATTTTTAAGCACATTCCCGACCACATTCGTCATATAGCGGTAATAAGTTTGATATCCCGCAAAGCTTGGGTGAATACCATCATCGCTAATGATGTCGCTATCATAGGTAAGTTCATAGTTTTGCAAGTAGGGTGTGCCGTCCGCATGGCAATATTCGGGGGTGTTTTCTGCAAGCCATGGCGTGATAATATTTTCATTATAGGGGCGTGATCCCAAATATTGGAAGCGCACACATGTGCCGTCTTTATCGCCTGTTTCGGGATCCGGTAAAGGGCGGTCATAGAAGGGAATTTGTCCGAAGAACATTTTATGACCCGCCGTTGTAATGGCATTAAATATATAATCCAGATCATCGGCAAAGCCGTCAATCAAATCACTCGCATTTCCATTTGGATCAAAGTAAGGGCGGGTTTGTGTGACGTTATTCGTGCCGATATGCCCGATAAAGTATGTCGGATAGGCTTCGACGCTATGCCCGGATAAAATCGTATCAATGGCATCGCGTAAATCTTCCGCGGTATCGCCGTTTGTGCCTTCCTCTGCTGTTTCAACATAGGCGCTCGCATCAATCGCAAAGGCAACATCCAAATCCATAGCGGAGCTATCCGCTTGCGCGTCCCATATTCCTTGGGCGATAGAATCCCCTAATAGAACCGCTTTGAAGTCATATTGTTTATTTGTCCAATTGGCGGCAATGTAGGTTGCCATCTGGGTCATTTGCTCGCTGGTTAAGGCGGCATCATAAATCATCATCTCGCCATATTCGCCTTCGATTTGAAAGCTTGTACCGGCTGTATGAGAGCCAAATATTAAATTCACCGCTTCGGCAGACTGCGCCCCGATTGTAATCGTGGTATCTGTCCATGTGCTTTCGCCGTCTTTTATGTAACTGGCTGTGAATGCCGATCCATCCCAATGCAGAGCAATCGCGGTTAGTGTATCGCTTACGCCTGTGACAAATGTCGTCGTCGTCCCGCCGCGCACGCCGACTTTAATCTCTCCGCTTTCATAGGTGCATAACAGTTGTTTATTCCCAAAGGCGCTACTGGTTTTAGATAAGATCGTGCCATTACCGTTATACGTACCCACGCAGAAAATGGTAAAGGCATCCCCCGCATCGGCAAATAATGACGTATCGCCAAATGTGCCTGTGCCTGTATCTAGCTTGCTCGATGCATCATAGGCAACACGCAACATATGACTGCCCTTATCGGCATGGGTTAATTGCGCCCAGTTTGAGGTTAGGGTGGCATCATAGCCATTGGCTGTTTTATCGGACAATCCCGTAATTGCGGGCGCTGTCCCTATAAGGGTTGACCTGTCCTCCGGCTTATAATGCGCTTGAAGGTTTTCTGATACAACGGAAGGCGCAGAGATACCGCCGCCGCGCTGTCCTGCCATACTTAAATTATTAATATTTATTAGCATATTTTATTCCTTTGTTTGACCGACGAGATGATATTCTGCGGACTCATCGTCCGAATTAGTTAAAACTGTTATTGAAGCCGCTGCGTATTGCCCTGAAAGCGTGTCTTGATCGTCAATATTTACAAGAGAGCCACCCGCTTCGGCTGTGAAAGAGACGTCACCTATCCCTGTTTGCCTGCAATCAACAACAAAACCCACAGCCAGATCATTCGGCAATGTGACAGTGATGGCACTCGAATTATTAAATAAATGAACGCCGCCTGTATCTGTGGCAAGAAAAGTGTATGTCGTGCCTGTATGCTCTGTAATTTTTACTTTTGCATTTTCAGCGTAAAAACCGCCGCCCTTTAAATTTGCGGATAATTCAGGCGCAGATTCAGCTTTAAGCTTAATTTCATCGCCTGTTATCTTGTTATTTCCAGTTGTTCTTCGGATAATAAATTCATCCGTATCTTGAACAGCCCCGCCATCGGTTAAGGCGCTTATTTTACTATCAGCCATTACTTTAATTCTCCTTTTGCAACTCTTGTTTGATCACGCATCACGCTGTAATCAGGCATAAAAAAACCCGATAAAATCGGGCAATAATTCAATTCTATTTCACTTGCGGCTTTATCCTGAATATCAGGTGTGTATTCGACTATATCAGGCAGTATCAGCGCATTAGGATTAGAAGGAGTGTTCGCGCAACCGCTTAGAAACACCGTTAGCATCAGGGCGCTTATTGCGTACTTCATTTTGCTTTTCCTTTATCGTTACGATTTTTTCCAATGTTATTATCTTTGTCTTTATCGCGCAGTCGCTCCGCCCTTTCGCGTATACGGCAACAAACGAGACACAAATCACAATCAGGACAATCAATTCCATTCTCATCCATTATTCCCCCTGAATTGCGTTTGGAATTGTGCAATTACCAGATTCATCGCGCGTGTAATAAATTACAATTTCGCTCTTTTTTGGCTTTGGAATTGGACGGTCACACCATCCTTTTTTCTCTGCCACTGCCTCCACAATTTTCTGACTTACAAATTCATGCTCGGACTTTTCGCATATCGTGAAAGCCATAAGAAGCGGCGTTAATAGAATTAAATATTTCATGTCTTTATCTCCAAATCCGCAACACAAAGTGCGTATTCTGCCTTGCGTCTATTGTTCAACCCTTTAATCCACATGCGTCCGACATATGACCATCGCTCTAGTTCATTACACGCGCCTAGAACATCTCCTCTGTTTGCCTTTTTAAGCAGTGTAGAGCTATCAAACGCGCCTAATCCAACATTGTATGCAAAACTTGTAAAAGCGATCTGTGTGCTTAATGGCACGTCATAGGTCACACTTACATCAACATGGTTGTAATATCCTGCTACACTCTCTTGAAGCATTGCCTTACACTCCGCTTCGGTATATTCACGCATTTCAACATTTGTTTCTCCGAAACATACCGTAGCGACTCCCCCCAGATCGGAATATGGCGTAGTCTTCAACCCTTCCCAAGGCGCAATAAACGCCGCGCTTCCTGCTATTCCTGCGGCGGTAATTCCTGTTAATGTTTTTGTTCTGAAACTCATGCCACCACCTCTTGAACCATTGTTAAAAACGCAGGGTCATTAATCCGCTCTTTCGACCAGACTTCCTTTGCACCTGCATCAAGGAATATTTTCATCTCACTTGCCGACATATTGCTAAGACCTGTTAAAACTACAATCGGCGCATTCGTCTTTTTCTTTAGTGCGTAAATCGTGTCTACTCCGAAAGTCTCATAAAGCTTTAAATCTGTGAAAACTACGTCATAACCATTATCTTGAAATTCACTGACTTCTTTGAAACTGTCTATGTTTCCCTCAAGCTTAATTTTGAAGAAATCACGGAAATCCTGATTATCATCAATCACCGCGCAAAACAGCGTAAAACTTGCGGATTCATCATCTATAAAAGCTACCTGCATTAATCAATCTCCCTAGTTTTGAAACGCGCTAAATGAAGTTGAATTTGATTAATGGAATTTAGGATTTTTTTACTATCTTCCACCTGCTCTTTTTGACGTTCCTCGATCTGGTCAACCTTGGTTTCAACGCGGATATTTGTCCGTTCAATCCGTTCAATCCGTTCCTCATGCTTATCATGGCGCTTTTCGCTTAACTTGTGCTTCTGTGCGCTTTCTTTGACAGTGCTGTCGATTTTAAAAATCCAGAATAAAGCACCGATAATAGCCGCGCCTACAACCCAAAGGAAATTTCCTAGACTTAATATGTGTTCAAGATTCATTTACGCCCCCATCCAGAAAGCCAAGCCGATTGCCGCGCCAAAAATTCCCTCATAAATGCGCCACCCTTTATGTTCTTGAATGTTCCCGCTATATAACTGTCCGATTGAAATACCGCACCATACGCAAACAGGAAATGTTGCTCCTGCAATAACTAAAAGAGGATTCCATGCGGCAAGGGATAAAATCGCGCCTGTAAAAATACCGCGCTGCACACCTTTTTTCCAACCACCCTCTGTGTTCTTTATCGTGTAATCTTCATTGCCATCTAAATCAAGCCAAACACCTTTATAACCTCCAATCGCGCCTATCTCCTCCCCTAATGACGGAGACATTGAAACCCACCAAGCGGCAGCAAAGATCATGGCTTGCCACTCTGGAAATCCCGCCAAAATACAAACAGGAATGCAAACCAGAGATGAAACAATTTTGCCATCAAAGACATATTTAAAAACTGGTTTTTTAATCGCATTTTCAACAGCGGGAATACTGACTAATAAGCCGCCCTTAATCATGTGAAGTAGGGAAAATATAACAATATAAATCATGGCTTTTCTGCTCTTTTTTCTTTTTTGGATTGATATTTTTCAAGCGTTTCGGGTGAAATATTTTGCTTTAACTCATCGGGTAAAACGTCAATAATATCTTCTAGTGCGCGTGGCAGAGAACTATCAGACATCGCCATTTCATTTTCCCATTCAGCAGTTAAATCTGCCTTGGTTTTATTTACGTAGGAATGCAACTGATAATAATTCGCATCTACTTTCTCAATCTTGGTACTTTTATATTTCTTACCTTCTGGAGGCTCTATTTCAGCCTGCTCAACAAAATGTAAATCATTTGCTTTCTGCCAATAAACAGGCGGCTGAAAATGCGTTCTGATTTCTTTTTTTTCTTTGGGATCATAAAGAATTATAGAATTGTAAGTTTCCTCCGTGACTTCGGGATATTCCGTTAAAGCCCAATCAGGCAAAATACCCAAATCTTCCATCGTAAAGCGCTCACCTGATATATTATAAAAATCACTGCCGCGTAGGTCGTCTTTTTTCACCCAACCATCATTTTCAAAAACAGCAACCTCACCTTCACCTACTTCAAGAGGCTCTGTCTCTGTAGTATTAGCAGGATGCAAGAAAACACCTTCTTCAAGAGGTGATTTCTTAGCATAGGTCGCGCCTGTAAATTCTTTGGTTTCAGGATGGTAGTTATATAGTATCGGTGCTTTCATAATATCCTCTTAGTATTTAATAATTGGAAGGTAGGCGCGGTTTTTGACAAGGTTTTCCGTGCCACCTGTTGCAGCTGTAGTGAATGAGTGCGAGTGAGTGCCGCCACTTCCTGTCGAAAGATAAGAACTTTGGCTACCTGTAAGCGATGTTGTTGAAGCCCCTACACTACCGCCCCCGCCTGTTGAAACATTTTGTGTGTGTGTGTGTGACCCACCAGAGTCAGTAGAGCCAGTATGTGTGTGTGATTTAACCGCGTCAGCTTGGTATGATCCGAATGTACGTCCTGAATCATATCCGCGTCCATTGTCCCAACCGCGTTCAAATAAGCCGCGATCATCGGGAAGATTGAATGTTGTCGAGCCATCGCCCACACCATAATCCTCACCAATAACAGCGAATAAATCAGCGTATGTCGTTCTGGAGATAGCAGAGCCATCACGCTCCAACCATCCTGTAGGCGCTGTATCTGTAGGCCACATAGCCATAGCCCCCGCTACAATAGGCTCTGGAACAAGCGCCTCAATAGCTTGCTTCGTTCTAAGCGCGTTCATTGGCTTATCAGTCGCCACACCCGCCTCTGCTTCTGGTTGTGATGCAAATTCACTATCACTAAAGCGTGTTAAAAGTAGGCTTTCAAAATGGACACCAGTGTAAAATAATTTACAAACATCATCTTCAAGAAAATCGCCCGCCTGTAAATCTGCGCCGTTTCTCTTAACTGCTTTGTTACCAAGACCGCCAACATTAACATTTAATGCCCCTGTAACATCCGTAGGACATAAGTACGTCAGTTCCATTCCTGTTTCATAGGCAAGTGGATTAATATCCATCGTGACGTTATGTGTCGTGCCATCTCCTGTAGCCGTTCCCTTACCGATAATGACGTTTTTATTTTCTGTTCTGTGATAAATCAAATCAGCAATCGGGCCTACTCGAACATTACGTGTACCAGATCCCCAATTCACTAGAGATCCCGCATTAGATGATGAATAAACTGTATCTCTTGATAATTGGTCAGGACTTCCCTCTGTAAGCGTCCCTACTCCTATTTCCCAATCAACATCATCGCTAATCACATATGGAATTTTATCACTTGTCGCAAAAGCGGCGGCAAAGCTACGAAAGCCTTGCACCGGCCCTGATAAATTAAGCGTGACTGTCCCTTGAGTGTTTGAGGTTTCAAACACTCTATCTGCAATTTTTAAAACCATGCTAGGTTAACTCCTCGATACGGTATGATTTAGAATGAAGTTGGAAACTATCGTGACCGATAGGATTAAGCGCTGCCATAAGTCCGTATATGGTTTGGCGCTGTAATTGCTTTTTATTACTAATGTCTTTGATGTAAAGAATGTCGCTTGTAATGCCGCGCAATCTGTCAAACTCGAATAAATAATCAAGCGCCTCATCTTCCGAAAGAAACGTCATACTAAATTCGGTATATCTAAATTTCTTGCGTCTAAGCGGGACTTTTTGACCGGAACTGGCTTGTGGTATTTTTGAAGTATCAGCCCAACTTATAACTGCGCCATATTCAATATTTATATTGGGTTGCCAAGCCTTTGACATATATAAACGGCCTATATCCAAATAGGAAGATGCGGTATCATAAATATCAATGCGCCAATATCTGTAATCGACAGGGCTATCAAGCTTTAGAATAAAGTTATTCTCCGCCATCGCGCCATCAGTATTTAATACGGCTTCACTATCCTCTAAACTTATATTATCGCCGTTTTCCAACAGAACCGCATCACCGTTTTCTAATAAGACATTATCGGCCTCTGCTGCATATTCTGTTTGATTAGAACGCATGGGCAAATTACCGCTATCATAATCAGGACTGCTTTCTACATTTCCGAGTGTATTTGAAGCCCGAACCCTAACATATGCCGTACTTGTCGCTGTATGAACCAGAAGCGCGATTAAATCAATTTCTGCGCCTTGGTAGTCAATATTGATAAATGCACTTGCAGGGTTTAAAATCCGATAAACCTCCGTAGGCTGCATGGTCTTTAAATTACCAACTGGCATACTCGCAGGCGCTACGCTTCCCTCTAATGTCGCGGTATCTGAAAAGGGATAAGCAAGAATAATATTTGTCATGCCTTAACCCCATAATTCCAAGATTGTCGTGTCTGTTTCCGCATCTTCCGAGAAACCGATCACAATGAATAACTGACCGCTGCCTAAATTAAAGCGCGGGTAAACTAATTTGACGACACTGCCCAAATAAAGCCTGAATAACATCTTACGAACCGATACACGGAATAATCGCCGCTCTACGCTGTAGAGGCTCACAAGGCGTTCTAAAACCTCTTGCGCTTCTGTTTGATTATAAGCAGTGATGTAATCCGTACGCTCAACCGCGTTTTTATCAGCCGACCTCACAGCGCGTTTTTCACTCGTTAAAAATCTGTATTCTTCCGAAACAAGCTCCCTTACCGCATCGGGTGTAGAGGATGCTAAATCATCAGAATTTTGCTCTAGACCGACTGGTTTGTACCCTACTCTTTGCTTCCAAACGGCGGGATAAACACCGACTAATTCAACGCCGCCACTATCTATTTCAAAATCTGTGATTGTGTATTCTTCAATATTCGGACGGTCTAAAATCCCCGCAGTTAACAAGCCCTTACGTGTAAATGACCAATACGCGCCGTATGGGTTAATAATCCTATCCATTAAATCGGATATGACTGTTTGTTCTGTTAAATATAAACCTGAAACCGCATCAAGATCCGAAAACGCCCCCTTATCAATCAGGTTATCTTCTAGCGCATTCACGCCTATTCTCGATTGCAAGATACGCACTAAAATAGCGCCGTATTCATCCACATACGTTCCGCTATTATCGCCTTGGCAATCTACCGTCACTTGACCATCCGCAGGGCTTCCAAGCCTTATTAAGCCACGTGATAAATCGGTATTATAATAACCCGCGCTCGGCGCTGTATTTTCCAAATCATCCGTATCTTCTTCAAACAGAATAGCAACGCCTCGATCACGCACTGCGCTAATAGCTTCAATACCTCCATCGTGCAGTTGATAAATAAGCTTTCCAGAGTGAATTAATATCGGCTGTATATTCGTAAGTTGACCATAAGCCAATGGCTTTGGCGTTCCTTTTAAGTCTTCAAAACCTTCATAACTCCCCGTGCCTTCGTATAAATCATGCTCAATTAATCGGTCTAATAAATAAGACTGGTCAGAAAGATTAATAACAATTTCCGCATCATCAACTTCAATACCTGCGCTCACACCATCAAAAATCAATTCAAATTCATTAAACGTAAAATCACTCTTTCCTGTATAAATTTTAACCTTACGCCCCCGCCATGACATATCGGCTAGATCATCAAGGTCGCCATCACCATTCACAATTCTAAGAGAACCAAAGCCCGGAGCGCTGCCTCTTGAAAAACCTGATTCAGATGTGCCGGAAAACAAACTTAAATCCAGCGTGTAAGGATTATCAACCTTTGGCGCAAAATAAGTGTTCGGCAATTCAACATCGAATGGGGTTGTTGTATAACCCTTATCGGATAAGTAAAACCTCTGTATGCCACCTTGATAGGGTGTTTCATACTCACCGAACGCCGCGCCGCCATAAGGGGGGCTACCATCCAAAATAGAACCAAGCGCGTTATCATACGGCTCTAAAACAACCAGATAAACAAATTCGGCGTTCGGATTTGCGAGTAATTTTCTAAATTCGGATGGTGTGGAGTAATCAGCAATATTCTCGCCATATGCTATTTCTCCAAGTGCAAAATATCCAAACATTACCCGCGCACCGCCATTTTAGCGCTTAAATTTTCAAGGCGTTTGCGGAGCATAGCATTGTCACGTTTTATATCTTCATTTTGCTGCACCATTTCAGCAAGGTATGCATTTGTCTTATCCATGTTATTCATGCGCCCTGATTGCTGCGCTGTGTAAACACTTTCACCGCCTTTGAAGTTTACAATTTCAGGGCCGTTCTCACCAACCCAAGCCATGCCAGTCGGAGCAGAATTAGTACCTACCGCAAAGCCCGGCAAGTCAAGTTGTGTGCCAAGATTTTTCAATGAATTGCGGACAAATTCTTCAATACCCGCAAAGGTAACAGACGAAGCATAAGCATCACGCGCCGTATTTAATAATAAGTCTGCCGCTTCTGTAATCTTACCGACTGCGCCGTAATCCCCGCCTCTTGCATCAGACAACAAACTATCAAACTGCCCTTGCGCTTCTGCAAGTTTTTGCTCTGGTGAGAGCGTAGATGTTGCCGAGAATATTTGACCGTCCAAGTAATCAAGAAGATTGTCAGCCAAATCTTTTAAGTTTCTAAATCCTGCTTCTTCTGCTTTGAGCATATCAAGGCGTAGTTCATATAATTCTTCTACTTTATCTTTTGATAGACCAAGGGTTTCAGCGTCTTTTCTTAAAGCTTCAAATTGGTCTTCAAGTGAACTCAAAGCCAATCCCGCAGGATCTTTAATTGCCATGATTTCATTTTCAATAGCTTCAATAAATCCGTCTTTAATGGCCTGTTTCTGCTCATTGTATTTTGCAGTTAATCCGCTAACAGAAAGACCTAGAGAAGAAGCCGAGCTTGCTAATTGATTATATTGATCGTCAAGCGCCTTCATGGTTGCTTCAAGGTCTGTTAGGTTTTCAGGCGTTTTTAAATAAGCATCATACGCCTTGCCAAATTCAAGAGCTTGTGAGAGTGCGTTTAGGTCTGATACACCAACATTATTCAAGATGGTTTGAGATGTCGCGCCAAGACCTGAAACACTGCTTAGAATTTTGTCATTAACAGCTTTAATAAACTCATCAACATCTTGGTAATTCTTATAGTTCGCGCCGCCCTCATCACCCAGATAATAACCGTCACGGCTTCCGATACTGGCATATAAGCCACCTGAAACTGTCGCGCCCGCTCCTTTTAAAAGTGTGATAAGGCTTTCAGCTTGGGAAAGAATACCATCTCTAAAATCTGAATTTGCTTGTGAGAATTTCTTCCCGCCAAGACCGCCAATACCAGAGCGTTCAAGCGTGTCAAAGTTAATGCTTCCATACTGTGTGCTGTTTGAAGGTTTTGAATTTCCAAACAAGCCGCCAATTGCATTACCAACAAACGATCCAACCATAGGGCCTAATACAGGAACAGGTATAAATGACCCCGCGATTCCGCCAATAGCTCCTCCTATACTTGCGCCAATTCCTCTGTCACTTCCGAACAGAGCATTGGCGCCAAAATTACCTGCAAAACCTCCGAGAGCGCCACCAAATGCGCCGCCAAATGATCCGTTTGTAAGTGATGAATACTGACTCAACCCCCCATTTAAACCGCCGTTTTGCATTGGGCCGATAAAACCCGAATTACCAAAACCAAACAACCCGCCAACCTTGTCAAAACCTTGGGTTAGTAACGCACTAGACCCGCCAGAAAAAAGACTATTTACCGAGCCACCTAAAGACGCCAGATTGCCGATACCACCAAACCCACCACCACTTGTTCCAAGCGTTGACGCTACAGCACTATTAGAAATGCCTAAGCTTCCACCCGCTGCGCCCATAACTGAAACAATAATCGGACGTGCTAACGCCTGATAAGCAAGCTCTGCAAGCAGGTTCTTGAATGTTTCTTTAAATCCACTCAAAAGCTTTTTCCAACCACCCTCTGTGGCTGTAAATGCGTCCTTAAATGCATCTTTGAAACCGTCCTCGATCTCACCCGCAAATCGTGCAAATGTTTTAGCTAAAGGGCTGTCTAATTCTGCCTGTAATCTGAATTTCTCTAATTCATCCCCTGCCGCAATAATAGCGCGGTCAATGGCGCGAATTTCCTCGGCTGTTTTGGCAAGCCCTCTTTTTCCTTCAAGTTCATCAATACGCATATTGAATAACTCTTGCTCGGTTGCTGTTTCTTTAATTAAATTAGTGAAAAATGCTTGGTCTTCCCGCTGTATTTTAGCTGCTTCTTTTTGAGCTTTTGATAGTGTTGTGGTTTTTTCTTTAGCCTCTTTAATTTCTTTAGCAACCGTACCGTAAAAACTGCTCTTACCTCCTGCCAATGCAGTTGTAACAAGGGAGTTATATTCATTCGCTTGTTTTAAAAGCTTCTCCATTTCTTTGCGGTCTTGCTCTGGCAATGCCGTAGAGATTGAGTCTAAATCAATTCTCTGTATGCCCGCTTGCTCATCAAGAGCTTTTTGTGATGCTGCGTTTAATCCCCCGCCATAAAAAGAACCGATTGTATTTGAATTTTGATACGCCGTTTGTGCGCCCTCAATAGAAACCCCATTTATTCTGGCGAAATTATCGGCTACTCCTTGCAAAGCATTGGCAAGTTTTTCTGTAGCTGCAAAGGTTTGATTGATATTATTTATCAATATTCCAAATTGTGCTTTTAAACTACCAAACGCCCTATCAATCGTGACCGGCATATTTGCAAACTTTTCATTCGTCTCATCAGTCTGGCTTAATATTGCCTCAAATACATCTTTAGAAAGCAACTCACCCGCCAAGACCATTTGCCGCAATACACCAACCGAAACGCCGAGTTCATCAGCAATAGCAACGCCAACAGCGGGAATATTTTCAAGGATAGAGTTAAATTCTTCCGCGCGTAATACACCAGATGATAAACCTTGTCCTAATTGCAATAAACCTGACTGCAATGCGCTTGTACTAGCACCAGAGACAACACCAAGCTTTTGCACAATCTCGGTAAACTTAACCATCTCATTAACAGTTGCCCCGATTTCATCTCGTGAGAAAGAGAGTCTTTGAAACACCTCAACAGACGCAGATAATGAACCACCTGTTTCAATGGCAATTTGGTTCAAGCCTTTAAACGCCTGATTAAATTCAGCAACAGAACGTGTACTATTAACCAATCGTGCTTCAAGCTTCCGCATTTCCTCTGCGGTTGATATAATAGATGTAACACCTTTGCGTAGTTCGTTTACAGCAAAGGCGACTATGAATGTTTTGAAAGCACTTGCTAAAAGTCTGGACTGCCTCTCAAGAGAGCCCATTTGACGCTCCATGCGGTCAAGCTCACGTGTCGCACGATCCCCGCTATCCGCAACATCATCAAGGCTCCTCTTAACAGTCCGCGCACCAGATAATTCACCTTTAACGCCAATGACAATTTCTGCATCAGTAGTCATTTAGCGTCCTTTCTCTGGTCAAATTCATGTACGGCGTTTTCAAGTGCGCGGATAATTGTTATTAAGTCGTCAACATCATCAGAGCAGGACAAGCCGTGAAACTCTGCCCACCTGATAATTGATGACCACGGAATAGCCCCTATACCCATCCCTATAGGGCGGTCATATTGAAGCTCGTTATATGCGGTTAAATAGAAGTCCGCGCCCTGCAACAACTCTGGCCTGTTTTCTAAAGCCTTTGGTGTTTTGCCAAGCGCGGCAATATCTTCTAAATTATTTAAGGAATCGCCCCACTCTTTATTCCAGAGCAGGACTTCCGTTAGTTTTTTGCGATTTCTTCCGTTTCTTCTTTACGGAATAAGCTGATTTTATCTGCTTGGTCTTGAATATCGTTAAACAAGTCTGGCAAGTCTGTCAGAAGCTTCACACAATTTTCTTTTGTGAACTTCATATCCTTCCCGCTTTCGTCTTTAACGCCTTTCCACCCAATCACTACGGCTTCAGCATAGATTTCAGCCATTACTTTACGAATAGCGTCTGTATCGGCTGTGCCGTTTTGGATTTTACGTGAATGTGGTTTTAGTTTTTGTGATGCAACGCGGCTGTATTTTGTATTAGCCCCGCCCGCGCGGTGAATAGTAATTAAAACACCATCACCATAATCAAGGTTCACACCTTCGCCTGTTTCTAAATTCTCGTCAGTTTTAAATGTATTATATAGGCTCATAATTTCCTCATCGGTTGGCGTAGAGCGCACGAAAAGAACCGACAAACTCGCCGTGCGCTCTACATAAATGAAAGTTTTAAATGTCGGTTTTTGAAAGGGTTAGGCCGCAGGTGTGCGCGTGATTTTCAACGTGCAATCTTCTGTGGGGTCATAAAGGGCTGTATAGCTAAGACGTGCGACCAAATCTTGATCGTTACCACCCGCAAGAACGTCACCGTCTTCAAATTTCAAGCGTGGGATTTCAAACTCATAATTAAGCTCGGAAGCCTCACCAATTTTGAAAGAAAGGTCTGTTGCTGTACCATCCAAGAACAAGTCAAACGCTTCACTATTCTCAAAATAAACATCCATAGTGCCTGTGAGTTGGAAACGACCCGCGCCAACACCTAGAGAGTCAATCGACCCCACTACAGGCTTTTGACGTAGGTTATTAGTGCCATTCAATGTCAGGGAAAGAATGTTTGGTGAGGTGATGTCAGAGCTAGTCAAAGAAGCAAAGCCAGTTGCCGCGTCCATAATCTCATTCGTAGGAGCATCAACATACGTTGAGGAAGCAATCGCGGCCTGTGTCAGTGTTGACCCCTTCGCCATAAATCCGAAAGAACCTGTAACAATTTGCTGCGCTGAAATATCCAGAGAAAATGTGTTCGCAATCGCGCCAAGATAACGAAAATACTGATCCGTTGCGCCTGTCTCAAATAGCTTTTCAATCGTGAATGATTTTTGTGCAACGCCGTTTTTAATGACGTTTGTTGACCAATCAGAGTACATGAAAGAGGCAATCCAATCATCAAACGCGCCATAGGATAGTTCAAAATTAACTGCCCCTTCCGCCGTTCCTGCGACCTGAATTAAATCAGGCACGTTGCGGTCTGGTCTAATCTCATTGGAAGTGATGTTTTGACGTGACGCTTTTAGACCTTCTCCTGTAAAACGCTGTCTTGTAAATTCCGGTGTTGCGGGAGTAGTTCCATAAGTGCTTTCTTCGATATAAGCAAGTTGGGTTTGTGAGGAATCAGCCATTTGTTAATCTCCTTTAGGCAATAAAAAACCCCGCAAGAATTGCAGGGCTTGGTGGGGGTTAGCTGTCGGCTAAGTTATTCGGTCATATTGGAACTCTGCCAAGACGTTCCATTGGTAAAATCCATTACCGTCTGCGCCTATATCTAAGGCATTGACGTTCTTGAAAATTATCCCGCTTAAATTGTTATCAATAAATATATCTGCGGCTGTATCAGCCTTTTTACGTGCATCGGTTGACGCTTGGCCTTTAGGTTGAAACACCTGAATGAAAACCATGCCAACGCGTCTAAATCTATTGCCGCTAGGATTTCCCATAGAGGCTTGAAAACCATCATTATGCTTCATGGAAAACCGCACCCATGTCGCAATAGGCGGTGTAAAAGGTAGGTCAGGCCATGCAATCGGTGTAAGGCCGTTCCAGTTCGTATTAAAATATGCTCTTACCGCCGCTTCTGCTTGTTCAAAATTCATCTGGCAAGCTCCTTAACGGCGCGTTTTGTGTATTGAATTGACCCCTCAACAAATCCCGCAGGGGCTTGCTGTGATGAGCCTTGATTAAGTGGTTTGATATAGGGCAGGTTATTAGAGATAAACGCTGTCGTGGAAAGCTGATAGCCCTCAATACGAACAGCGCCCTCACTTACGTTTGCATACCCTGCTTCTACTTGCTTTGTGTCAGGCTTGCCGATATCAACAAACCAGTTAGATTTTGCGCGGCCTGTATCAACTGGCGTTCTTTGAATTAATTGACCTTGAAGGATTAAGGCCGCATCAATCACGGCATCCCTTAGTTTATCTTCGACTTTAACCTGATATGCTTTATTGAGTTGCGAGCGAAAATCACTCATATTCACCCCAAATTTGATATATGAGGTCGTCTTTCATTTGATCGCAAGCGCCCCTAAGTTGAGTTTGTGTGAAATTATCGCCATGTGATAATCCGCAAGTTATTTGGCCTACTTTATCCATAACAAAAAAACCAACAACGTGCGTGTCTTTATTGATAGATTTAGCGGCGTTTTCTATTGTTGAATGAAAGTGTGTTCTTGAATTTGGCAAAACATGGATTTTGGCACCACCATTTTTCATACGGACTTTGCCTATTCTACATCCGCTCATTTTCTCACCTGCACCATGTAAAGTATTGGCGTATCGCCCGGCTTTAATTCTTCGGTATTAATCACATTAAATACGTCCGTACCGTCTGTTATTTTATCGTCCGTATCAGGCGCTTGACTTAAAGATGACGCGGCAATTAATACTCGCTTGTCACTGCGTTTAATCAATTCACCATCAATATCCATCTTTGAGAAGTTCGTGAACAACCCCTTTACTGTATAATCATCACTTCCCGAAGCTGTGAACGTATCTGTCGCGGGGTCGTATACTTCATCATCATCACTAATCGTTAGCGTGATATCGCGCCCATATTTAGAAATTTTCTCTAGGGTTGTATTCGCGGCTCTATCATAAGTCATACGCGCACAGTCCTTCCCATCATCGAGCCGCCCCACATAAAGGGACGCAACATGCCATCAATAGCAGGGCGCGATACACCTGCTCTTGCATTGTCCATATATTCCGTTTCGATCACATCGACTTTTTCACGCTTGATAGCGCGGTCTAGGACTGGATTTAAATCTGTTGTGAAACTTTCTAGCGCCAAAATACAAACAGCTTGTTTAAGCCTATTTGGAATCTCGTTACTGTCCACGTTTTTCACATTAAACCGCGGCCAATCTAATGACTGATTTGTGTAAGTTGGTGTTGATTGCCACTTACCGTTATATCTTTGTTGGACGTAATCAGTCGCCTTAATTAACGCCTGTTCCTTAACGGTGTCCGTCCCAGTCCATGCAGTATTTCCACGATTAGAGTGATAATCGTCAGCATATGAAACGCTGACGTAACTATCCGCATCAGTGACGTTTGTGCCGTCTTCGACTATCATTTATCAGCCTTGTCAGCTTGTATAACCGCTGCGTCAAGCTCTTTACGCGTCATGTCATCACTTAAATCAATGCCGTAAGTGTTTTTGGCGTAAATTACTACATCAGCTTTTGACGTAAGCTTTTTAAGCTCTTTTTCTACATCAGGCTTATCTTCTTTTTTCACTTCTTCTTTTTGATCTTTGCGATAGTGCTTTGCGCGTATCTCTCTAATCTTCATTCTTTCAGGGTCTTTATAATCCATAGTAATCTCCATATAAGAAAGGGGCGACCCATTAAGCCGCCCCAATTAATTAAGCTGATAGTGTGTGTTTAAACTGAACAATACGAATATTCTTCGTTTCATACACTTTATTCCAGTTACCAGACGCCGCTAGTTCCGTATTAGACGGTGTAGCTTTGGCAGGAACGCCTGATCCGGGTGTCCATGCAATACCGCGTGGATGCATGACCAACTTCTTACGATTGACGATAAATTCCTGACCGCCACCTGTAAGTTCGTCACGATCAACAGCCGCAGGAACTTTGGGAGTACCTTCCGCATAAGCAATCGAGTTCAAACCAAACAAGTATGATGTGTATGTGCCAGTTGAAACAGGCATATTATCATCAACAATCAAACGCTTACCTTGGTAAGTAGGAATAGTTTCCTTGCCCTCATCATCAGGAATAAACGCAATTAATCCTTGCTTCTTCATTGTGCTGTAAGTCGCAGAGTGAACAGCCATAGCCGCTAACATATCCTGCGTATCACCCAACAAAGCCGCCGCATCAATAAATGCTTCACCGTCAAAGTCCGAAGCCGCGCCAGATAGTGCGGAAATGTCCAACACGTTACTTGTCGCAGATGCCAACGCACCATTAAGTGTGCTAATAAGGATTTTTTGATACATACGAACCCAATAATCAGCAAAGCGGTCAGCAATAGCGCCCATAGGGTCATCACCTGATAAGTCACCTGCCAAATCACTAGAACCAAACGCTTTCGCACGCATTAGAACCGCGCCCACGTCTTTTTCTGTATCGATTTTATTGACTGTAATATCATCACTATCATCAATCACCTCATCATCACCTGACAAGTCTTGATAGAAGGGAAGATTTACAGTTCTACCGCCGTTTAATCCTGCGGCAACTGTTTCGTTACCACTGACGTTTTCTGCAATTCCTGATTGTAATACCGCAGATTTTGCGGCTGTTCTTTCAATAACGTACTGCGCCCAAATATCAGGGACTAGCACGTCCGCTAGTTTAGTATAAGCCATTTTAAGCTCTCCTTTAATGTTTTTGATTTAAGTTTGACGTGCTACCCGCCACTGACGCGTAAGCTGTATTAGGCACTGCCTAAAATTCTGGTTTGCCGAGTAATTCGGCTGTCCACCCACTCAATGATTTGACATTTGCCAAATCTTTGATGTTTCTTGTCCATCCGCGCCTATATTTGTCCGCATCCGTCCAAGTACTTCCCCAAAAATGAGGTGTAGGTGTCATTGGCACACCGCAGAGAATAACCTCTTTAGCGTTCAATTCTTTAAGTGCGATTTGCACCGCATAAAGACCACTGGATCCACCCCATAGTTCGGGTATGACTTGATCTATATGCGCTCCATGCACTCTCTTGTGTGAAATAACGTGGCAGGGTTTATTAACCCATTCACGAAGTTTTTCAGGGTGCAGGGTGACAGCATAATCAAGTTTACCCTTCCAGTATTTAATTGCATCATTAACCGCTATGATTGTGCGGCTTTCAATGTCTGGCACTGCGGAAATATCACTATCTAGTGTATCGCCGCCGCCAAGTATTATCACTGCGCTTCTTTTTTCAGCCTTTCAGCTTTTTGTGGATCTTCTCTTTGAATCCGCATTTGCTCGGTTAGGTTCGGCGCATCTTTATTAAATGGGTTTTTCGTGTCCTTAATGCCTTTTCCTCCGCCAAGTGCGCCGCCGCCGCTATTCTTATCGGCAGATACATAATGCTTACCGTCCTCACTATCAGCCCACGCCTTCATAGCGTCTTTGACTGGCATGGAGTCAATCGTGCTTACTAACTCCTCACCCTCATGTGCGATATTGATACGGCCTTTAAACATTGCCTTAACAGCAGGAATAAAAGGTTTAGCGATATTTAATTCTGCAATACTATCGGATAATGTTTTTTCTAGGGCTTCTTTTTCAAAGCCGTTCTTCCACTTATCGCGCTCACCGATTAACTTTTCTTTTTCTGTATCAAATTGTTTTGTCAGGCGGTCTTTTTGCTCTTTTAAGCGCTCATCTACGTCACCTGCGCCCTTGTCTTTCAGGGCATTGTATTCCTCAAGGTTAAAATCCTCTGGCAATGATCCGTATTTATCTTTTAATTCGTCACGCTCTTTTAAAACGTCTGATTTTTCCTTACGAACCCGATCTAACGCCCCTTTAAGGGCTTGCGTTTCAGGGTGTTCTTGTACGCCCTCTAGGGATAAATAAAATTTACCATCCTTTTCTGCGTAGTATTGTTTAAGGCTATCATCTAGCCCCTCTAAGTCGTTAAGCACTGCTTTGATTTTCATGGTTGATCTTTCTCGTCACTGACGGGTTGGTGTCCACTGGACATTAAAAAACCCGCCGTTAAGCGGGTGTTCTTTTGGGGCGATTTCGCCCTATTTAAACGTCTTATTCCAGATTGTTTTATCTCTGGTCTTTAATTCATCAAGCGTATATTCCCGACCTGTCTTATCAACAAATCGGTCAAGCTTCATGCCGTTACGGAATAACCCTGCTTTCTTTACGCCAAGAATATCTTCCTGCACGTCTTTGTCCTGTTTTCTAAGCCAGTCGCCGTATGACACATCATCAGGTACTGCGCCCCCTTGTGCAGCCCTTGATCCTTTAATGTCAATATTGCCTAAATACGGAACGACCCTACTACGGCAATTAAAATGCGCGGGAACTGGTGGGGTTTTACCCACTTCATAAATCTTACCATCCCTTGACCTACAAACGGCGCTTGTGCGTCCATCAAGAGTGGAAACCCACTTCAATCCGCGTATAACTTCCGCATTATCATTATAAACCTGCATACTTGCCGCGTGTGATACATGAGCCGTTGCCGTTCTCACAATCGCCGCCGCTTCTCTGCGTGTAATATCCAAAACACCGTCCGAATACTGATTAACCTTTGTACCGCGAATGCGCCTGACTATCTGGTCAGTTGTCTGGCCCTCTGTAATACCAATTCGCACTGCGTCATTGATCCGTTGTGCATCGGCGTTTGCCAAGCCATCAAACCACTCTTTAAGCAACCTGCCTCTAAATGGCTGTGATAGCGCCGCCGCTCTTAATTGTGATACCGCAGGCTTTGCCAAAGCAATCTCTACAGGAACCGCGTTTTCAATTAACTTAACCTGAAAATCTGCCTCATATTCCGCAAAATCAACCAAATCTAATTCCATCTGGTCATTTAACTGACCTATAATATCAAAGCGTTGCTTTTTGATGATATCTCTTAATTCATTCAGTCTCTTTGTGGTGTCTTTGCCAATATCAAGGCCGCGATCCTCAATCTTAATCAGGCGCTTTATAATCTGCTCTGTTAAATCATCATCAACCTTATTTAAAAGCGATATAATCTTTCTGACAGATTGTGATTTATAGCGTTCCAGATAAACCATGTGGCGAATATTGCCATCAAGGATATCTTCATTAATTGTCATTTAATGTACCAAGCTTAGGCTCTGTATTTTCCTTTCGCTCCCTCTCATCATCAAAGGTCAAGCTTTCTGATATAACCTCACCGGCTTGTAATCCTTCAAAGAACGTTTCCTCTGATATTGCGCCGCTCTGCCATGCACCAACCCAAGCAGTGATATCTTGTGCGCTCATAGGCGTAGGTAGGTAATCTTTATTTAGTTCAAATTTAATTTCTTCCGTAACACCCGCCCAAAGAGCCATGAACGCAAGGGCTTTGCCTATCTGTTTTTCTACCGCTCCCGCCATGGACGCTAAAACACTATTTTCACCGCCGCGTTTTATTCCCGCAGTTTCCGCCGCTTCCGCCGCTTTTTTTTCAGGGGCTAACATACGTGCGCCCAAAGCAGACATTTGCGCCTCTTTGCGATCCATCAACTTTTCAAGTGTTGCAAAACCTTCATCGCCGCATTGTAGGAATCCGACCTTGCAATCTGCATCAGGAAGCAACCAAACAGCATTACTACCTAAATGAACCTGTGCATCATCGCTTACACCTGTAATATAAGGCGTTGGCAACCCTGCAACATGTGCGCCGTTTTCTATATCTGCACTATTGCGATAGTGACCCATATTGATATACGCCAAGTCTTCAATAGGTGCGTTTTGAATCTCTCCGTCTGGCTCGTTAGGAGCTAAAAACCAAAAAGGAATATCTTTTAATGCTGCGCCACTCATTTCTGGGGCGGCTCTGCTTAATTCAACCCACTTTTTATGCTCTTGAATGTATATGACCTGCTCGTAAAAACCATTTTCAAGAGTTAAGCGTCTAATTTGCGCTTCACCGTTGTTATTCTCCATTAAATATACATCAATCAGACGATAAGAATTATTTACGCGCTCATATCTCCAGTTAAAAATGTTTTCAGCGCGGTAATATCCTAAATATGGTCTTAAACCACTCTCTTTCGCCTTTGCTTTTGTGATGTCCTCATCAGCGTTTGATGGGTAATCGACCAATATACCACCACGCCCGACAATAAGAACTTCTTTAATGCATTCAGCGGCAAAACCCTCTAATGACTTGCCTGTTGAGCTTATATCGTCTTTCCAATCTTCAATAGATACCGGAAATTCAATATCAGGCTGTTTCCTAAATACAAGACCGCCCATTCCCGCAACCGTTCGACCAGTTGCGTTAAAATATACGGCACGCATTTTATATGATTTATAATCATCATCGCTTTGCCCTGATAACTTAGGCAAATACACCTCTCCTGCATCATGCACCGCTCTTTGACCTATAGCCGCGTCTCTACACATGCTCCATGTGTCAAACATGGCAACATAATCTTTGTGTTGCTCATCGGGTTGCATTAGATACCTTGGGTTTTAATTGTTCCTAGCTTGCGGCTTTGGATTGGGAATAGTTTCGTAATAAAGTAGCCGCCGCCATCATTGGTATGGTCAAAACCAGACTTCTTATCTGGCTCACCTTTATCATCCCAAATCTGACGCTCTAAACTCTGTGTGTATGTCGGACATTTGTTTGTATTAACCAAATACCTGCGCTCACCGTATGTATTACAGAACATGGCGTTCATAGAGTTAATACGGTCTTTTACGCTTGGGTTTTTACTATCTACAATGACGCGGAATCCTGCTTTTTTCAGCAGGGCTATATCTGTCTCACTTGCGTTTGAACTCTTACGGTTATCCCCTGACGCATCAGGGTAAATATTAATCTGGTGTCCATCGTATTTATCCTGAATGACTTTAATCATAGCAGGGGTATCAAATACACTTACGTGCTCTGCTACCGCTCTAGGAAGTCCATCACGTAGCACATGGACAATCCCCGCCATTTTAGAGACGTTAAAATCCATACCGATATGCAAGGCATCATCAGGCTTTAAAGCTTCGTCTGTATGATTTTCTCGCCGATCAAAGCAGTAATAAATAACACCTTGGTAATTCTCAAAACTTGCTTCGTACTCTTGCCGGTATGTTCTGGGATCAAGTGTTCTCTTTGCCGCGTCAACCTCACCTTGGGGAACATTACCGCCCTGTAAGGTCGTATATAACCAAGATTTATGATCCGGCTCACTACCTTGTCCATCCAGATAAGTATCATAACAATGATTAAATCCTTTTGGCGTTCCAATCCGTAAAGCATGGCCACCAACATAACGAATACCTTCAACCTCATACTTACAGGTCGATAACATCGGGCGAATAACTTCCTCCCATGCTTCATAAGAGCAATCTGCCCACTCATCAATCAAGGCAAAGAATAATCCAGATCCACGTAAATTATCGTAATGCTCCAAGCCTACGACCCGCAGGATATGACCTGTCTTTAGTGTGATAGAACATTCTGTTTCATTCGGCTTGCCTGCCCGCCATTTAGGAGGAATAGCCGCTTTTAATCTTCGCCAAAATACGCGCTTTGCCTGCTTAAATGTCGGCGCTGCGTACCATATTTCATCCTCAACCGATACACCCCACTTCATAGCAAGACGTGCCGCCCTACGCATCTCTGCTTTGCCTAAGAATGTCTTACCAAAACGGCGACCACATACTGCATCACGGAATCTGGCTGTTTGTTGCCATCCCCAAACATATATATTCGCCTGCTTAACCGTAAGGCTAACAGGGTTAAAGGACTGTCGCATCGGGCGGGGTTTCATCAACCGTTAAGCCTGAATAATCATCAGGAACATCTTCTTCGGCTGAATGTTGTTGTTCTATTTTATTGCCGTACCTATTCGGCGCTATCTTGGAAACATACCATTTCCGCGTGTCAATTCTTAGTCGTGACCTTTGAACATGCTCATGGTTAAGTTGCTCTCCTATAACTTCTCCAGTATCACTAAGTCGATCTTGCCAGTCATTCGTGCCATCGTCCGCAATATCAAGGGTTTCATCAACCATCGAGTCAATACCTATGTCGCGTGCGCGTGCGTATTGCGGATAAAAACCATTTAAATCTTTATAAGCCCACTTCCTAATTGTACTTTCGTCTGGAAGGTCTTCATCTTCTGAACATATACGTCTAAGACTTTTTCCTTCCATAAGGGCTATGCATATTTTTTCAGCTATTGCCTTTGTGTATCTTGTTGGGCGTCCTTTTTTTTCTGCCATCTATTATACATCTACTTAATTACCGAAAGCCTTGTATGTCCGTCTATACCAATCGCACGCAATGAATCACCTCCGCGTAAAGGGCGTGAGCCGCCTGTTGCATCTGTTGTTGCTATTACTGTCTCATCACCAAGCTTGAAAAATACATCTGCCGTATCGTCCGTTGAAATATTTATAAACTTTGTTCCTGATTTAAAATCAGCACTTGTGCGTTGTGCTGTTGCGCCTATGGTTTCAATCACAAGATTCCCCAAATGTCCTGCGGGGACTGGTATATCATCATTGCCACTCTCAACAATCTGCGAATACATCTCGATAACTAAGTCAGCCATAATGATTTACCTTTAATTTAATTAATGTTATTTGTTTTTATGGTTAAAGAACTAAAACCGCCTTGCGCCGATATTAAGCATTTCCCATCAGGAAAAGGCCGCGTTCCTAAAGATATCAGGCAGGTTCGTGAAGATATTCTCAAGCTTGCGAATGATATTGATAATATAGCCGATCAAACGCCATGGCCTGAATGGTCGCGGTTAAACGCTAAAGACCTAAGACGATTTTACAGACAACTTGAAACTGGTGAGTATTGATTGGTGCGTATTGCGTTGTAACGTGATTCTACTCTTCCCAAAGGTTAAATATTATCAGGCGCAATACTGCACCATATCAAAATGATAGCTCTTAAATACTCATTCGTCAATTATATTTTTCTTGGTGATTTTGCTTTTTCACCGTCTCGCAATTTATAATCAGGCTTGCGGGTTCTGTTTTCTGAAACTTCCCACCCTTTATGCTTACAGTATGACTTTAAAATCAAAGAGCAAAATCCCATTGTAGAGCCTTTTCTTGCACGGACATTAATATCGGTGTCGGTAAATGTTTTACCGTCTTTAAACACTAATAAAAAAGCATTAAACGCCCTTTCATGGTCACGTTTCATTTGGAAATAAAATTTTATATACTCATCCAATATCTTTTGTTGTGCGCTGTTTAAATCAGGATGTCCGCCTGTTACCTTTGATCTGGAATTATTATAATTCATGCCTTTTGTTGATGGTGAGTAACGTCCCTCCAATTTCCAAGCTTCCTCTATTTCATTCAACGCGCTTTCATATTCAGCGGGGCAATTATTCAACCACTTCATGGCACGATCACGCAGGCACACTTCGCGGGTACGCCCTGCCATGAGCTTTTGGTGCACTAATGAAAGCCCATGATACTTATCGCGGTGCTTTTGTCCTGTGACTTCCAATAGTGCGTCTTTGCTCACGTCTTCTCCTTGGTTAAATTCATTATGCTTGTGTGGTCGCCGATTAGATCGCGATTACTACTGCTGCGGGCTTTGTTTATTTTCTGTAAATAGTGCATTACCTTCTCCCATTCAAAACGCTGTTATCAACACATTGGAAACGTCCATTTTCAGGGCAATAAAGAATATCAACAACACCAACATTTCCTATTTCTGTATGATGCCTAGACTTAACCGTTCTTACAGAATCACCTTCTTCTCCGCGATAAACAACAATCCCTAAATCAGCTTTATTTGCCCAATGCTGCGAGTCTGATATGTCATAAAGGTTTGGTATAGGGTAATTGCCGTTTTTATCTCTGGAGGGCTTGGAGGGATGTGCAACAACCATCACATGAACACCCCTTGATTTAGCAAAAGACTTTAAAAGCATAATCGCCTTGCCTGTGTATTCCGTGATAGTCTCGCCCTTGTCCCTCTGGTGGTGCATTTCATTCCAAGGGTCGATAACTATGATTTTAACTCCATGCCTTAAGACAACTGTTTCCATGCGCTCTAAGAGCCATTCCATAGTAACTTCATCATCATCGTCTGGAACAATGAACATATATTTTTTATCTATCCATTCATCTGCCGCAGCCTTTTCTTCGTCGCTCATATATTTTTCTAATTTTTCAGATTTCCACGTTCTAAGCATACGCTTATGGTCTGTTTGGGGCGGGTTTTCCAATGACGCAAAGCATGCTTTCAGATCGTACCTTTCCAAAATTCTATTGATAAAATCATTAATAAAAGTTGTTTTCCCATGACCGGGAACGCCTGTTAATACCGAAAAATCACCAAACCTCAACCGGATATGATTATCAATTTGCCCCATTCCTGATAGCATTGGTTTACGGTACGGAAGCGGCATAAGATCGGACATTTTATACGCCCCTTTTACATCAACCCATTTAGCATTTATGATTGACTGCCTAACCCCTTCATTACCGTATTTCTTCAAAGCATCGTTTAAATCTTTACAGCCTTTTGGATATTTAACCCATTTACAACGCGCCTTGCCTAAGAAGTTTGAAACTGCTTCGAGCAAAGAAAAACCAACATCGTCGTTATCAAATGCCAAGATTACTTCTGCGCCGATTAAACCCTCAATATCGTAGAGCCATGAAATATTTGGCTCACCTTCACTTCCCCCATTAGGGATTGAAATGGTTTTCTTAAATCCTACCTGAATTGCAGACAGCGCATCAAATTCCCCCTCGGTAATAATCAAGGGTTCTTCGTAAGGCTGGGCGGTTAGACAATCGTAATTCCAGACAAACTGCTTTCCACCATCCTGCCAAAATTTCTTTTCATGAATTGCCCTGAATTTTCTATTTTTAATCTCACCGTTCTTGCGGTATGGAATAAGCAAAGCGCCGTTTAGCTCGTTTAAACCATACTCCTCCGCTATCTCGGGGGTTATTCCCCTCTCTTTCAGGAAAGCCGCCGCCTTTATAGCCGCAGTGGTGACAACACCAGACGACTTCTGATCCCTTGCGCTCGATTGATAAACATCTGTCATTTTTTTTTCTCCGATTTGGTGAACATTCTGGGCAAGTTGTTCTAAAATGGCCTTGCCTATTGCCGATATGCCTTAAAACTCTCTCACATTCCTTGATAGCCATTTCTCATCCCCTTTTTCTCAACCCAGTCTGCATTGAAACTTTGCCACCCACGATAAACAGTTTCTTGAACCGCCTCCTCTAAACTCCAATTTGCTTTTTGTGCCTGTGTTCTCATTCTGGAAATAACAAGGTTTGTTACGGGAGCTTTTTTCTTTTTCCGTAATTCTTTAAATTCTTGCCATGTTTGTGGGGTTACATCTTCGGGGCAATCATCCCCGTTTATATTAATTGTATTTATTCTTGTATTGATTGTATTATTATTTGTCTCGCTCTTGTCTCGCTCTTGTCTCGCTCTTGTCTCGTTTCTTGTCTTGATTATATTTTTGCAATCCTGATATTTATTGTAATTACATAGGGTTATAATGATTTGTCCTGTCTCGGTGTTTGTCTCGATTTTTTGCCACTTCTTAAGTTTTTCTATGTAACGTGCGACTCGACTACGATGCCAACCCCATGCACTTGCCATAAATCTAATTGCATAACTCAGTTGTCCGCGCTTCAATATTATGGGATTTCCTTTAATAGAAATTTCCTTTTTTTCTTGCCAAACGGCATTAGAAATTAACCAATGAAAAGCCTCTCTTTCGGTATAAATTTCATCGGCAAAACAATCACCATCTGACCATCCTCTATACATCAAGTAATAGCTGTTTTTACTCATCTTGACCGCCCTGTAATATCGTTTGTCTTTCGACTAATTCCTGAATAATTTCTTTAAGTGATTTTACCATTTCAGACCCCACCCATAATAGGTTTAACTGGCAGATTTATTGACTTATCACCACTATCCACACCTTTTTTCTTCCGCTTGGTCGGCTTCGGGCATAAAATAACCATATGCTCATCGCAATATTGATTACGTCCTGTGCAGGTTCTCCCACATGCCATACGATCCTCATGGGGGATGTATCGGCACATGTCATTGTCCAAGTCCCAGAAATGAATTAAAACCTCTGGACAAGCATCTAATGCCGCCTGACGAACATCTTTTGGATTAGTCGTCGGATATATTCTTTTTGTGATGATCCGGTCATTGAAATGCGTAACGCCGCGCTTTACCGGATTAGCTCTTTTCGGCAAATTAATCCGCTTGGCACGACTGATAATTGAATTTCTATTTCTTCCCGGCAAGAATACTTCAATCTCTCTGACCTTCGCGCCAGCGTTCCACATTTTATGAAGGATTTGATCTTCTTCTAGTGTCCAAAAGTTCATGCGCCCTCCTCAAATATTGTCACGTAAACGCCGTTGCCTTTTTCAGCGCGTTCTAAAACCATGCGGTCAATCAAGCAATCATCTTCAATCACATCCATGTTGACCAAAAAATCTGTGATAGCCTTTTCAAAGTTGGCTATGTCGCGCTTATGGTCTGCACTGAAATGAAAGCGAAAATGTGCATGCGCCCTGCCCTTAATTGTGGGGTATCCATGCGGGAATTGACTTGTGAAGGCGCGAAGGGCTTCAACTTCCCAATCTTCATATCCCTTAGATTTAAAGCGTTTCTTTGTTTTCCAGTTTGTCGCAAACAGGCTATTCGTTGTTGGCGGCACTGGTAACAGGCAATGAAAATAATTTCTGCCTTGAAGGTCGGACTCTTTGAAGGTCATGATAAAAGCCCCTCTATGCGGTAATACCCCTTATCATCAAGAAAAGGTGTTATGCGCGCGCCTTCACGATAAACTTTACCAGACTTAGTGATTTCAATGTTTTGATATTGAAAAACTGGATATCTATTCTCCATAAGGAACCTCACATTTTATTTTTTTATGTCATCCTTGTGGATAACTTCTTGACTTGCGATTTAGTTTGTGTCTTAAAATGTGATTCTCAGGACAAATTATGACACACATGGTTTGTTTCGGTTATCTCATGGAGAAGGTGTCTTGCAGGACGCCCGATCCGTGAGAGCCATTTTACTTCCCTGTTGGCGCAGGGTTGAAACTTTCAAGGGTAACTTGACCCTTGGTAATAGAACAAAGTCTGCATAGCAGATTGAACGAACCCGCTTTGATCCGTCTTTCCACTTCTGATATGTGGGAAGGTGAAGAATTAACCTCTTTAGCTACGTGCTGAAGTGTTAAGCCTGCCTGCAATCTCCATTCTCTGAAATTCATAAATTAAAGTTCGCACATAGAGAACATAGCGTCAAGCAAAATATTCTCTATCAGAATATGGAGAAGAAGATGTATTTATTTAATACTTTCGCAATGAGAGAAGATATAGCCAGCAAGTTCAGAGAGCGCATGAATTCTGTCTTAAAAAGAGGCGATCAAGTTCAGTTAGCCGATGAGTTAGGGCATCAGCCAGGCTATATATCTGAATTATTAGGCGGTAAAAAAACACTCAATATTCATCACTTGGATGGCTTTGCAAGGTTCTATAATTTCAAACCTTGGCAGCTTTTTCATTCTAAAGAAGATGTTGCTATAGATGTTCTTGGAGATGAAGATTTTGCGGAACTATATTTTTCACTTTCCGAAAGAGAAAGGGATATTGTAAAGGAAAGGATGCGTTCAATACGCGATTTATCAAAAGAGGCGAAATCTTTGGAAGAAGATGCGGATGCTCTTGCGAGTAAAGCACATAAAATAGATTCAATTTCTTCTCAAATTTCTTCGAGGAAAAATAAAAATCCGCCCTTAAAATAAACAAATAACAACGCAACCAAATCTTATGCAACATTCTGTTTCCCTTTCTACATTTCTTGTAATAAAAATAGTTTTGCGCCATAACGTATTAACAAATTATTAACAATAAGTGATATTGTAGTTAAGTATAATGTGTAGAACATTGCAAGAACATAATTTAAAAGTTAAAGAGATTTCCACATGAAAAAATATATAAAAAAGCTTTCCAAGTTTCTGGGTGTAAAAGAATCATTGAGAAATGTAACCTACAAAGGGACTGGCTTTGCAGTTAGAAATAAAAATATTTCCTTTATGCAAGACGCAGACTTTGTTGATGCTTGGAATTATTCATTATCAAGAAACAAAGAGGGTTGGAAAAATAATGTCCCTGATTTTAGATGGCAAGCTCATTTGGCATGCTTTGCCGCTAAGCATGGACTAACATTAGAGGGAGATTTTGTAGAATTTGGTGTTCATACGGCATTGCTTTCATCAACGATATGTAAGTACCTTAACTTTGAGAAAGAAAATAAAAAGTTCTATTTGTTTGATACTTACGAAGGTATTCCGATAAGTAAAAATATGACTAATTCAGAAATAAAAATAGCTGAACATCACAACAACCATACGTATTTTGATTGCTATCATCTTGTAAAAGAGACCTTTTCAAAGTATGAAAATGTTGAGATGGTTAAAGGAATGCTGCCAAAATCTCTTGAAGATGTAGAGATAAAAAAAATTGCATACGTCTCGATTGATTTAAATAACGCGCAATATGAAAAAGATGTTATTGAGTCCATATGGGATAAAATCACTCCCTCGGCAATGATAGTAATTGATGATTACGCATACAAAGGGCATGAGGATCAATATGCTATGTGGAATGCATTTGCCCAAAGTAAATCAAAGATGATTTACACAGTACCTACCGGACAAGGCATTTTAATAAAATAATAATTTCGATTTTAATTATCATAAAAGCCCTGCATTTCTGCGGGGTTTTTTATTGTCCTGAAAATAAAGTTCGCTAATAGCTATTTTTCTATTGACTTATAATTCTCTATTTGCGAATATAGTCTTATCAAAACGAGGAGACTAAAATGCAACAGAATATAGATTTCAGATGTAAGAACGTAGACGAAAATTCCGTCACTGTTATTATCAATGACTATCCAGCCGAATTAGAAATCACATATGACCACTACGGTAATTTCCGTTGGATTAACTTTGCGGGTCAGGAATATGAAGATACTGAAAATACAAGCCATGTCTTTGCGCTTATTGATGGTAAGCACTTCACACTAGATCAGATTATTGATGATGGTATGTGGCACGTTGATGGCTTTATCCGTGAAGCTCGCATTGAATGCGCCGCGCCTAACCCTGCGATTTTAACACGTAGCCAGTTGGGGGTGAGATGATGACCCTCACCCTTCACAATCAACGCGAGCTTGACATATGCCTTGCAACCTTACTGGAAGCACAGCGCATAGTTGACCAAGCCCCCAGAGACAAAGCCGTAAAGCTTTTTACCGATATTAACACCTTCACCATGCAAGCGGAGAACTTAGGATATGACACGCAAATTTCACGACTTTACCAAAGAAAAAACACAAGCAAATTTAATCAAGTCTCAGGACAAGCTAACGGCGGCAATCGAGTTTCTGACAGTAGCGATAGACGACTTAACCATGACAGTCTTGGCGCAGAGATCGAGCGATTTCTTAATGACTTCGCAAGCAGAAGCAATGCGGGAAGACCTGAAAGCGAAAATACGCCTACACAATGCGGGGATATACCCCATGAACGACAATACGGACACGCGGCATTAATGGCGGCGGCTGTGTTGATAATACCTAACTTGATCGGGTGGATGATATGACCCTCATAAACCACCACAACATGGATTTTCATGTCCATAAAACTGAATCTAAAACGTACGATGGCAAGCCTCAAAGCATTCATAGAAAGCCTAGACCAGACGCAGAGGTAAACCGCGATGCCATCCGTAAAGGGTATCAATCGTACTTAGAGCCAAAGGGGGTCATAAAGTCCCCACGAAGTACCCTCTTTGGTCGCGTCTGGTCATTTTTTGGGGGGCTGTGATGGAATTAAAAGCATTAAATGACAACCAATTAAACAATCTAAAAGCCAAGATACTGCGCTTTAAATACACGCACATGGCTTTTTACAACAACCACCTGAATAGATGTGAGCGTATACAAAGCCGCATTGTAAATGAACAATTAGAGCGAAGCCTTGCCTTTGCACGGAGATTTTAAAATGGAACTGATTAAATTAAAAAAACCCTTCCCAAGCGAAAAGATCCATTGGCGTGTTGGTGCAACTTTTGAGAAAGACGGAATCACTAAGGGTTTAGCCTTAGCATATATTGACGCAAGAGATTTATATGAGCGCCTTGATGATGTGTGTGGTGCTGAAAACTGGCAAATAAGATACCCGCAAGCTAATGGCAAAACGACTTGTGAAATTGGCATTAAAATTAATGATGAATGGGTATGGAAAGCTAACGGTGCGGGAGATACAGCAACCGAAGCAGAAAAAGGTGCTTATAGTGACGCTGCTAAGCGTGCCGGTGTTCCTTGGGGAATAGCTGCTTACCTATACGATATGACGAATATCTACGTTCAATTAAAAAAACGCGGTAAGTCATGGGTTATTGATGAAGCAGAAAAGCCGAAGCTAATTAAAGCACATAATGATTTAGTATCCTCGTTAATAAACCCTGCAACTGATGATGAGATTGATAGTGTGATTTCCGAAGCAAATCTTTTAACCACTCTCAATGATTATAACGAATTGAGAAACACAAAAGCAGTTCCTCTTCGTAAACGTGCCAATTCTGACCAACAGAGGACGCTTGATGAAAACTTAGGTGCGATCAAGAAATCCTTAACCTCTAAGATGGCGGCAGAATAAATGAGCAGAATATACGAAGAAATCCAAAAAGCCCACCAGATTAAAGAATGGCTGATAAGCGAGGGCGAAGAAGACCCCGAACTTGCCGCCGATATGATCGAAGGTGAGACGGACTTAAAAGACCTTCTTGAATGGTCATTACGCAAATACGGCGATGAGCAAGTATTTAATAGCGCCGTTGATGAGCGCAAAAAAGAGCTTACCAAACGTAAAGCTTCAAGTGATGTACGTTTGGAGAAGTTGAAAGAGATGATGGGGCGTATTTTAGAAGCGTGGGGGCATGAAAACCATAAAGGGATAGACGGAACGGTAGGTATTACAAAAAACCCGCCCAAGCCTATTATTTTAGATGAAACGCTATTGCCGGATATTTACGTGAATATCATACGAACACCACGTAAGGCAGATATTAACGATGCAATTAAAGCCGGCGCAAAGATTGAGGGCGTTGGTCTTGATAATGGTTCTCAATCAATAACAGTAAGGATGAAGTAAATGTTAAATCAATGTCAATTTATAGGAAATTTGGGAAACGATCCCGATATTAGATCAACCCAAAATGGTGAAAAAGTTGCCAATCTATCCATAGGCGTATCGGAAAAATGGAAGGATAAAAACGGTCAACAGCAAAGCCGTACAGAATGGGTGCGTGTTGTTATCTGGGGCAAACTTGCAGATATAGCCGAAACATATCTGAAAAAAGGCTCTAAGGTTTATGTGTCTGGCAAAATGCAAACCCGCAAATGGCAAGACCAAAGCGGGCAGGATAAGTACAGTACAGAGATCGTCTTACAGGGCTTTGATAGCAAATTGGTCATGCTGGACAGCCGTGAACAAGGAAGCAGCCCTCAATTTAAGAATGATTCTCATCAAACAGCTTACGCAGGTAATGCGCCAGATGATTTTGAGGATGATATTCCGTTTTAAGCAATTTAATTAACCACTAAAAGAAAGAAAGAGAATGAAAAAAATATATAGATTTAATTGGGACTGTGGACGCATGGGAGAGGTAGAAGGGTTGTTTGTTGAAGAATCAAAAAAAGTTGAATCCAATATAGGGAAAGAAGTTTATTTTGGTGAGATTCTTGGGAAACACTCCGAAGTTTACGGCACACTAAGCAAGGAAGACTTAACTGTTGTTTGTGATGATAGTGACTTCGTAAATAAATTTATTGAAATAATGGGTGATGGAACAATTAGTGGGTATAACCCCATTCAATATATTCAAGAAGACTTTGAATGATCCGTTCTAAGAAACATCTTCGCTTTATCGCCTCCCTACCCTGTATCACTACAGGGCTAGAGGGAAGCACACAGGCGGCTCATATCAGGTCGGGATTTTATGGGCTTGGTATTAAACCAGATGATAGCCTTGTTGTTCCTTTAAGTTGGCAGGAACACGCAAGACAGCATAGCGAGGGTGAAGGTGTTTTTTGGTTGGACTTTGGCGGCGTGCAGAGAGCAAAGGATTTTGCGGTGAGATTATATGAGAATACCGGCGATGAGTTTATGTGCCGTGAAATATTAGAGGATTTTAGACATGGATAAAACATTCATACTTAAAAACGATAGTATTGTTGTAAATGCAGAACGTGCTTTATGGGCGGCGCTTAATACAGGCGAAATCTGGGAAATGATTTTACAGCCTTTCAAGTCCAAGCGATCAAAAGCTCAAAACAGGCTATATCATTCATGGATTAATCACCTGTCTAACTATACGGGACATGACCATGACGATCTATGTGAGTATTTTAAAAAGCGCTTTCTTGGCGCGGAATTAAAGGAAGTTTTTGGCGTTGAGGTGGAAGTTCCCAAAAGTACGACCAAGCTAAATGTAAAAGAGTTTACAGAGTATCTTGAACGCATTGAAGCTGTGTCTTATGAGATGGGCTACACCCTTCCCCACCCTGATGATTACCATACTGCAATCGGCTCTAGTGGTAGGGCAACGGACAACTGTGATGCACCAAGTTTAACTCGTTTTGATAACCCTGTTTTGCAAGGTGCAGTCCGTTGTTCTACCAGTGGAGCGGAAAAATGAACTTGGAGCTAATTTTAATAATCAAATGCGCGAACGATAACACGCCGCCAACACCTAAATGGGAGGATATGTGATGAATGTTACCCCAAATCAGGCATTAGAAGCTTTTAGAATAGTAAATGATTTGGTTAATCAAGTTTGGCCTGTTGGCACACGAAAAGATGCTGCCGCGTTTGTATTGCCGCATGAAGTAACTAAAGAAATGTACGAACTTGTTGAAGAAGTGAGAGAACAAAATGACCAAACTTAACGAAGCCATAGACGCTATTGGCATAAACGACGACGATGCATGGAGCGCGTTTGTCCAGAAATACAATGAAAATCCGCGTGATTACGTGATTGCCAAGGCAAAAGCTTGGGCGGAGTTGGAGCGCAGGGTTGAGGCGGGGGAATGTAAGGTTGTGCCTTGTGAGGCTACGAATGAAATGATAATAGCTCTTTGCGACACCTATATAGATCAGCAGGTACTTGAAGTGCCGTTCCATGAAGTCTACAAAACCGCCCTACAAGGCGCGCCGGATTTAATGAAAGAGATTGAAGGAGAGATATTATGAGAGAAGAATATAAAAACGAGCTTAAAGAACTTAAAAAGAAAATGGAAGCTGCTGAGAGGCACGCTGAAAAAATACCTATTTTTAAGGATGTTATAATCAAACAAAAACTTTCAGGTGAAGAGAAGTTTGCAAAGTACGCAAGTAGATACAAAAGTGTTTATTTCACTTGGGAATTAAGCCGGGGTTTTTATAAAAAAGGGGTTGGGCTTAAAATGACCAATCATCCTACTCATGATTATTCAGGTTACTATTTTGATTTATATATAAATACACTCAACCTTTATGGTGAACATCAAGAATTTGGACTCTATCAATCGTTAGACAATGTAAATATCTATTACACCGATAAGTTAAACACGACTTTTTACATTGAAGATGAATATATTGAAGACTTTTTAGAGGCTTTAAATAATTGGTATTTGAAAGCATTGGAAGAGTTGAAAACCTTAAGAGCGCGTCAGAAATTAGAAAAAGCTGAGAAAGATCTAATTGAAGCAAAGAAGCAATTAGAAGGACACCCCAATGACTAAACACGCAGGACTATTTGGGGATATTACGGATACTCTACAAAAATTTGCCGAATTAGTACAGGAGGCGCGAACATGGAACTAAAGAGATATAAAATAGCCTTCAAAACGCACGAAGGTGCGGAAATCAATAGCTTTTATGAACATGCTTTTACCGAAAAAGAAGCGGTTATATTGGCACAGGCAAGCCAAATTATAAACGCGCTTGAATACAGATACTACGATGTGCAGGAGGCGCGGTGATGGAAGAAGGAGATATTGTTAATCTAAAAAGAAACCCTTACGGAACTATGAAAGTAATCGAAATACTTCCTAAAGGTTATGGGGATGTGAAGTCCCCGGTAGTTAAGGTCGTGATGAGCTCAAAAAAAAATGAAAAGGATTGGGGCTTCGGGCTTATTAAGTATTTCAGGAAGTTTGACTTAAAGAAAGAGCAAAACCATGACAAATAAAGCACTAGAAGCGTTAGGACGCAAAAACAGAGCATTATTACATTGGCATGATTTTGTTGAAGCAATTATTGAAGATCAATCAATCTCACCAAGGGATATTGTTGAATTAAAAGCCAATGTTGATGAATTTTTCAAGGACATTATGGCGGGCGAAGATATTCAAAGATTGATAACCCCACCAGAGGACGCGGCATGAACTTAACAGCAAAACAACTCGCAGAGCGTTGGAGTGTCTCAACCTCAACTGTTTATAACCTAATACACAAGGGGGATATTAACACTATCCGTATTGGCAATCTCTTTCGTATTCCCTATAAGGAAATTGAAAGGATTGAAGAATGTGGAAGCTCAAACTCTATAGGGGAAAATTTGCCGCTGTCAGAAGGTTCAAAGGAACAACGCAACGATATTCGTTACGTACCGCTGATGAACGCCTAGCAGAACAAAGGTTCGATGACTTTAAAAAGCTTCAAGCCGCCCCGAATGAAACACTAGAAGAAATATTTGAACTATATAAGTCCGAAAAATCAAAGGCAGAACAAGAAAAGCTAAGTTATATGTGGAAAAATCTTAAACCAGAATTTGCGAATTATAGACCGGATCAAGTTGACCGTGAAAAAGCTATTTCTTACACAAACAAGCGCAGAAAACAAGGTATTAAAGACGGTACTATTATTCGAGAATTAGGATGTATAAGAGCATCATTAAGACGCTTTGATAAATCCTTTCCAAAGACGTGGTTCACACCACCCGCGCCAGACCCTAAAGATATTAATATCACACGTGAGGAATTTTCAAGGTTACTGGATAATGCCGCCGCGCCGCATATTAAATTATTTATAATGCTAGCAATAGCTACAGGCGCACGAAAAACGGCCGTTCTTGAATTAGAGTGGCATCAAGTTGACTTTGAGCGGCGATTTATAAGCCTTGGCAGAGGAAGCCGGATAAAAAGACGTGCAACCGTTCCTTTGAATGACATGGTTTATCAGGCTTTAAAAGAGGCGTATTTGGCAAGGACTTGTGATTATGTGATTGAGTATAACAGCGATAAGGTCAAAGATGTTCGTACAGGGTTCAATAGAACCGTTGAGCGCTCTGGATTGTCCAAGAAAATAACGCCACACGTTCTACGCCATAGCGCGGCAATCTGGATGGCAGAGGGTGGGATTCCCATGAGTGAGATAGCTCAATATTTAGGGCATTCCGACACAAAGGTTACAGAAAGAACTTATGCTAGATATTCACCTGATTACTTGCGTAAAGCGTCAGACCTGTTACAATTGAACCCTGCAAACACTCCCTATAATGAGGTAAAAAATGGTTAAAACCCCTGTAAACCAATGGTGCTGCCGAAGAGAATTGAACTCTCGACCTCTCCCTTACCAAGGGAGTGCTCTACCCCTGAGCTACGGCAGCAATGATTTGCTTTTAGCAAGAATAGAATTAAATGTCACGCATGCAATGACGAAATCTTGAAAATAACATCGTGCGGTGCCATAAGTGGAATATGACAGAAAAACTTTTCCTTGAAAATCCTTATGAAACCGACTTTACAGCCACAGTTTTGGCGGTCAAAGATCGTGGGATCGTTCTGGATAAAACGCTATTCTATGTGGCGTCTGGCGGGCAGCCGGGTGATTTGGGTATCTTGACTTTAAACAGCAATGATAATTTGCCTGTAATTGCTGCGAATAAGGCGGAGAACGGCGAGGATGTGGTTCATATTCTTCACGAGTCCTGTCCCCTACCCGCGGCGGGTGATATTGTTCATGGAAAAATTGAGTGGAGCGCGCGTCATAAACATATGCGAATGCATACCTGTTTGCATTTATTATGCGCCAGCGTGATCGGCGATGTCACGGGCGGATCAATTGGTACGGAAAAAAGCCGTCTTGATTTTAATATTCCGGGTGATGCCGTGGATAAGAACGAGTTGAGTGATAAGTTGAATGCCTTAATTAAGGAAGATCACCCCATCACATCATTTTGGATTACAGAAGAAGAATTGGCGCAAAATCCGCATTTGGTACGCACGATGTCTGTCAGCCCGCCGAGTTCAGGTGGAAAAATTCGTCTAATTCAGATCGGGACAGATAAAAATATCATTGATTTGCAACCATGTGGCGGGACACACGTTAAATCAACAGCCGAGATTGGCGCAGTGCGCGTAAGTAAAATTGAGAATAAAGGGCGGCAAAACCGCCGTATTAATATTGTATTTGAGGAAGGTTAAATACCATGAAAAGTGCGTTGATATCCTATAAGGAGCTAGAAAATTTAATACAGGCAGATGACGGTCAGCTTGTATTGCTGGATGCGACTTTTGTGCTACCGAATTCGCCGGTTGATCCATATGTTATGTATCAACATAAACGCATCGGCAATGCGGTGTTTTTTGATATTGATCAGGTGGCGGATCACAATTCCTCCCTACCCCATATGTTGCCGTCTGCAGCAGATTTTGAGGAAATGGTGTCGGCAATGGGTATTTCCAATGATAGTCGCATTATTGTTTACGGTCAGGCGGGGCTGGCTTTGGGCCCTGCCCGCGTATGGTGGATGTTTAAAATCTTTGGTCATGATTGTGTCTCTATTTTGAATGGGAGTATGATGGATTGGGAAGAAAAAGGATATCCGGTAAATACTGATGCCCCGTCCATGCCCCAAGCGGCCTCATTCAAGGCAAAGTTTAATTCGGATATGGTGGTGGATATTGATCAAGTTGATCAGATTTCGCAACACAGAGCCGCTCATATTTTGGATGCCCGTCCCGCAGAGCGTTTTTCCGGTTTAGCACAAGAGCCACGTGCAGGCATGCGTAGCGGGCATATCCCCAATAGCATTAATATTCCCACAGGAACATTGATTGATCCGCAAACTGGCGGTTTGAAAGATACGAATCAATTAACCAAGGTAATTCCGCTTGATATTTTACAGGCAGATGCCCCGCCAGTAATGACATGCGGCAGCGGCGTTACAGCATGCGTAATTGCACTCGCATTTCATGAGCTTGGTCATGGGGATTTTCGAATCTATGACGGATCTTGGAGCGAATGGGGTCAGTCAGAAAAGATTATTTATACGCAATAATATTATGGTTATTTGTAACTTGCTTTTTTAATAAGAGAAACTTTATCTTATTGATAAACAAACATTTTTTTGCAAAAAATGTAAAAAAAAAACAGAAAATGCTTGCATGCCCCAGTCGAATTGCGTAATGTTTACTTACACACCCTCTATTACCACTGTTGTCCGGAGTACTGTTAAAAGTCTCCGGACTTTTTTTTATTCTGATGACAGATATATCTATAGAGTATGTTTAAAATTTTCACCCAGTCAGTCAAAAATTGGTTTTCGCATGATCCCTTTACACAAAGTGCGGCGGCGGCGTATTACACCATTTTTTCTTTTCCCGGTTTAATTATCATTGTTATGGCGATTGCGGCCTTTGCATTTGATGAACAATATGTTGAAGAGGAAGTTTTGAGCGGCATTCAAAGTATCATGGGGGAACAAACGGCAGAAAATGTTGATAAGATAATAGAAAGCTCACAGCGTGATAACCGCAACACATGGGCGATTGTCGCAGGCTTATTAACACTTGCCTTTGGCGCGACAGGATTATTTGCTCATCTGCAAAATTCTTTAAATCGTATTTATGAAGTGGACATCAAAAAGTCCGCCGGATTAGTTTCTTTTATCAAAGCCAGATTGATTTCATTCGGTGTTGTATTAATCATCGGTTTTTTATTGTTAATTTCATTATCTTTAACTGCGATGATCACATTATTAAATGAATGGCTGGCGGGGCAATTTTCCCTCTCATGGTCTTTATTTATTGTTGGCGTAAATTTGCTCGTTTCCTGTTTTATTGCTGTGTTGTTATTTACTCTTATTTATAAGATTTTGCCCGACGCAAAGATAGAATGGCGCGCGGCAATATGGGGCGCGATTGTGGCTGCCTTTTTTTTCAAAATCGGCGAATATGCCATTAACTATTATTTTGAAGTCGCGAAACCCGCCTCCAGTTTCGGGGCGGCGGGATCGTTGGTGCTTTTAATGTTATGGGCCTCTTATTCTTGTATGATCTTATTTTTGGGGGCTGAATTTTGTAAGGAATATGGCCTAGTAAAATACGGATGCAAAGCAAAGCCCACAGATATTGCAAAGCGAAAAATTACCTAAGCTTTGCTATGCTGAGCCCAACAGTAATGAGCTTATTTTACTTCAATGCTTTTTCAAACATTGGGATCAACAAACGATTTCCAAATTCGCTCAGATGATCATCGTCAACATAAATAGGCCGCCCGGATAATGCGCCGATGCAAGTATTGCCATCGGGACATAAATAATCGCTGGTTGGTAATAGGTTTATATCGCATGTTTGTTGTGCCTGATTGAGAATATCCAGAATAATGGTATTCCGTGCATCATACGCGCTCTTCGTTATGCCGGCATGCGGTTTAATGCCTTGCATTAATTGTCGGACAATCATTTTTGGGATATCCGCACCCATTTCCGGAACAGGTTCAATAACATAGACCGGGCGGAATCGCTTGGCGTGACATAAGGTTTCCACTAATCGTTTTTGATAGAGGGCGCGTTCGGTCAGCGTTTCTTCATTTGATGTCTTATCATCAAAGATTAAGCCATATACTTTTTGGTTTGTTTCATTAGGTCCATGAATTTGCGCGGAAAATCGCGACACGATTACCAAAGGAACGTCGTCAGGCAGTGTTTCAATGTCCGTTAAAACATTTTGATGAAAGCCTTTGCAGTTTTTACGTTGGGTTTTACCTTTTATACGCGCACTAAAAATTACGGGGCATTGATTAAAGTGGGTTATCACCCCCTGCCCGATGGCATCGCCCAGTGCGGTCATGATCGCCCCGCCATGACTATCCCCCCAAAAGATAGCGCCAATATTATCGCGGTTGCCATAAACACAGCGCATGCGTCCCGCGGAATCGTGATCAGGCGCGCAAAGATCTTTTTCAGTATAGGGCGGTTTATTTTCGGCTTCTTTATCGGCGATTAAGATCTCTTTACTAACGCGTAAGGGAAAGCCATTTTGACTTTTAATTAATAATCCGCTCAGGCCAACGGCGCAAATGGCGGCGAAAAGTATAATCATATTTTTGCGGCAAATTGTCATTTTATGACAGGGATTTTCGATTAATTTATAAGATAAAAATCCGCAAAATATTGAGAGAATAATTGCCCCCGCTTGCCACCCTATAATATGCAATTCATAATAGCTGATCCCAACATAAATCGGCCAATGCCAAAGATAGGTTGAATAGGACCATGTCCCCAGCTTTTGTAGAATGATATTATTCACAAGCGCCTGATTATTCGCACGTGGCACTAAAAACAAAATTGCGCCGATAACGGGTAAAAGCGCATAGCCGCCGGGCCATGAATAATCGCTATGATAGATTATGGCGGCAACTAAAATCAGGCAAAGACCGCCAATGGTAAATAGATATTTTTGGTGATTTGATGTGATGGAAAATCCATCCCTACGCTGAAGTAAAAATAATAAGCCGCCTGCTGTCATCTCCCAAATGCGCGTGGGCAGAATAAAGAATGAAAATTCAGGTTTTAATTCCGAGATAAAAATTGACAATCCCAAAGACAGGAGCGTTAACACGCCAAGCGTAATCATAATAGCCCTGCTTTTATATCGGCTGAAACGGTATGCCCCCATTAGTATCAGCGGGTAAATCATATAAAATTGCCATTCCACGGAAAGTGACCATGTATGAAGTAACCATTTAAAGTGAGACGGCGTATCAAAATACCCAGCCTCATCTTTATAAATGAAATTAGAAATGAAGATCACCGACGCCGCCGCATGTTCGCCCAAATCGCTATAATCGCTGGGCGCTATCCAAAACCATCCAAATATTAAAACAGTTCCACATAGAAAAATAATGGCGGGAAGAATGCGTCTGGCACGGGAGGCATAAAATTTTAAGAGAGAGAATTTTTGATCTTCCAGCCCCAAAACAATTATGGATGTCATCAAGAAGCCGGAAATAACAAAGAAAATATCAACACCGGAATAGCCGCCCGAAAAACCGGGAATGCCAAAATGAAATAACATGACTATTAATACGGCAATCCCCCGTAAGGCATTAATATCGTATCTGAATGTCATGTGGGGAGCCCGTTCTGTAAGAAATGGTGACCGCTGAGGGATTCGAACCCTCGACCTACTGATTAAAAGTCAGTTGCTCTACCGGCTGAGCTAAGCGGTCTCATCATAATACTGCCTGAAAAGACTTAAGGAACATATGGCTTTCATCTTTATACGTCAAGTTTTTATTTTCCAAATTTTGATTGTAGGGCGCGTTCAACATTTGGGGTCACAACTTCGCTGATATCACCGCCTAAGCTGTAGATTTCTTTAACAAAGGCAGAGGATACAAATTGATACTTATCCGCCGCCATCAGGAAGACAGTTTCCACTTCCGGCGCCAGGCGGGCGTTCATGCCCGTCATTTGAAATTCATATTCAAAATCCGATACGGCGCGCAGCCCACGAAAGATACAGGTTGCCCCCTGCTCCATTGCGAAATGCACCAATAAATTATCAAAGCTGCGGACATCGATGCCGCAATATTTTTCCGGCATGTTGGCAATATCGGCATTGAGTAGATCAAGACGCTCATTAACATCAAATAAAGGCTTTTTCTTTTCGCTGATCGCAACGCCGATAATTAAGTGATCCACCAATTTACTGGCGCGTTTGATCAGGTGCAGATGCCCCTTTGTAACCGGGTCAAATGTGCCGGGATAAATGCCGATGCGTTTTTTTGTGTCGTGCGCCATATTTTTTTCATTTCTGATTTTTATGTTGTTCTATCACACCGTAATTTGTGTTACAACACGCCATGGTTATTGCGACCCCCGAAATTACTGATGAGTTCACTGAACAAGCCCAAAGCGATTTTGGCTTGAGCGATGATATTATTATCCGTATTTCCGATGCGCTTCACGAGGAGCAGAACGCAGAAGTTTCAGAAATTCTCTCGACCCTAAGCGTTCAGGATACGGCGGAGTTGATTTCCAAATCAAATGAGGATGCACGTACCAAATTATTGGATCAGTATTTAGATGATATTGATCCGAATGTGCTGAGTTATCTAGATCCGGAGTTACGTAAAGATACGCTTTCCTCTCTCACCCCTGCCAAAGTTGCCGAAATGGTTGCGACGATGGAAAGTGACGACGCGCTGGATTTGATTATCAATCTGGAGCCTGTATTTCAAAAAGACATCATTCGTCATTTATCTGCTAAAACGCGTTTGGCATTAGAGGAAGGCTTAAGCTTCCCTGAGGATAGTGCCGGTCGATTAATGCAGCGCGAATTCGTGGCGGTGCCCGAATTTTGGACAGTTGGTAAAACAATTGATTATCTGCGTGCGGCGGGTGATGATTTGCCTGTGGACTTCCTCGATATTTTCGTCATTTCACCGACTTATCACGTGAAGGGGGAAATGCCACTGAACCGATTGGTGCGCTCCAAACGGAATGAAAAAATTGAAAACCTGATTTTGGATCAGACCCACATCATCAGCGCACAAATGGATCAGGAAGAAGTTGCGTATCTGTTCCGCCGCGAGGGGATTTCCTCTGCGCCCGTTGTGGATGCGGATGGCCGTTTGATCGGTGTGATTACCGTTGATGACGTATTGGGCGTTATCGACGAAGAAGCGCAAGAAGATATTTTGAAGCTGGCGGGGGTAAGCGGCGGTGATCTTTATCGCGCCGTATTTGATTCCACGCGCACGCGTTTTTCATGGTTATTTATAAATTTATTAACGGCCATTATGGCATCCATCGTGATTTCTCTGTTTGATGCAACGATTGAGGAATTGGTCGCGCTGGCCGTATTAATGCCGATTGTCGCATCCATGGGCGGTAATGCAGGAACGCAGGCCATGACGGTTGCGGTGCGCGCGCTTGCCACCAAAGAAATCTCCAGCTCTAACTCATGGCGGATTATCTGGAAGGAAACCTTAATCGGCCTGTTAAACGGCATGGCCTTTGCCGTTATTATTGGATTTTTAGCGGGGCTTTATTACGCCAACCCCTTGCTTGGCGGCGTGATCGCAAGCGCCATGATTATAAATTTAATCATTGCCGGTCTCGGCGGCGCGGGCATTCCGATCCTGCTACACCGCATGGGCAGCGACCCCGCGATCTCCTCGGCTGTTGTGCTAACAACGGTAACGGATATTGTTGGATTTTTTGCTTTCCTTGGATTGGCGTCTATTATTTTGTGATTGAAAAACATTTTTGTTTCTCTTAATATACATAAAATTTTTAAATAGAGGTGTTATATGTTTGGTAAATCACGCTTTGGTGGAAAAATGAGAGATTTCGGTAATGCGGCGGAATCTAAAAATGATGCGCTTGGAACCGAGACGTTCGGAAACAGTTTATTTGCAGTTGATATAAACCAAGCGGCATATCAATTGGCTCTTGCTGGTAAAAGTGTTGAAGAAGTTCTGGGGTTGTTATTAATTTTAAATCCAGCGATTCAGCAGCCAAATGCGGTTTCAGAAAAAGTATCGCAAGTAATTGGAGGAAATCTATCCCAAGAAAATAAGACCATATTTACTGGTAGATCAATGGTGCAATTACGAAACAACGTTGCGCGTAAAACCGTTGATTTAAAACACATTATGAAAGAATTATTACAAGCAAGAGAAAATAATGTTTTAGAAAGAAACAACCGAATTTCATTATACGATCAATGGTTGGATGAGCATGCTGAGCATGCACCATTTAAATTAGTAAGTGCTTTTTATCACGCTGTAGGCAAAAAAACTAAGCATGAAATTAAAGGCGAAAAACGGGAGGAATTACATAAAAAGCAACTTTCCGAATTTGATGACAGAAAAGCAAGTATTGATGAAACTGTAGATAGTATCGTGGATGAAATGCTAGATCTTGTTGATAATGCAATGGATCGTAATTCAGTCTCAGTTTTAGAATATATTCAGTCAGGCTCAGATTTATCTGCTTTATTTTCTCAACCGATCCCTGTTGCAAATTTACCTCCAGAAGTAAAAGAAGATACTGATCCCGAGGAAGAACGAGGCTTAGAGAGAACGATGGAAAGGTCTCATGATGATGAGCCAGATCGTTCAATTAGTGATGATGCGCAACTAGAGGAAGCAAAAAGAGTTGCAGATGAAGCCATGAGTCGATTAACACAAATTTACCAAAATTATTTTAACCAACAAATAGAACGCCATGTGGACACACATTTGATTCTTGAGCGTATTCGTGCAAGAAGAGATCGAGAACATGAGCGCGGTAACGATTTTGGTATGGAGAGATAGACTCGTCATTCCTTAATTTACTTGTGTATGTTACTTATATGAATTAGAAATCATTCATATTACACTTGATATAAATTTTATGACCGCATCTAAACTCATCAAACCAGCCATTGAATATAAAGAGAGCTATTTAAAAGCATTGGCGTTATACCATGCCGAGGGGCGGTATAAAAATCTGGTTATTCCAGATTTAAGAGATGATTTCGATGATTTCGTCGAAGAGCGCTGTAAACGCCGAAGCGGTGCGTATCGCAATTATCCGGATTGGGTGGAATTGGTGCCGGATTCTGTCTTATGGTTGGTAAAGAATGATGAATATATTGGTACCTTGAAAGTCAGGCACCGTTTAAATTGGCATTTGGAAAAATGGGGCGGTCACATGACTTTTATTATTCGTCCCGATAAACGGGAATTAGGTTATGGGCAAAAACTGGTTCGTAAATCTAAAGAGGTTTTGAACGCGCTTGATATCGAGAAGGCTTTGATTACAATTTCACCTCAGAATGAGGTCGCTCGTCATATCATTGAAAAAGCGGGCGCAGATTTTCTGGATGAATTGCCAGCAACCGATAAATTTCCAAACAGAGTAAGATATTGGTGGAAGATATAATTTATCTTCCTGATTGGAACATCTTGCGCTAAAACTTTTGCATGGCTAAAAAAACAGAAAAAAGTAATTCTCGCATTCGCAAAAGTAGCGGTAAAAAACCAAAGTCGCGTTCAAAATTTGCGATGATCTGTCGCCTATTTTTTGTGGCGGGGTTATGGTGCGCCATTCTTGGCGTGATCGCTATTGCATGGTTTGCCAGTGAATTGCCCAAAATTACGGCAGATGTAAAGTTTGAACGTAAGCGCGCTATTACATTTTTAGCTGAAGATGGTTCTATTTTTTCACAAATCGGGGAGTTAAAGGGGGAAAGCGTTAATGTGAGAGAGCTTCCGCCTCATGTGTTGCATGCCCTGCTCTCGGTTGAGGATCGTCGGTTTTATTCCCATTTTGGGATTGATCCGCTCGGTATTGCGCGTGCCATGGTCGCCAATGTTACCAAAGGCCGCTTTGCACAGGGCGGATCTACAATTACCCAGCAATTGGCAAAAAACCTGTTTTTAACTCAGGAGCGCACGCTAAAGCGCAAAATTCAGGAAGCAATCTTGGCGGTGTGGTTGGAGAACCGTTTAACCAAAGATGAAATCCTGACGGCGTATTTTAACCGTGTTTATTTTGGCGCGGGAACTTACGGCATTCAAGCTGCCGCGGAGAAATATTTCCAAAAAGATGCGCGTAACCTTGATGTTTATCAAGGCGCGATGTTGGTCGGGTTATTAAAAGCGCCGTCGCGTTATTCACCGCTGAGCAATCCCGATTTAGCAAAAAAACGAACAGATGTCGTTTTCGCCGCGATGAAAGATGCAGGATATCATTATGAGGGCAATGGCGCCGGTACAATGAAATTAGTTGAGACCACGGTCAAAAATGCGCGCCAAGAGCTTTATTTTGTGGATTGGTTGATGGATGAAGTGAATTTGCATGTGGGCGCAATTCAGGATGATTTAATCGTGCACACCACGTTTTCACCGGTGCTTCAGGGTAAGGCGGAAAAGGCGCTGGCGGATAAATTAGCGGAAGTGAGTGACCAAAAAGTATCTCAAGGGGCCGTATTAGTTTTGGAAAATGACGGTGCGGTTCGCGCGATGGTCGGCGGTAAAGATTATGGTCAAAGCCAGTTTAACCGCGCCACGCAGGCTCTACGTCCGCCGGGATCATCTTTCAAGCCGTTTGTTTATCTGACCGCGCTTAATCGTGGGTGGCGGCCAAATGATCGTATTTATGATGGTCCGATTACCGAAGGATCTTATCGCCCCGGTAATTTCGGCGATATCTATTATGGCGAAGTCACATTGGCACAGGGTTTGGAGAAATCTATGAATACCGTCGCGGTGCGTCTTGCGGGGCAAATCGGCACAATCGGCTATGTGATTGGCACGGCAAAAAAACTGGGCATTACCGCCGACCTGGCTCGTGATATGAGCTTATCTTTAGGAAGTAGCGGCGTAAGCTTATTGGAGATGGTTTCGGCCTATAGCGTGTTTCCGAATATGGGATTTCGCCCTGAACCTTATGCGATTTTAAAAATCCAAGATAAGGATGATAACGTTTATTATTCCTTCGATCCCGCATCCCTATCCCATCAAAGATTATTTCCGCAATCCGTCATTGCCGATATGAACGGTATGTTGGAGGCGGTCGTTTCCCAAGGTACGGCGCGCGCCGCCTATCCGGGATTTCAAGCCGGCGGTAAAACGGGGACGTCTCAGGATTTCAGAGATGCGTGGTTTATTGGCTATACCGGAAAATATACAGCCGGAGTTTGGCTGGGGAATGATGATAACAGCCCAACAGATCGCATGACGGGCGGCAAGGCACCGGCGGAAATTTGGGGCGCGATTATGCACGGAACAGAAGAAAAACGCATAGAATCAACGCTTTCAGAGTGGAATTCGCAGCCAAACAACCCTATCGATCAAAGACGCGAAGAAGATAAAAATGATAGCAATGAAGGCGGCGGTTTTACTGGTTTCTTATCACGTATCATTTCAAATGCACCTGAGCCATCTCAAGAAAAGCCTCAATATAACGAATAAACAACATTAATTATGTAGTCAGATCATAATGATATCCCGTTATGATCTGGAACGACTTATAAAATAGCTAGCGCTAAAAAATTAGCTTTGCATTGATCCCATTAGTGCATCGATAAGCTTTTCTCTCTTGCCATCTAACGTGGCTTTTTGATCTTTACCAGAGCCGTAAGAGATGGTCGAAATGGTTTGCCCATCTTTAGAAAAGAAAATGAACCCAAGTGTTGATGCGCCGCAATCGGCATCATAGGCATATAAATTTTGGCTTTTACCTTTTCTAAGAAGAACCGGCTCCACTTCCATTATGGCGGGACACTTTTGTTTTAGATTGGCAATCATATCCTCTACGGAGGTTTCAAATGTTTGTCCTTGTAGATGCTTTCTGATCACGGTTCCTTCGATCATGTCGGATGCCCAATGGACAGTTCCGCGATCCTGACTTTTTACAGTAAATGTTTTATCCTGCTTTTGTAGCAATTTTACCATTTCAGGATCCGGCAGAGCCAAAACCCCTGGCTTTGTATTAGAGGAAATCATCGTAGTGCGATTTTCCATTGGAGGGGCAGGAATATTCTGAGCGGGCAATGTTTCTTCAATGGTTATAACGTCATCATAATTTGCCGTTTCAATATTTGATGGTTCCATCTCAGGCTCAAGTTTATTTGTCGCAGGCATGGCTGTTTCCACGTTAATTTCCGGCGCAAGATCATTTTCTTCAACTTGCAATGTTACAGGCTCGGATGAGGTGTTTTCCTTCAAACTCGTAATTTCTGGCTCAGGGCTGTTGTTATTTGCAACTTGTGCCTGTGCCTTTGCCATAGCGATTTGAGCATCGTTAATTTCTTTTTGTTGTGCGTCAACTTGTTCTTTAAATTTATGAAATGGCGTTGCCGTTTCAAGGCTTTGCCCGCGCTCTATGACCATACGTTTTTCAGATATAACTGCCTTTTCGATAGGCACAGGAGCTGGCGCACGTCTCAAACGGTCAATTTCATCTCTTAGTTTTTGAATTTCATTACTCATTTCCATCATGGTAATACGTTCAGAATTTGTCATTTCAGAGACAGGTTTTGCGAGGAATTTTTGAGTCGTATTGGAAACAGGTACGCCCGTTTGTTGCATTTGGCGTTGCTCTGCCAAGGCTTGGTTCGCTAATTTTAACTCATTCTCAAGTTTATTAAGGCGCGCTAATTGCTTTTGCTCGGTAACGGCAGGGTCAAAAAGCATGGTTTCAAGACGCTTTTGTTCCAAAATCGCCGCTTGTTTTTGGCGCTCCATTTCTTCTATTGTGCGTTTTAATTCACGTTCTTTTTCTGCGTAACGTTGTTGTATGGCTTGAAGTTCCATATCCGCATTTGAAGGAGTAACCTCACCGGCCGCCGCTTCTAAAGCAGCATAGCTTTTTGCGATCGTCTCGTTTTCAATCTCTAATTGGGAAATTTTCACTTTCATAGGTTGAAGCCCATTTAGATTCGTTTCCGCCGTTTTTAAAGAAGCTTCAAGCGCATTTATTCTGGCATCTTTAATTTTAATTTCTGATTTTAAGCGGATATTTTCAGAGGTCAGATTTTGAACCAGCTTATCCTGCGCACCGCCATTTTTTGTAACATGATCTGCCAGAGATTTTAACTCTAGGTTTTCTGCTGTTAACACCTGAATTTGCGCGCTTAATGCGTTGTTTTGTTGTTGAAGAATATCATAATCATTGGCGCTGACAACTTTTAACGCTTGTTCTTTTTGGCTTTGTTTTGTTGCTTCCAGCGTTGTTTGTAACAAATTATTTTCTGTCCGCAGTTTTTGTATTTCGGCAGATAATTTTTGTGTCATAGAATTGGCAGTAATACTGGCATTTTGTAACTGACTGCGAATTTGATCTTTTAATTGTTTGTTTTCATTATTCAGATAGGAAATCTTTTGCGTTAATTCCTGTGATGCAGGAGAATTATTGGCATTAACGGCATTCATACGTGTCTCAAAGCTAACGCGCTCGGTTTTTAACGCTTGTTTTAGATTGCGATTTTCTTCTTTGAGTTTTTCAACCTCACCGGCAATCTTTGAAATTTCGCTCAATCCCTGCGCAGCAAAGCTTACCGCTTCAGTGCGTGGGGCGGCCATCGGCTGGGGCAAAGCCTCAATTTGTGGTTGGACAATATTTGCCGCCGCTTTTGTTTCAATTTTTGTAACGCTCTGTACGGGAACTTCGGTAATAGTTGGTTGTTGCGCCGCTGCGACTTTTTGTTTTACTTGTGGTTTTGGCTTCATATCTTCAAGCACATTGATACATGATGAGATATCTTTTTTACCTGTCAAGAAATCAGCGGTGCTGAAGCGGTAATTTTCTGTATTTACGGATACGAGCAGAGAATCGCTCTCCCATAAATTATCATAAAATTCTGCGTCATCTTTCACTCTGATTATAAATGCCGTGCCTGTTGTGGGGCTGATCTCATAACTACGGCTGTCGCCATTATCAGTTGCGAGGATAATGTTATAAATGCTCTGCGACTCAAAGCGTTCCTTTTGAAAATCAATGGCAAATGTCAGATTTTGATCTGTGTTTTCCGCGAGTGTTAAGATGATGTCTTTTTTAAAAGTTTTGGATAATGTGCAATAGGCTTGTGCCCCCGCCCCTGCACGGCTCACTGACCATGGCGTCACCGCATTTAATTCCATGACATCGCTATTAATAGTATATGCGCTCAAGGGGGTTGTAATTGCCGCGCTAAGAACCGTTGTAAAAATAGTTGTTTGAAGAGATTTTTTCAGAACATTGGACATCAGAGTAACCTTTTTGAAGATGAGAATAGAATCGTCTTATCCAGTCTCCCCTTTCAAAAATAGAATCACAAGAGCGTGACAAGATTTTGTAAAGGTTATTCACAAGTTATAGGTGTATTGGTCGTTTTTAAGGGCGAGCTAAAAATTTATTCAATGAATTAACGTAAATAACTTTTCCAGCGCTTCATCCGCGGATCCTTCATAAATAAAATCCTGCTTTAGAATTGGGTCATTTGATGCACGAAGGTTAAGATCTTTGCCACTTTGCTGTGACCATCTTTTGGTAACTTGGCTTAATCGTTCACCGCGCTGCACACGCCAAATATCGTTCGGGGTAAGCTTAATTCTTTTGGGGAGCGTGAGATCGGCATAGATGCGAACTTCCTTTGTTTCATCTAAAGCGATTTGTGGTTTTGGAGCTTCGAACGCGCATTTATTGGTACGTTCCAGATTTTGCGCCAGATTACGTAGATTAAACGTTCTTTGATCCTTCGGTACGGCAATGGTCAAGCGAGAATTGCGTTTTAATTCGCCATAGAATTCCGAAGGGTCAGGCGGCGTTATAGTTAATGTATTATCGCCATAGGCATATCCGTCTAAAACTGTGCGGTATGCCGCAGACGTTTCAAGAATGGTTTTGTAATTATTGCTTAATGCCGGATCGAAAATATTATCACGATAAATGACGGTGATGGTTTCCACTTTTTCATCACGTATCGTAAAGCGCAAGCCGGAGCCATCGGAAAATTGATTGAATAAAATACAACTTTGCAGTCCGCTATCAGATAAAGTTGATGGCCCCAAAAGCCAACCATGTACAGGCGTTACCGAAGCTTTTTGCGCCTGTGCCGTAAGTGGCAAAAGCAGTATTAAGGCCAGTAAATAATAAAATATTTTCATTGGAAAAGAGAATAAACCTATTCCGTTTTTTTATCCAGTTTTGATGCAAGATAGGCTTCCAGAAATAGCTGGATGTCGCCGTCCATAACGGCGGAGGTGTTACTGGTCTCGGCCTCGGTGCGTAAATCTTTAACCATTTGGTAGGGGTGCAAGACATAGGAGCGAATTTGATGTCCCCAGCCGATGTCAGTTTTTTCGCCGTAATCGCCCGCCGCCGCTTCTTCGCGTTTTTTTAGTTCGGCATCATACATTTTGGCTTTGAGCATTTGCATCGCCATGTCTTTATTTTGATGCTGTGATCGCCCATTTTGACAGGCGGCAACAATTCCCGATGGCACATGAGTAATACGTACGGCGGAATCTGTCGTATTGACGTGCTGCCCACCCGCCCCTTGTGAGCGGTATGTATCAATGCGTAATTCGGAAGGATCAATTTTGATATCTATTTCGTTATCGATAACAGGTGACACATATACAGACACAAAGCTGGTATGGCGTTTGGCGTTACTGTCGAATGGGGATATTCGTACCAAACGATGTACGCCTGTCTCCCCCTTTAGCCAACCATAGGCATCTTGCCCTTTGATTTCCAATGTTGCGGATTTAATGCCCGCCTCATCTCCGCCGTGATAATCGTGTTCTTCAACTTTATAACCTTTTGATTCGGCATAACGAATATACATCCGGTACAGCATAGACGCCCAGTCGCAGGATTCTGTGCCCCCTGCGCCGGCATTTATTTCCAAAAACGCATTATTGCCGTCAACCTCACCGGATAACAAACTTTCAAGCTGTTTCTTATCGGCAATGACTTTAAGTTCTTTAAGCGCGGTTTCTGCCTCTTTAACAATGGCGGCATCACCCTCTTCTTCACCCATTTCAATCAGCTCAGAATTATCATTGATGCCGGTTTCAATCTCACGAACCGCTTGTATCGCCTGATCCAATTTGGTGCGTTCTTGCATCAATTTTTGCGCCCGATCCGGGTCATTCCAAAGGTCTGGATTTTCAGTTAGAGCATCAAGCTCTTGAAGTCTTAACAGCGCCTGATCCCAGTCAAAGATGCCTCCTCAGGAGGTCAAGAGACTCCTGAATGGATGTTACAATCTGTTGGATTTCAGCTTTCATAGTAAAAGGGTTTTAATCCCTCTCTTGCGTAAGGTCAAGAGATTACGCGGCGACCGATAACTCTTCGCTATGATCAGCAAAGTGCTGCACCATGACGGACATTTCATGCGCGTCAATAAGGATCACGTTTTCTGCATCTATAGATGTTTCTGTAACCTCTAACAACTTAACGCCGTCTTCAATGATTCCAATGGGACGGTTAAGACGAACCAGACTGGAAATAAAGCGCTTAGAGTGCGGCGTTTTCATTAATTTTTCAATGGAACGCTCCCCGCCCGGAATGATGATCATATCATAATCAACGCCTAAGGCAGTATTAAGAGAAGCATCAACCGCAAAATTAACGCCCCACCCTGTGCCATTCCATGAATTGATAATGGCGTGGTCAATGCTGATGGTACGAATAAAAGCCCCCGCTTTCATTAATCCTTTTTGCACTTCGGTCATGTGGCTTTCGCTGACGCCATTAGCGCATAAAATGGCAATTTTCTTATTTTGCAGGGGTTTTTGCATTGTTGATCCTCTTTGTTGTTATTTTTGCTGTCAGGACAAATTTTAGGGACAATGCTACAAATCCGCCTTTAAGGTCAAGGTTTATTTCAAAAAAATGACCTGAAAAAATCAGGTCGAGGTATTAGGGTCTAAGGGTGTGAAATCTTTTTAAGCGGCGACAAGATATTTCTCGTCAATTTCTTGCTTTTGAATAATATCTATGTAATTTCCATTCGGATCACGAACCATAAAATGCTTCCCGCAATTTGAGGGACTTGGCTCGCCAAGGATTTCTAATCCTTCCCAATAGGCTTGTTGGTATGATGCATTCACATTTTTGACGGGAAAGCTTAAAATTAACCCGCTGGTGACCTTTTTTGCCTCTTGGGGCAAGATAGGACTATTAATATCAATGAACGCTATATATCTCTCTTTATCTTCCATATGGCGCATCAAAATATATCCATCCATTTGTACTTCGGTATAGAAGTCAAAATTATCCTCATAGAAATTGGCGCTTTCAGCAATGTCTTCAGTGCAAATAATCGGGTATTGGTTTTGATAGATCATTATCGATGTCCTTTCTTGATTTACTGACTTACTGTCAAATTTAATATAGCAAAGTAATTGACACCCTGTCAATAATAACTGATAATAAGTCAATAAACAGGGGTTAAAAGATTGATATTATGAGTAAAAATACAGGGTCGAATAAGGAAAACTTTGAAAAAACATCTAAGATTTTTATAAAAATAGCGCGAAAAGAATTCATTGAGCATGGCTATGCAAAAGCCTCCACGGAGCGGATTGTTGAAGAATCAGGCATGGCACGCGGCTCACTTTATTATCATTACGGCAATAAACAGGGCATTTTTGAAGCGGTCTATAAGCAAATTACAGATGAGATTGCCGAAGATATCGGTAATCAAATTGCAGAACATGATGACCCCTTTGAAGCTTTGAAGCAGGGTTGCCATTTATTTTTCCAATCATGTAAACAGGCCGATATTCGCGTGGTTATGCTGACGGAGGGGATATCGCATATACCTTATAAACAACGCTTAGAAATTTTAGATAATAATTTGATTAAGATCATGCGTGGTTTGGTTGAAGATGTTTACAAACAAGGTTTGTTTAAAGATTTCGATCCGGCCGTAATTATGATGTTTATTTATGGCATTATGGCCGAATGCGGCAGGTCATTTGAATATTTCGGACAAATGGCAGATATCGATCAACGTATAGAAATATATAATAAAAATTTGGTTATTCTTTTGGATAAATTATCTAAATAGCCCGCTCAAACTTTAAAAAAATATTTTTTGTCCTAAATATTCTAAATATTCAAAGAAGGATTTTATGACAGAGCCCATTATTATTTGGTTTAGGCAGGATTTAAGACGAGGTGACCACCCTGCCCTGTCGGCTGCCTATGAGCAAGGGGCATCAATAATTCCGCTTTATATTTTAGATGATGAAAATGCTGATGAATATAAAATCGGCGCGGCGGGACGTGTTTGGTTGCATCATGCTCTGGATAGTTTGAACAAAGATCTCAGCGGGCATTTGGTTTTGGTGAAAGGTGACGCCAGAAAAATTCTTCCGGATCTTATTGAAAAGACAGGTGCGAAGGCTGTTTATTGGAATCGTTGTTATGAGCCTTGGCGCATTCAACGTGATAAGGACATAAAATCATCTCTGGAATCATATGATATTGAGGTCAAAAGTTTTAATGGCTCGCTGCTTTGGGAACCATGGACGATTAAAAACAAAAGTGGAGAGCCATATAAGGTGTTTTCACCTTACTACCGAAAGGGATGCTTGGCATCGGGAGGGCCGAATGAGCCATGTTCTGCGCCGGATCGATTAACGTATGGTAACGCAGAAAACTTATCTCTTGATTTGACGGATCTTGATTTATTACCTGTTGATGAAGGTAATTGGCATCAGACAAGCATTCAAGACTGGGTTATCAGCGAAGACGGTGCCCAAGACAGGCTCAATGAATTTTTGGAGGACGGCTTAAAAGGATATAAAGAGGGGCGCAATAATCCCGCGGAAGATCATGTTTCACGGTTATCCCCTTATTTACATTGGGGCCATATCTCCCCAAGGCAAGTATGGCATGGAGCAAAAAGTTACGCGCATGCGCATGACATACCCTCGCGGGATATTGACCATTTTTGCTCGGAACTCGCATGGCGGGAATTTTCCTACAGCTTGCTATATCACTTCCCTGATCTGCCTAAAAAAAACTTGCAGGATAAATTTGATCATTTTCCCTGGCGTGAACCAACCGAAGAGGAAATGAACCGTTGGCGCTATGGTCAAACCGGATATCCAATCGTTGATGCCGCCATGAGAGAGCTGTATCAAACGGGTTACATGCATAATCGCTGCCGTATGGTGGTTGGGTCATTTTTGGTTAAACATATGCTATGTCATTGGCATTATGGGGAAAAATGGTTTTGGGATTGCTTGTTTGATGCGGATTTAGCAAATAATAGTGCCTCATGGCAATGGATTGCAGGATCGGGCGCAGATGCCGCGCCCTATTTCCGAATTTTTAATCCCATGACCCAAGGTGAAAAATTTGATTGTGACGGTGAGTATATTCGTCACTACATCCACGAACTAAAAGATCTTCCGCAAAAATATCTTAACAAGCCATGGGAGGCACCTAAAGAAACGTTAGAAAAAGCAGGCGTGATTCTGGGTGAAACCTATCCGGAGCCAATGGTTGATCATATGGCCGCGCGCGAACGCGCATTAGCCGCTTTTCAGAGTTTGAAAGATAAGCCATAATTAATCCGGATGAAAATTGCAGTTATAGGTTCCGGCATAACAGGATTAAGCGCGGCATGGTTGTTAGGGCAAAATCATGATGTTTCAGTTTTCGAATCATCAGACCGTATCGGCGGGCATGCCACCACCATTGAAATATCTGGCCATCCGGCTATAGATATTGGATTTGCGGTTTCAAACAAAGCTACATCCCCAAATTTACTGGCATTATTGGAATATTTTAATGTGCCAACAGTAAAGAGCCATGTGAACTTTGGCGTGAGCTTGATGCAAAAAAATTATGAATATGCCGGTAATGTCCCCTTTCCGAAATTTTCCTACTTTTTTAAGCCTTCTCATTTGCGAATGATATATGACATCCGGCGCTTTCATAAGGCAGTATCCCATGATCAACAACAAGATCATGAAACGCTTAAATCTTTTTTGACGCGCCATAATTACTCAAACAGCTTTACGTATAAATACATTTATCCCTTGGTTTCATCCATATGGAATGTCCCATCAAGGCACATTGGTGCGTTTCCGATGGCTGATATGTCCCATTGTTTTAATAACTTTAATTTACGGCATGATAATCCGAAAAAGTGTGGGGATTGGTTGACGGTTATGGGTGGATCACGGGCATATATTGATGCTTTATCAAATTTAAAAGGACAAATTTACCTAAATGCTAAAGTAAGAGATGTTATCCGGCATAAGGATTTTGTTGAAATTGTCCGTGAAGGCGGCAAAACCGAACAATTCGAACAAGTTGTTTTAGCTGTCCATAGCGATCAGGCGCTAAATATGCTTTCCCGTCCCACACTACAAGAGAAATCAGTTTTAGAAGCTTTCCCGTATCAACATAACAAGGTTTACTTACATCAGGATGAAAGACTGATGCCAAAGAATAAAAAAATGTGGAGTGGCTATAATTACATTGATAATGACATGGGTCATGGCGGGTCACAAAAAGGTTCACATGACCCATACGTGACAATGTGGATGAATAAGCTGCAACCGTTTATTGACCGAGGCGAGGATTACTTTGTCTCTGTAAATCCCGCTTTCTTGCCTGATAATATCTTACATGAAGCCAATTATGCCCAGCCATACTTTCATATTAAATCTTCTGAAAAACGCCGTGAAATTGCAGCGATCCAAGGCATAAATAGAACATGGTTTTGTGGGTCATGGTGTGGTTATGGTTTTCATGAAGATGGATTGAGTGCCGGGTTATCACTTGCTGAAAGTTTAGGCGGCCATACGCGCCCCTGGATTGTTACGGAGAAAAGTCCCGCCGGTGATCATTGCACGCCGCTATATGAATAAATGAGGCTCAAAAAAGTTTTATTTTTTAAAGACATAACAAATACCATGTTTGTTATGTAACCATGCGCGTGCAAATTCATCTTTATCGTAATAACGCTCAACGTCGGCCTTTGTTTTACCGGCGGGGTCATTGACCAAAACGCCTTTATCATGAATGCCTTTTATCACCATTAAGTGACCCTTGGTTTCCGGTACAGCAGCGTTTGTAAGCTCGCCTTTTTTATAAGTCAGCGTCGCAACAACAGGAATGTCGCAAGATAAAAGAGAAGATAATTCCTTATATGAATTGAGGGCAGTCACCATGCCGAGCGCGCCATATTTTGAGGCCGCCCAAATATTTCTGGGCCAGATCCCGTAATCTGATTGTTTGTCGGAATATTCAAGGGCAGCGAGTGCCAGAGGATCAAGATCAATGCCATAGCTTTGCAAAATCATCGCGGTGCTCATGGAGGAGCAAATACGATTGGCAATTTCTTTTCTTTGTTCAATCTGACTGATGGATGGAACCGTTATATGTATTGGCGGAAGATCGGATGTTGAGGCGTATCCCCTATCACATTGAGAAAAAAGTGTAATTGCCATGAGGGAGGCGCAAGTTTCGAGATCATGCGGTGTGATGTTCTTAATAAAGAGATATAGGTCATCGCAGTGCTTTAAATCTCCAAAATAATCAATGCGTGCTTCTTCCTCTAAATGAGTTTGATCGGACGCGAAGAAATTCATAATTTCGGTATTGGTAATATCTTGCGTACCAACGTGATCCAATGCGTAAAGCATCATATTGTCAGAAGTTTTACTGCCCTCTAAAATGACACGATAGCTATAATCTTTCTCAGTCAAAATAGACAGGCTCGGCAATAAAAAGAAAGTATGTGCTTTTGATTCTATTCTTTCATGAACAGGTATTTTAAATGCAATAAAATCTTGCTGATCAGACGGCGTAATTAAAAAATCAATTAGGCGCTTCGATGATGTATGTGATGCCAATGACAAACAATCATGTGGACTTGTATCCGTGCTATAAATTCGGCGCTCAAACATGGCAGTAAGTATATCCGATATAATAATAAAAAAAAGAGCAACCGTTATTGAGCATGCTGTTTCATAAGGCGTGGTAAATAATATTATTTTGGTTGGATATGTTAGTAAATTATTAGGATAAATTTATTAGTCTTAAGGGGACATATATTTAGGGGATATTTCTTGGAAAAAAGTATTTTTATAAAGGGTGTGGTGTGTCTTTTTGCTGCCTTGCTATGTATACCTGCTTATGCGGCGCATAATGCCAGTAAGCTGACAGAGGATAATGTTCGCGGATTTATTCTTGATATAACCAATAAAGCCAGTAGTGTGGATTCAATGGATCGAGAAATGTTAGAATTATTTTTCTCGCAACACTTGCATCCAAAATCATTTTTTAAAAGCCTGGTTGTGTTTAATATCCCCGGATATCCCAGCCAGGAAAATAAAGTTTTTTACGAAAAACCGGATTATATTGAAAGTCTGATCCAAGCAAAGAATGCAGTTAGTAATTTTAAATCCAGCGTTGAAATTAAAAAAATAAAAATTTCCGGAAATGGTAAAAAGGCAACCGTTCAAACGATCACAAGTGAAAGTGCCATGCTACAGGTGCCTCAATCGGGAGTGGTCGAGGCTGTTCCTATGACGGGCAGCTCAAGTTGTGAGCAAACCATTACACTTAATTCAAGCAAAATTATTCAACTTTATGCTGCCGTTTGCCGCACTGAAATGAGCTTTGATTAGATGACGTTATTATTTGCCCCATTTATCACGGTGCAGATCAATGACTATATGTTCTTTTCTTTCCAAAGCATTCATTAAGCCGCGTTCTGTTTTACGAATGGTCATCAACCCCAAACAATGTTTGGTGATAAATCGTTCTTTTGCCGCAACTTTCACCCAGTCTATTAAGGCATCAAACTGCCCTTTTTTATTCAAGACCCCAATCGCACGATCATGAGCGCCAAGTTGCTTAGTAACTAAAGCGGTCATAAGCATATAGCAACTGGCAAGATCAGGCGTATCAAATATCAACGGTGTTTTTACAGGCGCAAATATTTTGTCTTCAAAATGGGGGTAATGATCCTGTTGTAACCCAATATGACTTGGAGTGATTTTTGAGATATCAATCTCTTCTACTTTATTTATAACGGAAAAAAGGGATTCGGTGTTTTGATCCATGATCCCGTTATCAATACTGTCTTTGATAAATTTAAAAAGGGGCGAGTAATATTCATCAATATTAACAAATATAATATCTTTATCATGCAGCCCCAATGCCTTCCAATAAACCGCTTCCAGCCCCTCATCCAAAGAACCATATCCCCCAGGCATCATGATCAGACAATCCCCTAGATCAAACATCAATTTTTTGCGTTGCCACATGGTTTCAACATCAATCAGCTTTGTAATATCGTGATAAACACGTTCGCTGTCACGGATTTTGGTTGGGATAACACCGGTGACTTTGCCACCATTTTCCATGACGCCGTGACATAGTGTACGCATAGACCCGGCATTCATGCCGCCGAAAATAAGTTCAACGCCTTGCTCTGCCAGTTTCTTGCCGAGCAGATAAGCTTGGTCATAGAAGATGGGGCGCGCATAGCCAGAAGAGCCAAGATAGACAGTTGCAGAATCAATTTTAATAGTCATTCAGGAAGTCTCTTATTTGTACTACGGCTTCGTCAAGTCCGCATTTCAAAATTTCAGTATCTGGCGGAAAAGCCGAATGCATACGTGATGGAAACATGGGATCAAGCATGACAAACACACCTTTATCACCAGCCTTTCGGATGAGGCGTCCAAATGCCTGTTTTAGCTTTAGAGCCGTGATCATATCATCATAATCCTTTCGTCCAAATTCATTGCGACGAGCCTTATGCAGAATTGTCGGGCGTGGCCAGGGCACGCGGTCAAAAGCGATGAGGCGTAGTGATCTTCCTGGTACATCCACGCCGTCCCGAATGGCATCCGTCCCAAGCAGGCAGGCATTTTCTTCATCACGGAAGATATCCACTAATGTGCCCGGATCCATTTCGTCAATGTGCTGAGCATAAACGGCAATATTTTCCTGCGCGAGCGGGTCTGTAATGTGCTTATGGACGGCTTTTAGACGTTGTATGGCGGTAAATAAGCCGAGTGCGCCGCCATTTGAGGCGTTGAATAATTGTTTATAGGCATTTGCGACCTGCCCCAGATCATCTTTGCGAACATCATTAATAATGAATACTTTGGAACAATCCGCATAATTAAACGGAGATTTTTCAGAAAAGAGTAATGGCTGACGGCTTAAATACTCAACACCTGTCATCATTTTTGCCTTATCCCAATTGTCACCATCGTTAAGGGTCGCAGAGGTAATCGCAAGACCATGCGCATGCGGCTTCATACTGGCGGCAAAGGGACGCATTGGATCAATCCAATGGCGATATAAACCAAGATCAATCGCGTGACCATCAATGCGGCTGATTTCAAACCATTCGACGAACCCTTCCATTCCCTGCCCGTTTTGCACCATATCCAGCGCGGAAATCCAGCCCGTGAGCATGTGATGTGCGCGGCGCTCTAACGATTGAGCCAAGCTATCTAGCCGGCGCCGCTCATCTCCGCTCAGCATTTTTTCTGTATCATTTTCAAGCCGTTGACGCATAACTTCTGCCAAGCGAATTAACGGCGTTTGCAAGCTTTTAAGAACTTTTTGTACGTCTAAAGCGAGTGGCAGAATATCCTCATTTAACGGAAAAATATCAGTTTCAATGGAATATGGACCATCGCGCCCGGAGCTGCGCGCTTTAACTTGGTGATAAATCGCATGGAAGAATTTTTCAAACGATCCATCTGGCAATCCGCTAGAGAGACGCTTTGTCCAGCCGGCAGCGGGAAATTGCCGCGCAGAATGCTCGGCAGATTGTAAATATCCTTCTGCCGCCGCGTTATCTTTGATAAGATCCTCAATCCGTTTACGAAGGCCGCGTGCGCGCCCTTTCTTGCCGCCTTCCGGGCCAATGACCCATCTTCGTAAATCTTTGGTCTCCAGAGCCGTTAAATGAATGGCATAGGCGCTGTCTGCGGCATCGAACAGATGATGACCTTCATCGAAAATATAACGGCTGGGCATATCGTCTGACGCGCTGGAAATGGCGGCATTTACCATGACCAAAGCATGATTGGCAACCACGATACCGGCATGTTTGCTCTTACGGGCGGCGCGTTCAATGAAACATTTATGATAATGATCGCATGCCGCATAAATACACTCCCCGCGCCTATCTGCCAGCGCTTTTGAATGTTGAAACCCAAGTAATGTTGATAACCATCCCGGGAAATCAGCGCCGGTTAAGTCACCATCTTTTGTCGCCGCCGCCCAGCGCACCATAAGCCCGGCGGCAACCGCCTGCTGAGGATTATAAGAGGTCAGGGCGGCCGCGCTGGCTTCTTCTAGATTTAATAGGCATAAATAATTCTCCCGCCCCTTGCGAATCGCGGTTTTATGGGCGCGCAGAGTTTCATTGGGATAGAGTTTATAAAGCTCCTGATCAATTTGGCGTTGCAGATTTTTAGTATAGGTTGATACCCAAACAGCGCCCTCATTTTTTTCCGCCCATACCGATGCGGGGGCAAGATAACCTAAGGTTTTGCCAACGCCTGTTCCTGCCTCTGCTAAGATAATATTTGGCTCACCCTCCTCTTCTATCGGTTTAAACATGTGGGTCATATTACGGGTATAGTCTTTTTGCGCGGGGCGCGCTTCCACATGTGCGCCGCTTACGGATAATAAATCATCCAGCTTCTGTTCGGCTTCGGCGCCGGTAACGACGTGATGTGATGAAGGCGGCGGCGGAGCCTCTTCGCTCCATTCGGGTAAATGCTTCCATATACGCATGGCGGCTTTGCTGTCGGGGATCATTTTTGGGTCATATGACACGCCTAGCGCCTCGCAGATATAAGGCGCCCACGCCCACCCCTTACCGCGTTGCCCGATTACTTGCGCTATTAGAAGTGGGTCAGCCTTATCTTTGTAAGGGTCATTTTTAAGGTCATAAAGTAAGCGATCCATACCTTCCAATAATGATATGGCGATGTCTTCATCTGTGGTGACGTCATCAATACCAAGCGCCTTGAGCACGCCCTTTGGGGTCGGTACGCAAAATTGCGCGGGACGAGCAAATGCAAATAGTTCAAGTATATCAAGCACAGGTTGGTTTAAATTGACATCTAATTTGCGAAGCTGCGGTGCAAAACAACATAGGATAGGCACGGGTTCAAGATGATTGCCAAGCTTAACCGCATTCATGTTTTCGATTTCGCCACTGGGTTTTAATAGCGTAATATCGCCCGCCCCGATTAAAACAACCTGGGGTATGTGCGGACTCCATGTGTCTGTTTTGTTTATGCTATCGGGAATCATCCCTATAGAGTAAAGAACTTAGTCCATAAAGGGAACAAATATACGCTTTCTTTTTTTATTTCCTATGATACACCAGAATGATGTCCCTAGAAAAACTTGAAAAAATTACTACGCAAACGCAAAAAATAGATCAATTATTAGAACTTATGAAAGCCCTCCGCAATCCGGATGGCGGGTGTCCATGGGACGTGGCACAGGATTTTAGCTCCATTGCAAAATACACAATCGAAGAAGCCTATGAAGTTGCCGATGCGATTGCCCGCAATGATATGGATGATTTAAAAGATGAGCTAGGTGATCTGCTATTGCAGGTGGTGTTTCATGCACAAATGGCAAAAGATCAGGAGCTATTCGATTTTGCGGATGTGGCGGGGCATGTAACGGATAAGATGATTGCGCGTCATCCGCATGTTTTTGGTGACATTAAAAACGTAACACATGCCGATAAGGTCATTGATGTGTGGGAAGCGCAAAAAACAAAGGAAAAGCCACGCACAAGCGAGATGGATGGTGTAACACTTGCCTTGCCCGCCCTCATGCGTGCGCAAAAATTACAAAAACGCGCTGCGCGTGTCGGTTTTGAATGGGATGACGTGAACGGCGCTGTTGAAAAATTCAAAGAAGAAATGAATGAATTTGAAGAGGCAATGACCCAGAATGACACGGATCATATGCGCGAAGAATTCGGCGATGTAATGTTTACACTGATTAATATCGGGCGCATGTTAAATTTTGATGTGGAGGAAGCCACGCGGGAGGCGAATGCCAAGTTCGAAAAACGTTTTCGCGGTATGGAAAAAGCTATACGCGCTCATTATCCAAACTTCAAAGATGCCTCATTAGACGAAATGGAAGCCGCATGGCAGGCAGAGAAAAAGAAGTAAGCTGCTTTGTTTAACCCCGAAGGTCCAATACATCGGTGATAAAGTGATCATATACATTGTCCCAAATGTCGGAATTAGTTGTGCTTAATAACCCTTTGCGGTAATGGGATGGAGCATAAGGCTCACCGTCCCATGTTTTGACCTGTCCGCCGGCTTCCCTGACTAATAAATCGCCGGCCAAATGATCCCACGGCTTGGTTTTTGTTGTAATATGAAAATCATTTATACCACGTGCAAGGCGCATATAAGCATGGGCGGCGCAGCGTAATGACCCCGCCGTTGCGATATGTTGCGCCTTATGTTGCCAAACGTCTTTAATGGGTTTTGGTGCAAAGACGTGACTTAAATATCCATGCAATTCCTCCAAAGGTTTATCCGGCGTTTGTAATTTGATGGATTTATCGGCATAGCTTGCGCCCTGCCCCTTTTCGGCATAAGCAAATTCATCTTTCATGACATTGTAAATCCAGCTCATTACCGTCTCGCCTTTATATCGGAGAGCAACCATGCAACCAAAAATTTCTGAGCCATGTGCAAAATTCCATGTGCCATCTACCGGGTCAATGACCCATAGCATTTCCGGCTCATTTTCAAATACATCTTCCACGGAGATTTCACCGCGTGAGACAGCTTCCTCGCCCATAACATGGCATCCGGCAAATTCTTTGGTGAAAATATCCGTCAAGGCTATTTCTGTTTCAATATCCGCGGCTGTAACGAGATCTTCAGGTCCTGTTTTTGTGTTAACATCATCTTGATGTAATTTTCGAAAGCGCGGAATAATGAATTCAGCGCAGGCTTCACGTATAATAGTTTCGATTTTTTGTGGATCTATGGAATGTGTCATGGGCTGTTATAACATAAAAGATTTTAATGAATAGGAAATATCGACCTATTTTACATTTTCAAATTGTTGCAGTTTGCCTTTGGATAAACGTACAGTTAGAGAGATTTTTTCCACATCATCAAGACGATTTATCACCTCAGCATGCTCATAAAGCCAAGCCAATTTCTGCCCATCCGTCACAGAAAGCGTAATATCGGTTTTAATATGATCGTGGGATAGAATACGATCAATCTCATTAAATAGCGCGGCAAAACCGTCGCCGTTTATGGCGGATACCGGACAGATCTGCGGATTGAATTTGGCCTTACGTTTCACTTCCATTAATTCATCGTTATCCAGCTTATCAATTTTGTTCCATGCCTCCAATATGCGTGTATCGGTTTCATATTCCACATCCAAACTTTTTAGAATTTTGATCACGTCATCGGCTTGGCGTTCATGATCCACTCTGGCAACATCGCGTACGTGAATGATAATATCAGCCTCGGAGACTTGCTCCAAAGTTGCGTGAAACGATTCCACCAAATGCGTTGGCAAATCGGAAATAAACCCAACGGTATCGGACAGGATTATTTCTTGCCCACTTTTTAATTTCAGCTTTCTCATGGTGGGGTCAAGCGTGGCAAAAGGCAAATCCTCCGCATAAACATTTGCCCCCGTTAGTTTATTAAACAGTGTTGATTTTCCGGCATTGGTATAGCCCACCAGCGCCACAACCGGATAGGGAATTTTCTCCCGCTTGGATTTGGCAAGGCCGCGCGTGCGGCGCACGTCTTTTAGCTCTTTTTTAAGTTTAATAATTCGATCACCAATAATCCGGCGATCAAGCTCAATTTGGGTCTCTCCGGGGCCGCCAACGAATCCCGTTGATCCGCGCTGTCTTTCAAGGTGTGTCCATGCCCCGACTAGACGTGACTTTTGATATTCCAAAAGCGCCAAATCAACCTGAATACGCCCTTCCTTGGTTTGGGCGCGGTCGCCGAAAATCTCTAAAATAAGGCCTGTGCGGTCAATCACCTTGACGTTTAATTTGCGCTCTAAATTGCGCTGTTGCACGGGGGACAGCGTGGCATCCATGATGACGACATCCGGCTCCAGTTCCTCAACTTGTTTGGCAATGTTTTCAATGATGCCCTTACTCAATAAATTCCCAGCAGAGATTTTAGAGATATTCACGCTATATGCATCCAACACATGCAATTTAATAGCGCGCGCCAATCCTGATGCTTCGTCTAAGCGATCTTCCAGATAGGCAGCATCACGTTCCCCTTTCGGTAAGACGGGGTGAATGACAATCGCGCTCTGCGTCGGAACTTCAGTTGAAAACATAGTTTGTTACATAGCATAAATTTTTAGAAGGCAAGGATTTTTCATTCAGGCGGGGATTATGAATTTGAGTTTATTTTTAAATTCAATTATATTAAAGGCGCATAAGGAAAAATTATGTCTAAATTTGAAACAAGAAAACAAGCAGAGCTATGGGCAATTAATCAGATTGACGTTGATCTGCGTGATAAGAATATCCATGTGTCGCCTGATGTGATTGACGGGCTAATGCAAAATGGCTCAGAGCGGACACGCATTCAAGCAATTGAGTTGAATCGTGCATATGATGTGCATCTTGATGTTTTTAATCGTATGGAAACGCCGGGGGCTGCATTTGATAATTTGGCGGGTCTAGAAGTTAAAACCGGACTTCGCTTTAGTTTTGCAAGAGGTGTCTCTCCCATTGCAGAGATGGAATCTAATTTAACGGCTGTTCAGTTTAATGTGGATGAAGGTGGTGTTCAGCCGGGTTTAACCACAGGACATTTAAGTAAATTTGCTTCATTAGATGTCGCCGGCGATGAGTATGGAAATTTAGAAGTAGAGGGACGGCTTGATCTTAAAAAAGTCACCTTTGAAGGCGGCGTTGTACGTGATGAACACGGTCTTAAAGAGGCGAATATAACCGGCGGCGTTTCTATTGTTCCCTATATTTTGCAGCCAAATGCCGGCATAGGCGCGGAGCGAATGCAGGACATTCACGTTCATATCGGTCTTGATCCACAAACATATGCCGTTGAACAAGGCGGTGATCGCAATCCGCAAATCGGTAAATTTTATCCTAATTCACAATCATTACGCGAAACATATCATATGATGGAAGTGCACCATCCACAGGCCGTAGCAGATATGCCATTTGCGGAATATTCAGATTTAATCGAAGGTCTGGTCGTTGATAATAGATTCCCAAATTATGAGGCCATTATGATGACCGCGCATACACTGATTGACCCGGCGGCGGATGTACGTCTGGAGGGGGCAACACGGGAAGAAGTTCTTGATTTTATAAAGGGCGATTATGTTAAGACGGAGCGTGTCATTACCATTCGCCCCAGTGATGAACGCTATGTTAACTGGGAGCATGCTTTGGCGGAGCAAAATAAGCATCCCGGTGATCCTGATATTATCGCTTTACATGATGCACAACGTACAAATGCGGATGAAGACTTAGAGTCAGGTGCATGGTATGCCGAAATGGAAGCAGCGGACCTCCCCAATTCCGAAGCTGGTCAAATACAGAGGGGGTATGATCCGATAAAATTGGGAAATGCGATTGGGTTAAGCAAATTTATGCCGGCTGCGGGTACGCCAACCGCCGCTGAAGCAAGTCTTGAGGCGGGTGCTGAATATGCCGTGGTTGCCAATGTTTTGGATAATTTGAAACACGGTTATTCCGAGGTGGAGCCCGCAGAAATGCTTCAGATGTATGAAGTTTTTCAAGACCCAGAGATCGGGCAACAAATTGTTGATCTTGCTGATAAACGCTATCCTGATCAAATGATTGATCTTCGTCTTCAGGTGTCCGAAGATGTGAGCAATGCCACTTATCAAAGTCGCTCCGCGGATATGTCATTGGATGGTGCTGACTCTCTTCTAAGAGCGCCGTCTATTTCAACAATGACGGGATCTGCTTTATAATTTTATTTAACAAGTCTTGCGCTTGTTCGGTGTTCGTTCCATATTGATCTTATGTCCGATTTATTTGCTTCATCCCAGTTAGAAAATGATGTGCCGCGTCCATTGGCGGATCGTCTGCGCCCTGACACTTTGGAAGATATCGTGGGACAGGATCATTTAACCCAATCCGATAAGCCGCTGGGTAAAATGCTCGCTAAGCAAAAGATATCATCAATGATATTGTGGGGGCCGCCCGGTTGCGGCAAAACGACAATTGCGCGCATTCTTTCCAAAGGTTCAGGACTTCATTATGAACAAATCTCGGCGATTTTTTCCGGTGTTGCTGATTTAAAAAAAGTATTTGAAGCGGCGCGGTTACGACGAAAATCTGGGCAGCAAACCTTACTATTCGTTGATGAGATACACCGTTTCAATAAGGCGCAGCAAGATGCGTTTTTACCCGTGGTCGAAGATGGCACGATTTTATTAATCGGGGCAACGACAGAGAACCCGTCATTTGAATTGAATGCCGCCCTGCTCTCACGTACGCAGGTGTACGTGTTGAAACGACTTGATGATGATGCCCTTGAAAAGCTCCTCCAGAGCGCCGAGAAAAGCATGGGCGATCTGCCGCTTGATCATGAGGCCCGCGCATTGCTAAAAACCATTGCGGATGGGGACGGGCGTTATCTTTTGACCGTAATCGACAGCATTATGGCGGATTATGAGGCGGGAAAAATATTAGATGCATCGGAAGTAATGGAACGTGTTAATAAGCGCGCCCCGCTCTATGATAAAAGTGATGAGGGGCATTATAATTTAATCTCCGCGCTTCATAAATCAGTACGTGGCAGCGACCCCGATGCGGCGCTATATTGGTTTTGCCGTATGTTAGACGGCGGCGAAGACCCGAAATTTTTGGCGCGGCGCATTACGCGCATGGCTTCCGAAGATATCGGCCTTGCCGACCCACATGCCCTGCCCCTGTGTTTGGCCGCATGGCAAACATATGAGAGGCTGGGGTCACCGGAGGGTGAGCTCGCGATTGCACAGGCATTGGTTTATCTGGCAACAGCACCGAAATCAAATGCTGTCTATCGTGGATATAAAGACGCTTTGCGTTCCGCAAAACAGACTGGCTCCCTGATGCCGCCGCCGCATATTCTAAATGCGCCCACTAAGTTGATGAAAGAGATCGGCTATGGCAAAGATTACAATTACGATCACGATACCGAGCACGGCTTTTCAGGGCAGGATTACTTCCCCGAAGAAATGGGCCGCCAAAAATTTTATGAGCCGCCGCAGCGCGGATTCGAGCGCGATATTAATAAACGGCTGGATTACTGGGAGAAGTTGCGTAAAGAGAAGTAAGGCTAGCTTTTAAATAATTGCGCGTATTTAGGGGATATGAATATCCAGCTTAAAAATTTTTACTTGCTTTTTTTACTTACATCACATATTTTCTCTATAAATCCTAAATAAAGTTTATTTACGGGGTGGGTCCATTAAGTCGGTCCCGCCTTTTTTGTTGGAAAAATTGATAGAATGAGACAAAGCCCGTTAGAGCAACGCATTACAGATATCATATCCCCCGTGATAGAGGATATGGGCTTTGCGTTGGTGCAGGCGAAAATGGTATCCGAAGGCGGGCGTAATATCTTGATGGTTTTGGCGGAAGATCCGGAGACGCATAATTTGGGCGTGGATGATTGCGCCAAACTCAGCCGTGCTGTCTCTGCGATTATGGACGTGGAAGACCCGATTGCAGGAGAATATATTTTAGAGATGAGCTCTCCGGGAATTGATCGCCCTCTAACCAGAGCTAAGGATTTTGAAACCTATAAAGGGTTTGAAGCGAAGATTGAGTTGGATATGCCAATTGAGGGGCAAAAGAAATTTCGCGGATTTATAGACGGTTTGGGAGAAAATAAGGAAATTTCTCTAAAAACTGATCAGGGAATGGTTGCCTTTTCCGTAGATTCGGTGCATAAAGCAAAGCTGGTTCTGACCGATGCGCTGATGGAACAATCAAAAAAAATGCAAAAGTCAAACTTACAAAAGAAAGCTAGTTAGATGGAACTCGTACAAGTCGCAGATACCGTTGCAAGAGAAAAAAATATCGATCGTGAGATCGTTTTGGAAGCTATGGAAGAAGCCATTCAAAAGGCTGGTCGCTCCAAATACGGTTTTGATCATGATATTCGCGCGCACATTGACCGTAAAAACGGCGCCATTTCTTTGAAGCGTTACCGTGAAGTTGTTGAAGAAATTGATGAAGAATTTGAAGTACAGCAGCTAACGCTTGCGGAAGCACAGCGCATTAAACCGGATGCTGCGATTGGTGAATTTGTTGTTGATGAGATGCCGCCGCTAGATTTCGGACGTATCGCCGCGCAGACGGCCAAACAGGTTATCATGCAAAAAGTACGTCAAGCTGAGCGTACGAAGCAGTTTGAAGAATTTAAAGATCGTAAAGGCGAAATGATCAGCGGTATCGTAAAACGCGTTGAGTATGGCAACGTTTTCGTTGATTTGGGCAAGGCCGAAGCAATCATGCCACGTGATGAAACAATTCCACGTGAAAATATTCGCATGAATGAGCGCGTTTTATCATATATTTATGACGTGCGTGAGGAAGTGCGCGGCCCGCAGATTTTCTTGTCCCGTACGCATCCACAATTCCTTGCTAAATTATTTGAGCAGGAAGTGCCGGAAATTTATGAAGGCACAATTGAGATCAAACAAGTTGCCCGTGACCCCGGCTCCCGCGCGAAAATTACAGTTTATTCCCATGATAGTGGAATGGATCCGGTTGGTGCGTGCGTTGGTATGCGTGGATCACGCGTACAGGCGGTTGTGAACGAGCTGCAAGGCGAAAAAATTGATATTATCCCTTATACTGAGGATGTTGCGGCCCTGATTGTACAGGCTTTACAGCCCGCAATTGTATCTAAAGTTGTGGTTGATGAAGATAAAAACAAGCTGGAAGTTGCCGTTGGTGAAGAGCAGCTATCATTGGCGATTGGTCGTCGTGGTCAAAACGTACGTTTGGCATCTATGCTTGCCGGATGGGATGTCGACATCATGACCGAGGAAGAAGAATCCAAGCGCCGCGCCGAAGAATTTACAACGCGTTCCGCCCGTTTTATCGAAGCATTGGATATCGATGACGTGATTGCGCATTTGCTTTTAGCGGAAGGTTTTATTTCCATCGAGGAAGTTGCCGAAACATCTATTGATGAATTGGCGCGTATTGAAGGCTTTGATGAGGATGTTGCCGAAGAATTGAGGAACCGTGCTGTTACATGGCTTGATACACAGAAAAAAGAATTGGCCGATAAGGGCGCAAAACTGGGTATTGCCGATGATTTAATGAGCATGGAAGGCTTACCACCTGCGGCGATTCTAAAGCTTGGTGAAAATGGTATTAAAACCCGTGATGACCTTGCCGATTTGGCCGGTGATGAACTGGTGGAAATTTTGGGAGAGGGTTCAATGACCGAATCCGATGCCAATGATGTGATCATGCGCGCCCGTGCGCATTGGTTTGAAAATGAAGACAACAATGACACCGCAGGTGATACACCTGCACAGGAAAAGGAAGCCACCATGGCAAAAGCCGGTTAACGCTGATGATTTCTGCGTGTCATATATTTGGAAGGAAGTTGAAACGTTCTGATGGAACACCGTCACACAGATACGAACGATCTTCATCCGCAAGTCTCCTCTGAGGCTGCGGAGGCTTCCGCGCGCCCCTCTAAAGCTAAGAAAAACCAGCAACGTACCTGTATTGTTACCAGAGAAGAATCGGATAAATCTGACCTCCTCCGCTTCGTTGTGCATCCTGATGGAAATCTTCATTTTGATTTAAATCAAAAGTTACCGGGGCGCGGGTTATATGTTTCCTATGAAGCCCCCCATGTGAAAACGGCACTGCAAAAAAATCTTTTTTCCAAAGCTGCCAAACGACAAGTATCCATCCCTGATACGCTCATGACGCAAATTGAACTGCAATTACGCGGCGCAGCATTGAACCATATCGGTCTTTGTAAGCGCGCATCGGAACTTATCAGTTCATTGATAAAGATTGAAAAACACCTAAGAATCAATCGTATTGCCTGTTATATTACATCTTCACCTGAAGGTTCGGACGGATATCGCAGTGTAACCCGCAAAGCGGGTGATGTGCCGGTCATTCGGGCTTTTACTAACGAAGAGCTCTCTAAAATATTAAATATCGAAAACGCTGTACATCTGGTTATGAAGCCGGGAAATATTGCGAATTCTTTTTTGAAACTTATTAACTTATATACACAACTCACAGATCAGAACGCGGAAAGAAAGTAGATTATGGCCGAAGCAAAAGAAAACAATAACTCAGAAGAAAAAAAAGACGAAGGTAAAAAGCTGACTTTGGGTGCAGGTAAAAAAACGCTGAGTTTGGGCGGCGCGCAATCAGCTAAAATTCGCCAGCAAATGGAGGGCGGGCGCTCTGGTGGTGGCATTTCGGTTGAAGTACGTCGCAGTAAGCGAGCAGCACCTGTAGAGGAAAAGCCACAAGAGGAAGCAAAGCCGGAAGTTAAAGATACACAGCAGCAAGCAACCTTACGCGGTATGACAACGGCAGAGCGCGAGGCGCGTGCAAAAATGATCCGTGAAGCAATTGAAGCGGAAGAAAAACGCAAAGCCGAGCAAATCAAGAAAAGTCAGGCAGAAATTAAAAAAGAAGAAGAGCCAAAAGAATCACCCGAAGAAGCGGCGCGTCGTCAAGAATTGGAAGAAATTGAACGGATCGAAGCCGAAGAACAATCCAAAATGAGTGAGGCGGAGGTCTTACGTCAGCAGAATATGGAACGTATGCGCTCCACGCCGCCATCACAATTAACACAGCCGCGCCGTGAAGATGATTCCGAAACCATGCGTGATCGTCTAAAACGCAATGCTAAGGCCCCTAATCCACGCGAGGCGGATAATCGTCGCCGCGGCGGTAAGATCACCGTAACACAGGTTTTAAATAACGATTTTGAACGTGATGGCGGCAGATCGCTTGCAGCGCAACGCCGCGCACAGGCAAAAGCACGTAAAGCCGCAATGGGTAAACAAGAACAAGCACAGAAGGTATATCGTGATGTTGTGGTGCCAGAGGCAATCACAGTTCAGGAACTGGCCAACCGTATGAGTGAACGCGGTAGCGATGTTATTAAATCCCTTATGAAAATGGGCGTTATGGCGACCATCAATCAAGTCATTGATGCCGATACGGCGGAATTAATTGTTGATGAATTCGGGCATAAAATCAAACGTGTATCCGAGGCCGATGTGGAAACCGGATTGGAAGGAATTGAAGATAATGCAGCGGATCTGTTACCGCGTCCTCCGGTTGTGACCATCATGGGACATGTTGACCATGGTAAAACCTCCCTACTCGATGCACTACGATCTACGGATGTTGTCGGCGGTGAAGCGGGCGGTATTACCCAGCATATCGGCGCTTATCAAGTAAAGGTTGAAAGCGGCGAACGCGTGACGTTCCTAGATACACCTGGACATGCGGCCTTTACGGAAATGCGTGCACGCGGCGCAAATGTGACCGATATTGTGGTGCTGATTGTGTCGGCGGATGATAGCGTGATGCCGCAAACGATTGAGGCAATTAAGCACTCCAAAGCGGCAGGTGTTCCGATTATTGTTGCCATTAACAAAATTGATAAACCGGAAGCAAACCCAATGAAGATCAAGCAAGATCTTCTTCAGCATGATATTGTTGTTGAAGAAATGGGCGGAGACGTACAGGCGGTTGAAATTTCCGCAAAACAGCGCACGAATTTGGATAAGTTGGTTGAGGCAATCTTGCTACAGGCCGAAATTCTTGAACTGAAAGCCAATCCTAACCGCGCCTCAATTGGTACGGTCGTCGAAGCAAAACAGGAAATCGGTAAAGGCTCTGTGGCGACAATTTTGGTTGAAGCCGGAACACTCCGTGTGGGTGACATTTTTGTGGTTGGCGCCGAAGTTGGTAAAGTTCGTGCCTTAATTAACGACAAGAATGAACAAATCAAAGAAGCCATTCCAGGCATGCCGGTTGAGGTTTTGGGGCTAAATGGTACGCCGGAATCTGGCGACCGTATGGCCGTTGTGAAAACTGAAGCGAAAGCACGTGAGATTGCGGGTTACCGCGCCCGTAAGAAGGCTGAGCGTGACACCATTGCCGGCGCTGTTGCGGGACAATCATTTGAAGACATGATTACGGCCGCCAAAGCAAAAGGTCAGAAACAAATTCTGCCGATTGTTCTGAAAGCAGACGTGCATGGTTCAGTTGAGGCAATCATTGGCTCCTTGCATAAAATGGTTGAGGATAACGAAGAGTTGGGCGTTAATATTTTAATGTCTGGCGTTGGCGGAATTACCGAATCTGATATCACGTTGGCGGCGGCATCAAATGCCATGATTATCGGTTTTAACGTGCGGGCAAATGCACAGGCACGTACACTTGCAACGCAGGAAAATATCGATCTGCATTATTATAATGTGATCTATAACGTGATTGATGATGTGAAGGATGTTCTGTCCGGCATGTTGTCACCGCTACGTCGTGAACAACATATCGGGAATGCCGAAATTCGTGAGGTCTTTAATATTACCAAAGTCGGTAAAATTGGTGGTTGTATGGTCACAAATGGCTTCGTGAAACGCGGCGCGGGTGTACGTCTGCTTCGTGATGATGTTGTAATCCATGAAGGCAAGCTGAAAACCCTGAAGCGCTTTAAGGACGAAGTGAAAGAAGTGAAAGAAGGCATGGAATGCGGTATGGCGTTTGAAAATTACGAAAACATTCAAGAAGGCGATATCATTGAATGCTTCGAAGTGGTCATGGAAACGCGTAAACTGGATTAATAAGGACAAGCCATGAAAAATAACATGCCATCACAGCGTCAACTCCGTATGGGGGAACAGGTTCGTCATGTTCTCTCGGATACACTGCGGCGCGGGAAATTTCATGATGTCAGCTTAATGGAATCGGCGCATATGCTCTCGATTAATGAAGTGCGGATGACTCCGGATCTCAAAAATGCGAAGGCGTATGTGTCTATTTTGGGTGATACGGATTTGACCGAAGTTCTGGCGGGTATGAACCTTGCTTCAACCTATTTTCAAAAGGAGTTGAATAATAAGCTAGATTCAAAATTCACGCCGCGGGTGATGTTTGTCCAAGATACATCGCAAGAAGCTGTCAACCGCTTGGAGCGGATCTTTGATAATCTGCCGAAATCCGATGCGGAATAAATATCATCTTCTCATTTCTAATTTCTAACTTCTATGCTACAACCCGCCCATGGCACGTAAAAACGGAATAGCCCTCACGGGGTGGATTAATTTGGATAAACCTTTGGAAATGGGATCAACGCAGGCGCTTGGCGCGGTGAAGCGCATTCTTAATCCCAAAAAAGCAGGACATTCAGGAACATTAGACCCCTTGGCGACCGGCATTTTACCTTTGGCGCTGGGGGATGCCACAAAGCTTGTATATCTGGTACAGGAATCACTAAAAACCTATGTATTTACCATCAAATGGGGCACACGTACGGACACAGATGACGCAGAAGGTGAAATTATCGCCACATCCGATAAACGCCCTAGCGTTGAAGACATCACATCCGCCCTGCCCGCCTTTATTGGTGACGTCGAGCAAATTCCGCCAAAATATTCCGCCGTTAAAATTGATGGACAGCGCGCTTATGATTTGGCGCGTGCGGGGCATGATGTTGAGATTAAATCACGAATTGTTTATATCGAAAAACTGGATGTTTTAGAGATTACGCCAGACACATTACGTTTGGAATGTGTGTGCGGAAAAGGCACGTACGTGCGTGCCATTGCCCGCGATTTAGCTCATAGATTAGGCACGGAAGGCTATGTGACAGCTTTGCGCCGCACCGCCGTCGGCCCTTTTCATGAAAGAGATGCGGTTTCGCTTGACTTTCTGGAGCAAATGGACGATAAAACCAATCTTGAAGGCGTGTTGCACCCGCTGGAGACTGTGCTAGACGACATCCCGGCACTGGCTCTGACTGAGGCGGAGGCAAATAAGCTTAGAAACGGAAATGTACTTTCTTTCGTGGCAAGACCTGATTATGACCGATTACTCATGTCAGGGATTAACACCGAAGAAGGCGATGAAGCCGCCGCGATCTATAATGATAAATTGGTCGCATTGGTGAATGTCACAGGTCCGCGTATAGAGCCCATCCGCGTATTCAAACCATAACAACCAACAAAGGAGAAAACGATGTCGATTACACTAGAACGTAAAACAGAAGTTATTAAAGACAATGCAACTGGCAAAGCCGATACCGGTTCACCAGAGGTTCAAATCGCGATCTTAACCGAACGCATTACAAATTTGTCTAACCACATGCAAGAACACAAACAGGATTTCCACTCACGTCGCGGCTTGCTTGCGATGGTAGCACGTCGACGTAAGTTACTTGACTACGTCCGAGGAAAAAGCGAAGATCGCTACCAAGAAATTATCAAAAAGAACGGCATCCGTCGTTAATCAGAATAATAAAAAAAACCGCCTAATGGCGGTTTTTTTATTAGCTTTTTAAGCGGCTTCTTTTTCACTCAAAAAATAACGTTTTTGGATTTTACCGTTTTCAAGTTCGAAAATCAGCGGCGCGCCGGTCGGGATTTCCGCGGCGTTGATACTCTCCGGTGTTTCAACGCCTAAAATAATCAACATGGCACGCAGGGAATTTCCATGCGCGGCGATTAGAATGTTTTGACCCTGATCCAGCATTGGTTTTATTTCTGCTTCATAATACGGACGAACACGGTTTTCGACCACGTCTTGCAGACATTCGCCGCCCGGCGGGTTCACATCGTAAGAACGGCGCCAGATATGTACCTGCTCATCACCATATTTTGCACGGGTTTCATCTTTGTTAAGACCTGTCAGATCACCATAATCGCGCTCACGCAGGTCATCATGCTTGATCATGGTGTCTAGCAAATCCGCCTGCCCAGCTTCTTTTAGCGCGATTTCAGCGGTATGATAGGCGCGTTGCAGTGTTGAAGTGAACACTTGATCGAAGGTGACACCTAGCTTTTTCAAGGCTTGTCCTGCCTCCGCGGCTTCCTTGCGGCCGGCATCGGAGAGATCAATATTATGAAAGCCGGTAAAACGGTTTTCCAAATTCCATTGGCTTTCGCCATGGCGCATTAATACGAGATAATTCATGTGAGATATCCTCTATTTTATAATATGTTGTCGGTCAAAAATTCTAATCCATCATAACAGGGATAAAATCCATCGGGAAGCCGCTTTAGCATATCTTCGAAATCCATCATGAGAGACATATGCGTTAAATAAATTTTCTTTGCGCCAATTTTTTCATTCAATTCTAATAATCGCGGCACATTGGCATGCACGGTAATTGGATCATAAAAATACCCCGCCCCGTCCACTATCCATGTATCAATGCCTTTAAACGCGCTTATGGACTCATCAGACAAGTTAATCATATCCGTTGAATAGCCAATATTGCCAAAACGAAAGCCCAAAGAAATACAAGTGGCATGATCTTGTTCGACAGGAACAAAATTAATATCACCGATAGTTTGTGGCAGAGTGTAATCAGTGTCTTTAAAGATATAAGGATCAAGAACCTTCGGATAAAAGCCGTTACTGATATCCTTAAACATATAATCAAACTGGCGAGATAATTTATCTATGGTGACTTGATTGCTATAGACAGGAATGGCCTTTTTGTAGCGTCTTTGAAAAGCGCGCAGTTCATCAATACCCGCCACATGGTCACCATGGGCATGCGTATATAAAATGGCATCAATTTTGGAAATATTGGCACGGTTAATTTGGTGTCTAAAATCCGGCCCTGTATCAACTACAATCGTTGTATTTTCAGATTGTATTGATATTGATGAGCGCATGCGATTATTACGTGGATTAGTCGGATCGCATTCTCCCCAATTATTACCAATCGCGGGAACGCCCCCCGACGCGCCGCAACCAAGAATTGTGATTTTTAATTGACCCATGTTTGTGCCGCCTTAGTAAACAGGTCAAAGAAGTTATTTTTGGTTTGCTCGGCCATTTCTTTGGAGGTCAAATTATGAATATCCGCCAAAACTTGTCCCGTAAAAGGCACATATTTAGGCTCATTCATTTCCTTACGATGTGGTTCAGGTGCCAAAAAAGGCGCATCCGTTTCCACTAATAGCCGATCAAGAGGCACATTTTTCGCAATGTCGCGTAGCTCAGTCGATTTTTTAAATGTTAATATTCCTGAAAATGACACGTAAAATCCAAAATCAACGCCTTGACGTGCCAATTCTGCGCCGGAGCTAAAACAATGAAAGACGCCGCGCAAATTTTTCTGATTATCTTTTCCCGCTTCTTCACGCACGATGCGTATAATGTCTTCATCGGCATCACGGGCATGAATAACTAATGGCATATCTGTCTCTATACAGGCACGAATATGCTTGCGAAAGCTTGCCTGCTGGTCATCAACGGGGCTGTTTTTATAAAAATAATCCAATCCGCTTTCGCCTATACCGACCACTTTCTCATGCGAGAGTGCCTTCCTACATAGCTGCTCAAGGGTGATATTCTTTTCAGCTTCAACCCCGCTATCATGTGGGTGCGTGCCAATTGTGCACCAAACATTTTTCTGGGGCTTGACCAAATCCAGTAATTCATCAAACTCGGCTGCAATTTCACAATTTATGGAGAGCATGCCCGATACGTCCTGCGCCTGTGCGCGGCTTACAATCTCTGATCCGCCGCCGAGATTCAGAAAACGATTATGATCAAGGTGGCAGTGAGAATCGATCCACATTATGCGGCATCCTCCTCAACCAATCGTGGGAACACGCCCTGAGGCGGGTCGATAGTAATATTCTCGCTAAGGGCATGATTCGGTGAGAGATATTCAAAACTGCGTTGATCTTCGGGGACTTTAAGCTGATCGAGTATTTTTCCGCCGCTATCAGGCATAATGGGTTGGATAATTAACCCAAGGCAGCGAATAACTTCGGATAACACCGATAATACAACTTTCATGCGGGCTATATCCGTTTTTTTCAGGGCCCATGGCGCTTGGGAATCAATATATCCATTCGCGGCGGAGACCACCTTCCAGATTATTTCCATTCCTTTATGGAGACGTACAGCATCAAATTCAACACGTACACCCTCTAACATTTGATAAGCTTGGGATAATAATGCTTCATCCTCTAGGGTGAGATTGTCGCGAGCGCCGATTTGTTCATCGCAGTTTTTGATAATCATAGAGAGCGTGCGCTGGGCAAGGTTTCCAAGCCCATTTGCTAATTCCGCATTAATCAGATTAACCGCAGTTTCATGGGAAAAATCGCAATCATTTCCAAACGGCGCAATTCGTAATAAAATGAAACGCGCCGGATCAAGGCCATAACGATCAATTAAAGTCTGAGGCGTGATCACATTGCCGACAGATTTGGACATTTTTTCACCTTCAACGGTCATCCAGCCATGTCCAAAAACGGCTTTGGGCGTGGAAAGTCCTGCAGACATTAAAAAAGCCGGCCAATACACACAGTGAAAACGCGTAATTTCTTTGCCGACCATATGAATATCTGCGGGCCAGAATGTGTTGAATAAATCAGTTTTTTCGGGATAGCCCAATGCGGTCATATAATTGGCGAGCGCGTCAATCCAAACATACATGACGTGTTTTTCATTGCCGGGCACCGGAACGCCCCAATCAAATGTTGTGCGGCTGATGGATAAATCCTTTAAGCCGCCCTTCACAAAGCTGATAATCTCATTTTTTGAGGAACTGGGGTGAATGAAATCCGGATGCTGCTCATAAAATTCTAATAGGCGATCTTGCCATTCGGATAGTTTGAAGAAATAACTCTCCTCCTCGACCCATTTGACCTCTGCACCGCTGGCGTGGGCGCGTTTTACACCCTTTTCATCGTCATATAATTCATCCTCATTATAATATGCCTCATCGCGCACAGCATACCAGCCGGCATAACTGTCAAGATAGATATCTCCCGCCTCCTCTAATTTACTCCAAAGAGCTTGCGCGCCTTTTTTATGGCGATCTTCGGTTGTACGTATGAAGTCATCATTGGATAAATTGAATAAAGGTTGTAAGTCACGGAAATTTTGGGAGTGTAAATCGGTCACTTCCTGCGGGGACATATCTTTATCACGCGCAGATTGATAAACTTTTAAGCCATGTTCATCTGTACCGGTTAAAAAATGCGTACGAAACCCGTCTAGCCTTTTGAAGCGAGCTAAAACATCGCAAGAGACAGTGCAATAGACATGCCCCATATGCGGATCGCCATTCACATAGTAAATCGGAGTAGTAATATAAAAGGTTTTATCGCTCATAAAAAAGGGTCATTTCGCCAGATGTTGATGTAAAAGCATAAATATTTCAAGCGCGGTTTGCTTTTTATCCAGATTGGCAAAATCGGCTCGATGTAATTTACTCTCTAACATTTGGCATATTTCCAACTGTTCTTCAAGCGACCAAAGATTATTCATGGTAGATAAAGGAGATAATTGCGTGATTAAATCCTTATTTCGTGCTTTTGACAGCGCAAGCGTTTGAAATATCCATTGGATCAGATCCGAAAAATTTCGCCAAATTTGTTCTTTTCCGGATTTACCAAATTGCTCACAGAAGAAATGGATTTTTTCAAAATCAGGTTCAGGAAATGAACTTAGATGCGTGATAAGTTCATTAAATGTTTCCAAACCCTGGAAGTCTATAAATTGCAAGGCCTTGCCAATACTGCCGGATGAATATTCATAAAGCAAGAACGCCTCGTTAGAGGAAATATCAGGATTTTGACGTTGTAAGAGTGATAAGAACAATTCAAAATTGGGCGGGTCAATATCTAACAGGCGACATCGTGAACGGATGGTTGGCAAAAATGCGCCAATATTATGGGTTACTAAAATGAGCATAGCTCTTGCGGGCGGCTCTTCCAGAATTTTTAATAAGGCGTTTTGTGCACTGCGGTTCATGGTATCGGCATCATCCACCAGCACAATACGCCATCCACCATCTTCAGAGGCTGTACGTCTCAGAAAGGGGGCAACTTTGCGTATTTGTGCAACATCCAGCCCCTTTTTATCTTCCAATGGTTCTAGCGCCATAAAATCAGGATAGCCGCCACTAACGATGCGTCTAAAGACAGGGTCGTCGGCATTCATGTCCATAGTTTTCGGATATTCAATGGGCGCTGCATCCCCAAATAAGCTATTGGCATCTGTTTCTTGCTTGCCATATTTAAATAAAAAGCGCGCCAAACGATACGCAAAAGTCGCCTTTCCGATCCCTTTTGGTCCCGATAAAATAATAGCATGTGGCAAAGTGTCTTTTGATAAGGACGCAATAAAAGACTCATCCAGATTTTGATCTGAGAAAAAAACGCTACTTTCTTTTGCAGGTAAGAAAGGCGCTATAGTATCGCCAGTGGCTATGTCATCCTGATCATAGGGATCAAACGGTTCCTCATCGGGATCAAATAAACTACTCATTTGATATTCTCCCATATATCGGCGGCAATCGTGTCTATATCATTTTGTGCATCTATAATATGAAATCGCTCTCGTTCATTATGTGCCAATGTCAAAAAACCCTGACGCAGGCGTTCATGAAATGCTATGTCCAAATCTTCAAATTTATCTTCATTTGAAAGTTGATCGGATAAGCGTTTTTTTGAACGTTTTAAACCCATCTCAACAGGCAAATCGAGCAAGAACGTTTGATCGGGCTTAAAGTTGCCGATACTAATGTTTTGTACCTGTTGAATTTTATTTAGATCAAAATTATGCCCATAGCCCTGATATGCGATGGTGGAATCTGTAAAGCGATCACAAATAACGGTTTTACCTTCCTGTAAAGCAGGTTCAATGAGTGTATTGATATGCATACGCCGCGCCGTAAAAAATAACATACACTCACTAAGTGCATCCCAACGCCCGCCATCTTTTTGTACCAGAAGATCACGAATTTTTTCTGCTTCCGGCACGCCGCCTGGCTCTCTGGTGGTGATGACATCTGTTCCGTTTTGCCTCAATCTTTCGGCGAGAATCTGTATCTGCGTGGTTTTACCCGCACCCTCGCCGCCTTCAAACGTAATGAAACGTCTCGTCATTATATGTTTCTCGTAACCTTATAAGTTCTGTTTAATTAACAGAGAAAATTTTGCCATAACCTTATTAAAGAAACCAAGTTCTTCAATTGTTTCTGCTGCAAATAATGGTTTTTCAATGTGTCCAAAATTAGGAATATATATCTTAAGCGTGCCAAGGCGCGCCCCTTCCATAATTGGTGCTGTCACGGGGTTATCAAAGGTAGCAGAGGCTGTGATTTCATCGGATCCACTAAGTGGAACGGTCAAGTAAATTGTTTCATCAACGCGTAGAGCAAGAGTTTCTTTAGTTCCCAAAACAACATTCGCATGGGAGACAATTTGTCCTTCACTAAAAAGTTTCTTATTTTTAAAATTACGTAGCGCCCATTCCATCAGGCGCGCCCCTTCATCGGCTCGTTCCTGCATGCTTGTCATGCCATTTAAAACCATAATAACGCGGCGATCTTCGCGGATACCTGATCCAATTAAACCATAACCTGCCCCTTCTGTATGACCTGTTTTAACACCATCTGCGCCAATATCGCGCGTCAATAGAGGATTACGATTGCCTTGGGTAATGCCATTATATTCAAAGTCAGGCTCCGCAAAATAATGGTAGTATTGCGGATAAGTTTTGATCATGTAGCGCGTTAAAATCGCCAGATCTTTTGCAGTTGAGTAATGATTATCATCAGGCCAGCCGCTTGCATTGGTAAAATTAGTATTATCCATACCCAGCTTATGCGCCAGATCAGTAATTTGTTTGCCAAATGCCTCCTCGGTTCCCGCCAATGCTTCCGCCAAAACAATGGTTGCATCATTACCCGATTGAACAATCACGCCACGAATAAGATCTTCAACTTTGACTTTTTTGCCAACCTCCACAAACATTTTGGAGCCGCCTTTTTCCCATGCTTTTTGGCTAACCATTAGTTCTTCATCCAGCTTTAAGCGTCCATCTTCCAAAGCTTCGAAAACGGCGAGCATGGTCATAACTTTACTCATCGAAGATGTAGGCATTTTTTCATCTTCATTCTTTTTATACAGCACGCTCCCTGTATCAAAATCGATGATATAAGCCTCCTCTGCCGCAGTTTGTAAGTCTTGCGCAAGCGAGATCTGTATGGGAAACACAAAAAGAAGAAAAGTAAGTAGGATGATTCTAAACATAGAAAAAGCATACACAGCCCGCGCCACAAAATCACGGACAAATTTGTGTTGTATGTAAGAAAGTATTATATAAATAGGAAGGTAATTATGTAAGGTTCGCGTATGGAAGATCGAAATAATTTCAATATAGGCTATTCAAGTCTTCCACCTTTCAAAGATAAGTTAGGCAGACCTGTTTTAGGTGTTAACAGAGTCGGACGCCCCTTAAGTCCGGGTGCAGATGGATATATTGACACGGCTACTCCGGATTTACCTCAATCTGATAATTCTATGCCTTCGCTTACTCCACAACTATAATTGCGCTGTTTTGACCGCTTGCGGCAACGCGGCTTAGGGCGCTTTTCGCCTGTGAGAGGTCGGGGAATGGTCCCAAACGTACGCGGTGATACGTGCTGCCGCCAACCTCAACTGGCGTCACGCTTGATGCGGCAATGGTGCCCAGACGACCAGATAAGTTGCGCGCATTATTGGGATTACCAAATGACCCTGCCTGTATGTAAATTTTTCCTGTAGGATTAATTGTATTTTTAACAACAGGGTCCGGAAGAAAACGCCCGCTCTTATCAGTATGCCCCGGAATAAACGGATCATATAAAACTTCTTCTTCAACGTTTGTGACCGCCATAGGCTCATATTGGGGAATAGTGGATGGATCAATATGGGGCGGCGTATGTTTAGATATTGTGGAGCGTCCTGCCTGATTATAAGCAACTTCCATGCCTTTGGTACTTCTCCCTGTTTTTGCTATATCGGCAATATCCTTACTTTCTTCCGTAAGGACTTTAATTTTAATTTTGGCGGTACCTTGATGTTTAAATCCTAACAACTCAGCGCCGCGCTCTGATACATCTAAAATACGATCATGTGCAAAGGGGCCGCGGTCATTCACGCGCAACACAATGGATTTTCCATTATTTAAATTTGTGACCTCAATCAAACTGGGCATTTGAAGGGTTCTGTGTGCGGCGGTCAATTCGAACTTATTAAATATTTCGCCATTGGCCGTTTTTTTACCATGAAAACCAGGGCCATACCATGATGCGGTGCCGGTTTCAGTATGGCTGTAGGTCTCTTTTGGTTGATATTGCCGCCCTTTAATTTTGTAAGGTGTTCCAACCTTAAATGTGCCTCTGGATTTTGATTCGGTATAAACTTGCTTGCCGACATGAGCGCCAAGCTGGGTTTGCGTACATCCGAACAGCATTGTCAGTGGCAGGCTTAATAGAAGAAAAAGTTTAAATTGCGTCATAATAGATCTTCGTTATTTAACGTGCGATTTGATCAGCAATTAATCCGACGGATGTCGCAAAGTATGTTGATCTGTTCCATTTCATTATCACTCTGAAATTATCATACGCAAGGAATGCATCGCCGCCAATCCCATCAGGCGCAATCAAGGACGCGGAAATATTATCAGATTGTGGAAGTTTTCCCCCGCCGGGAAGGCGTACACCTGATTTTTGCCAAAAAGATAGCGGTTTTTTTACGTCCATTCCCTCCAGATTTTTAGGAAAATTCTTGGGGATAACTACTTCACGTCCCCATCTATATCCAGATTGCCATCCGCTTTTGGATAAATAATTGGCAGCCGAGGCAAAAACATCTTCTTCCGTTCCCCATATATCTTTTTTGCCATCGCCGTTTCCATCCTGCGCCAAACGCATAAAGCTGGACGGCATGAATTGGCATTGCCCCATGGCACCCGCCCATGATCCCTTCATGTTATTATGTGTGACATGACCGGCATCAATAATTTTTAGCGCGGCAATTAGTTCATCGGTAAATAATTTTTCACGTCGCCCATCCCATGCCAAGGTTGCCAATGCGGGAATAACATCAAAGCCGCCGGTGTTAACACCGAAATTTGATTCTACCCCCCAAAGCGCGACAATGATTTCCGCCGGAACACCGTATTTTGCTTCTGTTTGTTTCAGGGCTTTATAATGTTTTTGGTACATTTCCCGTCCCTTTTTAATCCGGACAGGATCCACAATTTTGTTACGATATTTGGCGAACGTCCATTTGGCACTTGGTTGATTACCGTCCAATTCAATCACACGCATGTTGGGGCTGATATTTGCCAGCGCCAGCGTTAACGTACTTTGTGATATGCCCTGTTGCGCGGCTCTGGCTTTAAAAGTTTTTAACCACGCATCAAAAGATTGTTTTGCCTGTGCCTGAAATGGCAGAAGAAATAGAAAAAGTATCAGAAAAAATTTCATGAATAATTACCTTGATTACACCTAATTATATTTATGCGGCGAGTTTTTGTTTGATCATCCCGCTGGCTTTACCCATATCCATTTGACCGGCATAGCGGGCTTTTAACTCCGCCATGACGCGCCCCATATCCTTTATGTTATTGGCCTGAAGCTCATTGATCAGTGAATCAATGTTCGCACTGATCTCAGAGTCAGATAATTGTTGCGGTAAAAATTGAGTGATGACCTTGATCTCAATTTCTTCGCGTTCCGCTAGATCAAAACGCTCAGCTTCGGCATAAGTTTTGGCGGATTCAATGCGTTGTTTAATCATGGATTGTAACATGGATAAAATTTCGGCTTCTGTAATGCCTTCAACCTTACCATCGCCGCGGGCAACAATATCTTTATCCTTTAGTGCCGCCATGATTAAACGGATGGTCGCAAGGGCAATGGCATCCTTATTACGCATGGCTTCCTTCATTGCCGTATTAAATTCACCTCTTTTGTCCATAAAACCATCCTTTAATATTGTAATTAGCATCAAATTATATATGTTATGGTTTCATGTCTAGAGAACAATCACACACAAAGAAAATTCCAACCGCGATTATCGTTTTGGAAGACGGCACAACCTTTAAAGGCTATGGCTTTGGCGCTCAATTACAAAAAATCGGAGAGATTTGTTTTAATACCTCCATGACGGGGTATCAGGAAATTATGACCGACCCCAGCTATGCGGGGCAGATTATTAATTTCACATTCCCCCATATTGGAAATGTAGGTACGAATAACGAAGATATTGAAACCACCAATCCGTACGCGCTTGGAATGATTGTCCGCGAAGATCCGACCGCGCCCTCAAATTGGCGTAATACAAAAACGCTGGTTGAGTGGATGGAAGAATATAATCTGGTCGGAATTAGCGGGATCGACACACGCGCCCTGACCCAATATATTCGTGATAATGGCGCGCCAAAGGGGGCGGTCGTTTATCATCCTGATGGCAACTTTGACATTGATCAAATCCTTAAGGACGTAAAAGCATGGAGCGGATTAGAAGGTCTGGATCTTGCCAAGGATGTGTCCTGTACCCAAAGTTATAAATGGGAGGAAGGCTTATGGTCGCTCGATAAAGGATATGCCACTGCTGAAAACCCTGAATTTCATGTCGTCGCCGTTGATTACGGCGCAAAGCGCAATATCTTGCGCTGTCTTGTCGGGGCGGGATGCCGCGTAACTGTTGTGCCCGCTCAATCCAGCGCTGAGGATATCTTGGCACATCAACCCGATGGCGTCTTTCTATCAAATGGCCCTGGCGATCCGGCGGCAACGGCGATGTATGCGGTGCCGATGATTAAGGAACTCATGACTAAAAACATTCCGATTTTCGGTATTTGTCTGGGTCATCAATTGCTTGCTCTGGCGCTCGGTGCGAAAACCGAGAAAATGCATCTGGGTCACCGCGGCGCAAATCAACCGGTGAAAGATTTAAAAACTGGTCTGGTGGAGATCACATCACAAAATCATGGCTTTGCTGTTCTGGAAAAAACGCTGCCTGCGAATGTGGCGGCCTCTCATATCAGCTTATTCGATGGCTCTAATGAAGGATTATTTGTCAAAGATTATCCGGCATTTTCGGTGCAATACCACCCCGAAGCCTCCCCCGGCCCTCAAGATAGTTATTACTTGTTTGAGCGCTTTAAAGACATGATACGGACAAAGCAACCCGTAATTCTTTGAACCTAGGCGGCTTATTCAATATAGGGTCATTGACATCAAAATGAACCGATTTGAGTTGTTTCAGATAAATCTTCGATAATGCATATTGCGCTTTTAATAAAGGTGATTGCGGCTTAATCTTAATGTAGGTCATCAACTTCTCCTGAACCGCTTCCTGCATCGTTTCCGGCAGCAGAATAAAATTATGTTTTTGATGGACGGGAATAAGCCGGAATAAGTGAAGTAGAGCCGAAAAAACTGAAATATCCTGCACGACCTCCTCCATTGGGTCATCACCGCAAATTTGAAGAGCCAGTTTATTGAGCGGCGTCGTCGTCAAATCGGCATAATTAATCAGCCCCTCTAACCCTTGCGGACTGACATCTTCCAAATCAAATTCGCGTGCAAAGATCATATTATCAAACAACGCTTTAGGCAGGGCATAATTACGTATGGCGGCTTCTAAGCCTTGAAGAACAGGGTGATCGGGTGCCAAATGTTGTTTGTAAAGCTTGTCAATTTCCTCCCGCCACCATTGCAAACGTATAAGGCCGAGCTGGGTTTCGGTGACGACAAAACGCGTTTTGGAAATCTCATGATTAAAAAGAAATAACGCCCATAAGGCTTCACGCCGATCTTTCGGCGCAAAAAGGCTAACCAGATAGCGATCAGGGTCACATTTTTGTAGTTCTTCACGGAGATAAGTATCTAATTTTTCCATTTGCTATTTGAAACTAACTGCTTAGGTTATTGGTAAGATAATATATGATCATCGAACAAAAAGGAGAAACAAAATGACATTTAAATTACCTGATCTTCCCTATTCCTATGATGCGCTTGGCCCTTATATGTCTTCGGAGACATTAGAATATCATCATGATAAACACCATAAAGCCTATGTCGATAAAGGCAATGAATTGATTCAAGGTACAGGTCAAGAAAATGCATCTTTGGAAGATGCCATGGTTTGGGCATATAAAAATAAGCCTGGTTTGTTTAATCAACTGGGGCAACATTACAACCATCTGCATTTTTGGAACTGGATGAAGTCAGGCGGCGGCGGCACGTCACTTCCCGGATCATTGCAATCAAAAATTGATAGTGATATTGGCGGATATGAAAGTTTTCGCGATGAGTTCGTTAAAAAAGGAACGGGTCAATTCGGGTCAGGATGGGTCTGGTTGGCGCAAGATAACAAAACCGGCAAATTGGAAGTAACGAATACACCCAATGGTGAAAACCCACTTATTCACGGTAAGACACCTATCTTAGGTTGTGACGTATGGGAGCATTCTTATTACATTGATTATCGTAATGCCCGCCCGAAATATTTGGAAGCATTCGTTGATAATTTGGTGAATTGGGATTATGTAGCCGAGCTATTTGAAAAAGGTCCGCAAAAAATCGCGGCATAAGCCTTTTTTTTCTTGCATTAAACCCTTTCTTTTTGTTACTCACCTTAGGCAACAAAAAGGGAGGGTTTTTGTTATGGCTCATATGCAGGAAAATGCAAGTGATTGCAATAGTTTAAGAACAATATATTTTACATGCGCCCATCACGGTGAGGACGTTCATAAAGACGATAAACCTGCACAGCGTGTAGATGGTCGCAGTGCAATGGATCACATTCACCAATTACGTCTTCATGCATTTCAATTAGAAGAATCCGACGGCATTACGACACGAATTGTATGTCTGGGTGATATGAGTAATAAAGATTCGGCGGATGCATGGAATGCATTATCGGCTGTACAGCATATAGATCATGGTCTGGTTGGAAATCATGATGCTTATAATTTTCCCCGCTCAGAGATTGAAATAGCAACGAATTCCTCAGCTTATAGCCATGCTCATCAAATGGGACGAATAGCAGAGGTTCGCTTAAATCCGTTTTATAATCAGGAAGTACTTCTGGTTCCGGGCGCAAATTTATTAATTGATTCTTTTGGCATTGAACGCGATTGGGCAGACACATATAAAAACACCGCCAAAATTATACGTAATTATATCCCCACTGAACATGCCGAGGCGCTCTATGGCTGGTTCAAGGAAAAAGTTGAAGTCGATAAGTATTCCAAAAAAGGCAAGCCTGAAACAAAGCCACGAAAATCAATGTTAGATGCGTGGATTGCTGTGGCGCATAATAAGCCTGAGAGCAAAATGAAGTTTGAAACTGGAAATGAAACCGGTGATGCAGTAATTCGCACAGAGCGCATACGCGCGCCCAAAATATTGACATGTAAATTACCCGATGGCTCATGCTTAGGGGGAAATATCCAAACCGATGATAAGGGACACTTTCAAATGGTGCATATGGATGTTGTTTTAAGCCAAATCTCAAAAATAATGGGTAAAGATAAAGCTTGTTTACGAGAAATATATGGCGATGAACATCCCCCCCATTTTAAATATAAAGATAATCATGTCATTCTGCCCGCATGGTCAGCGGCTCAGGCCGGAGAGGTTGCGCAAGGTCACTGCCTGGAAACGGTCTATCACAAAGGGGCGTTTGAATTGATAGAAACCTCCCTGCCCTTTGATCCTGAAGTTGCCGCCGCCGCAAAAAAATTCATGGATGCACAAATTAGCTTTCCCGAGATTGCCGCCGCTTAATGAGGTGAATAAGACTTTGACTTAGCGCATTGTTCATGGCATAAAAAAGGCGTGAAAGGCGCGAGATGTGGTTTTCAGGTTGACGATTAAGAGCAAAGATTTAGGCTTTGTTTTTAACAGTCCACCCGGGACCAAAGCTTTTCAAAACATTGATGGTTTAGCATCTGCGCGTTTCATGCGCTCTTTTTCATAGGGAAAAAGGGCTTCTTAATATTATGAAAGAAAGAAAAGTATGTTTAACATTTTTAAAAAAGAAATCGAATTTGGCGGACGCACGCTGACTTTGGAAACTGGTAAGATTGCACGTCAGGCCGATGGCGCTGTGATTGCAACTTACGGTGAAACAAGTGTGCTTTGTACCGTTGTTGGTGCAAAGAGTGTCAAGCCGGGTCAGGATTTTTTCCCGCTAACTGTAAATTATATCGAAAAATATTACGCCGCCGGTAAAATTCCGGGTGGATATAAAAAGCGCGAAGGCATGCCTACCGAGAAAGAGACATTAACATCACGTTTAATTGACCGTCCGGTGCGTCCCCTATTTCCAAAAGGATTTTTGAATGAAGTTCAGGTCATCGCAACAGTTTTGACCCATGACATGGAAAATGACCCGGATATGGTTGCCATGGTTGGTTGCTCAGCAGCACTAACGATTTCAGGCATTCCGTTTATGGGCCCGATTGGCGCGGCACGTGTGGGCTATATTAATAATGAATATGTCATTAACCCAACATTGGAAGAGCAAAAAGAGTCCAATCTTGATTTGGTTGTTGCCGGTACGGTTGAAGGTGTGTTGATGGTTGAATCCGAAGCATCTGAGTTATCTGAAGATGTGATGTTGGGCGCTGTGGCACATGGTCAAAAGGCTTATAAATCTGTGATTGACGGCATTATCGAATTTGCCGAAATGGCCGCGAAAGACCCATGGGATCTTCCGGAAGCTGATCCTGTTAAAGAAAAGCTTGCCAAAGACATGAAGAAGAAATTCGAAAAAGACGTGTCAAAGGCCTATAGCATTAAAGAAAAGCAAGAGCGTTATGCCGCGGTTGGTAATGTTCGTGATACCGCGATTGAAGCATTTTTAGATGAAGAAAATGGGATCGATCAGGCATTGTTAAATTCCATGTTTAAATCAGTCGAGGCAGATGTGGTACGCGGAGATATCTTGAAAACAGGCAACCGTATTGATGGTCGCGATACTAAAACTGTACGTCCGATTGTTGCAGAAGTTGGTTTATTGCCACGTACGCATGGTTCAGCATTATTTACGCGCGGCGAAACGCAGGCGATTGTTGTGACAACGCTTGGAACAGGGTCAGATGAACAAATGATTGATGCGCTTCACGGCGATTACCGTGAACGTTTTATGCTTCATTATAACTTCCCGCCTTATTCAGTTGGTGAAGCAGGTCGTATGGGCTCTCCGGGTCGCCGTGAGATTGGTCATGGCAAACTAGCATGGCGCGCCATTCGTCCTTTATTACCTGATGCGGCTGATTTCCCTTATACGATGCGTGTTGTATCCGAAATTACTGAATCAAACGGGTCATCTTCAATGGCAACGGTTTGCGGTACGTCGCTTTCTCTGATGGATGCCGGTGTTCCTTTGCCACGTCCGGTTGCGGGTATTGCGATGGGCTTGATTAAAGAAGGGAAAGATTTTGCGGTTTTGACAGATATTCTTGGTGATGAAGATCACCTTGGGGATATGGATTTCAAAGTTGCGGGAACTGCCGATGGGATTACGTCCTTACAAATGGATATTAAAATTACATCCATTACGCAGGAAATTATGGAAGTTGCCTTGGAGCAAGCCAAAAACGGACGTATGCATATTCTTGGCGAAATGGCAAAGGCGTTGGATACATCACGTACAGGATTGTCCGAGCATGCACCACAGATTGTCACATTAAAAGTTCCAACGGATAAAATCCGCGATATTATCGGAACCGGCGGTAAGGTTATTCGCGAAATTTGCGAAACAACCGGCGCGAAAATTGATATCGATGATGATGGCACCGTAAAAGTCGCAGCATCCGAGCAAAAATCTTTAGATGATGCGGTGAACTGGATCAAAGGTCTGACAGATGAGCCTGAGGTTGGCAAGGTTTACGATGGTAAAGTCGTAAAATGCGTTGATTTTGGTGCGTTTGTTAACTTTATGGGCGCAAAAGACGGCTTGGTTCATATCTCTGAACTACAAAATGACCGCACAGCCAAAACAACTGACGTTGTTAATGAAGGTGAAGCGGTGAAAGTATTAGTCATTGGTATGGATGATCGCGGTAAAGTGAAGCTTTCCATGAAACGTGTTGATCAAAAAACTGGTGAGCCAATTGCGAAGCCGGAAAAAGAAGCTGCCGAAGGGTAAGCTTTTAAGTGAATTTAGTTATAAAAGGAGCGTTCTATCCAAGAAGCGCTCCTTTTTTATTTGTAAAATTCATGCTTCGAATAAATTAGTGTTATAATGTTAATATGACGTATAAACGCAACCCTTTACCGAAGGCGCACAAATCCTTTCGGCGTATTTTGCTATGTCTTATGCTTATTGCTTTCTGTTTCGCGGGAATGATGAGTTATTTTTATATTGGGCAACGTAATGGATGGATTAAGCATAGTGATATTGCGCCCACCATATTTGCCGCCGATGTTTATCTATATCAAGTGCGCGCATTTTGGTCAGAAGAGTTTGAGAAATATCAGATTGCGGAAGAACTTGTCCGTAATGGCTTTTTTGATCGTCAATATTACTATGCTGGTCGAGAGATGATGAACGAAATGGCAGAAAACGGGTTTAAGCCCGCTATATCCTATAGAAACACATATTTTTATTTAGAAGAATAAGGAAGAGATATTATTAAGCCGGTGTCACATTATCAGCAAAAATATGAGCACCTGTCCATTGCTCTTCTCCGGCATCATCGGTGTATTTGACATCAATCATTGTGCCGTCCTTAAGGCCGGTTATTTCACCTGTTAAAAGTTTTTTATTAATAGAAAATGTAACATTTTGGCCCTTTTCAAAGGTCATTGTTTCGCCATCTCCTATGGTAAAAGTTTTGCGATCCCATACCCGGCATAAGACCCACGCCCCTTTCAGAGTACCTTCGTCGTATTCAATATCATTATGCTTGTACCTTAAAACTCGTCCATAATCTCCTTCTGGATCACCAAACATTAGTTCTTCAAAGAATGATATTGACATGAAATTCTCCTTTATATTGTTATTTATAATATACATAATCATAATGCGTGATCAAGAAAATAAACGCTTCGTTTCCCACTCACTTCACGCTATAACCTGATTTATGTTGATACTTCCAAAAATTATCGGACATCGCGGCGCGGCTGCCTATGCTCCTGAAAACACAATCGCCGGCATTCACACCGCGGCAGATATGGGCTGTATGTGGGTGGAACTAGATGTCAAGCTAACGAAAGATTCTGTCGCTGTTATTTTTCATGATGATCATTTGCAACGGATCACTGGCGCAGATATTCAGATGAAAGACATCACCTATAAGGAGCTTCAAAATCTGGAGGCAGGAAACTGGTTTGGGGAAAGCTTTGCGGGTGAGCCCGTGCCAACCTTAGAAGAGGCACTGGATGCCATCATTGAGCGCGATATGGGGCTTAATTTGGAAATGAAACCATGCCCGTCGCGAGAGGTTGAAACAACCGAGGCGGCTTTGGATATGCTTGCAACATACTGGGATGAGCCGGATCGCCTATTATTGTCATCATTTAACATTCAAAGTCTGGAAGTATGTCTGGATTTAGCGCCGGACTGGGCGCGTGGTTATTTGCTGGATACAGATATCCCTGAAAATTGGCGTGATATTGCGGATCATTTGAAAGCCTCAACCATCAATGTAAACGGCAATACCATTACACAGGAGCAAATCATGCAACTGGCCGCCTATAATAAGCCCCTTCTCGCTTATACAATTAATGACGAAGAGCGCGCCGAATGGCTTTTTGAACAGGGTATTAAAGCTATTTTTTCCGATATGCCGGATATAATCTAAATTTGCATACCTTATGGTAATGAATTATCATAATAGAATTACACTTTTAAAAAGGTAGCAAAATGGGTGAAAAGATAGAAGCCGTAGTTGGTTTTATGGATTTCTTAGATAAAATAAGTATACCTGGGCATCTTGCAGATATAGATCGCTCACCAACACATGACATACTTATTCAAGCCGAAACCGAAGGTTGGTTTCCCGATTTGTCCGGGGGAATTGGTGATGTAATTAAGAACACAGTAATCGACGCAATCACAGACCCTCAAACCTATATTAATAAGGGTGCTGCTTTAATAACTGAAGCAATGGGGCCTGCCGGTGCCACACTAATAGGCGCAATTAATGAACGTAGTGAAGCTGATAATAGTCATGCTATGGGGGCAATCGCGGCCAGTAATGCGGGGGTACCGGGATATGATGTGAAAAAAACTGAGGCCGGCGATGGGTATATTATTGTCGATGCCTCTGATCCGACCAATGTTGCGGTTTATACCGCCAAAGCGACAGACAGTGGTGGTTTAAATCCTGTCACGATGGTTCGTTATGTTGAAGATAATCCTGCTTTAAAAAGTATTTATGGTGAGTCTGTTAGATCTGCAGTTGCCGGAGCTCTACAAGAAAGAAATAGTGTAACTGATGATCAATTTATGGATAAATTCTCTAATTTTATGAATGATAAGTATCCTGTTGATTTATCTCATAATTTACAAGATGATCAGGTATGTGATTTTTTGGGCCCAAATTGCGATGATCCAAATGCAACTAAGCTCGCTGAAATTGACATTCCGTCGAGCCCGCCTTCCTCTTTGGATGCCTTTATGACCGCCGGTTTAGCGCAAAATCCCGAGCCTGTTGCAAATAATCCTAGTGCGCCGCAAATTACAACGCCGAACGTTGCTTCTGCCTTTACTTAAATAATTCTTATTAAGAACTTGTTTCCGCAACCCGTGGCACGCCCACGCTGCGATATCCGCAATCGACATAATGAATTTCACCTGTTACGGCTTTGGACAAATCGGATAGCAAATATAGTGCTGTGCCGCCTAATTCCTCCAATTCGGGTGTACGTCTCAGGGCGGAATTTTCTTGTGATTGGCGGAATGTATGACGCGCGCTGCCGATTGCAGATCCCGCCAGGGTTTTCATAGGCCCTGCTGAAATGGCATTCACGCGAATATTATCGCCGCCAAAATCATGCGCGAGATAACGTACAGAGGCTTCCAATGCGGCTTTGGCAACACCCATAACATTGTAGTTCGGCACAACACGCTCTGCCCCCAAATAAGAAAGCGTAATCGCACTGCCGCCGGCTGGCATGAGGTGGCTGATGCGGCGCATTAATGCTGTAAACGAGTAGCAAGAAATGAGCATGGAATTCACAAAGTTATTCAAGGATGTATCAACATAACGCCCCTTAAGCTCGTCTTTATCAGAATAGGCCACGGCATGCACTACGAAATCAATGCTGCCCCACTCCTTTTTGATGACAGACATGACACTGTCTAAGTCACTATCTTTACTGGCATCACAACTAAGGATAATTTTGGAGTCTAAGCTTTCTGCCAAGGGGCGTACGCGTTTTTCAAATGCATCGCCGTGATAGGTAAAGGCCAATTCCGCGCCATGTTTATGTAGCTCCCTTGCGATACCCCAAGCTATGGACTTATCATTTGCCACGCCCATAATCAAACCACGTTTTCCGTTCATTATATTCATGACTTATTCCTTAAATTTACTGAGTGCTAAAGTGCAGTTCGTTCCGCCAAATCCAAAGGAATTTGACAAAACAGTTGTATGGTTAACGTTATCAATCATTTTCGTTGCTATGGGGAAATCCTTCGCGCCATCATCAATATTTTCAACATTGATACTGGGGGCAACAAAATTATGTTCCATCATTAATAACGAATAAATTGCCTCCTGTGCGCCGGCCGCGCCTAAAGAATGTCCCGTCATTGATTTTGTGGCAGAGATATGCGGCAAATCTTGTCCGCGCCCTTGGAATGCATCTTTGATGGCATTTAATTCCACAATATCCCCAACAGGCGTAGATGTGCCGTGAGTATTGATATAAGTCACATCGCCGTCAATGGTTGAAAGAGCAAGTTTCATGGCGCGCATGCCGCCTTCCCCGCTGGGGGCAACCATATCGTGCCCGTCCGATGTTGCGCCGTATCCCGTGACCTCGGCATAAATTTTTGCACCGCGTGCTTGTGCGTGTTCTAAACTTTCCAGAACGACAATCGCGCCGCCGCCCGCAATAACGAATCCATCACGGTCACGGTCATAGGCACGTGCCGCCTTAGAGGGGGTATCGTTATATTTGCTGCTCATGGCGCCCATGGCATCAAAAAGAGCCGATAGCGTCCAATGCAGATCTTCTGCGCCGCCAGCAAACATCACATCCTGTTTACCCATTTGAATTTGTTCCGCGGCATTGCCGATACAATGCGCCGAAGTTGAGCAAGCAGATGAAATTGAATAATTCACGCCCTTAATTTTGAAATTAGTCGCAACGGTTGCTGAGCAAGTTGAACTCATACATTTTGGAACGGCAAAGGGGCCAATGCGTTTGGGGCCGCCTTTTTCACGAACGGTATCTGCTGCGGCAACCTGCACGGATGTACTTGGGCCGCCTGATCCGATGACGATGCCTGTACGTTCATTGGAAACATCATCTTCATCAAGTCCCGCATCGGCGATGGCTTGTTCCATAGACAGATGCGCATATCCCGCAGCATCCCCCATAAATCGCCATAAACGTTTATCAATGTGCTCGGATAAATTAATCTGCGGCATGCCGTAAACTTGAGAGCGAAAGCCCAGCTCGGTATAATCAGGCGCCGCAATAATTCCGGATTTTCCTGCTTTTAGGCTGGTAAGTACTTCCTCTTTATTATTACCAATACAAGAGACAATCCCGATTCCGGTAATAACGACACGATTTAAATTTTTATTATGATGAGTCATATGGCTTTTTATCACGATTATCTTAGAATAAAAAGAGTTGTTCTGGGGTGTGTAATTTATTTTAGCCTTGAATTTTTCTATGAACTAACTCTATATAGAGTCTTCCTAAGGATGGGTGAAAACAACGATGTCACAAAAGCAGATTAAAAGACAGCAAGCTGAGCTTTTGAAAGGTGCCGTTCAAAACAGTCCGACACATATCAGACGAAACCTATGGGATCGCTTATTTATGAAAGCCTTTGAGGGCTTGGTTTATCCACAGATTTGGGAAGATCCGGAATCGGATATGTTAGCGCTAAATTTAAATGAAAAAAGCCGCATATTATGTATTGCCTCGGGCGGCTGTAATATTTTGACTTACCTTACGCAAAAGCCTGAAAAAATTGATGCCGTTGATTTGAACCGTCATCACGTTGCTTTAAATCGTTTAAAACACGCCTCTATTAAACATTTGCCGACATATGACATGTTTTTCAAAATGTTTGGTCATGCCAATTTAAGCGAAAATGTTGAAAACTATGATCGCTACATTGCGCCCAATCTTCAAATTGATATCAGAAGTTACTGGAGCGGGCGAAAATTTTCAGGCATTCGCCGCATTACCGCCTTTCAAAAAGGCTTCTATCGTTTTGGATTGCTGGGAACGTTAATTGGCTTTTTACATCGTTTTTCTACTATGTTTGGCAAAAATCCAAAAAAAGCTTTTATCAAAATTTTAAAAGCGTCCAATCCTGAGCATCGCAAAATGATCTTTGATGCCGAAATCGGTAGCATGTATGATAAAGAGGTCGTGAAATGGATTGGCAAAATGCCCGCATCTTTATACGGTCTTGGTATTCCGCCGGCACAATATAATGCGTTGGAACGCGCCGGTCAGGGTGATGTTATTAAAACATTACGGGATCGCACTGAAAAATTGGCGATTGGGTTCGATCCGAAAACAAACTATTTCGCTTGGCAGGCATTTTTGCGTCAATATGATACAAAAAATAAACTAGCGGTTCCTACATACCTAAAGCCCAACTCTTTTGAAATTTTAAAGGCGCATATAGATAAAGTTGATATGCACCATATCAATCTTGTTGATTTTTTAAAATCATTACCGGATCAGGATCGAAACGCATTTTGTTTTCTGGATGCCCAGGATTGGATGTCGGATCAGGTTTTAATTGATCTGTGGCGTGAAGTAACGCGCGTTGCACAGCCAGATGCGCGCGTCGTTTTCCGCACAGCCGATTTTGAGGATCCGTTAAAGGATGTTTTGCCCAAAGATATTTTAGAACAATGGGTGTGTGATCATTCCCTGAGCGAGTTGGTTAGTGAAAATGATCGCTCTGCGATTTATGGCGCAGCGCATGTTTATGTAAGGAAATAATTTGTAATGGCTCAATCTGCATCATCATCTCAGAATAAGTCCCCCCGCGATAATATGAATAATATGTATAAGCTGACACGTCACGTCTATGATGCCAGCCGTAAATTTTATTTGTTTGGGCGCGATTATTTAATTGAGAATTTAAACCCGCATGATGGTGACCATATAATCGAGATCGGTTGCGGCACGGCGCGTAATTTAATAAAAATGGCATATAAATATCCGCAGGCTCATTTTTATGGTTTGGATGCCTCTGATGAAATGCTTAAAACTGCACGCCAGTCCCTGCTCCGTCTACAATTGGCGGATCGCGTACCGTTAATGCAAGGATTGGCACAGGAATTTGATCCCCTTACATTAATGGAATCAAATCAACCGCCGGATAAAATTGTATTTTCCTATGTGTTGTCCATGATTCCGGATGCCGAAGGCGCAATTGACCATGCCTTAGATATTCTGCCCTCAGGCGGGGAAATTCATATTGTGGATTTCTGCCATCTAAAGCGCCAGCCCGCGGCTGTACGTATGGCGCTACAAAAATGGTTGGCTTTATTCCACGTTCATTATAATCCCAAGCTTTTGGCCCATATCAAAGATATCGGGGCAAAGGGCAATGCCGAAGTCCAGCTGCAATCTCTCTATAAAGATTACGCCTATTACGCTCGTATTAAGAAGAATTAAGTATTGTTTTTATGAGGCACTGAATCAGGTGACGCACCCCAAAAGCAATTTATTCATCAAATTTAGGATTTGAAAATAATCCGACTTTTAAATCTTTGGCATCATAAATCAACTCGCCATCGGCTTCCACGCGACCATCGGCAATACCCATCACCAATTTGCGGTTAATAAAGCGTTTGATGTCGATTTTATAGGTCACTTTTTTCACATTCGGCAGAACCTGCCCCGTGAACTTAACTTCCCCCATGCCAAGCGCGCGTCCTGAACCTTTGCCGCCAGCATGACCCAGAAAAAATCCTGTCAATTGCCACAATGCATCTAACCCTAGGCACCCCGGCATGACGGGATCGCCATCAAAATGGCATTCAAAAAACCACAGATCTGGCTTAATCGCAAACTCGGCTTCGACATAACCCTTGCCATACGCGCCGCCATCCAGATTAATCTCTGTAATGCGATCAAACATCAGCATAGGCGGTAGGGGCAATTGCGGATTACCGCGCCCGAATAATTCCGCCTTCGCACAGGAGATTAATTCTTCATAAGAATAACTTGTTTTCATGTCGTGTCTTTCCATTGCATCGCTCATATGAAATTTATTTCATTTTTAAGGGGGGAGATCAAGGGGAATAGAGATAAAATCAGGCTTCCGCACGTAACTTTGTGCAAACACCCTTGTAACTCTCGGTTATTGAAGCCATGGCAAGAGGTTTGACAATGGCGGGTTCAAAATCAGGTTCTTCGCCGCCGGATGCAACCGCAATCATACGACCGGCAGCTTTGGCACAGGCGGCGGCATGGTCGGCCAAATCATAGAGGGGTAAATTTTCGAGTAACTTATTGGCATATGCTTCAACGGTACACATCATATCCCATGGCGGGTTTGGTGGAACATCATTTGCCGCAAGCCCAAATCGCCAGTCACTTCCGGCGGGCGTGCCGTAACGTACGGCTTCCTGAGTCATGATATGCACAATCGAATCCAGATGATCCGGAATATCCGCTCCAAAGAACAGCATGCATTTATCGCTCTCTAATGATTGCGCCAATTTGTATCCTGATAATGCGCTGAGCCCGACAACCGAATCCTGTACGGTCCAACCCCATCCGCCGATTAATTCCTCAATCACCAGATCGCAAAGCTCCTGTGCGGCAATTTCAAATGACATATAACGTATGGTGGTATCATAAAGGTAGTTATATAGATCACCGCGTGAAACGCCCTCTTTTTCCCACAATAAAATTGATTGAACTGTGAATGTTTCAATAAAGGAGCGGAATTCATGCGAGCAGTCCAGCCAATCCTCAAATACTTCACGTGCCAATAATCGCCCCTGCTCCGCCTGACAATCCAGATCGGCGGGGAGTGCGCGTTCCAATGCGTGGTCTTCTATTATTCCTTGCGTCATATCTAACCTCTCGCCGATTAATTGCAAAGTATGTACCAACCCTTGCTCAGGTTCTTCGAACAGCAATAATGTCTCCACCAAAAGGCCGGATAGAATTTGCATCACATTATGCACATCTGCCCGTTCGGAGCGCGGTGCAGAAAATGCAAATAGGCTGGTCTGTAATTGGCCCAGCAATGCGGCTTTGTCAGTTTGATACATCATTTTGAAAATATTGCGATGTGACCCCAAATCGATTTTCGGGGTACATAACAAGTTAGTTAGAGATTAAAAAGGACGCGGCGAACACCACGCTTATTTAGAGTCTATTCAATATTTTCGCTGTCGTAAATGCCCCAAAGGTATTTTCTTTCAATCCATCCTGTGATTCCTTGTGCGGAGGCACGGCACCAATTCGCCTGACACTCCTTAAGGAACAGAATCGCATCGGGTTCAATGCGGGCAATTTTTTGAGAGTCAGTCTCATCATAACGTAGAAACCAGATAGATTGCTTAGGTGTGTCTGTAGTAACAATCGCCGTACGTTGACCGCTCAGTAATGTTTTGTGAACCCATCCTGAATTACCCTCACGATCTTGAATTTTGCGCCAGTGATCAAATTCCCTAACCACTTCGACCGGATAGCCGCGGCGTTGATAAATCCACTTAACCGGATATTGTTTGCCCGGCCCGGCGCGTAAAAATACTTCATTGGATGATAAGGAGACAAAACGCGGCACATCCCCCGCGAATGCAATATTAGGCAAGAAGGTAACCAAAATTAAAAAAGATAATAAAATGAAGCGCATGGGCGGATTATATATGATTGTGTAAGGGTTGTGGACATTGATTCTTATAAAGTGTTAAGTCTTAGTTTGAAAGGAATAAATATGCTTGAAATCAGAACCTCTTATGCGGAGACGGATGAAATTTTGAACAGGCTAAAAGATTATAATGATCACTATCAGCCTAAAGTGAATTATAAACCTGTCGTATTTTATGCAGAAGAAGCCGATGTTTTTTTAGGGGGGGCTGGAGGGCTATGCCGCATGGGATATGTTTGAAATTTCCAATTTTTATGTTGAAAACAAAAATCATGGCATAGGCACAAAATTAATTAAAAAAGTTGAAGATTACGCGCATGAAAATGGACTTAATAAAATAATTGCGTCAACGATCGATTTTCAAGCGCCTGCATTTTATAAAAAAATGGGATTTCAATTATTTGCAACCGTTCCTGAATATGCTGGTGAACATGCCTGTCATTTTTTTATAAAGCGCCTTTAATTTATGTCGGATATATTTTCTCAACACATATCAAAATTTTCTGTGGCGCCGATGATGGATTGGACGGATCGCCACTGTCGTTATTTTCATCGTCTCATAAACCCTTATGTTACCTTATATACTGAAATGGTAACTACCGGCGCCTTGCTACATGGCGATACGGATCGCTTTTTACGGTTTAATGAGGCGGAACAACCCGTCATTCTCCAGCTTGGCGGCTCTGATCCGCAAGATTTGGCACGCTGTGCTAAATTAGCGCAAGACTATGGCTATGATGGCATAAATCTGAATTGCGGCTGTCCCTCCCCCCGTGTTCAAAAAGGCGCATTTGGCGCATGTTTGATGGCGGAGCCGGAATTAGTTGCAGATTGCTATCGCGCAATGCGGGATGCCTGCTCATTACCTATTGGTATTAAATGCCGGATCGGTATTGATCAATCGGATGAATTTCAGTTTTTGGAAGATTTTATCAAACCTATTAAAGATGCAGGCTGTACGCTATTTATTATACATGCCCGAAAAGCGTGGCTCAACGGACTTAGCCCCAAAGATAACAGAGAGATTCCGCCGCTTGATTATGAACGGGTTTATCAATTAAAGAGTGACCATCCGGATTTAGAGATTCATATTAATGGCGGCATTAGAGATATAAAAGATATGACAACTCATATGAAACACGTTGATGGCGTGATGATCGGGCGTGAGGCATATCAAAATCCATGGATATTACATCAAATAAATAATGAATTTTCATCCGCTAATGTGCCAGCGCTTTCTGAAATGGACGTCGTCAGAGATATGATGATTTATGCAGAGCGTGAAATAAATAATAGCCAAATTAAATTGCACGATATTACCAGACACATGCATGGGCTGTTTCAAGGACAGAGAGGTGCAAAGGCATGGCGCCAGCATCTTTCAAAAGTTTCAAAGGATTCCGGAAATAATCCAGATTTTATAAGATATTTTTTAGGAATATTAGGTAATTAGCTTGTCCCGCGATCAAATTATCACTATCTTAACGAAAGAATATTATTGTGGGATTCCTATATGACTTGGCAAATATTGGACAAACAAAAAACCGGATTTATGATCGAAGCGGTAAAAACCGCCGGTCTAGGTAATTTGTTTGTTCCGGCAACGACAGAAGCGCGCATGCGCAATTTACCATTTTACAGGGCGACAAACCTTTATCGCCTGACGAATTACGCCACATTACCGGCTTTTTCGTTGTTTTATATTGGGGATGGCGAAAATTATAGCTATTTAAACGGTGATTTTGACGCCATCAAATTTTTTAATTCAGAAAAAAATCTGATTTTAAACGAAGAAACAGTGCTGCCATATCTCGATTTTTATTTGATTTTTGTTAAGATGGATGTGGGCGAGATTAATATTCTGGGGGATCGTGATCAATATCACATTCTTGAAGAATTTCCCGAAGATACAGATGTGTATTATGATAGCGATAAAAGCGCTTTTATTATACAGGTGCCACTATATTTTGATGGTAGCATCATGACAGCAACGATCAGCGTAACAAAAGATGGCGCTGTCTCAATCACAGATACAAAAATGTCTATGCAAGGACTACATAATAGAGTTAACCAAGATTCAACAACCGATTATTAAAGCGATATGACCGAACAACCGCCGAACAACCTTGATAAAAAAGAATCAAATGATTCTCCCTATTCCTCCCTGACCGGATCGTTTGGGCATGTGGAATTACAGTCTAAGGAACATTTTTATACTATTAAAGATGCCGAACCTCTCTTAAATAAAATGAAGGCGATGCTACGCGAAAGTGAAAATGGCGCGCGCCTTTTGGATCTTGCTGATGAAAATAAAGTAAAGTTCCATTTTATAAAAAGCAAGAAATTACAAAGTGCTACAACCCCTTCTTTAGATATTTTCTTAGCTGCCGAGCCTGATCAGACAGAGCCATATATGACTCAAATTCTGGAATTGGGGGGCGCATTACGTGAAATAGAGCAATCCTTAATGGGAATTAAAATTCCGCCTCCCGACGCGGATCCTTTGGAGCGCGCCAATAAAGCGCATACAAAATTCCTTGACAAGATAGCGTACATGTGTAAAATAGGAATAGATCTGGAAAATGTATATTCTGATGAAGTGAAAAAAGCAATTAAAGCTTTTGGCTACGAAGATTTATATAACGTACAGGTCAACGCTTTGGGAGAGGAAAAAGCCAGAGAGATCTACTTTAAAGCTCTTAAAGAAGCAAAATAAAGTGTAACTTAAAACGAGGGATATAATATGGCACTATCAGTTACAAGTTTATCAGATGAACTTTCAGTATTAAAAGATGTATATGGATCTAATAACAGTTTGGACTTAGGTCTAGAAAATAAAAGTACACCTAGTCCTGGATTTTAGACTTCTAATGCTAAATCATTTAAATCAGGGCGTTTACACGCCCTTTTTTGTTGCCTGTATATTGCATTGTGAATGAATGGCAGACCAAAACCTATACAAAAACTTTTATCTTATAAAAGCTTAAGTATATAAAACTTTTTAATTTGTTCACGATATGTTTCACGTGAAACATTTTAAACTTGAAATGATTCTCCGCAACCGCAACGGCCTTTTTCATTGGGGTTTTTAAATTGGAAGGCTTCATTGCCCAGATCATCGCTCGCATAGTCAATTTCCATACCAAACATCATCCAAGACAGGGTTTTGGCAATATACAGCCCTTCAAATACATCATCGGTGCTAATGTCATCATCTGTGCTGACATATTCCATCGCATATGAATTGCCGGAACATCCTGTCGGTTTAACATGCAGGCGCAAGCCAATAGTGCCGGCCGGTGCCGACTCCATACGCGTGGCAATGGCTGCTTTGGCTTTGTCGGTGATAGTAATTGGGGGAATCATGGTTATTATTTGCTCACGTAAACATGTTTAACTGTAATTTGGCGGTCTCTGCCATAAAAGAGGGATCCCAAGTCGGATCCCAGATAATATCAACATCAACCTGACCTATGCCATCAATCGAGAAGATCTCTGCCTGCACCCATCCCGGCATTTCCTGCGCCACAGGGCACCCTGGAGAGGTTAAAGACATGCGCACGTACACATCATGCACCGCCGCGCCCTTCCCCTCTTCCTGATGGTTTTCTTTGCTATCTTGAATATCCACCAGATAAATCAAACCTAGCTCATAAATATTAACCGGAATTTCGGGGTCATAAATATCTTTCAGCGCTTTCTGCACCGAGAGCCACATGGGGTGATCGCGTGGTGCCTCTAAATTCGGCGGTTCGGCAAGGGAATCATATTCCTCTTCGCCCACGGCGTTCTTGACCATTTCTTCATCAGCGACTTGTTTCATGCGAGGAGCTTCTTTGCTTTTTTGAGTGATTTAATAAATATATCTATATCGTTATGGGTATTATACAAGCCGAATGAAGCACGTACAGTACCCTCAATGCCAAGTATTTTCATCAATGGCATACAGCAATGATGACCTGAGCGCACAGCAACGCCGCATTGATCGAGTATCATTGCAATATCAGAGATATGCGCCCATTCCGCTGTAAAAGAAATAATGGCTGCTTTTTCACTGATATCGCCATAAATGGTAATACCGTCAATTTCCTTTATTTGTTGCGTCGCATACTTAAGTAAAGTTTGTTCATGGGCGGCAATGTTATCCATTCCAATGCCACTTAAATAATCAATCGCCGCACCAAGGCCAATGACCTCAGTTATTGCGGGTGTACCTGCCTCAAATTTAAATGGTGCTTGCTTGTATGTGGAATGATCAAAGCCGACCGTTTCAATCATATCACCGCCGCCTTGATATGGCGGCATCTGATTAAGTAAATCTGTCTTTCCAATTAAAACACCTACCCCGCTCGGCCCATAAATTTTGTGCCCTGTAAAAGCATAAAAGTCAGCGTCAATTTCTGTTAAGTTTACTCGACTATGAACGACAGCTTGCGATCCATCGATAATAACTTTAATTTCAGGATTAAAATTTCTCGCTAATGATATGATATCATTTATTTTATTGATGTTTCCAAGACTATTGGAAATATGATTGATCGCAATGATTTTCGTCTTTTTTGTTAAGAGAGACGCGTACGCTTCAATATCAAGCGTATTATCTTGAAGCAATGGTATAGGTTTAATTTTTAAGTCATTGTAATTTTTCAATAATTGCCACGGAACTATATTGGCATGATGTTCCAGACTGGATAGGATGATTTCATCTCCATCCTGCAAGAACGTACGGCCGAAACTCTGCGCGACTAGATTGATTGCCTCTGTCGTATTTCGGGTAAATATAATGCTGTAAGTATCTGGTATATTTAGAAAATTTTTGATTTTTAATCTTACGAATTCATATTCTTCAGTTATATTCTGAGAAATAGCATATAACCCTCTGTGAATATTGGAATAATTTGTTTCCATGACTTGCGTCATTTTATCAATTACAGCCTGCGGTTTTTGTGCCGAAGATGCGGTATCAAGATAAATTAACGGCTGTCCATTCATACTTGTACGCATAATTGGGAAGTCATCTCGCCAGTCATGGTTTTGAATCGTGGTCATGTTTAAGCTTTTAGCCATGAAATTACCTGATTAATTGCCATCTCACGGATATGTTCGTCGCTGATCCGCTCGGTGATATCCCCTAGGAAAGATTGAATTAACAAGGCGCGGGCTTCATCTTCCGGTATGCCGCGTGATCTTAAATAAAAGAGCGGCGTATCCTCAAGCTTGCCGGTTGTCGTACCATGCGAGCATTTGACATCATCGGCATAAATTTCCAGCTCTGGTTTGGTATTCATTTGCGCAGTATCGGATAGTAGTAAAGTATCAGATTTTTGATAGCCATCAGTTTTCTGTGCGATTTGATGTACGTGTACTTTTCCTTGAAAAATACCGTTGGATTGGTCATTCAAAACGCTGCGGTAATTTTGGTGAGATGTGCAATTGGGCGCTTTATGCTCAATTGTGATGGTGGTATCACCAATTTGTTCATGTTTTAACAGATTGATCCCATTTAAAATACATTCGGCATGGCTGCCGATAATACTTACATGAATTTGATTTCGGCTAAGCCCGCTCCCCATCGTCATGGTGAAACACTCATACGTACCGCCTTCTTCAATGGTCACTGCGGTATTTTGCGTATGAACGGCATTGTCTGGGTTTGATTGAAAACGATAATGACGGAGCGTCGCATTTTTGCCAACATGAATTTGGGTGACGCCATTATGCCAAAAATCCCCTTCACCCTCATGGGTTTCATTTATCGTGAAATGGGAATTTTCACCGGCATTGATCAAAAATCTTGGTTGGGTGTGACATCCATTACGCCCTTTAATGGTCAAATTTAAAGGCTTGTCTTGATCAGAATGTGCGAGGATGTTTACTATCAGGCCGTTTTCAAATAACGCGCTATTAATGTCCCACAGAGCCATATCTTGATACTTTTCTTGTCCGGCGGGAGCGGATGATAGAAAGCTTTTCGCCCAATCAGGAAGCGCATTTAAGTTACTTGTCAAATCAGTAACGAAATTTAGATCCCTTTCAGTGCTGATGTCTGCTGGTGCATAAGACAGGTTTTTATTTTTTATGGATTGGGCAACGTTAGTATATTTAAATCTTTCCCATTTCGGGGTCGGTAATCCTGATTGTTGTACGTCTGTGTACGCATTTAAACGTGCTGATTTCAACCATTCAGGTAAGGCGGCATTAAATGAGCTATTACAGTTAGTTGCAATATTATAGTCATCCAATTTATGATCTTTTTTAATAGGGGTTGGCTGTGCCATTATGCCGCCTCCTGCAGGAACTCTGCATAGCCTTTTTCTTCTAGCTCATGGGCAAGTTCAGGGCCGCCTGATTTAACAATACGTCCTTTTGCTAGTACATGCACTTTATCGGGCTTGATGTAATCAAGCAGTCTTTGATAATGCGTAATTACAAGAAAAGAACGGTTTTCGGCGCGCATAGCATTTACCCCATCCGCTACAATTTTAAGCGCATCAATGTCTAAGCCACTGTCGGTTTCATCCAAAACGCAGAATTTAGGATCGAGCATCGCCATTTGTAAGACTTCATTACGTTTTTTCTCTCCCCCCGAAAAGCCAACATTAACGGCGCGTTTAAGCATTTCATCGGAAATCCCTAGGTTTTTGGTTTTTTGCTTCATCAATTTTAAAAAATCCAGTGCGTCTAATTCGCTCTCTCCGCGTTGCTTGCGGATCGCATTGAGGGCTGTTTTTAAAAAAGTTGTCCCCTGTACGCCCGGAATCTCAACGGGATATTGAAAGGCAAGAAAGATTCCTGCTGCGGCGCGTTCCTCCGGCGATAATTCCAACATATCAATGCCATCAAGCGCAATGGAACCTTCGGTAACCTCATAATCCTCACGCCCCGCCAAAACGTAGGATAGCGTAGATTTTCCAGACCCGTTCGGCCCCATAATCGCATGGACCTCCCCGTCCGGAATTTCAAGCGAAATACCTTTTAGGATTTTGGTGTCGTCTATGTTTGCGTGTAGGTTATTGATTTTTAGCATTTATATATCCAATTCATAAAGTTTTACTTTTCCCCATTCCTTATAAGGGGCATGTTCTAAAATTAATTTTCCGTTCAAATGTTCAAGCAGGCGCCAAGACGCAGAATTGTCTATATTGGCACTTGCGAGAAGTTTCGTAAGGTCTCTTTTTCTTGCTTCGTTTATTGCAAATTCTACCATTCCCAATGCAGCTTTTACTCCATATCCTTTGTTAAGAAGTGAGGGGCGTACGCTCATTCCGAAATGGCCGCAATATTTATTGATTAATTCATTATCATCAAAACGGAATGATATGCCGGCAATAAAACGGTTATTCTCATCAATAGTCCATATTATATAGTGATCCTTAAAAGTATGTGTTTTTCCATCGGGCGTATTTACGTTTCTAGGTGATTTATCATTTAAATAGTCGAGATAAGCCTGCGGATCGCTTTCAACTTCCTCGGCGGGTTTATCTCCGAAATTATTCAATGCCATATGCGAAAAATTGCCTTCCTTTAATGTGTCGATAAAAGAAGGCATAAATTCCAGTGAAGGTTTTACGAATTTAAGAGGCATGTGTTGAGTAACTCCAAAATATAATTTCCAATTTCATATACGTGTTTATGTATTTCATTTAACTATACATCTATATTTTTAAAAAATTAACAGTCTTGCCATTCTGGTGTACCTTGGTTCGCTATACCCATGATCAAAATCACCTTGTAAATAAGTAAGAATTAAGCCAAAAGCAAACAGCAAAGCTAAGACTATAGCAATTAATTTTTGCGTTGTTTTATTTAAAAAAAATGTCCTTTTTTTATAATCTTTGGTTTTAAGTTTTATATTTTTACCCAACACTCCCCTCCAAGCTAATACCTACTAATTTTTGCGCCTCAACGGCGAATTCCATGGGGAGGTTTTGGAGGACTTCTTTGCAGAATCCATTGACGATAAGGGCGACGGCTTCTTCTTCGTTCATGCCGCGCTGTTGGCAGTAAAATAGCTGGTCTTCGCCGATTTTAGAGGTGGTCGCTTCATGTTCCAACATAGCAGAGGCATTTTTACTTTCGATATAGGGTACGGTATGTGCGCCGCATTGATCGCCAATAAGCAAGCTGTCGCATTGGGTGAAGTTACGGCCATTTTCTGCGGCGGGCATCATTTTGACCAATCCCCTGTACGTGCTATCGGAGTGACCGGCGCTAATTGTTTTTGAGATGATCCGGCTTTTGGTATTTTTGCCGATATGAATCATTTTCGTGCCAGTATCGGCCTGCTGGTAATTATTGGTGATGGCGACTGAGTAAAATTCGCCTTGGCTGTTGTCGCCTTTTAAAATACAGGAAGGGTATTTCCATGTAATTGCAGAGCCCGTTTCAACTTGTGTCCATGAAACTTTTGCATTGCGGCCTTCACACAGGGCACGTTTGGTTACGAAATTATAAACGCCGCCTTTGCCATTTTCATCGCCTGGATACCAGTTTTGTACGGTTGAGTATTTAATTTCGGCATCTTCGTGAGCAATTAATTCAACCACTGCCGCATGCATTTGGTTTTCATCACGCATAGGAGCCGTACAGCCCTCTAAATAAGACACGTACGCCCCCTTTTCGGCAATAATTAATGTGCGCTCAAATTGTCCTGTATTTATCTGGTTAATACGGAAATAAGTTGATAATTCCATGGGGCAACGGACGCCTTCGGGGATATAGACAAATGAGCCATCAGTAAATACGGCGGAATTTAGACAGGCATGTTTATTATCAGAATATGGCACAACCGAGCCCATATATTTACGCACAAGCTCAGGATGATCCTTGATAGCTTCACTGATAGAGCAGAAAATAACGCCGGCTTCTTTTAATTTTTTGCGGAAGGTTGTGGCAACCGAGACAGAATCAAAAACCACATCAACAGCAACGGCGTTTTGTGTACCTTCAATCCCAGCTAAAATTTCTTGTTCACGCAAAGGAATGCCCAGTTTTTTGTACGTCTCTAGAATTTTCGGATCGATTTCATCCAGAGATTTCGGACGATCTTGCGATTTAGGCGCGGCGTAATAATAGGCATCTTGATAATCAATGTCAGGAAATTTTAATTTACCCCATTGTGGTTCAGGCATTTTTAGCCAGCGTTCATAGGCTTTTAATCGCCATGATAGCAGCCATTCGGGCTCGTTTTTTTTGGCGGAGATAAAGCGAATGATATCCTCATTTAAACCTTTCGGCGCCATATCCGATTCAATATCTGTGGAGAAGCCGGCGCTATATTTTTCGAGCGCGGCAACCTGTTCAATGGTTTCTGCTTCAATTGATGACATATTTTATGCTCTCTTTTTTGCGGGCTGTTTTTCGATCATGCTGGCAACGCTGACATCTTCAAGCGCTTGCTTGATGGCTTTATTGACACTATCCCAACGCCCATGCATAGCACAATAAGATGATAATTCACACCCATCGCCCGAGTCTTCAACGCAAGCCGTTAAAGCGATGGGCCCATCAAGTGCTGTGATGATGTCTTTAATACTAATTTGGTCCAAGGGGCGCGAAAGCTTATAGCCGCCTTTTACGCCGCGGATGGAGGCAACGATGTTATCCGCCGCCAGCAATTTTAAAACCTTGGCAACTGTGGGCTCTGGTAAGCGCGCATCACCTGCAAGTACAGAGGCAGATACCAGCTCATCTTTATGGTGGTTTAAAGAGCTAATTATAACAATAGCGTAGTCCGCGAGCTTGGATAATTTTAACATGGGGTATATATATAATAAATAGGACGAATAATGTACAGATTAAAGTTATTTCTATTTTATTTCATTGTATAAGACTTTTGAAAGTATTTGCCTTTATGATTATATTTAATACAGGGAGATGCATAATGAGTATTACAACACAAGAGTTTGATATTGCCGCTTTAAGAAACCCAACACAAGATGTTAAAGATGTTTATAACGCCCTATCGCAAGGCATTCAAGGCATTGATGGCATCTATGAGATGGAAGATCGAACACTATAAAATTTATAAAATATCAATATTGTCTTTCCGAATTCTTAAGCTTATACTTTCGAAAAATCGCGAAAGTTTGAAATGAAATTTCTTGTCCCTGTTTTCTCAGTTACACTCTTTTTGAGTGCGTTTCTATTATTTGGTATTCAGCCTCTATATAGCAAAATGTTATTACCCTATCTTGGTGGTTCTCCCATGGTATGGAATATATGTATGGTTTTCTTTCAGGCCATGTTGCTGGCTGGGTACGGATATGCCTATTTCAATTCAAAGATAAAGAATTTATGGATACAGCTTTCAATCCATGCCGGACTCTTTTTAATATTTTTGTATTTCCTCCCTTTTTCCATTCAAGCCGATCAAATTCCGGATAAAATGGAGAGCCCCGCCCTGTGGCAGATTGGTTTTATGCTGGGGACCATAGGCGCACCATTTTTTATTCTCTCCGGTTGCGCGCCCTTGCTTCAAAGATGGTTTTCACATTCTAGCCATAAAAATGCAGATAATCCCTACTTTCTTTATGCCGCTAGTAATGTAGGTAGTATGCTCTCTCTTCTTTGCTATCCTTTTATAATTGAACCATTCTTTGGACTTGATCAGCAATCTCTATATTGGTCGATATTATACGGCATATTAATAGCCCTAATTATGCTTTCCGGTATAGCAATCATTATTAATATGCGTTCAAAAAATAAAGTTTTAAAAGAAGCAACGGTGACGCAATCCACATTACAACCTGTCTCTATGGGACGGCGACTATATTGGTTATTAATGGCTTTTATCCCCTCAAGTTTAATGTTGGGTGTAACAACATATATTACAACTGATATTGCCTCCGTTCCATTACTATGGATTATTCCACTCGCGATGTATGTGGGTACATTTATTATTGTTTTTGCTAATCGCCAGATTTTTTCTGCTAAAGCGCTTGAAAGCATGTACATCGTGGGGCTCAGCTTTTTTGTATGTCTCATTTTCTTTGATGTTGAGATGATAATTTTTGCAAAAATATTACTCCATTTAGCCATATTTTTTATTATTGCCTTGGCGTGTCATAAGCATTTGGTTGATGCCAAGCCAGATGCAAGTCGCTTAACTGAATTCTACTTTTTTATGTCTCTCGGCGGGGTTATGGGCGGCATTTTTAATGCCTTGCTTGCCCCTGTCTTATTTACCTATACGTGGGAGTATACCATTGTCATTATTCTTTCAGCGTTTCTAATTAGACCTTACTTATTAAAAGATGAGATAGTAAAAAAATCATTCCTGCGTGGCTCTGTCTATGGCGTCATTGCTATTTGTTTTATCTCTTTTGCGATTGTCTACAAAATGGCATATGGCTACGTTCTGCCTAACTTCTTTGTCGCTAGTTTGGCGATGGTTCTTTTATTATTTTGCTATGATCGGCGCGCGCTATTTGCAAGTATGATCGCATTTTTGTTTATCATCCACCCAATCCATGACTTCAATAGTTTTAAAACGAATTCCGAGCAAATATTTATAGCCAGAAATTTCTTTGGAACAATCAAGGTCGTTGACAGTAATAATACGCGTAACTTATTACACGGCACCACGTTGCATGGGATGCAGTATAAGACTAGTCCTGAAAATATGGCACCATCTGCCTATTATCATGTCTCAACTAGTATCGGAGAAGCTTTTACTCACTTCACGGAACAGAATTTTAAACAAAACGTAGCGATTTTGGGATTAGGGACTGGCGGATTGGCATGTTATGACGCGCCCGGGCGACATTTCGATTTCTATGAAATTGATCAAGAAATGCTCGATTTATCAGAAAAATATGGTTTTTATACATACCTAAAAGATTGTGGTAATGAGTATGACGTTTTAATCGGCGATGCCCGACTGAAAATTAATGAACAACCGGATAAAGAATACGATTTTATAGTAGTTGATGTATTTAGCTCAGATAACATCCCGGTTCATTTAATGACAAAAGAAGCCATGCAGATTTACATGTCTAAATTAAAAGATGATGGTGCAATATTATTTCATATCTCCAATCGTTATTTGGATTTAAGACCTGTTCTTTCGGCTATCTCAGATAATTTGGGCTTAAGTATGGTTTACAAAAAAAATAAATTTGATGAAGAAAAAATGGTAACAGAGCACATTTTTGAAGCGTCCTCAGTTTTAGTATCTAAAAACTCGGATGTATTAGCCGATCTTAAAAACTCCGGATGGAATGAGTTTGAAGAAAAAGATAATCATTATCTATGGACTGATAATTACGCTAATATTTTAAGCGCGTTCGTGCTGGTTAGGATGCTTCAAGGTAAAACGACTGATTGATATTATTTAATCGCCCCAAAAACAATGTCTTTGTTTTTATCTTCGGCATCTTGAAGATGCCAAGCATTGCGGGCGAGGAATACAGGATCATCATCATGATCATAGGCGATTGAGCTTCGATTTAGATCAATAAAGCTCTTTAATTTTGAATTACTTTCAGATGTTAGCCATCTTGCGGTATGTAGCTGCGTACTTTCAAATTTTACGGGAATATTATATTCAGTACGAATGCGATCGGCTAAAACCTCAAATTGCAATGACCCTACAACGCCGACGATCCAGGCCGAATCCATGACTGGTTTAAATACCCGCGCGCCGCCCTCCTCGGCTATTTGCTGTAGTGCCGCGCCAAGGTGTTTAGCTTTGAGAGGATCATCAGGTCGAACGCGCTGCATAAGTTCGGGCGCAAAATTCGGAATGCCTTTAAATGTTAAATCCTCACCTTCGGTCAAAGCATCACCAATTCGTAATCCGCCATGCGTGGTAATGCCGATAATATCTCCGGGATATGCTTCCTCGGCAGCGGCACGATCTTGCGCCAAAAATAATTGCGGGGAATGGATTGTCAGGTTTTTACCAGAGCGAACATGTTTTAGCTTCATACCTTTTTTAAAATTCCCACTGCAGATACGTGTAAAGGCAATGCGATCACGGTGTTTGGGATCCATATTCGCTTGAATTTTAAAAACAAATCCAGTAACTTTTTTCTCTGTCGGTTCGATCATACGTTCAACAGTTTGAAGCGGTTGAGGGGGCGGGGCAAATTGTGCCAAACCACCCAATAATTCCTGCACACCAAAATTATTAATGGCAGAACCAAAAAACATGGGTGATAAGTGCCCTTCCCTATAGGCATTCAGGTCAATCGGCGGGCAGACACCTTTAACCATTTCCACGTCTTCACGTAATTTTGTTGCCTGAAATTGATCAAGTTTTTTATCAATTAGAGGGTCATTCAGACCTTTGCACGTTATGGCATCGTCGATATGATCCCCTTTGCCGCGATCAAATAAAAGCAATTCATCCTGAAGTATATTATAACACCCCTTAAAATCACGCCCCATGCCGATGGGCCAACTGGCGGGGGATATTTCGAGTGCAAGGCGCTGTTCAACTTCATCAATAAGCTCGAAGGGGTCTTGCCCGTCTCGGTCCATCTTATTTACAAATGTGATAATGGGGATATTTCTTAGGCGGCAAACCTCAAATAATTTTAAAGTTTGCGGCTCAATCCCCTTGGCGGCATCTAGCACCATAATTGCGCTGTCCACGGCGGTGAGTGTCCTGTATGTGTCCTCAGAAAAATCTTCGTGGCCCGGCGTATCCAACAGGTTATAAGTGATATCACCATGCACAAACGTCATCACAGACGAGGCGACGGAAATACCACGCTCTTGCTCCACTTTCATCCAGTCTGAACGCGCGCGGCGGCGATCACCTTTGGCTTTGACTTCACCCGCAAGCTGTATGGCGCCGCCAAATAACAAAAGCTTTTCAGTTAATGTCGTTTTACCGGCATCCGGGTGAGAGATGATGGCAAACGTACGGCGATTTTGGATAATATCCTCAAGCATGTGCAGGTTTTATAGATAATTAATTAGAAAGTCCATAGCCTGATTATTAATGCACGGCTCTTGCCTGTGATTCATGAACCCAACATTCAACAACCGTTTTTAGCTCATAAGAAGGACTGACATGATGGTGGCGTAAAACAGGCACGGCCAGTTTTATCGCTTCAGCGTCCGATAACCCCTTCGCAATCAGATTTTTATATGCGTTCAAAACAATCCCCTTACATTTGCAATTATGAGGATCGTCCGCATCTGCCAATAAATCCGCACAGGATAATGACTCTATTTGATGTGCCATATTTTTTTTATTTCTTATTTATTTTTTTGCCGTATAGCTCTAAACGGTGATCAACCAGATCAAAGCCAAGCTCATTGGCAATTTTTTCTTTAAGTTTTTCAAGTTCGGCATTTTGAAATTCAATCACGTCACCTGTTTCCAAATCAATTAAGTGATGATGGTGCGCTTCATTGACCTCATAACGTGAAAAGTTTTCTTTAAATTCATGGCGAATGACTAAATTAAGTTCATCAAGCATGTTTAGGGTGCGATAAACAGTGGCCATTGATATTGATGAATCCAGTTCCTTGGCGCGCTCATATACCGTTTCAACGGAAGGATGATCTTCCGCCGTATCCAAGACCTGAAGAATCAGCTTTCTTTGCCCGGTCATTTTTAGTCCGGCATCAGCGCATTTTTGCTCAAGATTATTCATAATTCACCGATTTTTATACATTTAAAGGATGTCTTCTTATACTACATACCAATATAGCGAAGCAAGTATCGTATAACCTAAAGATAACTATAAAAAAAACTCTTGCGCCTCTTAGATATAAGTCGCAATAAAAATTAAATTTTATCTGTATCTTCCAAGAATTTTTGCAGGCTACTAACATCTTCATATTCTAAAATAGTAGAGGGTTGATCGGCATTTTCACGCACATCCTTTTCGATGCGATCCAAAAACTCATTAATATTTGTACCCACTTCAAGCTTGGCGACAGAATATGACAGAGTAATGTCATGTCCGATTAATTTGTGAATTTTGTCACCGATATCGCTGTTATGTGCCTCGCGTAACATAATTACAAAGCGCTCGGCAGCAGAAACCGCGCCCAAATGATCAGTATGTTTAAAACAGGTTATAAAGAGATCTTTTTTGTATCTGTAGCCGTCATCATATAAGCGCATGGCCTGTTTTAAAACATCGGCAACGAACAGTAAGATCTCATTACGCTCCTCTTGGGTAATCTTTTGAATAATGTCATCAAAATTATCAATATATCCTACGGCAATCCCAAGGTAATCCCCTCTTCTGGCGCAGGCACTTAAGCCCCTTTTTAGATCATCAAGAATAATACTACTATTACGCAAACCGGTTAGTGGGTCTATGCCGTTACCTTCTTTTGTGAAATCTGTTTCAAAGCGGAGTAACCGTGTAGTGAACTCATTTGAAAGCATCTGAAATTCATTATAAATTCCTTTTTCAAGTTTGCCGCTTTCAATTTTTTGACAGAACGTCTCACTGATTTTTTCTAACGCTAGTTTAATTTCTAAAACGCGCTCAAGCGCCCCGATACTAAAGAAGTCATCTTCTTTTTTTAGCGTTTCAAAAAAATTAGTAAGGGGTTTATTTTGATATGAACAAAGCGCTTTATCCATTTCATTAGGAAAGAGGATGCTCCGGTTAATTACATTTATGCAATTTAAATGCTCATCCAGAATATGTTCCAGTTCCTCTCTCATATTTTCAAATTTCATATACTTCGCCTTTTTAAGTAGGAATCCATTCTTTTTCTAACTGATCAAGCGTATCATTTTTTATGGCCATGCGCACTTCCCGCATCAATTTATTTATGACCGCAACGTTATGTTGCGTGACAATTTGATGTGCAAGCGCTTCGCCGGCTTTAAATAAGTGATGGATATATGCCTTTGAATAGTCACGGCTAGCAGGAATATCAAGGCTTGGGTCAAGGGGCTCAGGATCATCTCTGTATTTTGCATTCAAAAGATTAATTTTCTCCGAAGGATGTCCTTTTATTAAGGCGCTGCCATGACGTGCGATTCGGGTTGGCATGACGCAATCAAATGTATCGATTCCGTACGGCACGGCTTTAAATATATCTTTGATTCGCCCGATGCCAAGAAAATGAATCGGTCTGTCAGGGTGGTTTAATGATTGGCACCATTCCAAAATGCCATACATTTCATCATCTTCACCGCCGAGGCAGCCGCCAATTGCTGTTCCAAAGAACGGGCGGCTGGCAACGTACTCCGCGCTTTGCTTGCGAAGATCTTCGTAAATGCCACCTTGAACAACGCCGTATAGCCCTTGCTTGCCATCATGTGTTTTTTCAAAAGCAGTCAAAGAACGATCACCCCAGCGCATGCTCATTTCCATCGATTTTGCGGTATAATCCTTTGTGACTTGATATGGGGTGCATTCATCCATTTGTACGATTAAATCCGCGCCAAGTTTGCGTTGAATATCCATCGATATTTCAGGGTTAAGCATTAATTTGCGCCCATCAGTATAGGCGCGGAACTCTGCGCCCTGCTCTGTAATTTTGAGTAGAGAGTTTCCTTTCTGGCGGTTCGTGCCCTTAATTTCATCAGCGCAGGAAGGATTGCCCATCGAAAAGACCTGAAAGCCCCCAGAATCAGTCAACATAGGGCCATCCCACTGCATAAACTTATGCAGACCGCCCATCTTTTCAACTAATTCAGCGCCGGGTTGAATCATCAAATGATATGCATTTGAGAGGATTATATCTGTTTTTGCCTCTTTCATTTGCATGGGAGAGAGGGTTTTGATCGAAGCTTTCGTCCCACAAAAAATATAGTTTGGGGTCGGGATGCTGCCGTGCGGAGTCGTTAGAGTTCCAAGACGTGCGCCATTTGATGCACGATGCGTGACATCAAATTTAAAGTTGGGGTATTTAATATTAGGATATGTGGGCATGTCAGTTTTTGTACTTTAAAACTAAAAACCCGCTGCAAAGGAGGCGTAGCAGCGGGTAGAATTAGAATTTATATTTTAAACAAGTTTGCGTCAATAAAAATACAAAGTCGGGACTATGCCTTTTTTGCATCTTCATTTGCGTCTAATGCTTTTTCAACTTGTGCGCGCAAAGGTCTTAATTCCGGCTCCAGCTTAGTTTTTGCTGTTCCCATTAAAAACGCATCTACACCACCGACTTTGTCAATCGTGCGAAGACCATTTGCAGAGATTTTCAAACGAACAATTTTCTGCAAAGCTTCACTGAAGAGACCTGTCTCTTGAATGTTGGGAAGGAAGCGACGTTTCGTTCTTCTGTTTGAGTGAGAAACGTTATTTCCAACGATTGGTTTTTTACCTGTAACTGCACATTTACGTGACATATTCAAAATCCTTATGCTTAATCGACTTGGATTTAAAGCAAATAGACAGATAAAAGTCAAGCTTTACATTACAGTTAATTGTTGATTTTCAAAATTATGCCTACATTACTATTTAATAAGCATTACGTAAGAGGAAAAAATAATGGCTTTAATAATTTGTGGATTTCCGGGGGTAGGTAAAAGCTTTGCTTTTACAGAGAGTTTTCAACGTGAAAATTCCTTGAAAATTCTGGATTCTGATTCAAGTTTATATTCATGGCTATGGGAAGATGACGCCAGTAAGTCCGTAGATGATAAGGGGCAAAATATACGAAACCCTGACTTTCCAGAAAATTATATTCATCACTTAACTGAAAATATGAATTATGCAGATATTATTTTTGTAGCGTCGCATAGTGTAGTTCGCAATGCGCTAAAAGCTCATAACATCCCATTTATTCAAGTTTATCCATATAAAGAATTGAAGGATGAATATATATCGCGATACAAAGCGAGGAAAAGTGATGATAGATTCATTGATACATTATCAAAAAATTGGGATTCATTTATTGAAAGTCTGGAGAATGAAAAAGATGTAATTCATGTAAGATTGAAGGAAGCAGAGTTTTTATCAGACATTCTGCCTCAAATTATTATTACTCAATCAGAATGAAATAAAACTAAGCTTCTAAAATTCTATAACGGCCCACATACTTGCACTTAAAAGCGCGCCAATCATGTAGATTTCGGCGATAAACACCATATATAGAATACGTTTTAAATGATCGGCCTGCAGTTTTGCCGTGGCTTTTTTGGGGCCTGACCAGAGGCGTTTCATATTCCGCCCATTTAAGTGTGTGACATCACCGCCAAGCGAGATATTCAGATTATCCGAGATTGTCCCAATAACTGCGCCGCCATGCTCATAGGGATATTTTTTCGGGGATAGCATTGACTTTATACCCGCCAGAGGTTTTGAAAACGGTACAATTAACGTCGTTAACGCCAATAAAGATGCCGCAAAAAAGGTGGGAATAAAGCCCATTATTTTTTCCAAAAGCAGCGCCATTTTACCTGTATTGTCATAGGTGCCATCATAAGCAATCTTCCAGGATAAGGCCGCCAAAGACGTATAAATAAACAATAATGGCAATCCGCCAAGAGTATACCAGATAAGCGGCGCAATGCAGGCTTTATCAAAAAGCCGCACAATTATTTCCGCCCCACTTCGCGTTAGAGTAAATTCATCGCGACTCGATAGATCAGTTCGGCTGGTTCTTGCGAGCGTTAAATAAGTGCCATTGCTCATTTTTGCGCCTTTTAGAACCTGATAAAGGCGCATACCATGATGTATTGCGGCGCCGATGCTGAGGGTGAGAGAAATTAGAATAATTTCAAGTAGGCGTGATTGCGGCAGGCCGGGTAACGTTTCATCTAACCATAGACCAAATGCCCCCATAAATAAGATCATAAAGACGCAAATTAAAAAGCCGCGCATTAAAAGATCGGCAGGTTTTCGTTTGATATTGTCGAGTCTGTCTCCCAATTTTCCGAAGCTGATATCAATTAGTCGCCATAAAAAAGGCGTTGCGGAATTACTGCGCGGACCCGTTATAAACCCCACAACCAAAGCTAATAATAATGCAAAGGCGGCATTAATAAAACGATCCGGACTGATTAAGTCGCGATTTATTACAATCTGTTGAATTATATTTATTAGCTCTTCCATACCAATGTCTTAATGCTATCTTTTTATATTCATGTTATTTTAATTCTACATTTAATTTTAGGATAAAGGAAAAGGACTTTGCTTTACCATCTTCACGACTTACAACACGCTCTTCTTACCCCCGCCCGTATTACAGCCGAGGGTGCGCGATTTATTTTTCAAAACCCATGGAATCCCCTCTCCTATACTCAGTTAGGACGAACAATGGGAGCCAGCGCCGAAATGATTACGCGTTTAACGCGCCGTTTTGGTAAGCCTGAATTTGGCTTACATGAAACGGAAATAGACGGTAAGAAAGTTCGGATATCTGAAAAAACAATCATGGAAAAGCCGTTTTGTACGCTCACCAGATTTTACCGCCATACCAAACGAAATGATCCCAAAGTATTAATTGTTGCGCCTATGTCGGGGCATTATTCCACGTTATTACGCGGAACTGTTGAGGCGTTATTGCCGCATCATGATGTTTATATCACCGAATGGGAGGATGCACGCCAAGTTCCCAAATCTGCAGGACGTTTCAATTTAGACGATTATATAGATTACACCATGGAATTTATTCGTGAGCTTGGGCCCGATGTGCATGTGATTGCCGTCTGTCAGCCCGCGGTTCCCGTCTTAATTGCGGCGTCTTTGATGGCAACGATGAAGGATCCGAAGCAACCGGCAAGTATGATATTGATGGGCGGCCCGATTGATCCGCGCGTTTCAAAAACGAAAGTGACCGAGCTTGCCGAGCAACGTCCCTTAAGCTGGTTTGAAAATTCAGTTGTCGCAGAGGTGCCATTTTATTATCCCGGCGGTAATCGCAAGGTTTATCCGGGTTTTATCCAACTTGGTGGTTTTATGTCCATGAATTTGGATCGTCATGTCGGTAAATATGTCGATTTTTTCAATCATTTGGTGATTGGCGCTGACCAATCCGCCGAAGCACACCGCACGTTTTATAATGAATATTTGGCGGTCATGGATATTACCGCAGAATTTTACTTACAAACTGTGGAGACCGTTTTTCAGAAACATTGTCTTGCGAAAAATGAAATGAAATGGCGCGATCCGGCAACTGGTAAATTGCATGATGTGGTGCCCGCGGATATTACCAAAACAGCACTTCTTACAATTGAAGGTCAATTAGATGATATTTCCGCGCATGGACAAACCACTGCGGCGCATAATCTGTGTGCGAATCTGTCTTCAGACAAACAATTCCACCACTTTCAGGAAAATGTCGGACATTACGGTATATTTAACGGTCGTCGTTGGAAAGAGCATATCATGCCGCGCCTTCGCACCTTTATTCGTATGCATGACAAACATGCCAGTCCTGTTCCGGAAGCGGATCTCATTCAATCCCCCGCCAAAAAGCCGGAGGTTTGGGATGAAAGCAAACATGGCATTGAAGCAGTTATGGCGCGGGAAGCAAAGAAAAAGACAAAGTTGAAACTGGTTGAGAATGAATCTGGTTTCATAGAAGCCGCCGAGTAAAATTAGGCCGCGCCCATAAACTATGCTGCAATGCAGCTAGTACAAGCTCCCTGAATTTTGATAGATTTGTTTAACAAAAAAAATAAGATTTATCACCTTTAGGGAGGTTTGAATGACACCACAAAATAAATTAGATGCAAGGCCGCTGGAACAGTTTTGTGCGGCGGCTATTTTTTCGCCTTTAAACGCATGGGCCAAAGCAATGGAACCAGTTGCTGATGCGCCATTGAAGCTTGGCGCCTCAATCGGGTTGCCCGATATGCCAGAAACGCAACATTCCATTCAATGCAGGGCACCCGCCGTGGCCAGTCTAAACGCGGCGGAAGGCTTAATGAAGTTTCATCCGCTTAATCTATGGCAGCAAAGTGCACAGGCTATGATTGATGTCTCGGCTGAGATGACACCAGAACCTATGAAATGCGTCATGTCTCCGATTTGGGATCGTGCCAGAGCAAATTCAAGCTTTTTTGATTTTGACGGTGCTTTGGAAACAATAAGCGATTTAAGAGGAGTTGTAGATAAGCTTCCGGAAACGATTACATTTAGCGGATTAGTTGCCAAAGGAAGTCAGGGAAAAGATGGTCTTCCTAAATCTAAAGCTCCAATGTCATTGGCGGAACGTATGGCATTGGATGTTCCATCCAATGTTGATGTTTTATTAAGCATAAATCCGTGGACAAATCTGCGCGGCGTAACGGCAATGGGGCATGTTTTATTTGGTGATCATAAGCATCTTGATGATTTCAATATTCCAAGTGTTGAATTGCATGGTGAGGATGTGCCCGTTACGATGAGTATTATCGGCGGTACGAAGCTGTCTCATCATAAATTATTTACTACAGATCAAACTGACCCAAATAAACCTCTGGTCGTTTTGGCCGCGCCGATGTCGGGGCATCCCGCATCTTTCACCCAGCCTATGGTGGAGCATATATTAAAATCCGGATCAAATGTATTGATAACCGAAGATATTGGCCCGGAAAATTATGCAAAAGACGTCAAGCGCGGTTTGTCCGAGCATGTCATGGAATATGTGCGCATTAACGAAGTCGCCGAAGAGCTATCAGGGGGGCATTATCACGTGATTGCCATTTGCGAACCCGGCGCGTCTGTCTTGGCGGCCGCGGCTTATATGCGTCAAACCGATGGTAATGAAGATCGTACGCCCTTATCTATCACTCTCATTAATAGCCCTATCGTGCCCGGCGCGGCATCTAATGATATTGTGGATTTTATTAAAGATAAATCACCCGAATGGTTACAGAAACTTAAATGTAGATTACCAAATGGGCAAGAGGTTCAATCTTCACAAATTGATGGTTTCTATGCCTCAAAAATAGGACGTCACATGCAAGGAATTGCGAATATTCATGGCGCGGCAGTGCGCGGGGATTATGATGCTGAAGCAAAAGGCATCGCAACCTATCAGGCATTTAATCAAGATCGGCATTTACCTTGGGAGCTTTATCAAGATCTGATCATGATGCAATTTCAAAATAGCCTTTTAGGGAAGGGGCAATTAGAAGTTAATGGTGTAGTGATTGATCCGTCCTTATTAGGAGGAGATGGCGGTATAACACTCCATACCATAGGCGCCGAATATGATGATATAACGGCGCCGCCACAATGTGAGGCCGCGCAAGCTCTAACGCCAGATATCACCAAAAACAATAGGGCCTTTCATCATATTATTCCGGGTACAGGGCATTACGGTCCATGGGGATATGGAAGCGCGGCGCGCGATAATGCAATTCCTCTGATTATGAGTATTATTCATGAAAGTAGTCAGCATGCAGGATATAATCCCGGACAGTTTATGGTTAATGGAACATATGCAGAGCCTGTGAAGGCCGCGCCTTACACTTTGGAAAATCTAAGTAATATGCAACAATTATTAGAAACAAATCTGTTTGGCGATAATTTACCGGAGCAAAATAATAACGCGAATTTTGCTCTAGTTGCTTAACTTTTTCTGTTAGACTTTGCGGGTAATGACGAGTCATCTTTATCGTGTAAAACCTTCATCAAGGGCAAAACGGCTCGCTCTTCGGCTGGATCCGATTGAGCGCGTGTTTGATTTGGTTGTACCGGAGCGATGTTCCATGAAGCAGGCATATGACTTCGCCGATCAATATCAGGATTGGATGCAGGCGCGTATGGATGCCCTGCCCCAACCCGTCTCTTTTCAGCATGGCGTGGCATTGTCATTGAACGGTCAAGAAATAACGCTTAACTTAAAGTTAGATCTCACGCGAAAAAATACGTCTATTTCATTGAAAAATAATGAACTTATTGTGCTTTCTAATAAACACGATCCAAGTGTACGTATTATGAGATGGCTAAAGACGTACGCAAAGGATGTGCTTCAGAAAAAATCTCAAGAAAAAGCGCTAAGTATTTCTAAAAATATAGAAAAAGTAAGTGTCCGTGATACAAAATCAAGATGGGGAAGTTGCTCTTCGGATAAAACACTTTCTTATTCCTGGCGTTTAATTTTTGCGCCGCCTGAGGCGCTGGATTATGTCGTGGCACACGAGGTGGCGCATTTAAAACATTTGAATCACAGCAAGGCATTTTGGAATTTATGCCGAGAGCTGTCAGATGATTTCATAAATGGACAGTTCTGGATGCGTAACCATGGGCATGAGTTAATGAAATATGGCGCTATCAAAGAGCCTCTAAAGCGCCTTGTAGAATAATTTGCGCGGCGAGCGCGTCGAGTTGACCGGAGGCTTTCATTTTATCCACAGGTTTATCCACCATTTCTTTCACAGCTTCTGTGGATAACCGTTCATCCCATAATAATATTGGCGGGTTTTTCCCAAATATATCAGTATCTTGTAACATTTGATCAGCAAATGACTGGATGCGGTCGCACCCCGCGCTACGGCTGCCATCCATGTTGAGTGGCCAACCAATTACAAAGCCCGAAATATCGTAATCTTTTAGAATAGGAATAAGAGTGTGGATATCTTTGGTATATTTCGTTCTATGTATGGTCATTAGCGGTAAAGACATGCTGTGCATAACGTCAGAGACAGCAAGTCCAATGGTTTTTTGACCGATGTCCATGCCAAGGATACGTCCAGGGGGATGAAATTCTTTGATTTGCTCTGGCATGAAAATGGGCATGGATTTTAGTATAATATAACTTGTCAGACGTACCAGAACATTTTAGATTACTAGCCTTATAGAGATCACAATTATAATGAAAGAGGATCAATATGGACAGCAAAACTGTCATAAAGGTTGCCAATCTTGCCAGGTTAAGATTATCGGGCGAAGATGAAATCGCACAGCGCACAAAGGAAATGAGCGGGATTATATCCTTCGTTGAGCAATTACAGGAAGTTGACACAACTGGCATTGCGCCGCTTGCGAACCCAAATGATGATGTGCAGCGTTTGCGTGATGATAAGGCAGATAATGGTGATACCGGTAATTCCGGAAGTGTACGTGTGTTATCAAATGCACCAGAGAGCAATAGCGGATATTTTGTTGTCCCCAAAATTATTGAGTAATCTATGTTTAATGAAATGAAAAACCTGCCTGATGCGCAAAAAAAATTATTACGGCGCACTATAACCATGACGAGTATGATGTTTTTGGGTTTGGCAGTATTGCTATGGGGATTTCGAGAGAAAGCCATGGAATTAACCGGATTTGATGAATCTTCAATTGATATAGTCGCCAGTGTGCTGTGTATTATGGTCGTCGTAGATTTAGTTTTTGTAAAAATATTACTTGGAGAGGATAAAGCGAAATGAATATCGCAGATTTAACATTAGAAGAAACTTCTACTAAGCTGAAAAATAAAGAGATTAGTTCAATCGAAGTTACAGAAGAATATCTGGGACGTATGGAAACGTACAGGGGATTGAACGCCTATATTACCGAAACGCCCGAACTGGCAATGGAACAAGCAAAAAAAGCGGATACAAATATTGCCAATGGAAAGGCAGGTAAGCTGGAGGGGATTCCTTTAGCAATAAAGGATTTGTTCTGTACCAAGAACGTAAAAACAACGGCGGCGAGTAAAATTTTGGGTAATTTTATACCGCCTTATGAATCAACGGTTAGCCAGAAATTATTGGATGCCGGCGCGGTTATGCTTGGTAAGACCAATTTGGACGAATTTGCCATGGGTTCTGCTAATACAACCAGTGGCTTTGGCAATGTCATAAGCCCCTGGAAAAAGAATGATGGCAGTAATCAAGATCTGACACCTGGTGGATCATCTGGTGGTTCAGCGGCGGCTGTTGCGGCGAAGTTATGTTTGGGCGCCACAGGAACAGATACGGGCGGCTCAATTCGCCAACCGGCAAGTTTTTGCGGTATTGTCGGCATAAAACCGACTTACGGTAGGTGCTCACGCTGGGGCGTAGTTGCCTTTGCATCATCCTTAGATCAAGCGGGCATATTTGCGGAAAATGTAAAAGATACGGCGATTCTTTTGGAAGCATCTAGCGGATTTGACCCCAAAGATAGTACGTCTGCGGATATTCCTGTTCCTGATTTTGCTGCCGCAATGAATGGTGACATTCGCGGTATGAAAATAGGAATCCCCAAAGAGTACCGCGTGGACAATATGCCCGAGGAAATTGAAAAGCTATGGCAGCAAGGCATTGATTGGTTAAAGTCTGCCGGCGCGGAAATTGTTGATGTGTCCCTGCCCCATACTAAATATGCGCTGCCGACCTATTATATTATTGCGCCAGCCGAGGCATCATCGAATTTAGCGCGTTATGATGGTGTACGTTATGGTCTGAGAACCGAACAGGATGCCTTATTAGATATGTATGAAACCAGCCGCGCCGCAGGGTTTGGAGACGAAGTTAAACGTCGTATTATGGTTGGCACGTACGTTCTTTCCGCCGGGTATTATGATGCGTATTACATTAAAGCGCAGCAAGTTCGCCGCTTAATCCGTCAGGATTTTATTGATGCCTTTAAAAAGTGTGATGTTCTTCTTACGCCCGCCACACCTTCAGCGGCGTTTGCAATTGGCGAGAATGAAGATGATCCGATTAAAATGTATTTGAATGATGTCTTTACGGTATCATTGAATTTGGCAGGTCTGCCAGGTATGTCCGTCCCTGCGGGGCTTGATGCCAATGGCTTACCGCTTGGATTGCAAATTATCGGTAAAGCATGGGATGAGGAAACTTTATTTAAAGTTGGCGGCGTAATCGAGCAGGCAGCTGGATTTACTTCAAAAGCGTATAAATAAGAAGGCAAAATGAAACATTATATTAAAACAGCTCCGTTAATGTTTGCCCTTTTAATGTGCGTCATGGCAGGTTTTTCCCACGCCCAGTCATTAACTAGAAATGAGCGTCTCTTGCCTGTTACAGATCAGCAAGCTAATGAATTTTATAAAGAATGTTTACAGCAAAAATATCCTGAAAATGATACAGGCACATCAAAAGATATGTTTTGTGCATGCTCATCAGCGCGATTATCGGAACAATTAACGCGCGGCGATGTTGAGGATTTAAAGTTTAATGAAAGTCGTGAGGCCATTGCGGCAAAGCAAAAATTGTTGGAATATGTTTATACACCATGCATCTCTACGTCCGTAGAGACATTAATTGCGGAAGAATGTGAACAAAGCGTTTATCTGGATGAATATTCTTTTATCAATAAAAAGAAATTTTGTGCGTGTCAAAATCGTCGTATGGGCATGGTATTCACCGGCAGTTTAGGGACAATTACACAGAGCAATAAAGAAAATTTAGATAAGGCATTGGCCGATCCTATCTCTGCCTTTATGACGAATGAGTATTATGTGAAAAAGTCAAAAAAAATAACTGAAATATGTATGGACGTTGCCAAGATTAAGGTAGAGAAAAAAGAACCATTAACTAAATATCCCGGTTCGCTATTAGCGAGACCAAGCGGACAATAATAATAAATAAAATTTAAGGAAAGACGAACGGATGGCATTGATAATCAAAGGTGAAACGGGAGAGTGGGAAGTTGTAATCGGCATGGAAGTACATGCTCAAATTATTGCGAACACCAAGCTTTTTTCCAATGCCAAGGCTGAGTTTGGCGCAGCCCCTAATGAGCAAGTCTCTTTTGTTGATGCGGCAATGCCCGGAATGTTGCCGGTATTAAATTACAAATGCGTGGAACAGGCTGTACGTACAGGATTAGGGTTGAATGCACAAATCAATGAGTTATCTGTGTTTGAGCGTAAAAATTATTTCTATCCGGATTTACCGCAAGGTTATCAAATATCGCAATTTGAACATCCTATTGTGGGCAAAGGGGTTATTGAAATTGACCTACCCGATGGCACGGTTAAGGAGATTGGGATTACCCGTTTGCATATGGAGCAAGATGCCGGAAAATCAATTCATGACCAGCATCCGACAAAATCCTACGTGGATCTAAATCGTTCTGGATGTGCGCTGATGGAGATTGTTTCCGAACCGGATATTCGTGGCCCCGAAGAAGCCGTAGCCTATTTATCAAAGCTACGGATGATCATGCGTTATTTGGAAACATGTGATGGAAATATGGATGAAGGATCAATGCGTGCAGACGTTAATATTTCTGTGCGTAAAGTTGGTGGCCCGTTGGGAACCCGCGCGGAAATTAAAAATGTGAATTCCTTAAAAGCAGTAACTCAAGCCATTCATTACGAAGCCGAGCGTCAAATCGACATTTTGGAAGAAGGCGGTGAAGTTGTTCAGGAAACACGTCTTTGGGACCCTGAAAAACAGGAAACGCGCTCTATGCGTTCCAAAGAAGAGGCGCATGATTATCGTTATTTCCCTGACCCGGATTTATTGCCTGTACAGTTACAATCAAAATGGGTTACGGAAATCAAAGAAACATTACCCGAATTACCGGATCAAAAAAAGCACCGCTTTATGAATGAATATGGCCTTAGCTTATACGATTCTTCCGTGTTAATCGCAGAACGTAAGCGCGCGGAATATTTTGAAACCGTTGCGGAGACTGGTGGTGATGCAAAGCTTTCGGCCAACTGGGTTATCAATGAATTGCTCGGAGCTTTGAATAAAGATGGCCAAGATTTAGAGGCCGCCAAAGTTAGCGCAAAACAGCTCGGCGGATTAATAGCCCTGATCAAAGATGATACAATTTCAGGCAAAATTGCGAAGGATGTCTTTGCGGAGATGTACGCCTCTGGCAAAAACGCCGCGGATATTGTGGAAGAAAAAGGATTAAAACAAGTCACAGATACAGGCGCTATCGAGGTGATAATTGACAAAGTGATTGCGGCAAATCCAGATAATCTGGCCAAATATAAGGGTGGCAAAGAGCAGCTATTCGGGTTCTTTGTGGGACAGGTTATGAAGGAAACGGGTGGGAAAGCTAATCCGGGTATCGTCAATCAAATTCTTAAAAAGAAGCTGAATTCATAAAAAATAGAAATAGCCAATACTTTAAGTTTGGCTGTTTTTACATCTCAATGTTATAATTAATTATGAGTAGCGTTATTCAAAAAGGTCAGACCGCGCCCCTTCAATATAGCAAACAAGGGCGACAAAGAATTACGGTTGGTATTTCTTGGGATACGCCGGAAATTATGCCGGAGCGTCCGGAAGCTTTTGTTTCTGATCTTGATGAAGGTACCAGCAATTATGATGTTGAAATGGATGTGACAGTTGGGTTCGTTCAGGAAACATATGATTTAGATCTGATCTGTTTGATTTTTAATGAAGAATTAGAGCTTATAGATGCGGTGTCCCCGTCCCCGGAAGAGAATGTGGATTTAAGCGGTGCAATTTATCATTCGGGCGATGATACAGCGGGCGTCAGCTCCGGCGATGATGAGCAAGTATCGGTAGAGCTTGCTAATTTACCGGATAATATTCATCACCTTGTTTTTATTTCAGTAATACAGAGTAATAAACATACCTTTGCGGATGTGTTAAACACGTCTTGCCGTGTGGCAGATGGAAAAACAAATCAAGATATGTTGAAATTTAATTTAGGGCATGATGGTCATAGCGGCGCGGATCAAACGGCCTGTATTATGTTGTCTATCTATAAAGATCCGGATGGCATCTGGCATATGAAAAATGTATCGGAATTTCGAATTGACAAAGATATTGAAAATTGGGGTGAAGAAGTCCAGCGCAGCGTTTTTGCAAAAGATTTATAGCAGAGCGCATTTTGTTTTCTTGTAACTTCACCTCAATTATTTTAATAGATATGCTATGTCCCTCCTCTCCAAACTCGCCCCCTTAAAAGCACGTCATCAGGAATTATCCTCCCTGATGTCACAACCTGATTTAAAGGGTGATGATATCGTCAAACTTTCCAAGGAATATGCGGAATTATCACCGATTATTGAAGCGATGGTTTCCTATGATTCTGCCGTTACTGAAATGGAAGAAATCCAAGAATTATTAAATGATCCTGATATGAAGGAAATGGCGCAAGAGGATTATGGGCGTCTTTCAAAGTTAATTCCCGAATTGGAATATAAAATAAAGCTGGCGCTCATTCCCAAAGATGAGGCAGATTCTAAGAATGCGATTTTGGAAATTCGTGCAGGCACGGGCGGTGACGAAGCAGCATTATTTGCAGCTGATTTATATGCCATGTATAAGGGATATGCGTCTGTTTGTGGTTGGCAAATGAGCATGATTGAAGCATCCGAAAGTGAAGTTGGCGGTTACAAGCAAATTTCATGTGAAATCAAAGGCTCAGACGTTTTTGCTAAGCTAAAATTTGAATCAGGCGTACATCGCGTACAGCGCGTTCCCAAAACAGAAACTCAGGGTCGGATTCACACGTCGGCGGCGACAGTGGCCGTATTACCCGAAGCCGAGGATGTGGATGTGGAAATAGATGAAGCACGTGATTTGCGTATTGATACATATAGATCGCAAGGCGCGGGCGGGCAGCATGTTAATACAACTGATTCCGCTGTACGTATTACCCATATTCCAACCGGTATCGTAGTTGAAATGCAGGATGAGCGATCACAACATAAAAACCGCGCCAAGGCAATGGTGGTTCTGCGCTCTAGGATTTACGAAGAACAATGGCGCAAACAGCAAGAGGAACGCGCCGCAGATCGTAAATCACAAGTTGGAACGGGAGATCGATCCGAACGTATTCGTACCTATAATTTCCCGCAAGGGCGCGTAAGCGATCATCGTATTAACTTAACCTTATATAAATTGGATGAAGTTATTGCCGGAAATGCACTTGGCGAAATTATTAACTCTCTGATTGCGGAAGATCATGCCGAAAGTCTGGCAGAGATTGAGTAAGGCGTATGATTGTTCAAGATATCATTACCCAATACTCACATGACATTCCCGCCAAAGACTTACGGCTTCTGTTACAAAAAATATTAAATATCTCAGATGAGGATTGGATAACATCACAGCAAATGGATGTCATGGATATCCAAGCACAAATGATTGAAAAAATAGCCGCGCGTCGCATACAGGGCGAGCCCGTTGCGCGAATATTTCGGGAATGGGAGTTTTGGGGGCTGAATTTTCATTTATCGGCAGATACATTGGTGCCGCGTCCGGATACGGAAACTTTAATTGAAGCGGTTTTAAAAACATGCCCCACTCCGCCGACGACAATTCTGGATTTGGGAACGGGATCGGGATGTATTCTAATCTCATTACTACATGAATATACAGGTGCCTTTGGTGTGGGGGTTGATGTGTCCGAAGGCGCTTTAAAAACGGCACGCAGAAATGCGGTTCATAATAATGTCTTTAATCGTTGCCAATTTATATGCGCGGATTGGTCAGAGCCGTTGCAAGGCGCTTTCGATGTGATTGTCTCTAACCCCCCCTACATCGAGTCGGACGTGATTCATAATCTTCAACCCGAAGTCAGAGGGCATGATCCGATTCTGGCGTTGGATGGAGGAGAAGATGGTCTTGATTCGATCAAGATTTTATTAAATAAAATAAAAAGCTGTATGTCAGAAAAGACTTTCGTTTTTTTTGAAATCGGATATAACCAAGCCGATAGTGTTATGAAACTGATTGAAGAATTCGGCTTTTCCACAAGGAAAGTGCATAAGGATCTGGCAGGACATAATAGAGTGATCGAGTTTACCCATGGGGATAACAATAAAAAAATTGAGTCGTAGGCTTGATTGATTTTCCCGCTTAAATATAAGCTCTATGTAACACAGCAAAAACAGATGGGCCTCGATCGTTTAAATTTTAAAAGAAAAGAGTTTTAAATTTAAATCGTCTTATCTTACGAATTCATGTACCCTTGTACGTGTGATTCGGGAAATTGTATGTGTGGATAACTTTTTAACGAAAAAAAGCTGAAAGAAATTATGAGACCAAATAATAACAATACCAATAATAAGAGATCCAGAGGGCGCAATAATAATAGCCGCCGTTCAAACGGAGGCGGTAATAACCGCTCTCAGGTGTTTGATAGTAACGGGCCGGATGTACGTATTCGCGGGACAGCTCATCAGGTAAATGAAAAATACATGGCCCTAGCCAAGGACGCGACCTCGGTTGGAGATTGGGTTTTGGCGGAAAGTTATTTCCAACATGCCGAACATTATCAGCGATTAATTAATGGCTGGAACAGAGAAGACGAACAACAGCGTGCGAATGAACAAGCGCAAGCGCCGCAGCAAAATAATGATGATGATAATCATAATGCTAAACAAGCATCAGAAAGCGCACCCAAGCCGCAACGCAAAAAACAAAGCAGAAAAACGCAAGAACAAGAAGATGAATTATCCTTACCGGACAGTATTCTAACCCCTGTTTCAAGAGATCAGGATACATTACAGGATGCGTAACTTGTAAATAATCGTAATCAGATTATATTTAAAAGGCGGTTTTACCGTCTTTTTTTTATAAATTATTTCGATTTAAATTTTTATGAAATTGAAGTGTATAATTTGAATTGGCGGAAAAGATATCTAAATTAAATATTCTAAGATAGAGGATCATTTATGGATTTTGAAAAATTTACCGAGAAGACACGTGGATTTATGCAAAAAGCCCAAACGCTTGCAATGCGCCAAAATCATCAATCCTTAGAGCCAGAGCACATGTTAAGTGTGATGTTGGATGATGAAGATGGGCAAATCCAAAAGTTAGTCCAGAATGCGGGAGGAGATCCGAAACGTTTAAAAAAAGATATTGAACGTGAAATCTCAAAGCTGCCGAGCGTGGAAGGCCCAGGTGCCGGCGGGTTAAGATTGTCTCCTGATCTTTCTAAAATCATGGATAATGCGGTTAATGTGGCAGAAAAAGCAGGTGATAAATTTGTAACTGCCGAACGCTTATTACAGGCAATGAGTCTTGCCAAAAAAGCGAGCATTGTTGATTTGCTTGAATCGTCAGGCCTCAAAGATGCACAGCTAAATCAAGCAATCAATGACATGCGAAAAGGACGTACGGCAGATACCGCCAATGCAGAAGGATCGTTTGAAGCATTGAGCAAATACGCACAAGATGTAACGGAACGTGCGCGCGACGGTAAGTTAGATCCGGTCATTGGCCGTTTGGAGGAAATCAGACGTACAGTACAGGTTTTATCACGCCGGACCAAAAATAATCCGGTTTTGATAGGTGAGCCGGGCGTGGGAAAAACAGCCATCATTGAAGGGTTGGCGCAACGCATCGTTAATGGCGACGTGCCAGAATCTTTGCAAGGTAAAAAATTAATGTCGCTTGATTTAGGGGCATTATTGGCAGGCGCAAAATATCGCGGTGAATTTGAAGAGCGTCTTAAAGCCGTATTAGATGAAGTTAAATCAGCCGAAGGTGAGATTGTTTTATTCTTGGATGAATTACATACATTGGTCGGCGCAGGCAAAGCGGAAGGCGCAATGGATGCCGGGAATATGTTGAAACCTGCCCTCGCCCGCGGCGAGCTACACATGGTCGGTGCCACAACGTTAGAGGAATATCGTAAACATATTGAAAAAGATGCGGCCTTGGCGCGGCGTTTTCAACCCGTATTTATTGAAGAACCAAATGTCGAAGATACGATTTCGATTCTGCGCGGTATAAAAGAGAAATATGAGTTGCATCATGGTGTACGTATTATGGATAGCGCGCTGGTCGCGGCGGCTATGTTATCGAATCGATATATTACAGACCGTTTTTTACCGGATAAAGCGATCGATTTAATGGATGAAGCTTCGGCGCGATTGCGAATGCAGGTTGATAGTAAGCCGGAAGAGATTGAAGTTGTAGATCGTCGTATTATTCAATTAAAAATCGAACGTGAAGCGTTAAAAAAAGAAAGTGACACGGCATCTAAGGATAGATTGAAAGCATTGGACGAAGAATTAAAAGGGCTAGAGTCAACATCGGCGGATTTAACTTCACAATGGCAAACTGAGAAAGAGAAACTAAATTCGGCGCAACGTGCCACAGAAGAATTAGACCGCGCGCGGATTGATTTGGAAAAGGCAGAGCGTGACGGGAATTGGGAAAGTGCAAGTAAACTTAAATATAGCATTATTCCCCAATTAGAAAAAAAATTAGATGAAAGTGAACATGTTTCCAAAAACAGTTTGATTAATGAAGAGGTTACTCCCGATGACATTGCGGATGTAGTATCACGTTGGACGGGAATTCCGGTTGATAAAATGATGGAAGGTGAACGCGGCAAATTGCTGCAGATGGAAGAAAAATTATCGAATCGCGTAAAAGGACAAAGTGAAGCAATTAAGGCAGTGTCACAAGCGATTAGACGTAGCCGTGCAGGATTACAAGATCCAAGCCGCCCGATGGGATCCTTTTTGTTTTTAGGGCCAACAGGCGTTGGTAAGACGGAATTAACCAAAGCGCTGGCTGAATTTTTATTTGATGATGATAGTGCTTTATTGCGACTGGATATGTCGGAATATATGGAGAAGCATTCAGTTGCACGCATGATTGGCGCTCCTCCCGGATATGTCGGCTATGAGGATGGCGGTGATTTAACCGAGGCTGTGCGCCGCCGCCCCTACCAAGTCATATTATTTGATGAAATCGAAAAAGCGCATCCGGATGTTTTTAATATTCTGTTACAAGTTTTGGATGATGGGCGCTTGACTGATGGGCAAGGACGCACTGTTGATTTTTCAAATACGATCCTGATTATGACCTCAAATTTAGGCGCGGAATATTTGGTAAATCTGAAGGATGATGACAATATTGAGGATGTACGCGGTAAAGTGATGGATGTCGTACGTGCCTCTTTCCGTCCCGAATTTTTGAATCGTCTTGATGAAATTCTATTATTCCAAAGATTATCCCGCGAGAGTATGTCTGGGATTGTTGATATTCAACTGGATTATTTACAAAGATTATTGGCGGATCGACGTATCACTCTAAATATCGATGAAAAGGCAAAAATATGGTTAGCAGATCAAGGATATGAGCCTGCTTATGGTGCACGTCCGTTAAAGCGTGTCATTCAAACCAAAGTCCAAAATAATTTGGCTGAAATGATATTGCAGGGGGAGATTCCAGACGGGGCCATTGTCGTGATAACAACCGATAAAAACGGCCTGACGTTTACCGTTGATCAAAGTATCAAGGAAGTTGCCTGATTCTAAAAAATATCACGGCTTTTGTCTAAGGTGGATTATTGCTAAGATATAATTATGACTCGTTTATGGCTTCTTACCTCCGTTTTGATATTGTCGTCTTGTTCCACGATTATGGATAAATCTACGCAGAAAGTTCATTTTGAAACGCCGGGGGCGGGAGAAAGCATGTGCTTACTTAAGACGGGGCATGTAACGTATCGTGTCCATCCGCCGGAAGATATAACATTGATGAAGACAGACCAAGAGTTAGAGGTTGAGTGCTATGCTGATGGAAATCGTCAAAAGACCGTGATGGTGCGCCCTCTATTATCTTCAAATACTTTTTTAAATCTGGGAAATGGGTTTGTTCCGGGATTTGCTTTGGATGAACATACCAATGCCCATTATTTATACCCCGATGTGATTGCCGTGGATTTTTCAAATATTCCTTATCAGAAATCAGCGCAGCCGCATTACGCGTTAAATCCTGCCAGCCCGAATATAGAAGATATTGATCCTAAACGTGGTGGCATGCCCGCCATTCATTCTTCGGATATGGATGAACCTGCGCCTTTAGAAGAGCGTCAGAGCCGCGCATTTTATAGCAACCAGCCTGACGCCCCGAATTATCAGCCAAAATCACAGCCCCCGATCAAATAAATCAAGACGCCCATTCTTTTAACCAGGATAACGCTTCCTCTGGTGTTGTTGTTCTTGTCTCTAACAGCGGCGAAATACGATTTAAATTATCCGCGTAATAGCCGGATAATTCGATAAGAATTTCTTCGGACACATCGCCTTTTTTATAAATATCCGGAATACGAACTGTATCTGTAATAACCGAATTTAACGCCTCATAATCCAGATAAAAGGATAAATCTTTCATGAAGTTATTTTGAAAAGATTCGGGGAGCGCTTTATATATTTTTTTGGCAATTTTTTCTTTCTCATCTGCATCGAAACGACTTCTATGTAGATAAGCCGCAATGCAGTAAAGAAGGTCGCCATATAGGGCGAGTTCCCAGTCAATTATAATGATTTGTCCGTTTTCTTTTTCAATCATATTCCCACGATGAATATTTGCGTGAATTAAACGCCATGGACGGCGGGATAAAGAACCGGCTCTGATCAGGAAATGAGAAAAAGGATCGCTCGGAATTTTTAAAAAATCATAGATATCTTTGTGAGTCTCCTGATGGTTTCTATAAATTATCCATGCATGCTCCAAAAGCTTTTCAAAAAATGTTAAAGGCGGGCCTTTTTGAGGCCATTCGGGCGCGATAATTTTTGAAATATCAATATCAGCATTAGCCAGACGAGCATAAAAAGCCGTCATCTGATCAATATGATCTTCCGGAAGGTTTTGCCCAGGCGGATAAATTTCATCAACTAAGGCACCTTCAACATATTCATGAACCTGAAATGACCTATCCGGCGCGGCATGATATAAGGCTGGAGTTGGAAATCCATAAGGTTTGATGGCCTCATAAACATCCACTTCATAAAAGGGACGAGGATCAAATTGCTTCTCATCATTTTTGGGAAAACGGAACAAAAATCCTTTGGTTTCATAAACCAAACGATAGTTTTTATTATAAAATCCATAAAGCAACGTTTGTTGGCGCGCTAACTCGGAAAGCTCTTGCCACTTGTTTTCCGTATAGGTTAGATAATTATTGTACATTATGTCTAGTCTTGCTCCTCCGAAATTCCGGCAATATTTATTTCAACTTCGCAGAAAGCGCCTCCTCTGACAAGTGCTGAACAGCGATTATATCCTGCCGACATCGTATTTTCTGGTAAAGATGCTCTTAAAACAGGATCATTCTCATTACTAATTCTCTGTGCGCCGCCCAAATAATAGCTAAAATCTTTTACAAGCTTGTGCCAAGTATAAGCGGACATTAGCGGTGAATTAAACTCACCCAAATTTAATGTAATTTTTTGTTCCGCATTATTCTCGTTACTTTTGACTGTTTTAATATTAATTGGCACATCGGGACGCCCGGCCTCTAAAACAATATCCTGTGAATAAAGAACGGTTCCGTCATAGCCAATTTCAATGATTTTAGGAAATGGCCGGCCATAGCCTTTGGAAATGCTTGTATCATTTATCATCAAGTAATATTTTCCCGGCGGGATAAGTGAAAAAAGATAAAAGCCGTCTGGGCTGGTTAGCGTTTGCTGATGCATTTCGCCGCGCATATTAAAAATGGCAACGGAAACATTCTGGGCAGGAGACGATGTTTGATCGGCATTTCTCTTATAAATTGTCCCGTCCACCTCACCGGAGATATGAACAGGAAATTCCATATAAGAATGATTCCCTGTGCGGGGCATAATTGAGTGTCCTTTTTTCGCTGAAATCCAGAACGGGTCTTCCAAACTCGCATTATCAAGATAAACATCTGTAATCAAGCTGGGGCGGAAACGCGTTAAATAAGCGACGCCATCTTTATCCGTAAACCCGCCGCCGCCATTTTGCGGTGCAATAATTTTGGCCTGATCAATTGGCTCGTCATCTTCATCAAATTGAAAATTACCGTTCTTATCAAGGTAAACAAATGCACTTAAGCTACCAAAATCTGTCAGACTATCGCGGGTCATGATGAAATCACCACTTACAGGCTCTTGGGCTACGCTAAAGCGGGTGCTTAATAGCGCCTCTATATTGCCTCTCGAATCATAGCTGACACGCGGCGTTAATACAGCTTCATCCAAACGCCAGTTTAATTGTGTTGAATATTTGGTCAGTTCATTATCATCAAAGCTGTGATCAATTTGAAATTGTGAATCAAAATCGGAATTTATACGATATTTCCAAAAAGCGGAAAGAGAGCTTAATTCACTTTCGGGACTGAAATCATATCTTGCCAATGCGCGGAACAAGCTGCTTTTATAGAATCCGGTTAGCGCGGTTGTGCCGCCATATTCTGTTCCGATGGCCGATTTATCACTATCAAAATAATCAAAGCTTTGGTTCAAAGATAAGCGGTTAAATTGCGTATTTAAATTTACCTGACCGGTAGATGATGCATTATTATTTGAATCCATATCATAACGAAAATTACCCGAATAACGTGGATTAATCCCTACACCAATACCCAAAGGCCCCTCTATATTATACCGATTGGAGAGAACATTTACGTTGGTTGATGTCCCGCCCGGATTGTAATTATCGGTGGACAAGTCAAGATCAACACGTGTGCGGTGCTGTCCAAAGTTTCTGGTCGCGGAGAGTTCGGTTTTTGCCTCGCCCTGTTCATCGGCACCAAAATCAGCATTCAACAGAGTTTGATTAATGGATGTTGATAGCCCTACGCTGCCGTAAAGTTTGTTCTCCCCCTCCTCCTGACGATACCGCCCGCCAAGACGAAGGGCGCTAGAATCTAAAACAGGTATTTCATAAAACGCAACGACATGGGGGGAGTTCTTATCAACATCACTAGATTCGTTTAAGCTATAAAATTGTCGCTCCTGTAAAGTAACGGAAATGTCATATACACCGCCATTGGCAGCAACCTGATTACGATCATAGGGTATATTGAGTATTTCTTCGCGAATCTCCCCTTGCGGGCCATAGGCAACAACACGGAAAAAGTTTTTATCACTAAAGAGCGGGACATCTTCAAATACGTAATAGCCTTCAGAATCAGTCGTTTGGAAAGAAAGGAGTGAGTTATCGCGATATAATTCAATATCCCAATTCGGAAAATAATATCCCTCAATACGAGTGGACGGCAAACTTAGATTCACAAGGGGGTTTGCATTGGTAATACGAATCCCCGTTTCTTGGCCGGAATTCCCGGTAATGGGCACTCTGGTTGGTGATAAGTCACCAACTTCAAAACGACGCGCTTTTAACCCGCCTAATAATTCGGGCTTAATAGATTCTTGGAGATAAGTGACACGCGCGCTAAAAATACCATCAGTATCATTAATGGCGGTATTTGTTGTGAGATTCCCTTTTAGAAACTCACCCGCTGTACGAACATTGGCAAAATTATTGAACTCGGTATCACCGTTTTCTCTCTTCCTATAATTTGATCTGGTGGTGATATCTGCCACGGGTACTTCAAACAAATCATAATCGTCTTCCATGAGAGGAAGTTCCGGTTTTGAATTGCCCCTACTTGAAAAGTCTTTTTTCCGCCTGTTATATCGTTGTGTCGCTGGAAAAGGCGTGGCCGGATCTAAAATTAGCTTCTGGGCAGAAATGTCCACCTCGACCCCCATGTTAAACCACTCTTTTATTTCCCCAATGGGGACCATAATATCCTCTTCAATTATATGGGTATCTTTTGATCGTTTATATTCTTGCCCCGCAGAATATAAAATTTCATTGTCCAAATTTAACTGAAATGTGTTTCCTTCTAAAAGGAACCACCCTGAAAAAGTATTTGTTTCGCTATCAAATTTAATGGGAAATTGTAAAACGCTAACAAAATCACGTAATGAGATTAATACGGTTTCATTTGAAATTTCTCCGAACACGACCCCTTCCACTTCCAATCGCGGTGGTATTCTAATATCAAAGATCAGGGTTTCGCCGTCCGGTAGGCCACGTAAGTCTAACCGCTTCTCTAAAATCCCTGTTTCTTCCATAAAAACATCGGCTTCATTGAAGCCTTTTTCAATGCGGGTCAAAAATTCACTGATTAATGAGGGAGGCGGAGATTCGCTTTGAGCATATAATTTCGTCGAAAAAATTAGAGAAAACAGCATTAGAAAGACAAAACATATGCTTTGCCTGTAATATCTTTTGCGTTGCGTCATAAAATTCATTCGAAATAAGAACCGTATAGAGAATAACTTTTGGCATGATAACAGCAAGGATTGTGCCAAATAATGATTATTTCATTCTATCTCCAAAAAAGAATTTAGAAAACCTAACCTTTCGCTAGAAAATAGAATCACAATGTAAATAACTTTTTAACTAATTTTTAAATATAATAGAGCTATAGGTTGTTTTGGTAATGATTATAAGGTTTTATCAAAATAGGATCACTATTGATCTGGTTGTAATTTAAGATTACACTTAACTTGGTTTTTTATTCGACCGCCTAATAATTATCACTTTAACTTAACTTTAAGGAGAAACCTAATGAAAGTGCTTAATACAAAAACGATAGCTACAGCTACCGTCATGGCTTTGACCCTAGGATTTGGTGTCAATCATGCGAACGCTCAAGCGACTGCGACCATCGGAGGAAACATTACAACAGCACCTGCTCTTGCAGCAGCCGCAGGTAATGACATTGACTTCGGAACATGGGCCGTTAACGTAGCTGGTGGTGATACACCAAGTTTTGTTCAACAACCAAATACTGGTGTTCCAACTGCACCTACACCTGCTGGTGTTGTTGATGCTTCTACCATCTTGCAGAATGTAACGCCATCAACAGGCGGCGGTACAATTGATGTGACATCTCCTATTACAGGGAACGTCCAGCTTCAAGGAGCAATTACAGATTTTGCCAGCCCTAACATTACGTTATCTGCGTTGACATATACTGATTCTGTTGTTGCACCCGCAGCAAATACAGCGGTTCCTGCAGCATATGACGGTACTGTTGTTCAAATCCAAACAGCTGGTGTTGCAGAAACAATCGGTTTCGGCGGAACAATTACTTTCCCGAACACACCACTTGCTGGGACACCTTTTACAGATGCATCAATTCAGGTTGATTTTGCATACTAATTGAAAGTTATTTATCTAATTCTTAAAAAAGGGCGCTAATAGCGCCCTTTTTATTTATCTATATTTTTATGTGCTCGCTTAATTAATTGGGAAAGTCTTCTCATCTAATACTGGGTATTTCGTTGCGTCTTTTCCTTCCGCCTTTAGATACTGAACGCGGATTGAACCTGATCCTAAGCTAGTGACTGTTGAAATAATATTAAATGTGCGACTTGTAATTTCAGGGAACAAATTCGCATTACCGTTTTGAGCAATTAAAGTTTCAGAGCCTCCTGATGGTGTGAAGTAGATATTAATTTGACCCACGGCACCGTGTATTCCTGATCTGTTTACCGGAAGATTAACAACGATTCTTGAGTTTGAAGGGTTTGTTGTAAAAGTAGGTTTCTTAATATCAACATTAATATCATACTCACCAGCGCGATAAATAATTGGAATCGAATAAGATGCATGCACGCTTGCGCCCAGTTTTGTTGCATTTGGATCGGGCTTAACATCAACTTTCGGGCGAATACTTAAATCCGGTAAAATTTTGAATTTCAAATGTGATTTATATTCACCGTCCGCCAATTCTGCAGGGCGTCGAATTCCGATTCTCACTGTCTGTTTTTCATTTGGCTTTAATGTAACTTGGCGCGGTGTATAAACAGCAAAATCTTGCAAATACATTTTTTTATTCACATCATCCGGAGAAACTTCGTAATACCCGCCCTTTCCTTCCTGTTGTTCTAATTGAACCCACTCCAAACGATAGGTATTTGTATTCCGACTTGGGTTAATAAGCACAATTTCCGAAGATCGATTTCGATTTTCCATCACAACCTGAAGCGGGGTAATAAGTAGGCTGGCATTCAGCGGAAGATTTAATCCCACCATAAACGCCATAAAAATAAATGCGCCAGTAATGGTTTGTATCGATGTTTGTATTTTCATGTTTTCTCCTAGATTAGTAAATTACATCAAGTGTCATTGATGAGGTGAATGTTTCATTTGGTGTATAGGCGATCCCAGACCCGGTCGTAGTTAAACGCGCGCCTATAATGATCGGTAATTCGCCGGCGCCATTCGTTGAGCCGGGATGCGAAATATCAAAATTATCAATTACAAAGTCTTGTCCTGCGCCAATCATTTGCTGATCCACTGTAATATTTACCGTAGTTATAAGTGTAAATGGCGCCCCAGCATCTGTTAGTAAATAATTCCCTGGAACCGGAGGTATTACGATTGAAAATTCAGGATCTGAAAAATATGCCCCATTCGTTTGGACCGTTATTTGTCTAGGGGCATCATTATTAGTAATAACAGATGTGCCAAAATCTAAAGGTTGAGTTGTTGCGATGGTTTGGGCGGATAGATTATTTGTAAAAAGGCAAAAAACTAAAAAAAATAGATTGAAAAAGACATGTTTCATATAACTTCCAGACAGACGTTTGTTTGATATGATAACTATAAGATAAATAACTTTCCGAGTCACTATCAACTTATCTTGACCGCATACTCTGCGCTAGGTACGCTATAGGAGGTAAGAGTCTTTATCTCTCAATGTATGGTCGTATTCCTATGGCCTGTTAATTCTGTTTGAACGTGTATGGCATTTATTGAAAACCATATTTATTTAAAAAACTTTTCTATAGGGCGAGTTTGCAGAATTGCGCCCTTTTTCTGCTTTTATTTATTACTTCTTACATCCTGTGAAACTCAATCTGACTTTGGCTCAGGTGGTAATGGGTTAAGCTCGCAGACCACAGTTTCGCGCGCGGGCGAAGACGCCTTAACGCTCCCCCCTGGGATGAGTGCGGGGGATGATTCTCCGCGTAATAAGCTGATTGGTATGAAGGGGTTGAAAGGGGTGAATGTTGATCAGCTTTTTTCTCAAAATATACGCGATACAGATAAACGATTCGACCGTTTAGAGAGTGTTGTTTTGGATTTCAGACGGGAATACGAATCTGTAAAGCCCGAGATTATTCGTCTTGTTGCAATTGAAAAAGATATGCAGCAATTAATTTCTTTATTAAATAATGAAGTAGGATTGCCGCCCGCCTCACCTGAATTTGCTAACTTAAATAATGATCCTATTGAAAATGCTCCTGTGCCTGATGTGCAAGAGCAAAATATGATTACAAATGAAAATATTGATATCGCAGAGGCTCCCTCGCCGCCGCCGCCTCCTACGCCGCCCCCCTCCCCACCAGTGGTAACACCTCAGTTAACAACGCCTCAGCCGCCGACGGTAATTACACCGCCGGCTACAACAAATGGTAAGGTTACTATTAATAATTTCAGGTTTGGAGCGCATCCGGATTATGTTCGTTTGGTTATTGATGCAACGCAAAAAACACCATATAGCATTGACCTTGATAGTTCCGGCGAAATTTTAACAATCTTGTTACCATCATCATCATGGTCAGGATCAGAAACAAAAAGTTATGGCGGAAGCAGTGATCTTATTGACTCATATCGTGCCCAAGAAGATCCACAGTCAAATGGAACTATAGTGTATGTTTCCTTTAAGAAGCCGGTTACATTGAAGAATCAGGGGACTTTGGCCTCCGATAGCGCTCCAAAATTCAGAATTTATATTGATGTGAAATAATAAATATGATGATTTACCATCATAACTATCTATAATATTTTTCCCCCCTCCCCAAGTAAATATGTCACACTTATTACACACGGCCATCCGAATAAGCTGGCCTACCCGATCGTGTAAAAGTAAGTGATGTTACACTTGCTATTTATGCAGTAACTCGAAAAGAGAACTTAACTGCAGATGATATGCGCAAATTACTTACTAACAATATCGCAGGTGGAGATGACGATGATAAGGATCCCCCTTCAGGTGAGAATTGCTCTGCATGGGGAACAACACTCAATGTTGCTAAGAATAACCTAAAGAGCAACTGCAATGTTACATACAATGCATCATCAGGCCATACTTGTGAAAAGACACCTAAAGGAAAATATATGTGTTCTACAAATGGCTCGGGCGGTAATAATGATGACGATGATAAGGATCCCCCTACAGGTGAGAATTGCTCTGCATGGGGAACAACACTCAATGTTGCTAAGAATAACCTAAAGAGCAACTGCAATGTTACATACAATGCATCATCAGGTCATACTTGTGAAAAGACACCTAAGGGAAAATACAAGTGTTCAACGAACTAAGTTAGCTAATATAGCTTATAAAATGTCCTGCTTTTATCAGTAGGACATTTTTTTTTAGTTTTTTTTATTATTAAAAAAAATCTAAAATTCTAAACTAGGGAGAGGTGCATCTAGATTTTAAAAAACGCCCTTATCTAAATTAAAATAAATCAATAGAAAATGGCGGACACGGAGTCCGCAAACTATTAAAATCATTTAAACTCATAACAGATCAAAAGTCTATATTTTTCAATAGATAGAAGAAAATAGTTGCGTCACAAAGAATCACATAGCATCATAAAATCTCATAAAAATTGATGGGCTATATGATGGGCAGACAGAAAAAAGAAAATTTAAAACCACTCGCTATTTCAAAAATAGAAAGACCAGGATTACATTTTGTTGGTCATGTATCTGGACTGGCACTAAAAGTTACTAAGTCTGGCTCAAGAAGCTGGATTTTGAGAATATCTATTGCCGGAAAAAGACGCGACATAGGGCTGGGGCCCTTCCCCGCCACACCTTTTCAAGTAGCAAAAGAGGAGGCACTTAATAAACATTATGAAGTTAGAAATGGTAAAAATCCGATAGACGAACGTAAAAAGGCACAGGTAGCCTTAAAGGTTGAGGAAGCGTCCTTTATTACGTTTAGAGAAGCCGCAGAACAGTATATTTCTAAACATAAGCATGGATGGAAAAATGAAACTCATGCAAAACAATGGCCTTCATCACTTGAAAAACATGCTTACCCTATTATTGGAAACCTCAACACAAAGGATATTGCGCTCGATCATATTTTAAAAATTATAGAACCTATTTGGATTACGAGAACAGAAACTGCAAGTCGTGTTAGAAGTCGTATTGAAGCTATTTTGGATTGGGCAAAAGTAAGAGGTGCGAGAACTGGTGAAAATCCTGCGCGATGGAAAGGCAATCTTGATACAATTTTGCCGGCGCGTGGAAAAGTAAAAAAAGTAAAACACCATAAAGCTATGGATTATGATGATATAGCGTTGTTTGTTCCAGAATTAGCCAAGCGTGAAGGTAACAGCATACGTGCCTTGGAATTATGTATCTATACAGCTTGCCGCTCTGGAGAAGCGAGAAAAGCAGTATGGTCTGAATTTGACTTAGAAAAAGGAATTTGGACAATACCAGCGGATCGAATGAAAGGGGGAAAAGAGCATAGAGTTCCTCTTCACCCTAAAGTCATACGAATTTTAAAGAAACAACCCCGTTTAAACACTACCGATTTAATTTTTCCAAGTAAAAATGGTACGCCATTATCAAGTATGGCTCTTTTACAAATCTTAAGACGTATGGAGAAAGATTGCACTGTACATGGTTTTAGATCGACTTTTAGAGATTGGGCAGGTGAAACTACCGCTTTTCCGCGAGAGGTTATTGAACATGCATTAGCCCATAAACTTAAAGATAAAACAGAAGCAGCATATGCGCGTGGAGATTTATTTTTAAAAAGGCAACAGGTGATGAATGCATGGACAGAATTTTTAAGTAATCCGCAACCAAAACCAGATTTGGAGAATATCATTCCTATATCGAATGTAGCATGAAAAATTCAGATATCATTATTGAAGAATTAAAAGCTTTTATAAAAAAACAATGGGATATCGAAACCTCTATTGCTTCTGGGCATAGTGCGGCAAGCTTTGGAGATACACATGCCGCACGCGAATTGATAGAGCAATATCTTGAATATTGTAATTCCGGCAATATTGCCCTTCATGGTGGACAGCAAGTTCTTGAATGTCATCATCAAATCAAAAAAATGCTACAACGTATTTTAGATGTAGATATGACTAAACCAACAAATCGTAAGGGAGGCATTCCCCAAGCAGTCGGATTGGTAAGTAAAAAAGGGACGTTGAATATAGTTCGTGATCGCGTACTAGCAAAATCTATACACAATTTATATAACGATGGAACAAATAACATTAATATCGAAAAATGCTACAGTTATGTAGCTCGTGCCTATAATGAGGTACAGAATCAAAAAATTTCAGAGGAAAATGTAAAAAAGATTTATCAAAGATTAAATAAAGGGTTGTTTTAGAGTTGGCACTAACTCCAAACTTTAGAGAAATTTTAGTATTAGTTTCAATAGTTATTACATTCCCGCTATTCCAGACACACCCATTCCCATTGACGGACCGCGCATGGCGCGTTGCATGGGATCGAGCGTATCGAGGGGTATTCCAGTGTTTGGGCGCATAGATTGTTGAAGGTCATATTGTCTCTGAAATTCCAGTTGTCGACTGCGCTCTTGTGCTTCAATGCGCAGATCATTCATTTCATCCGGATATCGTTTATCCGCAAGGTCAATCACTTTCTGACCGACAGCAGGGTTTTGAAACGTAGCAAGCATGTCGCGCTTTTCAATAGGATCAACATGAAATCCTTTGCGCATATTGTCTAAAGGGATCGCCACACGAGCATACTCTTCGGTTGCTTCAAGCTTTAGATCATCTAGCGTTATATTCAGATCGCGATCTGGTCCGCTTATACCTAGTGCATTAGATATGTCAGCGGGCGCATAGCCTGCTATATTACCTGCAATTACAGGGTTATTCTCTAAGCTCCCTTTGACTATAGTGAGATCATCAGCAGGTTTTAATCCGCGATAACGAGCTTGCTTATCCGCGTCATGGCCTGTTTCTTGTAAGCCTTTAATTTCAGGATCACTCTTAAATTCAGCTTGTTCCGCGCTTATGCTATTCCAATTTGTGGTAGCTGGTTTATACTCTTCACCATGTAAACTCTGATCCAAAACGCGTTGCGCACCCACTGCGGCGCCTGTACCGCCTAAAAGCCCCGTTCCTGCCCCAATAAAAAAGCCCGGAACTGCACCTACGCCTCCAAAGGCGGCACCTATTGTTGCACCAGCCGTCGCGCCGCCCCAGAATCCCAAACCACCTGCTGTTGCTACATACGCTATTTCTGCCGCCTGAACATAATCACCTTCACTGACTTCCTCAACAATTTTGACGCTATCCGGTTCTACAACGTCCCAAGCTTCCGCAGGGGTTGATCCTGTTACAATAAGCCCCGCTCCAATCACAGTAGCAATTCCTAAATCAACGGCCAGACCACCTTTAATATCTATTTTTGATAGATCAAGTTTGGCCTTAACATCATCAAAACTTTCTATAACAGATGACGCGCTTTTCAGTTCTCCGGCGGGACTATTAATAATTACAGGTTGTGCGCCTTTTACGTCGCGTAAGAAATCAGCATCTGCTGCGATGTCAAGCAGCCGTCCATCTTTGGGATCAATATCCAGATCAAGACCGCGTAAGCCATATGTACGAGAATGTTCCGATATACTTTCGGCAATGCTGATTTTGGCGGCGTCTGTCGCGGCGACATTATCTAATCCTTGTGCTTTTGCTTGATCAAAAGCTGTTTGATATTTGGCCTGCCATTCCAAACGCTCAACACCGTTGATGGTTGTAACTTTTTCATTATTCAGTAATTCGGGAATTTCACGCTGCGCCAAGATACCGTCTTTGTTTATACCGGGCGCGATAATCAGAACAGGCCCCTCCACACTGGCAGCGTATCTTGCTGAAATCTCCGGGAAAAGTTCATCATTAATAATTCTATCAACTTCAGCTTTTACCTGATCAGGATTTAAGTCCGGTATTTCTTCGGCAATTTTTTGCGCAAGTGCCCCCTGATATAATCGTCTATTAGGGCCGTTAATTAGAAATCCCGCATCTGTATCATTGATATTAGCAATTAGCCTGTTATCTTCGACAGACTTAACATAGTTAGATACATCCCGTACTCCATCCACTGCAGAAATTTTTGAGTTTAGATACCCGCTGTTAAAGGCATTAGCTTGAGGTTTAATTTCACTTCCAGTTGCAGTATCAAATATTTTTGGAATTGGCGATGTTTCTAAAGCCAAATTTTTTAGGTCTTGAACGGATAAAGATTGTGAATCGTTTCTTAGTAAATTAATTGCATCTTCGTAAGTAATGTCTGACATTTTCATACAACCTATATGTTATTGAAAGTATATTCGTTTCCTTCAAACCAATAAGGAGCTCGATCTTCTTTTATGATGATTTTGTAAACATCATTAATTAATTCTTTTATATCTGGTAAATCTTCTTCAGGGATTCCATGCCTTCCTGAAACTGAAATGTAAGGAGTTTTATATAATCCACCTTCATATGGTTTGGTAACACCAAAATCAACTCTTCTTTGTGTATCTCCATAAAACAAAACATAACCGGCGCTTTCCATTCCTCCTCCTGTAAAGTAAACGCGCGCATTTCGTTCTCTATCTATATAACCTTCACCAGTACGCCCCACTTTGGGTAAATCTTCTGAATATTCAAAGGCCATTTTATTGCTCCAGTTTTTAGAAATTTATAATACTACAACATATCTTATTATTTAAATTTTTACTTATAACAATATAAAGACTTGAGTTTTCTATGATTTATATTAGACAAACTCATTTAGCGGTCAATTTAAAGGAATAATAGCGTAGAATATTCATCAAAAATCTAATACTTTTTTATTCTGACGATAGACATTTATTTGGGACACAGGATTACCCTAGAGTCCCCGACTTTTCTAAAATTATCTGAAATATTAGTGTCTTAATAATTATAAGGACACATAACATGACAGAAGATATTACAACTATTCAAAATACTCCAGTTTTATCGCCGTATTTAAGCAGCTTTGACTCCCTACCCGATAGCGCCCATGTTCGACAACCAGTTGTAGAGGCTTTATTTGGATGCTCTAGCGCCACAATATGGCGTTGGGTGAAAAAAGGTATTATTCCCCACCCCCGCAAATTTGAAAAACAGCGTATTTCAGCTTGGAATGTTGGTGAACTTCGCGCGTCGTTATCAAAAAATAAATGAAACCAAAGGCAAATTTATGTTTGTTTTATTTGCACAATACAAAAATGATGCTGTATGTGGCTCTTTAACTGATTTGATATCATGGTCAGAAAAACGGATTAAGGACGATAGACGCAATGGCGTAAAAATTTTCAAAGCTCGACCTAACGAAACATATGCATGGATTGTATGCAGTGTAACTAAAGATGGAATCTTCTTTTCATCAGAAGATAAATGTTCAATCCCAATTAAAAAACTAAAAGATATGGTCAAAAATGGGAAGTAATAAAAATATTGAGCATTATTATAAAAGAGGGAAATCTGTACCCGCGTATCATGATATTATGGATAGTGAAGCTTATCGGTCTTTGAGTGCCAAGTCACGATGTCTTTTGCTTGAGTTGCAAAGGATTGAATTTCCTAATAGAAACGGCAGGATTGGATTGACTGTTCAAAAAGCAGCTTCTTTACTTAGAGTTGTTGAAGACACGGCCAGTGCTGCTTTTAATGAATTAATTGACCGTGGGTTTATAGAGCGTTCATTAGATGCAAACTATTTACGTGGAATTTCAAGAGAATGGCGGGTTACATTTTTACCGTGTAATGGCAGACCGCCGACTAACGAATGGAAATCCTATAAAAAACGAAAACCCACCCCTAAAAAATAGAGGGGGCTACCCTAAAAATTAGGGGTAAAAAGAGATTATAGAAAAACACCTACCCTAAAATTTAGAGGTGAAAAAATAATATTAACTTATATTACAAACAGTTAAGGTTTTATATTATTTGCTTTAGTACCCTATAAATTAGGTGCCATATATATATCCAGATTATATATAGAAAAAGCATAGAATAATTATAGTAACACTCGTGTAGCTCGCTTACCAAATTGCGCTGTAGCGAAACGAGTGTTACGTGAACTATATTATATCAATAGAATAAAAATATATTACGGTTGTTCAAATGCCAAATTACAAAGGAAATCCCAATATTCAAAAATACGGTGAGGCAACTCGTTTTGGAAAAGCTAATGGCAATGATCCGAATATCGCGCGCCTTCATGGTGCGCGCCCGTGGGAAGTTCGAAATGCTTTACGACGTTTCATGCGACTTACTGTAAAAGAGTTTGAAGAACGCTGTACTCAAATACATAAAATGCCTCTTGGAGAGGCTGTAGCGGCACTAAAAATTAAAAAAGCTATGAATGGTAATATTCTTATGATGGAGCGCGTTACAGACGATGTAGACGGGAAACACGCGAAGATACAAATTGATAGCGATATAAATCTGATAAGTACAATTTTAGGATCTAACGTTTAAATCTAAGTGTTTATCCATTCTGCGTAACGAAGGTGCGGCTTTTCTTCCGACTTGTTAATTAGTATTCCAATGCTTTTTAGAACCCCTCTAACATCTTCTTATATTATATCACGGCCCTCAAAATTTACCCTTTCGAAAATCAAATATGAGAGGTAATGTAGTTGTGAAACGTCATGTGATGTTTTGGGGCATTAGAACCTCTCTATCGCGGTCACTAAGCATCTGACCGTTAAAAGCGATGCCTTCTCAACTTTGTTGGGGAGGTGGCAAAATACAATAGCGTTCGCGTGAATATGTCACGCCGCTCGATAGACGGTTCTAAACTCCCCGGCTCCAGAGAGAAATCTCGGAGCCGTTTTCGTAAGATAATTAGGAGTATGAATAATGAGGACTTTTTTAATTATGCTGTTTGCTTTGGCGCTAACAGGCTGCGTTTCTACAAAGTCAAATGAAATTTTCATTACTGAAAAAATCACATCTCCTAAAGTTATTGCCTTTACAGGAGATAGAGCGCCATGGGTGTATGAAATAGAAAAACGATTACGATCTAGAGGGTTCTTGATTAAGCGTATACCCAGCCAAAGAAATATTATTAATGATATAGATCCTGATAAAACAGAAGTTTACAGCGAAACATCTGCAAGATTTTTGCTATTGGTCGATGGCTATGCCCCAAATAGTTCTATGACAAGGTGTTTTGGCGGTGGGTATAAATTTGATTATATAAATGTTGAGCTTGTGGATGTTAAAAATAATGAAACCGTTCTTCATTACTCCAACTCTGGCTACTCGGAAAATTGCCCTCCTATGTCAGGAACAATTTTTACAGACATTGAAAATGCAGTTAACAACGCGTGGGGTAGTCTGTAATGGGGAAAAAATTTTTTAAGGACCAGAATGCTTTTACACCTTGCAAATTAGGAGTTGGTATTTTTATTTTGTTACTACTCTTAGCAATACCTGTGCATGCCGGAACAAAAGATGAATCTGAAAATCTTGATATTGCACAAGAAGCTATTGATAGTATTTATGAAGAAGATCAACATTTACAGAAGAAATTAATTGTAACAAGTTTAATATATTTATGTCCAAAATATAATTACTTATATGGAGAGGCAACTACGGAGATTGCCGAACAATATTTAAATCATTGGGTTGAACTACAGCATGAAATTATTTTTAGACTAATTGAGGAAAAACAAATCACTGAACCTGCCGATAGAGGCTTTTTGTATGGTTATATTAAAGGGGAGATGAGAGGTTCTCTTTCAAAAACAACATATATTTTAGATATGATGTTTAGTTTTGATAAAGTTATGAGAAATTCATTGTGTGAGAACCCATTGTTTTTATTAAAATAAATTACTCTTCTACCACTATTAGTTTTCAAATATTTTTTGAAAAAAAGATTCGATTAAAACTTAAGACTTCTAGTGCTCACAAATATTGATGGGCTATATGATGGGCTAAAAATAATAATTGTAAATTATCCAATGAAATCAATGGTAAATGGCGGACACGGAGGGATTCGAACCCTCGATGGAGCTATAAACACCATACTCCCTTAGCAGGGGAGCGCCTTCAGCCACTCGGCCACGTATCCGTCTGTGTATGAGTTACCAGTTATTCTAAATTAGATCAAGAATTAAGCGGCTTCTTTTTGATTTTTTTCAGCTTCGAGCTGTTTTGCCTTGTCTTCCACCAATTCAACTATGTGATCAATCACGGATTGGTCTCCGCTATTCAGGCGGTGCGACTTATCGCCGCCGAGGTAGATTTGGTGTACGCCGTTGCCGCCTCCGGTTAAACCAATGTCGGTCATAAGCGCCTCTCCCGGTCCATTGACAACGCATCCGATAATCGAGAGCGTCATAGGGGTTGTAATATGGGCAAGGCGCGCCTCCAAAGTTTCCACGGTTTTAATGACGTCAAATTGTTGACGCGCGCATGAAGGACAGGAAATCACATTCACCCCGCGGTGACGTAAGCCCAATGATTTTAAAATGTCAAAGCCAACTTTTATTTCTTCGACGGGATCAGCAGATAGCGAGACGCGGATTGTGTCCCCTATCCCGCTCCAGAGCATATTGCCGATGCCAATGGATGATTTAACCGTACCGCCGCGCAGCCCCCCTGCCTCTGTAATGCCAAGATGAAGCGGGTAATCACAGGCATCCGCCAGAAGCTGATAAGCGGCGACCGCCATAAAGACATCGGACGCTTTGCAGGAAATTTTAAAATTAAAGAAGTCGTTATCTTCCAGAATTTGAATATGGCGTAGCGCGGATTCCAGCATGGCATCCGGGCATGGCTCGCCGTATTTTTCAAGAAGATCGCGCTCTAAAGATCCTGCATTTACGCCAATTCTTATAGAACAATTATAATCTTTGGCCGCTTTTATAACCTCACGCACGCGATCCTCTGAGCCGATATTACCGGGATTAATGCGCAGGCATGCCGCGCCGTTCTGCGCCGCTTCTATGCCGCGTTTGTAATGAAAATGAATGTCCGCAACTATGGGGACGGTAACTTCCGGAATAATATGTTTTAAAGCCGCCGAGCTATCTTCATCAGGACAGGAGACGCGCACAATATCAGCGCCGGCAATTTCAAGATCACGTATTTGCTTGATCGTCGCCTGAATATCAGTTGTTAAAGTATTGGTCATGGATTGCACCGTAATTGGTGCATCGCCGCCAACAGGCACATCCCCCACCATAATCTGACGGGATTTACGTCGTTCAATCATGCGCCAAGGACGCAAGCTATTGTGATCATTGTTTTTCATGGCAACGCCCATTATATAAAAGAAATAGCGCTAATAAACAAGAATAAGTGTCATGAGCCCTGATTATTGAGAGGGATCTCAATCAGTGCTAATTCAAAACATCTCTTTCAAGCTGTCTGGATCGAGAGGAATATCACGGCGAATTTCTCCCGTTTTTCCCATGACATTTAGGTCTTCACCATTAACCGTCATTTGAATACCGGCAATATTACCCGTGGTCATGGTCAGCCCTGTAACCGCATCAGGCACATAATATTGATCCCCTTTTTTAAGCACACGAGAGACAAGGACATCGCCGTTACTGTCACTTATTTCAACCCAGCTCTCATCGATTACATTAATGATGATTTTATAAGATTGGGATGTTGCCGCGGCGGTATCATCTATATTTGGTTTTTGCGCCGGAAGAGCGATGCCGTTTTCATCGCGCGGAATGGTGGCTTGAATATCTTCTTGGGCGACCTCTTGCGCTGGAGCGGGATTGACCTGTGGTTCTTCGTTTTCTATAGCCCCTTTATTTTCAGCATATTTTTCAATAATAGGAACGGGCGGGATTGTATTTATATCTTCATCACCGCCCCTATGTGGCAATACCAAAAATTGGAAAATATAAATGATTAACACAAGGGCCATTAATCCAACGCCGGCCATGCTGATAATCCATGGATCGGGCAATGCGCTTTCAGATGCGGCGGCGGGGAAATTTAATTCTTGTTTTTTCTTATCGCCCAATTGAGATTTTAATAATGCCACCATCTTATCGCTATCCAAATTTAAATAATCAGAATAGCTGCGGATAAAACCAACGGTATAAATCCAGCCCGGCAATTTATCCAAATCCATATCTTCAATGGCCTGTAGCATAGAGGCGCGAATGCGAATATTTTGCTCAACAGTTTCAAGACTTAATTTTTCAGACACTCTGGCACGACGCAGAATTTCCCCCACGCTTAAATCCGTCGTCGTTTTTTCCTTCGTGGCCTTTGCAGGTGTTTTTGACGAATTGGCAGGCTTTAACGGGGCTTTGTTTTTTTTATCTGACAATGAAATTTCCAAGCAAGAATCTAGTTACAAATATCTTACATAAAAAATCAGACTTTTTAAACCTCTGCTTAAGCTTCGGGCTCTTCCAGATGATAAGCTTTATGGAGTGCCCGTACAGCAAGTTCTGTATATTCCTGAGAAATCAGAACACTAATCTTAATTTCAGAGGCGGCAATCACATCAATATTGATATTTTTCTCGGCAAGCGTTTTAAACATTTTTTCTGCGACTCCGGCATGAGTACGCATGCCAATTCCCACAACAGAAATCTTTGCCACATCATCTTTAATACGAATATCCGCATCTTTTAGAATGTCCAAATCACCCAAAACTTTCCCTGCTTTGGCGGCGTCATCTTGAGGCACAACAAATGTGATACTGGTAACTTTTCCATCTTCAGAGATATCTTGCACAATCATATCAATGATAATATTTGCCTTTGAAATGGGCTCAAAGATTTTTGCCGCAATCCCCGGTGAATCAGGAATGTCTATAATACTAATTTTTGCTTCGTTTTGGCTGAATGCTATGCCACTGACAACGGGTTTTTCCATGATATTTTCCTCTTTTGTAACTAATGTGCCGGGTAGCTCGCTCCCGATGCTGTCTTCAAAGCTCGATAAAACCTGAAGAGAGACATTATTTTTCATCGCCATTTCAACGGAGCGATTTTGTAAAACTTTTGCCCCCAGCGAGGCGAGTTCAAGCATTTCTTCATAGCTAATTTGTTTAATACGTCTTGCATCCGGTACAATGCGTGGATCTGTTGTATATATACCGTTCACATCAGTATAAATATCGCAGCGTTCTGCTTTTAAAGCAGCGGCCAGCGCCACAGCAGATGTATCTGAGCCGCCGCGCCCCAATGTGGCAATTCTGTTTTTAGACGTAATACCTTGAAATCCTGCGAGGACTAATACTTCATCGCCTTTAAAACGCGTCTCTATTTCCTCAGTGGGAATCTCAATAATACGTGATTTCCCATGTATATCATCGCATATAATCGGTATTTGCCAGCCCATCCATGAGCGCGCGGGAATCCCTCTCTTTTGAAGGGCGATTGCCATTAAGCCCGCGGTAATTTGTTCGCCGCTACTGACTACGGTATCATATTCGCGGGCATCATACATGGTGCTTACGCTACTACAATATGCGACCAGTTGATTTGTAACGCCCGACATTGCGGATACCACAACGGCAAGCTCATGCCCGGCGTTATATTCTTTTGCAACTTTATCTGCGGCGCGCTCTATGCGGTCAATATCCGCAACCGATGTACCACCAAACTTTAAAACTAATCGTGCCATACTCACCCTTTAACTACGTTTACTTTGATCCCGCAAGAAATCTTTGCATTTTATAATCAACCTCGTCATGATATGATAATTGAACAAATAATTTAACGGATATTATTACTTATGAGAATTTTATTTTTAATTCTATGTCTTTCCATCTTTAGCATTCAAGCACAGGCAGATGTATTTATTTGGAAAGATTCAGATACGGGTGTTAAAGCATCATTTCCGGATACATGGAAAATTATTCACAACCAACAACCGGACACAATTTTAACCGTTATTGCTCCGGATAGCGATGCCATGCCAATATGCCGCCTTCGTTATAGAGAAGATAAAAGATTCCAGATGTATCCTGTCCAATTTGAGAGCGATATCCAAAAAGTAGCCTATAGCCGTAACTTTTGGGCGGACTATCTAAATGGGCAATATCGGGATTTAAATATGACCCATGAAATGGATCAGTCCGGTTTGGGGAAAAGCTTTGCCTCTCATACATTTTTTAATTACATGGGAGATCCCGAAGAAACGGATGCCTTTCGACAAGGTATCGGCTTTGCCTCTCACTACTTTGATTTTGGGTTAATCGCCGAATGCACCGCCAATCAAACCGGCTATCCGGATTGGGTACAACAATTCACCACATTCTTTGGTTCTATTGACTACCCGACTATTTATGGCACACATGTGAATGGCAAATATCGTGATTTTATCCACAAAGACGCACGTCAGGAATAATATTTTTCTTGACATAACTTGACAAGATTAATTATGGTGAGATTAATAATAATATAAATAAAGGGTAAAATTATGAACATTTCCAAAAGCTTTGCAACGGCTTTAACAACACTTTTTTTAGGTGTATCCTCTGCTTCAGCCTCATTTGCTGCGGCTAAAAATCCATCAACGAGTGATTTTGCAGCTAGCCAGTTCTTCTTTTTTCCTGGACAATTTGTCGGAGACAAACAATGTTTTCCTAAGGTTGATACCCCATCGCCCCTACCTCAAAACTTGCTTTTATCCTAATAATATTACTTTTTAAGCCGTATTGACGATGCAATATTAAGGGTATATATTGATATACACACCTAAATAAGGAGTAAATTATGAGAAAAACGTTAACAAGTCTTATGACTTCTGCTGTTTTGGCTACGACTCCATTAGTGTCATTGGATGCCGCCAGCGCACAAGATATTTCTGAAGCGCCGCAACCACCTTATTCTTTAACTAAAGAATTTGACGGATGCGTGTTCGAGCTTGCTTTCCAGGAAACGCTTACACAATTTGTAACTGATCCTAATTATGATGAGATAATGCCGGTTTTTCCAGAGCGTTTGGCTCTTGCGAATAACAAATAAAAAATTGATTTAAAATAGCCTGCTGCGCTTTACTGTAATGGTAATTCTGGCAGGCTTTTTTGTTCTGCCAGCATAATTGTCACTGTTCTGGCGCGTTCGGGGCTCATTGCCGCTAGAATGGGTGATACTTTTCGCTCTGACATTCTGGAGATAACTTCTACTAAAATATCTAAATCCAGCGTATTAAAGATTCCTGCGGCATCTTTTGCTTTCATATTTTCATAGATTTTAACCAAACTATTAATACGTTTTTCTTCCTCTTCGGATTGTGTCACCAATAAATCTTCGATGTCTTTACGCAGCGCGACCATCTCTTGGTATTTACGATCAAGCTCTTGACCCGCCGCCTGTAATAAAGCCTCTTTTTGAATTAATTCTGTTTCACGTGCCTCAAGACGTTTGCGTTGCATCACAAGATCTTTGGCTAGCTCTGCCTCTATGGGTGATATTTCGCCAAAATCATCCAAATCGACATCATCTTCGCTAACTTTCTTATTCTTATCTTCCGTATCGGCGACCTCAAGTGATTCTGGTTCCATTGCAGGATTTTGATCCATTGTTGATTGATCCGGCGGCGGTATATCATTGGCGGCAGGTTCAACTGCAAAAGCCTGCCCTGAAAGAGTTTTAACACCGCTCCAAACTTCCATGCCACGATTAACAAATGAAAATAATGAAACCATAATGAGGACGGGGAGAATTTTTCTGGCAGATGAAAACATAGTCCTGGATTATCCTTTTTTATTATTTTTTTGACGTTGTAGCGCCATAGCCAAATCGCGCTCCGCTTGTGATTTCAAATTATCGGGAATATCGGTATCCTCTGTTAAAAATTCGGGGATATCATGAGGCCCTCCTATATCTTCGCGTTCACGATCAATGATATTAAACATGGGGCGCGGCGGGCTTTTATTTGAAGATTGGCTAGCTTTATTTTTTTGCGCTTTGATCGGCTGCTCATCTTGGCTGTCTATTTTTGCGCGATGCCCCTCCGTTGCAGAGGCCGCCTTTTCTATCCGTGTTGCGAGGCGGTCACCCGTTTCTTGAATAAATTGAAGCTCCTCAGAGAGCGCTTTAGCTTTTGTAATCATGAAATGAAGATCATCGGCGCTAGTATCTGTTTCCCGGCGCATAGATTTTATGGCGGCTTCTGCTTTATCGACATTTTTAGATAAGTCTTTAATTAGTGCCTTCATTTCCTGACGGCTATTGCGGAAAATTAGAATGCTCTCGGACAAACGGCGGGCATAATAAATCATTGCCCCCAAAAGAATCATCAGGACAACATTTAAAGCAACGGATAGTAGTGTCATTTCCATAGATTAATCATCGTCATTTTTTTCAGGTGGAATATAATGCTCAATACGTAGGGCTAAATTATCTTGTTTTTGTCCAACTGGGCCACGGAACATAGGAAAATCGCCGCATCGCACTTCCAACTCGTCATTTGTGCGCGTTGGGAAAACAATTGTTTTACCCACCTTCCAATTTAACAGGTCACCAAGCGGCACAGGCTTTTCGCCCAAAATCGCCTGAAGATGGACACTGGTTTTATAAAGTTCTTTGGTTAAGTGATCTTCCCAGATGGAATCGCGCCCGAACTTTTCCCCCATAAACATTTGCAAAAGAAGCTCACGAATGGGTTCAAGGGTCGCGTAAGGAATTAGGATTTCAACCCGTCCGCCGCGTTCCCCCATATCCACACGCAATCGCGCCAGCACACAGGCATTACCACTTTGGGTAATCGTCGCAAAACGCGGATTTGTTTCTATACGGTCAAGACCAAAGCTGACGGGAGATAACGGATCGAACGCAGAGGATAGATCGCCAAGGGTCACATTGACCATTTTTTCAACAAGTTTACTTTCAATCGTTGTATAGGGACGCCCCTCTATACGTACGGAAGGTGTGCCTTTCCTGCCCCCAAGAAGGACATCAACAATTGAGTAAATCAAGGCGCTGTCGGTCACCAAAAGGCCGTTATTGTCCCATTCTTCGGCTTTAAACACCGTCAACATCGCAGGCAACGGGATGGAATTCAAATAATCCCCAAACCGCACAGTTGAGATTTGATCCAATGAAACCTCAACGTTATCAGATGTTAAGTTACGAAGAGATGTTGACATTAGGCGTACCAAACGGTCAAAAACAATATCGAGCATCGGCAAACGCTCATAATTGACCATGGCGGAATTGATTAACGCCATAACGCCGGATGTTTCTTCGCCTAATCCACCATCATCATCAAATCCGAGGAGGCTATCAATTTCCTCCTGATTCAGAATGCGCGTATTGGTTTCCTCTTCCATTTCGGCAAGGAAAGCATCAGCATCGCTATTTTCTGAAGAATCGTCGCCGCCATTCCCCCAGTCCTCTTTCATGGCCTGTTCTTCGTCGGTCAGCGTATCTTTTGTTTCTGTATCGCTCATTCTTAAACTTATTAAGCAAAAATCAGGCCATCATTAGCCTGATTATTATTATAACATAAAAACCATCAATTTTCTTGTATTAGAATTTCCTGAAATAGGACGTCCTGCACTTCAATGGGAGCAGCAGCGGCATTAACGCGGTTGAGCAATTCGGCTTGCAGGCGATATATTCCGGCGGAACCTTTTAAATCACGAACGCGAAGCTCCCGTAAGTATGTTTGAAATTGATCGATGACGCGCGGCATAACCGCCTCTACCTTAGCTTTATCAGAGCCTGACTTCAGCTCTAATTGTACACTAAGTTGTAAGAATGTTGGAGGGCCGCCTTCGGAATTCAAATTAACGCGTTGATTTGGTATGACCAGAAAATACGGCCCTGCGCCGCCATGGCCACCTGCATCTTCGCCGTGACCGCCTGATGATGCTTCCGCGCCATGATCGCCGGAGGCAGCTTCTTCACCATGACCGCCCGCATCCTCTCCATGTTCACCTGCTTCCTCGCTAGATTCGGCAGAAGATAAATAAGGATCGAGAAGCCCCATAAAATAAGCAGCACCGCCCACGCCCAATAGCAATAATGGAATCGCAATAAGAAAAATCAGCTTTTTAGAGCCTTTTTTTCCTTCATCATCATCCAGACTACCCTCTGCAGCGCCGTCTTCATCCAAAGAAGCGTTTACTTTTGCATCATCTTCATCATCTGCCATGTTTGAACCTTTTTAAAAGAGACTTTATTTGATAGTTTAGAAATATAAATATAACCGAACTATGATATTGCGTCTAACCCCGATTGTTATTCTTTTTGTAATTTGTGTGATGATACCCGTTCTTATCGCACAAAATTCCCATGCGCAGTTGGTGTCACCATCTGAATTGGCATCAAAAGAGAATGCGTTTAAAGGGATTCAGCTTGATATTGAAAAGCAAACAAAGCGTTTAAAAGAATTAGATCAGCAAAAAAAAGCCGAGCAAAAAAAACTGGCAGGCTTGGAAAAAAACATTGTGCCGGTTGCCGCTAATATTCAAAAAATTGAAAAAGATTTGTCTGACATTGAGGTGTCCATTACTGAAAATCTGCTCAAACAAAGCGAACTGAAAGAGATGCTGTTTCAAAACAGGCATGTACTTTCAAACAGCTTGATGGCGGCCATTCGCTTAAAACGCATACCGAGTGAAACTCTTTTTTTACAAACAGCCGCGCCCTTAAAGACCGTGCAAACGGCCATGATATTGGAGCGCACAGCCCCGCAAATTAAAAAAAGAATGACATTTTTATCCAACCAGTATCAGGAGCTGGCCAATCTTCAACAACAAATGGACGTACAAAAAAAACAGCGGGAAACAAGTCTGGCGCAATTACAATCACAACAAACGGAAATTGAAAACATGATCGCCGCAAGGCAGGATGCCATAAAATTAACCCAGAGCGATTTTAAAGATGCCAAAAACCGCGCCGATAAATTATCTCGCGAGGCTAAATCATTAAAAGATTTAATTGCAAAAATCAGAATTGAAGTTGTTCAAAGACCGCCGCCGCCAGAAAATAGAAGCACCTCCAATCATACATGGCCTGTCTCCGGCAGCATTCATACAGGATATGGTGTGGATGATATTTATGGCGCAAAAACCCAAGGCGTTAAAATCAAGACACGCCCCAATGCTTTGGTGACAGCCCCGATAGAAGGCGTTATTCGCTTTGCAGGGCCATTCAAAAGGCATGGAAAAATTATTATCATTGAACATCAAGGTGGCTGGCATAGTTTAATTAGCGGTATGGAGCGTTTAGATGTTGCGGTCGGTCAATCTGTAAAAAGCGGAGCGCCAATCGGCAAAATGACGATGCAAAATAACACGGAGGGGCTACTTTTATATTACGAATTGAGATATAAAGGTAATCCGATTAATCCATCGAAAAAAATTAAAGGCCTAAGCTAACTAACCTAACTAACTTTTGAGAGATTTTTTTAATATGAACCGCACAATTTTCCTTTTTCTTCTGTTCACCAGCATTAATCTGCTTCCCGCCTGTAGTATGGCACAAGAACAAAGGATGGCAGGAAGTGGACCAGAAGCAAAAAAAGAGCAATCATCTGAAGAGAACACTTATGATCAATTGAATTTGTTCGGAAATGTATTTGAACGCGTTAGAGCGCAATATGTAGATGAAGTCAGTGATAAGCAGCTCATTGAATATGCCATTAATGGCATGTTATCCAGCCTGGACCCCCACTCCGCCTATTTAAATGCCGATGATTTTGAAGATATGAGAGAGAAAACCAACGGTCAATTTGGCGGGCTTGGAATGGAAGTTACCATGGAGGACGGTTTTGTGAAGGTTGTCTCCCCCATTGATGATACGCCTGCCTTTACGGCAGGAATTAAAGCCGGTGATTTAATTTCCCATCTGGATGGAACATCTGTTTTGGGACTATCTCTAAAGGATGCTGTGGAAATTATGCGCGGTGAACCGGGAAGTGAAATTGAGTTGACGATCGCACGTGAAGGTGAAACCGAACCGCTATATGTACCAATTGTGCGTGATATCATCCGTATCCGTCCCGTGAAAGATAATGTCTTCAAAGACAGTGTGGGCTATTTGCGAATTACAACGTTCAACCGGAATACAACTGATGATGCCGAAAACGCTGTTAATGAAATAAAAAAAAGATTGGGTAACCGACTTGCCGGTTTTGTCATTGATTTACGGAATAATCCAGGTGGTTTGTTAGACCAAGCCATTGGTGTGTCCGATTTATTTCTTGATAAAGGAGAGATCGTTTCAACGCGCGGACGTCATAAGATAGATAGCAAAAGGGATAATGCCCATTCCGGTGACATTTTAGAGGATTACCCTATCGTTGTTTTAGTTAATGGTGGTTCAGCTTCCTCCTCTGAAATTGTGGCGGGTGCTTTACAGGATCATCGCCGCGCCATCATCATGGGAACGCAAACGTTTGGTAAGGGGTCGGTTCAAACGGTCATCCCTTTAAATGGAAATAGCGCGATGAGATTAACAACAGCGCGATATTACACCCCCTCAGGAAGTTCTATTCAGGCAAAAGGTATTGAACCAGATATCAACGTTGAAATTTCAAAAGTTGAAACTTTGGAATATCGCCGTACACGTGAAGCAAATTTAAAAGGCGCTTTGGATGATGGGCTGAAGGATGAAGATGAAAGTGCTTCTTCTGTTAACAAGAGAAAAAATAAAGATGAAAAAGAATTAAGTGAAGCCGAGAAAAAAGAATTAGAAAATACCGAATTGCTACAGAAAGATTATCAGCTTGATCGTGCCGTTGACATGATTAGAGGATTATCAATGTATAATGGTAAAGTTATGTTAAGCTCAAAAGAAACGCAACATGACGCGGCAAATGATAATGAAACCAATGACGGAAAAGAAACGGTGGGAAAAAAGAAAGTGCAAGGAGGAAATAAATAGTGGCGGCCGGCGGTTCATCTTCTGCCTCGAACTCTTTTTCCGCGTCTTTTATAAGAGGTGCTTTCTTTAGTATCGCTTTAATTATCTTATTTTGTGGCGCTTCTTTTTTGCGCGGGGCGGATTATAAAGAGAATATAATTACATCACTGCCGCGTATTAGTATTCCTTTGACCGTTACGGGCAAATTACAAGATCCGCATGCAAGCTCGGAAGCTACTCATCATGACGCAAAAGATGAAACACATCATGATGAGATAGCTAAAGGCACACATGAACAGCCATCAACCGAGCATAATGGCAATGACCATCATGAAGTTACTCATGATGACTCTCAAGATCATCATCAGGAGAAATCTTCACATGAGACTTCCGCTCATCATGATGATGATCATGTAATTAAGGCAGCACATAACAGCATTGATATGTCGATGCTATATGATGAAAACTTGGTAGAGCAGAGTCAATTCGGGCTTATCCCAAAGCCAAATATCAGAGAAAACTTAACCCCATTCAATGCGTATAAAAGAAATTTTATCCAACCATCAGGGCAAAGAAAAATGCAGTTAATCTTAGGTCCTTTGACTTATACCGATGAAATTGCCAAAAATATTGCTTCAACATTACCACAAGACATTTCTATTTTAATCTCACCCTATGCCCCGCATCCCGATCAATTAATGGCTATATTTAAACAAAGTGGTCACGAAGTATGGATGGATTTGCCTTTTGAAACGACGAACTCGGATGTTGATACGGGCCCGCTTACCCTAAGGGCAGATTTTTCAGCAAATAAAAACACCTCTATTTATAAACGCGTATTAGGAATAGTGCCCGGTTTTACGGGAATTCTGGTTCGTGATCTTGATAATACGACGGTATCGGTCTCTAGCGCACGTATGGAACAATTATTTACAGATATGTATCAAAGAGGCATTGGATTTTCTTATGTTTCAAAAGAGCCGCACAAAGTCCTCGAATTAATTGCAAAAACTAATGATGGCGAAATTAGACGTATTGCCTCTGTAAATGATCTACCATTTTCAATGGTGGAAGCTAATTTCAACAAGATGCTTACATCTAAAGAGGATATTAGCCTCCTTCATAACCCTCATCCGGATGATATTATATCTTTAAATAAATGGATCGGGACGCTTCCAGAAAAAGGATATGTTTTATCGCCCCTATCGGCAGATGCTAAATAATTGCTTTTTATACATTTTTTACCTATATACCTTAGATGGAAGATGATTTAAAGAATAAGCCCTATCGTGCCTGTGTTGGCATTGCCCTATTTAATAAAGACGGACAAGTTTTTGTTGGTGAACGTATTGATACACCCGGCGCTTGGCAAATGCCACAAGGTGGAATAGATGATGGCGAAGATATCCAGAGCGCTGCGTTTCGTGAATTAAGCGAAGAAATAGGCACGCAACAGGCAAAACTCATTGAAATAATGGATCATACAGTATGTTATGATTTGCCACCGGAATTACAAACTACATTATGGGGCGGTAATTTCCGCGGGCAGGAACAATATTGGGTTGCCATGCTGTTTACCGGAACAGACAATGACATTGTTTTGGACGGTGATGCCCATCCTGAATTCAGTCAATGGAAATGGGTGCGGCTTTCTGATGTTCCAAAATTTATTGTTCCTTTTAAGTTAGAGGTTTATAGAGAGGTTATTCAAGCCTTTCAAAAACATTCAAAATAATGCCACTGCATTTTTGCCCTTAATAAAAAAAATCCCGCGATAAAAGCGGGATTTTGCATTTGAAAGATAATTAACAATTACTCGTTAAGCGGACTCCATGCGGGGTCCGACGCATCTTGTGGTGTATTTAATTTACGTTCATTAAAGCCCGTCAAATCAATTGTATAAAGACGTGCATTGCGGCCGCTTGCTCCCGGTGTTTCCTTGAAATAAATCAAGACACGCCCGTTTGGCGACCAACTGGGCCCCTCAACATGGTAAGCTTTAGTGATTAAACGCTCACCGGATCCATCGGGACGCATAACACCAATATAGAATTGACCTTTCAACATTTTTGTAAAAGCAATCAAATCACCACGCGGCGACCAGACCGGATTACCATAGCGACCTTCACCAAAAGAAATACGTGTGGCGTTACTACCATCTGCATTCATTGTATAAAGCTCCTGAGAACCACTACGGTCAGATTCAAAAGCAATTTTTGACCCATCCGGAGCAAAACTTGGCGCCGTATCAATTCCCGGATTGGTGGTTAGGCGGCGTGGTTGTTTAGAGCGGATATCCATAACGTAAACATCACTATTGCCATTTTCGGAATAACTCATGGCAACTTTGGTACCATCGGGAGAGAAACGCGGCGCGAATGTCATTCCGGGAAAGTTGCCCAGAACGTCTTGCTTACCTGTATTGATATCATATAAATAAACACGTGGACGTTTATTATAATAAGACAAATAGGTAATCATTTGCTGATTTGGTGAGAAACGCGGTGTCAGAACCAGATAAGAACCATCAGTCAAATATTTATGATTTTGTCCGTCCTGATCCATGATTGCCAAACGTTTTACACGTTTCGTAGCAGACCCACTTTCCGATACATATACAACGCGGCTGTCAAAGTATCCACTTTCACCAGTAATCCGTTTGTAAATTTCATCAGAAATGATATGGGCAATACGACGCCAATTATCCTCATTTGTAGTATATGCCATACCTAATAGCTGGCGCTGCGAGAATACATCATAAAGGCGGAATTCAACGCGGGTTTGTCCATCGGCCGTACGGGTAGTTGTCCCGGAAACCAAAGCCTGTGCATTAATTGCGCGCCATTCAGGAAAGCGAGGGCCGGATACACTTATGGAGCGTATATCCTGAATAAAAGCTTGCGGATCAAGCGGTTTAAACAAACCTGTACTATTTAAGTTTGATGTAACAACCCCGGCGATGTCCCTTCCGATTTTCTGACGGGCAGCATCTTCCCCATAAAAAGAAGATACAGCAATCGGCATTGGCTGGACATTTGGTGTTGTAATATCAATACGCAATTCCGCTTGCGCGGGAATTGCGGCAATTAAACATAGAAAGAAGGCTAAAAACTGTTTCATAAAAACACCCATTTGAAAATTGAATTGAACTATAGCATACCTCTGGGGTCAAAGTTTAGCGTAATTGTTTTCCATTCGCTATATTTTGCCGGCGGAAGATTCAAAGGATCACAACGTGGATTACGAACGGCGCGCATCGCAGCATCCGCCGCAGCTCGATAGGCAGGATCACTGTTATATTTGCCCATATTCGACACTTTTGCGTTACGTACTGTTCTGTCTGTATTCATAACCAATTGCAATTCTACTACTAAGTTCTCTGCATACTTCGCACCGGCCGGAAAGTTCCAACAACCGGAAATTTGTGCCCGAACAGCATCCATCTCGCTGAAGCTTAATTGTCCTGCGGCAATTCCCTTTTGCGGAGAATTTTCCGCAGCGGTCTCAGAGGTCGTAACCGGTTTAGCCGGCTCGGTTTCAGCAAGATTTTTAAGAATAGCGCTCAAATCTTTTTTGGGCTTAACTTCTTCCTTTGGCTTTTCAACGGCTTTTTTCGGCGGCGTTGGCTTTCTTGTCGGAAGAATAATCGGCTTTTCTGGTTCAATATCTTTTTCAACCTCCGAATCCGGCGTTTCAATTGGCGGCGGCGGAGGCGCCGGCTCAAGTAAAACATCACGTTTTTCAGGTACTACTTCTTCAATAACAGGCTCCGGCTCGATTAAAGTCGGGGCTTGCTTTTTCATTGGCGGCGGCTCCACCTCTGCAGGGGGCTCTTGGGGAGGCTTTGATTTATTTAAATCGGCGCTGCTTATGACTTCGACAGGAATAGGTTCAAAAATAACTTCCGGATTATGCGCCACAAAGGGAATGCCAAATATTATGAGGAATAAAACAATCAGATGCCCGACAATTGATGACACAACGGATGCATTCAACGGCTCTTTTAAAGTCGAGTAGCTGTTTTTAACATCATAAGGAGAATTATATACGTTCATTTAATCCGCAGTATATATAAGGCTTCATACAGTTTAAACAACTATTTTTTTCTAATCTTCATTTGGCGGACGCACGCGGATTAACGTAATTTGGTTACGTAATCGTCTGGCGACATCGAAACGAAAATCATGAAATGTAAAGGCTTGCCCCGCTTTTGGAACCGCCTTTGATTCGTGCAGAATTAATCCCGCCAAAGTGGAATAATCATCATCGGGCAAATCCCAATCATAGGCGCGGTTAAGATCACGAATGGTGACAGTGCCATCAACTAAATAACTATTATCAGGAAGGCGTCGCACACCTGCAACGGGGACATCGTGTTCATCATCAATTTCACCGACAATTTCTTCGAGAATATCTTCAAGAGTTACGATACCTTGCAAATCACCATATTCATCAACAATCATCGCAAAATGCTCTTTGCGCTCTCTGAATGCCTGAAGTTGGTCATAGAGTGCTGTTGTATCGGGAATGAACCATGGATCAGTCGCCAATTCAATAATGTTAATTTGGCTGATATCCCCTTTATGTTTATGCATTTCACGAAGTAAATGTTTAACGTGAATAACCCCAATGATGTTTTCCTGATTTTCAGAATAGAGAGGGAGCCTTGTGTAAGAGCTGTTCAAGATGTCTTCAACAATTTTTTCAATCGGTTTTTTAGAATCAATCATTTCCACATTTTTTCTGTGGGTCATGATTTCGGAAATTTCAACATCCGCCAGATCAAGAATAGAGCGTAACATGGCACGCTGCTCGACGACTTCTTTTTCCTCACCGTCATGCATATCAATGACGCCGCGAAGTAATTCCATGTGCGAGCCTTGATGTACCATTGAAATATCAACCCCAAAACAGCGTAAAACCTGACGTACGATCCATGTCACAACATCAACTATAGGGGCAAGAATGGTAATAACAGGATTTAATAATGGCGCAATGCGCACACTCATACTGTTGGCATTATGCAACGCATAGGTTTTCGGCAGAACCTCGGCAAAGATTAAAACCAACATGGTCATAACCAATGTTGCATATACAACGCCTGCTTCACCAAAAAGCTTAATTAGAACCGACGTAGCAAGCGCGGATGCCAAAATATTAACCATGTTATTACCAAGCAATAGCGCCCCAATCATACGATCTTTTTTATCGCGAATGCGGTTTACTAATGCTGCGCGCTTATCCCCTTCTTTTTCTCGGTTTTGCATACGAATTGCAGATGCGGCAGTCAATGCCGTTTCAGAACCTGAAAAGAATGCAGAGAGCGCTAATAATAGCAAAATAATCAATACGGGTATAAGTAGTTCCATAGCATGTTTTTACAGCGAAGTTGCAAAGATGCGAAGTGTTATTTTTCTATCCCATCATATTTGATAAGAGGGCAATAACGTCATCTTCATTTACTTCATTATCCATATAGGCTTTGCCTATGTCTTTCATCAAAATAAAACGAATTTGACCTGAAGATGCTTTTTTGTCTCCGCGCATAATTTCAAGAAGATTATCGGCGGTAATGCTCTGCCCTAGGCCGATATCAGAAATTGATTTCTTAAGGCCCAAGCGTCCCATATGTTGTACTACACGCTCAATATTCTGTGGATTCATAAGCCCTAATTTTGCAGACAATTCCATGGCGCAGATCATTCCGACAGCGACAGCTTCACCATGTAAAAGCCTACCGTCATATTTCATGACGGCCTCAAAGGCATGCGCGAATGTATGTCCCAAATTTAATAAGGCTCGCTGCCCTAATGTTTCTTTTTCGTCCGTAATCACAATTTCTGCCTTCATTTCACATGAACGTTGTATGGCATATGATGTTATTTTAGGATCTAACGTTAAAATAGAGGCCGCATTCTCATCAAGCCATTCAAAAAATTCAGCATCTCCGAGTAAGCCATATTTTAGAATCTCCGCATAACCCGCCTTCATTTCGCGCTCAGGTAAGGTGCGTAACACGTCAATATCACAGATAACGGCGCATGGCTGATGAAAAGCCCCTATTAGGTTTTTACCCTGAGGGGCATTGATGCCGGTTTTACCCCCAACAGAGCTATCTACCATTGCCAATAAGCTCGTCGGAATTTGTATATACGGAACACCGCGTAAGGCTGATGCGGCGGCAAATCCCGCTAAATCGCCGACGACTCCGCCTCCTACAGCGATAACCAGGCTGTTCCTATTTATTTTATGGTCTAATAAAAATGACATAACACTTTGATAGACAGTAAAAGATTTTGCCGCTTCACCGGGGTGAACTACAAAGAGAGGCGAATCCCCAGCAATTTTTCGCGCATAAATTTCTGTATGGGAATCACAGATAAAAAATTGCCTGTGAGATTTATATTCCGGCGGAATAAATGTTTTAAAATTGTTCAACGCCCCCTGCCCTATATGAATTTCATAAGGATTATTCGGTAATTTAACGGATATAGATGAGAAGTTATTCATTGGTTATAAGCCTTTTTGCTATAATTTGGGCAATCTGCTCCGGCGTTTTATCGTCGCATGTAATTGTCAGATGCGCCAAGAGGTATGTGGATAATCTTTTATCCAAAAGAGCCTTTAATTTATCCTTGGGGGCGCCGTCATTGGTTAATAAAGGACGGCTTTGATGCTCTTCCTTTATATGTTGCCACAAGGTTTCTATTGAGGCGTTGAGAAATATGACATCACTATTTTCAAGCATATACTTACATAAATCAGGCGTCATCATTGCGCCGCCGCCAGTGGATAATATAAATTGTTTATTCTGCTGATTTAATTTACCTATGATTGCATCTGATTCTAGTTTTCTAAAATAGGTTTCGCCTTTTTCTGAAAAAATAGCGCTGATTTTACAACCTTGCTCATTTTCAATGATCTCATCAGAATCATAGAACTCTAGCCCGCACATTTCTGCACATATTTGCCCAATTGTAGATTTGCCACAGCCAGGCATTCCCACCAAAGTTAAATTCTTTTTTAGATAAATTTCATTTTCTGTCTTGTGCATTGCGATAACTTTTAATAGATTTAATGAATGTCTTTAATATTACGTCTGTTATTTCTTTTAATTATAGCCGCCACGGTCGGCGGGTTTGCATATATTGCTACTACTGATATTCCCGTTGCACAAGAAACTGTCACAAAAAAAGTGAATATTGAATAGGATACGCACCAATTATTAACAAATTATGGTAATTTATATTGACTTCACCGCCCCATTATGTCATGAAATAAAGGTAAAATTTAGTATGCTTCTTTAATATGTGGGGGCAGAAAACACTAATAAAAAAATTTAAAAACTACAACTAAAGCAACTAAATATAGGAGTACTTACTATGGCACGACCAGGCCGCCCAGCGTTACCAAAGCCGGATTTACATCCGTCCGTCGACGCATTTCTCGATATGCTGACCTCTGAAAGAGGCGCTGCATTGAATACGCGTCACGCTTATTGGCGAGATCTAGCAGACGTTAGCCTTTATCTTCGTAAAAATCGTAATTCAGACGTTCATAAAGCAAATACAGCAGATATTAAGGCTTACCTTAAAGATCTAAGTGAAAAATCGCACACGAAAGGTCAAAATAAAGGGACGATTGCCGTGCGCACAGTTGCACGCCGCCTATCTGCTTTAAGACAATATTATCGTTTCATCGTGTCCGAAAATATTCGTGAAGATGATCCGACGACCACGATTGATAGTCCGAAACAAACACGTACTTTACCAAAAACACTAAGCGAATCAGAGGTATCTAAATTAATTGAAACCGCCGGTGCCGATAATGCCGCAGATAGCCTACGCCTAGTCTGCCTTATTGAAATGCTCTATGCGGCCGGCCTTCGTGTTTCTGAGCTTGTTGGCTTACCAATGTCTGCTATTTCTGAAGATAATCAATTCTTGATGGTGGCTGGTAAAGGCGGACGTGATCGTATTGTTCCCCTTACAGACAGCGCGCAATCTGCGATTTCAAAATATCTTGCGGCGCGTCCATCTTTTATTGGGCCTGATGAACAAAGCAAACAAGAAAAATGGTTGTTTCCATCACGCACATCAGATAGCGGCCATTTAACACGCCAGCGTTTTGCACAACTTTTGAAAGATTTGGCACATGCGGCAAAAATTGACGCGGATCGCGTAAGCCCGCATATTTTACGTCATGCTTTTGCAACACATCTATTAAGTAACGGGGCAGACCTTCGTTCAGTTCAAAAAATGTTAGGGCATGCAGACATAGCCACGACACAAATTTACACACAAATCATTGATGAAAACCTTAAACAAACTGTTGAGGAAAAACATCCGATGAATAAAAAAGAGTCCAAGTAAATTCAAAATATATTTAAATAAAGGCAGGCGTTTATTGTGAGCGTCTGTCTTTTTTGTTATAAGGCATTCCATGGCATTAGATTTTGAAAAACCTGTTCTGGAACTAGAACAAAAAATTGCAGAGCTTTCCAAAGTTGAAAAAACTGAGGATATCAATATTGATTCGGAAGTTATGCAGATGCGCGTCAAAGCTGATAAGCTTTTGGAGCAAATCTATACTAAGATGACGCCCCAGCAAAAAGTACAAGTGGCGCGCCATCCGGAACGTCCGCATTGTTATGATTATATTAAAGCATTAATCACAGACTTCACCCCGCTTGCTGGTGATCGTTTATTTGCTCAGGATGATGCCATGGTATCGGGTATTGGGCGTTTTGAAGGACAGGCTTGCGTGATATTAGGTCAAGAAAAAGGATCCGATACAGAAACACGTATAAAGCATAATTTCGGTATGGCTCGCCCGGAAGGGTACCGTAAAGCGCAAAGATTAATGAAAATGGCAAGTCAATTTAAGTTGCCGATACTTACATTTGTGGATACGTCCGGTGCCTATCCTGGAGTAGGAGCAGAGGAGCGTGGACAAAGTGAGGCAATTGCAAAATCAATTGAATCATGCTTACGAGCTGAAGTGCCTTTTATAAGCACCATTATTGGTGAAGGCGGATCCGGTGGTGCCATTGCCGTTGCCACAGCTGATCGCGTATTAATGTTGCAACATGCCATCTATTCGGTGATATCGCCGGAAGGATGTGCCTCTATCCTGTGGCGCAGTGGAGAGTTTGCAGGAGAAGCAGCAAAAGCATTAAAGATTACCGCGAGAGATTTAAAAGAGCTGGGAATTATTGATGATATTATTGCCGAGCCAGTGGGCGGCGCACAACGTAATCATCCCGCAATCTTTCAAAATGTTAGAGAATCACTTTCAAAGCATCTTGCAGAATTAATGCAAAAAGATGCGGATACGTTAAAAAAAGAGCGTCGTCAGAAATATTTACAAATTACGCGATAAATTTTTACTCGCGCTTAAGTAATAATTCCACATCATCTAAACGGGCGCGTCGTTTCATAGTTTTAAAATCGCCATGCCCTGCCCTTATGTGACCATTTTCCGTTGTCGCTGCGCGGAAATATAGCATGATAAAAACGCGTATAGCTGACGTTAAAGACGTATTCTTATTCTTTCTAAGATAAATCAAAGAGCAAAGCTCACCTATTTTGCATTCTTCCCGTTTTGTAATGTCGCGCAAAGCAATCCACATTTCAGGTTCAAGCCGTATCGATGTGCGTTTATTTAAAATAGTTATATTGCGGCTTATTAGGGAGCCTTTCGGAGCGGGCAGCTCCATATTTTTTTCCAAATCTGTAGGTTCTATAGATTTAAATTTTCTAATTGTCTGCATATTTTACTCAACCTTACCCAAAACATATACTTAAGTGTATGAATGTTACGTGACACCACCTAAGGTTGCAAGCCCCTATTTTATATTAATAGATATGGAATGTGTCTTTTGCACAATATCTTTTCCGAGGACATCAAAGACGTGCCTATGTTGTGCCAGCCTTGATTTTCCAGTGAGCTTAGAACAATTTATAGTTATACGATAATGACTTTCACCCGAACCATCATCACCGGAATGTCCCTTATGGCTCGCGCTTTGATTCTCGATAAGCAAAAATTCGGGGGTTAGCGCCGTCCGTATGCGCGCCTCCATTAGATCCTGTTTTAAATTTACTTTCGTCATAATTTCCAAAAAAGCTTGTTTTTAATACCTGAAATTCAATACTATTATAAGACATGCCAAAAATACAGCTAAAGCCGAAATCACCAGAGTTTGAGGATAACAAACCTCAAATTAAACAAGCCACGTGTGATATGCCGGGATGCGATATGGTTGGCGATTTTCGCGCGCCGAAAGACCGCGAGCTAAAGGAATATTATAATTTATGTCAGGAGCACGCCTCCGAATATAATAAAGCCTGGAATTTCTTTGAGGATATGAGTGAAGAAGAAATTCAATCGCATCTACGTCAAAACATATACGGACATCGCCCCACTTGGAAACAGGGAGCCGGTGCGGAATATACTGAAGAGCTTTATCGCAAGGCAGAGCAAACGTATAGATATAATGAAGAGAAACCGCGAAGCGAGCGTTACAAAAAAACTTACGAAGGCATCGTTCAAGAAGATACGCCTGAAAGTAATGCTATGCAAATTATGGGGCTGATGCCGCCTCTATCTCTTGCTTTAATAAAGAAGAAATATAAGGAGCTCGCTAAGCAATTTCACCCGGATTTTAATCCCGGAAATAAAGAGGCCGAGGAGCGGTTAAAAGAAATCAATATGGCTTATACGATTTTAAAAATTGCCTATGAAAAATATGAGCGGTTGCAAGAATTGAAGCGAAGTTAAAATTCCGACTTTCATCATGTGTCCATAATAGGTTATAAACGCTTATGAGCACAGATTCCTCCATGTCATTTGATATCACCGCCCTTCACCCCAAAGAAGGCAGGTACACATCCATTCCCGATAAAAAATATAATGTTAAAGAAACATTTGGTCTTGATATTGATTGGGACGTTCCGGGCTTTAAAGATCATACACCAAACGTTCCCGATATTGATAATACATATCGTTTTGACCATGATACAACACTTGCAATTTTAGCGGGATTTACATTTAATCGACGTGTCCTAATTCAAGGATATCACGGGACGGGCAAGTCATCACATATCGAACAGGTTGCCGCGCGCCTGAATTGGCCATGCGTACGCATCAATCTTGATAGCCATGTCAGCCGCATGGATTTAATTGGCAAAGACATGATTTCCTTAAAGGAAGGCAAACAAATTACGGAATTTCGGGAAGGCTTATTGCCATGGGCATTGCAAAATCCCTGCGCGTTGGTATTCGATGAATATGATGCCGGTCGCCCCGATGTCATGTTTGTTATCCAGCGCGTTTTGGAAGAAGATGGGAAGCTTACCTTATTGGATCAAAATCGTATCATTCGCCCCCACCCCGCATTTCGCATGTTTGCCACTGCGAACACGATTGGTCTGGGCGATTCAACCGGCCTTTATCATGGGACACATCAGCTTAATCAGGGGCAAATGGACCGCTGGAACATTGTAACGCAGCTTAATTATCTGGATCATGATGAAGAAGCACGTATCATGCTGAATAAATTTCCTGAGCTGGATAATCCTGAAGGCAAGAAAGCCATATCAAATATGGTATCTTTGGCCGATTTAACACGTGCAGGTTTCATTAACGGAGATATATCAACCGTAATGAGCCCGCGTACGGTCATCACATGGCTTGAAAACATTCAGATTTTTCATGATCGCGAATTAGCATTCCGCCTGACTTTTATGAATAAGTGTGACGAAAGTGAGCATGAGCTGATCAGTGAATATTATCAAAGATGTTTTGATATTGAATTGGTGTAAGGATGCCGGCGGATAAAGGAAAATTCCAAGATATTACAACGGCTACACTACGATCTGTTGCAGGCAAAGATGTTCATGTGAGTTTTGATGGCAGCTTATCCTCATCCTCTCTCAAAAAATATAACAAAAAAGAAGCAGAGCTTCCCAATTTAGAGATCAGAGACGTACGCGATAAACACCTGCTGCGCGGCGCAGCGGATATGAAGGCGCTGCGTTTAAAATATCATGACCCTAAATTGCACCATATGAATGCACCTCAAAATTTTGAGGCGCGCACATTGTACGATGCATTAGAGCAAGTGCGATGCGAGGTTTTAGGCGAGCAAAAAATGACAGGCGTACATCATAATTTGAACCTGCTACTCGATGAAAAATGCAAGAGTATGGGCTATCATTCTGCGAAAGATCGTAATGATATTGATGCGGGGGATGCGTTACATATCATGGCCAAGGCCCAGCTTGGAGGTCGCGATTTACCTGAATCGACGAATAACGTACAGGAGGTTTGGAACGGATGGTTAAAAGAAAATTTAGGTGATACGGGACTTTCCACGCTTCAAACCGCCCTATCCGATCAAGCCTTATTTTCCAAGCAAGCCAAGATGATTGCGGAACATTTGATTTTTGGTCAAACTAAAGGGCAAAACTCACATGGTCAAAATCACTCCGAGGAGGAAGATGAACAAAGTGCCAATATGTCAGATGATCATGACGATAAGGACACGAAAGCACAGGGAGAATCACAGCAAAGTAGCGATAACGGTTTAAAAGAAGCCGAAGGAGATGGATTAGGTGAAGAGCAAGATAGCTCAAGCGAGCAACAACCTTGGGATTTTTTTGAAGATGATAATGCAAATGCGGGAAACGGCGATAGCGACATGCCATCCGGAGAATCCGCTTCACATTCAGGTACGCCGCATGACCCTTTACGTGATAAAAATAGTACGTATAAAACTTTTACAAAAGAATATGATGAAATTGTACAGGCCTCTGATTTAGCCGATCGTGAGGAGCTAACTAAACTGCGGAAAAAACTGGATGGTCAATTAACAAGCTTACAAGCAACCATTACCAGACTGGCTCACAAATTACAGCGCAAATTACTTGCTAAACAAAATCGCTCTTGGGATTTTGATCAAGAAGAAGGCATGCTTGATACCTCACGACTAACGCGCATCATTGCCAATCCGAATATTCCCTTAAGCTATAAGCAGGAAAAGACAGCCCCGTTTCGTGACACAATTGTAACGATGCTAATCGATAATTCCGGGTCAATGCGAGGCAGACCCATTACAACGGCCGCCATTTCCACTGATGTGATCGCACGTACGCTGGAGCGTTGCGGCGTACGTGTTGAAATTTTGGGGTTTACAACCCGTAATTGGAAAGGCGGCGCTTCACGCGAATTATGGGTCAAACATAATCGCCCAACTCACCCCGGACGGCTTAATGATTTACGACACATTATTTACAAAAATGCGGATGAACCATGGCGTAAAGCACAAAAGAATTTAGGGCTGATGCTGAAAGAAGGTATTTTGAAAGAAAATATAGATGGGGAAGCGCTGGCTTGGGCACATAACCGCTTGAGTAAAAGATCAGAGGAGCGAAAAATTTTAATTGTTATATCTGATGGTGCACCGGTTGATGATTCTACTCTATCTGCAAATCCGTCGAATATTTTGGAACGTGATTTGCGTGATGTGATTGAAAAGATAGAAAATCGCCCGGATATTGAATTATCTGCCATTGGAATTGGACATGACGTGACACGCTACTATAAAAACTCGATAAAAATTACGGATGCCGACGGTTTAGCAAAAGCTCTCATTGACAATTTGGAAAAACTGTTTACGACGTAAGTCATGCCATTTAATGCCCTCAAAAGACAACCGCTCGGTGCCCTTTCAGAACTAAAACGCTTTTTCTATAATGCGTTTATATTACCGTGCAAAGATGTTCAAAGGGCTTATCTTTATTTTACCTCAGTAATCTTCTCATTCTCCGGTGCATTCCTGGATTTGTTTATTGTCATTGATTTAATGAAAATGGACATTATGCAGATGATTTATTATCTGCTCATCAAAAATGCAGGTGTCAGTTTCCTAATTTGCTTAATTTTTTGGATGATTACAAAGTTTGGAGGGAAGGTAATTTATCCATTCATTACGGCAATGTTATCATGTGCAATGGTCTTTTGCCTATTTTGGCCTTACCATTTAGGGGCAATTGAACTTGGCATTATTTTTATGTTGATTAATGCCCCCTTCTGGGCGCTATATCACGTCTTTTTTGCCATTTCAATTTCTGATGAAAATGTCGGAAATGAAGTCGCCCTTGCTGGGACGGGGCTAACAGTTGGTATGGCGATAGGGACACTGGCAGGCGGCTTTATTCAAGCATTTGATGCCGGATTTTACGCGCTGGTCTTTGGGTTTACGGGCATGACCATCGGCACAGTTATGTTGATTATTCATGCCAATAAAATGACGCTGCGCGACTTCCTTATTGCCAGTGGAGCATTAAATGAGACGCTATGGGAGGCGTTTAGACGTTGTAAATACCGCTCATTGGGCAGTATATTCGAGGGTATCTTACAAGTTGGCGGCGGAAGTTTATGGTTTATCTTCTTAAGTTTATCCGGCATAGGTGCGTCAGCTGTTGGTATTTGGGCCGGTTTAATGGTTATGATCAAAGTGATTTTTACCCCCATTTGCGGATCATTGATTAATCACGGACAAAGACGTGAAATGTTAATGGGATCTGGGGTTACGTTAATTGGGTGGCTGCCTTTTGTATTCACAACAACCTTTGCCCTACCCGCTATGTATATCTGGTCAGTCGGTAATCAATTGTTCTCATCCGGCTTAAGCTCTGCCTGGTATAAAAGTCGAACAGTTGCCTCTTTAATGGCGCGTGAAATGATTTTAGGTATCGTACGTTTAATATGTATACCGGGGATGATTTTTATTTTGTACCATAGCACTGATTACTTTATTTATTTCATGATTGCCATTTCCTTTATGATGACGATCTATAGTATTTATTGGATGAAATCGATTAAAATCAAAGGGCCCGTTATGCCTATCGAAACAAATGTTAGTATGCGTTAGCCCTTATATTTGACATATGATTGTCAATGATGTACTTAGGCAGCCTAATAAAAAAGAGGACTAACATGAGCATGTATAATCATTTTGCAAACGTAGTCAAAAATCCACCCATGGAACATCAAGGAAATACACGCTCTCAGGCAGAATTAGAGATAATCGCGGATCAAGCGCAGATGCAAACTGACGCTTTTCAAAACCAAGCCCCATCTGCGGCAGAAATGAACATTATTCCGTTTCCTTTTACAAAAGTAGCATAATATTTTTTTCAACGACTTGACGTTATAACTTTTACCCCCCACTTCATATCAATGGAGATAGCTATATTAGCCGGCGGATGTTTTTGGGGTATGGAAGATTTATTCCGTAAACAGCCTGGCGTCGTCAGTGTCCGTGTTGGATATACCGGGGGGCACACACCCAACCCAACTTATAAGGATATTTGCACAGGAAATACAGGGCATGCAGAGGCCATTGAGATTACGTATGATGAAACACGTACTAACTTTCGTGACGTATTAATTTTCTTTTTTAAAATGCATAACCCCACGTCCCTAAATCAACAAGGTCATGACATAGGAAGCCAGTATCGTTCTGCGATATTTTATCAGGATCAACATCAAAAAGATGTGGCTCTGTCTTTGATAAAGCAGATTGATGAGGCCGATTTTTTACCGGGCAAAATTGTGACTGAAGTCACCTCAGCCGGCACTTTTTATGAAGCAGAGCCAGAACATCAGGCTTATTTGGAAAAACATCCCACTGGTTATACATGTCATTTTGTACGTGATAACTGGCAACTTCCTGAATAAAATCTCGACACGTTGTTTTCTCCTCGTTAAAACAAAACTATGAGCAAAAAACAGATTTATAAGCCTAAGCCCATTAGCGGATTTCCAGAGTGGCTTCCCGAGGAGCGATTGGTTGAGCAAAAATGGTTAGATCATATTCGTATGGTTTTTGAATCGTATGGATTTACTTCCATTGAAACACCGTGTGTTGAGGAGTTAGATGTCCTGCTTGCAAAGGGTGAGACGGATAAAGAAATTTATACGCTAACGCGATTACAAGCGGATGAGAAAGATACTAAGGATTCTCGTCTGGGGCTACATTTTGACCAAACGGTTCCTTTTGCCAGATATACAGCACAACATTTTAATGAGCTAACTTTTCCTTTCAAACGATATCAAATGCAAAAAGTATGGCGTGGTGAACGCCCCCAATTGGGACGTATGCGTGAATTTTTGCAGTGTGATATTGATGTTATTAATGTTGACAACCTCCCCCTGCACTTTGATGCAGAAATACCGGCAATTATTCATGAAGTCCTAAACGGGCTTGATATTGGCCGCATACAAATTAAAATTTCTAACAAAAAAATATTTGCCGGTTTCTTTGAGAAATATGGCATAGAACAAGACAATCAAATTAACCTATTCCATTTAATAGACAAAAAAGACAAAATTTCTGAAGACGAGTTTTTAGAAACGCTGGATAAACAAATCGATGAGTATGTAGATCAAAAATATACGCCCATTGATAAAAAAATAATAATTAAAGTCATACTGGGATTATTAGAGAAAAAGTTCTCTTCATCATCTGAGATTCATAATTTTATTGAAGGATTCGCAGATAATGGCATTAAAGATGCCACCAAAGCGATTGAAGGCTTAACCGAACTTGCTTTTGTGTTGGATCAACTCTCCCACCTTCCCGAACACGCCGTTAAGGGAGATCTATCCATTGTTCGCGGTTTAGATTATTATACCGGTACAGTATATGAAACCAATCTGTTGGATATTCCTGAATTTACTTCTTCTGTTTGTTCCGGCGGGCGTTATGATGATTTGGCAGGATCATACATAAACAAACACTTACCCGGCGTTGGTATTTCAATCGGCTTTACACGACTTTTTGATGTTTTGCGCCATCATAATTATATAAAACCAAAGGCGAAGTGCCCTACTCAAATTCTTGTAGCCCTGCCTGCGGAAGATCAAAGAGAAAATGCCATGAATACGGCACGTACTCTCCGTGAACGTGGTTATAAAGTTGAAACATTTCATGCTCCGCAAAAAATTGGCAAACAAATTAGCTATGCAGAAAAAAAAGGCATAACCTATGTATGGTTCCCAGATTTAGGAGAGATAAAAAATTTGGTCACCGGCGAACAGAAAAAAGCAGAGGCAAGTTTATGGAGAGATTAATAAGTAAGTTCTGCTTTAAATTCATTTTCACTCTGTTTTGCTTAGCGTCTTATTCTTCGGCCTTTGCTCAGGGCGCTTATACTTACGCCCCTGAAGGATGTGATTTCTCAGCTACATTCCCTACCGAGCCTCATTTTACCCAACGATGTCCATCCGATGCAACGCAGCCTTGCTATGAATTGGCTCAATATACACATCGCGATGAAATGGATAAAACAATCAATGTAGAGATGAGCTGCACATTGGTCACGCCAGAGCTTTACAAAACATATACTCGCGAAAATCTTGAATATATTCTTTATCAAATGGTTCAGGATTCAAATTTATCGGAACCACCACCAATCAGTTACCAAGAAGAAGAAAATGATTTAAAGATTATTAGCACCAGCGGTTTAAAAACGGCGGGCTTTGCCACAAAAATATTTGTAACACAAGTGTGGCTATCCAAGGGATCTTTACTAACAGTTGACGGTGAAATGAGCTTGGAAAAAGGGCCGGACGGCGATAAATTGTTTGCAGATATTTTAAGAAGCGTTACTCCAAAGCACCAATCAAAAACCAAATAGATTTATTTTTTGTTATTTAGCAATTAGTTGTAACCGCTCAACCATACTAAAAAAACCATTTCTGCGATTGGGCGATAGGTGGCTTTCTAAACCTATTTCAGAAAAAGCCTGTTTAATATCAATGTCTTTGATTAAACGTACAGGCTGGTGATTATATATTTTCATTAAAACACCAATTAAACCGCGTACAATATGTGCGTCACTATCCGCTTGCAATAGTAAGCATCCGTCTTCATTCACGGTTGTTATCATCCATACACGGCTTGTGCAGCCTGTAACAATGCTCGCATCTGTTTTGAGCTCATCAGGCATTGACGGAATATTCTTGCCCAAATCTATTAGGTAAGAATAACGATCCTCCCAATTATCAAATAATGCAAAATCATCACTTAAAGATTGAATATGAGGAAGCATTATCAAATAGCAATAATCAAAGAAGAATTTGTGTGATCCTCTTTAGGTTTTGGAGCAGTAACAGGCGTACCTTTTTCAGGCTTATCTGCATCCATCGCATCGCCTAGGCCATGTAATCGTGCGCCGCCTAGCAATAAATGTGATAAATTTATAGGTTCATTGGCTTCAATACCAAGAACATGTTTTTTAAATAGTTTTGTAAGATTCATACATACCTCTTATTTCTTTTCTGTAATGTAGGACAAGGATGGTAGAATCGCAACACAAAGACTATATAATTATAATAATGCTTGAAGTAGCCTCCGCAGCTTGGCAAAGTGAACTTAGGTGATTCTACAAACCGAAAGATATTTATGAGCAAAAACGACGATAATACCGAAGATAACAAAAATACGCTTTACTGCTCCTTTTGCGGTAAAAGCCAGCATGAAGTTAAAAAGCTGATTGCCGGGCCTAACGTTTTCATTTGTAATGAATGCGTTGAGCTGTGCGTTGATATCATTCGTGAAGAGGATAAAACCCAACTCGTACGCAGCGAAGAAGACGGCATTCCTACCCCGTCTGAAATCAAGGCCGTATTGGATGATTATGTGATCGGCCAAACACGTGCAAAACGTATTATGGCGGTTGCGGTTCATAACCATTATAAACGTTTGGAAGCGGGTGGATCCGGTTCAGGCGCAGATATCGAGATTTCAAAATCAAATATTCTTTTGGTTGGGCCGACTGGTTGCGGGAAGACTCTTCTGGCGCAAACACTTGCTAAAATTATTGATGTGCCGTTTACAATGGCCGATGCCACAACGTTAACCGAAGCCGGTTATGTTGGCGAAGATGTTGAGAATATTGTTCTGAAACTTCTGCAAGCATCCGATTATAATGTTGAGCGCGCCCAAAAAGGGATTGTCTATATTGACGAGATTGACAAAATTTCCCGTAAATCAGATAACCCATCAATTACCCGTGATGTATCAGGTGAAGGCGTACAGCAAGCATTATTGAAATTAATGGAAGGAACAGTTGCATCTGTTCCCCCGCAAGGTGGTCGTAAGCACCCACAGCAGGAATTCTTACAGGTTGATACCTCTAACATGCTATTTATATGCGGCGGTGCATTTGCCGGAATCGAAAAGATTTTGGCAAATAAAGGACGTGGCACAACAATTGGCTTTGGCGCAGATGTTCAATCTAAAGATGAACGCGATGTCGGTGAACTTCTGGTTAATTTGGAACCGGAAGATCTGCTGAAATTCGGACTTATTCCTGAATTTGTTGGTCGCTTACCATTAATTGCCACTTTGGAAAATCTTGATGAAGACGCTCTGATTACAATTTTGACCGAGCCGAAGAACGCCCTTACGAAGCAATATGCCAAATTATTCGAAATGGAAGGCGTAGAGCTGGAATTTAAGAAAGATGCGCTTACTGCCATTGCAAAGAAAGCAATCGCCCGTAAGACAGGCGCACGTGGTTTGCGATCTATTCTTGAAACCTTACTGATGGATACTATGTATGATATTCCCGACATGGAAGATGCAGAAAAGGTTATCATAACGGCAGAAAACGTTGATAATCCATCAAAGCCACCAAAGGTTGTACATTCAAAAAAGAAAAAAGATAAGAAAGACGCCGCGGCCTAAAGCGTAGAACTAAAAAACTGTGTAAAAGCTTAGAAAATTTGGTTAAATAAGCTTGACACAGTGGGCATTATAAGATTATAACACATTTCGATTTATATATGGAGAGACCTATGTTCGCAGTCCTAAAAACAGGCGGCAAGCAATACAAAGTTGCTAAAGACGATAAAATTACAGTTGAAAAGCTGGAAGGTGATGAAGGCAGCGCAGTGACGTTGGATGAAGTCTTATTCTTGTTCGACGGTAAAAAAGCTACAACTGGCGAGCCTTCCGTAAAGGGAGCATCAATCAATGCCACGATCGTGAAGCAAACACGCGGTGAAAAAGTTGTGATCTTTAAGAAAAAGCGTCGTCAAAATTACCGTCGTAAAAAAGGTCATAAGCAAGAGCTTACTGTAATCCAGATTACAGATATTAAAGCAGCTTAATTTAATTATAATTAGTTTATACGGAGTATTTAATCATGGCACATAAAAAAGCAGGCGGTAGTACCAGAAACGGGCGCGATTCAGAGAGTAAACGTCTGGGCGTGAAAAAATTTGGTGGTGAAGAAGTTCTTGCCGGAAATATTATTATTCGTCAACGTGGTACCAAATGGCATCCAGGAAAAGGCGTTGGTCTTGGTAAAGATCACACCATCTTCTCTTTGATTGACGGTGCAGTGAAGTTTACACGTGGTCGTAATGATCGCTCTATTGTAAATGTTGTTCCGGCGAATGAGAGTATTCCTCAGGCGGCTGAATAATTATAACCAAGATATAATTTGAGGAAGCCCGCCCAGCGGGCTTTTTTTGTGAAATGAAATTTTTAGATCAAACCAAAATATATATCAAAAGCGGCAATGGCGGCCCCGGCTGTATGTCTTTCCGCCGCGAAAAATATGAGCCTATGGGTGGTCCAGATGGCGGCAATGGCGGCAAAGGCGGTGATGTCATTTTCCGTGCCATTAAAAATATAAATACATTAATCGATTTTCGTTATACGCAACATTTCAAAGCGGAAAGCGGCCATAACGGCGCGGGACGTAATAAAACCGGCGCCGGCGGTAAAGATATTATAATATCCGTACCAGTTGGCACACAAATCATAGCAGAAGACAAAGAAACACTTCTGGCGGATATGATCGAGGAGCATCAAGAAATTCGTCTTTTAAAAGGCGGCGATGGCGGCTTCGGTAATACGCATTATAAATCATCCACAAATCAGGCGCCGCGTAAAACAACCCCTGGCTGGGCCGGGCAAGAAACAGCTGTTTGGCTACGTTTAAAATTAATCGCTGATATCGGGTTGGTTGGCTTACCGAATGCCGGAAAATCCACATTTTTAGCCGCATGTACGCGCGCGCATCCAAAGATTGCCGATTACCCTTTTACAACATTATATCCAAATCTGGGTGTTGCTATGGTCGGGGATCAAGAATTGATCATTGCCGATATACCGGGATTAATTGAAGGTGCCTCTGAGGGGCATGGTCTTGGTGATCGCTTTTTAGGTCATGTGGAACGTACATCCGCCCTGCTCCATATTATTGATCTGACGCAAGAAGATGCCGTGAAAGCATATCACACCATCCGCACAGAGCTGAAAGCCTATGGTAACGGACTAGGGCGTAAAGAAGAAATTATTGCCCTGAATAAATCTGATGCCCTAGGCCCAGAATTAGCGGAAGATCAGCGCCAAATGTTTGAAAAAGAAACAGGTAAGAAAACATTTTTAATCTCCGGCGTATCGGGAGATGGCGTTAAAGAGGTTTTATTTGCCCTTGCCCGCCAAAAAGATAAGGACTTTGAGGACGAGGAATGAGTAGCCTGCCTGCCTGTATTGCTCAGTCACAACGTCTGATTATTAAAATCGGCTCCGCTTTAGTTACCGATATAGAACGCGGGATTGTTCGTAAAGACTGGCTTCTAAAGTTAGCAGAAGACATACAAAAACTGACAAAAGATAAAGAGGTTATTATTGTATCCTCCGGCGCGATTGCTTTGGGGCGTACACCCTTGGGCATTGACCTAAAAACACCTTCTAAACAATTACCAATTGAACAAAAACAAGCGGCAGCATCGATAGGGCAAATTAAATTAATAAATGCCTTTGAGCATGCCTTTGATGCGGTAGGCCTCCAGATCTCCCAAATTTTGCTTAATCCGAAAGATACCGAAAATAGACGTACACATTTAAATGCGCGCGCAACGCTAAAAACGCTATTAGATCATAAGATTATTCCCGTGATTAATGAGAATGATACAACCGCCACGGATGAAATTCGCTTTGGGGATAATGATAAATTAGCCGCACGAGTAGCGCAAATGATGGAAGCGGATTTATTGTTAATTTTATCCACCACGGATGGATTATATACAGATAATCCCGATACCAATAAAGATGCACAGCATATAGCGTTGGTAAGCGATATTTCCAAAGACATTCTTGCCAGTGCAAAAGAAGTTACGAGCGGCGTCTCAACAGGCGGTATGAAAAGCAAAATTGAGGCTGCACAAATTGCGGTAAATGCAGGTACAAATGTAATCATTTCCAGCGGAAAGTCCCTATCCCCTTTATCATTAATTCAAAGCGCACAACAAAGAGGTACTTTGCTTCAGGCAAATGACACACCACATAATGCACGTAAAAGATGGATTGGTGCCCATTTAAAACCTAAGGGCATCATTACAATTGACGATGGTGCGGTTCAGGCATTATTGGATGGTAAAAGCTTGCTTCCCGTGGGTGTTAAAGACGTACAAGGGGACTTTGAGCGCGGCGATGCAGTTCAAGTTCTCGGCCCGAATCGTCAGATGGTTGCAATTGGATTAATTTCTCATCATTCTGCGGATGCGAACGTGATTAAAGGTAAAAAGAGCCAAGAAATTACGTCTCTTCTTGGATATACCGCCAGAGAAGTTTTGATTCATCGTAATGATATGATTTTAAGTGATGGCTAAAAACGTGTAATCTGTTTATATGAGAACAGATTCCCCGCCCCAAACTAAATACCTTATAGATTACGCCCCCCCTCCCTATCTTGTTGATCAAGTCACGATGACATTTTTGTTATCAGAGGAGCGTACACATGTTACGACAACGACCTCATATTATAAAAATCCTTTATCCAAGTCAGATAGCCTTTTCTTAAATGGTGATGATTTAAAATTAGTATCATTCAAAAAAGACGGCGTACCTCTGGATAACTCTGTGGATTACACCATGAGTAAGGATGGTATAACTTTGAATAACCCTGGGGATAAGTTCAGTTTAGAGATTGTCACTGAAATTAACCCAGCCGCAAATACAAGGCTAGAGGGGCTTTATACCTCAAATGGGACGTTTTGCACCCAATGTGAGGCAGAAGGTTTTCGTAGAATCACGTATTATCAGGATCGTCCAGATGTTTTGGCGACTTTTACTGTACGTATTGAAGGAGATCAGGAAAAATATCCTATACTTTTATCTAACGGGGAGCCCGTTGAAAAAGGCAAATTAGGGAATGGACAACATTTTGTCACATTTGAAGATAATACACCAAAGCCCTGTTATTTATTTGCATTGGTTGCCGGAAACTTAGTTCACTTACATGATACGTTTACGACAATGTCAGGCAAAAACGTAGATTTATATATTTACGTTCGTAAGGGGGATGAGCATCAGATTGATCATGCAATGGTATCCATTCAAAAATCAATGAAATGGGATGAGGATACCTATGGGCGCGAATATCAATATAGTTTGTTTAATGTCGTTGCGGTTAGTGATTTTAATATGGGCGCGATGGAGAATACATCATTGAATATTTTCAATACGGCGCTGACATTGGCACATTTTGATACAGCGACAGATAGTGATTTTATGCGTGTGGAAAGCGTGATCGGTCATGAATACTTTCATAATTGGACGGGTAATCGCGTCACATGCCGTGATTGGTTTCAGCTTTCTTTAAAAGAAGGGCTAACCGTTTTTCGCGATCAAGAATTTTCAGCCGATTTAAATTCCAGAGGCGTACAAAGAATTGATGATGTTTCTATGTTGCGCAAAATGCAATTTTCGGAAGATGCCGGCCCCCTTGCCCACCCAATTCGCCCGGATAATTATATTGAGATTGATAATTTTTATACAATGACCGTCTATGAAAAAGGCGCAGAGGTCATTCGCATGATCCATACCTTGCTTGGCGCAAAAAACTTTCGCAAAGGAACAGATCTTTATTTTGATCGTCATGATGGGCAAGCCGTAACTTGCGATGACTTTGTAAAAGCCATGGAAGATGCCAGCGGGGTTGATCTGTCCCAGTTTAAGCTTTGGTATTCTCAAGCAGGTACACCAAAAATAACCGCGCAGGGGCATTATGATGCTGAGCATGAGACGTACACGCTCTCTTTGAGACAAGAAATCCCAGAAACACCGGGGCAAAAACATAAAAAAGCTATGCATATACCTATAAAAATAGGACTGCTTTCACCAGAGGGGACAGATATTCATGAGGAAGTCTTACATTTAAAGGAACCTCAACAAACATTTACATTCAATAATATTCCCGATGAGCCTGTCCCCTCTTTGCTGCGTAATTTTTCTGCGCCCGTCATACTTCATGATGATTTAACAAGAGATCATCTACGCTTCTTAATGGTTCATGATCCAGATGGGTTCAATAGATGGGAAGCTGGACAAAAGCTGGCACTGCAAGTCATAGATCAGATGATAATAGATGATATTGCTGTTCCGGAAGATTACGTTGATGCCTATGGCGCGCTTTTGAAACGTGGGCTAAACAAGGATGCTGATAAAGCGCTTATGGCGCGTGCCATTTCAATTCCAGACGTACAGCGCATTGCCAGCGCACAAAAAACGATAAATCCAGATGAAATATATAATGCGCGTGAAAGCATGATTAATACTCTGCGTGACCGGCATGGGCATTTATTAGAGGAATTAATTGATAGCAATCAAAGTAAAGGTGCTTTTTCAATTTCTCCGCAGGCAATGGGGCAACGTGCCTTAAAAAATACAGCGCTTTTATTATTATCAAACAGACGCATGCCTGATGATATTTTAAGATGTCACACTGCTTATAATAACGCAGACAATATGACAGACCGTATGGCCGCTCTTAATGGGTTAATCGCTATGACAGGGTCACAAGAACGTACAGACGCTTTGAGCAGTTTTTATGAGCGCTTTAAAGACTTCCCGCTTGTGATTGATAAATGGTTCTCCGCGCAGGTGATGACAGTTCAGGATAATATTTTTGATATTCTAAATGAGCTAAAAAATCATCCTTCGTTTAATATCAAAAATCCAAATCGTGTTCGCAGCCTATATGGTGCTTTTGCCATGAATAATCCGGTACAATTCCATAGTCAGGATGGGCGAGGATATGATTTTCTTAAAAACGCTATTTTTGAATTAAATGAAATTAACCCTCAAATTGCAGCGCGCTTGTTAAATCCTATGCGCGAATGGAGACGTTATTCCTATGACCGTCAAAATAAAATGAAAACGGTGTTAGAGGAAATTGTTAACATGAAAAATGTCTCCCCAAATGTTTATGAAATTGCCGGAAAAAGCCTTGAGGGATGATCTTTATATATGCGGTATAGATGAGGCTGGGCGCGGCCCCCTGGCCGGGCCTGTTGCGGCCGCATGCGTACATATCCCCTTAGAAAACAAAAATATGGATTTTTGGGGCAGTGTTACAGACAGTAAAAAACTTACCGCCAAAAAAAGAGAACAATTATTTCCACTCATTCAAAAATATAGCCTGACAGGCATTGCATTCTCGAGTGTGGAGGAGATTGATAAAATTAATATTCTTCAGGCAAGCTTAATGGCCATGGAACGATCATACTTTAATATGATTAGAAATGCTGCGTCGCAAAAATTCCATGCGTTAATTGATGGTAATCAAAGCCCCAAAAGGCTGCCCTGCTCCTTAGAAACCGTAATTAAAGGTGATAGTAAACATTTAGAAATTGCTGCAGCATCAATTTTAGCAAAAGTGTCCCGCGATAAAATTATGTTAGAGCTTCACCATAAATTTCCATGCTATGGATGGAATACTAATTCAGGCTACGGATCAAAGAAACACTTGTTAGCTATAGAAAAATCAGGTGTTTCACCCCATCACAGAACTTCTTTTTCTCCCATTAAACAAGCACTTGCTGCTTAGTGACTCTAATAAGAGTCTTTTTAACTTGACAAGGAGTCGCTAATTATCTTTAGTGATTCGGCAGTTAAATCTAAAAAGGACGTAAAATGTCGAGTCAGAAAAAAAACTTATCCGCAGCAAAATTACAATTAGATACAATCCATATTGGGGAATGCGTACAATCTTTAAAATCCCTTCCCGATGCCTCTATCGATCTTATATTTGCAGATCCCCCATATAATCTTCAACTTGGCGGAGACTTACATCGGCCAGATAATAGCCGCGTTGACGGTGTTGATGATGAATGGGATAAATTTGAAAGTTTAAAAATTTATGATGAATTTACGCGTGAATGGCTGACTGAATGCCGCCGCGTCATGAAGAAAGATGCCGGTATTTGGGTAATTGGTAGCTATCACAATATTTTCCGCTTGGGATATATTCTACAAGATCTGGATTTCTGGATTTTAAATGATGTAATTTGGCGCAAAAGCAACCCAATGCCAAACTTCCGCGGAACACGCTTTACGAATGCTCATGAAACACTTATTTGGGCATCGCGCTCGGAGAAGTCTAAATACACATTTAACTATGATTCTATGAAGACACTGAATGATGATATTCAAATGCGGAGTGACTGGCTATTCCCGCTATGTACTGGTGAAGAACGTTTAAAAACAGATAAGGGAGCAAAGCTACACCCGACACAAAAACCTGAAGCCTTATTGCAACGAATTTTAATGGCTTGTTCAAAGCCCGGAGATGTTATTTTGGACCCCTTTTTCGGGACAGGTACAACCGGTGCAGTGGCAAAAAAACTTGGCCGTCATTTTATAGGATTGGAGCGTGATGCAGGATATGCCGCAGCCGCGCATGACCGCATAGCCGAAGTTCAAATCACAAAGAACAATGATATAATACAACCCATCTGTAAAAAAACGGAGCCGCGAGTTCCGTTTGGTACATTAGTTGAAAATGGAATGCTAAAGCCCGGCACAACATTAAGAGACTCTCAAAATAAGCATGAGGCGGTTGTATGTGCAGATGGAAGCTTGAAAGTTAATCAATTCCGCGGATCCATACATAAAGTCGGCGCGGCTCTTCAGGATGCCCCCAGTTGTAATGGCTGGACATATTGGCACTATAAAGAGAAAAACGATTATAAGCCCATTGATGAACTAAGGTCACAATTAAGAAAAGCTATGAGTGTTTATTAAGTAACACTCAAAATTTCTCAATAAGTTCCTCTTTAGATTTAGGAAGCTCGTCTTGATTGCTACTTGTTTCAGCCTCCGAACGATCATTGCTTTTTACAGAAGAAGACGATGGAGCTTTGGTCTTATATATTTTTTTATAAAGAAGATTTTCCATTGAGACCTCCCTAAATATTTCATATCCATCAATATAAGAAATATAAACAGGTACCAATTTATTATTTCTAATTTCTTCTCGTTCTAAAAACTTGGTAACAGTAATATATAATCTTACATATAAATATCTATGAGGTGTATAGCGACTGCCCCATTGCTCTACAAGATCACGAGCGACACCTTCCTCAATTTTGATATTTTGAATTGATAGTGGGCGTATAAATTTAAATAAAGCATCTCTTGGGTAAGAATTATCAATTGAAAGTATAGACTTAGTGTAGCCACAAAAGTTATCCTCCCATCCCATCGTAGTCGGGTGAGGGTAAAAATTTCTCTCTGCCCCATTAAAACTTCTATCTAGTACAGGAAAGCTTTTTTTCTCAATATTATAATCCCCAACAACAATGGGCATATCAAAATAAAGGTTTCTAGAAAAATTCTTTCTATTTGCTCTTAGATATTCACGCATGGTTTCCCGGATAGGTAACCATTCAAATTCATTATTATGATATTTTTCATATAGTTCACATTCATTTATTTGAAAAAAAGCATCAATATCATCATCATTATCTAGGCTGGGGAAATCGTAGTACCAAAATAACTTAGACATGTTACTAAAGTTTGCGAGGTAATACATTTTATTATTAAAAACATTTTTATATGCAGAATCTAAAATTATTTTAGTCGTATTTTCATTTTTATTTAAGTCCTCTCCTAGGAAATCAGTAACCTCGGATTGAATTGATTCATTTTGATCCAAATCTTGTGCAATTGACTGAAGGGGGGACAAGATAAGTGCTCCGAGAAAAATAAATTTTAAAATATGCTTCATTATCATCTGGTTTTCACTACTTTCAAATATTGCTTTACTGCTTTTAAAAAAACTGTTGGTAACCCTAGCTTAACATACTCATTCGGGTCATACCAAAATAACTTTTTATTTGTATCATTTTGTTTTTTTTCTAATAAACGAACGCCTTTTAATTTTAGACGAAAATGAGTGAAAGTATGGCTTATATCAAAGTCAGGAATAAAGGTTTCTGTCAAACTTTCTTCAGCATCATCGGTCCAATTTGTTCCGGGGACACCCACCATATTTGCTAATAACCCCTTATCTGATCGACGTTCAAATAAAATTTGTCCTTTATCATTCTCAATAAAATAGAGCACCCCAAACCTTTCAGGCTTTGGCACTCTATTTTTTTTCACTGGAATGTCATTTTGAATGCCGCTTTTATACGCCTGACAAAATTGTTGAATGGGGCAACGCATACATTTAGGGGTAGACGATATGCATACACTTGCCCCCAGATCCATAAGACTTTGTGCATATTCACCCGGATAATCTGTACGATCTTGACTTAAATAAGAAGCAAATTCATATAATTGCCTCTTACTATCTTTTAAGGGCAGCTTATGTGCAAAAACACGACACATAATACGCTCTATGTTGCCATCCATAACGACTGAAGGTTTTTGAAAAGCTATCGATCTTATTGCCGCGGACGTATAAGGACCAATACCCGGTAATAACATTAGGTCTTTTTCATTATTCGGGAAAACTCCATTATATTCTCTTGAAATGATTTGGGCACATTTATGCAGATTCCTAGCGCGCGCATAATAACCTAAACCAGCCCATTCCTTAGTAATATCATCAGGGTGAGCGTCGGCAAGATCATGTATTGTCGGCCATAGATTTATAAATTTATTAAAATAACCTATCGCTGCCTTTACTACCGTTTGCTGAAGCATAATCTCTGACAGCCATTCATGATAAGGGTCTGGGCGCTCTCCAAAATGGACGCGCCATGGCAACTCACGCGCATTTGATTTATACCAATCAAGCATGGCCGAACGAAACGCATCTACGTCTAAGTCGTTATCATTCTTCTTGAGATTTTGGGAAACAATCGCCATAGTCTAGATATGTCATTTAGACCGCTATCGAAAAGTATTATTTCTCTCTCTAAGCCTGTTTTCCAGAGAAAATATATAAAATTAGGGCGTATTTATTCATATTGGACACAAATTATTGGTGAAGAATATGCTGAAAAAGCTATGCCTATTGCTTTAAAAACACGCCCTATCAAATTAAAAAAAGGGCATAAAGAATATCGAATAGAAACAACGCTTTGTATTATCACGAATAGTGCTAGCGCCCTGCCCTTATCATACCAGAAGGAACGAATTTTGGGCCGCATTGAGACACTTTTTGGAGAGCGCCTCGTGAATGATTTAAAAATCACCCAAAATCATTCCCTTCAAAAAATATCCTCTGCACAAAATCCAGAAAAAATTTCATATGCTAATGTAAATGAAATCGAAAATATGATGAAGCAAATTACAGATCATGATTTGCGAGAAACGCTTGAACATTTTAGCCAAAGCCTGTATCAATCTGTCAAACATAAGGAAGAAACGTCCCATCATGAAAGTTAATGCAAATACACTACGTCCTGGCAATGTTATGGACTACAACTCCAAATTAATGGTTGTAACTAAAATTGAGATTTTGACCCCCGGTAAGGGCGCTGCCGTAATCAAGGTGGAAATGAAAGACATTAAAAGCGGTAACAAAGACAATGTAACTTTTCGCACACAAGAGACTGTCGAGCGTGTACGTCTTGAGCAAAATGATTGCCAGTTCCTTTATAAAGATGAAGATGGTCTTCATTTCATGAATACGGAATCTTTTGAACAATTCAAAATTGATGAAGACGTCATCGGAATTTCGGCTGCATTTTTACAAGATGGTATGACAGTAGAAGTTGAATCACATGAAGGTGTCCCTTTAGGAGTTCGCCTTCCCGATACTGTTATTTGTGAAATTGTCGAGGCTGAGCCTGTTGTAAAAGGACAAACGGCTACAACGTCTTATAAACCAGCTATTCTTGATAATGGTGTCAAGGTTATGGTGCCTCCCTTTGTTGAGCAAGGCACTCGCATTGTCGTACGTACAGAAGATGCAACTTATGTAGAACGGGCAAAAGACTAATGGCTGCACTTCAATCACCAATCATGACCGTCATGATGCGCGCAGCAGAAAAAGCAGCGCGCTCTCTTATCCGTGACTTTGGCGAAGTTGAACAACTTCAAGTATCCCGTAAGGGCCCTGCTGATTTTGTATCTGCTGCCGATAAACGCGCTGAAGAAATCATTCATGAAAACCTTTTACGTGATCGTCCTGATTATGCTTTCATGATGGAAGAAGGCGGTAATAAAGGGGCAGAAGACTATGAATATCGTTGGATTATTGACCCGCTTGATGGAACAACAAACTTTCTTCACGGTGTGCCGCATTGGTGTATATCCATTGCTTTGGAAGAACGCAAAAATGGCAAAAGCGAAATTATAGCAGGTGTAGTTGCTGATCCAGTTAAAGATGAGTGGTTCACAGCAGAAAAAGGAACCGGTGCTTTTTCAAAACGTAAGAGAATGCGTGTTTCATCCCGTACAGAAATCAATACATGCTTAATTGCCGGTGGAACTCCGTTTTCTGGTTTAAAAGATATTCCCTTATTTCAAAAAGAAGTTGTTCCTGTTTTTCAAATGACGTCCGGCTTTCGTCGTTTTGGATCCGCCGCATTAGATATGGCATATGTTGCCGCCGGACGATTCGATGGATATTGGGAGCGTAATGTGAACGCTTGGGATGTCGCCGCGGGCTATATCTTGGTTAAAGAAGCGGGCGGGTTTGTTGAATCCATTAATCGTGGAAAGCACCCCGTGTTTGATGGCAATATAATTTGTGGCAATAATGGTATCCGCGATTTCTTAATGAAAATTCCTCAATAATTTTGTAGTATAGCGATTATGAAACATCTTTCATTGCTCACGCTTGCTGTTATCTTATTATTCGGTAATTTTAGCTTTGCTGAAGAAAATCGAGGCTTCAACCTGTCCGGACTTCTAAAATTTAATAAAGCGGAAGAACGTAGTAAAGCTGATACATATATTCCGGTTGAAGAAAAAAAGAAAAAGGCCGTACAATTAGAAGGCAGCGCGGGTCCGAAAATGCCGGCCGTTCCGGCAGGAGCTATTAAAAAAGAAGTTATTTTATCTGCCGCGCCTCTGCCAAAAGAATTTATAAAAAAACAACATCAACAAGAAACGCCCCTGCCCCCCGTTACGGTTAATTATAATCCAAAGATCCCTTACGTTAGTTTAATTTTTCAAAATCATTACCAGCAAAATTTGGAACCTGCCCATATGGATGTATTAAAGACATCTATGCAAGATATGAAAAAAGGATTCTACCGAGGAAAAGTCCAAGTCAAATCATTCTCAGATAAAGATCAAAAAGTAGCGATGGATCGTGCGCAGAAAATAAGAGAGTACATGTTGAAAAATGGCGTTTCATTAATAGATTTAGATGTGCAGGCATTTTCAAATAGTACACAGGGAAATACCGTACATATTTTTCTTTTAGGAGAAAAATAAATATTCATCCACAGATAAAAGAGGCATTAAATTATATTAATACTGGAATTCGCGCGAAATTAAGGATATCTTTTTCCAACAAACATTTTACAGGAGTATTTTTTATGGGTCCATTTTCAAAAGTCGTTGTTTTATTTGCTGTTTTGGCAGTTCTTGGCGCAGGTTTATTTTTCTTTCCTCAAAGCCCATATAACTATAAAAAAATTATTTTAATACAAACTGAACCTGTTGAAGAGGTCATTGTTGAAGAAAACAGTGATGCATCAGAGGAAGAAATTATTATTGAAGAATAATACGATAATAACTTAAACAAAATTCTTAATTTAAAAAAAGCTACTTAACTATGAAATCACTTAACCGAACAATTATTTTTCTGGCAATTCTTGGCGTATTTGGAGCGGGATTGCTCTTCTTCACTCTTAAGCCATCAAATAATAAAACGTTAGTTGTAATAGACTCTACATCCGCGGAGAGTCAGGTGGTTTCTGAAACAGATGAGCTTAATGAAAATATTGAAGTTGTCTCTGAAGAGTCAGAGTCGTCAATGGTCGAAGATGAAGAGCAAGCTAGTGAGGCTAATGATATCGAAGCAGATACTCCTGTTGAAAGTGACAGCCTTCTTACAGAAAAAAGCATTGGCGATGTGAATGCGCCAATGACAATTATTGAGTTCAGCTCTTTGTCATGTGGGCATTGCGGCACATTCCATACAGAAGTTTACCCTGATTTTAAAAAGAACTTTATTGAGACAGGTAAAGTTCGTCTAATAATGGTTGATTTTCCTCTAAATCTCCCGGCTTTACGTGGCGCAATGCTTGCGCATTGTCTGCCTGAAGATCAATATTTTAACTTCCTACAACTTTTATTCACGACTCAATCGAATTGGAATAAAGGTGATTATGCGGCGAATTTAAAACAAAATGCACAACTAGCGGGCTTATCTTCTGATGAAATTGAAGCATGTATCGCAGATACCGATCTTGAGGAAGCCATCATTGCACGCATGGAAGATTCACAAGCTAAATGGAATGTAAATTCAACGCCCTCTTTCGTTGTCAATAATGGCGCTAAGATTATAGAAGGTGCAAAATCATATAATGAATTTATAGCTGACCTTAATTCTGTTATGGATCTATCCTCATCCTCTACCTCTGATCCCGATGTGATTGAAGAGTAAGGGATATGAATGCTTCATTTCAAATCGTTACGCCTCAATGGATTTAAATCCTTTATAGAGAAAACCGATCTTGAAATCGGCGTGGGCTTAACCGGCATTGTTGGCCCCAATGGATGCGGTAAATCTAATCTGGTTGAAGCATTACGCTGGACAATGGGGGAAAGCTCTGCAAAGAAAATGCGCGGCGGCGGCATGGAAGATGTTATCTTCGCCGGTACAGAAAAGCGCCCGGCCCGCAATTTTGCAGAAGTAGTGCTCACGCTTGATAATGCTGCTAAAAGCGCGCCTAGCCCTTATAACCATTTAGATGACATTGAAATCAGCCGTAAAATTGTAAAAGATCAAGGATCTGCTTATCGGATTAATGGTCGTCCGGCGCGGGCAAAAGATGTGCAGATGTTATTTGCAGATACGCTTAGCGGTGCAAACTCTCCGGCCCTCGTATCTCAGGGAAAAGTTGCCAGTATTATCAATGCAAAACCACTGCAGCGCCGCATGATTTTAGAAGAATCCGCCGGCATTACAGGCCTCTACGCAAGAAGACATGAAGCAGAAATGCGTTTAAAACAGGCCGAGACAAATTTGACGCGGATTGAAGATACAACGGGAAGCATGGAATCACGTCTATCTGCGTTAAAAAGACAAAGCCGTCAGGCCGCAAAATATAAAAAACTCAGTCATGACATTCGAGACATTGACCGTTTAATCGCCTACCTTGAATGGAAATCAGGTGAGGAGCTATTAACCCAATATCGCAAAGAATTTGATGTTTACGAGAATATCGTCGCAGAGCAAATGTCGGCCGTTACGCAATTAAATAAGACGTATCTGACACAAGTACAGGATTTGCCTAAATTAAGAGAGAATGAAGCAAAAATATCTGCGCATGTTCAAAAATACCGACTTGATTTACAAAGGATCGAAAATCTTGAAGCTCAACGGGCGGCGGCTTTGCAAGATGCCACGAAGCAAGATGAGCAATTAAGAAATGATATAGCGCATAGTACAAAAGAGCTAACTGATTATAAATCATCTTTGACACGCACCATTGATGAACAAGCAAAAATTCAATCTGAAAACCAGCAAAATGAAGGTGTTTTGACGACGCGCAAAGATAAATTAAAAAAAAGCGAGATTAACGTCAAATCTTTGGAAGAGAAATATAACACGGCGATGACAGATCACGCCGCGCGCGTGGAACGTCAAAAATCGCTTCAACGTCAAATTTCGGATTCGCAATCTCGTTTAGAACGTCTTACACAGAAAATTGACCAACAAAAAGAGCGTCAAAACTCACTGCAGGAGCAACAAAATAGCTTTAAAGATATTGATGCCTCACAAAAAGAATTTGAAGATATTCAAAAACAATTGCTGCATTTGGAAGAAGCCTTAGTTTCAAATAAAGAAGCTATGAATACCCAACAAACTAAGATTTCTGAAGCGCGAGCAGCACATCAAGAAGCTTCTATTCAAAAATCAAAATTAGAAAGTGAAATCAATACACTAAAGGGTTTTATTGATACATTTTCTGAGGACGGACAAAATGCTGTTCTTACTAATGTTAAAGCAGAGAATGGCTTTGAAGCCGCCCTATCACGTGCGTTGGGTGATACTTTACAAGCATCACTTGATGAATCTGACATGACATATTGGTCATTATGTGAGAGAAAAATAACCGATCTTCCTAAGGGAATTCCTTCTCTTAAGAAATACATAGATGCACCCAAAGCGCTTGATTTAGCCCTCTCACAAATAGGCTATGTCGAAAATAGCGCCGATGGACCTGCTTTACTTAAAGAGCTATCTCAAGGGCAAAGCCTTGTTTCAAAAGAAGGACATTATTGGCGCTGGGACGGCTTTTGCATGAAAGCAGAGGCGCAGGATAAACAAGCAAATTTCTTAAAACAAAAAAACCTATATTTAAAATTAGAAAAAGATTATCCCAAAATTGAGGGTGAAATAATCACCGCCGCGCAAAATCTCTCTAAGCTTGAACAACATAGTAATGAGATTGAAATAAAAAGAGATGAGCAGATAAAAGAGAAAAATGCCTTAGAGCAAAAAAGGCAGGAATTAGATAAACAGATTTCGGCAGATAAAATTCGTCAGGAAAATTGGGTTAAAGAGATTGAAAGCGTAAAAAATACGCTGGTCGAGCTTGAGGCGGATAAAACACAAATAGTGGCCACATTAAATGAACAGGAAGCCTTACTAAGTTCAATTCAAGATATTAAAGATCAAAATACAGAAAATGACGTGCTGACCTTGAAACAGGATTTGGATAATGCACGCCTAGATCATCAAAATAATATCAGCGCTATGGAACGTATTCAGGCGCAGCAAAACAGCCGTAAAGCACGTGAACATGCTTTGGCGGATGAGCGTGTCACATTGCAAAACCGGATTATTCGAGGCGAAGAACATCTAAACGCACAGACAAAGCGTCTAAAATCAAACAGCGAGCGCCTGCAAGAGTTAAATAAAAAACCTGTAGACAATGAAGATAGCAAAGATGCTTACCTTTCAAAGATTAGCGAATTAGAGGCGGAAAGGCTGTTAATTAGCGATCAATTAAGCGGAAAAGAAGCTGAATCACAGGAAACATCACGCGCCCTAAAACAGGCCGAATCGCTGCTAGGTGATTCCAGAGAAAATAGAGCTCGTGTACAAGCATTATATGAATCTGCACATCAAACTCAGAAAACAATCGTGAGCAGGATTGAAGAGCGTTTTGAAACTGAACCACTTCGATTATTAGATGGCCTAAAAGACATAGACGATTTTTGCGAAGACACATTAGATTTAAAACGTGAAGAGCGTCAGGCATTATTACGAGAACGCGAGGCGATAGGGCCTGTAAATCTTCAGGCGGAACAGGAAGCCGATGATTTAGAAAAAGATCTAGGCGGTTTGCTTCATGAAAAAAATGATTTAATTGCTGCCGTTGATGAATTACGCGGCGCTATCAAAAAATTAAACCTTGAAGCGCGCGCGCGACTTAATAGCGCTTTTGAGCATGTAAATGCCCATTTTCAGAATTTGTTTAAACGTCTATTTATGGGCGGACAAGCGCATTTATCATTGGTTGATTCGGATGATCCTTTGGATGCAGGTCTTGAAATTTTCGCACAGCCGCCAGGAAAAGCACTCCAAGCATTATCCCTCATGTCAGGGGGGGAACAAACCATGGCTTCCATTGCCCTAATATTTGCCATGTTCCTGACGAATCCTGCGCCAATATGTGTCTTGGATGAAATAGACGCGCCGCTTGATGACGCCAATGTAGATAAAGTTTGCGATTTGCTCGAAGAAATAGCCGAGACCACAAAAACACGCTTTTTGGTTGTCAGCCACCATCGCCTTACGATGGCGCGAATGCATAGAATCTATGGCGTGACCATGGCAGAAAAAGGTGTTTCACAACTCGTTTCACTGGATATGCAACAAAGTTTTGGATTCTTGGAAGAGGCCGCATAGCTATGGATAAAGAAAAACTAAAAAAATTACAGCAAAAAATTGATGCCGCGCAGGAGAAGCTAAATCCTACCTCTGCCGCGCCCTCAAATAATGCCGAAAGCATGAATAAGGGGATGCAGATACTAACAGAAATGATCGGAATTATGTTGGCTAGCGGCGTCATAGGTTATTTTTTAGACGTCTGGTTAGAAACATCCCCTGCTCTACTTTTATTCATGTTGGTTCTGGGGATGGTCACGTTTTTTTATAAGCTATTAAAAATGACAAAAAAAATCCGCTAAATTTGACATTCGGCATTGCAAAAAACAATAAAAGACGCTAAACATGGGCAAATTTAATAAGACGAGAGTTAAACGTGGCTGACCCACTTCATCAATTTGTTATTGAGCCCTGGATCCCATTGGAAGTTGGAGGTGTAGACCTCTCTTTTACAAATTCTTCTTTCTGGATGGCTGTTGCCGTAGTTTCCTCCCTCGGCTTTTTCCTTGCTGCTGCAAATAAAAAAGGTTTGGTGCCCGATCGCGTTCAAATCTTTGGCGAAATGTTTTATAACTTCGTCGCAGGCATGATTCGCACAAATCTAGGCCCCAAAGGACAAGAGTTTTTCAGCTTTGTATTTACAGTTTTTGTCATCGTATTAATGGGTAATGTACTTGGTTTATTGCCATTTTCATTTACTTACACCAGTCACGTTGCCGTTACCGGCGCCTTGTCATTACTAATTTTCAGCATCGTTATTGCATTGGGTTTAATGCGTCATAAGCTTGCTTTCTTTTCTTTATTCTGCCCGGCGGGAACGCCATGGTGGATTACACCGTTAATTATACCGATTGAAATCATTTCATTCATTAGTCGTCCTGTAACACTTGCTTTGCGTTTATTCATCAATATGATGGTCGGACACTTAATGTTAAAAGTGATTGCAGGCTTTAGTATTATGATGGTTGGCGCAGGAATTGGCGGCGTAATCGGCTCAATTTTCCCAATGGCCTTTAATGTATTAATGATCGGGTTTGAGGCATTTATCGCGTTAATTCAGGCATACGTATTCGCCCTTCTGACATGCATTTATCTTAAAGATACCCTAGAGTTACATCATTAACTTGATCTAAAAATTAACCACTAATCGAAAAACTTAAATAGAAAGAAAAAGGAGAATTAAACATGGAAGTAGAAGCAGCAAGATTAATAGCAGCCGCTATCGCTTTGATACCAATCCTAGGCGTTGGTATTGGTTTGGGACACATTTTTGGTGCGTACCAAAGCGCAATTGCACGTAACCCTGATACAGAATCTAAATTGTCAGGTACTCTATTGTTCGGATTTGCGGTTACAGAAGCTTTGGCGATTTTCTGCCTTGGTTTGTCCGTTATCATCCTTCTTGGCGTACTTGGTTAGAAGCGATCAGAAACATGGCTAAAATCCGGATATTGTTTGTTTTATTACTGCTTCTAAATGTTCCTGCTATGGCGGTAACAGAAGATAGCAATAGTGACATGCATGGCTTGACATATGAACAGCTCTTTGACGTTGAAAATGATGCTCTTGTAACGCAAGATCATCACGAATATGCCTCAACTGGGCATGCAGACGAGCATCATGCAACGACATCCGGATTACCTCAGCTGGATTTAACATGGTTTCCTAGCCAAATTTTTTGGCTAGGTATTGCCTTTAGTATTCTTTACATTGCGTTTTCAACCAAGGTTATACCCGCCATAGGAGCGAACTTAAATAATCGTGACCAGACCATTCAAAATGATTTGGCAATGGCTGAAAAACTGACTGAAGATGCTGGTGACTTTCAAAAGTCATATGAAACAAGCCTTCAAAATGCCCGCATGGAAGCAACATCTATGATGGTAGAGCTTGATAATGAGATGAAAAAAGATCATGAGCAAAAACAATCTGTCTTTTTGAAAAAAACAGAAACGCAAATTTTAGATACTAAAAAACGTTTAGAAAAAATGACGGCTAATTCAATGAAAGATATTGAATTACACATTGAAGAAACTGCTTTAATGGCAGCGAAAAATATTGCCGGTATTGATACTGATGGCAAGGCAGTTAAAGCAGCATTGAAAGCTGTAAATAGTAATATTAAAGCGAAAGCGGCATAGTAATGGATATTTTACAAGATAGTAATGTTTGGGTTGCTCTTTCATTTGTAATTTTTGCAGCTTTGGCCTTTTTTAAAGGGCGTGGAATTGTTCTGTCTCTGCTGGATCAAAAAATTGATGCCATTAGAAAAGATATTGAAGCCGCAGAAAATATGCGCGTTGAGGCGCAGGAATTGTTAGCTCAATATCAGCGCAAAAACCGCGAAGCGGAAAAACAGGCAGAAAAAATTATTGAGCATGCTAAAGAGCGTGTCGTTGAAATGAAAAAAGAAGCGCAGAGCCGCATTAAAGATGATATGAAACGCCGCGAAGAGCAGCTGGAGCAACGTCTTATAATGATGGAAGAGCGCGCCATTTCAGAAATTCAAAATCATGCCTCACGTTTAACTGTGGCCGCAACACGCGAAATCATTTCAAACGCAATGTCTCAAAAAGAGAATGAACGTTTAAATAAAGAAGTTTTAAAAGAGATTTCTTCACAAACATTGCATTAAAAGATACGCTCTCTATATGTCTACCTTAATTGAAACACTTGGTCGTTCTTCTAAAGAGGCCTCTAAAAATTTTGGGCGTATATCCACACAATCAATCAATAAAGCTCTTGGTGATATTGCAGAACTTCTTATATCGCAAAGCCAAGACATACTGGCTGCCAATTCTGAAGATGTACAAAAAGCCCAATCGACGGGAAAAGATTCAGCCTTTATTGATCGCCTGTCTCTGACGCAAGAGCGCATTATAGCTATGGCCGATTCAGTAAAAGCCATAATAGAGCTACCCGATCCGGTAGGCGATATTATTTCAGAAACAGAACGTCCCAATGGATTATTAATACGTAAAGTACGCGTTCCCATCGGCGTTATAGGTATTATCTATGAATCGCGTCCAAACGTTACGATTGACGCCGCCTGCCTTTGTTTAAAATCACATAATGCCGTAATCTTGCGAGGTGGTTCCGAGGCATTTGAGACCAATAAAATCTTACACGAGCTGATTGTAAGCGCTTTAAAAAAGAATGCTCTGTCACAAGATATGGTCGCATTTGTGGAATCAACAGAACGTTCACATGTCACCCATATGCTTGAAGCCGTTGATTATATTGATGTCATCATTCCACGTGGCGGTAAAAGCTTGACTGATATTGTAATGAAAAATGCAAAAATGCCTGTCTTTGCCCACTTGGACGGAATTTGTCACATCTATATTGATGCGAGTGCCAAGCCCGAAATTGCACGTGATGTAACTGTTAATTCCAAAATGAGACGAACGGGCATTTGCGGTTCACTTGAAACACTTTTATTAGATACCGAACTGCCAGCACCGCAGAAAAAAGACATAATGAATCAGTTAATTAAAGCCGGCTGTAGCGTGCGTGGGGATAAAGAATTACAAGGTTATGATAACCGAATTACCGAGGTTAATGAGGAAGATTGGCGCACAGAATATCTGGCACCCATTATTAGTGTTAAGATCGTCAATGGCGTTGAAGATGCCATTAAGCATATTAACCATTATGGATCCCATCACACAGACAGCATTCTTGCCGAAGATCCTGATGTTGTTGAAGCCTTTTTGACGAATGTCGATAGCGGTATTGTCATGCATAATGCATCGACTCAATTTGCAGATGGCGGCGAGTTTGGTATGGGCGCGGAAATCGGCATTGCGACCGGAAAATTACATGCGCGCGGCCCCGTGGGGTTAGAGCAACTTACAACCTATAAATATCATGTACTCGGTTCAGGGCAAACTAGACCCTGACGGTAGCTGACTAATTAATTAAGATATTTTTTTTGTAAAATAAACTTGATTTTTTATTAATTTATAGTTAAACAAATCCCATGAAAGACGCATCGTCACAATATTTAGAAGTTTCTGGTTTAAGAAAAACATGGGAAACAAGTTTAACAACAGGTATTGCCATTGCAACACTTCCCATTCTTCTTACAGGCCTATTTGCTTCTGCCGTTGCACATAAAAATCCTGTGCCTATATATAAGGATCAACGTGTTGGTCTTAATGGTGAAGTGTTTGAGGCATACAAAATTCAGTCATATAAGCCACTTATTGATGCCAATGGTAATATATTGTCTTCTGATGAACGTTTGACACCTGTAGGAAAGATTTTAAGACTTACGAGCGCCGATGAATTGCCTCAGTTGTGGATGAACATACTAATATTAAATAACATGTCTCTATTTGGGCCCCGTCCTCTTAATCCTAAAACGCATGATGATGAAATTTTGTATGACGAAAAAAGAATATCAGCATTGCCAGGTGTTTTAGGATATCAACAGGCGATGACTGACAGCAATATCGATGACCCCGAAAGATTACTGCTAGATTGGGAATATTTAGAACGCAAAACAATTATGTTTGATTGGGCTATATTGTTAGGTGTTGCTTATAATAAGATTGCGGGCGCTATCTTCGGGTTTAAGGGTGAACATGTAAATACCAAAACCATTGAACGCCTTGAGAAACTTGCTGAATCTGATAGACTTAATGAAGAAGTACCGGGATTTACCCCGCTTACTTAATTCTTACTAATCAATCATGGCATTTATTGCACCACAAATACTCAGCACCTCTTTGTGGAAGCATAAGAAAATTGGCTTGTTTGGAGGCACCTTTAACCCTCCGCATGAGGGACATATTCATGTATGTCAAACAGCGCTGAGGAAAAAGGATTTTGATTTTATCTGGTGGATGGTGACACCGCAAAATCCATTAAAAATGCATCAATCAATTCCCTCCTTTAACCAGAGAATGCTGTGGTCTAAGCAAATGTCCAAAAACCCTCGTATTATTGTGACCGATATCGAAAGGCAACTTAAAACTTATAAAAGTATAGATACGATCAAGGCAATTAAACGGCACTTTCCGCTTACCGATTTTACTTTTATTGCCGGATTAGATAATGCCTTGAGTCTGCATCACTGGGAAAATTGGGACGGATTATTGAATGAAATTCCCTTTTTATTTATTTCTCGCCCGCCCGCTATTAATTTAGTACGAAATTGTCCGGCAAAAATGTATTCGCATACAAATATTGAATGGATTTATGATACAAAGCTGAATAGCCAAACATCTTCGCAAATTCGTGAGAAAGCGGTTTTAGTTGAAAAATATTAAAAACCCCTGTAAAATAGTAGTATGAAGATATCTGTAGATATGAGGTTAGCCTATTGATACGGCACTGCCTGCAACATCAAAAGATGACGCAACTCCCCCAAAATGGATGGTCCTTTTTGTATCAGTACGATTGTATTGATTACGGGGTATATAGTTTTCAAATAAATAAAGGAGAAAAACGCCATTACAGCTTCTAAAACCCCACCCGATCTGGGCAATCCGATTGGACTAAAAGACGCCATAGAACAGTGGCTTGAGGATGATAAGGCCGAGGAAATTGAAACTATCGATTTACGCGGACAGACAGCCATTGCAGATTTTATGATTATAGCAAGTGGGCGCTCTTCTAGACAGACAGTATCCATTATTGAAAAACTGAAAGAACGCTTAGGTCTTCATGGCTTAAAGAGTTTGAAATCAGAAGGTGAAACCACTGGTGACTGGGTAATTCTGGACGCCGGAGATGTCATTGTGCATTTGTTCAGACCAGAGGTCAGAGAATTTTACAATATCGAACAAATGTGGCGCATGGTTGCTCCTCTTGAAGTAGTTGAGGATAACACCAAGAATGTAAGAGCCTAGCCGCTTGTTTTGATAGGTAATATAGGGCATGAATAAAGGATGCTCCGTATTCGTATCCTGTCCATAGGAAAGTTAAAAAAAGGGCCTCTTAATGATTTAAAAGAGGATTATTCTAGCCGTATCAGATGGCCCTTAGAAATTTGCGAAATCGAAAGCAAACAAACCAATCCTAAATTAATGAATGAAGATGAAAATCAAAAGATCGCCGATTTTATTGAGCCGGGATCATATGTGATTGCCATGGATGAAAAAGGCAAAACAAAAGGATCCATAGAATTTGCAAAACATATCAAAAAATTAGAAGAACAAGGACAACAAAACATTATATTCATAATTGGCGGTGCGGACGGGTTGTCAGAACAAATAAGAAGCAAGGCCAGCTTACTATTAAGCTATGGAAAGCAAACATGGCCACATATGTTGGCGCGCATTATGTTGCTGGAGCAAATTTATCGCGCCCAGCAAATATTATCCGGACATCCATATCATAGAGAATAAATGATTATCAAATCGCAAGAACTTATTATGGGCGTAATAATAGGTGGTGTCATTACCATCCTGATTTGCGCCGCGATTTATTTGCCACGGATTTGGAAGACTAAATCCCTACCGGAACAGCAATCAATTAAGTTTATCTCAATTAATAATTATTCCTTCCGTGATTGGGCCTTACGTTTAAATGAAGATACATTAAAGTTACCCCATAATGGCTATTTCAGGTCGCATGCTCTATCAGCGCCGATCTCTCTCAAAGACATTAGCATCATGCCCGTCAGTGATATTTCACAACGCATTTTTGGCCAATTTGAAAGCGTTGAGAGAGATATGGAGATATTTGGAAAATTTGAAGCAACCATTACCGATTATGAGCCTACTATCATTGATATAGAGCTTTTTTCAGGTAAAATCACAGATCCCCAAACATCGGTTAACCGCATTAGTGGCAAATTACAAATCATTGAAAATCTAGAGAGCAATTTAATTAATGGAACAATACAAATCGGCTCAATTAATTATGGCGGCCTTCCTTTCGGCAGTACGGCATTAAAATTATCAGGCGATCTTAACGCCATCAAAAGCGAAATTGTGACTAATATTTCCGGTCATCAGGGCAGTACCGCCAGCATAAAGGCTGATTTTCAACTTGGTACATTGATTAATATAAGCGGCTCTCTCAATGTTCAATCTTTAGAAGATTTAATCAAAACCATTGAAGTAACGGCATTGGGACAATCTTATGAGTTACCTAATATCTTTACCCAGATAGGAGGCATAAAAATAGAATTCCAGCAAATGCCACTGGCAAGTCGTGGTAAAGATGCCAGCAAATTCAATCTATCCACAGAATCATTCGGAAAAGGATTTAAAGGCGCAGCTATCCTTGATAAAGCAGAACAAAGCTTACAATTAGGCGCACGCTTTGAGGATTTTTGGATATTTGATTTCCCTTATGAATTGCAAAAAACAAAAGGGACGATAAAAACCCAAGCGATTGCGATGCTAACTTTCAATCAAAAAAATGATGATGTCTTAGGACCATTAAAAGCGACATTAGAGGACGTGACACTTGAAAGAAGTGAATTCAAAATCGAAAACCTGAACGGGTCATTAAACTTTAAATCATTGTCCCCGCCGACTATGGAGGAGGCTGTTTTAAAAGCCTCCCGCGTAATATTGGATGAAGCCATAACAGATGTAACCATCAGCCTTAAGCAAGACTCTGGAAGCATTAAGCTGACTTCTCTAAATGGTATTTGGGCAAACACAGAAACTGATTTTGAGATTAATGAAACCGATCAACTCCCTAACCTATCGGTTAAAAAACAATATGATAATATTGCCGAGCTAAGCAATATGACGGGGCTTGCATTTAAATTTTCTGCGCCGGTAGAATTTTCTAAAACATGGACATTTAACGGCGAAAAATATCTTGGCACTGATTTGAAACTAACAAACACAGAGAGTGGGATATTAACCTTAAATGACTCTATTCCCGAGCTTACAAATATTTTCATTAAAGATTTGAACCTTATTTTTGAAGATCAAAGCACGGCGTTCCTGTCTGCACATGGCACGCACCCCCTGCTCTATTCAGAGATGCCTGTGACAATTGAAACTAAGCTGCAACGTTTTATTGATCCATAGAGCTTTTCGGCTTATATAAGCAGTATGTTTATACAAACCGAAGAAACACCAAACCCCGCGACATTGAAATTCTTGCCGGGTATTATTGTAATGGAAGATGGTACTGCCGAGTTTTCAAGTAAAGAAGATGCGGCGCAATCGCCTTTAGCTGAGAGAATATATGAAATTTCAGGAGTTACGAATATCTTTTATGGGCGTGACTTTATTAGCGTGACCAAAGCCGAAGATCAAGAGTGGCAATTTTTAAAAACGCCAATCCTTGCCCATATCATGGATCATTACACTATGGGCTACCCTTTATTTAAAGAAGGTCAATCACCACAATCAGCGAAACCGCGTAAAAAACTGGATGATGATATTTCTAATCAGATTGCCGAATTATTAGATACGCGCGTGCGTCCTGCGGTTGCACAAGATGGTGGTGATATTGAATTCTATGATTATGATGATGGCATCGTATATTTACGTATGCGCGGCGCATGTGCGGGCTGCCCCAGCTCAGAAGCAACGTTAAAAATGGGAATTGAGAATATGTTGAAACATTTTATCCCGGAAATTAAGGAAGTTCGTCCTGTAAATTAAGGCCGGGCACATATTGAAATAAAAACCCCTTTTTCTTCCATGTTGCCTCCCCCGTTATGCGATCAAGTTTTTCTAAACTGCAATTGATCTCCATACGCTGATATGCGGAAAGTTGAGGGCGAACCTCTATACGGCGCTTTATCTGAAACACCTCTTTTATTTGCCCGCTAAAATTAGAAAAACATTTAATTATACCCTCATCATCACCTGTCAAGGTATAGCCCAATACAGGATGAGGCGTTTTGGATAGCGTATAATTTGGCGTAATATCCATTAAGCTCAAAGGCTCTGTTTTTAAAACCATGGCTAATTCCTCAAGAGAGGAATTCTTATCAATCTCAAATCTGAATGTGGGAAAAACAGCTTTATAATCATTAATACTTGCAACGCCTTTTTCCTGTCCAATAAGGGCATCAAAACTATATTTTTGCGTAATTGCTAACATATCCTCAGTATACAACCCTTGCGGGAATGCGAAGACTTCTGGCGGTGCGTTAAATGTTTCCCTATATTTTGAAACCGCTCTGTTTAAATTCTCTGTAAAGATACTTGGCTCATGAAAAACATCATTAGCCATGGGATAGATACCAATCGTAACGTTTGAAAGTGCCGTCAGAAAAGATAAATCATCTTTTTTTCGCCAATCGTCAAAAGCAATTAAAATCGTCAAAGGCAAATCTTCTTGCTGAAATATTGGCGCTATTTTTCTTAAAATCTGCGGCGTTGCATTTTCAATCACAAAAGTTACAGATGTTGTATCATGCGTGCGCTTCGATAATGACGTAATGGGAATGTTAGTAGATTGGACGAAATCTATATGGCGCTGTATTATATAAACGCTTTGTTCTTTTAAATCATGGTAAGACAGAATATAAAGCTTAGAAGCCGCGGCATAGGAGTATGCGGGCATAAAAACAATAAGGCCTAAAATAAAAAATATGTATTTCATCAACATTGGATCTTAAATTTGCGATGAAACTGGGTATAGTGCAAGCAGATGAATCATAAACCTTCTAAAATATTGGTATTCGATACCGCAATGAGCGCTTGCAGTGCCGCAATCTATGATGTGCAAAACAATCAAGTTCTGATTTCAAAAACCGAACCTATGCAGCGAGGGCAAGCTGAAAGACTTGTTCCTATGATTAATGAGGTCATTACTGAAAGTGGTTTCACCTACGCCGATGTAGACTTAATAGCCTGCACACATGGCCCCGGCGCATTTACTGGATTGCGCCTGTCTTTGGCGACGGCCAAAGCACTATCACTAAGCCTTAACAAGCCCGCCATTGGCCTGTCCACTTTGGAAGTCATTGCAGCAACTGACACAGAGCAGACCTATACTTATAAACTCGTCTGCTTAGAGACGAAACGTAAAGATTATTATATCCAAATTTTTAATAAAGAGGGCGCGGCCCTTACCTCACCACTTAGTGCCAAATTACCTCAAGTTCAAAATATCATTATACAATATAATCCGATAATTTTAGGCGATGCCAATGCACGTTTAAAACAAGAACTCGCCTTGAATATAGACATGAACGATATTTTATACCCTTCATGTGAGGCACTATCCGCCATGGCCCTTAAAAATTTCAATCAAGATGGCGAGAGGCTACAAAGTATGTCGCCTTGCTATTTGCGTGATGCGGATGTCTCTTTTCCGGCAACCAAAAAATAATTTACATCAACATCTTGAAAATCGATTTTAAACCTATCTGTTAGCGGTGAATAGCGCATACCTGAGATTGTTTTCACGTCACCGTTTAACTCACGTATATATTTTGCTAACTCTGCCGGTTTTATAAATTGTTTCCATTTATGCGTTCCCTTAGGCACCCAATTGAGAATATATTCTGCCGCAATGATGCCAAGCGCATATGATTTCGGGGTACGGTTCAAGGTTGAAAAAATGACGACACCGCCTGGCTTACAACGATCAAAACAGCTTTTTACAAATGCCTGAGGGTCAGGAACGTGCTCTATAATCTCAAGTGCCAATACGACATCATAAATTTCTGTATCATCTTCAACCACACCACATTTATAATTTATGCTAAGCCCTTGTTGTTTGGCATGGTCTTTGGCAACCGCGATTGCATTTTCATCAGCGTCAATTCCGGTTACATTCGCCCCAAGCCTTGCGAAAGGTTCACAAGCCAAGCCGCCGCCGCACCCAACATCGATCATACTTAATGATGTTAAAGATTTATTTTTGAAATGTGACAAAACTTGATCACGAATAAATTCAATACGAACAGGATTAAGCTTATGCAGGGGCTTAAACGGCCCTTCACTATCCCACCAGTGCGACGAGTCTTTTGCAAAATGAGCGATTTCTTTGACATCAAGATTTGACATGTCTTTAACCTAGCTTCATGATTCAATGAAGTCGAGAAAAGTTTTTCCAATGAATAATTATATACATCACGCTCTTATTTTCTTTGCTCTGCCCCTTCTTTTAGCAGGATGCGCCACGAGCCCTTCATCCTTTAATACACCTAATGCCTCCGGTTATTATGCGAGTGAACCTATGCAATGCGTACCCTATGCCCGTGAAATCTCCGGAATCTCTATTTATGGGGATGCTTATACATGGTGGTATCAAACACCAGATCATAAACGTGGCACCTTACCAAAAAAAGGTGCTATTTTAGTGCTCTCTAAATCCAAAAAGCTATCGCGCGGTCATCTGGCAGTTGTGAAAGAGATTATTAATCCGCGTAAAATTCTTGTCGAGCATACAAATTGGGGCAGTGATTTTGAAACAAGACGCGTAATATATAAAACCATGATGGTTGAAGATTTATCGATCAGCAATAACTGGGCACGCGTAAGATTCTGGAATAAAGACATTAATGCCTTTGGACTACCTTATGACGCCTATGGTTTTATATATAAATGAATAAAAAGAGTTTCTAGAGACTGATAAAGCCCATCTTATCCTTCACTTCTTCCAATACAGGCGCCGCAATTTCACTGGCACGCTCAGCTCCATTTTTCAAAATTTTATCAATCTCATCGGGGTGCGCCAATAAACGATTCATTTCTGCCGTAATGGGCGCCATTTTCTCGACTGCTAAATCTGAAAGAGATGATTTCAATTCAGAGAACATCTTTCCGCCAAATTGGTTATAAACTTCTGTCATCGGCACATCGGATAGAATGGAATAAATCGTCATAAGATTTTTAGCTTCGGGACGCCCCGCACACTCTGCATCTGATGTGGGGAGCGCATCGGAATCACTTTTTGCCTTACGGAATTTTTGAGCAATCATATCTGCATCATCAACCAAATTAATGCGGCTCATGTCACTTTCGGCAGATTTGCTCATTTTACTTGTGCCATCGCGCAAGCTCATAATACGTGCCCCCTCTGCTTGAATGACAGGTTCCGGCAGAGGAAATACATCCCCATAAAGATGGTTAAATCCGCCGGCAACATCACGCGCAAACTCAACATGTTGTTTTTGATCCTCTCCGACGGGAACATGGGTTGATTTATACATCAAAATATCCGCCGCCTGCAGAACGGGATAGGAAAATAGATTTAAACTCGCACCATCCTTAACTTTATTAGACTTTTCTTTATATTGTGTCATGCGCTTTAGTTGGCCCATTTGCGCGATTGATCCTAACATCCAATGAAGATAAGGGTGTTGATAGACACTGCTCTGAGCAAATAAAATCACTTTATTGATGTCTAGCCCGGAAGCGATGTAGGCCGCCGCGCTTTCGCGTGTAATTGCAGCAAGCTTATCTTTATTATGCGGGACTGTAATGCCGTGTAAATCCGCCACAAAAAACAAACTAACGGCATCATTCATCTTATTCGACATATCCACCCACGGCTTTAGCGCTCCCAGATAGTTCCCCAAATGAAGCTGTCCCGTTGCGGTTGTGCCCGATAGAATAGTTTTTTGCATCTTGTTAAATCCTGTTATTACGTACGGCGAAAGTATCGCTTAAAATCTGAGGTTTTGACAACCCTTAAGCCAAAGATTGCACCAAAATATATGGTCATTGAGCTGAAAATAATTATTAAAAGCGTGATTATTTCTAACAATAAGCCCGTATTTTTGTTGAAAATCAATGGCTCGGAATAAAGGCAACCTGCTAAAAACACCGCCAAAATTAAATTACACAAAATTATCTTCGGGAATGTAATTTTAAATCGCTGGTCGTAAGTAATCTCCATGGGCAGCTTTCTCTTTAGTAAAAAATATTGCAACCAACCTGTTAATCCCGTTGCAAGTGTTATCCCCATTACGCCTATAAATTGGATAAGAATTAAACTTAAGATAATGTTACAAGACATTGTAATTATTGCTATTTTTACCGGTGTCCTTGTATCGCCGCGTGACCAAAATACCGTTGAAAGCACCTTCACGCCAATGTAAGCCGGCAAACCAACTGAATATCCCATCACCACATATGCTGTGGTCATTGCATCCTCCGATGTAAATGCGCCATGTTCAAACAAAACTGTAATCAAGATATGGGGAATAATAAATAATCCAACGGCACAAGGCAGGCCGAGCAGCAAACAAACCTCCAATGCCCTGTTAAATAACTTATTGGCCTCCTCTTTATCACCGCTTGCGACTGCTCTGGTAAGCATTGGCAACAATGCCGTTCCAACGGCAATACCAATTGTCCCAAGAGGCAGCTGATTTAAACGATCCGCATAATAAAGATACGAGATCGCGCCTGATTGTAAAAAGGAAGCGATAAACAAATCGGCAAATAAATTTATCTGTAAGACACCTGCCCCAATTAACCCAGGCCCCATCCGCCGAAAAACTTCTTTGATATTTTCCGATAAAACAGGTTTTTTAAATGTGATACCAATACCCGCACGCCGCACGCATACCCATAAAAATGAAAATTGCAAAATGCCCGCCAAAATAATCCCCCATGACATGGCATATCCCGCATTTTCAAATGAGTCTGATGCCAGCAACATCCCGATTAGGCATAGATTAAATAATACGGGTGCAAAGGCAAATGGCGCGAAACGATCATGTGCATTTAACACGCCGCCCATCAACGCAGTTAGGGACATAAACAGCAAATAAGGGAACGTGATTTGCGACATGCTCACCGCCATATCGTAACGTTCTGTACCAACTTCGAATCCCGGCGCGATGCCATAAATGATCCACGGCATACAAATCATAAATAGCAATGTTAATAAGGAAAGAATAAGAAGCATCATCGTCATAGTGCGGCTTGCAAAAAGCGCGGAACGCTCAACGCCTTCTTGTTCTAAAACTTCAGCATATTTTGGAATAAAAGACACGCTGAAAGCGCCTTCGGCCGTGACTTTTCTAAAAAAGTTCGGAAGCTTTAACGCCACAAAAAAGGCATCCGCAATTGGCCCCGCCCCCAACATACTAGCCGTTAAAACATCTCTGACGAACCCCGCAATTCGCGAAAGTCCTGTCAATCCTGCAACGGTAGCCATGGCCTTAAAAAGTTTCATCACCCTTCATAGCGCGAAGATAAGGGCGTGCGAAGTAAAATTATTTCAAAAAACTGCGTGACTTCCCTATAAGGAAGGTTAAATAATGTAAAATGTCCAAAATTAATAAAGAAAGCACAGAATTCGGCGAAAAAGCGGTTACCCCTGAGGAAAAAACAGGATTAGTGCGCGGCGTATTCGATTCGGTTGCCGATAATTACGACATAATGAATGATCTGATGTCCATGGGCATTCACCGCCCATGGAAAGACACGCTGATTCGTATGATCCGCCCTAAGGCGGGTTTGAATTATTTGGACGTTGCCGGGGGAACGGGCGACATTGCGTTTCGGATTAAGAAAAAGATTAATGCGCAAAGACCGACTAAGGAAGGTGACATAACCCTTCTTGATCTTAATCCTAACATGCTATCCGTCGGTCGCGATCGCGCCATGAATACAGGTAAGGGCACTGATTTTAACTGGGTGTGTGGCAATGCCGAATATTTGCCACTGGAAGACGAATCGCAAGATGTCTACACAATTGCCTTTGGCTTACGTAATGTGACGCATATTGATACCGCCCTAACAGAGGCTCACCGCATTCTTAAGCCGGGCGGACGCTTTTTCTGTTTGGAATTTAGCAAAGTTCAGGTTCCCCTCATGGATAAAGTGTATGATTTATATTCAAAAAATGTGATCCCCTTCTTAGGAGAAAAAATTGCTAATGATCGTGAAAGCTACCAATATCTTATTGAAAGCATTCGTAAATTCCCAACACAAGAGTTACTAAAGCGCCGCATTGAATCAGCAGGCTTTAAAAATTGTCATATTAGGAATCTTTCATTCGGAATTGCGGCCATTCATTCAGCGAGCAAATCACACTAAAGTGTTATGAAAAAAAGATATTGCTTTTAAAAATAAACAGTTGTATATAATGTCACTTGAAATTTAATTTTAAGTTCAAACTTGTAAGGGGAATATTATGAACACAATGCTTAAATCTGCTCTTTTCGCAGCAGTTATCTTGTTTGGCGGCATCTATGCTTTTGATGCTGTTTACAAAAACGTTTCAACTGATGGTGGAACTGACGTAGTTTTAATCGAACCAGCAGCTGGAGATGAAGATCTTCACGCTGATGAGATGCATCTTGAAGATGAACATGATGCCACTGTTGATGAAGACCACTCTTTAGTTGATGATGCTTCTGAAATGGCAACTGATGCCGCCGATGCGACAACTGAAGCCGTTGGTGATGCTGCTGAAGCTGCTTCTGAAATGGGTGCATCTGCCAATGAAGCCATTAAAGAAACTGCAAAAGATGCCGCCGAAGCCACTAGCGATGCTATTGATGCCGGATCTGACATGATTGACGATGCTGTTGAAGGCACTGAAGAAATGTTTGAAGTTGATGAAGACACTGAAAAACAAAGTGAAAATGTTCTGGATGCTATTCAACAAGAAGCCGCAACTATGGCTGAAGAAGCAGATGCAGAAACAAAAGAAATGATTTCTGAGACAAAAAAAGCAATTAACGAAGCAACAGAAACAGAACCTGCTGCTGGTGAATAATAAGTCTTTATAAAAGATAACATTAAAAAGCTCCGCCTTTGCGGAGCTTTTTTGATATAGTACGAACTATGAAACAAATTCTTTTAGTCATCTCTGGTGGGATCGCTGCCTATAAAAGCTTGGAGCTTATTCGCCTTTTGCGGAAATCGCACATGAATGTACGTTGTATTTTAACAAGAGGCGGCGCGCAGTTTGTCACGCCCCTAAGTGTTGCTGCGCTTTCTGAAAATCATGTTTATGATGACATTTGGTCTTTGAAAGATGAAACAGAAATGGGGCATATCCGCCTATCACGTGAAGCTGACTTAATTGTAATTGCCCCCGCCAGTGCAAATATGATTGCAAAAATGGCGCATGGTCTTGCGGATGATCTGGCTAGCACAACCCTCCTCGCGGCAAATACACCCATCCTTATAGCGCCTGCAATGAATCATGAAATGTGGAAAAACGCCGCTACGCAAGATAATATCAAAAAATTACTTTCCCGCGGAATTACCGTTTTAAATCCTGAAGATGGCCCTATGGCTTGCAATGAAACAGGAATTGGCCGTATGCGTGAACCCTCTGACATCTTTAACTCAATACAAGAATATTTGAACGTCTCATCGCCTCTTGCGGGTTTAAAGGCAATGGTAACTTCCGGCCCCACATATGAGCCTATTGACCCTGTACGTTTCATCGGCAACCGCTCCAGCGGCAAACAAGGTCATGCCATTGCGTGCGCGTTGCGTGATGCCGGGGCTGATGTTACGCTTATTTCTGGGCCCGTTTCATTAAATGATCCGGATAATATCAACGTCATCCATATTGAAACAGCACAAGAAATGTATGCTTCTGCCGAAGAACATCACCGCCATATGGATATTGCCGTATGTGCCGCCGCACCCAGTGACTGGAAACCATCGCAGCTGTCAAAACAAAAAATTAAAAAATTAGATGGCAACATTCCTCCGCCGGTTGTTTTAGAGGAAAATAAAGACATATTAAAAATGATTGCAACTTCGCAAAACCGCCCCAAATTGGTGATTGGATTTGCGGCTGAGACTGAAAACCTTATAGAGCATGCCTCTGCTAAACTTATTAAAAAAGGATGTGATTGGATTTTGGCAAATGATGTTTCAGGGGGGCAAATTTTTGGCAGTGAAAGCAGTCACCTATATTTGATTAAAGCAGATGAACAAATAGATCTGGGCGCACAAAGTAAAGAACAACTCGCCTCAGATTTAATAATTAAAATTGCAGATCACTTTAAAACACTTTAAAAATAATCCTATGTTTAAGAAAGAACGATTTATGAATGACAACACACATAAAGACCAACTGGTGGCGATCCAGCCTTTATCGCATGCTATCGGGTTAAAACTTCCTGCTTATGCTACAAAACAAGCCGCAGGAATGGATTTATGTGCCGCAATTGAAGAGGCTATAGAAATTGGCCCGGGGGAGAGAATGTTAATTCCAACCGGTCTTTCCATTGCCCTGCCCGAGGGATATGAGGCACAAATTCGCCCGCGATCCGGCCTTGCCATTAAAAGCGGAATAACAGTTATTAATTCCCCCGGCACCATTGATGCGGATTATCGCGGGGAGATTAAAGTGGCACTCGTAAATTTATCACAGGAAGAATTTACCATTGAACGCGGTATGCGTATCGCACAGATGGTTGTGGCGCGATATGAACAAATTGAATGGAATGTTGTTGAAAGTCTTGATGAAACCGAGCGCGGCGCAGGCGGCTTTGGATCTACCGGAACCAATGGGTGATAAAATATGAGTGATATTTTCAAACTTATAGGTTTGATCTGTATTGCTGTGGCAATCATTATCAGTGGCTTTTTTGTAAAAGATGGAATGAAATCTTTCCGTTCGGCTGACCGTATTGTCAAAGTTAAAGGCCTTGCACAGAAAGAAGTGATCGCAGATTTGGGCGTGTGGTCGTTGAAACATACACGTACAGGTAATGACCTGCAAATCGTGCAAATTGGCATGGATGAAAATAAGAAGAAGATTATTGATTTTCTTAAAAAGTCTGATTTTTCAGAAGATGAGATTGAGTACCTCCCCCTTGAATCGCAAGATCTATTGTCTCAGGCATACCGCCCGCAGGGCGCAGAAATGGGGCGCTATATCCTAAGTCAGACAATTATGGTACGCAGCGATGATATTGAGAAGGTTGGAAATGTTGTGAACCGAATTGATACGCTTTTGCGTCAAGGTGTGACCCTAATTAATACACCACCGCCGCGTTATGTGTTTCGCGGTCTGAATGACATTAAGCCACAAATGCTCGCCGAAGCCATTTCAAATGCCAAAGACGGCGCTGATGAATTTGCCAAGGCATCCGGCCAGAAAGTCGGCGATATCAAATATGCCTATCAGGGCGTGTTTCAAATATTGCCACGCGATGAAGGGCTTCCGATTCCTGAATCGGCACAGAAAAACAAAATTGTGCGCGTTGTTTCAACAGTTGATTTTTATCTAGATTAACAATCCCCCTCTATTCTATTTTTAATCTTGCTGTAAGCCTCATTCCCGCGCTATCTATATAATATGAGCGCAGAACAGGTAAAACAACAAATTGAGCAGGTAAATAAAACTGTAGAAGATTATCTGGCTGACGGTCACACGCCCATGATGGCGCAGTTTTTGGAGACTAAATCACGCTATCCGGATGCCCTGCTCTTTTACCGCATGGGTGATTTTTATGAGATGTTTTTTGACGATGCCGTTCAGGCCGCACAAACATTGGATATTACCTTAACAAAACGCGGTAAAAATCAAGGCGATGACATTCCGATGTGCGGCGTGCCATGGCATTCACATGAAAGCTATTTGGCGAAACTAATTAAGGCCGGATTTAAAGTTGCCATTTGTGAGCAAATTGAAACGCCGGAAGATGCCAAAAAACGCGGTGGTTACAAAGCTCTGGTTCGCCGTGATGTTGTACGTGTGGTCACAAGCGGTACAGTTACTGAAGATCATCTTCTGGCGGCTGATGAGAATAATTACATAGCCGCCATCAGTTATATTGGAAATGAAGTCGGTATTGCATGGCTCGATTTATCAACAGGGACGTTTCAAGTACAAAACACCACGACACACGACCTGCCCTCAGCCCTTGAGCGGATCAATCCCAGTGAAATCCTAATCGGGGAGCATTTGCTTAATATAGATGCGTTAGATCAAGCATGGGATATGTTTGGTTCACGCTTTACGGTTAAACCAGAATATCAATTTGAAAGCGCTGCAAATGAAGCACGTTTAAAAGATTTTTTTAAAATTGGCGCCCTAGACTCTCACGGCATCGAAAAGCGTACAGAGATTGCCGCAGCAGGCGCGCTTATTGATTATGTGCGTCAAACCCAAATTGACCAGATCCCATATATTTCAAAGCCGGAACCCGTTTCAAACACGCAATATATGGAGATTGATGCGGCAACGCGTCGCAATTTGGAATTAACACGTACGCTCGGCGGGGAGCGTAAAGGTTCACTTTTATCTGTAATTGATCAAACAATCACAGGCACTGGATCGCGCATGTTGCAAGAATGGCTATCAAATCCATTATGTGAGGTCGAGCAAATTAAAGTAAGGCAGAAACGCATTGCTGAGTTCATTGATGATACTTATTTTCGCCAAGACGTTCGCAAATTATTTAAATCCATGCCTGATATGGAGCGTGCTTTATCTAGGCTGACAGCTGCGCGCGGCGGACCACGTGACTTACTCATGATCAGACAAGGGCTGGAATGCGCGGATATGATGAAACAAATATTGTTTCATCATAATAAACCACCCCTAGCGACCTATCAAGAAACGCTCGTTTTTTCATCCCAAGCCGCAGCATTTGAAACTACTTTAAAAAAATGCCTTAAAGATGAGCCCCCTGCTTTGCTGCGAGATGGAAATTTTGTGCGGGAAGGATATGATCCAGCTTTAGACCACTTAAAAAACCTGAAATCTAATCATCGAAAATGTATTGCAGAATTACAAAAACTTTATAAAGACAAGACAGGTCTTGATCGATTAAAAATAAGTTTTAACAATGTGTTAGGATACTTTATTGAGGTTCCGTCTAAAAATGGAGACACACTTCTCAATTTCAAAGCAGAAAATGATAATAACCCTTTTATACATCGCCAAACGATGGCTAATGCTATCCGCTTTACCACAACAGAATTAGCCGATTTAGAACGTGTTTTATCCCATGCGGAAGAAAAAGCACTTGGTTTGGAGCTTGCCATATTTGATACATTGATTGAAAGTCTCAAATCTATTGCAGAAGATGTACGCCTTTATGCCCGTATTTTGGCAGAAATTGATGTCATTGCGTCATTGGCGGAATTGGCCGTTCAAGAAAATTATAACTGCCCGCAAATTGATGATAGTACAGCATTTCATTTGGAAGAAGCCCGTCACCCGGTTGTAGAACAGGCTCTAAAAGCCAACAATCAAACATTTGTTCCCAATCAAGCGGATTTATCAAAAGAGTGTAATCTCTGGCTATTAACCGGCCCTAACATGGCCGGTAAGTCAACATTTTTACGTCAAAATGCTTTAATTGCGATTTTGGCACAAATTGGGGCGTATGTGCCCGCAAAATCAGCCCATATCGGTATTGTTGATAAGGTATTCAGTCGCGTGGGCGCATCAGATGATTTGGCGCATGGACGATCCACCTTCATGGTAGAAATGGTCGAAACCGCAGCAATTTTAAACCGTGCAACACAAAAAAGTTTGGTTATTCTTGATGAAATAGGTAGAGGCACAGCGACCTATGACGGACTTTCCATTGCGTGGGCCTGCGTGGAATATCTACATAATCATAATCAATGCCGCGCCTTATTTGCGACGCATTACCATGAATTAACCCAATTAACCCAAAGTCTGCCTCGCTTATCTTGCCATTCAATGCAGGTTAAAGAATGGAAGGGAGACATTATATTCCTTCATAGCGTACAGAAAGGCGCAGCCGATAGATCATACGGCATACATGTCGCAAAGTTAGCCGGATTGCCGCAAGATGTCATTAAGCGTGCAGGGCAAATTCTTAAAACATTAGAAAAAAGCGATCAAAAATCTCACATCGAAAACTTGCCGCTATTCTCTTCGCATATTCCGGATGATCCGCAAATATCCAAGGTTGAAGAAAGCTTATCTGAAATTAATCCTGACAGCCTCTCACCTAAGGATGCTTTAGATCTGATTTACAAATTAAAAGATCTAGCATTGAAGCATTAACTTATTTTTGAAACCTATAGCTCAGTAACAGGTTTTATTAAAACAGATAATAAATTTTTATTTCTAATTTTACCTCTTTCATGGTTAAATTTAAAAAAATTTCCAAGGATTGTTATTTTGCATCGTCTAACAAATAAAGGCTAAAACGTATTGTCCACGAACCCCGAACGCGAAAAAGAGCTCATTAAGCGCGCAAAAAAGGGAGAGGCGTACGCTTTTGATGCCCTATTATCGGAGTATTATATGACGATGTACAAAATGGCGTATAAATATATACAAAATAAGGAAGCCGCCGAAGATATCACGCAGAATTCTTGTATTAAACTGGTGCGTGCGCTTGATGGATTTCGTTATCAGTCTGCTTTTACGACTTGGCTTTATACAATAGTTATTAATACCGCCAAAGATTGGCAGAAGTCACAAAATAGACATCATTCAGACTCTGGTGAAATTAGCCTTGAACCAGATAAAGCCGCATCAAATGAAGACGTACATTATGCACAGCAAGTCATGGATCAAATTGAACTGCTTCCGCAAAAAATGCGTGATGCTCTTATTCTGGTCACGATAGAGGGGCTAAACCATGCGCGCGCGGCGGAACAGCTTGATTGTTCCGAAAGTACAGTTTCATGGCGCGTACATGAGGCACGAAAAAAATTAAATTTATGGTTAGATAAAGGAGCATCCGCATGAGTGATAAATTAGATGATTTCCTGAATAATAATAAGATCCCCGCGCCAAGTGAAAATGCGCGAAAAATCGCATTAAATATGGCATCTGAAGAGTACAAATCGCATTACACACAAAAAAATCAAAAAAAATTCCAAGGATTTGCCATACTCTCTCGTCTTATGGGTAGTAACAACCCAAATGACAGGAGAAAACAGATGAAAAACAAAAAATTTATTTATGGTGGCATGGCAACAGCAATGGTTGTTGTTTTAGCAGGAAGCGCCGCGCTTTATCAAACACGTACACATGAGTTTGTCACTCAAGAAACAAACAGTTCCAATATCATGGCATATGATGATGGCATCGCTGCCGTACCAGAAGAAATGGCCCAAATCGCCACCATGGAAAGCAAAGATAACGCGGGATTATATGAACGTGAAATCCAAGGAGAGCGCGCAGAAAATGAACATCAAAATTTTGTAGGGAATCAACATAAAGCTGATATAGCCAAGCGCGCCGCGCCGACTTCACCGCCCACCCCCAGTGCAATTTCCAATAACAATATTGCTGCACAGAATTTTGCCGGTACTGCGATGGAATCAGATATGGCAATAGCCCCCTACCCGCCAATTCCAATGCCTTATCCTCTACCGGAGCCAATGCCGCCGGAAAATATTGATAATGATAAATTTGAAGATCATAAGATTAGCGCCGTTAAACAAGTATCTGCCGAACCAGTTTCAACATTTTCAGTTGATGTAGACACTGCGTCCTATTCCTTTATGCGCCGCCAACTTAATAATGGCATTCTTCCGAAGGCGGATGCCGTACGTATTGAAGAGCTAATCAATTATTTCCCATATAATTATAAAGGACCGGAAACCAAAGATACTCCCTTTAATGCCAATATTGCCGTGGTGGATTCCCCATGGAAAGACGGTAATAAGCTAATACATATTGGAATTAAGGGCTACGATATTGATAAAGACGTACAGCCAAAATCCAATTTGGTATTTCTATTAGACGTATCCGGGTCAATGAACCAACAGGATAAATTACCGTTATTAAAGAATTCGTTTAAGTTACTTTTAAATCAGTTGCGTCCAGATGACACGGTTGCAATTGTTGTCTATGCCGGATCCGCAGGAACGGTTTTGGAACCCACCAAAGTACAAGACAAAGATAAAATCCTATCCGCATTAGACGGGCTGAATGCCGGCGGAAGTACAGCGGGCGCCGCAGGCATAGAGGGCGCGTACGCATTAGCCGAGCAAAACTTTGATAAAGACGGCGTCAATCGTATTATTCTTGCCACAGACGGGGACTTTAATGTGGGGATGAGTTCAAATGATGACCTGAAAGAATTGATCGAGAAAAAACGTGAGAGCGGCATATTCCTATCTGTTTTGGGGTTTGGACAAGGTAATTTGAATGATCATCTGATGCAAACATTGGCGCAAAACGGCAATGGCATTGCCGCGCATATAGACAGCCTAAGCGAAGCGCAAAAAGTGTTAGTTGATGAGGCGACATCCTCCCTGTTTCCTATTGCAAAAGATGTAAAGATTCAGGTGGAATTCAACCCTCTCATCGTATCTGAATACCGTTTAATTGGTTATGAAACACGCGCATTAAACCGTGAAGATTTTAATAATGATAAGGTTGATGCCGGAGATATTGGTGCAGGACATACCGTCACCGCGATCTACGAAATTACACCGACCGGTAGCGGCAACGAGCTATATGATGAAAGCCGTTATGCAGAAAAAGAAGAAACAAAAGCCAATACAGATTTTGGTAATGAGTATGCATTCCTAAAAATGCGTTACAAATTGCCAAATGAAGATAAATCAACATTAATTACGACGCCGATTACAACCAAAGACGAGACTAATATTAACGGCGACACCGCCTTTGCATTAGCCGTTGCAGGGTTTGGGCAGCTATTAAAAGATGATAAATATATCGGAAGTTTTAGCTATAATGATGCCCTTAAACTAGCGCAACAAGGTAAAGGTAGCGACCCATATGGATATCGTGCTGAATTTATCAATCTTATGCGCTTAGCTGACAGCATGAAAAAGTAAAAGTAATTCGGCAATCCAGGGATATATCATTGAATCTCTGGATTGCTGCCTTATTTTATAATCTAACCTTTAATTTACTGTGCTAAATAGAAGCCATGAAAATCATTATTACCAAATCCAATGATGACTTTGATCAATGCGCAGCATCTACTTTGCACCAATTAACTCTCAAATTAATTCAGGATGGAAGAACCACACCTAATATTACGTTGGCTCGCGGAAGTACGCAGGATGGAATCTATGCCTATATACGTAATTGCCCTAAAATATTAAATAGTCTATCCCAAGCGCGGTTTTTTCAACTTGATGAAGTCTATCCCGCACAAAAATCCTTCGCCGCATTTAGTGAAGAAGAAATCTTAAATGCTGTTTTTAATGCAAATATCCCAATAGATCGTTGGATTACCTTTCTAAAAAATACCACGCCCGAAAAAGCAATAAAAAATATGCGTGCAGCAATTCATAAATATGGCGGCCTAGATATCGCGTTTTTAGGGATTGGTGCTCAAGATGATGATCATTATGCGCAAATTGGAAAAAATGTCCCTATAGATACCGACATAATTAATCCCCAATTAAGTGAAGGCATGATTGCGTCCTATGCCGCTTACGTTAATATGCACCCGGCAGATCTATCGCTTTGCCCCACTCACGGATTATCACTTGGCCCCGCCGCCATGCCGGATCACATTATCGTAACCGCAAAGGGAGAGAATAAGGCCCTGCCTGTTTTCAATATGCTTTGTAAAGAACGCAGCCCTTATAACGCGCCTCAGATTTCCACGACGTTTTTAAAGGATAAAAAACATGTCACTATTATTCTGGATGAAAAAGCGGCGGCAATAATAAAAAAATCTCAATCATCCTTACCTGCCCATACAGAAATGATTGAATATAACACTCAAGCAGTTTAGATTATGTCACTTAATATCCAAATTGGTTAACATGTCTCTCATAAAATTTTCATATGAACATATTCCGCTGTACGTTCTATTTTATCTGCTGGTCGGAGTATTGTTTTTAGTAGACGTCCAAATTATGACGATTTATTTTAACTTAAATTTATTGATGATTTTTACATTATCATCCATTTATTATTGGGCGATATACAACCCTAAATTGATACCAATTCCTTTATTGTTTACATTAGGTTTATTAAAGGATTTGCTTACAGGCATGCCTTTTATTGGGCTCAGCGCTTTTTTATTTATTTTGGTTGCTATGATGACAAAGCAACAACGTGTATTTCTATCCGGGCAATCATTTTTTATGATTTGGGCCGGTTATATATTGGTAACGTTTCTAAGTTGTTTTATTTTTTGGATTTTTTTATGCATCAAATTGGTGGAATTTGCTCCATTTTTCCCCTATTTAATTGAAGGCGCTATGATGATTTTATCATTTCCGATTATATTATCTTTAACGGGAGCACTTCATAAACTATTACCTTTCGCCCCTCATGACAAAACATCGTTATAAATATGGATAATTTAATTAAAGATAAGGGAAAAAGAAGTCTTAGCTTTACGAGACGCGCTTTTGTTCTTGGCGGTTTACAAGTAGGTATTTTAGGCGTTCTGGGATCGCGTTTGGCCTGGCTGCAAGTTGTTGAAGGACAAAAATATAAAACGCTTGCAGAGCAAAATCGGATTAATGTGAAGTTGCTTGCACCAGAGCGTGCTGAAATAACCGATCGCTTTGGCGTGCCGCTTGCTATCAATCAGCAAGATTTTCGTGTTTTGATCTTACCGGAGCAAACGGAAAATATCCTAGAGGCGTTAAAAAAACTAACCCAATATATTGATCTGGAACCTCACGAGATAGAACGGACACTTAAAAACATAAAAAAGAGCGCGCGTTTTGTACCGATAGAAATCAAAAATGGACTGTCACGTGAAGCCGTATCAAAAATTGATGTAAATTTACCTGATTTACCGGGAATTATGACGGATACCGGGCAAAAACGCAGCTATCCGTTCAAAGAAGCAACCGCTCATTTGGCCGGTTATGTCGGCGCGGTATCAGAAGACGACGTCGAAAAAGAAAATAAAAACCCCATCCTAAACTTGCCTGGCTTTAGAATAGGAAAGTCAGGCATTGAAAAGCTCTATGATCCCATTTTAAGAGGAGAAGCAGGACAAGCCGAGATGGAAGTGAATGTCGTCGGACGTGAAATCCGTACATTAAGTGAAAAGCCAAGCCATTCTGGACGGCGCGTGACGTTAACCATAGATGCAGAGTTACAACGTTATGTTCAAAGACGGCTAGATGAAGAACAAAGCGCCTCGGCATTGATAATGGATATTCATACGGGCGCAGTTTATGCCATGGGCTCATCCCCCTCATTTGATCCGAATTATTTTGTAAATGGCATTTCCTTAGAGCGGTGGGAGGAAATTCAATCTAACCCCTCCTACCCGTTAAATAATAAAGTTTTAACCGGCCAATATCCGCCGGCCTCAACATTTAAAATGATTGTTGCATTAGCATTTTTAGAAAACAATATTGCCACCCTGAATACCAAAACATATTGCCCCGGCTTTATAAAATTAGGACGAGACAAATTCCATTGCTGGAAAAAATGGGGGCATGGCAGCACAAATGTAATCAGTGCATTAGAAGAATCGTGTGATGTCTATTTTTATGAATTATCAATGAAATTAGGCATTGATAAAATTGCCGAAATGGCAAAAAGATTTGGTTTCGGAGAAAAAACAGGTATTGAAGCATTGCAAGAAAAAAATGGCATGGTGCCATCCATTGCATGGAAAAAAGAGCGTTATAATGAAGGCTGGCATATGGGGGAAACCGTTGTTTCCAGTATCGGGCAAGGATACATGCTCGCAACCCCCGCGCAATTAGCGGTCATGACAGCGCGTTTAGTAAATGGCGGTTTTGCGGTTGAACCAAGGATGGTTGCCGCCATAGGATCAGAAAAAATTGTTTATCCGCAATGGCCGTCAATGGGGCTGGATCCTAATCATTTAAGTACCGTTGTTAGAGGTATGGAAAAAGTTATGGAGGGAAACCGCGGAACAGCGCGCGCCTCACAAATTACCAATGAAACCATGAAAATGGGGGGGAAGACCGGCACAGCGCAAGTGAAAAGAATTACCGCACAACAACGTGCCGCGGGTGTCAAAAACGAAGATTTGTCTTGGGAGGATCGTCACCACGCGCTCTTTGTGGGATATGCTCCTCTTGATAATCCGCGCTATGCATGCTCGGTTGTCGTGGAACATGGTATTGGCGGCTCACGTACTGCCGCCCCGCTTGCCAGAGATATTTTGGAAGAAGCCCAAAGACGAGCACCCGCAGACACAGAACTTGCGGTCAAAACAGAAACAGTTTAATTCTTAAAACCCAAAATTTTAAAGGACAAACATGAAAACACGCGCAGCTATTGCTTATAAAGCCGGAGAGCCGCTTGAAATTGATACTGTTGATTTAGAAGGCCCGAAAGAAGGCGAAGTTTTAGTTGAAAATATGGCAACCGGTGTATGCCACACCGATGCTTTTACGCTATCCGGTGATGACCCCGAGGGGATTTTCCCCCTTATTTTGGGTCACGAAGGCGCAGGAATTGTTAGAGAAATTGGTAAAGGCGTAACGTCTGTCAAAGTTGGCGACCATGTTATTCCGCTTTATACGCCGGAGTGCCGCGAATGTGATTTTTGTCTTCATCCAAAAACAAACCTATGTCAATCAATTCGTAGTACACAAGGCAAAGGATTAATGCCTGACGGCACAAGCCGTTTCTCAATTAATGGTAAGAAATTATTACATTACATGGGAACATCCACATTCTCCAACTTCACAACCCTGCCTGAAATTGCCGTAGCTAAAATCCGTAAAGATGCCCCCTTTGATAAAGTTTGTTATATCGGATGCGGCGTGACAACCGGCATCGGCGCCGTTGTATTTGACGCAAAAGTTGAGCCCGGCTCAACTGTGGCTGTTTTTGGTTTGGGCGGGATTGGATTGAACGTAATTCAAGGTGCAAAAATGGTCGGCGCCAGTAAAATTATCGGCATTGATCTTAATCCTGACAAAGTTGAGCTAGCGAAAAAGTTTGGCATGACCGATTTCATTAACCCAAAAGATACGCCGAATGTGGTTGAAGCCATTTGCGATCTGAGCAATGGCGGGGTGGATTACAGCTTTGAATGCATTGGTAATGTAGATGTGATGCGTCAAGCGCTTGAATGCTGTCATAAGGGGTGGGGAGAAAGCCTGATTATTGGTGTTGCCGGCGCCGGAAAGGAAATTTCTACACGTCCGTTTCAATTGGTCACGGGACGCGTTTGGCGCGGATCAGCATTTGGCGGGGCGCGCGGACGAACAGATGTTCCCAAAATCGTCGATTGGTATATGGAAGGTAAAATAAATATTGATGATTTAATTACGCATACGATGCCCCTTGAGGATATCAATACTGCATTTGATTTAATGCATGCCGGCAAATCTATACGTAGCGTCGTGGTATATTAAATGAAAGAATTAGAGCAACATAAATGTTTCGGCGGCACGCTTGCAATATATGAGCATGATAGTACCGCCCTTAATTGTCAGATGAAATTTTCCGTGTTTTTACCGGAAAGTGCACAAAGCGCGAGCGTACCATTTATTACCTTTTTATCCGGCTTAACCTGTACGCATGACAATTTTACCACGAAAGCGGGGGCATATCATTATGCCGCTGAGCATGGATTGGCGATCATCGCGCCCGATACATCACCACGCGGGGATCACGTACCAGATGATGCGGAGTCATACGATTTCGGTAAAGGGGCAGGATTTTATCTAAATGCCACAGAGCAACCCTGGGCAAAAAATTATCAGATGGAAACTTATATTACACAGGAATTAAACAAAATTTGTTGTGATAATTTTCCTATCTTGACGCATAATCAAGGAATAAGTGGTCATTCAATGGGCGGTCATGGCGCATTAACGTTGTTTTTTAAATATCCACATCTTTATAAATCTGTCTCAGCATTCTCCCCCATTACTGTGCCATCATGCGTTCCATGGGGAGAAAAGGCATTTAGCCGATATTTAGGGGGAGATAAAAATAAATGGCAGAATCATGACGCCTCTTATCTTGTACAAAACACCCCTGCCCCGCAAAAGCAGATTAAAATTTTGATTGACCAAGGCAGCGCAGACCAATTCTTAGAGAGCCAATTAAAGCCGGATATTTTTCAAAAGGCATGCAAAGAAGCAGATCAAAAACTTAATTTAAGACTTCACGCCGGTTATGATCATAGCTATTATTTTGTTCAAAGCTTTATTGGTGATCATATCGCCCATCATGCCAACAGTTTAAAATCTACATGAACTCATTACGTAACCTAACCGATCCGCATGACTGGCTTTATCGCCTAAAGCAAATTAATGTTGGGTTATTATTTCTAATTTGTGCATTCGGGGGCATTGGCGTTGCCGCGCTATATTCTGCGGGCAATGGTAATCTTGATCCGTGGGCAAGCAACCACATCATGCGTTTTGGTATTGGCTTTGCGGCGCTATTGGTCGTGTGTTTAATCGATATTAGAATTTGGTATCGCCTGTCCTATCCCATTTATATTATCGGATTAATTTTACTGGTGATTGTGGAAATCAAGGGCCATACAGGAATGGGCGCCCAGAGATGGATTGATTTGGGCGTGATGAAACTACAGCCATCAGAGCTAATGAAAATTGCCGTTGTGATGGCGCTGGCTCGTTATTATCAATCCATCGGTGTTGAAGATAGTAAACGCCTTTCGTTACTGATTGTCCCCGCGATCTTAGTTGCCTTGCCGGTTGGCTTGGTATTGTTGCAACCTGATTTAGGAACGGCATTAATGATCTGCATGGCGGCGGCGTCAATTTTATTCATGGCGGGCGTAACCATATGGCTTTTTATTGGCGGTATAATTGCAGTGGTAAGTGCGATTCCCGTGGCGTGGCAATTCCTGCATGACTATCAAAAACAGCGTGTTTTGACATTTTTGGAACCTGAACGTGATCCACTCGGCGCAGGCTATCACATTACCCAATCCAAAATCGCCATCGGCAGCGGCGGCATTGAAGGCAAAGGATTTTTACAAGGTACTCAAAGCCACCTTAACTTCCTGCCTGAAAAACAAACCGACTTTATTTTTACGCTATGGGTCGAAGAAACAGGCTTTATGGGCGGTTTGTTGGTTCTGGGATTATTATTATTAATTTTTGCGTATGGGTATTGGATTTCTTTTCATTGCAAACACGCCTATGGACGTATTTTGGCTCTGGGGCTGACCGTAAACTTCTCTCTATATGCCTTCATCAACATTTCCATGGTTATGGGCTTAATTCCCGTTGTTGGTGCGCCTTTACCGCTTGTATCCTATGGCGGAACGGCGATGCTTGCCTCGATGATTGGGTTTGGATTAATTATCTGTTGCAACGTTTACCGCGATAGTAAACTGGTGCGCATGTGACTTGCCCCGCAGAAATTTATTTTTTTGAGCAATGTTAACCTTCCCTTATTGCCCTAATCATATTATTCTTAATACAAATAACCTCTTTTAATTTAAGAAAATCATCACATGGCTACTTTCACGCTTCCAAAGAATTCAAAAGTTGAACAAGGTAAATCGCATGATAATGCAAAGGGCGCGGCAAATCGCAAAACCTTTAAAGTTTATAGATATGATCCCGATACGGGGGAAAACCCACAGCTCGATAGTTACACATTGGACATGGATAAATGCGGCCCAATGGTTTTGGATGCGATTATCAAGATTAAAGATGAAGTTGATAGCTCCCTGACGTTCCGCCGCTCTTGTCGTGAGGGGATTTGCGGATCGTGCGCGATGAATATAGACGGCACTAATACTCTTGCTTGTTTAAAACCCATTGAAGATGTAAGCGGCGATGTCAAAATTTACCCGCTTCCCCATATGGAGGTCGTGAAAGATTTGGTTGCGGACATGACAATGTTTTATGCTCAATTAAAATCGGTTGAGCCATGGATGAAAACAAAATCACCTGCTCCGCAAAAAGAGCGCCTTCAAACCGCCGAAGATGCAAATTTATTAAATGGTGAAGATGGGCACGGCCCTGCGGGTTGTATTTTATGCGCCTGCTGTTCAACTGCCTGCCCGTCATATTGGTGGAATGGTGACCGTTTCCTTGGCCCTGCCATTTTACTTCAAGCCTATCGCTGGATTATCGACAGCCGCGATGAAGCAACGGGAGAGCGCCTAGATCAACTGGAAGACCCCTTCAAATTATATCGCTGCCATACAATTATGAACTGCACGAATACATGTCCGAAAGGCTTAAATCCGGCTAAATCAATTGCAGAGATTAAGAAGTTAATGGTGGCAAGACAGGTTTAAGTCTTACCGCTCAGAAATCACGCCATAAAACACATAATGATCATTCCCATCAATAAAACAGCCATAGCTTTCCCCTGCAAGATCGCTATGCGCGGCGGCATCGCCAATCGTATCAGTTAAGCTATATGCGCCGACAAACGGCGCGGCATAAGTTGATACCACCCCATTTACATCATTAGAGGTGCCAATTCCGGCTTGTCGATTTATTTCATCGCAGGTAGGTACGTTTGTGCGTGCAAAAAAGATCAATTCCGGTGCAGCTGTGCCAATATCTTCCACAGCAAAGGCAGAGCTAACATATACATCTTGCGCCTCTCCATTTAATGTTAAATCACCAAAAGTATCCCAGGATACCCCGCCGCCATTCCCCTGATATATGAAACAATTGAAATCACCGCCTGCATTCAGGTTATTTGCGTTATCGTAATCGGTAGGCGTTGCCCATAATTCCGAATAGAAGCTGATGGTGTTTTCGCTGCATCCATGTACAACGGTAAGCTTTTGTATCCCCTGCTCCAAGGCATTCATATAACGTAGTAATCCGCTCGCCGCAATTTTGGATTGTTCTTTTGATGTCCCGCTCTGGCTTTGGTTAACCGAGCGCACAAAAGAATAAGACAATGCCGCAAATAGGGCGATCCCCGCCAAGATATACCATATGGCAACGCCGGACTGATTTGAGACATTTTTGCTTAGAACCATAGAAACCCCTTGATTTATCTTCTCTATTTATCATAGTTGATAGAGATAAAATATAAAGGTTTAAAAAATGGCGCAAGAAGCCCAAAAAAATAACAAATCATCCGCAGCCCCGATTACAGACCCCATCGAATCAAAGCTTGCCAAGCGCAAGGCTATGATTGACGCAGGATTTACCCCCTATCCGCATGCTTACCATCGCACGCATATGGCCGTGGATTTACAGGAAACTTATAAGGATCTGGCTGAAGGTACAGAGACCGAAGATCGCGTTTCCGTTGCGGGGCGCGTTATGGCGGTACGAAATAACGGTATGTTTATCGATTTGATGGACACATCGGCCCGCATTCAAGTTTTTTGCCATAAAGATTCTATGTCAGAAGACCAACTTAAGAAGCTCGATTTTCTGGATATTGGCGATATTATTGATGCGAGCGGTACAATTCGCCGCACACCACGCGGTGAATTATCCGTACGCTGCGTTGAATTTAATATTCTAACCAAATCCACCCTGCCCTTACCTGATAAATATCATGGTTTAACTGACATCGAACAACGTTACCGCCAGAGATATATTGATTTGATCATGAATGAGGACAGTAAAAAGGCGCTGCTTATGCGTTCTAAAATCCTTATGTTTTTGCGTAATTATTTGAATGATTCTGGCGCCGTTGAAGTGGAGACACCCGTGTTACAACCTATTATGGGCGGGGCCTCCGCGAAGCCGTTTATAACACACCACAATTCACTTGATCATGATTTCTATCTAAAAGTTGCCGCCGAGCTATATCTAAAGCGTCTTTTAGTTGGCGGGCTTGCCGAACATGTTTATGAAATAGGGCGTTATTTCCGCAATGAAGGCACATCGCCAAAACATAATCCGGAATTTACAATGGCAGAGGGCAATAAACTTTATGCCAATTATGAAGATATGATGCATTTAATTGAAAACATGGTCGCCGCAACAGTGAAACATGTTCATGGATCATATGAATTTGAATTTAAAGGCAAAATGCTTAACTTCCAAACACCGTGGAAACGAATGAGCATGATTGACGCCGTTAAAGAATATACCGGGCTGGACTTCCTTAGCGTAGAAACACCTGAAGATGCGTACAAAATGGCCGCTTCGAAAGGTGTAAAGCTTGAACCCGGGATGAATTGGGGACAAATTGTGGAAGAAGTTTTTGCCGAGCGTGTCGAAGCAAAGCTGATCCAGCCGACACATATCACTGACTATCCCATTGATATATCTCCGCTTTCTAAAATACATCAGGAAAATAACCGCCTTACGGAGCGATTCGAAAGTTTCTGTAACGGGTGGGAAATTGCCAACGCCTTTACAGAGGTTAATGACCCTGATTACCAATATGATCAATTTATGAAACAAGTTGATCAACGTGAGGCAGGCGACGAAGAAGCACAAATGTTGGATGCGGATTATATCAACGCCCTTCGTATCGGCCTTCCGCCAAATGGTGGCTGGGGATTGGGCATTGACCGCTTATGTATTTTACTAACGCAATCGGACAGCATTAAGGATATTATTTGCTTTCCGACGCTAAAGCCAAAGAATGACTGATCATCTGTGGATAAGTAATAAGAATTCCCTTGCTTTTTAAATAGGGTCTGGTTAATTTCGCCCGACTTGTTTAAATTACAAGAAGATTCACGAATAAATAGAAAAAGGAAAAAATTATGAGTGACATTGCAGAACGCGTAAAAAAGATCGTTATTGAACATCTGGGCGCAGACGAGGCAAAAGTAACAAAAGAAGCGAGCTTCATTGATGATCTTGGTGCCGACTCACTTGACACAGTTGAGCTTGTGATGGCTTTCGAAGAAGAATTCAATGTAGAAATCCCTGATGATGCGGCTGAAAAAATTCAGACTGTCGGCGATGCCGTTAGCTTCATCGAAGAAAACGCTGCTGAATAAGCGGCTCTAACTTATTCTATTGCATCCTGACGTTTGCTTTGCAAATTGTCATGATCCAGAGCTAAAATCTCAATACATATAATATTTGCCCTGGATCCTGACTTAAGTCAGGATGCTATATTATTATATATATAAATTGGATTTATCATCATGCGTCGCGTCGTTGTTACAGGATTAGGAATATTATCCCCCCTAGGTTTAGGTGTTGACTGGAACTGGGATCAAATAACTGCGGGTAAAAACGGGATCAGAAAAATTGAACATTTCGATGTTTCTGATATTTCCTGTCAAATTGCGGGACAAATTCCAAAGACAGACAGCACAACACCCGCCGCCGGCGAGTATAATGCCGATTTATACGTTGAACCAAAAGAACAACGTAAAATTGACCAATTTATTACATATGGCCTAACTGCCGCACAAGAAGCCATTGAAGATTCCGGTTGGGAGCTAAAAAATGATGAAGATGCCTATCGTACAGGCTGCTTGATTGGCTCCGGAATTGGCGGTCTGGATGAAATTTATAAAACATCCTTATTATTGGCGGAACGCGGTCCACGTCGGGTATCTCCGTTTTTTGTTCCTGCCTCATTAATTAACTTAGTCAGTGGTCATGTATCTATTAAATATGGCTATAAAGGGCCAAATCATTCCGTTGTTACGGCCTGCGCCACGGGAACACATGCCATTGGCGATGCCGCCCGTTTAATTGCGTTGGATGATGCCGATGTTATGATTGCAGGCGGCGCAGAAGGTGCGGTTTGCCGCCTTGGAATGGCGGGCTTTGCCGCCGCGCGTGCACTTTCAACCGGCTATAATGATGATCCTGAGCATGCATCCCGCCCATGGGATCAGGCGCGTGACGGTTTTGTTATGGGCGAAGGTGCCGGGATGCTCGTTCTGGAAGAATATGAACATGCGAAAAAACGTGGTGCGAAAATATATGGCGAAGTCGTTGGTTATGGACTTTCCGGCGATGCTCATCACATCACATCACCCGCCGAAGATGGTGATGGTGGATTCCGCGCTATGCAGGCTGCGCTTAAACGTGCCGGCCTTAATCCTGAAGATATTGATTATATTAATGCCCATGGCACATCGACCCCCATGGGTGATGGCATTGAATTTGGAGCGGTCAAGCGTATGTTTGCGAACAACCTTGACAATCTTGCCATGTCCTCTACAAAGTCCGCCATTGGGCATTTGCTTGGCGCGGCAGGAGCCGTCGAGGCGGTATATTCTTTAAAAGCTATGCAGACAAATACCCTGCCTCCTACGCTTAATCTGGACAATCCATCTGAGAATTGTCAGGGTATTAACCTTGTACGACATACCGCACAAGAAAAAGACGTTACCTACGCCCTTTCAAATTCATTTGGTTTTGGCGGGACAAATGCGAGTTTAATTTTCAAAAAAGTTTAATTCCGCTTTTTGAAATAAGCACAGCCTGCTAAAATCTCGATATGAAATTTTTGGTCAACTTACTGTCTCTTTTTATATTGCTATCTGGCTTTCTTGGAATAATTACGATTGTATTCATAAAATCACTTTCAGCCCCAGGCCCTCTAAGAGCGGATAAAACTGTAGTCATTGAAAGAGGTTTAGGAGCCGGACGCATAGCTTCCAAGTTAAAAGATGAAAATGTTATAGCATCCCCCATAATATTCAAAAGCGCCTTCAAAGTTTTTGGAGAAGAATCATTAAAGGCCGGCGAATATAGATTTGAAGAAAAAATTTCGCTTTTAGCAACGCTTGAAAAGTTAGAATTAGGAGATGTTATTCAGCGCCAAATAACTATCCCTGAAGGTTTAACAAGCTATGAAATTGTAGAATTATTAAACGCAAATGCTTCTCTTTCAGGGCAAATTAAAGATATTCCGGACGAAGGCTCCCTGCTACCAGAAACTTACAGCTATAGCTTGGGCGATAATCGTAATGATAAATTAGCCCGCATGCAGAGCAGCATGGAAGATACATTGAATATTTTATGGGAGACAAGAGATAATGACCTCCCTATCGAGACCAAAGAAGAGGCATTGATACTAGCATCTATCGTTGAAAAAGAAACCGGCATAGCAGAAGAGCGCAAAAAGGTTGCCGGCGTTTTTATAAATCGATTAAGAAAAAATATGCCTCTGCAAACAGACCCGACTGTGATCTACGCCATGACGAAGGGAAAACATCAAAATGATGGCAAAGGCCCCCTTGGAAGACGCTTGCTGAAAAAAGATCTGGAAATTGATTCACCATATAATACGTATAAATATCCTGGTCTGCCGCCTGGTCCGATTGCCAATCCGGGACGCGATGCGATTGCCGCCGCTTTAAACCCGGCACAACATGATTATATTTACTTTGTAGCAGATGGCTCCGGGGGGCATATTTTTGCAAAGACCTTAGCTGAACACAATTATAATGCCGCCAACTGGCGAAAGATACGTAAAGAAAAAGAAAAAAAAGCTATTAACAAAAAAGTTATAGAAGACGAAATCAGCGGCCCTTTATTCAAATAAGCTTAACTTAAATTCCAGAAGAAAACTGATATCGACCGCCAATTTTATTTTCTTCATTTTTGCCGTTTATATAATCATTCGCATTGTAAGGCAAACGCACAGAAACGATTGTTCCCTGATCAACGTGCGATTCAATGTGAATATTGCCCCCATGTAACTCAACTAACTCATTACTTATTGCCAATCCTAAGCCGGATCCTTCATGCCCCCGCTCAAACTGAGAGCAAGCCTGCTCAAATGGACGCATAACATAGGGAAGTTTATTCGCGGGAATACCTATCCCGTTATCAATAATGCGAATAAGAATATAATCCTGCCTATCAAAACACTGAATTGTAATCAATCCTTTTTGCTGTGTAAACTTTACGGCATTGGATAAAATATTTAATAAGATTTGCGTTAAACCGCGACGATCAGCATTGATCATCGTTGTTTCATTTTCAATCATCGTCTTAATTTTTATGCCTGCATCTTTGCTACGCGAAGACATAATCTGTACGACAGAGTTAATAACAGTCGCTAATTGAACTTCCTCAATATGAAGTTCATATTTGCCGGCCTCTATTTTTGACATATCAAGTATGTCAGATATTAAATCCAATAAATGCTCCCCACTTTTGCGAATGCCTTGCACGTAATCTTTATATTTCGCGTTACCCAGCGCGCCAAACATCTCTCGCTCCATCATTTCTGAAAAACCAATAACCGCGTTTAACGGGGTCCTCAATTCATGGCTCATATTGGCTAGAAATTGAGATTTCGCTGCATATGCTTTATCGGTATCTTCTTTGGCACGGCGTAGTTCATGTTCACGCTCTACCCGTTCTGTAACATCCTGTACAATCCCATATAGCTCATTTACATCGCCATCATCATTTACGGCAATTCGCCCAACACAATTTACATAGCGAATGTCACCGTTTGGGCGTTGTAAACGAAACTCCATGTTATAATCTTTTTGTTGCAGGATGGCATGTTGAAAACCCTGCATCATTTGCCCTAAATCGGCGCGTTGTATTAATTTTTTAATTTTATCAATGGTTGGTGTAAAAGTATCTGAATTAAGGCCGGCTATACGGTAAAGCTCATCCGACCAGATAATATTTTGTTCATCCATAAACCAATGCCAATGACCCACATGTGCAATTTCCTGAGATAAGGAAAGAAGTTTTTCAGTATCCGGAGATGGGCCATGCTTTTTTTTATGACTATACATGATATAAATCTTAACAAAACGTTAATGCTTTATATAAAATAGAACATCCACAAGCAAAATCATAGAAAAAAGATCTAAAGCTATTGATTCGAAGCGATTGCCGCACGCTCTAAACGGTCATTGATGGCTACACCGATCCCGGATTTAGGAACATTCATAACGGCAATCGCGCTAAATTTAGCGTGATCAAGCTCTCTTAAATACGCAAATAAATTACTCGCAGCTTCATGTAAATCACCAGATTCACTTAAATTTCGTTGCTGATCAACCGGAAGATCTGCAGCTGCGCCCCCCGTTTTTAACCCCATGAATTTAGTGCTGCCAAAAGCTAATAAGGCCTCGTCCTGTTTAATATCAATGGCATTTAAGCGAACAGGAATTGATGGGGCATAATGCTTTAAAGTTTGCCCCGGTGATTTGGGGCTATTAGTAGTTTCATTGACGTATTTTAAATCAGGAATATATTCCGCAAAGTCTTCTTTTGTAAATGCCCCGCTCCGCAAAATTACAGGTACCTCTGTTGATAAATCGAGCACCGTTGATTCCAAACCAACCGTGCATTTTCCGGCCGCCAAAATCATATCCGTTTTGCCTCCCAAGCTGTCTTTCACATGAATGGGCGCAGTGGGTGATGGTTCGCCGGATTTATTTGCAGACGGCGCCGCTATAGGAACTTCCGCCTTACGTAATAAATCTTGAGCTACCGGATGCGAAGGGACGCGAAGAGCAATAGTATTTAAGCCCGCCGTACATAATTCCGAAATGCCGTTATCTGATTTACCTGGAAGGATTAATGTTAATGGACCCGGCCAAAACTTCTCGGCTATTCTGATTGCTAAATCATCAAAATCGGCAAGCTCCTGCGCAGTTTCTAGATCCGGTACATGTACAATTAGTGGGTTAAATGTTGGCCGCCCTTTTGCCTCAAAAATTCTGGCAATTGCCTGACCATCAAATGCATTTGCGCCCAAGCCATAAACGGTCTCTGTTGGGAATGCGATTAACTTACCTTGGTTTATCCATCCTGCAGCCTCAATGATAGCCTTTAGAGATGCTTCTTTTATTTGCATAAGAGATCAAATTTCTGTTTGGTTCAAATTATAATATAATCTTGTCCCTTCATTAACATATTTTAAAAGTGTATAAGAAGATGAAAATATCAATCCATGTAATTTATCTAAGTTAATACACTAAAAAACAGCTATGAAAATAACATTATGTATTATTGTCTCCATACTGCTATGGAGTTTATACCCCCTTCTTTCCGTATGGGCATTGGAAAAAATAGATCCCTTTTCCATGATGCTTGTCATTCAATTCGCCGCCTTTCACGGCGCGTTAATTTTTGCATTGATTGCCCTGATAAAAAGAAATCAAATTTCAGAATACATCCAGTTACAAAAACAGATTGGTTTGGATGGTATTTATGCTTTGGCGTTAGCAGGTGCCTGCTCTGCTTTTTCTCATATTTTCTTTCTATTTGCATTGACCATGGCAAATCGGAACGCCATTCCGCTTATAATTGAAATATGGCCTATCCTCGCGTTATTTTATGCACCGCAATTTATTGAGAAAAAATGGCAAGTGAGCACCGCCACAGATTACATTATCGGAGTTATTGCATTTTTAGGCATCGCAGTTATTTTTCTATCCGATGAACGCATTAATTGGTTTCGTAATGAAGAATGGCATTTCGAGACTGTTCTGGCTTACGTAATTACAATTATTTCATGTTACATGATGGCAATTTTGAATCTGCTACGCGCCCAATATGCACAGCGTTTGGAGCCATTAAAAAATTCATTTGCTTCCGTCATGATCGCAGAAGCAGGTACGCGTTTAATTGGTGTATTTTTTATACTGGTCGCCATGGCCGGCATGGGGATGGAATTACAAAACCCAACGCCTGTTTTAGGCATCAGCATAATCATAGGCGCGGGCATTTTCGCGTTAGCGGGCGCCGCCATGACCTATAGTATAATGCAGGCGAAAAACCCCAATATCAGCTTATTTTTCTATTTAATACCCATTACCTCAATATTTTGGCTCGTTCTTGCTGGTGAAAGTGAATTGACCCTTCCTATTGTGATAGGCTCAATTATAACAATTGGAGCTTGTATCTACCTGACAATTACGAAGAAAAAAGCTCAAAAAATCCATGTCGACGCACAGCCGACATTATAATCTGGCGCGCTTTCCCCCGCTAAGCGGCTCACTAATACCCGTTGTTGTGGGGAAGCTAATTGGTAAATTCAGCGAATTCCGAATAGCAAGATAGGCGAAGCATTCGGCCTCTATTGCATCGCCGTCCCAACCCAATTCATCAATGGAATGAATATTTAGTTTCTCTGATAATAGCCCCATCAATGCCTTATTATGTCGCCCGCCGCCGCATGCATACCAAACTTGCGGTACTTCCGGCATAAAACGTTGCGAATCCAGAATTGTCTGGACGGTAAACTGCAGCAATGTCGCCGCGCCGTCTTCTGTGGAGATATCGCCTAACTCCTTTGAGACCTCGCCTAAATCGGCGATATCCCATTCATTCCGATCCAGAGATTTTGGCGGTTGGCGTGTAAAGTATGGGTGGCGTGACCATTTATCCAATAAATTTTGAATGGGTGTACCTGCTTTTGCCAATTTCCCATCTTCATCATAGCGCTGCCCGGTGCGAGTCTGTACCCAATCATCCATCAACGCATTTCCTGGCCCGGTATCAAACGCCAAAATGTCATTTACGCCCGTGCCGATCCACGTCACATTTGACACCCCGCCAATATTTAAAATGACGAGCGGTGTGGAAATTCCTGCGGTTTTTGCTAATGCTCTATGATAAATCGGCGCAAGTGGTGCGCCCTCTCCGCCCATGGATACATCATGGCTTCTAAAATCATAAATCACCGCTATGCCCGTTTGCTTTGCCAGCAAATCCCCATCGCCAATTTGAATAGTCAATTTTTCCGCCGGAGCATGGAAAATGGTTTGTCCATGGAAACCAATATAATCGACAGACTGCGGAGGCATGTTTTCTTGCTTCAATAAGGCAAGAACCGCTTCGGCATGTTTGATGGTGACTAATCTTTCCGCCGCCCAAACATCATCTGCATTGCGATCACGCCGTCCGAAACATGACTTGATCTGTGCGCGCTCGGTCTCCTCGTAAGGGCGATAATAAAATGCGAGTGGTTTTGCGTAATCATAACCATCTGTTTCAATTAATGCGGCATCAACCCCATCAAGCGATGTGCCGGACATTAAGCCAATGGCTTTATATATTTTATTCATGAAATGATTTTAACGCGAAGACACAATGTGTCCAGACAATAAAAAAGCCACAAATGTGGCTTTAAAAAATTAAACTTTTTTTAAACTATTAATGAAAATACTTATTCCCTGGCTTAGGGCCTGCATTTACACCTAATTTTCCCATTTGTCGTCCGCCATAATCAAAACCTTTTTCATGAACATTCCAAGGATTATACATTTGATCGACAGCCGCCGCGTAACGAGCAGATAAATCAAGATTTCTTGTCAAATTAACTTCAGGAGCTCTCATATTACTATCTCATCCTTTCTAAAATATATGTCATTGTAACCTTTTTTAGTGATTATTGCAAATAAATTAGGACTCCCTTAACTTTCCCCTTCGCAAATCCCTATCTTCACGTTAAAACATTGCTATGACAACATACAAATCAGACTTTCTAAATGTGCTAGAGGAGCGCGGTTTTATTCATCAGGGTTCTGACATGGCGGCGCTGGATGCAAAGCTATGTGAAGGCACGCAGAGCGCCTATATCGGCTTTGATGCGACCGCGCAATCACTACATGTCGGAAATTTAATTAACATTATGATGCTGCATTGGTTTCAGGAAACGGGGCACAAGCCAATCACCCTGATGGGCGGCGGTACCTCAAAAATTGGTGATCCGTCCTTTAAGGATGAAAGCCGTAATCTTTTGGATGATACCACCATTGAAAATAACATGGAGCATATCCGCAGAACTTGTTTTACCCAGTTTCTGCGATATGGCGACGGCGCGACAGATGCGATGATGGTGAATAATAATGATTGGCTATCCGCGCTTAAGTACCTCGATTTCTTGCGTGATTATGGTCGTTATTTCACCATTAACCGTATGATCGGATTTGATTCCGTTAAAACACGGTTGGAGCGCGAAAGCCCCCTAACCCTGCTTGAATTTAATTATATGGTCATGCAGGGCTATGATTACGTAGAGCTTAATAAACGCTATGGCACCATCTTGCAAATGGGCGGATCAGACCAATGGGGAAATATGATAAATGGTGTTGATTTGGCGCATAAGGCGGTTCAAAAAAAACTATTTGTGGTCACAACCCCCTTATTGACAACACCTGACGGTAGAAAAATGGGCAAAACCGAAGGCGGCGCGATTTGGCTTAATAAAGACATGCTCTCCCCCTATGATTATTACCAATTCTGGCGCAATGTTGATGATGTTATGGTTGCGGAGATGCTGGCGAAGTTTACGCTCCTACCTATGGATGAAGTGAAGCGACTAGCCGCCTTAGAGGGCGCAGAAATTAATGAAGCCAAGAAAATCCTTGCCTTTGAAGCAACAAAACTTTGTCATGGACAGCAAGCGGCAATGGACGCCGAAGGCACAGCCCAAAAAGTATTTGAGCAAGGCGGTATCGGCGATGATTTACCAAGCATTACCATTGATGGCAAACGCCTCTCCGCGGGAATTCCTGTGATTGATCTATTTATTGAAACCGGTTTAGTCAGCTCAAAAGGCGAAGCGAGGCGCTTAATTGAAGGCGGGGGCGCACGGTTAAATGATATTAAAATTGAAGATGTTAATGCCGTTTCTTCAAGTAACGATTTAAATGATGATATGGTTAAGCTGTCGGCAGGAAAGAAAAAGCACGCCTTGATTAAACTAAACTAATCAAGCCTGTATGATTGCGAAGGAAAAACAATGAGACATATAAGCACCGCAAATGCCCCGGCCCCGCTCGGCCCCTATTCCCAAGCAACCAAGCATAATGGCATTATTCATGTTGCTATGCAGATTGCGGTAACAAAAGCAGGAGAGCATCAGACAGATTTATCTTTGCCAGATCAACTGACACAAGTGCTGAGTAATATTAAGGCCATTCTGGAAGCATCTGGCTCTGATTTAGAACATGCAATGCAGGTAACTATCTATACGTGCGATATATCACAGGGGGCAGACGTTAATCGTGTTTATACGGAATTTTTTAATTTTGAAAACAAACCTGCCCGCACGGTGATCGAAGTATCGAATTTGCCACTCGGATATAAAATTGCCGCGGATGCCGTTGGCGCGATTAAAGAATAATTCTGTTTAGAGTCTCGCCCTCAATCCGCGTATAACGTAATCCCATTTTATCGATTGCGGCAAAAAATACATCTTCGTTTTGCTTCTCAGTAAATTCAAACCCCATCAGCGCACGCCCAAACATCTCACCTGTATAGAAGTAATTGAAATAACATAGGTTGGATACCTTAGAAGTCAGTTTTAAAAGCTCACGCAATGCGCCCTTCCGCTCAGGAAAATTAACATTTAAAAATACCGGATTTTTAAAGCTATGAGCATTGTAATTAATGACGCGGTAATTGATATCAGGCTCGTTTGTAACATCTTCAAAACGAATTTTTTTCGCTTTAAGGTCTTTTAAAATACCCGCCCAACGTTCTTCTGAAGCAACAAAGCCAATTACCGGAAATGCGATATCTTCCGAGATCTTACCATATTGAAAGGCGTGGATATTCACATCAGAAAAGCAATCTTGTAAAATCCCCAACAAACTGCCGGATTTTTCAGCCAAGGAAAAGCGTAAGTAATGTTGTTTATTCGATCCCACACCGGAATTTGCAGAAATTAAGCGTAATTTGGAAAAATCCATATTTGCACCGCAGATTGGCGTGACTAACTTTTTACCTTTAATCGCTTTAGGGTGCTCCTGTGTATATTTAATCAATCCCGCCAAGCCCATTGCGCCAGATGGCTCCGGAATAAAGCGCCCTACTTCCCATGTAGTTTCTATAGCTGCACAAATTTCTTCATTACTCACAGTAATAATTTCATCCAGCATGTCTTTGCAAATGGCATAGGTAATATCACCCGGCTGTTTCACGGCGGTGCCATCGCAAAATGTATCTATTTCCTCTAAATTTACGACTTTTCCGGCATCAATGGATGCCTTCATGCTCGCCTGCCCCTCGCCCTCAACACCAATAATTTTCATATCGGGATAGTGAATTCGTAACCATGTAGACATGCCCGATGCCATGCCGCCGCCGCCAATCGCTATAAAACAATAATCAAAAGGCCCCTGACCCGATAAGACCAGTTCATCGGCGATCGTTGCCTGTCCAGCAATTGTATAAATATTGTCAAAGGGATGAATAAAGGCCGCATCACGCTTTTCCACTTCTTTTAAGGCCGCGGCTGCTGTATCACTATAGGAATCACCAACCAGGATAATTTCAACATAGTCACCGCCATGTTTTTGAACGGCATTTTGTTTCATTTGCGGCGTAGAAAGCGGCATATAAATCTTCGCCTTTAACCCTAATTTTTTACAAGCCAGCGCAACGCCCTGTGCATGATTTCCTGCCGATGCGGCAATGATCGGTTTTTTCTTTTGCTCAGCGCTAAGCATACAAATCGCATTATATGCCCCGCGCCATTTATAAGCTTTAATAGTAGAAAGGTCTTCCCGCTTTAAATAAACCTGTGCCTCAATATCACGGATTTCAACTTTATCCAAAGGTGTTGCAGGATTGACGTGGTAAACACGCTCCCGCGCACGCAAAATTTCTTCGACAAGTTGATCGTGGAGTTTTTTATTCATGCCGTCAAAACTGCATGTATTTTTATTTATTGTCCAGATTATTCATTATAATTGCGCAATAATATCAAATTGAGACGGAAGTCCCGCACGATGGTCGGCTTTTATTATCTCCATGACCCCATCTTTAGTTCCCAGAAATTCGGCTACAGCCCCCCTACCTTCACGAACTGCATGCATGAAACCCCACTTAACCAGTGAATGTCGATCAGGATCGCTTGTTACAGCTGCGCCGATAATATATCGGGGCTGTCCATTTTTACTCTCTTTATCAAAAACCCTATAGACCTTATCATCCTGAATTTGTGGATCTTTTTCAGTAGCTTTCAAAATATATATCGCCATAGTCATGCCTCCTATGCATTTATTGCATAAGGATTGATACATGAAAAATAATTAATCTTCAAACAAAATTTTTCTTATTATGCCGGGAGCAAGGGCGGAGAGCGGGTTTATCCGAACCTCTGCATCATGATATGGACCTTTAATTTTATAGGTTGCGGCAATTAATGAACCGGTGCCGCCTGTAATAATTGGCCCTAATAACGGAATATCCCCAATTAAATTATTTAGCGTGGAAACAGGCACGATTGTGCCTTCCATGTTGATGGTTTTGGTCGCACGATCAATTAGCCCCTCAAACGTTAAACCAAGTTCAGACCCAGAAGTTCGGCCATCTCGCACAGTAATGAGGGCGCCTTCCGGTCTTGTATTCCACACAAATGTTGAACTTAATTTAGAAAATACGACACCGTCATTGCTGATTAATTGTCCCAATCCCGGCAAGCTCATGGAGTTTATTAACTTAGCAAGAACAGGCATCTTCCTAACCGAAAAGTTCTGTAACAGAAAGCTACCGGTAACATTTCCTTCCCAAATTCGATCCGCAGAAGTGCCCGTAATTGTCATTTTCCCCCCACGCACATTTTGGTTTAACCCAAACGCCCGTAATGCAGCGCCCGCATCCATAAATTCAGCGCGTAAATTCGGGCTCCCATTTTGATCCGGCTTATATCTGACATAAACGTCCCCTTCTCCACTTTTACCATCCATTTCAAACTGAAAAATATTGCCGTCTTCTAATAAGTTAAAGAATATTTTTGCCTGCTTAATGCCCAGACTTTCATGCGTAATTAGATTATTAACGTTAATGGAAGAGCGAATTTCCGGCCCTTTATATTCTTTCTTTTCTTTGTCCGGCGATAGAAATGCACGCGCATCTAACGTTTTTCCTGAAATGTTCAAAGTCAGGCTTTTTGGGTTAGCATAATCCAAAGAAAATGAAGCCTCTGTACTTCCAATTTTTGCGTTTTTAAAACTGCCTTTGCTGATTTTACCTTTTACAAAATTTAGATCACCATTTGAAATTGATAAATTTGGCGCAAATATATTTAAAGCGTTTATGCTTTGAACAATCTGATCCTGCATTTCTATCTTTAAAGACGCCTTTGCAGCATCACCCGCTGGTTTTAAATATCCGAGCGTATCAATATGAATTTGGGCGGGTGTAAGATCAGCAGATACATCAATCAATGCCGATTTATCACTCTGACTTACATAAGTTATATTAGCCGTAGGCGTCCCACTTAAAAATTCCGAGATATTGATGCCAAAATGTTTCTGAATACCGGCATTAGCCATTAAATCCGCGTCAAGCTTCATTTTAAAGGGTTGATCTTTGCCTTTCATATATTGTTGCCACACATAAGACACATCACTCTCTAGAATGCGCGTTGTGCCTTTTGCGGAGATCAATTTATCTTTAATTGTAAAGGTCACATCCTCGCTTCGTACATCCAGCCCCTTAACCAATTTAGGAATAAACATCTCGGCAATGCGGCCATCTACCTCTAAAAAAATATCTTCGAGCGGGAGGTCTTTCTTGGTTTGTGCACGAAAGCGGATATTCAAATCCGCGCTTCCCTCTACATCTTGAATATCAAATGCAACCTTTTGAGCAATATTAATCGGGTCTTTAGACAGAAAGAAAAATAAATCTTTAAATGATCCCGCTAAATTAAAATCCAGATCAACAGTGCTTTTTTTTACGGCAAGTAAATCCGTGACTTCAATTTTCATATCTTTAATGGCTAGATTACCAAAATTACCGCTATCTGTTGTAATTAACATGTGATCAGGGCCGGAATCCACAATTGCATGACCGCTGATATTTGACATTGGCACCATCGGAGCTTTGTAGTCAGCGGTTAAATTTTCAAAATCAAATGAGCCTAATAATTTTTCTCTATTAGCTTTCCATTCTTCTCCTTCCTTGTTGAAGGAAACATCCAACGCCATTTCAGTGTTTATAATTCGCCCTGTCTTTAATTTGTCCGTCAGCCATTTATATATGGGCTTAACTTTTAATTGTTTAGGAAATATATCTTCCTGAATTGGCACAGCGAATTCTTCAATTTTAAAAAATAACGGCACGTCATATTGCGTGATATCTTCCGAATATATGGGCACATTTCCATCGATTAATACCTTGATTCCATAGGCATCTAATACGCTGTCGCGCAGATCAAAAGTTAAGTTTTTACGATTAAAAAAGCCATTGAGTGCCAGCGCGCTAAATTCAAACGGACGATCATATAACGCCGGAATATCTAAACGACCTTCACTGGAGTTAGTGGTAATATCGGCACCGAGCAGATTAAAATAATCATCAAACGTCATTTGAATTTGGCTATCTATTTTAATGTGCGATTTTTCGGCATCAAATTGATTAAAATTAAAAAAATTCGCCCATAAAAACGGATTAAAATTTTCTGTCGTCGCAAGCGTTTCAAGCTCTTTAAATTTGATATCATAACTATTATAAAAACTAAGATTATCCCGGTTACTTCCATTTTGAACTTGCATATTTACATTCAAATTCAGCTTTTGATCCGTTGGTCTTAATACGGCATCAATATTAGGAAAAGAAAGAGCATAATCTTTGGCAATATTCTCAAACACTATTGCTGAATTTCTAATTTGCAACGTTTTAAGCCCCTTAAAAAAAAATCCCTCTTCTAACATTTGTGCAAGATAGGTTCCGTATATGGAACTAAAACTATTAAAGTCAGGACTCTGTTTTTCGATTTGCGGGTCATAGAGAATAAAGCTTGGTCCGGCGACAAATCCTAACTGAACAACATCATCCTGTCGTCGCACAATATGAAGATCCAATCCCTTTGCAATAATTTTTCGCGGGACAATCCCCCCAAGAAATAAATCTGTTCGAGAAAGCGTAAAGCTCAAATCTTCAAGAGTAAGGAGCGCTTCATCTTGCTCATTCAAGAACGTCAAATCTGCAATACGAAAGATTGGGCGATCAAAAATATTAAGCCATTCAATATCCAGTCGGCCTGTTTTTATATGATATGGCGCAATCTGCTTATTAATTGTTGTTTCAAGATGATTTTTGGCAAAGGCAACATCCAGATCATTTTTTGATAATTTATATATCAAGGCTCCAGCTGCTAAGATAATAAGCATGAGGCAGATAAGAAAAATCTCCAAAAATAATTTTACGCTAAACCCGCTAACTTTTCGGGTTTTATGAAAGCGTTTTTTAGGTTTTTTTATAGTTGGAGACTTTTCAGACATATGAATAGGACTTGATTTCGAAAAAGACGCGCTTAGTTATCATAGAGATTATACACCAAACAGAAAGAATAACCGATGAGTGAATTAAGAATAGGTGTTTTAGCCCCAGATTTTGAAGTGTCAACCGATGGAAACAAGACTATAAAACTTTCTGATTTAAAAGGACAGAGCATTATTCTGTATTTTTATCCTAAAGATGATACACCCGGATGCACAAAAGAAGCCTGCTCATTCCAAGAAAATCTGCCTATTTTTAAAACAAACAATGCGTTTGTTATTGGTGTTTCCAAAGACAGCCCTACTAAGCATGATAAATTTAAAGCCAAATATAACCTGGATTTCCCCCTTGCCGCCGATGAAGATGGCAAACTTTGCGCGGCATATGGCACATGGGTGGAAAAATCAATGTATGGGAAGACTTATATGGGGATTGAACGCGCAACTTTTTTAATTAATCCAGAAGGAAAAATTCAACATATCTGGAGAAAAGTCAAAGTGCCCGGCCATGTCGAAGATGTGTTAGAAAAATTAAAGTCGGAAAGTTAGAGCTAAATCTGTAAATGCCGAAAATCTTTTGAAACTCATTGCTAAGAAAAAGTTGGGAGATGATTACACCGCCCAACTTAATTAAGATTTATGTTTAGGCCGCGTCAACGGCGCGATTATTCATCAGCATATCAACCGGCATTTGATTACCGCCATCAGTCTGATTTAAATGGTCATGCACATTGATCAATAATTCGTCACATGAATTATGGAAGAAATGGTTCGCGCCCGGAACAACACGGTAATCAATTTCCATGCCTTTTTGAAGCTGTACTTTATCGACCATATCATCAACGCTATCACGCGGGACAAGAGAGTCCGCGCCGCCATGAATAATCAAGCCGGATGAAGGGCAAGGGGCAAGAAACGTAAAATCAAATTCGTTTGTTGGCAATGATGCGGAAATAAAACCACGAATTTCAGGACGACGCATCAATAGTTGCATCCCAATCCAGGCGCCGAATGAAAAGCCAGCAACCCACATATAAGGCGCATTCTTATTCAAATCCTGCATCCAATCCAAAGCAGCTGCCGCATCAGATAATTCACCTTCACCGCGATCATAAGTACCTTGAGATTTACCAACTCCGCGAAAATTAAAACGTAACGTTGAAAATCCACGCGCAACAAATGCCTGAAATAATTCAAACGTCACACGATTATTCATCGTACCACCACGGGCAGGATCAGGATGTAAAATTAATGCAAGCGGTGCATCGGGTTGTTTGGAGTGATAATAACGGCCTTCTAAACGTCCAGAAGGACCGGGAATAATAATATCTGGCATAAATACCCCTTCGGTGTATTGAGTTAGTATGTTTACTTAACCCTCTCTATCTTCACACTTTTATCTGATTCTATCACAAATATGCAAATTTTGCAGAAATGTAATGTGTCAATGCGCTTACACGCAATAAAATGTGCCTGTAGGTCTTGTAGCGCATTTGAGTCCGTTTTGTCTATTTTTTTATTCTGAAAATAGGTTCAACACGCTGTAAAACCTTTATTTTAATATTATTAATGCTATCATTATTCTAATGAAAAAAAACGTGTATCTTGACTATAACGCAACCGCGCCATTACGTCCGGGAGTGAAGGAAGTGATTCAATCTGCTTTGGATGTGGTCGGCAACGCCTCCTCAATTCATCATTTTGGCCGCAACAGCCGCCATATCATTGAAACAGCGCGCCATCAGGTTGCAGAACTGGTTGGTGGAAACTCCGAAAATGTAACCTTTAACAGCGGTGCAACCGAAGGTAATAACAGCATCATTAAAGCCTTTCATAAACAGGGCGTTTTAGTGTCATCCATTGAACACCCTTGCGTTATAGAACAAAAACACGATGGTATAACAATCCAGGTAACCAAAGACGGTGTTATTGATTTGGAGCATTTTCATGATTTAATTGGACGGACACCGCCTCCAACTTTGGTTTCCGTTATGATGGTGAATAATGAAACCGGCGTTATACAGCCCATTAAAGACATGATCGATATTTGTCACGGTCGCGGCGTAAAATTTCATACCGATGCCGCGCAAGCCATAGGCCGCATACCGGTTAATTTATTTATGCTGAATGCAGATTACATGACCATTTCATCCCATAAAATTGGCGGTCCGCACGGCGTTGGGGCAATTATCACCACCAATAATGCCACCCCACCAGTTCTTCTTCATGGCGGGGGACAAGAAAAAAACCATCGTGCAGGAACTGAAAACGTCGCTGGAATTGCTGGTTTTGGGGCGGCGGCAAAACATGCAACGGATCATTTCGAAGAATTCCAAACCTGTAAAACATTACAAGACCACCTGGAGTCAAACCTTAAGAAAATACATGAATCTATTGTTATACATGGAGAAAATGCAGATAGAGTATGCAACACGACATGTTTTTCAATTCCCGGCGCTTCGGCAGAAACGATGCTAATTGCTTTTGATCTGGAGAATATCGCCCTTAGTAGCGGATCCGCATGCTCCAGTGGCAAAGTAATGGATAGTCATGTCTTAAAAGCAATGAAATGCCCCGCCCCTGAATTAAAAGGCGCCTTGCGTTTATCTTATGGCTGGGCTACAACCCGCGAAGATATTGATATATTTTTAAATAATGCGGAAAAAATAATTAAACGGATCGTATAATATGCCCAAAATGACATTCATTATGAAAGACGGAAGCCCCATGGAGGTTGACGCTCCCAAAGGACTATCTGTGATGGAAATAGCCCAAAAAAACAAAATTGATGCCATCGAAGGGGCATGCGGTGGCTCTTTATCTTGTGCAACTTGCCATGCCTATATTCATCCCGATTGGGTAGAAAAAACCATGCCTGATGACGGCGAGATATCAGAGGAAGAAGAGGATATGCTCGACCTTGCTTTTGAACTTCGTAAAACATCTCGCCTATCGTGTCAGATAAGAATGAGTGAAGATCTGGATGGTTTAATTGTGGCACTACCGGGCGCAAAGGTGGATTGGTCATGAAAACGGGACTTATTATCCACGGCACACCTGATAAAGAAGAATATTATAGCGATGCTTATCCCTCTTGTTCAAACAGTCATTGGACATCATGGTTGCAAAAACAAATGTGCATACAGGATATTTTAACGCAATCCCTTGAGATGCCAAAGGCATATTGGCCAAATTATACAAACTGGCGGGAGATGTTGGAGCGTTTCACAATTGATGAGAATACAATTCTTATCGGTCATAGTTGCGGCGGTGGGTTTTTATTACGTTATTTCTCCGAAAATAAAATCCCTGTAAAACGTATTGTTCTAGTTGCCCCTTGGCTTGATCCCGACCAGAATAAAGATCCTGATTTTTTTAATTTTGAGATTGATCCAAACCTAACAGAGCGTACGGATTTGCATATGTTTTATTCCGATAATGATATGGAGAGCATTCAAACATCGGTAAAAACCATCCATTCCAAAATCCCCGATATACATTCCCGTGAGTTTAAAAGCTACGGTCATTTTTGTTTGGGCGATATGGGGACAGACCAATTCCCAGAATTAAGAGATATTGTTATTAAATAGCCATTTTACAAAGTGATATTTCAATAACTTTACAAATCACCCGCACCTGTTAGACTTTTAAAATGAATGAAGATCATCTGACCCCGCGTGGGCAAGTCATGGAAGACGTTGCCGATCATATTATAAAAGATCAGCTATGGATAAAAATCCTGATCGGAATGATACTTGGAATTTTTGTTGGGCTTTTACTTTCACCATTTGGTGCCGCTTTATATACAGATGACCCATTTGAGGCGGATGCAATTGCGGAATGGATCGCCCTACCCGGAAAGCTATTTTTGGGACTAATACAGATGGTTGTAATCCCTCTTGTTTTTGTTTCTATTATTTTAGGGATAAATTCATCGCGTAATTTGGGCTTTGTTAAAAATATATCTCTCGCCCTAATTCCTTACTTTATCCTAACAACTACGGTAGCCATTACGATAGGTGTTATCCTCGTGCAATTATTACGCCCTGGGGACGGGTTTAGTGAAGATTTCGTAACAGATATGATGAATTCCGGGGCTGCCAATGACCAAATCCCTGACTATAATTTGGCAGAATTAACCATTCCACAGCGCATTGCCAATCTGATCCCCAGCAATATGGCACAGGCAGAATTAAATAAAGATATGATGCAGATTGTCATTGCCAGCGTATTGGTCGGCATCGCCCTGCTCTCCATCCCTGAAAATAGTGCAAAAACAATTATAAATTTATCAAAATCAGTTCAAATGATTGCCATGAAAATTATTGGTTGGGCGATGAATATTGCGCCTTACGCGGTTTTTGGGCTGTTATGTGACATTATTATTCGTACCGGTTGGGACGCTTTATCCAGTATTGCGCTTTATTCAACGACTGTTTTAATCGGGCTGGCTTGCATTTATCTGTTCTACTTAATCATAGCTGTCTTTGTTGGCAAAAGGTCTCTTTTCGCATTTATATCCGGCATCAAAGAAGCGCAATTAATTGCTTTTTCGACCTCTAGCTCCGCAGCCACTATGCCGGTTTCAATTTCTGTTGCCGAAGAAAGATTGCGTATCCGCCCCGCCATTAGCCGTTTTGTTGTACCATTGGGCGCAACTATTAATATGGATGGAACAGCAATTTATCAGGCCATTGCCGCAATTTTTTTGTGTCAGGTCTTTGGCATAGAGCTAGGCAATCTTGAAATTCTAATCTTAATACTCACAACGATTGGCGCGTCCATCGGAACGCCGGCCATTCCGGGTGTTGGAATTGTTGTCTTGTCAACTATCCTCATTGGTGTAGGGGTCCCGCCGGCGGGAATTGCACTGATTATGGGCGTGGATCGTTTGCTTGATATGTGCCGAACAACCATAAATGTGACGGGAGATTTAACCGCCTGTGTTGTCATGAACCGTTTTATTAAGTAACTTGGTTTCATGAAAAAAATCACTCTATTTATTTTGGCATGCCTGTTTTTATCAGGCTGCGGCATCGCTAAAAAAGCATCTAAAATGTACAAAAGAGTGCCGGGTGTCAGCATATCATCCTTAAGATAAGCTTTGTGACACCTTATTTTTTCTGTAAAATTTAATTATGATAACGTCTATAAAATTAAAATTGCGCGGCGCCGTGGAAATAATGCTGTTTATGCCCGGCGCCGAAAAAGCATTTCGCGGCACAAATTTTCAAAGTATGCTGCGCTCCTTTCTGATTCCGTTATGCCTTATTCCCTATGGGATATGGGGCATCACCCTTACACATGGAACAGAATTATCCGAATTATCAAAGCTTGATGGACTTAATGATATTCCCCTTCTTACATTCATCGTTATTACAATTGCAAAAGCCATCTTAATAACAATTTTGCTAATAACAGCGATGTATTATTTTGCAAAACTGATGGAAAGAACTGAATATTTTTATGATTATATTTCTGCCGGAAACTGGATAATTATTCCCGGCATGGTTCCGTCCCTAGTTATCACAGGAGTTATTTTAACGCAGGGGCAGGACTGGATGGGAATTTATATGCTTGCCACTCTTAATATTTTATATGGCCTCGCTGTCTCGACATTCCTAATAACACGGACATTAAATATTCCGTGGGAACTGGCGGGCGCATGTGCCATCTTTGACCTTGGCATTAATGAGACAGCTAATAAAGCTGTAAATTTGATCGGCATCAATTATTTTGCCTAATATTTTTTACGCCTGAACAAATCACGCCAAAGTGAATGCAAAAGGCAATCACCCAAAGATACATCATATAATACGGCTGAATACCCATTTCAGTAATAAATAATACGCCCATAAAACAGTATACCAAGGTTATTCCATGTATAAGATTAACGCTTTCTTGCTTATTACCGCTGTAATCACACAACATATAATGCAGATGCCGCCGGTCAGCCGAAAATGGGGAACGTCTTTGTTTTAAGCGATAGATAAATAAAGATATCGCATCAAAAACAGGCACAGATAATACAAAGGCAATCAGAGATGGATGAAGCAAACCAATTTCTTTTGTGGGAATATTTTGGGACAATTCAATAAATAACCAACTTAAGGTTAACCCTATCGCCGTACTACCAGAATCACCCAGAAACAAGCTCGCACGTTGACGTTTTGGGTGACGGTAATTATAAACTAAAAACCCGCTCAGCCCCCCTATTAAAACAAAAACAGGGATAATTAATTCATGCCCGCCAGAAATGGCAATTGCACAAGAAAGCGCAGACAGAATTATAAAGCACACGCCGCCGCATAACCCATCCAGCCCATCAATCATATTGATAGCGTTTATTACCAGAACAACACACGTAATCGAAAACAAGTAAGCAAATGAGCCCGTATGAATAACCCCAAGATCAAATAAATCACCCAAATTATATATAATGCTCTGGTTACCCGCTACCAAAAGAGCCGCAGCCGCCATCTGAATTATGAATTTCAACCAAGCAGATAGATGATACATGTCATCCCATGCCCCAAGCCCCCAAACCATTAATAACGCCGCAATGAAATAATAATTTTGTGCAATATCAAAACCGGATATCCATAAAATTAATAAAAATACCGGAATAATGACTAATCCACCAACCGGCGGTACAGGCTCAACATGCTGCTTCCTGTGGTCGGGATGGTCAATAAATCCATACTTTAATGCTATCTTCCGCGCAAATGGCAAGAGAAGAAAGCAAAGCATAAAGGATAAAATTGCCCATAAAATCATAGAATTTAGCCTAGCTTTTTTATGTGCGTACGAAAAGCGATCCTTCTTTTTTTGCCGCTCGTTTAGGGAAACGATCCATCTTAAAATATTTAGAAAATGAGAACATATTCTCCCCTAAAATGTCTGAAAGGATCATGCGTGCCGCCATATAGCTGGTGATGACGCCATGTGACCCATGAGCAGCAGAAATATATAGATCTTGAAAATCTGGCTGATTATTTTCGAATCTTGATGGGGTTGTCACCCGTCCGATAACCGGAATTCTATCCTGAGTCGAAACTCGTAAGGACGCTCTGGCAAACTTGCAATGAAAAAGTTCGGATAAAGACGGAATTTCGGTTTTTAAAATATTTAAAATATGTTCGTTATCTTCCTCCAAAACCTCCGTATGTTTTAACCACTTTTGGAAGGTTGAGCCACAATTATGCACACCATTGATAGCGGGCGAGATATATCCCCCATAATTAATATTTGTCTTAAGGTTTTTGGTATATTCCGTTTGTGCAAATTGCGCAATTTGCCCCCTTACCGTATATAACGGTAGCCATGAAGTTTCAGCAAAATGCTCAATTCCCGCGCCACATGCCAATATAACAATATCAAATTCTTCATCATTAACGCGCCATGAGTTCGGTGATTTTTGAAGACTTTCAACACGCATATTCATACGTACCTCACATGATAGTGAATATACACGGCATAGCTTTCCCGGTGAAACTGTACCGGAAGTGGGCAAAAATAATGCGGCATGCGGCATCTCGATATGACTGATATCTGAGGCCTCTCTCGCTGACACAATACGCATTTGCGACTCCGGCCAATTCCATGCCGTCTGCATTTTCTTGAAGCGCGCCATTTTCGCATCATTTGAAATCACATGCATACTGCCATGCGGAAGATGTTCTATTTCCGCCCCAAGTTCCGAAAATAGCTGAGATATAGATAAAAACCCTTCTGAGTAAAAGGAAGCCTCTAATGATTTCTCAGCAATAAAGCGTGTATTATAAAGCGCAACCGGATTACCTGACGCCCCCGCCGCTAAATCGTTTGATGCCTCAAAAATAACAGGCTCAAAATTATTTTGCTTTAATACATATGCACAGGCACACCCCGCAAGCCCTCCGCCAATAATTGCAACCTTACCCCCCATTATAAATCCCCGTAATCATATCCCTTTTGCGACCATATCCACGCACCTTTGAGATAGAAAAACCATGTGAACTTAGCCCGCGTTTGACGACCCCAGCCGCAGTAAAAGTTGCAATCGTGGTTCCCCCCTTACTTAAACGAGACATATTTTCAAACAAGATATCGCTCCACATATCCGGATTTTTTGCCGGCGCAAATCCGTCCAAAAACCACGCATCCACATCTTCATTTACGTTGCCGATAACATCATTCACATCCGAAAAATAGATAGATAGCTTTATCTGATCATTAAAATCATAATGAAAAAGCCCTTTTGGGTCTGCCGGATAATGATCTAAATACGTTTTTAAAAAGTCCGATTCGAAAAAACCTGATAAGGCTGTTTCAATATTATGTTTTGTAAGCGGATATTTCTCAAATGAAATAAAATGAAGTTTCCCTCTTTCGCTGTTTTTTATGAAAGCCTGCCAGGCGATGAGGAAGTTCAAGCCCGTGCCAAACCCTGTTTCGCAAATTGTAAATTGCGGACAATCAGAAAATCGTTTTGGAAGATTATTACCGTCTAAAAAGACATATTTTGATTCCTCATATCCATCATCGATTGAAAAATATATATCATCAAAAATTTTTGACCTTGGCACATCATGCATAAAGAACATATATATAGGAGATAACCATAAATTAAAAACGAGATTTTCCCTTCATGACTAACCCTTTATTAGAATTATCGACTCTTCCAAATTTTGCCCCTGCCTTTAAAAAGGTTAAGGACGATGATTACATGCCGGCAATTCAAGCCGCCATTGAACAAGCACGCGCAAATGTTGAGAAGATAAAATCAAATAAAGATGCACCAAGCTTTGAAAATACTATCATTGCCCTTGAGACAGCCTCAGAATTATTAGATACCGCAACATCAATTTTTTACAATCAACTGGTTGCAAATGGGTCTGATGGCCTGCAAGATTTGTCCGAAAAAATTGGCCCTATTAATTCCGCATTTTCAAATGATATCTTAATGGATGCAGACCTATTTGCACGCGTCAAAATCGTTTGGGATCAGAAAGATGATCTTGATTTAACACCTGAAGAATGGATGGTTTTGGACAATGCCTATCAAGGATTTGCCAGAAATGGTGCTTTATTGGATGAAAAAGGTCAAAAACGTTTACGTGAAATCTCTGAGAAATTATCAGTCCTCAGCCCTCAATTTGCTAATAATGCCACAAAATCTGCCGAAAAATTTGAACTTATTCTTGAAACAGAAGATCAATTAGCGGGCTTGCCGGACACAATCAAAGAAATGGCAAAATTTATGGCCGAAGAAAAAGGCTATGAAGGTAAATGGCTATTTACCTTGGATTTCCCCAGTGTCATCCCATTCCTACAATATGCGGAAAAGCGAGATTTGCGTGAAAAATTATGGCGCGCATTTGCCTCACGCGGATATGCCCCAAACGGGGAACATCAATTTGATAATCGCGAAAATGTCATGGAAATTGTAAAGCTGCGACACGAACGCGCCCAGCTTCTGGGGTTTGATACTCACGCGGAATACGTTCTTAGCCGCCGCATGGCGGAAAACAGTAATAACGTCATGGCATTTTTAGAGAAAATGAAATCTGTCTATAAGCCCGCAGCAAAAAAAGATCTGAAAATGCTGCAAGATTTTGCGAAAGACCAAGGCTTCACAGATGATTTAAAACCTTGGGATATTTCATTTTACAGCGAAAAGCTAAAACATAAATTGTTTGATTACACCGAGGAGGATCTTCGCCCTTACTTCCCTTTACAAAAAGTATTAGACGGAACCTTCGAACACTTTAGCAAACTTTTCGGGCTGAAATTTATTCCGGCAAATGATAAATACGATATATGGCATGAAGATGTTCGCGCTTATGACGTTGAAGATCAGGATAGTGGAAAATTTATTGGTACACTCTATGCCGATTTTTTCCCGCGCACAGGTAAAAAACAAGGGGCATGGATGACAGCCTATCGCACGCAGGGGCTATATAACGGAGAAATTCACCGCCCTGTTATCGCGATTGTATGCAACTTTTCAAAGCCAACACCTGATACGCCCTCGCTCCTAACGCATAATGAGGTCTTAACTTTGTTCCATGAAATGGGACATGCCGTGCACGGATTGTTATCCGATGTGACATACCAAAGCGTAGCGGGCACATCAGTAAAATGGGATTTTGTTGAACTTCCCTCACAAGTACAGGAAAACTGGTGCGATGAAATTGAAACATTAAATTTAATCTCCGGACATTATAAAACTGGCGAGCCCATGCCTAAAGAGCTTGCTGATAAAATCAAAAAAGCCCGCAATTTTATGGTCGGATGGAGTGGTTTGCGCCAAACCGGCCTTGGTCTGCTTGATATGGCATGGCACAGCACAGCGCCGTCAGAAATAAAAAATGTAGAGGAATTTGAAGATAAAGTTACGGCAGACACCTCCCTCTTCCCACGTTATGCCGGTCCGGCCTCCTGCAGTTTCTCCCACCTGTTTGCGGGTGGTTATTCCGCAGGCTATTATAGCTATAAATGGGCGGAAGTTCTGGATGCAGATGCGTTTGAATATTTTAAAGAAAAAGGGCTTTATAACAAAGAAGTCGCCGATAAGTACAAGGAACACATCCTCAGCAAAGGCGGCACCGAACTCCCCCAAATCCTCTACGAACGCTTCCGCGGCCGCCCAGCGGATGAAGATGCCGTTCTAAGACGTGAAGGGTTGTTGGAAAGTAAAAAAGAAAATTCAAGTTGAATTAGGCTGCCTTTTTTCCCTCAAAAGTAAGATCTGAGTACATTTCTTTCTTCAAACCATGAAAAATTACTCGTGTATAATACATATTATCTAGTGCATTCGGCAGATCTACAAGGCCTTTTTCTTTAACAAACTTATAGCATGATGGCTGACTTCCGGGATAGATAGTTGCCGCCTTAATTTCTTCATACATTAAAGTATGACAAGCTAACTCTTCTAATAAATAATTAGTACAATGTCTGATTTCTTTTGGAAGAACGTGATACCCATCAACACCTTTGCGTGAAAAAAACTTGGAAATATCATCGTGAATACATTTTCTAAAAGATTCAAAGGTATCATAATTTTTTCTGTATAAGTTCAAAATCTCTTCATATTCCGGTCTAATTCTCCATTTATCCCATCGGATAATATAAAAAGGCACATTTAACCTATCTAAAATAACTTTATGTCGATCTAACCATTTATCGCCCTGCATCTTTGCTTTTAATAAAGCGTCCTCTTCTGAAATATTTACATCAGTCAACATATAATTATGTCGATAAAGCGTGTCTGATAAATCAACATAACACCTTTTAAAATTTTCTTTCTGATTGATCCAATCAATAATGTATTTTAAACGATCACCCGCTAAGTTAGGGTTATGAAGGCTAACAGCAAGTACGGCCGATTCATTTGAAAAAATTTTTTCTTTAATTCCTTTTGTCGTAATAGTAATCATTTTTAATATCTTATTTTAGAGGATGAATGAGTGGGCTTCGCAGAAATATCCCATACAAAATTAAAAATTTTTCTTTCTGCATCAGCAAGTCTTTTATCTTTAAGAATAAGAATTTTTGGATTAACTTGCCACGTTATAACATAAGCAACGATATCACCAAAAATTGTTTTTGCATCACTATCTAACCACAACTTATCAGGCATCCATCTATATTGGATTATATCTTCCATAATATTTGTATCATTGCTTTTTATTAAAAATCTTGATGTCAAACCAGCTTCTTTTATTTCAATACTTTTTTTAATTATTTCATTTGAAGATCGCTCCTGAGAGGCGCCATAATATAATATCTCTTCGCCGCGTTTATCACGTAATAAATTATGGGCTTTATCTAGAAGTTTCAATGCACAATCTTCGCCTTCAATTATTGAAAAAAGGTCATCACGCTCCCTAACTCCTCCAACCATAAATTCAAGGCCTCTATCTTCAAATACTCCCGTAATCTGCCCTAAGGTTTCAGGCCTAGACTGATGACCAGTCTTTTCCGCATCAACGATTGTGGGTTTTGATAGGTTAACAGCATCGGCAAGGTCTTGCTGTGACCAACCTAGAAGTGCGCGAGCTGCACGAATTTGCTTTGCTGTAATCAAGTAAAATCTCTTATATTCAATTTATGTTATACATGCAAAAATAGTTAATAAATAGTTAATATCATTTATATCATTCATAAATAGTGCCTACAAGAGTATTATATGTATTTTTTACTTGACAAACGCAGGTCATTTACATTATTTATACCTATAATACAACTTTGGTAAGGTTTATACGGATGAGCAATATATATCAGATTGAAGGAAAAAAGCTTGAGGCGCGTTACGGGCCCGCAATTGCACAATATATATGCGATGAACTAGAAAAGTCTGAGCGTCTTGCCCAAAAGAATAAAGAACAACGTCTGATTAAAGGATTCGGCGAAAATACAATTATATATAAAGCCGCATAAATTAAGTTTTTACAAACCCCACATTATCTCCCCCGCTTTATTCCATAAAGCGGGGTTTTTCTTGGATAAAGACTAACTCTGCCACCTTAGAAGCATATGTACTTAAAAATTTAAATATCGCTCTTTGAACCACGAGACATGGCGGCAACGCCTGTTCGGCTAACATCTTCAATGCCTAAAGGTCGCATTAGGTTAATAAAAGCATCAATCTTTTCCGTTGAGCCTGTAACTTCAAATAGAAATGAATGAAGCGTGCTATCCACAACATTTGCGCGAAAGATATCTGCAATACGCAAAGCTTCAATTCTATGCTCCCCCTGCCCGCAAACTTTAATTAACGCTAGCTCACGGCTTACAAATGGGCCCTCTATTGTTAAATCATGCACATCACGGACGGGCACAATGCGGCCCAACTGGTTTTTTATTTGCTCAATGACGGCCGCCGTGCCGGAACATACCAAAGTTATACGTGATCGATTTTGATCGTGGTCAGTTTCGGCAACAGTCAGACTTTCAATATTATAGCCACGACCGGAAAAAAGACCGATCACTTTAGCAAGTACACCCGGCTCATTATCAACGAGAACGGCAAGTGTGTGGACTTCAATTTTTGTCACTTCAGGGCCTGAGCCATATACGCTTTTTGTGTTCATAATCGAAACTTATCAAATATCTGTGGAAAAACAAGATAAGATAATTTTTTATTACAAGTCCCCTTTGTGTTTTACGTACAACGTGCTATATAGCGACTATAAAAAAATAGATATTCCGCTGAAGGAGAAACAACAAATGAATATACGTATAGTTTTTATGATGTTTGCAGTGCTGCTTGTAACAACAGCCTGTTCTAAAGATAAAGAAGCCATGGATGACGCCATGACAGGAGATCAAGAAATCATTACAACAACCGACCCAATGGACGGTTATAATGCGAATGATGTTGGCGGAGCAACACAGGAATCTCTTAATGTAAGCGCAGGTGACCGCGTATTCTTCGGCTATGATGAATACAACCTGACTGAAGAAGCCCGTAACACTCTAACTTTACAATCCGAATGGCTAAAGCAATATTCGAATGTACAGGTTGTTATTGAAGGTCACGCTGATGAACGCGGAACCAGAGAATATAACTTGGCATTAGGTGAGCGTCGTGCAAACTCAGTTAAAAACTACTTGATTGCTTCCGGAGTTGATCCTATGCGTGTTCGCATCATCAGCTATGGTAAAGAGCGTCCGGCCGTTGATGGTTCATCACCAAGCTCATGGGCACAAAACCGTCGTTCCGTAACAACAGTTGAATAAAAACAAAAATGAGAAATCATATTAGATTATCATTTATATGCATGATGCTGCTTCTGGGAACAGGAGCAGCTTCTGCGCAGACAAATCTTTCTGTTATTGATGGGCGTATATCTCAATTAGAAGACGAAATTCGCCGCCTTACAGGCAAAATCGAAGAGCAATCTTTTCAAATCAAACAATTAGAAACCGAGCTTGAACGACGTGTCTCAGATGCGGAAATTCGCCTTGGTGATTTAGAAAAAAATCCTTCGATGAGCGGCATGAGCGGAAATAGCTCAAACGGGTCAACGTCCTCATCGTATAATTCATATAATAACAACCCAATTGATGAAAAACCTATGGTTGATCAGGCCGATATTTCGCCTTGGCAAACACCAAAAACATCGGGAAGCTTGGGTCAAGTGGGCAACAATTCAGATAATGCCACATCCAAATATGAAACTGCATTTGCGACCTTACGTAATGGAAATTACGATTTAGCCGAAGTTCAATTTCAAGAATTTTTGGATCAAAATCCAAATCATACTTTAAAAATTAATGCACAATATTGGTTAGCCGAAACATACTACGTTCGTAATCAATATGATAAAGCCGCGAAGGGGTTTGCCACAGCATATCAGGGGGATCCAAATGGATCAAAAGCACCTGATAATCTCTTAAAGCTTGGCCTTTCCCTTGCAGGCCTAGGCAAAAATGAGGATGCTTGTGTTGCATTGGCACAATTGCTTAATGACTTTAAATCAGGCCCAAGATCTATTATTGGTCGTGCAGAGCGTGAAACCACACGCTTGGGATGCTCTTAATTAATCCATGGAAAGCGAAAACATAAAATGTCAGCTTTCCTATCTCCCGCATTTTTAAAATCTCAGTCGGATATTGCCATTGGCCTTTCGGGAGGCCCCGATAGCTTTGCCTTAATGCATATGCTCCATTCATTATGCGTGGAACATCACCCGTCATGTCGTATACATGCACTAACTATTAATCATAATCTCCGTGATGAGGCCGCCAAAGAAGCCAAAGATCTCGGCTCCTCGCTAAAAAAATACACAAATGTTATGCATAAGGTTTTGGAGTGGGATAAGCCAAAAAAAGACGCTCGCATTCTTGAAGCCGCACGAGAAGCTCGTTATGGGCTAATGAAAAATTATTGCAACGAACATAACATTTCTTATTTATACATCGCCCACCACATGGATGATCAAGCAGAAACGTTTTTATTTCGTCTGGCGAAAGGGAGCGGACTAGATGGGCTTGGCGGCATGCAACCATGCGTGAAGTTAAATTATAATCTATCGCTTATTCGTCCATTATTAAATTATACAAAGAAAGATTTGGTTGAATATTGTGAGGAGCAAAGCCTGCCCTACATTAATGATCCAACTAATCATAAAACAGAGTATGCCCGTCCCCGCCTTCGCAAGAGCTACCAGATTCTGGAAGCCGAAGGATTAAGCGCAAAAAGATTATATAGCACAGCAAAGCGCCTCACCCGCGCAAAAGACGCATTGGAATGGCTTACCGATAGAGCAGTTAAAGATTGTGTTGAATATACAAATAATAAATCACTTACGATAAATTTAGATAAGTTGCCTGATTATCCACTTGAAATTGCCGTGCGCGTGTTACAGCGTGCCATTACCTCATTAACCCCTATAACTGATTACGCGCCTCGATTAGAAAAAATAGAGCTTTTGGCAGAGGAGCTACATACAGATAGTCCCTTCCGCAAACGTACTTTTGCCCAAATAATTTTTGAAAAAAAAATCCTCAATGACGGCAAAAAACTGTTGCTGACTAAGGAAGCATCAAATAGCTAAAGGATTTTTAGCTTTTTTATATTTTAAAGCTGTTTTTTTATACTACTTAGGCTATTTTAAAATCATGAATTCTCAAGGACGTAATTTACTTCTCTGGTTGGCGATTGGTTTGACGCTCGCCTTTCTCTTTAATGCTTTTGATAGCGCCAATCGTAATCAGGCGGGCTCCTACCAAAAATTGGCATATAGCGACTTTTTAGCAGAAGCTAAGTCTGGAAAGATTTCAGATGTCACCATTAAAGGTAATGAAATCCGCGGCAATTATACCGATAATAGAGAATCCTTTGGCACGATCATTCCTGATAATGAGAATGTTGTTGATCGTCTGGTTGATGTCGGCGTACGCATAAATGCGGAACAGCCCGACCCGGATCAAATCAGTTTGTTTAGCATTCTACTCTCATGGTTCCCTATGTTGCTTTTGATTGGTGTATGGATATTTTTCATGCGTCAAATGCAGGGCGGCAAAGGCGGCGGCGCCATGGGATTTGGCAGATCACGCGCAAAAATGCTTACCGAACAAAATGGGCGCGTTACATTTGACGATGTCGCGGGCATTGAAGAAGCAAAGCAAGAATTGCAAGAAATTGTTGAGTTTTTAAAAGACCCCGGCAAATTTCAACGCCTAGGTGGTAAAATCCCTAAGGGTGCCCTTCTAGTCGGATCTCCGGGTACAGGTAAAACCCTGACCGCACGAGCCGTTGCCGGTGAAGCCAATGTCCCATTTTTTACGATTTCAGGCTCTGACTTTGTAGAGATGTTCGTTGGCGTTGGTGCCAGCCGTGTTCGTGACATGTTTGAGCAAGCCAAGAAAAATTCGCCCTGTATTATTTTCATTGATGAAATAGACGCCGTTGGACGTCACCGCGGTGCAGGTCATGGCGGCGGCAATGACGAGCGCGAGCAGACGCTAAACCAATTATTGGTGGAAATGGACGGCTTTAGCGACAATGAAGGAATTATCCTGATTGCGGCAACGAACCGCCCTGATGTACTCGATCCCGCCCTACTCCGTCCAGGTCGTTTTGATCGCCAAATTGTGGTTCCATTACCCGATGTGGGCGGCCGTGAAAAAATCCTGAACGTACATATGAAAAAAGTACCGCTTTCACAAAATGTTGACCCAAAAGTCATCGCACGTGGCACACCCGGCTTTTCCGGTGCTGACCTTGCCAATTTGGTTAATGAAGCCGCCTTACTTGCGGCGCGGCGCGGAAATCGCGTTGTAACAATGAATGAATTCGAAGATGCCAAAGATAAGGTCATGATGGGAACGGAGCGACGTTCCATGGCGATGAGTGATAACGAGAAGAAGCTGACAGCTTATCATGAAGCCGGACATGCGATTATTGGCCTGAATTGCAAGGAATCAGACCCCATTCATAAAGCCACTATTATCCCACGTGGTAGAGCGCTCGGAATGGTTATGCGCCTTCCTGAAAATGACCGTATTTCAATGTCTAAGGCAAAGTTAGAGGCTGATATGGCTGTTGCTGTTGGCGGACGTATCGCCGAAGAAATGATTTTTGGCGCAGAGCATGTCACAACGGGGGCTTCCAGTGATATTTCGATGGCGACTAATGTCGCGCGTAAAATGGTTACTGAATGGGGTATGAGCGAGAAACTCGGTTTTCAGAGATACGTAAGCAATCAAGAAGAATCTTATTTGGGACAAAGTATGTCACAATCAAAGAATTTATCTGATGAAACAGCAGCCATTATAGACCAAGAAGTACATCGTATCATCGAAAATGCTTACAAAATTGGAGAGAAAATTCTTAAAGAAAAAGAAAAAGACCTGCATACGCTCGCCAAGGCTCTATTAGAATATGAAACATTGTCAGGGGAAGAAATAAAAACACTTCTCGCCGGTAAGCCTATTATTCGTGAGGATGACTTAGATCAAGGTAATTCTCCATCCAGAAGCTCAGTTCCTAGTGCGCGAGGTGGTATAATGGATGAAATAAAGGATAAAGTTGATGCTGTAAGCGAAGCCTCAAAGCCCAAAAAAGACCCTGAATAATATTAAATTCTGAATTAGGGTTTTATTTGTAAAGCGTCTTCGATGGCATTTTGTAAGCTTTTTAAAAACGTACCAGCCTTATTAATATAAATTGTCTCAACCCCTTTTTGTCGTAATTTAACAACATCCGCCTGAAGACGATAAATTGTTTGTACTTCTTCTTTTGAAAGCGTCGGGTTTTCGGATTTTTGATGTTCTTCTTTGGCTTTTTGCGCTTTTTCCTTTAAATTCTTCATTGGGCTATATTTTGACATACGAGCATAAGCCCCGGCTGCTACTGCATTGGGTGATGTGGGGTCAACGGGTTCTTTTTCAAACGCGACCTCCCTCTCTTCTATATCTTGTGCAGAATAATTTTTTAAAAGCATCGGTAAAAAAGCATCCAGAGAGGCAACCGAAACCTCTGTCTGGTCATCCCCGAATAGCCCCTGTTCTTTTGCGAAGCCTTTATGTGCGCCCTTTTTTCGCTCTTGGTCGGGGTCATGACGGCGTATTTCCTCACGCGTATCAATTTTACCTGCACGAGGGGTTGCCGGTGACGGAATTTTCTGTGTAACTTTATCCATATCGGAAAACATTCTATTTCCTTCTTTTTCTCCGCAAAGCTGTTTGCGGGAGTTCCAGCTTCCTGCTATACAAATATTATACCAAAATTATAAACCTGTGGATAACTTTAATGCAACTTTTCATTAACCTTTTGTTAATACTTACCTTTTCTTTCCCTGCTTTGGCAACTGAAGCCACGAACGCTACCGATATTACCGCATCCGGCTTTGCTATTCATGGTGAACCTAAATACAGCGCAGATTTTGCCCACCTAGATTACGTTAATCCCGATGCTCCCAAAGGCGGGAATTTAAAACTACATTCCGTTGGCACATTTGATAGCTTAAATCGCTATATAGTAAAAGGCGTCCCGGCAGAAGGCTTGCCGCTTATGAATGAAAGCCTCATGGAACAATCGTATGATGAGCCATTTAGTATGTATGGTTTGATTGCCGAAAGCATGACAATCCCCGAAGATCGCAGTTGGGCGCTTTTTACCTTGCGTTCTGAAGCTAAATGGCATGATGGCGTGCCGATCACGCCGGAAGATGTCAAATGGACCTTTGAAACTCTTATCGAGAAGGGAAAACCCTTCTTTAAAGCTTACTACGGTAATGTAAAGCACGTGGAAATACCCGCCCCCAATCAAGTAAAATTTATATTTGATATTGCAAATAACAGAGAGCTACCCCTGATTATTGGGCAAATGCCTATCTTTCCCAAACATTATTGGACACAAGAAGGGCGAGATTTCAGCGCAACAACATTAACGCCGCCGCTTGGATCCGGTCCGTATGAAATTAGCAATATTAAGGCTGGTAGCTCGATCACATATCAACGCAATGAAAAATGGTGGGGAAAAGACCTCCCCATTAATAAGGGGCGTTATAATTTTGATCAAATAACCTATCAGTATTATCGCGACCAAAATATAGCTCTAGAAGCCTTTTTTGCCGATGATTATGACATACGCGTAGAGAATACTGCAAAATTATGGGCAACCGCCTATAAAGGTGATGCCATAGAAGATGGGCGTATTGTAAAAGAGACAATTGAAAATGAACTGCCTCAAGGCATGCAAGGGTTTATTTATAATATTCGCCGCCCTGTTTTCCAAGATGTGAGAGTTAGGCAAGCTCTCTCCTACGCATTTGATTTTGAATGGTCAAATAAAAAATTCGCCTATGATAGCTATAAACGAAGCCGCAGCTTTTTCTCCAATTCTGACATGGAAGCGAATGGATTACCAAATGATGATGAACTTGAGATATTGGAATCATATCGCGGACGTATTCCCGATGCCGTTTTTACAGACGTTTATAATCCCCCTACCTCGGATGGGTCGGGTAGCAATCGTGCAAATTTAGCCAAAGCACAAAAAATTCTGGACGAAGCCGGTTACAAATTAGGTGATGACGGCATTCGTCAAAATGCAGAAGGTGTAAAATTAGAATTTGAATTTATAGATAATAATCCGGCTTTTGAACGTTGGGTTCTACCTTTTATTCAAAATTTGAAAAAAATAGGCGTTGTGGCGACTTTACGTGTAGTGGATCCCGCACAATATCAAAAACGTATGACCGATTTTGATTTCGATATGACAATTGTCAGCATTCCTCAATCAAGTTCCCCTGGTAATGAACAGCGTGAATTTTGGGCATCAGAAAAAGCAAATATTCCTGGATCCCGCAATTATATCGGCATTCAAGACCCTGTAATTGACGAGCTTATTGAAAAAATTATTATGGCGCAGACACGCGAAGATTTGGTCACCACATCCAAGGCATTGGATCGTGTTCTTCAACATGGATATTATTTAATACCGAATTGGCATTTACCGGCTTGGCGTGTTGCTTATTGGAATCATATAAAACATCCACAAACTTTGCCTGACCTTGATCTTGCCATAACTAGCACGTGGTGGAGCCAGCCATAGTTTTGTTTTAATGAAAAAAGAAAATCGCATAGAATTTTTTAGACGTTTATCTGCTCAAAACCCTGAGCCTAAAAGCGATTTGGAATGGACTAATAATTTTACATTATTAGTTGCTGTGGTGTTATCTGCACAAGCAACAGATAAAGGCGTCAACAAAGCAACTCCCACCTTATTTGCACTGGCTGATACTCCAAAAAAAATGGTGGCTCTTGGCGAAGAAAAAATAAGAGATGCCATTAAAACAATCGGATTATATAACGCAAAAGCAAAAAATGTGTTTGCTCTGTCTTGCATCTTACAAAATCAACATAATGGGCAAGTGCCAGAAACTTTGGAGGAACTGATGGCGCTTCCTGGGGTTGGTCGTAAGACAGCAAATGTCGTCCTGAATGTTGCCTTTGGACAGCCGACGATCGCCGTTGATACACATATCTTTCGTGTTTCAAATAGAACGGGACTGGCGCCAGCAAAAACACCCGACTTGGTGGAAGGAAAATTAAATAATGTCGTTCCGAATGAATATAAACTACATGCCCATCACTGGTTAATTTTACATGGGCGATATATATGTAAAGCCCGCAAACCAGACTGTGCTAACTGTAATGTGTATGATTTGTGCGCGTTTCAGGATAAAACAGCATAAGTTTTTATAAATTTAGCAATAACTCACTCAAACAATCCGCCGCTGTGTTATCACCCAATTGTCTAATCTCATAATGGGAAATTTTAGTATTCTTCCCTAACATGTAATAAAAATCAGCCGCGCATCCCTGATGCGTATATTGTATCATACGAGCATGTCCATCCTGCCGTACTAAAGTAGGCTCACCAAATAAATTGCGTATTTCGTTATCAGATAAATCGTAAAATAAATCAGGATTATATCCAAGACTTGTTCTTATAATCTTAGATTGTCTCCAATTTTGAATAGCAGAGAAAATATGAGGCGATTTGTTGCCACTGTCGTTAAGATTCATGGTGCCAGCCATAGAAGCCTGCGCCGTATTTTCCATGAAGGACGGCGTTGCCGGCCCAAACTTCATAAAAGCGATTATTAATGCAAAAATGACCATGTGAACCATGGTCATCTTGCCAAAAGATTTGTTTTTCATAAACATAATGTCGATTTTATCAGATTCTACTCTGCTGCAGCAACTTTCTTGTCTTCAGAAAAAGGAAGTTCTCCACCTTTATTTTGGTCTTGAGCTACTTTTTGAGTTTGCTGTTGATGGCTTTTTGATCCAGCAAAGTTTTTGGAAGGAGCCTTGCTATCTTTATTAATCGCATTCAATGGACGAAGTGTACCATCAATGTTTGCCCCTGCTTCAATAGCCAATTCGCCATATGAAATCTCTCCGGTAATTGATCCACCAGACTTAACTGTCAAACGACCTTTTACAGTTAGATCACCTTCAAATGTTCCAGAAATATTAGCTTCTTCAATTTCAACCGTTCCAAAGAACGTACCATTTTCAGTAATATCAAGTAATTTTGCTCCACGAAGTGCGGCTTCAACTTTACCTTCTACGATTAAGTGATCACATGAGTCAATCTCACCGGACATGCTGATACCTTGACCAACAATTAACTTGCGTCCGTTATCAAATTGTGATGATGAAGAAGACATCGCAGAAGATGGGTTATAGGAAGGTGTTCCTACATAACCTTGGTAATTCCCTGGAATACCCGGACGTCCTGCATTTGCGCCTAGACGTGAAAGTCCTGAACCTGGAATACCAATAGAGCGTTCATTTGCTTCTGTTTTTGCTTCATCTTTGTTTTCTGACATTGTGTTTCCTTCTTGTGGATTTTGAGTTTGTTCTTTATTTTCGCTCTGTTCTTCGCTTTTGGGTCTGTGGAACATAGGTATATTTTCCTTTAGCACGTCACATTTGGTTTAAGATTACCCGACCATAGCATGAGTTTTTTTTAAACTGCAAGTCCGAAATTCAATTCCTTGATTTTCATGGCCTTTTGTATAAAAAGATATAATGGCTTTGCGCATCCTCGAAATATCCGCCCCTCATACTAGTCAAAAAGATATCAATCAGCTTGCTGAAGAGCATAAAGCCATTGATTGGTGGTATAGCGCAAAAAATAAAGATGATCGCCGCACAACTACAATTTTAATGAAAATTGAGCATCAACAAGAATTAATGGATGCGCTGCAAAAACGCTTACATAATATTGATAACTGGCGTTTAGTCATATTGCCGGTTGAAGTCACACTACCAAAAATTGAGGATGAGGAAGAGGATAAAAAAGACAAAAAGAAAAACGCCTTTCAAACCGGCAGTATTACCCGTGAAGAATTATTTTCAAAAATTTCCAAAGGCGCCGAACTGGATATGAATTTTATCCTATTGGCCATCTTATCCACTATTGTTGCAACGATTGGCTTAATTCAGAATAATGTCGCTGTCGTGATTGGCGCAATGGTTATCGCTCCCTTTCTTGGTCCGAATTTAGCGCTTTCATTCGGCGCGGCTCTTGGTGATCGTGACTTGATTAAAAAATCGATCCTGACAAACATAACAGGCGTCGTCATAACGCTGGCTATTACTGTCTTTATAGGACTATTCGTTTCATCGGACAGTCTCGCAAGCGCAGAGATTACAAGCCGCACTCTGGCGGGCTACGATTCCGTAATACTCGCTCTTGCCTCAGGTGCGGCGGCAGTGTTATCGCTATCCTCCGGCTTATCCTCAGCATTAGTCGGTGTTATGGTTGCGGTTGCCCTACTACCGCCCGCGGCAACAGCCGGACTAATGATAGGGACTGGTTTATTCAGCGCTGCATTGGGGGCGACGCTTTTATTAATTACAAATATTGTCTGCGTTGGCTTGTCAGCACAATTAATTTTTCTTCTAAAAGGCATTAAACCTCGAACGTGGTATATGCGTAAAAAATCAGAACAATCCGTAAAGATAAATCTGATTATATGGGGCGTTTTACTGTTAACTTTGATCGCCATTATGACGATTAGAACATATATAATAAATTAGAAACGGGTAAATATGAAATTCTGGCAAGTTGATGCGTTTACTAAAGAACCCTTCAGAGGCAACCCTGCCGCTGTTTTTGTTTTAGAACAAAATATTAGCGATGAGCTAATGCAAAAAATTGCTATTGAAATGAATTTAGCCGAAACGGCATATGTTCTATTGAGAGAGGGTAAAAATCCTTTGATAAGATGGTTTACGACAAGCGCGGAGATTGATCTGTGCGGTCATGCTACTCTGGCTTCCTCACATATATATTTCACAGAATTCTTTCCGAAATTACATACGGTAACATTTGAAACTAAATGGGTGGGCGATTTAACAATTCAAAGAAATAATAACGCCTATATAATGGATTTCCCACTATGGGACGGTGAGGAAAAAGACTTAAAAGGTATTCCAAAAGAAACACTTACCGCATTATCTGATGCTAAGCCAATTCAAGCCTTTCAGGCACGCGACCTGATGCTCATCTATGAAGATGAAAAAATCATTCGTGAAATGCAGCCTAATATGAGCGCTCTGCTGGATTATAAAACGGGAATAATTGTAACGTCGCAAACAAAAATGGAAGAATACGACTTCATTTCCAGATCATTCTGGGCGGATAATATTCCTCAGGAGGATCCGGTAACAGGATCAGCGCATTGCATGCTCGCCCCCTATTGGGCTAAAAGGCTTGGTAAAAAGAAAATGCTAGCATGGCAAGCTTCTCCGCGTGGAGGTAGCCTAAAGCTAGAGATCAAAAATGGCAGGTTGATGATAACGGGTGATGCCGTTACTGTTATAAAAGGAGAAACCTTATTATGAGTAATCATTTTGACGTCATAATCATAGGCGGCGGTATGGCCGGACTTCCACTGGCGCTTTGTTTGGCGAAAACAGGTAAAAAAGTCGTCTGCATTGACCGTGATGATCCCCATAAACAAGCAACGGAAAAGTTCGATGGACGTACCGTGGCAATCTCTGCGGGCGGCTCAGAAATCATGACGATGGCTGGTGTATGGGAAGATATTCTTAAAGATGCATGTCCGATCAAAGAAATTAAAATCAGCGATAATGGTTCGGATAGCCTGCTTAATTTCTTATCAGATGAAGTTAATGGAGATCATTTCGGACATATCATTGAAAACAGATTAGTGCGTCGCGCTTTGTTTGAAGCGGCAAAAAATCAAGAAAACCTAACGCACCTTGCGCCTCAATCTGTAGAAAAATTTGAAACATCCTCCGATCAAGTGGAGGTTTCCCTGTCAAATGGAGACATTTTAACCGCCAATCTCCTTGTTGGCGCGGATGGCCGTTTCTCATGGGTGCGGGATCAAGCAGAAATTCGCACGCGTGGTTGGGAATATAATCAGCGAGCACTCATTTGTATTGTTGCTCATGAGCACCCCCATAATAATATTGCAATTGAAGATTTCCGCAGTGCTGGCCCCTTTGCTATTTTACCGATGATTGATGATGACAAAAATAATCACCGATCATCAATTGTATGGACAGAACATGGAGTAAAACGTAAGTCAGCTAAGAACCTCTCAGATGATGAATTTCAAAAAACATTGCAGAATTTATTCCCTGATTTCTATGGCAAAGTAAAACGAGCCGGACCTCTTCAATCTTACCCGCTTGGTCTGATCCATGCAGAAAAGTATACGGGGCAAAGATTGGCGTTGATATCGGATGCCGCGCATGCCATTCATCCGATTGCGGGGCAAGGATTAAACATTGGTCTGCGTGATGTAAAAAAACTTGTTGAGTTAATTTCCCATTCGGACGATGCCGGTAACGAAGCGTTATTAAAAGAATATGAACGTGCCCGTAAAATCGATAATACAGCCATGATTTTTGCCACAGATACATTGAACAGATTGTTTTCAAATAACATCACGCCCATCCGCATGGCTCGCCGTTTTGGGCTAAAAACTGTATCTAAACTGCCCATAGCCAAGAAGTTTTTTATGAAACAGGCAATGGGATTACGTGATTAAAAACATTAATTTAAAACCAGTGCTTTAAACGCCTCAACGTCTTCAACATAATATGTTGGCTTACAAGCCCTTAGATCGGCTTCTGTGCCGGCACCCCATGGAACAGCGCAGGTATCCATTGCAGCATTTTGCCCCATTTCGATATCATGAATGGCATCCCCAATCACCAGCGCTCTTCGCGCATCTTCCAATCCAATTTTTTGGGCACATAAAAATACTGTTTCCGGGAAAGGCTTATACTGCGTGACTTGGTCGCTGCCGATAATCACATCAAAGATCCCTTCCATATCTGTCCCTTTTAAATTCATCAAAATTGGCGCGGTTATTTTACTAGAAACAACGCCCAATTTGGCCCCTCTATTTTTCAATTCTAGCAGAGCATCTTTCATACCTTCATATACATAAACATGCGTTTGCCCATAGCTACTTTCATATATTTTACGATATTGTGTAACCAATTGATCTGGGCTGATACCATCCTTCGCCAAAACATCAATATAGGGAATTTTATGCAATGGAATTCCTATATAGCTTTTGATAATGGTTTCCGATGGTGGCTCATGGCCAAAATGACGAAAGCTCTCTGACATTGATAAAACAATGGCCTCAATAGAATTGACGACAGTGCCATCAAAATCAAATAGAAAGGTGTTGTATTTCATAAGTTATAAAATCCTTATTATATTATTTTCAACATACATAGCTTGATCATCATTCATCGCATAGAGCGGATAGCTATCAATATTATGATTTTGAATAATTTTGTTAGCATCATTGCCCATTTCTGGATGATCACAATGAGGTAAAAAAAGAAAATCTACTAAGTTTAAAGCTTTATAATTTGGTAAATCTGCTTTTTCAGCAGAATCCATTTCACTTATAAAACCTATATCCGGCGACATAACAATTGAACCAGCACTTGAACCTACATAAACTGTGCCTGCTGCTAATTTGTCTATAAGAACATTTTTAAAACCGCATTTATTCATTTGTTCCAATAAATAAAATGTATTGCCACCACAAACGCAAATTAAAGACACGTCCGTTAAGGCAAGCTCAACCTCTTTATTGCTTTTATCTTTCAGATCAAACTCATTAACACTCATCCCCATGTCTTCAAATGGCTTTTTATAAGTTTTAGGATCAGGCACATCCCCTTCGCCATATGCCGCCGTAGGAATAAATAAAGCTGCTTTTCCTTGAACTTCTCGTTTAATGATTTCTTTTGTTTTGTGAAAACTAATGTCAAATTCAGAGGCAAGAATGAGTTTCATAAATTAGTTTTAACACGGATGAAGCAACTTGCACGTTTAAATTTTAGAGGCCAAATTTTTCTACTAAGCCCTCTGCTTTACCGAGTGATTTATCCAATGATGCCATAGTTTTGGGCATGTCATCGGTTTCATCATTCATCCAATCTCTTAACGCTTTCAGATAAATAACTTTTAGTCCTATTACCCGAAGAGCGCCGCGCATACCATTTGTATCAAGCCCTGCTGCCTCTAACATCCATGTCATGGAACGCCCTAAATACGGTAAGCTGATAAGTGCCTGTTTTGGGTCGGATTTAAAGGAGTGTAGAACCGAGACCACGCCATCTTTATGTTCATTCAGAACATCAAAACGAGTCATTAAAATATCAAATAAACGCTCCCGTGCCGGCACGTCTTTGGTAATGATGCCCACTTCGTCCAATGTACGCTGATCTATGTATTTGCCAAAGGCACATAAAATACAGATCTTATCATCAAAATGACGTGATACATCTGCAAGCGAAATATCCGCTTCATCGGCGATATCTTGAAACCTTATATTACCCCATCCGATATCACCCGCCAGATTAATTGCAATAATGGCAAGTTCTTGCTTGGAAATGTCTTTTTTTACCTTTGGCATGATAAACTCCGTTGCCTTTATAACGTTCTACTTTTATACACATAGATGAAGTTTCAAATAAAACCAATGAAAGAATAATTAATGTCCGAACCTAAATACGCCCTTACCGGAATTGGTAACGCCATGGTTGATGCCCTATCTAAAGTTGATGATTCCTTTATAAGCCAGATGGGCATGGAAAAAGGCATTATGCAATTAATTGAGGAAACACGCGCTGTTGAAATTTATGCCGCCATGAAACCAGAGGCCGAGACAGGTGGCGGCTCTGCAGCAAATACGATGGCGGGATTTGCATCTTTCGGGGGAAAAGGTGCTTTTATCGGTAAAGTCGCCGATGATGCCGTGGGCAAAACATTCGCAAAAGATTTGCGTGATCTTGGCTTGGATTATGAAACACAACCTTTGGCAATTGGCCCGGCAACCGGGCGTTGCATGGTACTTATAACACCGGATGCACAGCGTACTATGAATACATATTTGGGCGCAGGCGTAGAGCTTTGCCCAAATGATATTGATATTGATATCATTTCTTCTTCGGCGGTCACTTATTTGGAAGGATATTTATTCGATCCGCCCCATGCAAAGAATGCCTTTATTAAAGCGGGCGAAATCGCACATGCCGCAGGTCACAAAGTATCACTTACCTTGTCCGACCCATTTTGTGTTGAACGTCACCGTGAGGATTTTAAAGATTTAGTTCAAAATCATGTTGATATTCTATTCGCCAATGAGGATGAGATTAAATCACTCTATCAGGTCAATTCATTCGAAGATGCCGCGCAAATCGTTGCCGGAAAATGTGAGATCGCCTGCCTGACGCGTAGCGAAAAAGGATCCGTCATTGTTTCAAAAGATCAACAATATATCATCGAAGCCGCCCCGACAAAATTGGTCGATACGACCGGTGCGGGTGATCAATATGCGGCTGGATTCCTTTATGGATACACCCAAGGTATGCCGTTAGATGAATGTGGAAAACTGGGCGCTTTGGCTGCGGCCGAAGTAATATCCCACATGGGGCCACGTCCTTTGATCAATTATTCTGAATTTTTAAATGAGGCGGTAAAGCAAAACGTCAATACTGGAACCTAGACCAACGATTTTTATCTATGCGCGCGCCATAACTTCGATTTTATTTCCATCAAAGTCGAAAATAAACGCCGCATAGTAATCTTTGGAATAATGCGGGCGGATGCCCGGCGCGCCGCCGTCTTTTGCGCCAATCTTGATAGCCGCCTTGTAAAAAGCATCCACTTTTTCCCTAGTAGATGCATTCAAACATATATGCCCGCCATTGTTGAATGTAACATCGCCCCGTTCCGGTGCCATTGGTGTATTAATAATAAAAAAGCTTTCCTCGGGGCCATAAGCCATAAAGTTATCTTCTTCATCGCCAAATAAACGCTCATAGCCCAATGCAATCATTACCGCATCATATAGCTCTAATGATTTTTGAAAATCAGACACTCCGATTGAAACGTGCGCGAACATTTTTTTATCCTTTAGATGTCTTAAATCAAAGCAAGCAAATTATGAGCGATGGTTATTCTGCTGCTTCTTTAAATTTGTGATCAGCAACAAAGGCCTGCTCACAGGCGCTCATAATATGCGAGGCGCGCGCAATAGCATTGGTTTTATAATATGTAGCCTTTGAAATTTGAATGCCTAATTTTTCAGACATGCGTTTTTTAGTTAAGTCTGCCTTACTCCCAATATTCTCAAAAGCACTTGGGGTTATTTCATCTTCTTTTGCCAAATGTGGCCATTGTTCAAACATGCGTTTATGTAACTGCGACGCCGTATCATATGACAATGGCTCTGTTAAAATATATTCGGATAAAGCACGTAAAATCTTCCAGTCTTCCTTTGCGTCACCTGGTGGAAAAACCGCTTTCCAGCCATGTTGAACCCGTCCCTCAAGATTGACATACATTCCATCTTTTTCAGTATAGGCCGCACCAGGTAACACCACATCTGCGACTTCCACACCTTTGTCACCGTGATGACCTTGATATATTACAAACGTATTCCAGCCGATATCGGATCGTGCCTCAAATTCATCCACGCCCATTAAATATAGCGCTTTAACGGAGCCATCCTTAGTTCCGGCGATAATATCCGCAAAGTTTTTACCACCATTTTGAGGAATAAACCCAACGTCCAATGCCCCCACACGCGATGCCGCATTATGAAGAATATTTAATCCATTCCATCCCTCTTTTATCACGCCCATTTTCTCGGCAAGCCCATAGGTAAATGCCTGTATAGCCGCGCCATCTTTACCTACAAATAGATTATTGCCGAAAATAATCATCGGACGCTCCGCATCCTTAAATGTTTTGGCAAAGCCGCTACGCGCTTTTGAGAGAGTTTCAAAATCACCTAATGTTTCACCCAAATGTTCATATGGGTATGTCAAATCCAGATTTGTACCTATCACGCCGATCTTCGTACGCTTATCCAACCAATTTTTACGAATTCTTGCATTAATCATAGTTGCTTCATGACGTGGGTTTGCCCCCACAATCAAAATCGTATCAGCATCCTCAATGCCTGTAATTCCTGTATTAAATAAATACCCACTACGGTTAGCGGGATCATACGTTGTTCCATCTGTACGACAATCCAAATGAGGCGCGCCCAATTTTTCCATCATATCTTTTAAGGCAACCACTGATTCAAGATCACATAAATCGCCGACCAAAGCCGCAATCTCATTACCATTTATATTTTGCAGATTCTCAGCAATGTAAGAAAAAGCTTCACTCCAGGTTGCCTCTTCCAACTTATTGGTTTTGGCGTTACGAATCCAAGGGCGATCCAAACGACGTTTAGTCAAACCATCATAAGCGTGTCGTGTTTTATCGGAAATCCATTCCTCATTCACATCCTCATGTAAACGTGGCAAAATACGTAAGACTTCTCCGCTTCGGCTATCAACGCGAATGTTTGATCCGACAGCATCCATAACATCAATACTTTGTGTTTTAACAAGCTCCCAAGGGCGGGCTTTAAATGCATAGGGCTTATTAGTTAATGCGCCAACCGGGCAAATATCAACCATATTCCCTGATAATTCCGTATCGACGGCTTGTTCAATAAATGTGCCGATCTCGGCATCTTCGCCGCGATGTAACTGACCCAATGTGGTCACGCCCGCAACTTCTTCGCCAAAACGTACACAGCGCGTACAATTAATACAGCGCGTCATAACCGTTTTAATTAACGGCCCTAGTTCCTTATTGGGAACGGCACGCTTATTTTCGGCATAACGGCTACGGTCATAGCCATAGGCAACGGCTTGATCCTGCAAATCACATTCCCCGCCCTGATCACAAATCGGACAATCCAGCGGATGGTTTATCAATAACATTTCCATGACGCCCTTGCGTGCCTTATGTACCATATCGGACTCGGTCTCGACTTCCATGCCATCGGCGCATGCCATCGCACATGACGCGGCAGGCTTAGGCGGCCCGCCCTTTACTTCAACCAGACACATCCGGCAATTTGCCGGAACCGATAGGCGCCCATGGTAGCAAAAATGCGGAATCTCAACACCAAGTAGCTCCGCCGCTTGCAAAATGCTGGTGCCTTTTTCTACTTCAATATCTGTTCCGTTAATTTTTAATGTGGGCATAGCTAATCGTCATCTTCATAGAGTTATTACTGTATTTTTTTAACACGAAGATCAAAACATGCGAAGGGCTTTTAGTCTTTCATAAAAAAATATACGCATTTGATTATAACATCGCTCAAGATTTTTACTGAATTCCGCAAGCCTTCAATGTCCCGTCCTGATATCCGCGCATAAAGGCGTTTTGACGTTGTGACGCAGAGCCGTGTGTAAAAGAATCTGGCACAACCATCCCTCGGGTTTTCTTTTGCAATGTATCATCCCCAATCTGGCTAGCGGCATTCATCGCCTCATTTATATCACCATCTTCCAATTGCAATCCGGTTTGATTCAAATGACGCGCCCAAATTCCCGACAAACAATCTGCCTGCAATTCAAATTCAACGGAAAGACGATTTGCCTCCGTCTGTGAACTTACTTGTCGTTGCTTCATATTTTCTGCCGATATCCCAAGAATTGTTTGCACATGATGTCCAACTTCATGTGCAATCACATAAGCCTGTGCGAAATCACCCGGTGCATTATGGCGTGTTTGTAATTCCTCAAAGAAACCTAAATCAAGATAAACCTTTTGATCTATCGGACAGTAAAACGGTCCCATTGCGGCATTGGCGCCGCCGCAGGCAGATTGCACATTTCCTGAAAACATAACTAATTTTGGATCAACATATGCGTGCCCAAATTTAGAAAACTTTTGTCTCCATACATCCTCCGTCCCCGCCAGAACACGTGATGTAAATTCCGTATATTCGCGTTCTTTTTCTTCAGAAAGCGGTGCCGCTTGGTTGTAAGATATTGTCTGCTGAACACCCTCAACTAAATAAGGGGTCGGATCTCCGCCGAGGAAAAACACAATCGCCGCAATAGCAAACATAGTTCCCCCGCCGCCAATGATCGTCTTGCCACCAACGCCGCGGCGGTTTTCGATATTTTGACTGCGACGACTATTTTTCCAACGCATACTAAGATCTATCTTTTTATGATACGGCTTATTTACGCCATGAACACTTTAAAGTCCAATTGCCATTTCCCACTTCATTGGGATCAGCGTGAGGTTAATTGGTAATTTAAAATTGTTTTCGTTTTTCCACGTTATGATCTTACTTTTTACAGCGTCAGTTAAGTTCGGATGCTTTTCCATGATGCTTGCCGACATTTCAATAAAAATTTCAATGGGATCGACCTGCACCTTGATAAGGGCGGTATTCGCATAGACCATAACTTCTTTAATTTCAGTTTCATCTGAAACAATATCTCTAATCGCGCGGCATAACGGCGTGATTTCAGAAGTAGAAATCATTTTGTCATCAAATTCTATCTTAATAATTGGCATGATCACCCTTTAAAAATTTTATAATTAAGCCGCAGCTTGCTTACGATACTCAATAATCCGCGCTTCCATTTCCGGTCTGAAATGGCGGATTAACCCTTGGATGGGCCAAGCCGATGCATCACCGTGCGCGCAAATGGTGTGGCCTTCGATTTCTTTTGAGACATCCCACAACATGTCAATTTCTTCAATGGTGGCATCGCCCTTGACCATGCGGGTCATTACGCGCCATAACCATCCTGTCCCCTCGCGGCATGGGGTGCATTGACCACAACTTTCGTGCATATAAAAATGTGATAATCTGGCGATGGCATAAATAACATCAGTTGATTTATCCATCACGATAACGCCTGCCGTTCCTAAACCACTGCCCGCGCTACGCAAATTATCAAAATCCATAATCTGTGTGTCACAAATAGCTTTCGGCAGCATCGGCGTAGAGGATCCTCCCGGAATTACAGCCTTCAAATTATCCCAGCCGCCGCGCACACCGCCGGCATGTTTTTCCAAAAGCTCTTTCAGGGTAATGCCCATTTCCTCTTCAACAACGCAAGGTTGCTCGACATGCCCTGAAATACAAAATAGCTTTGTACCTGTATTCTTCTCATCTCCGCCAAAGCCCGCAAACCAAGATCCGCCGCGGCGTAAAATAGTTGGTACAACCGCGATGGTTTCAACATTATTAATTGTAGTGGGGCAAGAATAAAGCCCCGCCATAGCCGGAAATGGCGGTTTATTTCGTGGCTGTCCTTTTTTACCTTCTAAAGATTCGAGCAGCGCCGTTTCCTCACCGCAAATATATGCCCCGCCGCCGCGATGAAGAGTAATATCAAAATCCCATCCCGAGCCAGCCGCATTCTTGCCAAGTAATCCCGCTTCTCGCGCCTCTAAAATTGCTTTATATAAATTCGAAGCCTCATCGTAAAATTCGCCTCGAATATAAATATATGCATGATGTGCCCCCATCGCAAAAGACGCAATCAACGCCCCTTCAATCAATTTATGTGGGTCATGACGCATGATTTCACGGTCTTTGCATGTTCCTGGCTCCGACTCATCGGCGTTAATTACGAGATAATGCGGCTTTCCGGTATTTTCTTTAGGCATAAACGACCACTTCATCCCCGTTGGGAAACCTGCCCCGCCGCGACCACGCAAGCCGGATGCCTTCATTTCCTCAATGATCCATTCCTTACCTTTAAAAATAAGATCTTTTGTTTTATCCCAATCCCCGCGCTTTTTTGCAGCATCCAGAGAAAAGGACTCAAATCCGTAAAGGTTGGTAAATATGCGGTCTTTATCTTGTAACATGACTTTTAATTTAGATGTTTTTATTTAGGAAGTCACGCAGAAGAAGCGTCCTTTTGTAATGATTTTATTATACAGGCAGAAATAAATGACTTCAAAACCGTTCCTGCGATGAATGGTACAAAACCGCCAATAATTGCCGCCTCTAACCCTAATTGCGGCAAGCCATATGCCAGCCACATCACGCCGAATGTAAATATAATCGCATGCCCCGCCAACATCAGCGCCATCAGGAACAAAAATGAATTATTTTTAACGGCGTCATACAACATGCCAACCGCCATTGCCGCCAAAAAGAACCCTAATAAGTACCCACCCGTTGATCCGAGAAAATAAGCAGGCCCCGCAAGACTGCCTGCAGTCATTGCAAATACAGGCATACCAATTGCTCCCAATAGAAAATAACTTAGTAAAACACCCATTCCGTTCATACTACCAAGCAAAATTGGCAATAATAGAACGACCGCTGTTTGAAATGTGATGGGAACTGGAATCATGGGCATCTGAATCTTTGATGAGATAATCAGCAATGCCAATGCCAAAATACACGCGAATGTTTTACGGGAAATAGATAAGAGCTTGTCTTTAAATAAAAGACCTTCAGTAAAATAAGTCATGTTTTAATTTACTGCGAAGCACGATATTTAGAAAACTGTTTTTTTATTATTTTTAAATGATAGTTAGCTTAAAAAAACTACTCATCCGCCAACATCGCGGCGACGACCGCCTCGGCGCAGACCACATCACCAACTTTTGCCTGACATTTAAATTTCCAGACATTGCGGCGATTTTGCATTTTCGTGACATGAATATGCAACGTATCACCCGGACCAACTGGCTTACGAAATTTTGCATCATCAATACTCAGAAAATAAACTAATTTGCCTTCAGCCTCTTTTCCCAGCGCATTGATGACCGTTAAACCGGAAACCTGCGCCATTGCTTCAATGATTAATACGCCGGGCATAACTGGCTTTGAGGGAAAATGCCCCTGAAAGAATGGCTCATTCATGGTCACGTTTTTTAACCCGACGGCATATTCATCCCCGCGCGTTTCCAAAATACGATCGACTAACAAAAATGGATAACGATGCGGTATCATCTCCATAATTCTTATAATATCTATCGTTTCTGCTTTTTCGTTCATAATTTCATCCATTTTACTCAAACGCTATATCTTTATCTTTTAATCGCTTTTTTTAAAAACGCAACCTGTCGCAAATATTCCTTTATGGGCGCTCCGGGGCTACCCATAAATTTTTCTCCGGATGGCACATCGCGCATGATACCTGACTGCGCTGCGATTTGCGCTCCCATTCCTATCGTAAGATGACCCGCAACCCCAGCTTGGGCCGCAATTACGGCATAATCTTCCACTACTGAACTTCCGGCGATACCGCTTTGCGCGATTAAAATACATCCGCGCCCAATTTTTACGTTATGACCAATTTGAACCAGATTATCGATCCATGTCCCTTCACCAATCACAGTATCAGGACCCGATCCCCGATCAATGCAGCTATTAGCGCCAACCTCGACATGGTCTTTGATAACAACGCGTCCCAATTGAGGTACTTTAACATGTCCGGCTGGATCCATTGCAAAACCAAAGCCATCCTGCCCTATTCTGACACCAGGATAAATTCGGCAATAATCGCCCATGATAGTATGTGTAATAGAGGCGTTAGCACCAATAAAGCAACCCTCTCCAATTTTAACGTTTTTTCCAATTACGGCGCCTGCTTCAATGATAGTATTCCTACCAATCACCGCCCCCTCTCCGATGATAGCATTCGGGGATATAGAGCCTTCATTTTGATAAATTGGGTAAAACATCTGCGCCGCCAATGCATATGCTTTATATGGCGATTTAGATATTAAACATACCGTATTTTTCGGTGCTAAATGCGCAACATCCTCGTGACAAAAGACCGCACCCGCCTTAGTAGCACTAAATTGTTCTTTATATTTAACATTATCTAAGAATGAAATATGGTCCGCATCAGCTTTATCTAATGGCGCAACGTCTGAAATTATTTTTGATATTTTTGTATCGACAAGAGCTGTTGCACCTGTCTTATCAATAATTTCCAAGAGCCCGAAAGGCCCTTTATTAGTAAAAAAATCTTGATCCGCCATAGCCCCTTATATCACAGATTATTGCGAAGTTTTAACCTGAATTGTTTTGATCTTTGCATTCAATGCGGTTAGCACATCCTCTGTAATATCCTTTTGTCCCGCGGCTGCGAATAAAATACTTTGTTTTGAAATCACCAAATCTAACGATTTTTCTTTTGCAACTTGCTGAATAACAAGTCCGATTTCTTTTTGAAGGTCTTTTAAAGCATTTGAAAACCCTTCATCAAGCCCCTCTTTCTTTTTTTGAAATTTGCTTTCCTCACTTTTCATTTTTGATTGAAACGTAGATATTTGCTTTTTGAACTCTTCATCAGTAAGATTTTTTCTTTTTTCTAATAAAGCTTTCTCATCTTTTTGAAGCGAAGCTTGTGTAGATTTAAAGTCACTTTGAAATTTTTCACGTTGAGATTTAAGCTGGCCTTTTATACTTTTGGCAGCTTCCGATACATTCATTAAATAATCCGCATCAGCCAAGGCAATATTTTGCGCCTGTACGGGCGTCGCCATTAAAAGCGTTATAACAGAAAGCGCGAGTGCGATATGTTTCATTTTATAGAATCCCCATTATTTTTTTAATTAAAATCTTGTTCCGAAATTAAAGCGGAAGTTTTCCTCTTCGTCATATTCTTCACTCACGATCGGGAAGCCGAAATCAACACGAATTGGCCCAAAAGGTGATCTCCATGACACGCCGACCCCTGCAGATACACGGATCGCCTGATTATCATCAAATGGATTTGCCAATGTAGATGTTTCATCAATATCCCATAATGCGCCCATATCACTGAAAGCATGTCCTTTCACACCCAATTCCTTAGGTAAGAAGACCGGGAAACTTAGTTCAGCCGCGCCGCGATAGAAGTAATTACCACCAAGCGCGTCAGTGGTCGTAATATCACGTGGACCAATCCCGGCCTGTTCAAAGCCGCGTAACGTTGCCCCGCCAAGGAAGAAGCGCTCATTAATTTGAACATTTTCACCACCAACACCTGTAATGGCACCAGTTTCCCCAAGAAGATTGAACACGATGTCATCATATACAGGTACAAAATAAGATGTACCGATTTTGGCAGATACATAATTTGCATCCCCGCCCACTCCAGCATATTCAGTATCAAGCCATCCTAACCATCCATCAGTTGGGAACAATGTTGAGTCAACATTCTCATAGCTTAGGCGTTGTGATACGGCTGATGTTGTACGTTTGCCCTGCTGTGCACGAATATATAGTGATGCGGCAGGATTAACGTTCTCAATCTCATTATATTCATATCGGTAACGTAAAGTTTGACGCCATCTTTCAGATAGAGGATACCCCATACGTAAGGCGCCGCCTGTACGTTTTTGGTCGTAAGAGCTCTCATCCTGCAAATCACGCGTGATATGGAACAAATCAAAGCCGGCAGATAAATCGCGATTTAAGAAATATGGCTCTGTAAATGAGAAATCGAATTCTGTTCTTTCCCCTGCAACGGTTGCGCCCAAAAGAACGTCTTGCCCACGTCCAAGGAAGTTACGTTCACGAATGCGGAAGTCAGCCAAAGGTCCATCATTAGTTGAAAAACCAGCCCCAACAGACAACTCACCAGTTGATTTTTCTTCAACATCGATATCAATCACAGATTTATCCGGCGCACTACCTTGCGTGGCTTCAACTTTAACAGTTTCAAAATACCCTAAATCTTTTATGTTTTGCTCTGACTCGGCAACTTTACTTCTATTGAATGGGTCGCCTTCGATCAGTTCAATTTCGCGGCGCACAACTTTATCAAGCGTACGTACGTTCCCATTAATATTAATGCGTTCAACGAATACACGCGGAGATTCATTAATTTCCAGCGCGATATCAATGGTTTTATTCGCTTCATTTTTATATGGAACAGGACGTACATTAACAAAAGCATATTGCAAATCGCCCAGTTTATTCGTCATTTTGGTTGTTGTTTCTTGGACATTTTCAGCGTTATACCAAGCGCCTGTCTCAAAAGTAATTTCCGGCTGCAATACAGAAGAATCAAAATTGGAGATTTTTGAATCTATATTTATATTACCGAATTTATATCGCTCACCTTCATCTAAGGTAATCGTAATAAAGAAATCCTTATTATTTCTGGAAAGCTCTGAATTCACAGAAATAATATTAAAATCGGCGTAACCTTCACGCAAATAAAAGCGGCGAATTAATTCTTGGTCGAATGCCAAACGGTCCGGATCATAGCGGTCATCTGCTGTAATAAAACGATACCATCTTGTTTCCTTCGTGGATAATTCTTCGCGCAAGGCCGCATCTGAAAAACGCTCATTCCCTATAAATTTAATCGAACGCACCTTGGTAATTTCACCTTCGGACACTTCAAAGACTAAATTAATGCGATTTTGATCTAACTTGATAATTTTTGGTTCAATATCAACTGAAAAGCGCCCTTGACGGTTATATAGTTGAGAAAGTCGTGTTACCGCGGCCTGAACCTTTGTTCGTGAGAATACCTGACGGGGACGGATTGCAATTTCAGAGAGCAATTCATCATCATCAATACGTCGATTTCCCTCGAATGCAATTTGATTAATGATTGGGTTCTCCTTCACGAAGACAGTCATAACACCGCTTTCGGCGCGGACTTTCACATCCGCAAATAAGCCGGTCTGAAACAAATCACGTAAAGCGCCATCAATTGCTTCTTGAGTGAGCGGCTGCCCGGGCTCTAGATTCATGTAGGAAGACACCGTCGCGGGCTCTAATCGTTCCAAACCACTGACCTTAATCTCACGAAGTGTTTGCTGCGCGTGAGCAAGTGTCGCAAAAATCATAAAAAGGGAAAACAAAGAGAATCTAAAGCAGAATTTTTTCATCCCACTTGTATAGGAGATTTCACAGAATCGGTCAATTCGCTTTCTAATTTTTTAATAAATATGCACAAAAATTTGTGTTGTTTTTACAATAGCCTAGAGAAGAAGATGAAAGATATCATTTAGATTGGCAAACAGCATCAATCCGACTAACACCACGACTCCAAAACGGAATGCATACTCTTGCACTTTCTCAGAAACAGGAGAGCCTTTAATTGCTTCAATGCCATAGAATAATAAATGCCCGCCGTCCAATAAAGGAATTGGGAATAAATTAATCAATCCAAGATTGATTGACAATAATGCAGTAAATGTAATCAGAGCAATTATCCCACTTGTTGCCATATCCCCCGCAATCGCCCCTATACGGATAATACCGCCAAGCTCCTTTGCGCTTCTTGTTCCTGTTACCATCTGACCCAATGCATATAATGTACTGACAGTAATATCCGCAGTTTCAACAACTGCCTCCTTTAAGCTGGTTAAAGGCCCATAGGTTAATAACGTAGTTTCCTTCATCTCATTCATAATGATCAGATGATTATAATCATCTGATGCTTCGTCAAATAACCCGCTGTTCAAATCCTTCAAAGGGCGCGTTACATAAGATGCAGTTTCATCCTCACTACGGCGTAAACCTAATGTCACCTCACCATCTAGATGCTTTAAAATCTCCTCGCGGGCGGCATCAACATCCCCAACATCGCGCCCATTGACACTGATGATAGCTGATAAATGTAATCCTTCAGCCGGCCCTAATATCCCAAGCATTCCGCGCGATTGAGAAAAACCGAAATGGTCTCTTTCTTGAAATTTTTCAGGTGTTGCCGTAAAGGAAACTTCCTGACCATCACGTTCCACCACAAAGTTTAAGGGAGTATCAAGACCAATCATCACCGCGCGTCTGATTTGCTCGAATGAATTAATTTTATTATTATCAATTGATAATACGAGATCATGTGGTTCAAAACCGGCTTTATCAGCCGCCGAGCCCTCAACGACTGCGCCGGCAATTGGCGGTGTTACTGGTTTACCATAGAATGTATAAAGTCCCGCCAGCAATATAATTGCAAAAATAAAATTTATCGCAGGCCCTGCAAATACAACTGCAGCGCGCTGTGCAACTGATTTTGCAAAAAATGCTTGCTTACGTTCCGCCTCTGTCATAGGGCGTGATGTCTCATCATCAGCCTCGCCTATCATGACCTCATCTGAAAAACCCGCGCTTGAGGGATCCTGATCCCCAAACATCTTCACATAACCGCCGAGCGGAATGAGTGAAAATTTCCAGCGCGTTCCGGCTTTATCTGTATAGCCAAATAATTCAGGACCAAAGCCAATTGAGAATGAATCAACTTTTACGCCGCACTTCTTCGCAACAATATAGTGCCCCCATTCATGGACAAATACCAATATGGAAAGAACCACAAGAAAGGCGCCGCCATATAACCAAACGTTTTGCGCCATTAACTGCATAAAATCCGAAACTGTCGCCATAAATGTCCTTTAATTCATTTTCATTAATTGTTTAATATAGTGTGATTTGTAAAATCCCGCACGTTTTTATCATACTCCAGAATACTCTCCAAGTCCGAAAGCTCAATCGGATTAATCTCATTTAATGCTTTCTCAACATTATCAACAATGTCCAAAAATCCTATTTTATGATTTAAAAAAGCCTGAACAGCTATCTCGTTGGCGGTATTAAACACCAAACACGCCGCCTGCCCCGCCTTTAAACACTCATAACCTAGCCTTATGGACGGAAAGCGTTCCAAATCCGGCGCTGTAAAATCTAATCTGGATATCGCTTTAAAATCCAGCTTTTGCCCTGGTGATGACATTCTATTTGGCCAACCCAAAGCGTATGTAATTGGTGTTTTCATATCGGCTGCCCCCAGCTGTGCCAAAACAGAGCCATCACTATATTCGACCATGGAATGAATAATGGATTGTGGATGAACCAGCACATCAATTTTATCCGCGGGCATTCCAAACAAATAATGCGCTTCAATTACCTCCAGAGCCTTATTCATCATGGTCGCGCTATCAATTGAAATTTTAGCGCCCATTGACCAATTAGGATGTTTAACTGCTTGCTCCGGTGTGATATTCCTCATATTTTCCCGAGATGCCTCTCGAAATGGGCCGCCTGAGGCTGTTAGAATTATACGCTCAATTTGATCTTTTTGCGTCTGATCAAACACTTGAAATATGGCGTTATGCTCACTATCGACCGGCAAAATTTTTGTACCGTACTTTTCACAGGCCGCCAAAACTAAATCACCTGCCGCAACTAAAGGCTCTTTGTTGGCAATCGCAATTGCTTTGGAATGGGGAATGGCCGCCATTAATGATTCCAACCCCGCCATCCCCACTATCGCCGCCAACGTAATGTCTACGGGTACTTGCAAGTAATCGTGTAATTGATGATCTTTTTTGCTGGTTAAAACCGCATGCTTTGCTCCTAATTTTGAGGCAATTTCTGTTAACTCATCTGCTTTTTGGTGCGCGGAGATAAGATTGACTTCAAATTTTTCCGCATGCGCCAAAATTACATCCACAGCGCTACGTCCAACCGATCCGGTCACCCCCAGAATATTGATTTTTTTCTTTTGCATTCTACCCAATTAAAAACAATTCTACGCCCACATAAAATATAGGCGCCGCCAATAATAAGGCATCAATACGATCCAATAAACCACCATGTCCCGGAATAATATGCCCAGAGTCTTTTTGGTTAGCTTTGCGCTTCAAAGCAGATACCAATAGATCACCAATCTGGGCAAATAACCCGATCAATGCTCCAAAGATGACGATAAATACCACGCCCATATTTGGCTGATCAATTCCCAATAGAGTCATAACAATATCGCCGATAACAAGAACGATAACAGCCCCAAATACCGCTCCCAGCAAACCCGCTCTGGTTTTATTAGGGCTGATTTTTGGAGCAAGCTTGGCACCGCCAATTTTTTTTCCGAAAATATAGGCGAAGCTATCTGATGACCATACGCAAAAATAAGCCAAAATCGAAAAAATCCATCCAATTTCAGGAATTTCACGTAATTGATAAAACAAATAATGCGCGCCGCCTAAATAAATGATGCCTATGAGCGAAAACAAAAGATAATAATGCGTTTTTTTCGATAAGCGTATCCATTCATACATTGAGATGAATAGCGTCAATACCATTAGGGAGGCAAAATATACGCCCCCCAGATAAACGATGAGCACAACAGGCGGAAACATGATTAGAGCAGAAATCAGCCTAGTGTGAAATGATGATAAATTCATGTTTTATGACTTAATAATTTTAACGTCGCCATAACGACGCTCTCTCTTGGTATAGGATTCAATCGCCTCTATCAAGCTTTCTCTATTAAAGTCTGGCCAGTTTATATCTGTAAAATACAATTCACTATAGGCGCATTGCCAAAGAAGAAAATTACTAATGCGTTGCTCTCCGCTTGTGCGAATTAACAAATCAGGATCCGGAAGCCCTTTTGTCATGAGTGATTGCTGAAAAGCAACTTCAAAACCCTCATCATTTAGGTCAAGCCCACTATCAGCAACTTTTTTTGCCGCGCGCAGAATATCGTTTCGTCCGCCATAGTTAAGGGCAATTGTTAAAGTTAAAGATGAATTGTCTTTGGTCAATTTTTCCGCATTATCAATAAGTTCGATAATATCTTGGCTAAATGCTGTCCGATCACCAATTACACGTATGCGAATATCGTTCTTATGAAGTTCTGCCGTTTCAGAACGCAAATAATATCTTAAAAGCTTCATCAGCTCTTTAATTTCTTCTTGCGGGCGCTTCCAGTTTTCTGATGAAAATCCAAAAAGAGTCAAATATGGAATATGTAATTCCATCGTTGTTTTAACTGTTTTTTTCACGGCCTCAACGCCGCGGCGATGCCCCTCCAATCTGGGGAGTCCGCGCGCCTGTGCCCAGCGTCCGTTTCCATCCATTATGATGGCAATATGGTTGGGATGTTCCGGTGATAATTTATCTTTATTTTCGGCCATTATGTATTCGATTAACACAAACGGCTCGATAACTAAATAAATAAATTGCCTTATACGGTCATAATATCTTTTTCTTTGGAAGATAGCATGTCATCTATTTCTTTGATTTTCTCATCTGTTAGCTTTTGCACATCATCAGATAAACGCTTTAAATCATCTTCAGAAATTTCCTTCGCTTTTTCTTTAAGCTTTAAGGCATCCATCCCGTCACGGCGAATATTCCGCACGGCAACTTTACCGCTTTCTGCATATTGCCCGGCAACTTTAGTCAATTCCTTACGGCGCTCTTCATTCAATTCCGGCACAGGAACGCGAATAATATTTCCCTCTGGTTGTGGGTTTAAACCTAGCCCTGCATTTGCAATGGCTTTTTCAACTGCCTTTACATTATTTGCATCCCATACAGATACAGATATCAAGCGGGATTCAGGCGTCGAAACACTTGCCACCTGATTTAATGGCATACGAGAGCCATAAACATCCACCACAACAGGATCGAGCATATTCACCGAAGCGCGCCCTGTACGAAGTCCGTTAAAATCATTTGTCAAACTTTCAATTGATTTATCCATCCGCATACGGAGATCTTTTAGATTAAATTCAGCCATCTTATTTCCTCTTTTTTTTCCTAATTTTCACTCTTCACAATTGTGTATTTTCCCTCACCTTTAAGAACCTTAGCGATATTACCTTCTTCACGAATAGAAAAGATAACAATCGGAATATTATTTTCTTTAGCCAGGGAAATTGCCGTTGTATCCATTACGCGCAAATTCTTTGTTAATACTTCCATGTAATCAATCTTCTCATAATGCTTAGCATCGGGATCTTTCATTGGATCAGCCGTATAAACACCATCGACCTTTGTACCTTTAAAAATGGCATCACAATCCATTTCGGATGCGCGCAGCGTTGCCGCCGTATCCGACGTAAAATAAGGATTACCCGTCCCGGCGGCGAATATAACAACACGCCCTTTTTGCATATGACGTACCGCACGGCGACGAATATAAGGCTCACAAATCGTATCCATACGAATAGCCGACTGTACTCGTGTTTGTACTCCCAATCTCTCTAAAGAATTTTGAAGCGCCAGCGCATTAATAACAATGCCAAGCATTCCCATGTAATCTGCGGTTGTTCGATCCATCCCCTGTGATGCACCCGATACGCCACGAAAAATATTCCCTGCCCCGACCGTTACGCAAACTTCGACGCCCATATCTTTGACTTCTTTTATATCTCTGGCAACGCGATCCACAGTTTCGGGATCAAGTCCGAATTCATTCTTTCCCATTAAGACTTCCCCTGACATTTTCAGAAGAACGCGCTTAAATGGAAGATTTGCAGAAGACATAGGAATGGGCATGACAGATGACATTTTTAGCTCTATTTTTATTATTATCTAAAGCTGGAATGTAGGGGATTGAAACAGATTTGTCTATGTCAGAATAATCTTATAATCCACTTTTTATCATATCAAAGCATTGATCCGTTAAATTTTTACGCTCTACATTTTCATCAAGCTCAATTAAATCATGAAACACTAGCTCGACAGTCACCCCGTTTGTTTTAGCAAGAGCCCATAAATGCGGCGCCAAATCCATGTCTCCATACCAAGCATATTGATCGCGATCTTTCTGGTTTTTGGCATGGGGCAAGCGAATGGTAAAGGGCTGCACCGCTACATTACCCACGCGCTCAATGACCAACGTAAATAAGCGTGATTTAAATGGTAGCAATTCTGTCGCATCTGATGACGTGCCTTCCGGAAATAAAATCAGACTTTTTCCAGCATCTAGCATGCTGCCTAGGGAATAATGATCTTCTTTAATCCGTGCGCCGGTTCTATCCACAAAAGCGGTTTGTTGCATTTTGGACAAAAAACCAAAAACCGGCCATCCCGCGACCTCTTGTTTTGCTATGAATGATGCCTTCAAATAAGAGCCAATCGCCGGAATATCAAGATAAGATAAATGGTTGGAGACATACATAATCTGCCGGTCATGCACTGGCTTACCGACAATTTTAACATTAATTCCAAAAATTAAGCATACGCCCTTATGCCAAAATTTAGGGATAATGTATGCCCCCTGCCCTTTGGTGAATACCAAAACAACCGCCTGTATGGGTACCATGATTACGCACCAGATCAGGAACAAGAAAACTTTAAAAACTGCAAATATAAGGCTCATACAATAAATATACCGAATAAGGATTTAAGATTAGTTATAAATTTGAATATTCAGAGTCATTCCGACTCTTTAAATGTCCGCCCATCCTTTTCATAGTGGCGGCGATAACGATTGGCAATTAATTGAGTTTGTAAGACAACGCAAACATCCGTTGTATTAAAATCTTTATCCACATAGGCACCATCACCAATCATTGCGCCGATGCGTAAATATCCTTTAATTAAAGGAGGCAGACTGGTTAAGATTTGTTTTTGATTGATACGCGATTTTGCCATCAAATTCATTTCGACATAATGCTTATCAAGTGAGCGCGGACGGATGCCCGGCGCAGCGAGATGGTAATGATGCAAATATGATAGCGCCTCGGCATGCTCCTGCGGGTCTGTACCATGAAAACTGCCGCATCCGAACAGAATTTCAATTTCATGCTCCAAAACATAATCAGCAATGCCTTGCCATAGCTTTTGCAAGACAGGGCGCGTCCGATATTCTACCTCCACACAAGAACGTCCAAGCTCCAGTAAATTTGCGCCGCAATCAATTAAAGGAGAGATATCGTATTCTTCCTGAGTATAAAACTGACCTACGCTATTTGCCGCTTTTTGATCGCAAAGCCGATAAGTTCCAATTATGGAATCCGGGCCCGTGCCAAGTGATTCGTCCAACACAACCATGTGTTCAGCCACTTCATCAAACTGATCCCAATCTTTTTTACTTTCTTTGACACGCGGCGAAGGGATGGCCCCAAACTCTTCGTAAAAGACTTTATAACGCAGTATTTGCGCGGCTTCACGCTCAGCATCATTTTGCGCTAAACGCACAATTATTTCTTGCTGCTTGCCTTCCGTTTCATCTGACATATCTTGCAGAATAAAGATAAGCATTATAGGGTCAAGTAATATGTACACGTCCGTTCTATTTGTCTGCACAGGAAATATATGCCGCTCCCCCACGGCAGACGGGATGTTGCGGCAATTATTAGCAGAAAACGGCAACGATAAAATTAATGTCGATTCATGCGGCACACATGGATGGCATGAAGGCAGCCCACCCGACCCGCGCGCCGTTGAAGAAGCCGTAAATAGAGGATATTGCATTGAAAATATACGATCCCGCCCCCTTAAAAACGAAGATTATTACGATTTTGATTTAATCATTGCTATGGATAAAGGACATTTTGACTATTTAAATTTAAATAAACCCAAAGATTCAAAGGCAGATATTAAGATGCATTCTGCCTTTGCCACAGATTCGGAGTGGACAGATGTACCGGATCCGTATTATGGCGGAACCGAACATTTTACAAAGGCGTTCGATCTGATAGAAAACGGAGTTAAAGGAATAATGAAGGAATTACAGGCTTAACCTATGGAATATATTTTATCACTATTAAGTGACCCCAGCGTTTGGGCTGCATTCGCAACATTACTGGCTCTTGAGATTATTTTAGGAATAGATAATTTAATTCTGATTTCCATTTTATCGGATAAGCTTCCAGCTAAACAACAGCCGATTGCACGAAAATTAGGGTTATTAGTTGCGGTTGCTTCTCGCCTAATATTACTTTCAATAGCCTTCTTTTTGGCACAACTTGAAGCACCGCTCTTTACCATATACGAACAGGATGTTTCATGGCGGGATATTCTTCTGATATTCGGCGGTCTATTTTTGTTAGCTAAAGGGACACATGAAATTCATGAAAATCTGGAAGGTCCGGGACATAAGGAAACCGCAAAGAAAACCCGCTCTAACATGTTGTTATTCGTGATTTTACAGATAGCCTTTATGGATATTGTATTTTCATTCGACAGCGTTATGACGGCTATTGGCATCGCAGATGACCTGGTGGTTATGGTTGCCGCCATTTTGATTTCTCTTGTGGTTATGATCTTGGCCGTCGATCTAGTAAGCGATTTTATTAATCGTCACCCCACTGTCAAAATCTTAGCGCTAAGCTATATGTTATTAATCGGATTAATGCTGATTGCTGAAGGCTTCCACGTTCATGTTCCTAAGGGCTATTTGTATTTTGCAATGGGCTTCAGCTTTATGGTAGAAGTGTTAAATATACTGGTACGTCGCGCCAAAAGATCTTTAAAAAATAACCATTCATGAAAGATATTCAAATAATGAAAAACATGATGAAATACTGGAAACTAATTTTGGTCACTAAAGTGATTAAATATGCCGTTATTTTTGCCTTATTTTCTTTTTCAGGCAGCGCAAATGCGGCGCCGGAGCAAGATATTAAAAACATTGAATCTTATTTAAACGGCTTAACTACGGCTCGTTCAAAGTTTGTGCAAATTGATCCTGATGGTATTCGTACTACAGGCACCTTTTATTTGAATCGCCCCGGAAAATTACGCTTTGAATATGATGCGCCGGTGAATGATTTTGTTGTGGCGGATGGGTCATTTATTTATTTCTATGATGCTGCCGTTCAAGAACAGTCAAACGCGCCGATTGGCCAGACACTCGCCGATTTTATTTTGCGTCCTAATTTAAATTTGAGCAAAGACATTATTGTCACAGACATTAAACGCGCCGCTGGCCTTTTACAAATAACCTTAGTTCAGTCGGCAGATCCTGATGCGGGTGAGTTAAGCCTCGGTTTTACTGAAGATCCTCTTTTACTTCAAAAATGGCGCGTGGTTGATCCTCAGGGCGCTATTACTGAAATATCTCTTTCTGAAATGGAGACAGGTATAGATTTAAAAGATAGCTTATTCTTTTATCACAACCCATCTCGCAAAGTTCAGCGCTATAACCAGTAATGTCCAAAACGCCATTTGATCATCTGGTGAAGCAATTTTCTCTACTTCCGGGATTAGGGCCGCGCTCTGCAAAGCGTATTGCGCTTCACATGTTAACAAAGGGACGCGGATCAATGATTGATTTGGCACAAACTTTGAGAAACACCGCGGATCAAATGAAAATTTGCTCCAAATGCGGCAATCTTGACATGATTGATGTCTGTGCAATTTGTGCCAGCCCTAAACGAGATACGAAAACACTATGCATTATTGCCAATATTGGCGATCTATGGGCTATTGAGCGCACGCATTCCTATCAAGGTGTCTATCATGTTTTGGGCGGTGTGCTATCCGTTATTGATGGTGTAACACCTGATAACCTTAATCTCTCCGACCTTGAAATGCGATTAGAGGACGAAGAGATTGAAGAAATTATTCTGGCGCTTAGTGCAACTGTCGATGGGCAAACAACGGCTCATTACGTCACAGATTTAATTCATCGCCGCCATAATCAAATTAACATTTCCAGATTGGCCCATGGTATGCCCGTTGGAGGTGAGTTAGATTATCTTGATGATGGCACTATTATGACCGCCTTCAAATCACGTCGCGCAATTTAAGATTTCTCTGAAATATAGACAATTCCGCTTGCGCTGGATTGAATAACCGCAAGATAATCGCTATGTCCCGTCTTATCCCCGCCTATGGACACGTCATAATAAACACCCGCGGGAAAGAAATGGTCGCTCGTTGTCGCTGTTACGCTATTATTGCCAAATCGTAAGAAAACATCTTGAGTTGCGTATATACTCACCACTTTCGTATCCCCTTCAAAGGCGACACTATTACGCGCGGAAGACGTACTGCTTGTAATCTTATGCGCTTTATTATCCTTCAGCCGCAATGCGGGAATCGGATTATTATCAGAATCTGTGGGAAGATATGTTGTCATGTTTTATCCTTTCTAAACATAAAAAAAGCCCGCAGAATGCGAGCTTTGAACGGTTTTTGGGCATAGCCAAGTAAGGATTATAATCCTAAATGCGTAAAAAATCAAGCAAGGAATTCACTATAACAAGAATCTTTGTAATCTCTTTGACGCCATGTAGAAAATGATTGTGAAAAACAAATCCCCAATAATGCTGATAAAACAGGAATGGTCATTAAAGCTAACTGCGCGCCCATTATCATTGCAAAGCCTAGCAAAAATAATCCGGTTATTGGAAATAAGCGATATTTATGTCTGGTTATCATCCCGTTTAAATATACGCCCCCCAAAAACAAAGCAGGCCCCATCAAAGCTAAATTAACAAAAGACAAGTGCGTAAAGCGGTTCAAATCAATATACAAATCATGAAAAAATAAAATTTGTATACACAAAATAGCCGACAAAAGAGTGCCAACGAGACTGGCTTTATACGGGTTTAAAGCATGGTTATGAATATTCCAAAAGATCAAAACGCTAAGTGTAACAATCCCAATATAATTTAATGCATTTGGCGCACCATCTAGAAATATTAAGAGAGAAGAAAAAGCGCTCATCGAAATTAGAATAAATAATGATGAATTTAAATTTGACCTCAATATAGCCTTTTGCTTTTCTCTGCCTTGTCTCTGAAGCCCTTTTAAGATTAGACCTACCGACTTATCCCTACTACATACCTCACCTGTATCATGGTATGAATTTACAATTCTAAAAAAAGAAAAAAGTGAGACGGATGCCCAAAAAATAATCAACGCGCCAAGAAATTTAATCGTTATGCTCAATATGCACGCGGTTAATAAGGCAAGAAAACATATAATAAATATAGCCTTACTTCCTGAATACCCCATATTATCCCCGACTCTCCGCCAAAGTAATTATATTTGCCGATTTAAATGATTTAAGAGGTATGTCATGCCCCTTATTATAATGAGCAGATTTATTATCTTCCTGTAACTCACTCGCAAGTAAGACAAAACCGAAGCTAACCGAAAAAATAATATAAAATCCAAGGCAGATTAGTTTTAGCTGAAAAATATTCTTCATTTGCCAAGTATAAAAAATAAAAATATGTGCGTCTTAAATACAGGCAAAAAGAAAAATTCTATCCACAAGAATCAAATGGATTTTATTTTAAAGAAATCAGGAACGTCATCGCCAAATCCGGTTGACGCGTCTGATTTTAACGCGCTCACATGCGAATTGCGATTTTTAGAGGCGGTTTGCACGTCCTTGTCATTTTTATTTTTTGATTTCGTCGGCGGTCGTTCTATGCTCTGTGATGACGATTTCTTTTCACCTTTGGTTCCGTATACATCTTTATCAAGATCTAAAATCGGAATTTTTTTCGAAATATTTTTTTCAATTGCATCTAAAAATTTCTGGTCGCTTTCTGTTGCCAACATCATCGTGCGTCCAGCTTGCCCAGCGCGCCCCGTCCGACCAATACGGTGCACGTAATCATCTGCGTTCATAGGAACATCATAATTGAAAACATGACTAACGCCCTTGATATCAATACCTCTGGCAACGACATCACTACAAATCAGAAATGTAATTTCTTCTTTTTTAAATGACTCTAAGGTTTTTGTACGCACGTCTTGCGCCATATCCCCGTGAATTTCACCCACATTGAGCCCCTTTTTCGCTAACCACTGCTTTAAAGCGCCAATGTCTTTTTTACGGTTACAAAATACAAATGCATTTTTAATTTCTTCGGATTTAATTAAACGCAACAACATTTCTTTTTTCAAACGCGGCGTTGTGAATGTTAAGCTTTGCTCAACTGTTGTGGCGGGCGATGCCGGCGGAGACACACTAATTTCCTTTGGATTGCTTAGAAATTTTTCACTAAGCTTCTTGATTTCTTTAGCCATGGTTGCGGAAAATAATAATGTCTGGCGTGAAACCGGTAAAAAAGATGCAATCTTTTCAATATCGGGAATAAATCCCATATCCAACATTCGGTCTGCTTCATCAATCACAAAAATCTTGATATCAGTTAATAAAATGGCGCCGCGGTCAAATAAATCCAGCAATCTGCCCGGCGTTGCAATCAAAACATCTACACCGGAATCCAACTTTTTAAGCTGGTCCCCCATGGATACACCTCCGACGAGTAGAGCCATATTCAAATTATGATACTTGCCATATTTGGTAAAGTTATCCGCAATCTGCGCCGCAAGTTCACGTGTGGGAGATAATATAAGTGAGCGCGGCATTTTTGCACGCGCACGACCATCTGATAAAATATCAATCATCGGCAATGTAAAAGAAGCCGTCTTACCTGTGCCCGTCTGCGCTAAGCCAATGACATCACGCATCATTAATATAGAAGGAATGGTCTTAGCTTGAATAGGAGTCGGATCCGTGTAACCACATTCCGTAACCGCCTTCACAGTTTTTTCAGATAATCCAAGTGCATCAAATTTATTCATATATTCTAACTATAAAGTGATTTGTCTCGTACTTAAAGCATATTCCAAAGAATAAAAAAAGACCCGGTATGTATCCGGGCCTTTTGAAATAATATAATTAAGCGAAATTAACCAACTGTACGGTCTTTGCTCAAGCCTTGTAGCTGAACAACTTGTGATGCCATACCATCTTCACCACCAGTTTGTGAATCGATAATAACTTCGTATAGGAATGGAAGGGCAAGTAAAGCACCGCCGGCGCCTAAACGAACAGCACCATCTTTCAAAGGTGTCTGTGATGGGTTTTCAACGTGATCTTTCAATTTAAGAACACCAAGAACACCAAGAGCAAGACCAGCCATGTAAGCAACAATTGAAATCAAACCAGGTAGGTTCAATGTGTTATCAATAAAGTTTTCAGTTAACTCTTCTAAACCTTTTGTAGATTTACCAATAGTTGTAGTTGCCATTGCAGAAGTTGACAGTAGCATTCCTGTTGTAAGAACGGCTGTAAATTTCAAGCCAGTTGTTTTAAGTGTAGTAAGCATATATTTTCTCCTCATAAGCTTATTTAGTTAATAAACTCATACTATCATAAAAAAAACGCTTTTGCCAAACTTTTGTCACATTCTGCCTTAATTCGCACTAATAGATTGAAAAATTTAGAAAAAACATATTTTTCTTTTTTAAAAATTAAGAAAATATTATGATTTAATAAATAAAATAGGGAGTTCCACATGAAAATTGGTTGTTTAAAAGAAATAAAATCCCAAGAACATCGAGTTGGCTTAACACCCGCCTCTGTTAGAGAGCTTACGAATGCCGGACATAATGTTTTAGTAGAAAAAAATTCCGGCGCCGGAATAAATTTTGATGATGGTACCTACATCGCGGCAGGCGCCAAGATAGTAAGTGATACAGCAGAAATCTTTAATAGCTGCGAAATGATCGTTAAAGTAAAAGAGCCTCAAAAAAGTGAATATGAACAACTAAAAGATGGTCAGATCTTATTTACTTATCTGCATTTAGCTGCTGACCGAGATCAAACAAACGGCCTAATCAAATCAAAATCCGTCGCCATTGCCTATGAAACTGTTATTGATAAACAGGGCGGCCTCCCCTTACTAACGCCAATGAGTGAAGTAGCAGGACGCTTAGCAACTCAGGTCGGCGCTATCTATTTACAAAAACATATGGGGGGAAATGGCAGGCTGATTAGCGGAGTTCCCGGTGTATCGCCAGCTAACGTTACCATTATAGGCGGCGGTGTATCCGGATTCAATGCGGCTCAAATGGCCGTAGGACTAGGCGCAAACGTTACTATTTTAGAGCGATCTCCAGATAAACTAAGAGAGTTAGATAAGCATTTTGGATCTTCAGCGACAATTGAATATTCTAATCTTGAAACATTGGAACGCTGTGTGAAACAATCTGATCTCGTTATCGGCGCAGTCTTGATTCCTGGTGCATCAGCACCCAAACTAGTTAAAAAAGAATGGCTAAAAGAAATGCAACCGGGATCTGTATTAGTTGATATCGCAATTGACCAAGGTGGCTGCTTTGAAACCAGCCATGCCACAACACATAAAGATCCCATCTATATTGTTGACGATGTAATTCATTATTGCGTTGCCAATATGCCCGGCGCCGTTCCATTAACTTCAACCCTTGCACTCAATAATGCCACCCTGCCCTACATTCTACAAATTGCAAATAAAGGGTGGAAAAATGCACTACAAGAGAATCCGCATTTAAAAGAAGGATTAAATGTATGTCATGGAAACGTTACATATAAAGGTGTTGCGGACAGTCTGGGTCTAAATTTTGTGCCGCCAGAAAGTTTTTTCTAATTTTTTTGATTTCAGGGCTTGCATTTTATCTCTCAAGTTACTATGAATATTGCTTCCTATCCAATGCGCGGGCGTAGCTCAGTTGGTTAGAGCGCCGCCCTGTCACGGCGGAGGTCGCGGGTTCAAGTCCCGTCGCTCGCGCCATTATCAAAAATTTAAAATTTTTGATAATTCCTACTTATTAAAACCTTCTTCCAATTGAAACCACACCAAAAACAGATGCCTCATTCTGATCATGGAATTCTTTTGAACGCCAATTAAGAGTATAAGAAATTTGCGTTTTGCCGTATGTCATGGAAATTCCTGTATTGGCATCTGCTACAAAGTAATTCTTGTCAACCGAAGGGCTATCTCTAAAAGTATTACCATCAAGAAAAATATTACGCCCTATGGCTCGCCCCTCCACACCTGCAAATAAAGACCATGCAAACTTACTTTCCGGAACTGCAAAAAAGCCGCTGCCCGGTAATGCAGGGCGCACACGTAACGGCTGTGATTGCCATTTATATTGTTTTGGCGTTAATTGAATAGTCAGACCAGTGGCGGCATAGGTGTAAACATTACCAAGTGAAACACCAACATGCGGCGATGCGCGAAAATGAAGAATATCAAGATCACTAAATACAACTTCAGGCCACTTTCTTTGCCATGATAAGATAACTGCCGGCTCATTTTCAAGTTGATAGTCCCAACCTGCCGGATCATCCAAGTCAAATAAGTGATGTACTGATTCTTGAACTTCTTCTCCCAGTGCCAGAGGCCCAACGATACCCAATGTTAATTCCAAATCGTCAATATGATTACCTGATACATTGGATAATCCTGCCGACCCATATAAAAATGACGCATAGGGACGATCATTTGGATCAGGAATTCGCGTAGTAATAACATCCGGCGTATATAAATTTTGCCCAAAAGAATAATAAGCAGCCGTCGTCTCATCGATTTCGAAATGCGGAACGGCTTCATCCATAATTTTACCAATAAAAGACGGTTCGCCGCCCATGTCAAAATAGGTAAAACGGAATCCATTAGTATATTGCTGATCAGTACCCCCGCCGAAAAAATCATTTTCTATCGTAAATGTTAGAAATTGATATTTGTCTTCTGCTAACCCATTTGAAAAACGATCCTTATATGTCTTACTATCTTCTGCAAAACTTGATCCCGCCAAAAATGTAATTATAAAGATTATTATAAATCTATATCTTTCCTTCATTGATCCTCCCATGTGAAAACATAACAAACTACAGTTGATAAAGTTCCTAATCAGTAATTATAAAAACAAAACGCCAAAATTCTTAATGGGGATCTGATTTTAGTTTTATAAAAAGTACATTTTAAATTTAAGAAAAATAAATTCTTACGAAATTAAAACTAAAAACCTTTATCCCGATAACGGTTTATACTAAATTGATCTCTGTAAAAACCATAGAAAAATCCATGAAGAAAAAATTTGATTTAAATGCCCCCTACCAACCCAAAGATTTTAAATTTAAGGGCAAGAAAAAAGTAGAAGAAATTATCGCGCGTTACCCAAAAGGACGTCAGCAATCCGCGGTTATGCCTTTACTCGATTTGGCGCAGCGTGAAGTTGGTGCGGATGGCTTAAAACTAAACCCGCCAGTTGGTGGGTGGATTCCACGCGCCGCCATGGATCATATTGCCGAAGTCCTGGATATGCCCGCCATGCGCGTTTATGAGGTCGCAAGCTTTTATTCTATGTATAATATGGAGCCCGTTGGAAAATATTTATTACAAGTATGTACAACCACACCATGCTGGCTATGCCGATCAGATGATATTATGAAGGCAGTTAAAGACACAACAGGCCTCTCTCACAACTACGAGACTACTAAAGATGGCTATTTTACTTTGATCGAAGTTGAGTGTTTGGGAGCATGTACGAATGCTCCAATGGTTCAGATCAATGATGATTTTTACGAAGACCTGACCTATGACCGTATGGTAGAGATATTAAAATCCCTGCAAAATGATGAAATTCCGGAAAAAGGCCCTCAAAATGGCCGCCTAAATGCTATGGCAAAAGGCGGCCCCACCAGCTTAGAAGAACAGGCTAAAAAAGCAGGGATTAGCGCAGCTTAGCCAGTTTTTTTATTGACATAGTTAGCACCTCTTTTTACTATAATTAAAAAAAATAATAGAGAGTGCCTTAATTATGAATCCTGATATTCATCTGGAAAGCTTACTTGCATTAAAAGTAGATACTTATACAGATACTAAAATACTAGATATTCTAATATCTGTTTTAACGTCATCCTTCCCGGAACTTGAAGATGAGCCAATTTTAGAACTTCGCAGAGATATTTGTAATGCCCCCAATACGCATACCCTTCTTTTAACAGATCAAAACTCAACGGGAATTGGCGTTATGTCACTTCAGGAATCTGAGACAGATCAACACTGCGCAGAAATATTTAATGTATGCATCCGACCATGTTATCGTGGAGAGGGTTTTGGGAGAAGATTAATTCAGTTAGGCGAAGATTTTGGCGCTGCCGTTGGTTATAAAAGATTATCTCTTTATGCTGAACTCGACGTAAGCGAATTTTACACGGATCTTGGATTTTCCCAAAGAGGCTATTTATTAATGATTGACCATATACCCCATGCTGTCATGAGTAAAGATATCGGCTAAGTTAACTATATAATGGCAATCTGGCACAGGCACCCAGATATTTCTTTGCGCCCTGCGCAATTAAATCCTCAGCAATCAGGCGCCCCAGATTTTCCGGCGCCTCATGGATGGATTGTGAGGCTGATGCTGTTACAAATTCCGACCCATCAGGCGCGGCAACCATTCCGGTCATAGATAAACGCTCATTTTCAAATGTGCAATATCCTGCAATTGCACTATGGCAGTCCCCCTTTAGCACATAGAGCATTTCACGCTCCGCAGTAACTGTCATTTCGGTTTGAGTATTATTTAACGTACGAAGATACTCACAAACCTTAATATCTGCACGGCGAACCTTTAAACATACAACCCCTTGCCCGATAGCAGGTAAAAATTCACAAGGATCATAAATTTTTGTCGCATGATGCTCCAATGCCAACCGTTTTAAACCAGCATAAGATAGCACCATACCGTCAAACTCGCCGTCCTGTAGCTTACGAAGACGCGTATTAACATTCCCACGAAGGGGAATAACCTTGTTTCCGGGATATAACTTTTTTAAAAATGCCCTGCGACGCGGTGAAGACGTTGCCAAAATATGATGAGGTTCAACATTTGTAACCCCCTCATTCATCACCATACAATCGCGTGGATCCTCACGCTCTAACATTGCCAGATGCTTTAAATCTTTATGACATTCCACATCACCGGGGATATCCTTTAAGGAATGCACCGCGCAATCAATCGTGCCGCGTATTAATTTATCATCTAAGTTACGAACAAAAGCGCCCTTACCACCAATAGTTGCCAAATTACCCATGAATAAATCGCCATCGGACTTAAATCCTTTTACTTCAATACTAATCTGCGGATAGGCATGTTTTAATTGGCTGGCAACATTATTAGCCATTTGCATCGCCATATTACTGTCGCGGGTACCTATAATGATTGGTTTATGATCAAAATTATACATTCTCCAGATATCCGTCTTTAATTTGTTTGATTGCATCCAGCGAAAAATAACTCAAAATAATGTCTGCTCCTGCACGTTTAAAGGCAAGAAGAGATTCCATCATAGCATCTGTCTCGTCTAATAATCCTTTTTCTGCGGCGGATTTAATCATCGCATATTCCCCGCTGACCTGATAAATCGCAAGCGGCAAGTTCGTTTCCTGACGTATATTTGCAAGAATATCCAGATACGGCATGCCCGGCTTAACCATTAAGATATCTGCGCCCTCCATCTCATCCTGCATGGCTTCTTCGATTGCTTCACGCGCATTGGCGGGATCCATCTGATATGTTTTGCGATTACCTTTGCCAAGCCCACATCCCGCAGCGTCGCGGAACGGCCCATAGAAACAAGATGCAAATTTCGTTGCATAAGACATTATCGGTACATGTTCAAACCCGCTTTGATCAAGTCCCTCACGTATCGCGGCAACCATACCGTCCATCATGCCAGATGGCGCAACCATGTCCGCGCCGGCTTCCGCCGCCACAACGGCCTGCCTCATCAAATTTTCCAATGTGGCATCATTATCCACATCACCATGTTTTGTTAATGGCCCACAATGCCCATGGTCGGTATATTCACAAAAACATAAATCCGCCACCACCAAAGTTTCCGGCGAGGCTTGCTTTGCACGGTCAATCATACGTGCAAATAATCCTTTAGAATGCAGGCTATCCGCTCCGCTCTCGTCTTTATTATGCGAGACACCAAATAACATAATGGATTTCAAACCTGTCGCCGCAGCGTCCTTCACAATATTCCCTAAGGATTGCTCAGACTCTCTATAAACACCGGGTAAAGATGAAATTGCTGCGCGCTCACTGACGTTTTCTTCGACAAACATAGGCAAGATAAAATCACTCGCACTTAAAGTATTTTCACGCACCATAGAGCGAAATCCCGCATTCTGCCGTAAGCGTCTTTTACGAATAATCGGTAGAGGGGCATCCATGTTATGTTGAAAGGAAGAAGAAGGAGAACCAAGCTTTTTTATCTGTGTTTGCGTCATAATATCTTACTCAATTTTGACACTGTTTTAACGCAGTCCAGAGATTTACGAAAGCATTATCTGTTTATTCTTCGCTTTTTTAATCTTTCTGCCCTAGCTTGGGAAGAACCTGTAAAACCATGCCAATAAAGAATAAATAAAGTGAACTAGCCACAATTACTGCGGTAATCCAATCTTTTTGTTCGAACCCTTTTAATAAAGCAAAAATGCTAAATCCTGACCAAATGCCAAAAATAGCCAAGTTAACGGGGCGCAATCGTTTTACACGGACAGGATGTAAAAAGTATATGGGCGCAAAGGTCAAAACAGTTGCAATCGCAATCATACTAAGCGCCATTTGCGGGCTTGCGCCGATGGCAAATAGAGCAAAAATTAACATGTTCCATGTAACCGGAAATCCCTTAAAGAAATTCTCTTCTGTCTTCATGCCTGTATCGGCGTAGTAAACCGCGCTGGAAATCACAATCGCCGCAACCGCAACATATAGCATCGGCCCCAAAATCATCCCGCTCATGAATAAAGCAAATGCAGGAATTAGCGCATAGGTTGCATAATCAATTACATTATCAATCATTGCCCCCGACCAATTCGGTAAGACTTCTGTTACCTTAAATTTGCGGGCAATCGGCCCGTCAATGCCGTCAATAAACAGCGTCACACCCAACCACCAAAACGCCGCGACAAAGTTCCCCTCCGCAACGGCAATGATGGACATTAACGCAAAAAACGCACCGGAGGCTGTAAATACATGTATGGAGAAAGCGCGTAGCTTACTTAAGAGCACTTTACGCTCAGACTCATCATCAAGAATTTTTTCGAACATTTATTTTTTATCTATTGTTAATCCGGTATTATAGAGAGGATTTTTTGAAATGTAAAAACTTTTAAGACCCCTTATATTCTTACATCGCGTTTAATTGAATTTTTTAAAAAAAACATATTTTTGCTTTTGTTTTTAAAAAATCGTTGCCGAATACCTGTAAATATAAATTTTAAGTTCATTCTCCTCAAGTTTTTCTATATAACTCAACAGCATGAAAACACCTGATACGAAGCCCCTCGCCCATATTCGCAACTTTGCTATTATCGCCCATATTGACCACGGTAAATCCACGCTCGCCGATCGTCTGATCCAGACCTGCGGCGGATTGGAAGAGCGGGAGATGAAACAGCAAGTGCTTGATTCCATGGACATTGAACGGGAACGCGGCATTACCATTAAAGCGCAAACCGTGCGACTTGCTTATACAGCCAAGGATGGCATTGAATATCAACTAAATATTATGGACACGCCGGGGCATGTGGATTTTTCCTATGAAGTCTCGCGCTCGCTTGCATCTTGTGAAGGCTCATTATTGGTCGTGGATTCAACCCAAGGCGTGGAGGCACAAACCCTTGCCAACGTTTATCAGGCGATTGAGAATAATCACGAAATCATTCCCGTGATTAATAAAGTCGACCTCCCCGCCGCTGAGCCTGAAAAGATCGCACTTGAGGTTGAAGACATTATAGGGCTTGATTCCAAAGATGCCGTTATGGTGTCAGGAAAAAGCGGAATCGGTATTGATGATCTTTTGGAGGTTATCGTTCAAAAACTGCCCGCGCCAACAGAAGGTAATATCGAAAAGCCGCTTAAGGCTCTATTGGTTGATTCATGGTATGATTCCTATCTTGGTGTGGTGATCCTTGTCCGTGTGATGGATGGTTATCTGAAAAAAGGACAACGTATCCAATTTCTGAACACGCGCGCCGTGCGGGATATTGATCGCGTTGGGATGTTTGCGCCTAAACCTGTCTTACTCGATGCACTTGGCCCTGGGGAGATGGGCTTTATTACCGCCTCTATCAAAGATATCTCCGAAACCCAAGTTGGCGATACAATCACTGAGGAAAAACGCCAGTGCGAAGGTAAATTACCGGGCTTTAAACCCTCCGTGCCGATGGTGTTTTGCTCCCTCTTCCCCGCCGATGCTGGTCAATTCGAAGATTTACGCGAAGCATTGGGGCGTTTAAAACTTAACGATGCCTCTTTGCATTTTGAACCTGAACAATCGCAAGCGCTCGGCCTTGGTTTCCGCTGCGGCTTTTTGGGGCTGCTTCACATGGAGATCATCCAAGAACGCCTTGATCGGGAGCATGACCTTGACCTCATCCCAACTGCGCCGTCCGTAGTTTATAAAATCAACAAAACCAAAGGTGAGACAATTGAGCTATACAATCCCGCCGATATGCCCGAAGTCACCAGTATTGAAAGCATCGAAGAGCCATGGATTAAATCCACGATCATGGTGCCCGATGAGTATCTCGGCGGCATTATCACCCTGTGTCAGGAGAGACGCGGCGAGCAAATTAACCTGACTTATGCCGGCAACCGCGCCATGGTCGAATATTATCTGCCGCTGAACGAAATCGTATTTGATTTTTACGACCGCCTAAAATCCATCTCCAAAGGCTATGCTTCCTTTGATTACGAAGTTTACGGCTACCGCAAATCCGATCTGGTAAAACTGGAAATTAAGGTCAATGCCGAGGCCGTTGATGCCCTATCCATGATTGTCTGGCGGCAAAACGCCGAAAGCCGTGGCCGCCAGTTATGTGAGCGCCTAAAGGAACTCATCCCCCGCCAGATGTTCAAAATCGCCATTCAGGCCTGCATCGGCGGAAAAATCATCGCCGCCGAACACGTCTCAGCTTTACGCAAAGACGTCACCGCCAAATGCTACGGCGGCGACATCTCCCGCAAACGCAAACTGCTAGAAAAACAGAAAAAAGGGAAAGCGAAGATGCGTCAGTATGGGAATGTGGATATTCCTCAAAGCGCGTTTATCAATGCATTGAAGATGGGTGATGATCGGTGAAATTAATTTTTAATTATATTAAATGTGTGCTTTTTGGTAGAGATTCAAAAGTAAGGTTCCCTCTCGCAAAAGTTAGATGGTGGTCATTTCTTGCTTTTTTATGGGTTGTTTTGATGTATCTATTTGACGAAACATTTAGTATCTTGCAAGCATCTCTGACAACAATTTTTTTACTTATTTTTTGTCATTCTCTTGGTTTTTATGCTTGGAAAATCTTTGATTACAATAAAGAAAAAGACGACGAAATCGTCAAAAAAGGTATAGAAACCTATAAAAAAAATAGAGAACAAAAATAAGATCAACAGTAATCGGCAAAAACAACCTATAATTCCGAACGCAGGCGGGGGATCTGTTGAACGAAAGCGCGAAGATGAAAAAAATGAATTTTCTGCTGAGAAATGGTCCCAATTATAATCTCAATGCTTGTATTGGCAATAACGGTGGCCCTTATGATTTCGGAACTTACGCAGAAGGATTTTTCTCATCTGGATTTTTACTCTGTGAAAATTTAGAAGGATTCAATCGTAAAATTGACATTTTAATTTATCCCATCTTTTTTAATTTTAGACACGGAATAGAGCTTTTTATTAAACACTTAAATATTTTGACAAATAAATTACTTCAAAATGACGTTCCAATTATTAGAAGTCACAAAATACTAGACAATTGGGAGCACCTGTCTCTCAACTTAGAACAAATTTTAGATTTTTCTGAACATTTAGAAATTTCAATAGTGAAAGACATATTAATCGAATTTTTAGAAATTGATAAAACAGGTCAGAGCTTTAGATACCCTACTGATATAAAAGGGAATAGAACATTACAGGAATGGTCAATTATTAATGTTGAAATTTTAAAACAAGGTATGGAAGTAATTTATAATTTTTTTGAAAATTGCGACATGTACATCAGCTCACTACTAGATACTAATTCTATGTCAGCTTCATCATCATAACCTTTGCTTAAAAAGATCAAGCGCATAAAAACCGCTCGTCACGGGGGAAAGAATGACGAGCGGTCTGGGCATCCCTCACCTTTGGGGAAACTTTAGGGCGGTTACCAGTTTAAAATCACTTGCACATCGTTGTTATTGTTACGTTTATTACCTTGGTTGTAATACTTTTTTTGTTTTACTTTTTTCTTTACCGGTTCTTGGTAGCCCCAGTTATATCCCGTGGGCTTATTCGATTTGTAAATTACGGTTGGCGCGGTGCGATAAATGACTTGCGGCTCATGATAATGGGCATGACTATTATGTTGTGGTAAAATAACAATGGGACCAGCATGATGATATCTGGACTTTCCAATCGAGCTAGTTTTAATAATCCAATCGCCCCTCTGTAGGCATGCCGTGCCGTATGCGGTTGTTTGACGTCCGTTGATCCAGACATCTTGGGAATATTCACGGCAATCGCCATTGCGGATCGCATTATCATTACGATCATTATCATGCGCTTGCGCGGCACCGGTCATTAGCACCAAAGCGCCAGCGCTTATCATCATTAAATATTTTACATTATATGTCATTAAATTATCCTTGATTAATTGTGCTGTTATAAATGATACGGATGTTGATCAAAAACCCTTCGCAAAAATATTAATTCCCGTAATGAAACTAAAATCGACTTTAAACGTTTGATTTGGTATAAGTTAGGAATGAAAAATACACATACGGAAATGACACAATATTTACACATCATGATGTTTATGCTTTTGATGATGATGCTCGGATTATCCGCACGCATGGTAAAGGCAGAAGACACATCAACCATTTCCCCAAAAGGTTTTGAGCCAATCCGTGCCAAAGTCATTAATGAAACCCCCGCCAATTTTACTATCAACGTAAAATTTATGACGAACACATTCGCAGATACAGAAGCACCGATCTTTGCCGTTTACACATCCAGCACAAAGCCGGATCAATGTGCCGATTTCCGTAATTTAGGCCTTTCTTACAACAAACCATCTAAGTATGAGCGCCAATTTGATCTGTCTGAAAATGTTGCTGTGATTGACGCGGTTAAAAAATATAACTGCGTAATTATTCCAAACATTCCATCGGATAAATAATCATGTCACACACAAAAACTTCTTTACTCGGTATGGCATTCGCCACAGCATTATCACCTCAAAGTGTGGATGCAGAAACTTACAAGACCACACCTTCTGAAGGGATAACACCTGTACGAATTGGCCTTGAAAGGCAGAATGGAACTGAAATTACTTTAAATGTTGGATTTATCCAAAATGCAGGAACCGACAGAACGCGTCCCGTTTATGCTTTCCATTTTGGAGAATCCGTAGCAAAAAAATGCGGAGATTTTACAGATGCCACACTCGAAATCAACGCTTCCCAAGACGAGGAAAATATCTTTTCTGTTGAGACAAAACCGTATCCGGGTATGTTAGAAGCACTTAACAATGAGAGATGCGTAATTGTTTCCAACATCGCACCCACACAAGAATAATTTAAAAAAAATCAAGCCGCTTCGTTGGAAGCCTTCTTCGCTTTTTTCTTTGCAATCTCACGCTCGGTTGCATTTAAATGCACCTTACGAAGACGTAATGATTTTGGCGTAACTTCCACCAATTCATCATCATTAATATAAGCAATCATATCTTCCAAACTCATCTTACGCGGCGGAACTAAAATAACGGCCTCATCGGTTCCGGAGGCACGCATATTCGTCAATTTCTTGCCCTTTAGAACATTAATATCCAAATCATTATCACGGCTGTGTTCACCCACAATCATACCGCCATAAACTTTATCGCCGTGCCCGATGAACATTACGCCGCGATCCTGTAGATTAAAGATCGCAAAGCCAACGGCATCGCCTTTATCTGTTGAAATTAGCGCACCTTTTTGACGTGAGCCGATATCACCCTTATAAGGGCCATAATGGCTAAATAAGCGGTTCATTAAACCTGTCCCGCGTGTATCAGTCATAAACTGCCCTTGATACCCAATCAAGCCACGTGAAGGCGCGATGAAGGTAATGCGTGTTTTTCCATGACCAGATGGACGCATATCCGTCATATCGGCCTTACGGCGCTGCATTTTCTCAACAACCGCACCTGAATATTCATCATCTACATCAATGATAATTTCTTCATATGGCTCTTCCAAGGTTCCATCTTCGGCGCGCTGGAAAACAACCCTCGGACGTGACACAGACATCTCAAATCCTTCGCGGCGCATTGTTTCAATCAAAACACCTAGTTGAAGTTCGCCGCGGCCCGCAAGTTCCAATGCTTCCTTGCCTTCCGTATCCGAGACCTTAATGGCAACATTGGTTTCTGCCTCTGCCATCAAACGCTCGCGAATCATGGTGGAGGTTAGTTTTTTACCTTCTGTCCCAGCCAGCGGGCTATCATTCACGCTGATAGTAATGGCAATCGTCGGCGGATCAATTGGCTGTGCCGGCAAAGGCGCTTTCACCGCAACATCGCAAATTGTATCGGACACAGACGCTTCTTTCATCCCCGCAATACATACGATATCCCCTGCTTGCGCGCTTTCTGTCGGGACGCGATCAACGCCGTGGAATGACAGCAATTTCGTTAGGCGGAAATTTTCCACCAAATTACCTTCCAAATCCATAGCCTTAACAGGCATATTAACCTTGGCAGTTCCGCTGTAAATTTTTCCGGTCAAAATACGACCTAGATATGGATCTGATTGAAGCAATGTTGAAAGCATTGTGAACGGCGCATCATGATCAACATCCGGCGCGGGTACATGTCGCATTACCAAATCAAGCAAAGGGTGCAGATTTTCACGTGGCGCTTCTAAGCTTTCCGCACACCAACCATCACGACCAGATGCATATAAAACAGGAAAATCAAGCTGCTCATCAGTGGCATCCAATGAGGCAAACAAATCAAAGACTTCATCCAAAACCGCATCCGGGCGGGCATCGCCGCGGTCGACCTTATTAATCATTACAATCGGACGCATGCCGCGCTTCAACGCTTTACCTAAAACAAACTTAGTTTGTGGCAATGGCCCTTCCGCCGCATCGGTCAGCAGGATCACGCCATCTGCCATGCTTAAAACACGCTCAACTTCGCCGCCGAAATCGGCGTGTCCGGGCGTATCAATAATATTCATTCGCGCGCCATCCCAATCAATCGCCGTACATTTAGCCAAAATAGTAATGCCGCGCTCTTTTTCTAAGTCATTAGAATCCATCACGCGCTCATCCACCTGTTGGTTTTCACGGAAAGATCCGGATTGTTGCAGGATCGAATCGATCAATGTGGTTTTACCATGGTCAACGTGCGCGATAATCGCGATATTACGAATGTTCTTTTTAGTCATGCTATTCTTTCGTTATTTTTTTGTCCTTAGCGGAGCATAAAGACAAAAAATCATTATTCACGAAAGGGGTATACAGGGAAAGTGAGCGAAAGGGAAGGAAAGTTTTTATTATAAGTCGCTTAACACAAACCAATCTCTATAAATTCAAGCTGCGACCATTTCTCTATTTAAGGCTGAACTGGATGGATCAGTATTTCTAACACCAACAATTTGGCCATTTTTTCTATGTATAAACTTAAGGGTTTGAGGTGCGTTCTGCTCAAGCCACCAAGTCAATCTGTTGCTATGTATATCGGTAACTCTCTCATCCATTTCACTGTTATATGCCGGCGCAATCGTGTAATAAGCCTCTCTCTCTATTCTATTCATAAAATAAAGACCGTCATGGTAAAGCGGATGATCCTCCTTAATTGCACCTGAGGCAACACCCTGCCCCAAAGCGACATTAATTAGATGCCGTCCTTCATGTGTTGCCGTTCTTACAGATTGTCCAATATATTCAGACATATAAAAACATTCTGAATTTAAAGAAATATGATCTATTCTAGGGTCTAATTTATTAATAGAAAAAAGTGTCCCTCCATCTTGACCCTCAATATTATCAACCCATTTAACGGGAATATTCGGCAAATTTAACTTACAATCACCAAATTTTTTAAACTCACCTCTTGCGATCTCGGCTTGATGATTAACAATCTCCTGAGGAAACTTAAGTTTTTCTGATAACGATGCCGCCGCATAATCTGCTTGAGATTGATACCAGTCAATCGTATCAAAATATTCTTCCATTGCGGCAGAAATGCGGTCAGAAAATTCAAGGTAAGCTTCAGACGGTTCAATATTAGCAAGAATTTCAGCAAATGAGGCGAGTTTCTTAGGATCGGCGTCTGGATTATTTGCACCGATACTATCACCAACACTTTTAATCATGTCAAAATAATTTGATAAATTTACCTCTAGCACATTCATATATCAACCACCCTAATTAGACTCATTGATTAACTCCCTAACTAGAAAGATATATGAGTCCAAAAACCACGTCAAATTTTTTGCATAAGGTTATGCGCAGCATGCAATCCTTATGCTATCTACATGATATATATACCAAAATATGCAAAAATAATTTAGCTCAATCCGTAATTTATGCAGAGCTAAGTAAATATCTTTAAATAAAACAGGGCAAATTTAAAAAATTACATATGAAGTTGTCGTCCATCAACCGCGAGGGCGGCTTCCTTTACGACTTCCTCTAAAGTCGGGTGAGCGTGGCATGTTCTGGCGATATCTTCGGAAGAGCCGCCAAATTCCATTACTGCCGCGATTTCTGCAATTAATGTTCCGGCCTCTGGGCCAAGGATATGCGCCCCAAGCACGCGGTCCGTTTTTTCATCGGCTAGAATTTTAACAAACCCGTCGGTTGCAGACATTGCACGTGCACGTCCATTGGCGGAGAAAGGGAATTTACCTTTCTTATATTTGATACCCGCTTCTTTTAACTGCTCTTCGGTTTTGCCGATATTGGCAACTTCGGGGAAGGTATAAACTACGCCGGGGACCAAGTTGTAATCAATATGCCCGGATTGCCCCGCCAGCATCTCAGCCAGAACAACGCCCTCCTCCTCAGCTTTATGTGCCAACATAGGGCCCGCAATGACATCGCCAATGGCATAAATTCCATCGATATTCGTATCAAAAAATTCACCTGTTTGAATGCGCCCACGCTCATCGACATCTACACCTACTTTGTCCAAACCTACATTATCCGTATAAGCTTTGCGCCCAACAGCTACCAAAACAATATCTGCTTTCATTTTCTCAGATTTGCCGCCCGCAGCCGGTTCCAATTCCAAATCCACCCCGGATTTACCCGCTTTTGCACTTGTGACTTTAGTTGAAAGCTTAAATGTAAGCCCTTGTTTTTCAAATATTTTGCGGGATTCCTTGCGGATTTCACCATCCATACCCGGCAGGATTTCATCCATAAATTCAATAATTGTCACCTCTGCTCCCAAACGGCTCCAAACGCAACCAAGCTCAAGCCCAATAACACCACCGCCGATCACAACCATTTTCTTAGGCACAGAATCCAGAACCAAAGCGCCCGTTGATGACACAATTTTTTTCTCATCAATCTCAATACCAGGGAGGGACACAACGTCCGATCCGGTTGCAATAACAATATTTTCAGCGGAATATTTATTTTTCCCGACGGTGACCTCATTCTCCGCGGTGATTTTTCCCTCTCCCTTTAGCCAGTCGATTTTATTTTTCTTGAACAGAAATTCAATGCCTTGCGTATTGGCGGCAACAACGTCGTTTTTATGTTTCATCATATTTTTTAGATTAAGAGACACGCCCTTAATATCGATGCCAAAATCTTTTAATTTATAATTGGTTTCCTCATATCGCTCAGACGCATGCAACAACGCCTTTGATGGGATACAACCAATATTTAAACAAGTCCCGCCCAACGCATCACGCTTTTCTACACATGCCACTTTCATCCCCAACTGTGCGCAGCGAATCGCACAAACATAGCCGCCCGGACCGGAACCAATTATAATTACATCGTAATCTGTCTTACTCATTATCTTGCCTTTTTTATTTTATCCACAGGTTCATTTAAGAAAAATCAATTTTAAAATTAGGTCTAAAGACTACGTGATTTACCTCTCCGCGACAATGCTGCATTATTATTCATAATAGTAAGTTGACATTTAGATTAGCAGGAGCTTATATATTAAAAAAATATTGGGGGGTGTTATTAAGATGGGGGAATTTAATTTTAATCTGAATGCGTTTAGAATTGCAAGCAATGCAAGAGAACCTGAGAGCAAGTTCCTAAGCCTGCTTCATCCCTCACAAGATCTTGGTACAAGCGTTCTTCATCATTTATTCTATTTTGGCTGTGAAGGATATACCAACCCTACGCGCCTAATTCTAACCCATCAATATGATAATGATGATAGAGTATTAGAAAATAATGGTATAAGCGTACGCAATCGTGCAACACTAGATAAACGCGGGAGACCCATAGCCACTGACATTTGCGTTAAGGTTAAACCACCACAAAGCTCAAGCCATTTTTTGGATCGCGCAGAATATGAATGTCCAACAAATGGTAATATTAACGAATTAGAACTGGATACACTATTCTATAAATATTCAGCTAAAGAAAACCCTGAACTTCCCGCAATTATAGATTTTATAAAAGAATGTGCACCAAAAAAACAATTCGTGATGCCTGTTGAGCGAAATAGACATGTTCTTAAAATTCCCGGCAGTTGTTTTGGCATATATAAAAATGGCCAACCTGACTTTAAAGGTGTCATAGAGCTGAATGACGATCGCGTCCCATATAAATTAGATTGCGAAAAAGAGAGGCAATATATTTTGATGGATGAAGACCGTGAATTGGAGTTTGAACTTCTGACCAAACCATGTGAATATGATACAGACTCCAGACGTTTTGGGTTTGTATCAGATATAATGAGTAAAGAAGAAAAATTGCAACTTTTCGACTTTGTTAATCAACAAATTTTAACAGGCGCGCTTCCAGGAACGGTAAAAACAAATACACTCAGCAAAGCTGAACGCGGATTTCAGTATAAAGAAGACTTTTTATCTGCAATGGAAGAACATTATGCATCCTTTACAAGACAACCACCATCAATAGAGAGATTATTATATTTATTGGGCCCAAATAACTGCAGGGCTTAGCCTATTTTAAAGTTTCAATCTTTGCTATACACACTTGAAAGCATGGGCTAATCTCGGATAATGACCTCACCCTTCAAGGCACTACAATCCGCCGTTGATATTGTACATACTTCCTCTCATGTGACCAATCGGATCGCAGCAACTATTTTTCATTTGGAACAGAATTGGTCATTTTCTAATGTCAATTTTTACCCTCCAGTCATTGAAGATAATTTTGGGGTTGAAACCAAAATCGGCAATGCCTCCGGAACGATTCACGCTGAGACTGCCTGTCTGTTTCATGCGGCTTTCGAGCAAGGAAAATCATGTCAGGGGGCGCATATAGCCATCACAGATCCGCCCTGCCCGAACTGCGTTAAAAATATGGCAGAAGCAGGCATTGATAATATTTACATTGATCATAAAGGGTTTCACAAAGATTTCGCCGCGCGCCGAATTGATCACTTTAATTCAATGTCAATTCGCCTCGCGGAAAAAGCTGGTATAAGCATGTATGAAGTCAATCGTAAAGAACAATCGATAAAACCTATTACAATCGCCAATGAAGATTATATTCCAAAACAAGATTTCCCCATTGTTTTAATTACAGATCCCGCCCATTTTAAATCTATCTCTGATTTTAAGAACCAACCCAAAACCGCTCTTGCTTGCATAGGAAGTGGTGAAAATTTAAAACAACTTATATGCAAATCCCACCCTGCACTTGGTTTTAAACATGATCATGATGAACATGAAATCACCCACCCAGAGACCAAATACTCTTATATTCAAGAATCATGTAACAGGTTGCTTATGAACGCCGCACGACTGGGGATGTCGATTGATGAAAATACATTCTGCGTTAACGAACTCCCTACCAGTCGTGAATTTATCAACATCATCGGCGCAGGTATAAAAAAAATAAAAATACTAAATGCCGTAAAAGCAAGAGATGAGCATTCTCTCCATGCAAAACAACAGATACTACAACATAAAATCATTCAAATTATGGAATAAAATGTTTTTTACTTTGAAAATGCGTTATATTGAAAGCATGGGATTAATTAGAATATTTAGCTATTTCTTGCTTGTAATTGCTTTGTGTCTGCCTTCTTTGTCAAATGCACAAACTCAGGATAGAAACCGAAGTGACAGTCAAAAAGTTATCTATAGTAAGGATAAAGTTTTTGACTTACCGCCCCCCAATGAGATTAAACGCGCTTTTTTGGTTGAAATGGATTCCGTTCATAATGAATGTAAAATAGATATATTTGAGAACGGTCATCGTGATTGTAAATGTTATGCCATGTCATTTCTCGAACAACGGGTGAAATTGCCTAACGTCTCCAAAGATATTATTGAATCAGCTATTTATAATACTTGTTTTGATAAGGGTAAAATGGAAGCCTTTTATTTTGGCCAATGCACTGCAAAAATCAAAGTCGAAAAGATGATTAAAAAGAAAAAAGATCCGATTGAGGTCTGTGATTGCTATGCAAAGTCTGTTGCTGATAAGATATCACGCCACAGTCGAGTTAATTATAAAACGCTAAATTGGGTCGAAAAAGACGCCTATGTCGGATGCGGGCTTTAAGTTTTTAAATTAAGATAAACCACATCAAATGACATCCTTGCTCTAGGAAGGATATTACGCATATAAAAATCGCTCAAATCATTATACTTATCATTCGCACTTGCCATCTTTGTCATCATCTCCGCGCCTTTTAAGACCCCGAGCCCGTTCAATAATGGCACTGCTATAAATGCAAGATTTTCTAGGTCTTTGTTTAATTTAATCATTGAAAGCACATCATCTAAATGTGCAAATATTTCCGCCGCCTGCACATTATCAGCTAATGTCTTTTTTATATCCGTATAAAATGAAGTTAAAGCCGCACCTTGATCACGTAGAATTTTTCGGAATAACAAATCATTGGCTTGAATACCGTTTGTACCTTCATAAATAGGCAAAATTCGAGCATCGCGATAATATTGCGCCGCACCTGTTTCTTCCACAAACCCCATGCCACCATGAATTTGTACACCTATAGAGGCAACTTCACATGCCATGTCCGTGCACCATGATTTAATAATAGGAGTCAATAAATCAACTTGAATTTGCGCGGCTTCATCACCTGCCCGCGCCTGATCCAGATAAACCGAGGCATCATATGCCATGGCACGCCCCGCCATCGTCAATGCCTTCATTGTTAACAGCATGCGTTGCACATCAGGGTGATGATCAATGGTTACAGATTCGCCGCTAGACAGCCCCTTTCCTTGCACGCGCTCACGCGCATAATGCTCCGCATGTTGTAACGCGCGCTCTGCTATCGCAACGCCCTGTAAGCCAACCGATAATCTGGCATTATTCATCATTGTGAACATATATTTCAGCCCCTGATGCGCCTCACCGACCAAAAACCCTGTTGCGCCGCCTTGATCTCCAAATTGCATAGTACACGTTGGGGAAGCATGAATACCCAACTTATGTTCAAGCCCCGTGCAGATCACATCATTACGCGTTCCATCTTCTAAAAATTTTGGCACAATAAACAAAGATATTCCCTTCACCCCTTCCGGCGCGTTTGGCAAGCGTGCGAGCACCAGGTGAATGATATTTTCCGACATATCATGCTCACCATACGTGATATAAATTTTTTGTCCAAAAACCTTATATGTGCCGTCCTTGGCGGGCTCTGCCTTTGTTTTTACAGCGGCCAAATCCGAGCCGGCTTGTGGCTCGGTTAAATTCATTGTTCCTGTCCATTCACCGGATATCAGCTTTGGCAAATAATAAGCTTTCTGCTCCTCTGAGCCATGCTCCAATATCGCATCGACAGCGCCTTGATTTAATAATGGGCACAGTCCAAAGGATAAATTTGCCCCCTGCCACATTTCCTGAATCGGAAACGCCAGTGACCACGGCAAACCCTGCCCGTCAAATTCATTTGGAAATGGAACGGCATTCCATCCACCCGCACAATATTGCCGGTAGGCTTCTTTGAAACCCGGCGTGGTTGTAACGGCGCCATTTTTTAAAATATTTCCGTGTTCATCCCCCGTCTTATTTAACGGCGCGAGTACATCAGACGCTAACTTTGCCGCCTCTGCCAAAATGGCATCTACGGTTTCGGGATCAAGCTCCTCGGCATGTGGCAAATTTCGAAAACCTGTCACATGCTCAAGTAGAAAACTCATATCGGAAATGGGAGGATTGTAAGTCATCCATATAGTTTACACGGAAAAGTTTAAAGACAAAATAAAACGATAAAGTTCCATTAAATCTATCTGGCACGCCCTTTGCAAATATCCGGTTATGAATTTATCTGCCACACTTTTAAAAGAAAATAATGCCCTTGCCGATATGTCTCAACAGGCAGGATCTAGGGTCACAAAAGCCATCTATACCGCCAGCGAGAAAAGTGGAGTTGATTTCGGATACTTAATGAAGCAAGCAAAAGTCGAAAGCTCATTCGATGTAGATGCACAGGCAAAAACCAGTAGCGCACGGGGTCTGTACCAATTCCTGAATGGTACATGGATGGAAATGATCCAGAAATATGGTGATAAATATGGAATCGATACCAACCAATCAAAGCAAGCCCTTTTAAAACTTCGCGATGATCCCGCAATTGCCGCCAATATGGCTGCCGAATTTGCAGGGCAAAACAAGACATATTTGGAAAAAACATGGGGCGGCGATGTTGGCGCAACAGAGCAATATTTAGCGCATTTCATGGGCGCAGGCGGCGCGGCATCCTTCTTAAAAGCTATGGATGCCAACCCATTACAACCCGCCGCCGAATTGTTTGAGCGTGCCGCTAATGCCAATAAATCCATCTTCTTTGACAAAGAGACAAAACGCGCAAAAACCTTAGAAGAAGTCTATCTACATTTCGATCAAAAGTTTCAGGACGTTCAAAAATCGTCACAAGCCACAACACAAATTGCCGAAACCACAAAACCGGATCGCGATTCCCTTATACCCCTTTACAGCTTCAGTGAAAAAGTTGCCGCCTTTGCTGATCGCGCCGTTCCCCTTAAAGATACGCCATCACTATTTGCCAATTTGCCATCGAATAATAATTGGCTGAGAGTAAGCAGCATTGATTTTGTCAATTTACTTAAAAATATCTAATTGATTTGTAAATAAGGATTATCCGCATTGGTAATGACACGGACAAAATGAATGCGGCTGGTATCTGCATATGGGCGAACGTAATTGATCCCGCCGCCTGCTTTAGAAACAACACCAACGGGAAGTCCGGCGGGATAGATTCCACCCAAGCCTGATGTAATTAATCGATCACCATTGTTAAATTGCGTATCCTCTGGCAAATGAGTTAGCACCGCCTCGGCTTCATTTTTTCCGGCAACGATGGCATGCACATTGCTATTTTCTACTACAACAGGAATCCGCGCATTTAAATCTGTTAGTAGTAAAACGCGAGCACTATTTTCGCCTAACTCTACTATGCGCCCCAAAACGCCATCCCCACTTAAAACAGGTTGCCCTTTTGCCAAACCCTGATCAGATCCGGCCGCAATAATCATGCTTTTGGCATAAGCACTAGACGTATCAGATAAAATACGCGCCGTAATGAATTTTAATTCCGGCTCTAATCTTACATTCAATAACGATTCCAGAGCTTGATTTTCCACCTGCAATGCTAAGGCACGCTGATACCATTCACGCAGCCGAACATTTTCATCCGCCAATCTGCCATTTTCTGCTTTCAATGCCGCAAATCCAGTAGCATCCCCGATCACATCCGTAGCCGTATCAAACGGGCTCCGCACCATCATTAAAACAGGAGATAGAGCATCATTAGCCGCCATACGCGCACCAGATAACAGATCAGGCTTTACCACAGAGAGAATAATCAGAATACTTGAGACACATAAAAAGAAAACCGCACCAGGAATAATCGGCATTTCATTGAAGAAAGCCGTCTGAGCAGTTGTTTTTATCTGTGTGCGTTTTGCCAAATCTACCTCAATAAATAGGAAACATTTAGGATCATAATACTATAACACTATTAATTATTTGAAAATTTCACGCAAGAAGCGATTCGTTTTTTTCTTAATAGTTTCCGATCAAAACAGATCGAAGCGCTTTTTTCTCTTCCAGAGCATGCCCCGTCCCAATAGCAACACATGTTAAAGGGTCATCCGCAACCATAACAGCAAGCCCCGTAGCATGACGTAAAACGTAATCTAGATTTTTTAATAATGAGCCGCCACCGGTCATTACAATACCCTTATCGACAATATCTGCCGCCAATTCAGGAGCCGTATGCTCCAATGCTGTTTTAACGCCGTCGATAATTTGCCCTACCGGCTCCGCTAAGCTTTCCGCAACCTGACGCTCTGTTATCACGATTTCTTTTGGAACACCGTTCATTAAATCACGTCCACGAATTTGCATAGATTTGCCTTCCCCCTCTGCGGGGACACAGGCAGTGCCAATTTCTTTCTTAATACGCTCGGCGGTGCCTTCCCCGATCAATAAATTATGAACACGGCGAACATAAGCAATAATCGCCTCATCCATTTTATCTCCGCCCACACGAACGGAACGGGCATAAACAATACCGCCCAGCGATATAACAGCAACTTCTGTAGTGCCGCCGCCAATATCAACAACCATTGAGCCCGTTGGCTCGGTAACAGGCAAGCCTGCGCCAATTGCGGCGGCCATTGGCTCTTCTATGAGGAAAACTTCAGAGGCCCCGGCACTTTCGGCAGATTCCTGAATAGCGCGGCGTTCCACGGCAGTTGAACCGGACGGCACACATATCACCATTTTGGGGGATACAAAACTGCGACGATTATGAACTTTACGAATAAAATGTTTAATCATTGCCTCGGTTACTTCAAAATCGGCAATTACCCCGTCACGTAGAGGACGTATAGCAACAATATTCCCGGGCGTGCGCCCTAACATCTGTTTAGCCTCATTACCAACCGCCAATATTTCACGCTTCCCGTTATACATAGAAATGGCGACAACGGATGGCTCATTCAGAACAATACCTTTATCCTTTACGTAAACAAGTGTGTTGGCGGTGCCGAGGTCAATCGCCATATCTGCAGACAAAAATCCGAATAATTTTGAGAACATATTGATTTGATTTCTTAGGTGTTAGGTTAATTCTAGATAACAGATTCCACCCTATCATGCACCTGCCAAATTTAAAATGGCGTTAAAAAATCATGCTCAGTTCATATATTTTATATTTAGTATAAAATGTTAGATTTTAAGGGCAAACACAAAAAAGCCCGTAAAAACGGGCTGTTTTATTGATTGTTTGATAAGGACGATTAACCCTGACGCGCTTTGAAACGCTTATTGATTTTGTTAATCACATATACACGGCCTTTGCGACGTACAACACGGCAATTACGGTCACGTAGTTTTAATGTTTTTAATGAGTTTGCAACTTTCATAGCATATTTTCCTTGGCAATCCTTAACTTGAAATGCGTTTATAAAGGAAGAGGCAAAGCTATGTCAAGCTATATCCGCTCACAATTATTACAATAAATGCCAAATGTGTAAAATTATGTGCTTCCTGATCCAACCCTAAGGATATCCAAAAGGCCTTATCGGTAAAACCCCAGTCATTTTTATATTTCAAAGCACCTTTAATTTTATCGATCGTCATGTGTATTAAAAAATCTACCAATGAAAGCCACCAAAACGATGGCGCCATAAGTAACATAATCAAAAATGTGCCAAGGCCGTGTATTAAGCTATGAACTATTAACGCCTTAACGCCTACGCGATCAGGACATTCCTTCAATAACAGCCAGTTCGTTCTAAAATGGATGGTCTTTGAAAAAAGCGTCACATCAAAATCAAGGTTTTGTAAAAGAAAATCACATATGAAATGCTTAATGCGAAAGGCAATATACAAAAATAAAATATCGAATAAACCCATAATTTCCTGTGCGAATAAAACTTGGCAAAAAATTGATTTCAGTTAAGATAAAGGTAAGAACTTTTCTATATCTTATTCAAGGGTATAGTGGATTACTCAAAAAATAAACATCTAATCATAATTTATTCATGCTCCCTGACGTTTTATTAAAGAAACCTAGAACTTACAATGAAGGCGAATATATTATCCGCCAAGGTGATAGCGGCGATACGGCATATATTCTCGAAAAAGGCCAAGTTGAAATCTTAATAAAAAAAGAAGACGGCAAAACCAAATCAATTGGCACACGTGGCCCCGGTAGCATCATCGGCGAAATGGCGATTATTGACAATGAGCCGCGCACTGCCAGCATCCGCGCAATGGAAAATTGCAATGTTTTGGAAATTTCCAGACAGGATTTTCACAGGCGTCTTGATAATGCTGACCCCATTTTACAAACTATCATGCAGGTTATTTTAACGCGCTACCGCGACACACTTGCCCGCATTGATGAGATTAGTGACAAGAAAGGCTTTCCCTCACCTGAAGAAGTTGAACGTGAATTTGCCTTGGAACAAGATGCCGTAGAAAGCTTGAAAATTGCGAATGAATTCAAGGAAGCATTAGATCATGGTGAACTCGCGCTATTTTATCAACCAATAATTGATATGAAGTCCAATGACATAACCGGCTTCGAAGCCTTAATGCGCTGGAATCATCCTGAACGAGGTTTTATACCACCGGATGTGTTTATTCCCATCGCAGAAGAAACCGGACTAATCGTCAAGGCTAGTTTATGGGCGCTAAATGAAGCCTGCAAGGGCTTGAAACGTATTGAGCATAAGACAGGCTGGAAAGATTGCCTCACGATGAGCGTTAACTTCTCCAGCACCGACTTTGCTACCGAGGACTTTGTTGAAAACGTCTATAACACACTCAGCAAAACTGATGTCGCGGCCAATCAACTTATTCTTGAAATTACAGAACGCATATTGATGCAACAACCGGAAACAGCGCGTGAAACGCTCGAAATGTGCCAAAAAGCCGGGATGCATATTGCCATAGATGATTTTGGTACTGGTTACTCCTCGCTTAGTTACCTGCACTCCTTTCCGATAGACATCCTAAAAATTGATCGTAGCTTTGTTGTCGATATGTTTAAAAATGAAAAAAATATAGAACTTATCCGCTCAATTATCGGTCTGGGTAAAAACCTTAAAATGAACATTGTTGCTGAAGGCGTAGAAAATAAAGAAGAAGTTGATACATTAAAATTCCTTGGCTGTGATCGCGCCCAAGGGTATTATTTCGCAAAACCGATGGCAGAAGATGAAGTCATTAAGCTATTGAAATCATGGGACAATCTAAAAACTGCATAAAATTTTATATTTTGCTTACGACATATTAACTAAATTTACCATAAAATTGTAGCTATTGGGATTTTTACAGGGTTACAGGGGATTTAAAATGGTTCAGACAGAATTTACAAATAACGAGGCAGGAAACACTCAGCTATATCAAGCTGACAATGGTGATATCACGCTGGCGGATAATGCGTTTATATCCAATTCTGACATCACACGTGATGGAGCAGATTTAGTTCTTACATTAGATAACGGCGACAGCATTATTGTGGAAAACTACTTTGCCCTTGATACGCCGCCAACGATTATGTCTGAGTCCGGTAATGCCCTCACCCCTCAATTGGTTAATTCTTTTGCTCATAATCCACAATTTGCCCAATCAGGCAGCATGAATGATGTCAGTCCCGTCGGCGCGGCCAAAGAAGTAAGCGGTGAAGCAACTGTTACCCGCACGGATGGCAGCGTGGAAACGGTAACTCTTGGCACACCAATTTATGAAGGTGATATTATTGAAACCAGCGCTGATGGCGCCGTCAATATCATATTTATTGATGAAACAGAGTTTGCCGTATCTGAAGATGCACGTCTTGCGATAGATGAATATGTATTTGACCCGGCGACATCCGAAGGCACAACAAACTTCTCTCTACTACGTGGTGTTTTTGTCTTTACCAGTGGCGTGATCGGTCGTGATGATCCGGACGATGTCGAAATTGAAACACCGGTTGGATCCATTGGTATCCGCGGCACCATTATCGCCGGTAAAATTACATCAGACGGCAGCGATAGTGAAATTACCGTAATTGAAGGCGCAATTGTCGTTAGAAATTCGGTGGGCGAATCCATTTTATCAACACAATTTGAAACCGTAAAACTAAGCAGCTTAAATACAGAGATGGTTAACGTAGGCACATTAGACGCCGTCCAAATGAACCAGAAATTTGGCTCCGTCAGTGGTGTGTCAGGCTCTCTATTTAGTGCCATTAACGACACCATATCAGATAATAGATCAAGCGAGCCTAAATCAAACGAAGACGTTCAAGTAAATGAAACACAGCAAGATGATGGCGATACGTCATCCGCCCAAGAAGGACAAAGCGACAGTGACGGCAACGTAAAAACATCACCACCATCCCCCGCGACGGGATTAGAAAGCAAGCTAGGTAACCCTGATTTAAATAGTCTTTCTCCGCAAAGCGGAACGAATGCGGCAACTTTAAACGCACCTGGACAAACACCGGCAGGGCAAGCCGCCTTAACGCAAACTACACGGCCACCAGCCACGTCCCCACAAGCAGAAAATACAACTACGAATAATAACAACACTTTAAATACACAGCCACCTCCCAGAGTAATTGCGGGCGGCAATAATGACGGCACAGGGACAAACACTGGATTGGGAACGCCGGGCACGCCTGCTTTTGATGCTGGGATTAACTTAGGTGATAATACAATTTTTTCTTCCATCGGTATTAATCTACCGTTCTTATCCAATGGCGGTATTGGATACGGAATTGCCGGATTGGGCGATATAGACGGTGACGGAAAAGCCGATCTTGCCTTTACGGCAAGAGATGGCGGCGTGCATGTATTTAAAACAACGACCGGAAACGTCACACGTTTTGGTTTAAATTCAATTGGCGTTTATGGCGGCGACCTGAATAACGATGTCACAATTTCAGCAGGCGGCGACATTGATGGCAACGGGACAATTGATTTCATCGTCGGCACACCCAATAATAACTTCTTTGAAAATGGCGATGGGCAAATCACCCTCTTCAATGGCCAAAATTTAACACAAAAAGATTATATCGCCACTGATTCACTAATGTCCTTCGGAAGCTCTGGCGTTTCCGAAGCGCATGCAGGTAGTGATGTTGTCTTGCTTGGTGATATTAATGGTGATGGATTTTCAGACTTTGCTTTCACTGCTGATCTTGATGACGGCGGACAAGGTGGCTTTTTAATCGGCTATGGCGCGAATAATTTAATCAATGGTGGTACTTTAGATACTGCCACTGGGTTTAATAATATTTCGATCGGTGGCAATTTTTTAGCAATCACAATTGCCTCAGCAGGCGACCTTAATAATGATGGTTTTGCGGATATTGTGGTGGGTACATTAAATAATCAGTTTTATTATATGTACGGGGATGATGGCGGTGCATTTAATGGTTCAGATTTAATGGCATCCCCCAATGTAACGGCAGGTCTGACTGAGTTTGGGAGAGAAGTTTTCGGCGGGTCTGACTTTAACCGGGATGGACATAGCGATCTGTTAATATCTTCACATAGCGCCATTTTCGGTGATCAAGTGCATTTTGTCAGCGGAACAAACCTGACAGGTATTGCCACGACATTTTATGACAGCCGCGCAGGATGGGAATTAAACGGCGCAGCCATGCTCAACGATTTTAATGGTGATGGCATTGATGATATCGCTCTTTCGACATCGAATGGGACGGATAGCGAAATTTTTGTGATTTATGGACAAGAAGGCACAATGGCCAGCACCATGGATTTAAGCTTTACGTTAACATTAGGCGCCATCCCCGCGACCGAAGGCGTAAAATTTAGCTGGCAAAACACCTCTGGCGCAATTGAACTCGCCAGTGTGGGCGATGTAAACGGTGACGGTCTTGATGATCTAGCAATCGGCGCACCGGATTCTGATATAAATGGCGGCGCAGCAGATGGCGCTATAAAGATTGTTTTTGGCACGGAAACGGAAAATGTCGTCATGGACGGTGATACCGAAGATGGCAGCATTACCGCCAATGTTTTGAATGCGACGGCAAATGGTCAAGCCCTACTAGGCAATGATCAAGCCAACATTATCAGAGGCGATTCATTCTTTGATATTTCTGTCTCAGCCGGAAATGGAAATGACACAATCTCATTAAGGGTCGGATCGGCAGGAGCAAGCCATAAAACCATCGATGGTGGCGGCGGGATTGATAAATTATACCTTACAGATTCAAACGGAACTCTTGATTTTACGAATACGGGACCTGCGGGAATGAGTATTTCCAATATTGAAGAGATTTACATGAATAACACACAGACATTGATATTAGATCGTGCAAATCTGTTCGAATTACTTCAAGAAAGCGGAAATAACACTCTGAAAATTGTGTCAACAGGCGCTGGAAACACACTACAAATTTTTGAAGACGGATCTAATGTGAATTTTAGCTCGCTAGGTTTCACAGGAGAAGGTGGTACAGATACAAATACAAACGGATATTACGACCTGAATTTCGGCGGATATACTCTATTAGTAGACAGAGATATTACAATATCTTTATGATATAAGTTTTTTTACTTACTATCCGCCACATGCACCCCGCGCCAATCGGCTCCGGGGTGTTGTTTTTGATAACTAACAATTCTTGTCATCATCATTACGTAATAATCCATCAAATCCAGGTGGGCGCGCTCCTTCGCATGAAGTAAAATATTTTCCGCCGCAACAAAATTGCCGCTGCGATATGCCTCAAGCATCTCATTATGCTCTTTTTGCCAAGATTTAAAGGCCGCGCTTTGACCTTTTTTCTCATCCCCCAAAATAGTAAATACCCTTACAGGCTCGTTCTTTCCCTTCACGCGAATTAAATCCAATTCCAATAAAGCGAAATCCTCAACACATTTTGCAGTTGCCTCCCCAAGTAAGATGTTTGTGCCATATGTTTTTGTCTGTCCCTCTAATCGTGATGCTAAATTAACAGCATCCCCCAAAGCGGAATAAGCAAAGCGTTGTTTTGATCCCATATTTCCCACTGAACAGGGGCCGGTATTGATACCTATCCCTGCTTGCAATGGTACAAAGGGGCGGTTTTCTTGTTCGCATTGTTTTTGCACGGCCTCATTAATCGGCTTAAGCGCTTCATTCATTTTTAAAGCTGCATAACATGCATGGCGCGCGTGATCCGGGTCATCTAAGGGTGCATTCCAAAATGCCATCATTGCATCGCCCATATATTTATCAATCGTCCCACGATTTTTCATCACCAGATCCGACATTGGTGTTAAAAAATCATTCATGAGCTGGATTAATTGCTCTGGTGATAAAGATTCTGAAATTGTTGTGAAGCTACGAATGTCAGAAAACAGAACGGTTAAGTCTTTAACCTCCCCTCCCAATTTCAATTTATCCGGGTTAGCCGCCAGCTCTTCCATAAAGTCAGGAGACACATATAATCCAAATGCCTGACGTACCTGCTTACGTTCAATCTCGCTCCGCAGATAGGAAAAAAGCGATGATACAAATGTAATTAATAACAACGCACCGCTGGCAAAAACGGGATCAAGCAAGATACCATGGCTGGCATAGGCAAACCAAGACCCATAAAACAAGCCGCATATTGTAATTAAAGAAATGAAGACCATCGTGCCCATTCCTATAAATGGAGCTAATAAAATGATCCCCAGCCCGATCATTAAAATCAACAGGCCTTCCGCCTGTACCATAATGGCGGGGCGCAGCAAAAATTTATCCTGTAATATTTGCTCCACAAAGTTGACATGCACCTCGACCCCCGGCACAAAAATATCTAGCGGCGTAGAGCGTATATCGCGCAAGCCTTCTGCACTTGTTCCAATGAACACAATTTTATCTTTAACTAAATTCGCAACATCTTGCTTATGATCCAATATTTTCCATGCGGGAATATATTCTTCATCGCCTATATGACGATAATATACCCACAATTTTCCATCCTGATCGATTGGGATATTAAATTTATCGGCTATATTTAAATCAAATAATGTTTCAAATGCACTGGCATCTTCATTAAATACAATCTTGGCAAAACCTTTTGGATCATAGGCAACGCGTAATGCTTCCACACCCAGCATTGAATATATTTCCCCTTCTGCGCGCTTTCCGGTTTGTGAATAATTAATCAAGGGCGATACCTTGCGGATAATGCCATCTATGTCCGGCTCGGCGGTAAAACTTCCATTCCCCGCCGCTGCATTCGATATTTCCGGTAAGTTTGATGCTGACCCGCTCATGAAAAACAAACTTTTGAGAAAGTGAGTTTTATCATCTTTCTTGATTCGCACTTGTCTATGCAGCTTTGGTTTTCGGTAAGTATCTTCTGCCCGCGCGCGCGTAAAACCCGTAACAACATTTCCCGCCTGCTTTATGGCATTTGCAAAAATATCATCGTGACTGGGCATTGATAACAGACGCTCTTGCAGATCCTGCGGAATATTTGATGCATTATTTTGAGCAATAAATAATGGAGATGTCCGGTCCGCTTCGGCGAAGACCATATCAAATGCAATCACTTTGGCACCGATATCATGCAAATTGGACACCATGTCTGCCACAATTGTTCGCGGCCATGGCCATTGCCCTATTTTTTGAATTGATTCCTCATCAAGATCAATAATTACCACTTGATCGCTTTTTTCACGAGGCAACAGGCGGTTATATTGATCAAATACAGAATATTGCAGACGCTGGCGGAATTCATATTCAGACCCGCTCAATAAAACCGCGCTGACCAGAATAAAAAACAATAATCCAAAGTGCATCCAGCGATTTGTAAAAAGCTTTATCATTATCGCTCCGTTAATGCCACTGAACGCGCACGTAAAATCGGCTTGAGTAAATACTCCATGATGGTACGTTTTCCGGTAATAATTTCGATATTGGCAACCATCCCTGCACTGATGGGTAATGGATTGGAATCTGCCCCAAGATAATTTTTATCCGTATGCACTTCCACTTCAAAAAAAACATTTCCATCATTATCTTTTACTGAATTGGCGCTGATACGTTTTAAAGTGCCTTTCAAACTACCAAAACGTTGCGGATCATAGGCGCTGATTTTAACACTCACATCCTGTCCGGGCTTTAAAAAGGCAATATCATTGGGCGATACATTCGCAATAATTTTTAAATCATTTCCCAATGGCACAATCTCAGCAATCGGTTGCGCGGGCTCCAAAATACCGCCTTTGGTTTTAATGCTAATTTTATCTACAATCCCCGCAACCGGAGCACGCACTTCAGTGCGATAAACGCGATCACCAATGGAGGTCAGGTTTTCCTCTAAAGCGCCAAGCTGCGTTTGCACCTCGTTCAACTCTTGCAATGCTTTTGAGCGAAATTGATCGCGCTGATCTTTTAATTCACTCTCCGTTGCACTTAATTCAGCTTTAAACCCCTCTGCCTTTTGTCGCGCTTCGCGTGCACGGCCACTTGCATCACTAACTTCACGCTCCAAGCGTAGCTTTTCCATCTCAGGTACAGCGCGTTGCGCGACCATTTTACGCGTTATCTCCAACTCTTTTTGCAATGAGGCACGGCTACTCTCATATCTGGATGCCTCACTCTGTGCTTCTGAGATGCGTGAGGTTATTGAGGCAATTTTATCTTTTAAAATTCCTTGTTGATTTTGGTATTCCGCTAAGCGTGATCCGTATAACGCAATTTCATTCTGTGCCAAATCCGGTGATTTTTCTGATAATTCTTGGGGGGCTTCATACGCAACCCCCGCAATTTCCGCTTCTAACCTGCTTTTGCGTAATTGAAGCCCATTAAAACGCGCCTCCGTCCCGCGTTCCTCACTCGCAAAAAAAACATCTGACAGACGCACCAAGACCTGATCTTTGTCTACGCGATCACCTTCTGCCACCAAAATTTCTTGAACAATCCCCCCTTCCAGCGATTGCACCACTTGAATTTCTGCAGATGGTACAACCTGCCCCTGCCCGCGTGACAATTCTTCAATTTCCGAAAAAGACGCCCAAATCAGCAGAAATAAAAATAAAAAGAATATCGTAAATAACAATAATAAACTGCCTTCTCGTGGTTTTGCTTTCACTGCGGCATTCAGTTCATCCATAAATTCTGTGTTATTCGTCATTCTGACTTTACTCCTAAATTGCCGCCTGCAAGCGCTTTAAGAACATCATCGCGCTTTCCATCGGCAATAACGCGCCCCTGCTCCATGATAATCAAACGATCCACCATAGCCAATAACGGTTGGCGGTGCGTGATCAGAATTAAAGTTTTATCTTTGGCCTCATTGGCCATGTGATGTTGAAAGGCGTTTTCTGCCTGTACGTCCATGGCGTTGGTCGGCTCATCGCACACATAAATAGATGGCTTTAATAACATTGCTCGCGCAAGTGCGATTGCTTGCCTTTGCCCGCCTGATAATCCCTCACCGCGCTCACCTATTGCGGCATCATAACCATGCGGATGTTTGGAGATAAACTCATGAACGCCCGCTTTTTTCGCGGCGTCTAAAATCTCTCTCTCGGTGGCGCGTGGATTTCCCGCGATTATATTATCGCGCACACTGCCACTAAATAACATGACATCTTGAGAAATATAGCCAATGTTCTTACGCAAATCGGCGGGATCAATTTGGCGCTCATCAGTGTCATCGAATAAAATTTTACCGGCAGTAGGGTCATACAAATCCATAACTAAACGCGCAATCGTACTTTTACCCGATCCGATCCGCCCGATTAAGCCAACCTTTTCCCCTGCCTGAATGGTAAATGAGACACCGTCCAGAACTTTGTGAGCCGTTTTCGGATACTCAAAAGACACCTTTTCAAAAGCGATTTTTCCACTTAAATCAGGGCGATGTAAAAAATTAATATCACTGGGGCGGTCAACTGACTTTGCCATTAAATTATCAATTGTTTTCATTGATGATTTGGCCTGATGATAACGTGTAATCAAATTGGCCATTTGCGCCACAGGTACCATCGCGCGCCCGCTCAAAATAACGCAGGCAATTAATCCGCCCATCGTAAGCGCCTGATCACGCACCATATACATTCCCATCAGAACAATTATGATGCTGGCAGATTGTTGCACCCATGTTGCAAAATTACCGCTGATGGCGGAATAAAACCTGGATTTTTGCCCCCAAAGCGCATTTTCGCCAACTTCTGCCCCATATCGCGCGCGAAACCCGCCATCTGCACCTATGGCTTTAATTGTCTCCAAACCATGAATAGTTTCCACAAGCAAACCATGCTTGGCCTCGGCAGAACGCATAGATTGCTTCACAAATCGTTTGAGCGGTATTTGCAAAAGCAACCCCGCCACCGCAACCAACCCGATTAAAGCAAGTAAGAAGAATGCTATCGGACCGCCAATGAGATAAATAATAAATAAGAAAAATAACGTAAACGGCAAATCAACCAGTCCGGCAATCGTTGCGGAGGTCATAAAGTCGCGTACGGAGTCAAAATCTTTCAGCATATTTGCTGTTGCCCCGCTAGATTTTGGGCGTTCCGATAATTTCATATCCAAAATCTGATCGTAAATTTTCTTAGTAGCGGTCACGTCAATTTTCCGCCCTGCAAAATCAATAAAATACCCCCGCAATGTGCGTATAACAAAATCAAATATAAAAATAACCAATGCGGCAATGCCAAGCACCCATCCCGTTTCAATCGCCGCATTGGGAATGACACGGTCATAAACATTCATAATAAATAGCGGACTGGCAAGGCCGAACAGATTAATTAAAATCGCCGCTAAAACAACATTTTTATAAATCCCTATATTTTGCCAAAACGGTGTCCAAAACCAATGTGTTTGCTTGCCATCATCTTGACCTTGTTTTGCGATCAAAAGTAGCTTCCCACTATAGCTCTCTTCTATTTCCGCTCGTGTAACCATCTTATTATTTTGAGATTGCAAATCATAAATTTGATACCCATTCTCACTTTTTTCTAATAAAACCACCGCAGATCTATCCTGCCTTATCAGAACAACTGGAAGATGAGCCGTATCTATATGATCAATTTTTTGTGAAATGGCTTTTGCTTTTAATCCAATGCGTGCAGCCGCTGTGATAAATAGTTGCGGGCCGATATTTTCCCCGTCCACCGCTAAGCCTGCTTTTATTGCCTCTGCGGACTTAGCGCGCCCGTAATACGCAGATAAATAAACCAGAGCATGTAATAAATAATCGAATGAAGATGAAGAACCCATTGTTTCATTTTACGTGAGTTGTTACAGATGGCAATGTCTTAAAAATAAATGGTTTTTTTTGGCTTAAATTTTTATAAATATTTAAAAGCAAAGCATACGCCCATGTTACGATTCTTGTTAGTTATCTTACTTTTAAGCCTGCCATCTTTTGCAGAGGCGACGGCTCTTCTTCCAGAAACAGAACAGAGCAACGACGTTACATTAGATCAAAAAAACATTGAGGATCTTCTCTCAACTTTAGAGGATGAAGAGGCGCGTGATGCATTTATCAACACCCTAAAAACTTTAAAAGAGGCGACTGATAAAGATAAGGATACACAGAATCTTACACTAACAAGTAAACTGGGGCTTGATGCCAAAGCGAGTACAATTATTCATTACTACGAAGATTTCATCAAACGCCACGATTTAAATGCAGGCATAGTAGGCAAGTCTATATTAACTGGCATTGCCATATTTATGGCGCTAATAATTGGCTTTATTAACCGAAAACTGTTCATTGCGCTTCGTCAATATCTACATAGGGTAAAAGTAAAATATGATTTATCACACGACCGTTTTCGCATTTATGCGAGATTATTGCGATATGGCGGATATTGTTTAATTTTTGTCTTATTTATATTCACCCTCAGCATGATTTGGGAAGTTAAGGGTGCCTCCTTTATTTCACTTGAAAAGATCCGCGCCGCAACGGCATCTTCTTTCGATATACTTACCATCATATTCATCGCGGTGATTTTCTGGGAATTAATAAATTCTCTCATGGAATTCGGACTAAATAAAATTACCCACAATCAAACTAAGCGAATTGATACCCTAATTCCTATTGTTCGTAATATTATGTTTATGACGTTTATAACGTTATTTACTTTGGTACTCTTATCAGAAATAGGCCTGAACATAACGCCTCTTCTTGCGGGTGCTGGCATATTTGGCATTGCCATTGGCTTTGGCGCACAAACAATGGTGAAAGACTTTCTTGCCGGATTTACGGTTATTCTTGAAGACCTTATTCAGGTGGGTGACGTCGTTAAAGTGGCAGATCGTATGGGGCTTGTTGAAAAAATAACGATTCGTAAAGTACAGCTTCGTGACGTTTCCGGTATTGTTTATACTATCCCCTTTAGTGAGATAAGCATTGTTGAAAACTGGACTAAAGATTTCAGCTTCTATGCGATGGATATCGGCGTCGCTTACCGCGAAGATACAGATAATGTAATTACACACCTGAAAGCCATAGGTGAGGAGCTACAACAGGATGACTACTTTAAAAATCTTATCCTTGAACCTATCGAGATTTTGGGCGTGGATGCGTTTGCCGATAGCGCTGTTATCATTAAAGCGCGTATTAAAACATTGCCTGTAAAACAATGGGAAGTCGGACGTGAATTTAATCGCCGCATGAAATATAAATTTGATCAAGAAAATATCGAAATCCCCTTCCCGCATCAAACCATTTACTTTGGAGAAGATAAGGAAGGCAAATCACCGCCTGCGCATATAATGATGAATGAGAAAAACAAAAAGGTTACGAAGAAATAAACGCCTCGGCGTTACAATCTAATCACCTGCAAATGCCGCATTTTCAGGTACTTGTATCTCGAATGCTTGCTGTAACATCCCTAGAGATGCCAAAACAGATAGCTCCGATAACTTCTGTCTGTAAATCGCATTAATGTAGTCGATTTGCGTTTGAAAATACTGATTTTCACTTTGCATTAATTGTAACAAGCGAATTTGTCCGCCTTCAAATTGCACATTATTGGTATTAAATAAATCACTATTAATCTCACGACGTCGTTGCATGTTACTCAAAATTTTGGCGGCGGAAGTATATTCCACCCATGCTTGACCTAATGATTGCGTCAATTCACGTTCTAACTGTCTTTTTTCGGCTTCCGTTTCGAACTTAGTCGCTTGTCTTTGACGAATACGGGCATATTGCGCGCCACCAGTGGAAAAATTCCAACTCATTTTTACAACCGCACGCGCATCGTCAACCTCACCGCCGATCACGTCATCCACTTCTTTTTTGAAATAAGATAATTCACCATTAACATCAGGATAAAATGTCGCTTTCTCCGCATCCACATCATGCATACTTGCGCTCACTAGATAATCCGCCGCTTGAATGGATGGGTGCGCAGCCAATTGTTCTAACGCCATGTTCTGCTCATCAGGCAATAAAGTCCTATCCCAACTTGGCATGCTCATATCCCCCGATGGGGCTGCGCCTGTTAATTGTTCATAGGCAATTGCGGCTGCATAATGCTGTGCGTTGTAATCCACCATGATATTATCTAATAAAATGGTAATATCCTCTGCTAATGCCAACTCGCCCTGATCTGCAACGCCTTCATTAACCATCAGGCTAATTCGGTTTTTATAATCCTCAATCTGTGCATTATGATCTTTGACGATTCCCAATACCTCTTTGGTACGCATCACGTCAAAATACGCTTGCGCCGTTTGTAATGCTAAATTTTCTCGCACATCGATAATGCTTAATTTTGCCGACCGATAGCGATCTTCCGCCGCCTCGATTCTCTCTCCGGTTTCAAATCCGTCAAAAATCTTTTGCGTGATACCCGCGCTCCCTTCCCATAGATAGGAATAGCCAGAGCCGCGCGTCACGCTTAAACCACGGCTAGTAGCATTATCACCGTAAACCCGCCCCGCCGTTGCATTTAAATTGACTTCCGGAAAATTAGCCGACCATTGTTCTAACTTTTGATCTTTAATATTTTGTTGTGATGATTGCGCCGCCTCTACGCTAGGATGATATTGCAAAGCGTTGCTCAAAGCATCACGAAATGATTCCGCTGATGCCGAAGATGACAATAATATGCTACCAACGCACAATGAAAGAAACGAGGAATGAAATAAATATTTTTGATAATTGATCATGATCCGACCGTTAAATGACTTAATTTTATATAGTATCACAGCCACAGCCGCTTACAACTCTGTTTAAAAAAATACATGGCGCGCTCTTTTCTTTTTCCTTCAAATCATGCACTCTACAAATAATATCAATTTTGATGAATATCTTAAGGAGACGCGCTTTGGCTTTAGTAATCGCCATTTTAAAGGAAACGCAAAAAAATGAAGCGCGGGTGGCGGCAACGCCAGAGACCGTCAAAAAACTCACATCTAATGGCGTAAAAATCCAAATCGAATCGGGGGCAGGAAACGGTGCCAATATTCCTGATGGCTATTACAGTGACGCAGGTGCAACGATTTGTAAATCGGCGAGTGATACCTTAAAATCCGCAAATGTTATTTTAAAGGTCGCTCCGCCCAATACGTCAGAAATTTCGTCTTTCCCTAAAGGGGCGTTATTTCTCTCACAAATTAATCCTTATCAAAACCAACCACTTATTGATGCCTTTGCGAAGGGCGGCATTGACGCCTTTGCCATGGAACTGATTCCACGTATTTCGCGCGCACAATCGATGGATGTATTATCCTCCCAATCAAATCTTGCGGGCTATAAGGCTGTGCTGGATGCGTGTGAATATTATGGCCATGCCATGCCAATGATGATGACAGCGGCGGGAACCATCCCCCCCGCGAAAGTCTTTGTGATGGGTGCCGGCGTTGCGGGTCTACAGGCAATCGCAACGGCAAGACGTCTTGGCGCCGTCGTGACCGCAACCGATGTCCGTCCCGCCGCAAAAGAACAGGTTGAATCACTTGGCGCCTCGTTTATCGCCGTTGAAGATGACGAATTCAAAGCCGCAGAGACATCTGGCGGTTACGCTAAGGAAATGTCCAAAGACTATCAAAAAAAGCAAGCCGATCTGGTTACCGAGCATATTAAAAAACAAGATATCGTTATTACAACGGCCCTCATTCCCGGACGCGCCGCCCCCAAATTGTTAACTGCTGATCACCTAACATCTATGAAACCGGGTTCTGTTGTGGTTGATCTTGCGGCGGTTCAAGGCGGCAATACCGCTTTCACTGAATGTGGTAAAGTTGTGGTTAAAAATGATGTTACTATTATTGGTCATGAAAACTTCCCCGCGCGCCTAGCCGCCGATGCATCTGCGCTTTATGCCAAAAACATTTTAAATTTATTAAATCTGTTCATTAAAGATGCCACTCTTGAGATTGATTGGAATGATGACATTGTTAAGGGAATAGCCCTAACTAAAGACGGCGCCATTATTCATCCCGCATTTAAAGAAAACACGCCTATTAAGAAACAAAAAACAGAAGCAGAAGCTCCCAAATCTAAAGCGACATCTTCAAAGGCAAAAACAAAACCTGCGGCAAAGAAAACTGCTGCAACCAAAAAAGCGCCTGCAAAAGCTAAAAAGGATCAAAAAGCATGACAGCCGAACAAACCCTTCCCGAAAAAGCCGCCGATCTTGCCACATTGGGCGAAATGATCCGTAACAAAGCGGCTGAGGTTTCCATGGAAGCCACAACCATCGCCCAAAGCAGCGCACATGGGGATGATTTTTTAATGATGGGACTAACCATTTTCGCGCTTGCATGCTTTGTCGGCTATTATGTGGTTTGGCGCGTCACGCCCGCTTTACATTCTCCGTTAATGGGGGTCACAAACGCAATTTCTTCTGTGATAATTGTTGGCGCTGTGATCGCACTCGGTGTTGCGGATGCGTCCTCCTTTTCAAAAGTGATGGGGTTTTTTGCTGTTGTTTTAGCGTCCGTTAATATCTTCGGCGGCTTTATAGTTACAAATCGTATGCTCAGTATGTTCAAAAAAAAATAACTTAGAAATATAAAAATATGCTCTCCTCCTTCCTATACCTCATCGCAGCCATTCTTTTTATCCTCGCTTTACGCGGCCTTTCCAGCCCGGTTACAGCGCGCCAGGGCCTTGCCTTTGGGATTGGCGGGATGACACTTGCCATTGTTACCACGTTATTTTCAACCGATGCGTCTATGATGATCTGGATTTTGGCAGGCATCGCAATCGGCGGCGGCATTGGCGCTGTGATTGCTAAAAAAATCGAAATGACCTCCCTGCCGCAATTGGTTGCGGCGTTTCACTCTCTGGTCGGATTGGCGGCGGTATGCGTAGCGGCGGCAGCGTTTTATAATCCTTCAGCTTACAATATTGGTACGCTTGGGGATATTAAACTTGCCAGCCTGCTTGAAATGGCGTTAGGCGCGGCGATTGGGGCCATTACATTTACCGGCTCAATTATAGCGTGGGGGAAATTACAGGGCAAAATTAGCGGAAAACCAATCACTTTTCCCATGCAGCACCCATTTAATGCAGCTTTAGGCGGATTATTAATATTTCTGATTTTTATGCTTTGTACAACTAACGCAGCATTCTTTTTCTGGGCTATTATTGTTTTAGCGATGGTTTTAGGTGTAACCATGATTATTCCCATTGGCGGCGCGGATATGCCAGTGATTGTCTCTATGTTGAATTCATATTCAGGGTGGGCGGCTGCCGGAATTGGCTTCACACTTCACAACCCTCTATTGATTATCACCGGCGCATTGGTTGGCGCGTCCGGCGCTATTTTATCTTATATTATGTGTAAAGGCATGAATCGCAGCTTTATCTCCGTCTTGCTAGGCGGTTTTGGCGGCGAGGCTGCATCCGCTGATGGAGGCGCAGATATGGGCGATCGCACCGCAAAGATAGGGGCGGCGGAAGATGCCGCCTATATTTTGAAAAATGCCTCAAAAGTTATCATCGTTCCGGGCTATGGCATGGCTGTTGCACAGGCACAACACGCCGTACGTGAAATGGCTGATATTTTAAAACATGAGGGCGTTGATGTAAAATACGCTATTCATCCCGTTGCCGGTCGTATGCCGGGGCATATGAATGTTCTGCTCGCCGAAGCTAATGTGCCTTATGATGAAGTCTTTGAATTGGAAGATATTAACCGCGATTTTTCTCAAACTGATGTAGTATACGTCATTGGTGCCAATGATATTACAAACCCCGCCGCAAAAACGGATGCCTCATCACCCATTTACGGCATGCCCGTTCTGGATGTTGGTAAAGCTAAAACCGTTCTGTTTGTTAAAAGATCCATGGGCAGCGGTTATGCCGGCGTTGATAACCCCCTCTTCTTTGCAGAAAACACAATGATGTTATTAGGCGATGCGAAAAAAATGACTGAAAATATCATTAAAGCTGCGGAATAAACTTTTTATCGTATAAAAACTTCACATTTTAGGGCTGACCTGTTATGACCTTCCCATAAATTAAGTATGAGGGAAAAAATGAACAGTTTGAGTCGTGAAGATCTGGATATAATTAACCAACAAAGACAAGAATTGCTTTCGGTAATGTCGCAAGAAGAATTAAATGATCGCATTGAAAAAGGCGCATCTCTATCTCAGATTTATCAAACACATCGAAGAATAATTGAAGATTCAAACCCCTGGCAATTAAGTTTTTAATCTTTCTTAAAAATAACTCGCCTTTAAGATTTGTTTGAGTAGGATGAGGGCATGAGTACCGAATCCTATGCCACGCACCCAAATTTGGAGAAACGTTTTCTGCAACCGCCCGGTTGGCGTTGGCATATGTTTGCCGGACATAACGGCGAAAAGCTGCGTTTTGGCACTGCCTTTCCTAAACATACCATTCCCAAAGCAGTTGTGGTTATACTTCCGGGGCTTGCTGAATATTGCGAAAAGTATTTTGAGATCGCGAATGATCTTCTTAATAAAAAGTACGCCGTCTATATCATGGAATGGCAAGGACAAGGGCGATCCTTTCGCCATATCAAGAAAAATCCTCATAAAAGGATTTCAAACGGATTTTCAAATGATGTTAAGGATCTGGATATTTTTATCCGTGACTACATAATCCCCTCTGCCGTACATCCCGAAGTCGGACGCCTCCCATTGGCGATGCTTGCTCATTCAATGGGCGGTAATATCGGGTTACGTTATCTGAAGGACAATCCTAAAACTTTTGGTTGCGCCGCCATGACGGCCCCAATGTTTGGCATAAAAGCATTTAAAATAATCCCTCCCTTTATGAGAGTTGCTCTCGCAAAAATATTATACGAAATAGGTGATCATTCCTACGTTCCCGGCGCCAGAAATTATGAACCTAGAACGGCGCGAAAAGTAAAGGCAATCCATTCAACAGACCCCGTTCGTAATGACATTCACGACACGTGGATGGAGTTTGATCCCAATCTTCAATGCGGCGGCGTGACCTATAAGTGGTTATATTATGCGGCAAGAACCTGCAGCCGGATCAGGAAACATTCTTTTCTAAGGTCTATTCACACGCCATTACTTTTTGCAACCGCAGGTAAAGAACAACTTGTTTCCAACAGCTCCATTCGACACGCAAATAAAATACTACCCAATGCCAACATTGTTCATTTCCCCGATGCAGGACATGAAATCATGATGGAGACGGACACAATTAGAAATGAATTTTTGAAAAGCTTTGACGAGTTGATTAAAATCAATATTCTCTACAAAAAAGAAAGTACAAAACCCTTTTAATCCCTTACTATATTAAACATGCCTAATATATTTGATAAAAATCTTGATCACGAACGAATGAGCGACCGAATCCTTTATGCTTTGGAGCTTGCGATCGAGCAAAAAGATATTGATATCGCGCAAAACCTGAAATTAGCTCTCGAAAAATCAATGACTCGGAATACTGGAGGCGGAATGTTCGTAGAGCGTCGCGACTATCCCCTTCGTATACAAACAGCCCTCGACAGGCTCCATTTACTAAAATCATAAACATCTTTGTTTGCGCTGCAGCACATATTTATGGGGAATATAAGAATTTTTTGATGTTCAAAACTTGTTTTCCCTAAGACTCATGATTTATGATAACTATTAATGAAAGAAGCTTTCGAAAGAGCCGAACGTAATGTCATAATTCCCAGCGAAATCCCTGCGGAATATCGGCTTCCCTCTGAAACCATTACAGGATTTTTTACAAGCCCTGATCAATTTCAAGATCAAATTGCGTTTGGTTACTTCAAACCAGATCACGCCACATCTGCTACTATCGTATTTCCAGGTACAAGTGAATGTTTTGAAAAATATGCTCTTATGGTTAATGAAAATGCTGATAAAGGTATTGCGACATTCTTCATGGCACCCTTTAGTCACGACTTATCTTCACGTATTTTTGAAAATAATCCCGCATTAATGGGTGCGCGCCCCATTCAAAATGCCGCGAATAATCAAAGACATTTCCGCCGAGAAATTGTTCATCAGGTTATGGCGTCTGCAGGTCTTGATAATGCGCCAATCACCATCCTATCCAATTCGCAAAGCGCTGTATCTACTGCTATTGAGCTAAGCGATAACCCTAAAGATGTAAAACAAGTTATTTATGGCGCTCCCATGTGGGGGCAGCACGATCTCAGCCGTTTAGATCGGGGTATATTGTGCGGCATTAAGCAAAAATGGATAGATACTAAGCTTGGTAAACCTGGAACATTTATCAAGACTCGCTTTGGTCAGGAATTTGCCGAAATGTTGAAACCAACGCCCCCTAGTTTATTTAAAAAATGGGGAACTGGTTGTCGGAATGCTTTTCTCAAGGCTGCCGAAGATAACGAAGAAACAACGCATACTAGAATGTCACGCTTAATCTTCCAAGCAAACCCCCATCTTGCTTGTTATGAGGTGACTGCTAATTGGATTCTAGAACTGCTTCCCGCTTGCCGTATAGTCCAAGACCCTGACTTTATGAGACAATCTCATATACCCGCCTTAATCATAACAGCGAACAGAGAAGAGCTTAAAAGAATTGGCGGTGACAAGTGTGTTGAAAATCGTTGGGCACACCAATTTGCAGAACTGGCTCCTAATGCCGCTCTTTGCGAAATTGAAGGAAGCGACCATGATATTTTAAGCTCGCGATACAGAGAAAAAGCAATTGAGCAATCTCATATGTTCTGCGGAAATTCTGCACGCTACATTGAGGTCAATAATAAGCAGAGATTAAAAAACGCTCCTCCAATTATTGACTCGTCATCTCCCGCCACTCCTGTTCAGTCAGAATGTGAACACCAAATTCCTGAGCACGCTTAAGCTTAGATCCCGCATCTTCTCCCGCGATTAAATAATCCGTTTTTGCGGAAACGGATCCGGTTACTTTCGCACCTAGGCTTTCCGCCTTGGCTTTAGCTTCGGCGCGGCTCATAGTCAATAAAGCGCCTGTAAACACCACTACTTTTCCACTAACAGGGCTATTATTTGAGGCATTAAAAATATAATCTTCAACATTAACTTCACAAAGCAAATCATTGATAAATAATATATTTTTATACTCCCTAAAAAAAGATATCAAATCATTAGAAACGCCGGGACCAATATCTTCTATGGATAATAGCTCTGCATACGCTTCGCCATTTTCATTTTGCGCTTCATTCATGGCATTCATAAGCATTTTTATATTGATATAATTTGCCGCAAGACGCTTTGCCGTCGCTTGGCCAACCTGACGAATACCCAATGCATACAAGAATCGATCAAATGAAATTTTTCTTTTATCTTCAATTGATTGAAACAAATTTTTTACAGATAAATCACCCCAACCTTCTCGCATACGAAGGGGCGTTAGGCTTGATTGATCACGCTCATGTAAAGTAAAAATATCAACCGGGTTCTTTATTAACCCCTCCTCATAGAATGCTTCGATCACTTTTGTTCCCATCCCGTCAATATCAAAAGCGCCCTTTGAGACAAAATGCTTCAATCTTTCAACTGCTTGGGCGGGACATATTAATCCACCAGTACAACGCCGCGCAACCTCCCCCTCTTCCTGCATAACATCAGACTCACAAATCGGACATTTATCTGGGAAAACAAATACTTGTGAATTACTCTTACGCTTATTTAAAACCACCTCAACAACTTGGGGAATAACATCTCCAGCGCGCTGAATAACCACATGATCACCAACGCGTACGTCTTTACGCTCAATCTCATCCGCATTGTGCAACGTCGCATTTGATACAACCACGCCGCCAACTGTTATTGGTTCCAAACGCGCAACAGGTGTTAATATGCCTGTACGTCCAACCTGAATATCGATCTCATTGATAATCGTTACTGCCCGCTCTGCCGGAAATTTATGGGCGGTAGCCCAGCGCGGTGAACGGCTGACGAAACCTAAACGCTCCTGATAATCAATGCGATTAATTTTATAAACAACACCATCAATTTCATATTCTAAATCAGGTCGTTGGACGGCAATACTATTATATAACTTTAAAATATCTTCTGAGGTTGAGAATGTATTTTTCTCATCACTCATAGGAATATAAAACCCCCATTGCTTCAATTTTTGCCGCACCTCGCTTTGAGTATTTGCAAATTTTTCAGAAACCTCACCTAAAGCATATCCAAAAAAATGTAATGAGCGCGTTTCTGTAATTTTTGAATTAAGCTGGCGTACACTTCCCGCTGCCGCATTACGAGGATTTGCGAAAAGCGGTTTACCTACCTCCTCTTGCATCTGGTTTAACTTAACAAAATCACTGCGCGTCATATAAATTTCGCCGCGCACCTCCAGAATATCCGGCGCATCAGCTGGTAATTTTTGCGGTACATCAGAAATGGTTCTAACATTTGCGGTAATATCCTCCCCAACCTGCCCATCACCACGCGTTGCCGCTTGAATAAGATGCTTATTCTCATAGCGCAGAGAACATGATAGCCCATCAATTTTTGGCTCTGCTAAAACTTCTAGGTCATCAGCTTCAGATAACCCCAAAAATTTACGCACACGTATTAAAAAATCGTCTAATTCCTCTTCATTAAAAACATTAGATAGAGAAAGCATCGGGACGGCATGGTTAACTTTTCTAAATCCCTTAGAAGAAGCCGCTCCGACTTTATCACTCGGACTATCCGCAGACTTTATTTCAGGATGATTTTGTTCAATCTGCTCCAATTCTTGCCGCAAAGCATCATAGTCCCCATCAGAAATTTCAGGATTATCATCACCATGATACCGTGCATCATGGTGAGAAATCAGGCTGATTAATTCCTGATAACGCTCAACTATATTTTTGCTCATGGCTGTAATTTAAAAGAAGTAAAAAACCAGTCAAGTCAGAGTCGACAATTACAAATTAAAATCAGCATCACCTTGATTATGATCGCAAGAAAACAACTTTCACTCTCTCACTCTAAATCTTCCTCTATTTGTCTTTTTATATGTGTCTTTTTCTAATATAATCCTTAAGGAAGTACATATTTCATACTTCAGTAAATTATATTATAAAAACAGCTTATGAAATCAAAATTAAAACATCGCGCAAAAGGCTCCACCGTTGCGGCATTGGATATCGGAAGCTCCAAAATCGCCTGTCTGATTGCCATCATCAGTGATGATCAAGGAACGATGGAAATTGTCGGGGTCGGGCATCATGCCTCCTCCGGCATCAAAAGCGGCACCATCACAGATTTAAAAGCTGTAGAAAATGTGATTCGCCATACCGTGCATACTGCGGAGAATATGGCCGCTAAAACGCTAAAGGGCTATCCATTGCGCGATGTTGTTATCAATCTACCGCCCGCCCATGCCAAACAACAAATTGAGCAAATTGATATTAATATCTCCGGCCATGAAGTGACTGAAACAGATATGTACCGTGCACTTGCTCGCGCACAACAAAAAGCCATCAATAAGTATCCCGGTGATGTTCTAATCCATAGCATTGCGGCCTCTTGTAACATTGATGGACATGGGGGGATACAAGAACCCATTGGCATGGTCGGCGAATCATTACATTTGGATGTGAATATCATTACCGCCGCACAAAATGCGATAAAAAATATGAGTACCTGCGTTGAACGTAGCCATCTCGACATTATCAGCTTCTGTCACAGCGCCTATGCGGCGGGACTGTCTACGCTCGTTGAAGATGAAATGGAATTAGGTAGCACGGTCATTGATATGGGCGGCGGCACAACATCCATTGCGGTCTTTGCCGGTAAAAAACTGATTTACATTGATTCCATTCCTATTGGCGGCAAACATGTAACATCCGACATCGCCAGAGGGTTAACAACCTCCCTAAGTCATGCGGAACGCTTAAAAACCCTTTATGGCAGTGCGATGGCAACAATGAGCGATGATAATGAAATGATTGATGTTCCGCAAATTGGTGAGGATAACATCACAAATCATCGTCACATCCCCCGATCCTTATTAGTGGGCATTATTCAACCTCGCCTTGAGGAAATATTTGAAATGGTTCGTGCGAAACTTAATGATAGCGGCCTTGGCCCCCTCGCAGGTCGACGCATTGTCCTTACCGGCGGCGCAAGCCAAATACCCGGCCTACGTGATATTTCGCAAAATATACTGGACAAACAAGTGCGTCTAGGGCGCCCAATCCGTACAAACAGCTTACCCGAAACTATGCAAGGCCCTGATTTTGCGACTACCACCGGGTTGTTAACTTACCTTGCGGAACGCAGCCATGAAATCCCATCAAACATCTCCAATTCATCTGAAGACCTATCAATAATGGAGAAGTTCAAAGTTTGGCTAAAGGAAAACTGGTGACGTGCTAAATCATCTGACCGGTTTACGTGGTATTTTAGCATTATGGGTCTTATTACTTCATTATTCTTATGGACTAATCAATCAACCCTTCTCTTACTTGCCAACATTCAGTCATAAAACCGATTGGGGCGCTTTGACAAATATCATAAGCTGGGGGCACTTTGCCGTTGACCTATTTTTCCTCCTCAGCGGCTTTATTATCTCCTATGCCTATTCGTCTAAACTAAACTTAGAAAATCACTCTCTTGACAGCATCAAGAAATATCTTTGGAACAGAATGGCGCGCATCTATCCGCTTTACTTATTTGCTAGCCTGCTTTTGATAGTATCTTTTTATCTCGGAATTTGGAGAACCGAGCACGATATCAGCCCCTCTATTGCTTTTTTAAATGTAACTTTGCTCAATTTTTTAGCTCACCCCTCTATTAACATGCCTGCAGCCGCTGTCAGCGCAGAATTTTTCGCTTACGTCACTTTTCCTTTATTAAATAAATGGCTGCCAAACTTCAAAACGCGCCTGCCGTATTTTATGATCCTCTTATTTCTCCCCGTAATTTATGGAATAAATTACACGGTATTCGGACATACGGATTGGCATTACGGATCAGGAGTTATTTTTCGAGTTATGATTTGTTTTATAACTGGCATATACATACATAAGCTTTACAAAAATAAACTTATTTTCCAGGAAACATCATCTGATTTTTGGTTTATAGGGACTATTATTTTACTACTGTGTGCCTTGTTTTTGGAACTGCCGCTTTTGGGCATATACCCTATTCTACCATTTATAATTCTTTTTTTAATTTATGTGAAGAAAGACGTATTGAAGTTCTTCTCCTCTCGTCCGCTAATCTATTTAGGCACCATTTCATACTCGACATACATAATGCACGCCCCCATATCCGAAATCTTTGACGCCATGTGGCGGGATAATTTCGAAGAATTGGACCCTGTATCAGATCAAATGATCATTAGAGTTTATTTGATTTTCATGGTTATTATGGCTACCGCCCTCTCTGCCGCCTGCTTTCATCTGATTGAAAACCCCGCCAGAAAGAAACTGAAACAAATTTAATATAAAAAGCCTATTATGATTTACCAATCATAGACTGCAATAGCTCAGCTGTTTCCTCTACCTTGTCCACCGCAACCATACCAACAGTATGATAGCCAGCATCAACGTGCATGACTTCACCGGTAACACCTGCCCCTAAATCAGACAGCAGGAATAATCCTGCATTACCGACATCATCAATCGTTACGTTCCTACGTAAGGGCGCATTATATTCATTCCATTTAAGAATAAATCGGAAATCCCCTATGCCACTTGCAGCAAGAGTTTTAATTGGCCCTGCAGAAATCGCATTAACTGTAATTCCTTTTGGCCCCAAGTCCGATGCCAAATAACGCACCGACGCCTCTAATGCTGCCTTCGCAACGCCCATCACATTATAATGAGGCATAACGCGTTCTGCACCATAATAGCTAAGGGTTAATAAACTACCGCCATCCTTCATAAGAGGCACGGCCCTCTTGCATACGGATGTAAATGAAAAGACAGAGATATCCATAGTTTTTAAGAAATTATCACGCGACGTATCCAAATAAAGACCGTCCAACTCCGCTTTATCTGAAAAGGCAATGGCATGAACCAGAAAATCCACTTTTCCAAATTCTTTCTCAATAGTATTAAAGGTCTCATCAATACTATCTTCATTAGTCACATCGCATGATACGATTACTTTAGATCCAATGCTTTCCGCCAACGGGCGAACCCGCTTTTCTAATGCATCGCCTTGATAGGTAAATGCCAATTCAGCACCATGCTCCGCCAGAGCTTTTGCAATTCCCCACGCAATAGATCGGTCATTTGCGACCCCCATCACTAAACCTTTTTTGCCTTTCATTAAATCCGTCATACTCTTTTCCTTTATTATGGCTCTATCCTACATATTTTGTGTCATTCGTCCAGATGATAGTTAAAGATAAAATTTATCTAAAATTTTATTTAAAGTTTATGAAAATCACAATGTTTCTTAACCTAATGCCTGTAAAATAAAGAATATAAAACCTAAAACAGGAACGACGATCATGTCTCTTCAAACCAAAGAGATGAACTTTATCATAGAAAAGGTTCAAAAACAGCTATTGGCATTCGACCGCTCCTTGGAATTGGTATGTATTATCCATCATACGGGAAAACGGAAATTAGCCTGTCAGAGCTTACGCAAAGGCTATATGAGCGAAGATATCGCCCCTACACTTAATAAATTGCTATCGCCATGGATTAAGGAAGAAAGAAACGACACTCAATCCGAATTTCTAGGAACGATTGAAACCTATAAACGTATTTTTGGCGGATTATTCAAAAAAAGATTACTCATCAGCTTTATAACATTAAATAGAGATCTCTATACAAGTGCATATGAATTAGAGATGGATTTGTATCGTTTGGCTTGGAACGCTTGCAACGCTTTTAAGAATAATACCAATAAAGAAAAAAATAATCATAATAACCGTTTATTGATACCGTCCCCCAAAGGCTTACGAATATTAGGCAATAATTTGCAAGCAGATATTTTTTCTGCCTTAACTTACAGCCTTATTAATAAAGAAGACAAGATTTTGGACTTAGCTCAAAGACGAGCGCAAAGCGTAATCTCCATAAATTCTAGCTTCAAACCCGAAAATTACCCCTTTATTATGACTTTGGATCAAACAAAGCATATGTATAACCAGCTCTCAAACAGAAAGAAAATTTCTATACCTCTTATGGAGCAAGTCTGGGCAGCATCTAAAGTCACCTTACAGACTATGAATAAAAATAAACTACAGGTTTGGAAGACGTTTGCTCATTACGCGCATGACATGGCATGGCGCGGCTTTCCAGGGGAAGTCATACTCTCTATAGCTGTTGATCGAAATGATGATATCGAATCCAAAAAACTCGGCGTTCAAATTTCAGCTTTAACAAATATTAAGCCTGTATCACCCGATGATAGCAATGGTTATTACAATCCCTTTAGGAGCGAAAAAGAAAATGCCGCAATACATAAGGATTTAATTGAAGATACATTTGAAAGCTTGCTGACACGCGCTATTTTTGAAAACTCCATTCAACCCTTTATTGATAAAGCGGATGAGCAAAACGGAAAACTAAAAAAAGGTCAGTTTATGGGATGGTGTGCCGTCGCGCTGCAAGATGCGGCTACAATTTTTGAAAAATCATTGAAGGCTAAGCTCCCGCCGACACAAACAACAAGAGAGTTTTTTAAAAATTCGCTACAGCTTATTAATCTGGATAAACTTAAAGAATTAAGTGAAGATATTCTCATCTTTAAAAAAGAACGCGCAGAATTCTCTGATCGTGATTTTATTATATTTTTGGAAAACAATCCAAAATATAAGGCCATTTCCGAATCTGTTCTTAAATCACTTAGAAAGAACAAAATTAATCAAAAGTCTTTTGCCCCTTTCTTTGATGGAACATACGATGAAGAACAACACAATAATAACGGCGCAGAATATAGCGATCCTAATGATCTGCAAGATAGCATCGTAAGACATTAGATATAAAAAAAGAGCCCTTATGGGCTCTTTAAAAATTAATAATATTTCTGAATTTTAAGAATTGACTAACTGCCAAGTCCCATCAGCATTTTGGCAAGCTGTGCCATAACCTGTTTGCGCTTGTCCATCAATATAAATAGTCTGCTGGTATTCACGACAATAACGACCGCTTGATGTTCTGTAGTCATCAACTGGTGTTACAGATCCTCTATGCCCAGTTTGTGGATTTTGCCAGCTAACGCTTTTTCCGATTGGTGCAGAATGAGCCTGTGCGTTTGCTTGCTGTGCATAAACCATATCTGCACGATCCAAAGATTGACCGATTGAGCTGCCCACAAGAGCACCGAGCAATGTGCCAACGCCAGTTGCGACCAATTGGCCTTTACCACCGCCCACATTTGAACCCAAAAGTCCACCGGCGACAGCGCCAAGAACGGCCCCACCAGTTTGTTTATTATTATAAGATTGCATATCTGTTGAACAAGCGGCAAGGCCGAATGATGCTGCAACCAGAGCTGTTAATATCATATGACGCATATTTTTTTCCTTTCGATCTTGCGCTTAGTGCGACTGATTATAAATTAACATAGTAGACTTATTTTTTAAATCCAGTAAAAATTCATTTCAAACCATTACATAAGGAACTGACATGCCCTATAATTCTGCGGATGAATGGCCAAATGATCCTCATAATTTGTTCCATTTATGGATGCAAGACGCAGAAAAGAATGAACCAAATGATCCTAACGCAATGTGTTTATCTACGATTGGACCAGAAAACATGCCCAATTCACGCATGGTTTTGCTAAAAGGATATGATAAAAATGGTTTTATTTTCTATACAAATTCCGAAAGTCAAAAAGGACGTGAGCTTGCCGCAAATATGAAAGCCGCCCTATGTCTATATTGGAAATCTTTAAGAAAACAAGTACGCATTCAAGGCATGGTCGAATGTATCTCCGCCGAGCAGGCCGATATTTACTTTAATAGCCGCCACCCCGATAGCCAGATTGGGGCATGGGCTTCCCAGCAATCTCGCCCACTTTCACACCGCGAAGTTTTTGATCAACGATTTACCGAATTTAAGAAAAAGTTTGAAGGGTGTGAGATGATCCCCCGTCCTGACTATTGGAATGGTTACCGTGTTACGCCACAAAAAATAGAATTTTGGATCAATGAAACACATCGCTTACATCGCCGTTGCATATATAAATTACAATCAAACGGAGACTGGGAAAGAGACATGCTTTACCCTTAAGTAATATTTTACAACATACCCTGATAATGCTCTTTGCTCATATGCTTAATCTCGGCATCCGAGAAATCAAAATGTCGCCCCAATTCCAAAATCATGGCATCACGTAAGATCATAGACAAATGCTCACCTGTTTCACACCATGTGTCTAAAATAGGGCGACGATAAATAATTAGGACATCATCATCATTCGCAACCTTACTTAAAACCCCCGGAGATATTTCTTGCCCGCTGCGATATAACATAAGCAAATCAAAAGCATCCTCTAAGTCCAATTCCTCTTCGATGGTCTCATCCGCTATCTCTTCAATTTGAATGGCAATATCCTCACAAAAATCTAAAATTTCTTCAGGAAGAGTCTCCAGTATATCCTGTGCCAATGATAATAAATCATCCTGTGACGGGGATGTGCTGTAGTTCATGATTATTCGAGCTTGATTCATATTTTTCTCCTCAAACACCCGCGCATATTTTCTGATTAATTTTATTTTACACCCTGCCCGCGCTTTGGGGAATAGATCTATCGAATCGGTCTGCGTATTTTTATATTAATAAAACTTCTGGAGATATTATTTCATTATGGCTACGATAATGAAAATTATATAATTGCCGGTAAAATGACATATCAATTTAAAAATGCCAAAATACTGATCGTAGACGATGTTATTCCTATGCAAACTCTCCTGCGTTCAATCCTTGGGTTGTTTGGATTTAATCAAATTGAAATTGCAAGTGATGGCAAAGAAGGCTTTGAAAAATATTGCCGATTTAATCCTGATATCATCTTAACAGATTGGATGATGGAACCGATGAACGGCATTGAAATGGTTGAAAAAATTAGAAAGGACCCCTTTTCTCCTAACCGGTTTGTTCCCGTCCTTTTAATGACAGGTTTCAGCTCGCGGTTGCGTGTGGAGCATGCCCGCGATATGGGGATTACTGAATTTGTTGTGAAACCTTTTTCCGCTAAAGATCTTTATTCCCGAATTGAGTATATTATTGAAAAACCCCGCCGCTTTGTTGATACAAAACAATATTTTGGCCCTGACAGACGTCGCCGGAATGACAGTGAATATGAGGGGAAATATAAACGCGCCAGCGATGAATCAAAAGATCACAGCAATATCCCTGCTTCGCAAAAACAAAATCAGGATAACTTATTAAAAAGCATTACCGATAATATTAAAAATAAAGGTGAATAGACCATGAGCCTTTCCAGACAAGAACCCAAATATATTACGCCCCCCAACTTTTTAAAACAAAAAGTCGGCACAGGCGGCTTGCCACCGGACATGATCGCCAAAGCGCAAAAAATGATAGATAACAGCGCCGAAGACTTTTCATCTTACACGAAGAGCTATGTAAAAAATATCAACTCAGACATTGAAAAAACCATAAACAGCCAGTTCAGAACACATGAACAAGTCACGAATATGATTTACCCTGTTGTTCAACTTAAGGCGCATGGCGCAATGTTTAACCAACATCTCATTTCCGAAATCGCAGCCAGTGCGCTGTCCTTTCTTGAAAGTATTCATGTTCTGGATGATGATGCCATTAATGTGATCAGGGTGCATTATGATGCGCTTCTTCCAATATCTCAAAACCGCATTTATGGATTTGGCGGCGCCGCAGGTGACGTGTTAATCAAAGAATTACACCATGTATGTGATCGTTATTATAAAAAACACGACATCACACCCGATGAATAATAAAAAAATTAATCTTATCTTCATAAAAAATGTGATAAAATTAATAAGATTTAAATATTTGGAGCTTTTATCTTATGTCAGCCATACTACCAGCAGCCCTTTCCGCACAACAAGCCATTACCCAACAGAATGTGGCATTGTCTGTTGTAAAATCGTCTGCTGATGCTGAAAAAGCGATTGCAAATATCTTAACTGAAGCCAGCCAAAATGTCCCCACGGGCAGCGGACGTGGCAGCGTTGTAAATATTACAGCTTAAGTTTTTCTAACCCTCTCATTAAATTTTCCTTATTTTTTCGGTTATACATTCCGAAAATAATTTTGCTTTACCCCCCCTTAGCTTTACGGCTCTATACTTCCGTAAAATCCTTTGTTCTTGACTTGTTCTCACACCTGCCCTAAAAATGATTACTGCGAAACATATAGTGAACAAAAATAGAAAAGGGAGAAAACATGTCGCCACTAAAATATTTATTCCTTGATCTGAATAGCTATTTCGCCAGTGTGGAACAACAAGAAAACCCCGCCTTGCGCGGAAAGCCGGTGGCCGTAGTGCCGATGATGACCGATGGCACGTGCGCCATCGCCGCCTCCTACGAAGCCAAACGCTATGGCGTCAAAACAGGCACCAAAATTTATGATGCAAAACAACTCTGCCCTGATCTACATTGCGTTCTTGCGCGCCATGATAAATATGTTGATTACCATCACGCCATTCGTGAGGCGGCAGAAAAAGTTCTCCCCATAAATAAAGTCTGGTCAATCGATGAATTCGATTGTGTTTTAATGGGGCGCGAACAAGAACCCGAAAACGCCCTGCGTCTTGCCTATGCGATGAAACGTCAGATTTCCAAAGATGTTGGCCCCTACATCAAAGCCTCCATCGGCCTTGCCCCGAACAGCTTTCTGGCGAAGGTCGGAACTGAAATTCAAAAACCGGACGGGCTTGTGCTCATGGACAATCTGCCTGGGCCCTTATTTAAATTACAGCTAACCGATCTGCCCGGCATCGGTGTAAATATGGAGCGCCGATTGCGCCGCGCAGGCATCACATCAATCGAGCAACTCTGGAACATCTCTCCCAAACATGCGCGCAAAATATGGAGCAGCGTACAAGGGGAGCGCTTTTGGTATTGGCTTCATGGTCACGACATCCCCCATCAGGAAACCCATCCATGTATGATCGGGCATAGCCGCGTGCTTGATCCGGATCTACGCAGCCCCGAAAAAGCCCGCCTCATGGCGCGGCGCTTACTCACCAAAGCCAGCTATCGTCTGCGTAATAAAGGATTTTATGCGGGAAAACTTTCCTTTTCCGCACGCCTGTTGAACGGCACAAAATGGCACGATGAGCGCGCCTTCCCCCCTGCCAATGATTCCTTCACCTTCCTGCGTCATCTGGATTACATGTGGGAACGCCTTAATCATTGCGTCCCGCAAGAACGATTTAAAAAAGTTGCCGTCATCCTCGGTTCACTTCACAAACAAGATACCATCAGCGGCGATCTCTTCCTCTCCGGAAATCCAGCCGATAGACACATACAGGAAAAGCGCGACAACTTATCGCTTGCCTTGGACCATCTCCAACAAAAATATAAAAAAGAAACCGTCTGGATGGGGGTAACACCCACAACACTTGCCGGACATGTCGGCACAAAAATCGCATTTTCCCGCGTACCGGAAAGAGAAGAATTTTGGAACTAGTCCCACTTAATACGCCACGGTTGCGCCTAAATTATAAAAACCGTATAAGTGCAAAATGTCTTATAAAAATGATACAACAAGCATTAAGTCCGGGATATGGGAAACACAAGGCGGTAGCCGGCTGATTTTGAAGATCGAAGAAAACGGTCTTGTAAATGGTTCATATGCGACAAGCCATGGACGGCCAGAAGATAATGAGTTTTTTCCCGTAACGGGATGGGTCAATCACAACCTAATATCTCTTTGCTGTTGCTGGGGGGAATACCGTTCTATGACAACATGGTGTGGACGTTACTATAAAGAAGAAAACGGTCAGGAAACCATAAAATACATGTGGCATCTGGCGCGTGAATTTGAAGACCGCAAACAGACAATAGAAAATAATTTAACCTTTACCTTCCACACCATGAGTGGCACATTCATTTATAAAGCATCTCAATGATCTCTGACATAATTCAATCCGCACACGATGACAATCGTCTATTTATTCGCTCGACCCTAAAAAATGGTATGTCTTATCACGCATGGCCGGATGAAAACGGGGACCTTGGCTGGTCTATGCCAAATGACCTAAACCCCGGAAAATGGCGCTCTCCACAAGTAGAAAAAGCCGATATCTATCCACACCAAGGCGGCATGCATGCCGCCAGATTACACGCACTTAGCTATTGGATTGGTCCGGAAATATACTTATTTGAAACACATAAAGACGCAACCACCGTTATCGTCGATGATGTTATATCAACAGATAAAGGCAGACTTCTAAAAAAACTAAAGACCCCGAATGATTTTTGGTTTGATTTTGCGTGTAGCTGTTTAGAAAAACTACTGCCATTCCCAGACGTCTACAATTATACAAATGATTTCGGTAGTAGCGCAACACGCGGCCCTTTACATTGGAGCGTTAAGGATGCTTTCGAAAATGCCAAAAAACATTATAATTTTCAAAGTACTTTAGATATCATTCAATCTTGGCAGGCCATTGGGAAAACCTCTCTATCCACCGCAGAGAGAAATAGAATATGGTTTCACGACATGCAATCCTACGCGCATCAAATTAGCCTGGGACGAGAAGCGTCCTATGATCTTCATAATGAGGCTGTCTCTGAAGCTTTACAGGCATTTGGCGCAACACGCCTGTTCTTTGACGAGAAAACCGGTGCCTATACTACCGCCCAAAAAATATTAAAACACACCGCTAAAGCTTTTGAAGCCGCAGGTCGGGAACAACAGGTTTTAATGGTTCAAAACGGATATAGCATCGAAGATGGGCTGGGGCCAATATTTAAAAATTTACCCTACCTACCTCATAAAGCTGTTATTATGAGCGAATATGGACGCGTTGCAAAACGTGGATTGATGTTGGATGTAAACAGATCTTTGCTTCGCCAATTAGGTCTTCAATCCTTTGATCCCCTAGCACACTCCTCGCCGACATCATCAGTACATCAAATTATGGAAGAAAAAACCGAAATGTTAATTGCATTAGAAAAAGTAGAACTTGTATAAACACGGCAAGAGCTTTAAACATAAGAATAGTTTATGATTACCAACAAAGGACTTTATAATGAAATTACTTACCCCTTTTCTTATTATTGGCACTGGCTTGCTAATGACTGCTTGCTCCGCGCCAAACGAATATAATACATATGACGTTAATAAAAAGCCGTCATCTTATAGCCTAAAAAACTATAAATTTTGGGGCTCTAACGATACAGAAGATAATATTAGCGTCCAGAATGAAGAAGATATGTATGCACCAATAGATGTGCAACCTGAACAAGGTCGCGTTCATTAATTTTTTTAAAGCCCTCTTTGATAGAGGGCTTTTTTATAAAGGGTTTATACTTATGATTAAAAATAATTTTTTTGTCGCATTTCTGGTCGGCGCATCACTCATTATGGGCTTGCCGGCCCATAGCGCGGAAGTATATTCCAAGGAAAATCCTTTTCGTCCCTCCGCTGAAAAGTTGGAAAACCTGAAAGAAATCATCCCAAATTATCCGGAATCTCCTCCGATGGGCGAATATACCTCTCTGTTTGAGGAAAAATTTGTTATTTCTAATTATCCGCCGGGCATGTTTAAATATTTTGTTCATGCCCCAAAGGACTATAATCCGGAGAAATCTTACTCCGCAGTTCTTTTGTTACATAATGGTGAGCGCCAAATGTACGGCGCAGCCTCTTATTTTAAGCAAGACATTAACAAAAAAGACGATGTAATCTTAATCGTGCCCATTGCCCCACCCGGTTATGACTGGAATAGCGCGGCTCCGCTTGCGCTGGAAGCATTACAAGATGTAGCAAAAAATTATAAACTTGATCCCAGACGATTATATGTCAGCGGCTATGCCATGGGCGGCATTGGCGTTTATAGCATGCTTGCTAAATATAAGGGCATCTTCGCCGCAGGTATGTCATTCTGTGGAACGTACGATCCTAACGTCGTAAGTGATATAGATAAAAGCGCGGCGATCCTGATTTTTCATGGGCAACAGGATCAAACCTTTCCAATTGCCATTACACGTGACATCCAAAATAAGCTAAAGGCCTCCGGTCATAATGTTTATTACATTGAACAAAGTGATGGCGGGCATATGGATTGCATTAAAACCTATGACAAAAGAGCTTTTTGGAAATGGCTGTTTAAACAAAAAAAATAAAAGAATTTATTGCCAAAGCGAATTGAATCCCTTACTAAATAGTTTCCGGCGCTATTGGTAAAGAAAGGCCGGTTTTTTTATGCCTGAAACAGGAAAAAATGATACATTTTCGCCCCGATTTCATATCGCTACATTATCTATGGAGGATATAAAATGAATCCTTTAATCGAAGGTTTTCTGGAATTTCGGGAGCAAGCTTACGACCCCCAAGACTCAATTATGCCTGACCTTGTTAAACACGGGCAATCCCCAAACTATTTTATCATTTCCTGCATTGATTCTCGTGGCAATCCCGGTACTATTTTTAAACCCGCACCGGGAATGTTTTTCGCACATAAAGCCATGGGCGCGATTGTCCGTCCCTATAAATCCGGCACTGCCCTTGCCGCCGCCCTGCAATTTGCGTTGAATTACAACAAGGTAACGGAAATTATTGTCCTAGGTCACACCCATTGCGGCGCGGTTCATGCTCTGATTGATAATATCGATGATGAAGAAATTTCCAGCTTCGTGGAGGTCGCGCGCGCAGGTTTGGAAAAAGCCAAAGAATTTGCAAACGACCAAACACATCATGACAATCTGCACCGCCACGCCGAGGAGCAAATCGTCCTACAAAGCGTCAAAAACTTAGAAGGATACCCTTCCGTTGCCACCGCTCTATCCGAAAACCGCGTCACTATTAAGCCCTGGATATTTGAAATGGAACATGGTGATTTACTGGAATATGATCCCGAAAATCAAAAATTTATGTCAATATTGAGCTCAAATAATGAAAATATAAAGGGCAAGGTGGGATGAAATATAACCTCTCACATACAAACAAAATGGAATGGGATGAGTTTCATAATATTGTAACCTCCCTAATTGATAAGCTATCAACTTTACAAAAAAATAATAACTTTGTTTTTAACGCTATCACGCCACTAATGCGTAGCGGCGCTATTCCCGCAACTATGATTGCAAATAAAATGCAAATTATTCCTATAATTCCTCTTCAGGTAAAACATAACTATGACCATGGCGGTGTTGATACGATAATCCCTCCAATTTGCCCGCTGAATATTAAGAAAAGCGCTATAAAAAATATTTTAGTTGTAGAATGTAATACATATAAAGGAACAAGCTCTAAACTTACTTACACGCTTTTAAAAAATGAATTTCCAGATGCTGATATCCATTATGCTTGTGTCACAAAAGTATTTGGCGGGCCTGAAAGAATTGATGGTTATAAAAGCTATCACATCGGGCAATGGACAAATGAAGCCTTTAAAGAAAACGCTCCTAAAGATGCCCGTCAAGGCATAACCATTTATCCGTGGGAAACGGCAGAATATGAATTGGAAGATATTAATGCCTGAGATTACAAAAAAAATTACAATACAAGATATTGAAAAAGTCTATGGCCACCCAATTCCAGAGGAACATCCTGACTATTTCATTACATCCCGATTAAATGATGGCTTTGCTTTCGTTGCTAAAGAAAATGGAAAAGTTCTAGGGTTTTTAATATATACAATTTGGTGGGGCAACTGTCCTTTTATAGAATTAATAAAAGTACGAGCAGAAAATCAAAGAGTTGGTATCGGAAAAGCTTTGTTAAAAACCGCTGCTAAAGATATATACAATAAAAACTTTAAAACCCTTATTAGCTCAACAGAAGTTGTAAATAATATAGGCCGTGAGTTTCATAATACTTGTAAATTTAAAAAACTAAACAGCCTTATGTTACCTCACGGCGAAGAACAATTTTATAAAATAGAACTGGAAGACTTATTAAATGCCTAAACGTACCGACATACAAACCATCTGCATTATTGGCGCGGGGCCGATTATTATCGGGCAAGCGTGCGAATTTGATTATTCGGGCGCGCAAGCTTGTAAAGCGCTTCGCGAAGAAGGGTACCGCGTAGTGCTGATTAACTCCAATCCAGCAACCATCATGACCGATCCGGATATGGCCGATGCGACCTATATCGAGCCCATCACACCGGAAATTGTGGCCAAAGTTCTGGAGCGGGAGCGTCCAGATGCCCTGCTCCCCACCATGGGCGGGCAAACCGCGCTTAATACTGCGCTGGCTTTGGATGCAGACGGCACATTAAAACGTTTGGGCGTTGAATTAATTGGCGCGAGAGCCGAAGTCATTGATAAAGCCGAAGACCGCCAAAAATTCCGTGATTGCATGGACGAGCTTGGCCTTGAATCTCCGAAAAGCCAAGTTATTAAAACATTACAACAAGGCATTGATTGTATTAAAGATATCGGCCTTCCTTGTATCATTCGTCCCTCCTTTACACTGGGCGGTTTAGGCGGCGGGATTGCCTATAACCGTGATGAATTTGAAAAAATCGTCCGTGAAGGTCTCGATGCCTCCCCCACAACGGAGGTGCTGGTTGAAGAATCCGTTCTCGGTTGGAAAGAATATGAAATGGAGGTCGTGCGTGATAAGGCCGATAACTGCATCATTATTTGTTCAATTGAAAATATTGATCCGATGGGCGTGCATACTGGCGATTCCATAACCGTTGCCCCCGCCATGACTCTTAGTGATAAGGAATATCAGATCATGCGCAATGCATCGATTGCAGTATTGCGCGGCATCGGCGTTGAAACAGGCGGATCAAATGTGCAATTCGCGGTAAATCCCGCCGATGGCCGTATGGTTGTCATTGAAATGAACCCACGTGTTTCCCGCTCTTCTGCTCTTGCCTCTAAAGCTACTGGCTTCCCGATTGCAAAAATCGCAGCAAAGTTAGCGGTTGGTTATACTCTGGATGAGCTAGGCAATGATATGACAGACGGCAAAACTCCGGCATCATTCGAACCCTCGATTGATTATATTGTCACAAAGATACCGCGCTTTGCATTTGAAAAATTCCACGGCACGCCGGGAACCCTGACGACCTCTATGAAATCAGTCGGCGAAGCCATGGCATTTGGACGCAGCTTTGAAGAATCAATGCAAAAGGCTCTTCGTTCTCTTGAAAAAGATCTAATCGGCTTTAATGAATTGCCAATTGGCTCAACCGAAGATGCCAGAGGCCCCCATGTAGACCAAATACGCGCCGTATTATCGCGTCCCACACCGCAACGATTACTTTATGCCGCACAGGCTATGCGCCTCGGCATGTCCGTGGAAGATATTCATAATATTACAAAGTATGATATGTGGTTCTTGGATCGCATCAAACACATCATTGATACAGAAAACAAAGTTAAAGAAAAAGGCCTTCCGGTTGATGCTGAAAGTTGGCAAGAGCTAAAATCCATGGGGTTTGCCGATGCCCGCCTTGGTGAATTAGTTAAAGTCCCCGAGGAACAGGTTCGTAAAGCGCGCCATCACCACAATGTGCATCCGGTTTATAAACGTATTGATTCTTGTGCGGCTGAAATTGCATCTGAAACCAGTTATATGTATTCCTGCTATGAGCACGGAATTATAGATTCCAGTGATGAATGCCGCCCAAGCGACAAAAAGAAAGTCGTCATTCTGGGCGGTGGCCCCAACCGCATTGGTCAGGGCATTGAATTTGATTATTGTTGTGTTCATGCGGCCTATGCTCTTAAGGAGGCTGGATTTGAAACGATCATGGTGAATTGCAACCCGGAAACCGTATCAACCGATTATGATACCTCTGACCGACTTTATTTTGAGCCATTAACACATGAAGATGTTATTGAGCTTCTGCGCGCCGAACAGAAAAATGGCGAGCTTATCGGGGTTATCGTTCAACTCGGCGGGCAAACCCCGCTGAAATTAGCGCAATCCTTACAAGATGCCGGCATTCCAATTCTCGGCACATCACCAGATGCAATCGATTTGGCTGAGGATCGCGAGCGCTTCCAAGATTTACTTAACAAGCTAAAACTAAAACAACCTGCTAATGGCATAGCAAAGAGCAAAGAAGAAGCCATTGAAATATCTGAAAAAATCGGTTTTCCGCTTGTTATACGCCCATCTTATGTTTTGGGCGGTCAGGCAATGCAGATTGTTCATTCTACCGATGAGCTAAACCAATATATTAATACTGCCGTCAAAGTGTCTGGAAAAACACCTGTTTTACTTGATAGGTATTTAAAAGGCGCGATCGAAATTGATGCAGACGCCCTATCAGATGGAAAGAACGTGTATGTTTCCGGCATCATGGAACATATCGAAGAAGCGGGTATCCATTCCGGCGATTCTGCCTGTACTCTCCCCCCTCATTCCCTCACCTATAAAACAGTCAGAGAGATTGAGCGCCAAACGGTTAAACTGGCAAAAGCCCTAAATGTGAACGGCTTAATGAATGTCCAATTCGCCGTTAAGAAAAACAAGACAACCGGCGAGCACGATATTTACATCATTGAAGTTAACCCGCGCGCCAGCCGCACCGTTCCCTTTGTTGCCAAAGCCACAGGTGTACCGATTGCCAAAATTGCCGCGCGTATTATGGCCGGCGAACCGTTGAGCAAGTTCAATCACTTACTGGTCGGAATGAACCCGAACCACACTGCGGTCAAAGCCCCTGTCTTCCCCTTCAATAAATTTCCCGGCGTCGATCCGATTTTAGGGCCGGAGATGAAATCAACCGGTGAAGTCATGGGCTTAGATACCGATGTCGCCCAAGCTTTTGCTAAATCCCAATTAGGGGCGGGTATCAAACTACCAACACAAGGGCGCGTCTTTCTCTCCGTTAAAAATAGCGATAAAGAAGACTTAGTTCCTATCGCGCAAGATCTTGCGGCCATGGGCTTTGAATTGGTTGCAACTGGCGGCACGCATGATTTCCTAATTAAACGCGGATTAAAGGTTGCACGCATAAATAAAGTTTTGGAAGGACAACCACATATTTTGGATTCCCTTATTAACGGTGATATTCAGTTGGTTATAAATACCACCATGAAAAACGCACAAGCCGTAGCCGATGCAACATCTATACGCCGTCAAGCGCTGATGAACCATGTACCATATTACACACTCCTTACCGCCGCCCGCGCCGCCGTGCAAGCCATGCACGCTTTAAAAACTAGAGAGTTGACTGTGACACCGTTGCAAGAATGGCTGAGTGAGGATGGACGGAAAGTTGCTTGATGGATGACAACACCCACATCATTTCTCACCCAATAATTGCCGACCGCCTTGGAAAACTGCGTGATAAATCCTGCCTAACCCATGATTTTCGAAGAAATGTAACTGAAATCTCCCGTATATTAGCTATTTATGCGACGGCGCAATTATCATTAAATCCTATCAATATTGAAACGCCCATCACTAAGACGGCAGCAAAGCAATTAACATCACCATCCCCGCTTATTGTTCCCATTTTGCGCGCTGGACTGGCTTTGTCGGACGGTTTGCAAGATGTTTTGCCCGAGGCTGATACCGCTCATATTGGTCTTTATCGTGATGAAGATACTCTCCTGCCTGTTGAATATTTAACTAAACTGCCTAAAAATTTAGCGCGTTCAATATTTATATGTGACCCAATGCTTGCCACCGCGGGCTCTATGATTGAAACGATTAATATTCTTCTTAAACGCGGCGCCCGCATTCAAGATATCACGCTGATTACACTTGTTTGCGCTCCTGAAGGAATCACCAACTTACGAGAACACTTTCCGAATGTACTACTTTATACAGCGGCAATTGATAATCACTTAAATGATGTTGGCTATATTGTTCCCGGTCTAGGGGATGCTGGCGATAGGTTTTTTGGAACTTAATGTTACGAAACGGATACAAAGTTTTACATTTTTGTAACGGAACAAATGATAGTTTCATCTATTTATATCAGTAATAACATTTACTACTAATATGAAAGGATGAACAATGTTAAATTTTCGTAAAATCGGTCTAACAGCTATCGCACTTGGAGTAATCACCGGCCCAGCACTTGCACAAACCGGCTTATCAGTAAATACAGCAACTGGTTTAGGAACAGGTTCTGTCACTACTGATCTTAATGTAGATGCGCAATCTGACCTAAATAGAGCTAATGAGCAAACAAACAGAACTTTAACACAAGAAAATCGTACAGACTTAAATGCTGGCGTGGATACGGATTTAAACTCCGCTACAGATTTGAGCTTTGGAACATATGATCAAGATGCAGACGGCATGGTAACTGAGGAAGAATTTTCTTCGAATGCAGATGCAAACATATCAACAGATACATTCAGCTCATATGATATGAATGAAGATGGTATGCTTGATGAAACTGAATTTGATAAAATGTCACGCTCTGAAGTAGAGACTGAGACAGAAATTCAGACAAACTACACAAATTAAAATACTAATAATCGGCTCTATTCCAAGGCAAAACAAATGTCTTGGAATAGAATTTTAACTAGTGTGAACTTACGTCTCATGAGCAAGCAACACCCACAATAAAACAAATGTTTTCGAGACATAATATTTATTTTCGACAGACATCATTTTGTAATTTTAGTGTAAGTTTCATGACGTAGATTCTCATCAGTTAAAAAATAAACACCTTGAAAGGATACTTCATGATTAATTTTCGTAAAACTACATTAGCATTAGCTGCTCTTGGCTTTATCGCTGCTCCAGCATTTGCTGAAACAACTGTTTCAACTGACACAGTTGTTGAGCATACAGGCGCAGAGCTAGGTGTTGAAGGCGAAGGCGCCATTACAGAAACAGTTCCAGCAAACTTTGACTTTGCTGCTTATGATACAAATCATGACGAAGCTGTTTCCGAAGAAGAATTCGCCGCTTTGGCTGATGCTGACGTTAATGTTGGTGAATTTGCATCTTATGATGCTGATGCAAACGGTTCTTTAAATGCAGAAGAATTCGCCGCTTTGGCACGTTCTGAGCAAGAAGTTAACATCGAAGACGCTCCAGAAGCTCCTGCTGATGAAACACAAATGGATCATTGATCCCTAGCTTATTAATTAGGTTAAAGGAAACAGGACAAAGTTTACACTTTGTCCTGTTTTTTTATAATCATAACTTTAAACTTTAGGAACTAATTGCCATTTAATGTGTTTAATAATGGTATATATAAAGAACTCAAAGTAATTAGGAGAAACAAAATGAAAAACTTGAAAAAATACGCTTTTGTTATGATGGCCGTAACCGCTCTGTCTTCACCGTCTTTCGCAGATAATGGAAATATGAATTTTACTTTTGGGGCATCTGACAAAGATCAAAATGGTCTAATCAGCCAAGCTGAATTACAAACTGTGTTTTTGGGAAACATCCCCTCTGATGTCTTCGAATCATACGACGTAAGTAACGATGGTTCCTTAAGCCAAAATGAATTCAGCTACTTTGTTGAAAAAAACCGTGACGTTATGATGAATAATAGACAAGAACTTATGCAAACAAAGCAAAAAAACAAACTTGCGGCTGAACAGGCTGCTGCTAAAAATGAAGCCATTCAAAGGAAAAATGCTAAAGAAATTGAGCAAGCGAATGAATTCAACAGTAGACCAAAAGTGCATTTAACGATGGACTTTGTTGTATATGATAAAGACCGTAATAAACAAATTGATATGGCGGAATTTAAAGCACGTACGCGCGCTTCTGATCCAGCAGAAATTTATGCAACTTATGATAGTAATAAAGATGGTTCGTTAAACATCAGTGAATTTAAAAGATACGTATCTTCCGATCCGCTAATTCCTATTAAAATAGGCGCTAAATAATTCTCAAGAAAATCCGGAAATTTTATCCGGATTTTTTTTGCCTACTCGACGAATTTCCCAGCGCAATGTAATGCCTGTCGCTTCATGTACGCGCTTTCGAATTTCATCACCCAGATTTTCCAAATCTGTGGCTGTGGCGCTTCCGGTATTTATCATAAAATTGCAATGCTTTTCACTCATTTGCGCGCCGCCGATACACAACCCACGTCCACCAACCTGATCAATTAACTGCCATACTTTTATATCCAGCGGCAATCCGGCGCGTGCCAAATCATCTGCCGATGGATTGGCGAAGGTTGACCCTCCCGTCTTTTCTCTAATGGGTTGGCTCTCCTCTCTTTTGGCTTTAATATGTGCAATATGTTTATGGATTTCTTCCGGCGCCCCCCCCTCTCCGGTAAAAGTTGCATTTAAAAAAATCCACCCCTCTGGCAAATTATTATGTCGATAAGACAGTCCCATTTTATCCGCGCTTAGAGTATGCTTTTGTCCCTGCGGGTCTAAAACTTCACATGATATAAGAATATCTTTAACCTCGCGCCCATAGCACCCCGCATTCATTCGTAGCGCACCGCCAATCGTTCCCGGAATGCCGCTAAAAAACTCCATTCCTGAGATACCGGCATCGGCTGCCACATTGGCCACATTGGCATCAAGTGCCAAAGCACCCGCCTTAATTCGCAGATCATCCAATACCTCAATCTTCGCAAATTCACGCCCCAAGCGAACGGATGTTCCTTCCAAACCGCCATCCCGTATAATGGTATTAGACAATGCGCCAAATATGTGAACCTGTGCCTTCTCCTCGCTGAGGAAATTTTGTAAATCTTCTATATCAGCCGGTTTAAATAATATTTCTGCCCCCCCGCCACACTTAAACCATCCTTGCGCACCTATTGGCGCGTCTTTGGTGATCTTTCCTCTAACATGCATGAAACTTTTCCTTTATTCGTTTGTATGTTAGTTTACACAAATCCCCACAAAATATAAGGAGTTTACAATGCCTAAGATATCAGAAATTATGACACCATCATGTGAATGGGTCTCCCCAAATGCGTCTATACAAGAATGCGCACAAAAAATGAAAAGCCTAGATTGTGGCTTTATGCCGGTCGGAGAGAACGACAAGTTGGTCGGAATGGTTACTGACCGTGATATTGCGATCCGTGCAGTTGCCGATAATTTGCAACCATCATCTCAGGTTCGCGACATTATGACGGAAAAAACCTACTATTGTTATAATGACATGGACGCAGTTGATGTTTGTAACAATATGTCAGAAATTAAAGTGCGTCGCATGCCGGTGGTAAACCGTGATAAACGCCTTGTTGGTGTTGTTTCCATGGGCGATCTTGCACAATATGCCGAAATGCAGGAAACAGGCGAAACTTTACGCGATATTACAGCGGGCTTAAAACAAAAGCAAAAACAAGCCGCTTAATCTTAGAAAATATATAATAAATAAAAAAAAACCCGGCACATAGCCGGGTTTTTTTTTATTCTCCGGGAACTTTGTTTAATTTGAATGGTTTAGTTTAATAACAACCAGGGAAAGGAAAAAGGAAATGCCTGCAATTATCATGTGGTTAATCGGAATACCGATACCCCTTATTATCATTCTCTTATTAATTTTTTAATCGAAAGGAAACTAATTATGAATCAAATAATCTATCTCGTAGGACTTATTGTCATCATTATGGCGATCTTATCATTTGTCGGTTTGGCATAGGAGGATATAATGACAGCAATCAATATAAATAATCGTTTTGAATTCAGCCCGGTCTTTGCAGGGGCCTTCGTCGCCATTGCAATCAGTATCGTGCTATTACAATTCGGAGCCGCAATCGGCTTATCAAAAGAAAATACATTAAGCGATGATGCTTCACTATTAACATGGAATGTAGTCGCCGTTGGAATTTGGATATTATGGGTGCAACTTATATCTTCCCTAGCGGGTGGCTATGTTGCCGGATATGTTCATGCCCCAAATCATGATTACACCCCACATGAAGCAGAAGTATCCGACGGATTATATGGTTTGTCTGCATGGGCACTTAGCACCGTTATTGTATTTGCCGGTATATCCATGTTTGTTTTTGCATCAGGCTTACTAGAGGTACTTGATACACCTGATAGTCAAGTTCCCCCTGCAGAAATTACGGATGCAGAGCAAAATAGTATGATCGTATATGCATTTATTACTGGCGCTACATCGCTCCTCGCTGCGGTCGCTTCTTGGTGGGCTGCCACAATGGCCGGCGATCATAGAGTTAAAAATATCGATTTCAGCGCTCACATTTCTTTTAGAAAATAACGTTGATAACTAATCATAAAAACCCGGCTATATGCCGGGTTTTTTTCGTAATACGTAATCATCATTAAAAAATAAACGCCTGCAATTTGACATTAAGATTATCAATATTATAAACTAAATTTTAACTTTTGATTAATAATTATGAATTGAGGAGTGTGTATAATGTCTTGGACGTCGAGTATTTCAAATGCGGTAAGCAATTTTGCAAGTAGTGTTGGTAATTTTGTAAGTAGTGTAACTTCCGGTTTTACTAATGCTATCCAAAATGCGGCAAATAGCATTTATGATAATATTGTTGACCCTATCCTAAGCACAGTTGGCGACGGCTTAACGTGGGTAGTAGAAACCCTGACCGGCCAGCCATCCCCATCTCGTTTTTGGGGTAAAAACCCCGAGGAAGAAGCCCGAGCATTCGAGGAATATGCAGAAGCAAGAGACATGACACTGTCTGAAGCTATTCAAAACTCACCTGAAATTGCCGCAAAAATTTACGGGGGCTCTAATGGCTTATCAAAACTATTGGCATCTGCTTCAGAATTAGGAACTGATGTCGTCGGGATTGGTGAAGGTCATGCAAATATGAGTGAAACATTTTCTGATCTAGCAAAGGCCCTTGAAGGTAGTAATGTTGGATTTGTCGGTGTTGAACTTCCCCCTGAACATGTAGAGAGCGAAAAATCATATATACGCGCTGCATCTACAAAAAATGAATATCTAAATACTTTTGACAGCCTAAATGCAGGAGAGAAAGAGCTATATGGAGGTCTATACACCCTTGTTAAAAAAGCAGATAACTTAGGCGTTGACGTTGGTGGTATTGATAAAGGCTATATGCCAAACGTCACACCAGGAGGCACAATTTCACCGAATGATGCCGTAAAACGTCTAGATGACAAAAAGACCGTTGATTATTTATTAAGTCAGGATGTTGTCTCAAAAGAAGGGGAAACCACAGTTATTGTTTATGGCGGTGCGCACTATGCAAATACCTCAGGGAAAAACATTAAGGGTATTGATGATTTGTTGGAACAAAAAGGATATGACGTTTTAACTATGTTCTATACACCAAGAGCATTAAAAGATTTAACTGTTAGTTCAGGCGGATCCGTTCAAGGAAACAGCAATAAAACGCAACTTGATGTAGATGCATTTGATGTAGCTTTACTTGGCAGTCAAATCAGCATTGATGTCACCTATCAGGATATTATTGATAAGGAAACGGGCATTACATCCAAAATATCTTCTGATGCAACTAAGAATGATGATTTCTTACTTACAAATGGTAGCTTTAATAATATCAATTCCGGCAATGGATCTGATTACATTTTTGCTAATGAAAAAGGGAAAATGACTGTTAACGGTGCCGCCGGTATTGATACTGTATCTTATATTACCTCGGCGAGCTCTGTAACGGTTGATTTAACAAAATCTTCTAATAATAACGGTGCCGCAAAAGGGGACGTCCTTATTAATATTGAAAATATTACCGGCACCAATAAAGGTGATAAAATTACCGGTAACTGGGCGAAGAATGTTATATACGGAGAAGATGGTAATGACACAATATCAGGCAAAACCGGAGATGATCGTATCTATGGCGGGAACGGTAGAGACACAATCAATGGCGATCATGGTAATGATAAGCTAAGCGGTAATAAGGGCATTGACACTATTCGTGGCGGCTATGGCAATGACCATATTCGCGGCGGTGACGGCAATGATAAGTTATACGGCGAAAATGGCGATGACGCGATTTATGGCGGCAATGATAATGATAATATCTATGGCGGCGACGGCGCAGATGATTTGAACGGGAATGATGGTAGCGATCGCATTCGCGGCGGTAACCAAAATGATATTATTCATGGCAATAAAGGTAACGATAAGCTGTTTGGGGATAACGGTAACGACAAATTGTATGGTGGTTACGGTGCCGATCAGATTGAAGGTAATAATGGCAATGACCGTATGCGCGGCGGAGACGGCGGCGACACGCTACGTGGTGGATCTGACAATGATATGATCTTCGGCGATGGCGGCAATGACAAACTTTATGGCGATAGCGGTAATGATATGTTGTTTGGCGGTATTGGAAATGACACGCTACGCGGCGGCGGCGGTAAAGATATCTTTGTCTTCGAAAAGAATGAAGGATATGATCGTATTCTTGATTTTGAAAATGGCAAAGATTTACTCGATTTCAAAGGCGCTTCATACAAGCAGTTGAACATTTCCAAATCCGGATCAGATGTTAAAATTGCATGGGGAAAAACCCAAGTCACTATCGAGGACATAAATATTTCACAGATCAATGCTAATGATTTTGTTTAAAACTTAACTCATTATATTTACAGAAAGGCGCGGTATGACAAGCACATATCGCGCCTTTCTATGTTATAAATAGTCAAAAGCTTATAAGGTTAGAAATCTACTTAAACCTTCCCTATAATAGAAAATTCAAAAGAATATCAATTCATCTAAAAAAGGGACAAATTATGATGCCATGGTTTGATATCAACTTATCTCAAGCGTGCGGGATAATATTTACCACCATTGTCATGTTTTTTTTGCTCATGTTATTTATTAAATTAAATGGCCTCCGCAGCTTTGCAAAACTTTCAAGTCATGATTTCGCAGTAACTATCGCAATAGGATCTATCTTAGGCGCAATTACTATTCAAAAAGAGCCTTCCCTACTTCATGGCGCGTTAGCCATCATGGTTTTTTTGGTTTTACAGAGCCTATATTCAAAATGGCGTATGCACCGCAGCTATCCTTATTTGGAAAATGAGCCGCTCCTTTTAATGGACGGCAAACAAATACTTGATGATAATCTAACAAAAGCAAAAATCACTAGAGAAGATTTATATGCAAAATTAAGAGAAGCAAACGTATTACAATTATCCCAAGTTCAAGCCGTGGTTTTGGAAACAAGCGGCGATATTTCTGTTCTACACGGGAGTGAAAAAATTGATGAGGTTATAATGACGAATGTACGAACGACAATCTGAACAATCCATGATAACTAAATGGAACTTATAGATGTTCTTGGAAGTTTATCTTTTATAATTTCAACAAAGAAAGACATACTCATGAAAGGCATTCTACTCTGGCTCGTAGGCGTACCAATACCGGTTATAATTCTGATTTATCTTTTATTTTAATTTTGTATTAAAGCAGGCTGTTAAGCCTGCTTTTTTTGGTTTTCATCCAAATAGGTCTGGAGCTCTTCCGGCAAAGCGTAAGCCCACTTTGTAATATCTCCCGCACCTAAGAAGATAACAAAATCACCCGATTTTGCGCGTTCACTGATTAATTGTGCCAAGGCAGAGGGGGCTGCAAATGTATCTGCATTTTTGTGCCCATATTTTTTAATGCCCTCAACCAAATGCTCTTTATCTACACCCTCAATCGGGCTTTCACTGGCGGCATACACATCACCAATTAAAACGGTATCCGCATCATTGAAACACTTACAAAAATCTTCCATCAAATCCTGAAGTCTGGAAAATCTGTGTGGTTGCATAATAGCATGGATTTTTCCCCCGCTTTTTTCAACAGCAGTCCGTGCCGATTTTAATACCGCGGCAATTTCAACAGGATGATGACCATAATCATCAATAATCGTAATTCCTCTAACTTCGCCGGTTTTGGTAAAACGACGTTTCACACCGCCAAATTCTGACAAAGCTTTTTTAATTAAAGCATCTGGAATATTTTGACGCACAGCAATTGTGATGGCCGAAAGTGCATTTTGTACATTATGCTGCCCGATCATCGGTAAAAACACATCACGTAGTATTTTAGGCTCACCGCCCGTCACACCGCTGCCAATTTCCACATCAAAGGTTGAACCTTCGGGCGTCATCTTTAAATTCATCCCGCGCACTTCTGCCTGAGGATTAAATCCATAAGAGAAAATTTTACGATCAGTGATACTTGCCTGTAATGCCTGAACCTCCGGATGATCTGTGCATAAGACCGCATATCCATAAAAAGGAATATTATTCACAAATTGACGAAAGGCATCTCGTAGCACATCAAAACTGCCGTAATGTTCCATATGTTCAGGATCGATATTTGTGACCACAACAATAGAGGCCGGCAAACGCGTAAACGTTCCGTCACTCTCATCACTTTCTACGACCATCCACTCGCCCTGCCCCAAACGTGTGTTCGTACCGTATTTGTTGATTATGCCACCATTAACAACGGTAGGATCAAAATCCGCAACCTCTAACATTGTTCCAACGATTGATGTTGTTGTTGTTTTGCCATGCGTACCGCCAATGGCAATTGAACGCTTAAAACGCATCAATTCGCCCAGCATATCTGCACGACGCACGATCGGAATATTTTTCTCCCGCGCAATTTTTACCTCGGGATTGTCTTTTTTGATGGCAGAGGACACAACAACCGCGGCGACATCATCGCTGATATTTTCTGCTGCATGCCCTATAAAAACTTGCATCCCTTTATTGCGTAATCTTACAACATTGGGGCTATCGGAAATATCACTTCCCTGTACCGTATAATTTAAATCATTTAATACTTCGGCAATGCCGCTCATACCAATGCCGCCAATGCCGACGAAATGGAGGGGGCCTGTATTTTTCGGGATAATCAAGTTCATACCTATTGTTACAAGCTATAAGCGACTGGTGACAAGCGCTTTTTTGCAGTATCCTTAAATTTCAAATCATAATAATCATATTGTTCATGGATCTTCTTACATTTCTTGATTTTCTGGGGATTAGCGTTTTCGCAATGAGCGGCGCGTTAATTGCGGCGCGGCGCGAAACCGACATTATTGGCTTTATCTTGCTTGGAACAGTCACAGGCATCGGCGGCGGCACAATACGCGATCTTTTACTCGATTTATCGCCTGTCTTTTGGGTGCGAGAACCGGTCTATCTGCAAATCTGTATGCTGACCAGTATCTTAACTTATTTCATTGCCCACTATATTTCCACTTATCGAAGAGTTTTGGTCTGGGCGGATGCAATGGGGCTTGCTGTATTTACTGTTGTGGGAACACAAATCGCGCTCAATGCTGGAAGTTCGGCAGAAGTCGCCATTTTAATGGGCATGATGACCGCGACTTTTGGGGGCATTATCCGCGATGTGCTCAGTGGGAATGAAAGCCTTATTTTAAAGAAAGAAATCTACGTAACCGCCACGTTTATCGGGGCATGCACCTATGTCTTACTGATTGAATTTTATGTGCCCGAAGTCATTGCCACATGGGGGGTTATTTCCCTAACATTCGCCATCCGCGCCGTCGCCATTATTTATGACCTGCGTTTACCCGGATATAAATGGATTAATAACGAAGAAAAGTAACCTTTCTTATTTCCAGCCACTCGCCAATGCCATTACAAGATTGCCAAGCTTTCTCGCCGCATCTGGTTTTCCACACGCACGCGAGGCTTCCGCCGCCTGAAATAAGGCTTCGGGATATTCTAAGAATGTCTCAATCCTAGGTAGGAGCGCATCCGGAATAAAATCTTCTTCTTCAATCACCCATCCACCACCTTGGGAAGACACGGCCTCTGCATTCATTAATTGTTGCTGATCAGTATGATGAGGATAAGGCACAAAGATTGCGGGACGACCAGCGGCAGTTATCTCTGTCACTGTGCTGGCACCACTACGTCCTATAAATAAATGACATTCTGCTAATAACTTTGGCACATCGGTAAAAAATGTCTCAAGCCGCGCTTTAATTTCTGCATCATGATAAATCTGGCGGACTGTATGAAGATCATCTTCGCGGCATTGCTGAACGATTTGCAAACATCTGCGATATTCAACAGGAAGCTGCACAAGCGCCTGTGGCACGACATCAGAAAATATCTTTGCCCCAAGCGATCCGCCCATAACCAAAATTTTCAACGGCCCTTCTTTTGGCAGCGTCGGATATGGATGTGTAAACAAAGCAGCAATCTCCGAGCGGACGGGATTACCCGTAACAATAGCGCGAATGGTTTCCCCATCGCTTAATCCGGTTTTTTGTGTAGGCGGCCATGAAAGGGCAATGCGCTCGGCTTTACCTGATAGCATTTGGTTTGCCTTGCCCAATATAGCATTTGACTCATGAATAATCGTTGGAATTTTTAAGCTTTGCGCCGCGCTCATTGCCGGATATGACGGATAACCACCAAATCCCACCACAACTTTTGGTGCTAACCTTTTGACCAAAGCTTTGGCCTGCACAAGTCCCCATCCCAGCTTCATGCCGCCGCTAATTTTTTTGATAATCCCCTTCCCTAACGTGCCGGAGGTAAGAACATGAAACATTAATTCCGGATAAAGCTCCTTATAATGACGACAGCGTGGATCGGTCACGATCTCCACCTGATAACCACGAGAGAGTAAGTCTTGCGCCAGTGCAATCGCCGGCATCATATGCCCGCCTGTGCCGCCGGCGGAAAGAAGAATAAGGGGTAAATTATCAGACATAGCCTTTTATAATATCCTTTCATCGGATTGGGAAGAGCGTGTTTTAGAAGATAGTGCCGATTTTTCTTGCCGCCGCAGTAACGCCAATAGCATTCCCATGGAAATGCCCATGGATAACATCGATGAGCCGCCATAACTAACAAATGGCAAGGTCATACCCTTTGCGGGTAGCAATTGCAACGCCGAGCTCATATGAATAAAAGCCTGTAACCCCAACATCACAAGCAATCCGCCGCCCGCAAGAACAGTAAACATGCAGTTACAAGTCGATAAAATCCGAAACCCACGTAGCAAAATAAATAAATATACCCCTATAACGCCCAAAACTAGTGGCAGCCCCAATTCCTCCCCAGCAACCGAAAAAATAAAATCGGCATGTGCATCGGGAAGGCGCAGCTTTACCTCGCCCTGCCCTGGGCCTGTCCCTAATAAACCGCCTTGACGAAAGGCATCTAGTGATTTTTCAATTTGATAACTATCCCCGCTGGAGGGGTCTAAAAAGCGATCAATGCGGCTTTGCACATGTCCGAAGCTCATATACACAATTGCAAGACAGCTTAATCCCGCCAAACCAAATATTAATAAATAACGAAAAGGCAGGCCCGCTAAAAAAATCTGCGTTGCCAAAATAGAGGTAATCACAACCGTCATTCCCAAATCCGGCTGTAACATCAATAAAATAATAATCACCACAAATAAGCCTGCGCATATTTTATTGGCGGGAAATCCTTCATGTGATTTTTGATACGCAATTAACCACGCCGCGACGATGGCAAAACTGGGTTTTACAAACTCACTTGGCTGCAGGGAAAATCCGGGCAAATGAAGCCATCTCTGCGCGCCCTTAATTTCCATTCCCACCAATAAAACCAATATTAGAGCAAAAATTGAGCCCGCCAAAATAAACGAAGATAATCGCCAAACATTTTTTGCATTTAAAAATGACAATCCGATTAAGCAGGCAATTGTAGGAACCAAAATCACCACATGGCGAATAAGAAAATGATACGCCCCCAACCCAATACGTTCTGCCACTGCGGGGCTTGCCGCCGTAACCATAAAAATACCAAAAATAATCAATGTCCCAAATGCCGCCAATAAACTACGGTCAATCGTCCAAAACCATTTGGACAAAAAAGAATCGTCAGTGCGTGCGAATTTAGTAGATGCGGCGGTCATGAAATATAATGATGTTGGCGTGAATAACTTTTTAAGTTTACATCACCCATGATATCAAGGAAAGAGCGTATATTATAGCTTTGAGACAACTTGAGAGAAAACATCACCGCGATGCTCAAAACTTTTGAACTGATCCCATGATGCACAGGCAGGTGATAATAAAATAATTGCCGGTTTATCACATAGGAGCGCCTCTTCATACGCTTTAGACACGGCTTTATTCAGTAACTGCGATACTTCGAAAGGAATATCTTCCTTTTTCAGCCATTTTGAAAACTCTGGCGCCGCCTCACCGATGACATAAGCTTTTTTTACGCGCGACATAAATGTTTCAAGCCCTTGCAATCCGCCATCTTTAGCTTGCCCGCCAAGGATCCAATATATATTTTCAAATGTGCCTAGGGCCTTGGCGGCTGCTTCTGCATTGGTGGCTTTACTGTCATTGATGAACGTAATGTTTCCCATTTTTCTAACAATTTGTTGGCGATGCGCCAAACCCAGAAACGTTTTCATCGCCGCCAGAATATCATGATCTTTTAAATAAAGCTGTTTACAAACATGATATACTGCTAGCGCATTCTGACGATTATGATCTCCCATTAATGTTGGCAAATCCTCTAATAAAATCGCAGGCTTATCCTCCAAATTTAACGCAATAGGTGCCTTACCTAGCTCTGCTTCAATCTCAAAAATTTCACGGCTCTGATCATCATCTATTGATATAATTGCCCGCGTTTGCCGCCCAAAAATCTTTGCCTTTACAGCCGCATATTGCGCCAAAGATCCATGCCGATCAATATGATCCGGCGTAATATTCAATAAAACACCTATATTTGGGTGAAAAGACGGGCAAAGATCAAGCTGATAAGAAGATAGTTCCAAAACAATGGCTTGTAGGTCATCTTTAATGTCAACACTTAAGATTGGCGTGCCGATATTCCCCGCGATACAAGACGAAATATCACATTCTTGTAACACATGCCCAAGAAGCGCCGTTGTCGTTGATTTTCCATTTGTACCGGTAATACCAATAGTCTTGATCCCGTCAGGCAGGCAGCGCCCCATAATTTCAATATCACCAATGATTTCAATATCATGTTGTTGAGCTTTAATAACAACCGGATGCGGCTTTGGGTGAGTTAAGGGCAAGCCGGGCGATAATAGTAAGCATCCGACTTTTTGAAAATCCACATCATCTTCACATGATAAAACCGCCCCAAAGTGAGCGGCTTTATTGCGTTGTTCTGCCTTAGCATCCCATGCGATAATATTTGCGCCGGAAAGTGAAAGGGCTTCCACACATGCTAAGCCAGATTTACCCAGGCCATATACATAGACCGCCCTTCCTTCTAAACCTTCCACAAATTTTGAACAATCAAGCATGCTTAATTCATTCCAGAGCGCGCACTAAAAAGCAAATAGATTATAAGAAACGCTCACCTGACATAAATCCTGCAATTGCAGATATTGCAATCGATGCCTTTGGGTAGTCCTTAACCGGCTGTGCCAACTCATCGTCAATATATTCCAAAGCATCTTCCATGATATCAATCAAATCCTGCTTTAATTTCAGAACTTGATTGCGCTTATAACGATAATAAGAATATCCCACCAACGCATTTAAGCCCGCAATAGTTAACGCGGCGCCTCCAACAAAAACCAACGCTATTTCTTGATTATACGTTCTTTCGATATATAAATAAGCAGCATAAAGAAGGATCAAAAAAGCCAAAGCAACAAAAAAACCGGTGATGAATATAAAATTCATCCCGATTTTTTTATTTTCACTGACAGGTGTTTCACTTGTGACAAGCTTTGTAAGAAAAACCTGCTCTGCTATGCCGAGAACACCTTTCATAAATTATCTCCGTCCTAAAATAAAGCTAGCAACGATACCGGCTGCAAAAGCGATTGCCATAGACTGAGCTGGCTTATCTTTAACCTGACGTTCCATTTGCTTCATTTGCTCACGACCTGTTTTGCTATAACTGGAAATCGTATCATTGATTTTATCTTTAACATCAGACAGCTTCTCATTACCTTCTTGCTTAACGTGGCGCGTTAAATCTGAAATGTTACCTTTTAAGGATTCAATATCTTTTCTGATATCATCCATATCATCTGATGGTTTTTTTGAGTTTGTAATATTTTCAACAACTTTTGCCATTTGTAATTCTCCTTATTAGTGGTTCGTATATATATCAAACAAATAGCTGTAAAATTAGTTCCAAAGTTTTATCTCAGCTTTAGCGTACTCAGCCCAACCAAAGCCAATATGACAGCGATAATCCAAAAACGTATGACAATCGTCGGTTCTGACCATCCCTTCTTCTCGAAGTGATGATGCAAGGGCGCCATCGCAAAGACACGTTTGCCTGTTGTTTTAAAAGAGACGACTTGAATAATCACAGACATTGTTTCCAAAACAAATAAACCACCAATAATCCCCAAAACCAATTCATGTTTGGTGGCAACCGCAACCGCGCCAAGAGCCGCCCCCAAGGATAATGACCCCGTATCTCCCATAAACACTGCCGCGGGCGGCGCGTTATACCATAAAAATCCCATACCCCCGCCAATGATAGCGCCGCAAAATATAGCCAATTCCCCCGTGCCGGGCACATAAGCAATCTGCAAATAATCCGCAAATTTGATATTCCCCACTAAATACACAATCAACCCAAAACAAGCCGCCGCGATCATGACAGGCACAATCGCAAGACCATCAAGACCATCTGTTAAATTCACCGAATTTGAAGCGCCGACAATTACCAACATGGCAAAGGGAATAAAGAAATAGCTTAAAGGAAGTAGAAATTCTTTCACAAAGGGAATGGCAAGCCCGGTTGAAAAGCCCCAATCATTCATACTGATGATGGTCATTACCGCCACAAATGCGATGGAAAATTCCATCACTAATCGCATTTTACCGGATACACCCTCATGAGAACGCTTCGTCAACTTTTTATAATCATCTGCAAATCCAATCGCGCCAAAACCGAAAAATACTCCGAGCACAGCCCAAATATAAATATTAGATAAATCCGCCCATAGTAATGTGGAAATTCCCGCGGATATTAATATCATCAACCCGCCCATCGTCGGCGTGCCATGTTTATGCTTATGATCGGGGCCAATTTCACGAAGTGGCTGCCCCTCCCCTTGTTTCTTCTTTAACCAACGAATAACCTTTGGTCCAATCACAAAACAGATTATTAACGCCGTCATAATCGCCCCGCCCGTTCGAAATGTCAGATAACGAAACAGATTTAAAATCATAAAATCATCGGCAAACGGAACAAGAAGGTTATAGAGCATAGTTAAATAGTTCTTTTTTTAGTGTTGTGATAAGGATTTAACAGCATCCACCAGACATAACATTTTTGGCTTTTCAGCGCCGCCGCGCGACCCTTTCACCAGAATCACATCCCCTGCTTTGCTATTTTGCTGTAACGGCGCACATAAATCTATAGGAAGGTTGGCATAATGCCCCTGTTTATCCCTTGGGAGCGCATCATAAAGATATTTCATATTTTCCCCCGCCGCATAAACCAGATCAACGTCGGACTGAAGCAAATCATTTGCCAGAGCCTTATGATACGCCGCCGCATCAGCCCCTAATTCTGCCATATCGCCTAAAACTGCCACGCGCCGGCCACCTGCTGGTAGGTCTGCCCGCCCAAGCGCCGCAAATGCCGCGCGCATCGCAACTGGGGAGGCATTATAATGTTCATCAATCAAAATAATTGGGGGCGCGCCATCTTTGATTATTATGCGCTCCTGCTTGCCGCGCCCGTCTCTCTGCTGCCATGTCGCTAAAGATGACGTGGCCCTGTCTAAATCATAGCCAAGTAATGCCGCGCTCAATAGAACCGGCAAAGAATTCATCGCATGATGTAAGCCGCTAACAGGCAAGCTTATATCTAATGTTTTTCCTCTGACAACGGCCTTATATTTTGTCTCTTCAGCGGTAATTGTTACATCTGACAAATATGTTTTGGCGCTAACCTCATCCCCAAAGCCATAAGTATTTGCGCCCTTATTATTTGCTTTTTCTTCAAGAAATGAAAACCATTTATTACTTTGATTAAGCAACGCCGCGCCGTTTTCCTGCAGCCCGTCAAAAATTTCGGCTTTGGCGGCGGCGACGCCTTCTTCGCCGTTTTTAAAATTCTCAATATGAACGGCTTCAACCGTGGTAATAATCGCAATATCAGGGCGGATCATTTGCGATAGCGGCGTAATTTCATCGGCATGATTCATCCCGACTTCAAAAACCCCAACCTCCGTATCCACAGGCATTAGCGCAAGCGTCAGCGGCACGCCCCAATGATTATTAAAGCTTTTCTGTGAGGCATGGGTGCGGCATTGTGCCGAAAATACCTGCTCCAGCATATCTTTTGTACCTGTCTTACCGACCGACCCCGTGACGGCAATGATTTTTGCACTCGTCCGCGCCCGCGCCGCCTGCCCCAGATCAGCCAGCGCCTGCATGGTATCCGCCACCAATAAACATTGATCTTCAGCGCATCCCTCAGGGATGTGATCAACCATCACAGCCGTCGCGCCTTTTTCCAGAGCTGCCAGGGCATAATCATGCCCGTCGGAATTTGGGCCTTTCAAGGCAATAAACAAATCTCCCGGCTGTAAAGTGCGGGTATCAATGGAAAGTCCATATGCCTGCCAGCGCCCGGTCTGCCCATCCGTCGCACTTGCCGCATCCTGTGATGTCCAAAGAATACTCTTCATAATTATTACTATAAACCTTTAATCGCCTTCTTTACTTCGCTCACATCATCAAAGGGATGCTTCACGCCCATAATTTCCTGTCCCTGCTCATGCCCTTTGCCAGCCACTAAAATCACATCGCCTTTTTCTGCAATTTGCACGGCGCAATCAATCGCTTCGCGGCGATCGTCAATCTCTAAAGCATCCGGGGCGCCCTTTAAAGCATCCGCCCGAATTGCCGCCGGATCTTCACTGCGCGGATTATCATCGGTTAAAATGGCCACATCAGAATATTTAAATGCCGCCGCAGCCATTAAAGGACGCTTGGTTTTGTCACGGTCACCGCCGCATCCGAATACACAAATCAAACGCTTTTTTGTATGATGACGCAATGATTTCAATGCATTTTCCAGCGCATCAGGCGTATGAGCATAATCCACAAAAATCGCCGCGTCTTTGGGATGCCCACTTACCATTTCCAAACGTCCCCTAACAGGCTTTAATAACTGAGCCGCTCTCAAAATAGTGTCCAGATCATGAAGGCCCTCACCATAAACCAACAATACCGCCGCCAACGCGTTATCAACTTGGAAACGCCCCACTAAAGGTAAGTGAAATTCTTTTTTTGCCCCCTTAATTTTCAATTCAATATCATATCCGCTCGCGGTTGCTTTTGGCTCTTTGTAAGATAGATATTCGCCCTGCTTTGTACCATATCCCATGACACGCAGGGATTTAGCATCACATATGCCCTTTATCTTTTCAAAATAAGGCATGTCGGAATTAAGAACTGCCGCTCCGCCGCTTGGTAATAACTCAGAAAATAAATAAGCCTTCGCCTGAAAATAGGCGTCCATATCTCCATGATAATCTAAATGATCCTGCGTTAGATTAGTAAAAGCCGCTGCGTGTACATTCACTCCGTCCAAACGATTTTGATCCAAACCGTGCGATGATGCCTCTAATGCCACATGAGTAATTTTTTTCTGGACTAAATCAGAAAGTGTTTGATGCATGACACGTGGATCTGGGGTTGTCATTGCCCCTTCAATAAAGTCATCCGCAGTCTTAACCCCCAATGTTCCAAGGCTTGCGCCCTTAATGCCAAGAATCTGCCAAAGCTGTTGCACAAAGTTAACTGTGGACGTTTTGCCATTGGTTCCCGTCACCGCAACGATTTTTGCGGGTTGATTTTTGTAAAAATCGGCACATGCCATCGCATAAATCCGGCGCGGATGATCATCTGTTATAAATTCCACATCCCCCTCAGGTTTAGCTGTACCTGTGGGCGCAATAATAACTTGCGCTCCATTTTCAATTGCTTTTGAAATATAATCACGCCCATCCACTTTTGCCCCCAGAAGAGCGGCAAATAAATACCCCGCCTTCACCTCACGGCTATCTGCGGTCAGACCTGTAATTTTGGTGTTAATTTGCATGCGCCAACTTATCATTGCCTTCAATATATTTCAAAATTGGCTCCACAAAATCGCTATTTTCTTCTGTCGCAAAAGGTTTAATCCCTAAAATCCGCACCATACGCTCAACAATACGTTTCGCAGCAGGCGCAGCAACCCATCCCCCTGTGGCATAACCATATGATCCTTTACCAGGATGCCCGATTGGCTCATCCACCAAAACCAGCACCAGATATTGCGGATCTTTCGCCGGAAAAATTGAGACAAAAGAAGATATTTTTTTATCATGGTCATATCCACCAGATGGATTTGGTTTTTCTGCCGTACCGGTTTTTCCACCAATTTCATATCCGGCAACAAGGGCGTTTTTGCCTGTCCCCTCCAAAGCATTTAGACGCAGTAATAAACGCATTTTATCGACAGTGTCCTGAGTGAAAACACGCACGTCTGTTTCATTCTTTTGTATGTCTTCCACCAAATAGGGGCGCACATACGTTCCATCCGATACAGATGTGGCAACCGCCGCCGCTAATTGTAAGGGGCTAACGGCAATACCATGACCATAGGAGCCGGTCAGCGTGTTAATATCACGCCACGTTCCGGGAATTAGAGGATTCCCGATTTCTTGTATAGAAAATTCAGGCTTATTAAGCAGTCCTAAATTACGATAATAGGCTTGCATTTTATCCGCGCCTAAATCCTTCCCCATCAACGCAGATCCAATATTAGAGGAATGCATAAATACTTCCGGTACGCTCATAATGCGCTTTTCGGCATGATAATCACGAATGGAAAAACGTCCGGATCTTAATGGCTTTCTCGCATCAAACATACGTCCCATTTCCGAACCTTCATTTAACAAAGCCGCCGTGGAAAAAATTTTAAAAATTGACCCCATTTCATAAACGCCAAGCGTCATGCGATTAAAACGCTGATCATCATTAGCGGCATTAATATTATTGGAATCGAAATACGGTAATGAGCCTCCCGCTAAAATTTCACCGCTTTTAACGTTCATGATTATGCCAGTTGCAGATTTGGCTCTGAATTCCTCCATAGTCGCCGCCAGCTCCTTATTCATTGCATGCTGTAAACGAATATCTAAAGTGGTCTTCAAAGGTTTATCACCTTTTTTTAATGCCACATTATATGACCGCTCAAGACCTGACAAACCAACGCCGTCAACATCCGTATACCCAATTAAATGCGATGCTAAATGTCCCTGCGGATAAACACGGCGGCTTTCTTCCTGAAAACCTAAGGCAGGCTCACCAATCATTAAAATTGCTTTTTGTTGCTCCGGCGTTAAATCCCGCGCAATCCAGTCAAATCGATTTCCACTAGAAAGCGCCGCCAAAGTCTTTTTTTGCGGCAAGTTAGGAATAACTTTATTTAGCTCCGTTAAAACGGCTTGAGGATTTTCAATTATACTTGAATCAACAAATAAGGATTTGGTTTTCAGCGTAGTCGCAAGCAAAACATCGTTGCGATCATAAATTTGCCCGCGAGCGCGCGATTGCGTAGCAACTTGCTCAATTGGCGATGCCTCCTGAACCTTCATCAATGCCCCCTGCACTACGGACAAATCAATCACCCGCGCCGCGACAACGATATAAATAACTATAAAGAAGGTACTTAAAATTGAGAGCCGTCCACGAGCCAAATCGAAAATAGAACTTTGCTCTCCACGAATTTCCGAAGAAAGTGGGCGCTTTCGAGTAACATGTTCAGATGCTAATCCCATAGCTAATTATCTTGTCCAAGATGCTAACACCATCGAAAAGTCTGACTGACTTTTACGCGGCACAGCACGTGCAGTTGCTTTCATTAAAGGTTGCACGTTTTTGGCAGCCGCCACAATAACCGGCGCATCCTTTTTGACTGATTCTTTTACATGAGCAGGAATTTCCGGCTTTCTAGCTGGCAAAATTAAACCTTCCATTTTTGGTAAGTGGCTACTATCCGCCAAAACCGTTACACGCTCCGAACTATCGGTTTCATCATTAAAGGCAAGGCCTGCCAATTCATCTAAGTAAGCAGGGTTATTCAGATAATGCCATTCGGCGCTTAACACGGCAAAGCGTTCCTTATGGCCAGAGATATTAGAGGACAAGGCGCGACGCTCACTTTCCGCATTCTGCACCTCGTTACTCGTCCAAAACAATCCGCCACCAATTATAAATGTAAATATCCAAACGGATAGACAGAATAGATGTTTCATATTAAGAGTCCTGACCTTCATGTTGTGTATTGGTTCGTATGGCAGATCGCAATCTGGCGGATCTTGCTCGCGGGTTTGCTTTAATTTCGGCGTCCGTCGGGAAAACTGCTTTTTTAGACGATAGCTTAAATAACGGCTCAATATTTTCATTAATGCCCTGTGGCATATAACGCGATCCTGTCGGTAACGCTCCCGCCTTCTCGCGTAAAAACGTTTTTACAATGGAATCTTCCAATGAATGAAAAGACACAACCACCAAACGCCCGCCCGGTTTCAGGATATAAATCGAAGCTTCCAATGCACGTTCTAATTCACCCAGCTCATCATTGACCGCGATGCGCAGCGCCTGAAATGTACGCGTTGCAGGATCTTGCTTATCCTTAGGTGATTTATAAACCACCTCCCGAACAATCTCAGCCAAATCAGAAGTCGTTTCAAACGGCTTATCTGCACGGCGTTTTACAATGGCACTTGCGATATAGCGTGACTTCCGCTCCTCGCCATATTTGTAAATCAAATCCGCCAGAGGCTTTTCTTCATATGTATTAACAATATCCGCCGCGCTCAAAGCCTGATTTTGATCCATACGCATATCGAGCGGCCCATCATAGCGAAACGAGAAACCGCGCTCCGGCGTATCAATCTGAACGGAGGACACGCCCAAATCCAGCATAAATCCATCCAACGGCTCAGGAACAAGCACTCGCACATCACCAAAGCATCCACGCACAGGGATCAAATCCTCATGCAATTCTGCGGCATGCTTAATTGCCGTTGCATCGCGATCAATGCCATATACTTTACACTTTGCCTCTTGCAAAAGCGCCAATGAATATCCGCCGCCGCCTAATGTGCCATCGGCATAGACCTCGCCGTCTTGAGGGTGCATATGAGCGACCACCTCATTTAACATCACGGAGATATGGGCAAACTTACTCATTTATTGCCCCTTTGGTAAGGTTAACGACTTTGACGCAACATTAGCGCGCGATGCGCTCTTACGCGCTTGAAATCCTTCCGGCGTCCAAATCTGGAATTTCTGCCCCATACCCACAAATGCAGCCTCATTTGTTAGGCCCGCATGTTCGCGAAGTTCCTGGGGCAATAAAATTCGCCCGTCCGTATCAAATGCTAATTGGACAGACTCGCCGAAAATCGTTGTCGCCAGATCATCTTGCTCATTTGAAAATAAATCAAATGTATCAAGCCGGTTACTAATCTCTTCTATGTAATCAATTCCAAACCCCTCAAGGCAGGCATGATGATGTGATGGAAACAAGATGACACCCTGAAATGAAAGTGCAGAAACTACATTACGAAAATGCGAAGGGACAGATACGCGCCCCTTTTTATCAATTTTATTCACAGCTGTGGATAAAAATAACCCCAAACCAGTCCCCAATTCTTATACCCAAAAACATTTAATGGATATATATGGTATAACATGGTTTTTCATGGGAAGTCAATGGATTTACTGGGTTTTTATTACTTTCTGCAATTAATTTTTCTGCCGAAAAAGCATTAGAATTCAAAACAAAAAAAAGACCGCTTGAAACAAATCAAACGGCCTAGGCATTGTGTGGGGTTCCTAAAGATTATTAGTGGTAAAATGTTAAATCTCACTAAGAGATCAACATTCACAACTGATAATAATCTGAAGTTAATACGGTTTTTTTCACAACATTATAAGTATGTCAATAAAAATAACACAATTTTGCCCAAATTATGGTTTATATCCTCATTTTTAATGAACTAAAGACTGGACAGGGACGTAACTTGTTATAATATTAAGTGTATGGGTAAAGGATTATGAATGAATATCACAACAGGACAAATTAGAGGTGCACGCGGCATCTTAAACTGGAGCCAGTCAGATTTATCTGAAAAAACAGGAATTTCGACAACTTCTATTGGCGCCATTGAAAATGGCAACACACAACCTCGTGAAAGCACGCTTCGTATTATTCGCGATTGTTTGGAGCTGAATGGCATTGAGTTTATCGATAATGGCGTACGCATGAAATCAAATCAGGTGCGTACATATCGCGGACAACAGGGCTTTCATGATTTCTTTGAATATGTGGTCAAAACTTTGCAAAAACACGGCGGAGAGATCTACATAAGTAATGTTGATGAAGATGACTTTGCCCGTTGGGGCGGCGAACATACTCGCCCACACATGCGGCGCGTAACTGATACACGTAACGTTAAGTATAAAATACTGCTCAAAGAAGGCGATAATCGCTATCACGATTCTGAATTTTGTGAATATAAATGGATCCCTAAATCACAATTTATTCCTGTCCCCTTCTATGTTTTTGCAAATCATCTCGCCATTATTCTACTAGATCCAGAGCCAGACATTATTGTCCTAAAAAATCCAATTATTGCAGAGGCTTATAAGCGTCAGTTCTTCGCTTATTGGGAAAAAGCTGCCATCACTCTTGATGAAAAAAACAACTCGTAACTCCTTGAATAATAAAACCAAATCATGAGCACAGACCTTGACGGCACATATCTAATCTCAACCACCAGCTCTTATCAAGGCCCTCTTGATAAAAAAAGCGATGGGGAAACCACAATCACGAATGGCCAAACTTCTCGCATAGACAAAACTGGGTGCCAATGGACAAGTACATTTAAAACCCTGTCCGAATCACAAGTTGAGATGACCTCTGTAGCAGATCCCACCAACGCACCACCGGATTTTGCCCTTACGCGCATAAATGGCACCCCCACCCGCGAGCCGCAAACATATAAAACAACCCTCAAACTTCAACGCAAAGATGATCGCATCCAAATGAGCGGTCAAATCCAGTACGGGAATGAGATTGTATTCCTAACAATGCGAAAAAAGTGAGTTTATCCTTAAGTTATCCACAGGAAAAACAGGTTATCCCCTTCCGCTTTTAAAAACTCTGTGACAGACTTTCATGGTATTGGTTTTCGATTCTATATTTTTGAAAACTTCTCATTTCCGGTTTTCCTCTCTTGGAATACCACGCTAAATAAACATAATTTGGAGAGCACCATGGCCCTTAATATTCGTATGCAATCATCACACGCCCCTTCCGTACGCGAAGAGCTATCTCCGAAAATTTGTATTTTTGGCGTTGGCGGCGGCGGCGTTAATTCCGTCAATAATATGGTCACAGAAAACATTGAAGGTGTTGAGCTTTTTGCTTGTAACTCAGATTCACAATCTTTGACCAAATCCCTATGCCCAAACAAAATCCAGCTTGGTCCCGATATCACGGGCGGCCTTGGCGCAGGAGCACGCCCCGAAGTAGGACGCGCAGCGGCTGAAGAATCAATCGAAGAAGTGATGAGCCACATTCATGATGCCAATATGGTATTCATCACCGCCGGCATGGGCGGCGGCACAGGAACAGGCGCAGCCCCTGTCATAGCTAAAGCATGCAGAGAGCAAGGCATTCTAACCGTTGGCGTAGTGACAAAACCCTTCCACTTTGAAGGTACGCATCGCATGAAAATGGCGGAAGCTGGAATCGAAGAGATGCAACAATACGTGGATACGCTTATTGTTATTCCAAACCAAAATCTATTCCGCGTTGCGAATGAAAAGACCACTTTCTCTGAAGCCTTTAAAATGGCCGATAGCGTTTTGGTCTCCGGGGTTAAAGGCGTCACGGATCTGATGGTCATGCCAGGTCTGATTAATCTTGATTTTGCTGATATTCGTTCTGCCATGCTTGATCAAGGTAAAGCCATGCTGGGAACAGGTGAAGCTAGCGGAGAGCGTCGCGCAATCGAGGCCTCTGAAGCCGCTATTAATAATCCGCTTCTTGATGATGTCTCCATGAAAGGTGCAAAAGGTGTAATTATTAACATTACTGGCGGTTATGACATGACCCTCTTTGAAGCTGATGAAGCCTGTAACCGTATTCGTGATGAAGTTGATCCGGAAGCTAATATTATCTTTGGCTCTACATTTGATGAAAGCTTAGAAGGCGTGATGCGTGTATCCGTCATCGCCACCGGTATCGATCAAGGGAATAAAGCTAAAAAACCTGCGGGAAACTTTGATTTCAATAAAGCCCCGGTTAGCCGTATTCAAACACCAAAGCCAGTTTCAAATACAAACCAGCCTGAAAAAGAAAATACGAAAACAGAGGCTAAGCAGGATGTTTCGCCGGTTGCTGAATATTCTAAAGCACAAGAAAGTGCGTCATCGTCCTCGGAAGAGCCTGAAGCTGAGCTATTTGAACAAAAATCTTATGAAGCCGCGTCCTCTTATAAAGAAAGAGAACGCACCACAGCCATGCGCGGAGAACGCATCAATGATTCCTTTATTCCGCCCGCACCTGTTGAGATTGATAAAAATGAACTAGATATGGCACCCCCAACTTACCAGCCGATGCCGCCCGTCCTCAAAGCATCTGTCCCGACTGCAATGGCGCACGGACAAGAAGAACACGCCCCGCAAAGTGGCTACCATCTTCGTCCGCCGGCGCAACCTGTTGCCCCCATCGAAGAGGAAAGACAAAAATCCGCCTCCCCTTCCCTTCTGGAACGTATTACAGGGCTCGCACAAAATGCACGCGCCTCTGTTTCACATCACAACAGACCGGAAACACAGCGTTCATCTGAAACAACGTCACCAACTCAAGGAAGTTTGGCGATTGATACGCCGTCAACTAAGCCACAGGCAAAGGATGATAATGATTTGGATATTCCTGCCTTCTTAAGACGTCAGGCGAATTAAACTGATCTGCATCAAATACATATAATATAGTGATCCAGCGCTCATCTTTGGCGCTGGATTTTTATTTCAACACGCGGCAATAGCAATATGTAAGACCCATGTAACATTCGGACATAAACAGTGATTTGAAATGACGGATGGTGCAGTGCATATTAAACTTAGAAAGGTTTGTTATGCAGCACACACTTAAATCACTTATTCACTTCCACGGTGTCGGCCTACATGGCGGTCAACCCGTTGCAATGATTGTGCGCCCTGCCCCTGCAAATCATGGAATTCATTTTGTCCGCACTGATGTCAGCGGAAAAAACAATATTATTCCCGCCCTATGGAATCATGTGACGGACACTAAGCTCTGCACCGTTATTAGCAATGATGATAAGGTTAGCGTTGGCACCGTTGAACACCTTATGGCGGCGCTACATGGCTGCCATATTGATAATGCTCTGATTGAAATTAACGGCCCAGAAGTGCCGATTATGGACGGCAGCTCACTGGCGTTTGTGCATGAAATTGAACGTGTTGGCTTAATCAAACAAGATGCGCCACGTCACATAATTCGTATTTTAGATGATATTATTGTGCGTGATGGTGATAAAATGGTCACCCTATCTCCTGCCCCCGAATCTACCTTCAGCGGAGAAATTGATTTTAACCATCCTATGATTGGTCGTCAGAATTATCAAACAGAAATTGTTAATGGCAACTTTCCACATGAATTAGCGGAATGCCGCACATTTGGATTTGAAAAAGAAGTTCAGTATCTACGCAGTATTGGCCTTGCCCGCGGCGGATCACTAAATAACGCTATTGTTCTGGGGGAGGATAATGTTCTAAACCCCCAAGGATTGCGCCGCCCGGATGAATTTATTCGCCACAAATTACTTGATGCCGTTGGCGATCTCGCTCTCGCGGGTGCACGTATCCAAGGGCGTTATCATGGCGTCAAAGCCGGTCATGATATGAATAACCGTATTCTCCACGCCTTATTTGCGAATAGTGGCGCATGGGAATGGACAACGGATAACGTCATCCCCCTAACCCCGCATCTCTCAACACGAAATCGTGAAATGATTCGCGCATAGCGAGATTGCATTTTATTAGTTATTTTCAGGACAATATTTCGATACGGAATCTTCACTACTTCCATCAACCGTAGCAACGATCCATGCAATATTATCTTGATCGCACGGTTTTGTTGATAAAAGCTCCCAAGCCTGCTGGAATGCCTCAACTGCACTGGGAGCAAGAAAGCCTGGTTCATTTAAAAACCTATATACATCCACCCGATCAAAATTTTCAATATTTTCGGTAGAGCTACCACACATAGAATAAGTCATTTCAGCAAAATCAACGTCTCCCTCAGGTAAATCTGCGCCAAAGGCCTCTTTAAGTTCGGACATTACATCATCTTCAAGCATATCTTGCGGCGCGCCTTTTATAATCCTATCTATAAAAGATGCGGTTTCGAAAACACAGGAAGTATCACCCATGAATATACTTGCACTTGACAATTCCTCACCATTCGGAAAATCAGCCTGAGCAGAAGCAGGAGATTCCATTCCAATAGCCCCAGCAAAAGCTAAAGCAGAAGATATTATTCGTATCATGTAACACACCACTTATTTTTATGAAAAAAATAATACTCAAAAAACCAATAAACAACAATAAAAAAAAGCCTGTCAAAAGACAGGCTTTTTTAAAAAACTAATAACTTATTCTGCCGCAGCCTCTTCAGAAGCCGGCTCAGCGGCAACAACTTTGGCCGAAACAATTTTATCAGGATTAGCAGGTGGCTCACCTTTGGCGACGGCATCAATATATTCCATGCCTGATGTCACCTGTCCCCAAACCGTATAGTCACCATTTAACGTTGTACATCCATGATCGGTAAAGCAGAAAAAGAACTGTGAATTGGCAGAATTCGGATTTGGCGTACGCGCCATACCGATTGTACCGCGTTTAAAGGGATAAGAGCTTGCCTCAAGATTAATATCCGGCATATCAGATCCGCCGGTACCTGTTCCTGTTGGATCTCCAGTTTGCGCCATAAAACCAGGAATCACACGGTGGAAAATAATCCCGTCATAGAACCCTTTCTCTACCAATGTTTTTATTCGTTCAACATGGTTAGGCGCCAAGTCAGGCTTTAATTCAATCACAACAGGACCGCCAGTTGACAGTGTCATTTCAATTGTTTCATTGGCGATTGCGGCTTGGCTCATAACTAATAAACTCCCTAAAGTTAATATAAATTTTTTCATTAAAAATCCTTATTTGCGGTTAAAATGACCTTTAATCTAATGTAATCGAAACAAAAAAGCCACGATCAAAATCGGTAATTTTGAGAAATGCTGGTGCGAGCAGGGGGACTTGAACCCCCACGTCCTTACGGACAACGGATTTTAAGTCCGTTGCGTCTACCGATTCCGCCATGCTCGCTCATCAGCAACCCACACCATAATTAGAAATAATCAAAAACGCAATTCCAAAAATACCTTATGCGACATTTTTATGCCCTATTTGCCCGCTTATTACATTTAATCGCGATTGAGTCTCGGATAATACATATAAAAAGCCGCCGTAAGTTTGGATAAAATGCAGCAGAGTTCGATCCAACATGGATTGATTATTACCTGCCTTTAATTCACGCCACATCCCATAACTTAACACTGCGGACCCAACCTTCATATGCTGGTCAAATAACACCACCGGATATTCTAACCCTTTAATAGTAATAGGAGGACGGGACATTTCACAAATTACACCCGTCCGATCATAATAAAGAGCCTGATCCATATTCTCTACTTCTGAGAATTTTAGATCCAGTGCAGAAGATGTATCAAAGCATGCACCGCGGATATCTGCATAAGATAAATCAGTTGCGCCAAAACCCGCCCCTAAAAACTGCGCGTCCTTCATATTCGCTTCGCACAGACATGTATTATACAAAACAGCACCATAAAAACTTGCCTCCTCCAAATTACTTTCAGACATATTCGCCCCCGTTAAATTTGCATGATCAAAACGCGCGCCCTTAAAGCATCCTTCGTCTAACTCTGCATTCATCAAATTTGCACCGCGTAAGTCTGCAAAATTGAGAGCGATTTGTTGTCGCACCGCCGCTTCCACACAAAACTTGAATTCTGTATAATTTCCTTCGAATAAAACATCGTCTGTACCTGTCTTTTTGATTAAAAAATATGTCATCTCCGTACCCCTTTTTTTGTTTGTTTTGTCCCCTTTTGCAATTTGAGACGAAAAATACAAATACAGCTAAAAGCTTAATAAGTTGTAAATTTATTTATTAAATATACCTATGGTTGTATACTAAGGTATAGGAAAAATACGGACGAAACCTATCCCAAAGCAGTATAAACATAAATTAAGAAAAATTATTAAGCTTCGGTATCGACTTCACTGCCGAGAAGCTGAGATTGTAAAACAACATCAGGACGGTCCACATGGAGAGACGCACGCAACGCATTAATCGTGGTAATTAGATTAGCTTCGCGATCTTCAGCTTGCAGGTAAAGCGTGTTAAATAGCTCATTCCCGCTATTCAAGAAATCATTGGTAAGCGCACGTGCATTAGCAGATAACCCAATGCCGTTATTTTGAAAGGCACCACGGGCGATCGCTAACATATCTGCGCCATTTGATAGAATACTTACCATGTGATCATTATACCGCGAAATTGATTAAAGATCAATAAAATCACGATCATGTTGTAAACAAGGGATTGCCTGCCGTACCTTGCCGACTAAAGAAAAATCAAGATCGGCGATGATTACTTGCGGCAAATCTTCCAATGCCTCCCCTAAAATGACACCCCATGGATCGATAATCAGACTATGCCCGTATGTTACGCGGACACCGTCATGATCGCCAACTTGGGCGGGCGCAATTATAAAACATCCTGCCTCGATCGCACGTGCGCGCAATAATGTATGCCAATGCGCCTGCCCCGTTGGAACGGTAAATGCGGACGGCACGGCAATCACCTCCGCGCCCGCCTTACCAAGTGTACGGAATAAATGTGGGAAACGCATATCATAACAAATCGTCAGACCCAGTTTATGACTACCAACATCACTTAAGACAGCTTGCTTACCACCCTCAAAACTATTGCTTTCACGGTGACTTTCTCCGTTTGGCAAGTCAACGTCATACAAATGTATTTTGTCATACGTATCCAATAGCGCCCCGTCAGTTCCAAAAAGAAAAGCGCGATTGGCAAGCTTTGCTTCATCAACCCGGACACACATCGAACCTATTAAAAGTGTGACCTTTAACTCTTTTGCTAAATCAGAGAAAAAAGGAACACCCGGATGTTGATCCTGTGTGAAATGTTCTGCAATTTTCTCTGCGCGATTCGCAATTACCTGATCCGTCACTTCTGGGGTCGCAATAAAAACAGCCCCCTGCTCCGCAGCGCGACGTATCAATGTCTCGGCAGCACGAAGATTCTCTTCAATACTTCCCAAGGATGTCATCTGAATGGCAGCAACACGCATATTTATGCTGCTTTCAAAATTTTATCCAACTCACCTTGCTTTTCCAGCGCGTGAATATCATCGCAACCACCGATCAATTCATCATCTACAAAAATTTGAGGAACGGATTTCGGGCCGCCGGTGCGTTCTTTCATCTTTTCGCGTGCGGCTTCGTCACCGGTAATGTCATATTCAGTGTATTCGACATTCTTACTATCCAATAATTCCTTTGCGCGGCGGCAATAAGGACATGTAGACCAAGTATAAATTTCAATTTTTGCCATGTGTTTTTCTTTCTTTCAGGTTATATAAGATATAGATAGAACGGTTTTTACAATGATCAAAACAGAAATTGCAATTATAGGCGGCGGACTTGCAGGATTAATGACTGCCCTGCGTTTGGGACAGGAAAATATTCAGGTAACTCTTCTTGAAAAATTTAAAATTACAGCCCCTGAAGCGCCTGAAAATAATGGCCGTACCTCTGCCCTTATGCAAGATGCCCTGACTTTTTTAGATGAAATTGATATATTTAATGACATCAAAGATCACTGCGCCCCTTTGAAAACCATGCATATTATTGATGGAAAAACCTCAACGCAGTTTGAGTCATCTGAAATCAATCTCCCCTTCTTCGGACAGAATATTCCAAATAATATACTTCGCGCCGCTTTAATCAAAAAACTTCACGATTTAAAAACTGTAACAATCTTGGATGAAAACGGGCTATGGGATTTTGAAGAAAAATCCGATCACATGATTATTAAACTCAATGATGACCGCGAGCTTCATGCGGATTTGATCATAGCCGCAGATGGGCGCGATTCGTTGGTGCGCTCTATTGCCGGAATTAAATCAATTAAATCCGCCTATCGTCAAACTGCCATTACGTGTCTAATTAATCATTCGAAGTCACATAATGATACATCTATCGAATTTCACAAACCGGGCGGCCCCTTTACGACAGTGCCTTGCCCCGGCAATCAATCTGCAATTGTCTGGTGTGAAAATAACGAAGATGCAGATGAATATATGCGCTTAAAAAAGCCAGAATTTGAACAAGCCTTACAAGACATGACACAAAATATTCTTGGCGAAATCACATTAGCCAAAGGCCCCGACAGCTTTCCCTTAAAGGGGATCTTAAGCCGCAAACTTGTGGCGCATCGCTTGGTGCTTATCGCTGAAGCTGCCCATGCCCTCCACCCGATTGGCGCACAAGGTCTAAACCTAAGTATTAAGGATATTAAAGCGATCACCAACCTGATTCTACGTCAAAAATCTCTGGGACTTGATTTGGGCGATTTGAATATGCTCAAAGAATATAAATCTTTGCGTCGCAACGATACTTATGCACGTTTTGTGGGCGTATCCGGTCTATGTAACATGACCTCTATCAATTCCAAAGGCGTGCGCCGTCTGCGACGGAACGGTATGAAAATAATTAATAAATCACGTTTCTTAAGAAAACAAATGATGAAAATAGGGCTCGGCGCAAAGGCCGCTTAACGTTTCACAACTTTGGCAATCGTTAATACATGAACCTCCGCCGCGCCCGCCGCCAGTAATGTCTTTGCACATTCATTCACCGTAGCGCCCGTCGTATATACATCATCCACCAACACAATTACTGCGCCGGTAATAAACGCTTTTTTTTCCTCCGGCACATGAAATGCTTTTTTAACATTCTTTATACGCTCCTTTTGTGTCATGAAGCCTTGGGGTTTTGTTCGACGTGTCCGTTTCAAAACATCACAAGACCAAGATTTTTGAGCTTTGCGCGCAATATACTGCGCCATCAATCCCGCCTGATTATAGCGCCTTTTGATTAAGCGCAAAGAATGCAGCGGAACAGGAATAACCAAATCACACCGCGAAATCACATCATCTCCAACGCGCATTACCCATGGCATAAAACTTTGAAGAATATGCATCTGATCGCCATGCTTAAATTTTAATACCATCGCGCGGCTGCCGTCATTATAAACCAGCGCAGATCTGGCGGATGTAAATGCTGGCGTCTGCTTTAAACACCCGGCACAATCCATTTCCAGATCAATTTGAAATTCAAACGGATGCCCACAGGTTTTGCAATGCGGATCAGAAATAAACTCAAGCTGCGCCCACGATTCAGGAGATAATTCCCCCTGTGCCGCAACCACACCCCCACCTATCGGACAACGCGGCGGCAAGACCATATCTACCGATTTAAGTGCAGAGTTTCTCAGCCCCTTAAAAATCTTATAGAAAATCTCTCTATCGCTTTGAATCTCTTTATTATGTTGAAGTTTCATTGTCATTATAATATATGTATCTGTATTATTATAACGGTTTTAAGGTGCGGATGATATGTCCGAAAATGACCAAGATGGTGTGCTAACTAAATTTCCAACTGAAAAACGCAATCCAGTTATGGAGAAAAGGGCACAAAAAGAGCAACAGGATCTCGCCAATCAGCGTAAATTGATGTTGGCGCGTACATCTCTGACTCCTTATCAGGCATCATGCTTAAAAAATATCCCGCTAAAGGTTATTCGCAATGCTTGGTTTACGCTCTCACACCTCTTATTAGAACCCGGATCTATGGTCGCCGTCATGGGATGTGGTAATGGGGCATTTGCTTATGCCATGGCGGTCATGAATCCTGATTTTCACATTATTGGCTTAGATCAGGATAAAGAACTAATTTCACAGGCAAAAAAAACATGGCAGCTGACTAATCTGGAGTTTGTTATTTCTCAGATCGCTAGCCCGTCTTTTCCTAATAATTCTTTGGATGCAGTCGTCAATTCATTTACATTGCACGAAACCTATTCCAGACAGGGCTATAACGAGGCTCACGTACGTGAAATGCTGGATAACCACTTTGCTTTGTTGAAAACAGGTGGCTTACTATTCTTACGCGATTATATTCACCCACCGCCCGGCGAATATGTGATGATTGAATTTCCCGATAAAGAATCACTCGGTGAAAATGCAGAAGATCTATCCGAAGCGGATCTACTGGTACGTTTTTCTGAAGAAGCCAAGAATGTTGATAATGAAGGGCGCGGATTCTTTTTAGAAGAACTCTCCCCTTACTATCAAGGCACGCGTCTCTTCCGTCTCCCCCATAAATGGGCCTATGAGTTTATTCTTCGTAAAGATAGTCGTGACCATTGGCGCGAAGAACTCTCAAAAGAATATACCTTTATGACGGCACGTGAGATTCGAAAAACCCTGCGTAACTACGAAGCCAGGACAGTCTATACCGCACCATATTGGGATCCCTCTACGATACGCAATCATTATCAAGGGCACTTCCGACTTTATGATGATGATGGACGTCTTATGGGTTACCCCTCAACAAGCCATGTTTTCCTTGCCCGTAAGATCGGGAAAGGTGAGAGCACGGCGCTGCAAGAAAGACGCCCATCCCAAGAACCTGTTAAACACCTTCGTTTTTATTCTGTTCGTAACACAGCAACTGGAGGTGTCTCTGATCTTGTTTCAAGAGATGTGGAAATGGTTGAATTTCTCCCCTATCGCATCAGTGATAACGGACGCTTAAATGTATTTTTACATGAGGGATTACCTCGCGCAATTACGAATGCCGTCCCCCGTAGCGGACGAAATATCGATGATAAAAGATGGTCAGGACATATGGTTGAGGCGATCGGCGTTAACCGCGAAACCTTGGCTGAATATGATGATATCTGGACACCGGAAAGTACATATGATTTCGCGCTCAAATATTTGGGATTAAGTCCGGCGAATAATGTCATCATGGAACAAGGGCCTGAATTTTACCCCAATCCCGCCATGATTGACGAACGCATTGAAACTAAGTTTCTAAATGTGCAAAAATCGCGTCGCACCCTAACACCGCGTTGGGTAAGTCAAGTTACAAAATCTTTCTCTGATGCCGGAAAAATTCGCGAATATGATGCCCAACATATTCTAAATGCGATTTCTGTTGGCTTAATTCCTAATGCCCGTTTGGAACGCCAAATTTTGGCGTTGTTTTCAATCATGGGAATTAAAGCCGCTAACTGGGCGGATACTCCGCTTCATTTGGAAGAAGCTGACGTGCCCAAAACCAGTTATCAAGACCTTTTAAAGATCCTGACCGATACAACCAAACGATTCAAAAAAACAAACGAAACAGCGGGCAGCATCCGTAGCCTTCATTCTTATTTTGTTGATGAAGGTTATGAAGATGGCAAAGCAAAAGGGCTCGCCGCCAGAGATATTGAATTTATTATCGAAGAAGGAAAAACCCTTAATACAGCCGTTGTGTTGCCGTTAATAAAATCCATGAGCGGCGAAGTTATGGCCGGCTATATCCAAGAATATCTCCCCGTTCCAGATCGCATGGGAAAAAACAGTAAAACCATCCGCGCCCCCAGCTTTAATTTGCCTCCGGAAGTAAAAGATATGGACGGCGCACGAGCCTATGTTGCTGAACAATTCAGCGTTGGTGAAGATCGCGTTATAAGTCTAGGAGAGAGTTATTACATTCATAACGGAATGACTCCGCAAAGAATTTTTCCTTTTGCCGTAACAGATAACATATATGGTTCCAAAGGCCCCGGCGGAACATTCACTGAATATGCTCCCATTCGCCATGTATGGATTCTACAATGGCATTTATATGAAGATAGTATTGCCGTGGTTTTAAAACGTGCTCTTGAACGTATGCACGTCAATATTGATTTCGGTATTGATAAAGACCTCGGCATGGGGATGGGGCAAGAAGTTACCAGATGGGGCACGCCGCCGCCTTTTGGCATGCCGATAGCATCTTCTCCCGAAGAACATGACGCCATGGTAAACGAATTCAAAGGGCATACTCCTAAGAGTCATATTGAGCGGACATTCCAGAACAAACAACCTACCGTAAAAACTGACAACGCTCTTAAAACAGAAGGATTGGGCATACGTAAATTTGCAAAACGTAATAAAGACGGTTCATTCACAGATATGAATGCCGATAGAGATGCCGGCGGTGATAGTACATCAACAGATAGCGGCTCGTCATCGGGAAGCGGCGGCGGTATGGAAAATTCCAATAATGATTCCAATGAAAACAAGCAAAATCAACAACAAAGAAAAGCACCTCTGACCGCACGGCGCTTTGATAATATCGACTATAGCAATGTTGATGGTGATAAGCCGCAAGAAGAAAAAACCAAAGAAAAAGATGGTCGAAAAGCACCGGTCGTGTCAATTCTCCGCCCGCCGCCCTCTAGGAAACCATCTTCGACCAATAAGATAACGGAACCAAGTTTTATTGCAGACAATTTAGGTGATGAATATACCTCCGAAGAGGAACAGGATTTTGAACATGACGATATATCCCTTGACCAAAACGAGCAACCTGCACCAGAGCGCTAAGCCCTTGGAAAATAAATCGCAATCCGTCTTTAACCGTGATCATCTCCAGCAAAAAAAACACAGAGCGTCTTCTGAGTTTGATAATTTTAATTTTTTGCATACATTTGCCGCAACATGTTTAAGTGAAAAACTGGCCGATATAACCCATCTTTTTCCAAATAGCCTCTATATCGGCAGCCCTCTTCCATCTGAGCATTTAACCCCCCTAATGCAAAACGGCCGTATTGATAATCTAATGGTGATGGATTTAATAAAACCATTTAAAACGCTCCATTCACACCCAAGCTTGATTGCAGATGAAGAACAGCTTCCATTTGCTAATCAAACTCTCGATCTGTTGCTATGCAATCTTAACTTGCATCAAACTAATGACCTACCCGGTACATTAATACAGGCACGGCGTGCATTAAAACCGGACGGGCTATTCCTTGGCGCTATGCTTGGCGGTGAAACCCTATGGCAACTTAGGGCATCCTTTAACCACGCCGAACAAGAATTATATGCAGGTATCAGCCCGCATGTTCATCCCTTCGCCGATAAACAGCAGATGGGCGCTCTAATGCAGCGCGCCGGTTTTGCTTTGCCTGTTGTGGATTCTGAATTTGTCACCGTGACCTATGATAATATTTTTAAACTAATGCGCGATCTACGCGGCATGGCGGAGACAAATATCATCACAACGAAAAAAACAACCTTCTCAATAGCCGATTTTTTTCAAAAAACCGGACAATATTATAGTGATCATTTTTGCGATAAAGATGGTAAGATAGAGGCCACATTTGAAGTTATTTTTTTAACCGGATGGGGGCCATCTAGCTCCCAACAAAAGCCGCAACGCCCCGGTTCAGCTAAAACAAAACTCGCCGATGCCTTAAATACAAAAGAAATCGGCACAGGAGAAAAAACGCCGCTATGATCACCGTCCATACCCTTCCTATCCTTGACGATAATTACACATTTATTTTGGAGGCTCAAAACGGAGATGTTGCTCTAGTTGATCCCGGCGATGCCGATGCTATTCTCGATTATTTATATGAACGCAACTTGACGCCTGATGCGATATTAATCACACATCATCACCATGATCATATTGGCGGACTTACAAAATTAAAAAATAGATTTGATTGCATGACGTTTGGCCCCGCCGCTGAAGCAGAAAAAATTGGCGACTTGACTATCACCCTTACTGAAAACAGCACTCTGTCTTTCGGCGGAGAAAAAGTCGACATTATTGAAACACCCGGCCACACTCTTGGGCATATTGCGTTTCACTTTTCGGAAAGCGGCCTGCTTTTTTGCGGTGATACATTATTCATCATGGGGTGCGGACGCGTATTTGAAGGAACGATGACGCAGATGTATCAATCACTCCAAAAGCTGGCTGTCCTACCTGACGATACAAAAGTATATTGCGGACATGAATATAGTTTGGCAAATGCAGAATTTCTTAAATCAACCTATCCGGACGATACATCCATTCAGGCTCGTTTTAAACAGATTAAAAGCGCAAGAGAAGAAAACATTCCTACCGTGCCAGGCTTACTTTCAGTTGAAAAAACCACAAACTCATTCTTAAACGCCAAGAATGCTCAAGAATTTGAAACGCTACGTCGTTTAAAAGATAATTTTTAAATCACTTTTGCTCTTCTTGTGCGCTCGGCTCTTTTGGCTTACGCGTACGACGCATTACTTTTTTTACCGATTCCGCACCTACATTTTTCTCAGTTGGCGGTGATGCTTCGTTAGACGATTGCTTATTATTATTATTTTTATTATTACTGCTGTTATTATTATGCGGCGTAGATGATCTATGCGGCGGAATGGGAATACGTTTCGATTTCATTTGATCACGCTCACTCATCGCGATTTCAATTTCTAAACGGGATGCAACTTTACGAAGCTCATGTATATGTGACTGCAGATCCTCTCTAACAGAAATATCTGAACTCTTACTAGACCAAGTCTCGTAAGATTTAATGCAATTATCAGAAGTTTCTTTTAATCTTTTTACAACGTCATCCATAAACTGGTTCCTTTTATTTCTCTAGGACATAACCTAGCGTGGGAAGATAGACCTGACAAGGCAAGATTTGCATTCACCATAAAGGCGCTTGATAAAAATAAGTATTTCTGATTCTATAACCAAAATAATTTAACTATGAAAATCCTCTAACAGGAATAAACATGCATGCTTTAAAATATATGGCTTTTGCCGTCATAACTATGAGTTTTTACCCGCTTGTAATAATTTACGGCGCGCCAATGGGGCCATTTACTTATACGCTTATTGCGACCACATTTTCAGCAATTTGCGCCATTATTGGAATGATCATACTTTTGAAAGTTAAGCCCTATCTAAAGCAAGATATGAGAGTTTATTTTTCTAAATTAGGTACAGACGATTTTCTTCAACTGGGCATTATTGGAATTTGTAATGCGCTCACACATGTATTTTTTCTATTTTCCTTGCAAATCATGTCAAGCGGCGGCGCGGCTATTATCTTTGAAATATGGCCGATTTTGGCAATGTTTCTAAGCACATTCTTGATAACAAAAAAATGGGATAAAATAGAGATAAAGCACTACGTATATGCGCTATTGGGATTGTGTGGTGTTATTTTAATTGGCGTTGCAGACACAAGAGAGAGTTCTTTATCTCATTCTGCATTAGAAAACGCATGGTTTAGCGATACATTCTTTACCTTAGGCGGCGCGGTACTGGCATTTATGGCGGCAATCATGTCGGCGCTTTTTGTTGTATTTCGCGTTGAATATTCCAACAAACTTAAAACCGTATCTAACAATCTGAGCAATGATATTGATGCCACCATTATAGGGGAAGCAATATGCCGCATATCTACTCTGCCCCCTCTCATCCTCGCCATTATAGTCATGCCGCCGGAATATGGAGAGATTAACCTTACAACGCTTTCAAGTGCTTTTTTTATTGGTGTGTTTGCACTCTATTTCACCAATATGGCCTTTACCATCGCCGTTCTAAAGTCAACAACGCCGCTTATTCAAATTGTATGGTATTTTGTACCCGTATTAGCAATAATCTGGCTTAGCCTGTTCAATTTATCCACCATAACATTGTATATTTTAATCGGGATGGCTATGGTTATTGCCGCAAACTTTATGATTTCTTCAGAGCGTTTTTTAAAGCGTAAAAAAATGCCCGGTAAATAATTACCGGGCATTCCTGATTTCCCTTTTAAATAGCGTTAAGTGACGCTACGAAGTCCCTCCATTTCCTCTTTGATACGCAATTTTTCGCGTTTAAGCGCTTTGATGATATCATCTGAGCTGGGGCATTGTTGCATCACATGGATTTCTTCTTCCAAAGTGTGGTGCTTGGCTTTCAATGCGGAATAACGCGCTTCAGATGGCATTGCATATTGTGCGTGAGGCATGGATTGCTCCTTTCTGTTTAGGTTGATGGTTTAACGAATAATATAAGTCTATCAGAAAAATCGTCAATTTTCCACTACGCAATTAAGGCAATAATTTGTTTTCTATATTGTAATATTATTACAATATATCTGAACGTAAAATATTCTCCATTCAGCAAATGAAGGACATAAATCTATACGTCATAAAACTTGTTTAATACTATTGCAGGCGGCACAATTTCGTCATAATTATCCCGCATCAGAAATCAAACTTAACCCCCTGCGCCAATGGCAGGGATCGAGAATAATTAACCGTTTGCGTTTGGCGTCGCATGTAAGCCTTCCAGCTATCTGAACCACTCTCACGCCCGCCGCCGGTTTCTTTTTCACCGCCAAATGCGCCGCCAATCTCGGCGCCGCTTGGGCCTATATTCACATTTGCAATGCCACAATCACTACCACTTGCGGATAAAAACAGCTCGGCTTCACGAATATCATTGGTAAAAATACAGGATGATAATCCCTGTGGCACATCATTTTGAATTTCAATCGCCTCATTTAAATCGGAATAAGTCATCACATATAAAATTGGCGCGAAGGTTTCTTGACGAACAATACTGCTCTGACGCGGCATTTCAATAATTGTCGGCTCAACATAATATCCGCCCTTAACGCCTTTAACCTGCATACCGCCGCAAACAACGCCGCCGCCTTGCACATCTGCGGCTTTAATCGCATCCTGCATATCATTAAAGGCACCCTCATCAATCAACGGCCCGATTAACGTATTATGCGAAAGTGGATCGCCGATTTTCAACGACATATATACCTGAACCAACTTTTCGATGACGTCATCTTTTATGCTGTCATGAATAATCAAACGGCGCAGTGACGTGCATCTTTGCCCTGCCGTGCCAACAGCGCCAAAGGTAATCGCCCGTATGGCCAATTCCAAATCTGCTTTGGGGGTAACAATCATCGCATTATTTCCACCCAATTCAAGCAATGAGCGCCCCATACGCGCCGCAACATTCTCTGCAACGACGCTACCCATACGCGTTGATCCTGTTGCGCTTACTAAGGCAACCGCTTTATGTTCTACGATCACCTCACCGATATCGCGTCCGCCAATTAAGACCTGCAATAATCCCTCCGGCGCACTATGCCCTGCTTTTTCAAATTTCTCTATCGCGCGCTTAAAAATACGATCACATGCCAAGGCCGTTAAAGGCGTCTTCTCTGATGGCTTCCATATAACGGGGTTACCGCAAACTATTGCCAATGCGGCATTCCATGACCAAACCGCCACAGGGAAATTAAACGCCGTAATTACCCCGACCGGCCCCAATGGATGCCAAACCTCACGCATGTGATGGCCTGGGCGCTCTGATGCGATCGTCAATCCATAAAGTTGACGCGATAACCCAACAGCAAAGTCGCAAATATCAATCATTTCCTGAACTTCACCCAGCCCTTCAGACAAGACCTTGCCACATTCTATTGTAACTAACTGCCCCAGACTTTCTTTTTCTGCGCGCAATTCTTCCCCTAAAAGGCGAACTAACTCCCCGCGCACAGGCGCCGGAACGTTGCGCCATTTATCAAATGCCTCTTTTGATTTTAAAACAGTGCCTTCAGCTTCAGCGCGGCTATGCTGATTAATTGACGCCATCTCCGAACCATTAATCGGTGAATAGACTTTTAAGTCACCGCTGAATAACTCCTTACGAAAGAACCCATTTTTTTTAAGAATAGTTTGGATAGTGGACATCGAATGCTCCTTTTAAATATCTATTTTACTGTATCTTTCTTATCTTTCAAAACATCATATGCCACAGAACAAGCATAAGTATTAATCCGTCTAAAATCACGGATGATATCTAAATGCATTGACGTTGTTGCCATTGTTTCCGGGACGCCGTCACGCAGACGCTTGATATGGCGCTCGGTTGCTTGTTCCTCTGCTTCACGAATTTCATTACGCTTTTGATTTAGCATTTTTTGCGCCAATATAGCATCACCACTCATGAAAACCTGCTGCGCTTGCACCATGCTATCGACAACTAAACCATGAAATTTTCTAATCTCTGCCAAACCTTCTTCTGAAAATTCCTGATGCAGACGGTTCTTCTTTTCCGCTAGTGCCATCAGATTCTTATCAATCACATCACCGGTATGTTCCAGATTAGTAGCAAAAGTTAGGATATGAACGGCTTGTGTGGCTTCATGCTCTTCCAACTCTTCCCTCGATAATAATTGCGCAATATATTTTTTAATCGACCCATACAGACGGTCAATGACATCATCCTCCTCCTGAATACGATTGATCATCATGGAATCTCTACGTGAAAACGTATAAATAGTTTCCCGCAGCATTTTTTCGACCATCTCCGCCAAGCGCAGCGTTTCACGGCGGCAATTAGTTAGGGCTATTGATGGCGTACGCATTAAATCCTGATCTAAATATCGTGCTTTTCCCGGGTCATTATCCGAAGATAAATCGGGGCGAAGCGCATACACCAACTTTCCTATCAAACCTGTAAACGGTAATGCGCAAACACAGAGCGCAACATTGAATAGTAAATGGAATAAGATAATTTTAAAGGGTGTCTCACCTGCATATGGCACTAACTCCCTTGATATTTCAGGAATAAAGAAAAAGAAACTAACGGCTCCTGCCAGACGAATAAAAGCATTAGCAATGGGAATGCGTGATGCCGCGCGGTCTTGCCAACTGGCGATTAATGCGGGAAACGCCCCGCCGACATTTGCGCCTAATACTAAATATAGCGCGAAATCATAATGCACGACCCCCGCAAGTGACAGCGAGATAATCAACAAAATCATCGCCAAAGATGAATGGAACAACCATGTTAAAATCGCTATAAAGAAGATCCCAAATAACGGGTCACGCTCCAGCGGGGCAAAAATCATCGGCAATAAATCCGATTCCGATAACGGCGCCGCTGTATCTTTAATTAACCCCAATGATAACAACATTAATCCAAGCCCGCTAAATACGCGCCCCAAATTATGCAGAACATGACTATTCTTTGCCGAATATAATACAAACCCCAAAATGAGCAACACAGGCGATAACGGCCCCAAACTAATCGATAACACCGAGGCAACTATCGCCGTTCCCAAATCCGCCCCCAATGCCAGTGCAATTCCAGAAGATAACGATACAAAGCCTTGAGAGATAAACGTCCCTAAAATCAATATCGCGGCAGTGGAGCTTTGCACCATAAATGTAACAACAATGCCTGAGCAGACCGCCAAAAAACGATTAGTGGTACCAAACTGCAAAATCTTACGCACCACATCCCCGAACCCCTTCATCATTCCATGCTTCAAATGACGTAGCCCCCACAAAAGAAGGCAAACGGCAGCAATAATATGAAGTAGAACCAGAGAAGGCATGCAAGCAACAATCAGAAATTAGAATTTTAAAATAACACTTTAACAACGCATAGTTTACAAATAAATAACTCAAGCGAAAAAAAACACTTTATTACAACATACAAGCCTTACACAAACTGATTGCCATCATTTCGCAATATAGAGATTTATTTCATTAATCTCTTAAGAGAAAATATTAGAAGGCGGCACACATGACCACCTCATTACCCAAAATGGGCTATATGCAAAATTATGGTCTATGCAATCCGGCGGTTTTTTAACCCGGAATGAATCGGACGACCTTTAAATATTACCGCACAACAATCTTATATTTTTGTCCTGCCTGGACGCCCTGATTACCGCTCAAACCATTTAGAACGCGAAAACGTGCTTCATTTAATTGACCAAATGGCTGCCTTGCAGATAAACTTGCGACGCTGTCTCCGCCCGCTGCGGTTACAATTTCTAAGCGCTCTGACTTGATATTATTTTTTTCACTCTCACTCATACGGGCAAAGCTATAGGTGCTGGCACGTAAATCTTCAATGAAACTCTCTGGTGCCCCTGCGGGGATGGCAATTTGAAAACGGGCATAAACATTTGGCTGCCATTCAATTGCAATCAAACGTATCCCCATAGGACGTCCCTGCACCGTGCCATTATATAACGCCGTTGCGCCGCGCATACCATTAATGGAAATCTGGTCAATCGGCCCGACCGGCTCTTGTTTCATCCATGCGCCCTGCAGATAACTTTGCGGGTCAAATGCCTGTTTATTACTATCAAAATCAAAAATCATCACCGTATTATTCGGTCCTGTGGCAATAACGGCATCGGTTTTATTCTCGATATTAAATCCGCGCGGCGCGGTAAATTTGAATCCAATCGCGGGATGAAAGAATGTTTGCCCCTGCGTAAATCCCTCTTTTGCTGACTCACCAAACGCCATTCCGCGGATCATGCGTAAATATTCGTCCCGGTTATCCACGGCATTGGGATTGGCGGGATATGTCCCCGCAATCTGTGACGTGGAGGCAACACGATCACCTGTATCGGGGTGCGTTGATAAAAATGCGGGCGGTGCCTGCTTTCCGCTAACTTGTGATTGATATTGGCTTTCCAGTTGCATGCTCTGCATAAATCTCGCCATTGCAAAGGTATCATAGCCTGCGCGGGATAGATAACGAATGCCAAGTGTATCTGCCTCACTCTCCTGCCCTCTGGAATAGGATCTGGTATATAAATCCGCGCCTGTATTTAACGCTTTTGCTGCGCTCGCATTATCTAAAACTGCGCCTAAAACACTTGTGCCTAATGCGGTGACAACCCCGCGTGAATAACGCTCCGCTGAATGTCTTGCCGTGACATGACCAATTTCATGCGCTATCACGCCCGCTAATTCCGCCTCGCTATTTGCTAATCCCAAAATACCGCGCGTGACATACACAAACCCGCCGGGCAAAGCAAAGGCATTCACGGTATCACTATCAAGCAGGAAAAATTTATATTCAACATCACCGCGCTCCGTAAACGGGACAATTCTCTGTCCAATGGATGTCACGTAATTTTGTAATCTTTGATCTTGATAAAGACCATATTCTGCCACTATTTTTTGATGCTCAGTCGCACCAATACTTGCTTCTGATTCTGCCGGCAACAGCCCTGTAAATTGGTTACGCCCCGTCGCGGGGTTCGTGGAGCAACCGGATAACACCAAAACAGACACACATAGAGCAGATAATATTTTTTTCATATCCATAAGTTAATCCGAAATATCTAAAAATCAAAGATACTTTTACTTAAGCGCGCTTCCTGCTAATAAAGAGCTATGCGCTTATTAATATGCCTATGTCTGATGCTAAGTATGCCTGTAATGGCACAGGATAATATCGCTGATAATCAAACATATCCCACCATCATTCCCGCCCCGCAAATTTTAAAAAAAACCGGCACTGGAATGGTGACGCGTATTATAGATCCGTTACGGATGGAATTAGACAATGGCAAAATTATTGAACTGAGTGGTCTTGATATCCCGGATTTATATCAAAGAGAGCCCGGCGAAATTTCCTTTGCTGCAAAAAATCTTATAGAGAAATTATTCCTAAATAAGAAAGTTAATATCTATCAATCACAAAATCAAAATGCCGCGCGTGTCAATCGAATGGGATATGATCTGGCGCATATAACTCTGTTCGAAAATAACTTATGGGCTCAAGGTGCCCTCATCGCCAACGGGCTAGCGCGCGTTAGAACTACATTAGATATGCGCGAGCTAGCATCCGACATGTATCTATTGGAACAAGCATCATGGGAATATATTCCCGAAAATGATACTCCTTATATTTGGCGCGATTCAAAATATAAAGTAACTATGACAGATGATTTAAAAACTTTTTCAGAGGATTTTTACATTATCCGCGGCACAATCAAACAAACAGCTGTAAAAAACAACCGTATCTATCTGAATTTCGGTGACAATTGGCGAAATGATTTTACGGTAGGAATCGATAGTGATGCCCGCAGATTATTTTCAAAAGAAGGGTTTCAACCGATTGATTGGGCGAATAAAACTATTCGCGTACGTGGCTGGATGCGTGATTATAATGGCCCCTATATAGAGGTTGACCATCCCGAACAGATAGAGTTTATTGAGCCGAAGAAACAGGAATCACGCGCCAAAGAAATCGCCATTCCACCAAGACATAAGGAGATTATAAAAAATGCCCTACCAGACCCTGAAAAATTTGGATCTAACTGATAAAATTGTCTTGCTGCGCGCGGATTTAAATGTTCCCGCAAAAGATGGTAATGTGACAGACTTCACCCGTATTGACCGCTTAAAAGATACTATTGATTATCTTAAAGAACAAAATGCAAAGATCGTTCTTATGTCCCATTACGGCCGTCCAAAAGGCGTTGCCAACCCAGAATTTTCTTTGGCGTTTCTTGCGCCGGTGATCGCAGAGCGCTTAAATATAAAGGTATCCTTTGCAAAAGATTGCATCGGCGATGTTGCTAAAAATGCCATTGATGATTTGACAGGCGGCAAAGCTCTCCTTCTTGAGAACCTGCGTTTTCACGCAGAAGAAGAAGCAAACGAGCCTGCCTTCGCCAAAAAATTAGCATCGCTCGGTGATGTCTTTGTGAATGATGCTTTTTCAGCTGCGCACCGTGCCCATGCCTCAACAGAAGGTATTACTCATTACCTGCCTACCGCTGCCGGATTACTCATGGAAGCCGAATTAAACGCGCTAAGTAATGCTTTGGAAGCTCCGAAAAAACCCGTCATGGCGATTGTCGGCGGCGCAAAAATATCCACAAAGCTTGCGCTACTTAATAATTTAGTCAAAAAAGTTGATATGTTGGTCCTTGGCGGCGGCATGGCGAATACCTTCCTTTTTGCCGATGGCGTTGAAGTGGGAAAATCACTATGTGAAAAAGATATGGCGAGTGAAGCCCGCGAAATTTCAAAAACGGCACAAGCACATGGCTGTAAAATTATTCTTCCTACTGACCGCATTGTCATCGAAGAATTTGGCGAAAATGCCCCTTTTGAAATTATGGACGTAAAATCCCTGCCAGCTGACCGCGAAGCCATTGATATTGGCCCCGCCACCGTTGAAATGCTTGAAAGCCTGCTAGAAAGCACAAAAACCGTTCTTTGGAACGGACCGATGGGCGTATTCGAAGTCAAACCATTTGATAAAGGCACAAACGAACTGGCTCAAGCCGTGGCAAAGAAAACGCAATCCGGGCAAATCATCTCGGTTGCTGGTGGCGGCGATACAGTTTCTGCGCTTGAAAATGCCGGCGTTATAAATGATTTCACATACATTTCAACAGCCGGAGGTGCGTTTTTGGAATGGTTGGAAGGAAAAACCCTGCCTGGCGTAGCAGCCCTAGAAGAGGCATATCAACGCGCAGCATAAATTTTGTTATCTAATGCCTGATGATTAACAAAGTACCATGCCATTTTAGCTGATCGTTTAGTGACATCGCTTAAGTGCTTGATAACATCTGCCTGCACCTGAACGCATGGATTATTCAAAAGCTCCATATATACTTGCGGCTCACGGCTATCCACCAATGCGTTCATAACTTCCAATGATAAATTTTTACGTTTAGCAACGGCGATCATTTCGCGCACTTGCCCGCAATGGATACGATAAATCAAATCATGCGTATCCAACAGGTCTGTATTTTCGATCATATTTTCCGCAATTTGGCTATTCTGATCCATTAGATATAAACAAAATCGAAGCGGAAGCCCATCATGCAAATCAATGGATTGCGCTACTTCAAAACGAATATCTCTTGGTAATTTTTCAAAAAAATCTATGACCATATCAATGCTCATATTATGAACCCAGCTTTCGGCATCGTAAGATAATACAGCATTCAATTTTGCTATAATCATGGATACATCGTGCTCATCGGTCGATGCTTCATCATGTAATGTCGTGATCAGCGGTATCAGGGAAGCGTGCGCCCCCGTTAACATGTTCATAATCATTTAAATTTTCCCCGTAATAACTCATGCTTTTTTGCTATTATCTTAAGTATAGGCAATAGAGGTTACTAATCTGTAAATTTCATGGCGAATAAATATTTTTTATAGAAAAATTTGAAAAAAAAAGAAAAACTTAAATAAATTCCTATATTATAGTATAATAGAACGATTAGTGAGGAATAACATGGTACAGCCAGTCAATAATCTTGCACAACAAACAATTGTTTCTCCCTTCCAAAGGGGCGATCAACAACAACGTCAGGTTGACGAAAGACAGACGCGCGATCAAAGCGCCATTTCCGCTCGTGATACACAGACATCTCAAACCAGACGCACCGGCACATCCGCAGCACAATCACAGGATCCCAATGCCGGAAGCTACAGTCAAAACAAACAAGAATTAAGCGTTTCCGAATTGCGTCAGGAATTTAAACTTGAAAACAATGAAAGACCGCCGCGGGGCAGTCTGATTGATATCAGTGCCTGACCAAATACATGCAGATAAGCCCGCCTTTCAAACGCTGAAGTTTTTCAGCGTTTTTCTTATGCTTATTCTATGCACCTCCCCTGCCCTTGCCCAAAAGCGAACTTGCGATCACATCCAAAAACCAAAGGTAAAGATCAAAATCAACCTTACAATGCCCGAAGCTACCTATGATTATACACAATCATCAAAAGAGCTAACCTCCGGCCAAATGGATAAAACCGTTGAATGGATCAAGGAACAAGGCATTCAATCTGTGGGAGTGGCAGAACATTTAGGGCAATTTGTCAGTATTCGAGGACTGGCATCGGGCGGTTATGCTTATGCAATGGATTATAAAATGCAGGCAAAGGTTGTTGATAAATATGGCGTGTATTACTGCCCTTATCTGACCGAAGTTAATATTGACTTGTTTTATGCAACAAAAATCTTCATTGCAAAGGAAATTCCGCAAAATAGCTGTGAATTCCATGAGGTCATGAAGCATGAATGGAAACATCACACTGCAAACACATTGGCGATTAAAACATATTCTGACCGATTAGAGAAAGACCTGCCTTCCATCGCGCGTGATATCGAATTAAGACACGGTTATGTCGATCGCAGTCAGGTCGAGAGAACTTTTACCGAGATCAAACGTTCGGTAAAGGATATGATTGATATATATTATGATAGCATCTGGCGAGATAGCCGACAGCGAAATGCCTTAATCGATACCCCAGAGGAATATCACAGGGTTGATGGCGCTATCAATCTATGCGAAAAAGAAAGACGCTCAAAATAAATATATAACCAAGAAAGTTTCCCATGGTTTTCTGGAGAAAAAAGAAAAACATCGCCGCGCAAGAGCAAGAAGAACGTGACGATAAACTCATACACCCTCATAATGAACCTGAGATTGAACCGGAAGAAGATTCCGCCAATGGTATTGATACCGAAGAAACGCTTCATGAGCTCGAAGAAGAAGCCGAGCCACATATCACAGATATACAGCTAAGCCCGGAGCCAGATCATTCCGAAATTGATGATCTTAAGGAAGAAGAAGAATTTGAAGATGATTCAGATGAAGGTGGGTGGCTATCCCGTCTAACGTCCGGCCTTACAAAATCATCACAAAAATTTTCTACTGGCATCAGCGATATTTTAACGAAGAAAAAGTTGGATCAACAAACGCTGGATGATTTAGAAGAACTCTTAATCACCGCCGACCTTGGCCCCACCACGGCCGCTAAAGTCATTGCCGATTTTGCCAAAGATCGCTTCGGAAAAGACATTGATGAAGTTGAACTTAAAAGCGCTCTTGCAGGCTCGATTGCTAAAATCTTAGATCCTGTTACCAAGCCACTTGTTATCACACCGCCCGCAAAAGGGCCCTTTACTATATTGGTGTGCGGCGTGAACGGCGTAGGTAAAACTACAACAATTGGCAAACTCGCCCAAAACTTTCACATGAAAGAAAAAAGAAGCGTTCTTCTTGCCGCCGGTGATACATTTCGCGCCGCCGCCGTAGAGCAATTACAGATATGGGCAGAGCGTACACATACACAATTTTATGCCAAAGATCTCGGAGCGGATTCAGCCGCCGTTGCCTATGAAGCCTATGAAAAAGCTATAAAAGAAACATCTGATATTTTGATGATCGATACCGCCGGCCGTCTTCATAATAAAGCCAACTTAATGGAAGAGCTGGGTAAAGTTGTGCGCGTATTGAAGAAACATAATGACTCCCTGCCCCATGAATGTCTTCTGGTGCTTGATGCCACAACGGGGCAAAATGCCATTGCACAGGTTGAAACTTTTAAAGAAATGGTGAATGTTACCGGGCTAGTCGTAACCAAACTTGACGGGTCGGCGCGCGGCGGCATAGTTGTCAGCTTAGCAGATAAATTTAAACTTCCTATATACGCCATCGGCGTTGGCGAAACTGCCGAAGACATGCAGCCTTTCCATGCTCGTGAATTTGCCGAAAGTCTAGTTGGTATAAAGACTTAATTTTCTTCACGTCTTCATTGCGAATACAACCCGGCAGTTCATAGATATAACTTTATCCAGATAGCTTCATTGTCTAAACCAATCCGCACAAACACGATCAAAATACCAATTTCTAATTCATGTCATGACATTTAAAAAAAAACCTATAAAATATAAATATGTCTATGAACACTCGCCCCAAAAAATACTCTGATGCCGAAACCGCATTTACAGCGATTAAAGGTATATATAATACCAATGTTAAATATCTTCGCGATCAATTTGACAGCTTTGCGGGCGGTAAAATTCCAAAAGATCTGGTGCGAGCTTTCTATCCTGAATTACGTATTTCAACGGCAACGGCGGGACGCGTTGATAACCGCCTCTCTTTTGGTTATGTTCCAAAGCCTGGTACTTATGCCACAACCTTAACGCGCCCCGATATTTTCGATCATTATTACACCGAACAAATCCGCCTATTACTTGAAAATCATGGCGGCAAGGTCGAGGTCGGCATCAGCGATACACCCATTCCCATTCATTTCGCCTTAGGTGAGAATTTTCATTTGGAACAAGACCTTAGCCGTGAACAGATTAACGCCCTGCCCTATGTCTTTGACCAGCCAAATCTGGATCATATGGATGACAGCATTGCCAATGCCTATCACGTAACACGCGAAGGACAGGCCGCGCCGCTTGCGCTATTTACCGCGCCGCGCGTTGACCTGTCTATCATGCGCCTAAAACATTATTCCGGCACGGACGCCAAACATTTCCAAAACTATATCATCTTTACAAATTACCAGTTTTACATTGATGAATTCATCCGCATTGGCCACGCGATCATGAGCCCCAGCGACAATGCCGATCTCCGTAAAGAGCGCTCTGCTTATACCGCCTTTGTGGAGCCGGGCAATAAAATAATTGCCAATCAAAACCTGGAAAATAATAAAGAGAAAAATGGCGGGCAGTCCATGCACCGCATGCCGCAAATGCCTGCCTATCACATGAAACGCCCCGATGGAACGGGCATTACCATGGTCAATATCGGCGTTGGACCATCCAATGCGAAAACTATTACCGATCATATTGCTGTCCTGCGTCCGCATGCTTGGCTTATGCTGGGTCATTGCGCGGGGCTACGTAACTCACAGGCACTGGGCGATTATGTTTTGGCACACGCCTATTCCCGTAATGACCAGGTTCTTGATGACGACCTGCATCCCTCCATCCCCATCCCTGCGCTTGCCGAAATCCAGCAAGCTCTGGAACAGGCGGTAGAAAAAGTAACCGGATTTGAAGGCTATGATCTCAAAAAAGTGATGCGCACCGGTACGGTTGCCACCATTGATGACCGTAACTGGGAACTACGCTCCTCCATTCGTCAAAACCGCCGCCTCTCCCAAAGCCGCGCCATCGCGCTGGATATGGAATCCGCCACCATTGCCGCCAACGGTTTCCGCTTCCGGGTTCCTTATGGCACATTGCTCTGCGTGTCCGACAAACCCCTGCACGGCCAGCTCAAACTCCCCGGCATGGCGGACAGCTTCTACCGCACCCGCGTTGAACAACATCTTCAGATCGGTTTATTAACGATGGCATTATTAAGAGACATTGGACCAGAGCGCCTACATTCGCGAAAATTGAGAAGTTTTAATGAGGTTGCGTTTCAGTAATGAATAAAACGCTTCTTCTCATTTTAATCGCCGGAATTTGCGGAGGCAGCGTCTATCCGCTGATTAAGATAGCCGATACTTATAACATCCCGCGCTTTGCTTATATTTTCTGGGAATCTTTTTTTATTATTTTACTCTTAAGTACGCTCGCCTTATTACGCAGTCAAAAAATACGTTTAACTAAAAACGAATGCCCCTATTACATTTTTTGCGCACTGACAAACATACTTATTCCACAAGCCCTGTTCTTTTATATTGCAAAGGAACTACCCGCATCGATCGTCAGCATTATTATCGTTTTGACCCCAATATTTGTCTATATGTCATTAATATTCTTTTTTAAAGAGCCTCTCATATGGCGAAAGGTCACGGGAATTTGCCTCGGACTACTTGGCATCTTTATTTTATTTGCGCCCGCGGCTTTCATTGATGCTTATAATCTTGATTTGTTTTGGTTAATGATTGCCTTACTTCTGCCTGTTGACTATGCAACCAACCGAATATTTGCAACAAAACTTAAGCCTATCGATGCGTCACCATATAACCTAACTATCGGGCTTTTTATATGTGTCGGCCTTATGTGCGCTGGCCTGATGATTATATTAGGACAAACATCTTATAATCCTCTAACACACCTACATTTTGGAACACTCGCCTTATTTAGTCACGCCCTAGCCATGACAATATTCTATATCATTTTCTTCATACTTGCGGCCCAAAATGCAGTTTCAAACTCACTCAGCTTTTACATCGCGCCCTTAGTAGGCACATCATGGGGAATTTTATTATTTAATGAAAATATTGATATCTTCTTTTTAGCCTCCACGACTTTAGTTTTTAGCGGTCTGTATTTAGTCACAAAAGAAAAAATTAGAGAAAAGTAAATCTATGTAAAAATATTTTTGCTCTCAACCGTAATATTAATCAACTCTCCAGCAGCCCCCTTCACGCCGTTAATACGCATAAAATGCTCGGTGTGCCCGCTACCGTCTTTTTCAATCAGAACTTGACGCATTTTGCCTATTTCGGATTGTTGAAATTTATGAAGTTGCTTATCGCCCTCTTCACGCAAAATCGCAGCCCGCTCCTTAATCACAGCGCCATTCACCTGCGGCATTTTGGCGGCGGGCGTGCCCTCACGTACAGAATAAGGGAAAATGTGATTGTGAATGATATTGCAGTCCTCAATAATACGCCGCGTATTTTCAAACATCTCATCAGTTTCTGTCGGAAAGCCCGCGATGATATCCGCGCCAAAGACAATATCGGGGCGCAAACTGCGTGCACGCTCAACCATATTCACAATATCGGCGCGTAAGTGCCTACGCTTCATACGTTTTAACACCATGTCATCTCCCGCCTGTAGAGAGATATGAAGGTGCGGCATTAATCGTGGCTCATTGGCAATTAAATCCCACAGATCATCATCAATTTCAACGGGATCCAATGAAGATAACCGTAAACGCGGCAAATCCGGAACCAAAGCCAAGACACGTTTAATCATCTGTCCAAAGCTTGGTTTTCCAGGTAAATCAAGGCCATAATCGGTGACATCAACTCCGGTAAACACCACTTCTTTATAACCTTGAGCCACAACGTTTTGCACCTGCTTATAAATCTCACCAATCGGTACAGATCGTGAATTCCCGCGGCCATAGGGAATAATGCAAAATGTGCAACGATGGTTACAGCCATTTTGCACCTGTAAAAATGCACGCGCGCGTCCTTCAAATCCATCAACCAAATGCGAAGCAGTTTCTTCAATGGTCATGATATCATTAACTAAAACCTTATCGCTGTCCGTCTCGAACCATGTATCACCTTTTAATTTCAAATCATTACCGATAACACGGTCAACCTCACTCATGGCTGCATATTTTTCTGGGGAAATCTGCGCCGCACATCCGGTGACAATAATCTTTTTATGAGGATGGTCGCGCCGTGCACGACGAATGGCCTGCCTTGCTTGGCGCTCTGCCTCTTTGGTTACGGCGCATGTATTAAAGATAATCGTGTCCTCTAACCCCGCCGCCTCCGCATGAGATTGCATCACCGCACTTTCATAAGTATTTAAACGGCACCCGAATGTCACCAACTCAGGTTTGCTTTTCAAATTGTGGATAACTCTATTTTCTTTAATATCAACAGCCATTTAATACCTCTAGATAAAATTTTAATTAAAATAGGCACCTTAATTCCAACCTAATCTTTAAGGAAAATAGATATAGCATAAAGGTCCCAAAATAAGGAAAAAAATGTTAGAGACCAACCCTCATGTAAAGTACATCCGTATATGTGACCGTAAAGATCCCTTCGGTCACAATCATAATATTTTAATCATTGATACGGACATAACCATTTCAAACGGACATTCAATAAAAAATGATTATCGGTTAATTGAATTGGCAATGCATATCAAAGAATTTCAAATAACATTCAAAAAATTATTTGGATCATTCAAATACATCGAGGTAATGGGTAAAAAAAGCTTATTGCTTCACAGATCCGCTTGATCCATCAATTATCCAACCGCCATTTTTATAGGTGATGTCTTTAATTGTTCCCAATCCGGGGACGCTATCACCAACGACAATGTTACGCGTTTCACTTCCGCCCTTTTTTGCTATGACCGCTTTTCCGACCTGAATGGCACGAATTTCCCACGTACTTGCTTTCACAGCAGGTTTTTCAGCCGCTGCCGGAGATGGTTTTTCAGCTTTTGTCACAGGCACAAGAGGCTTAGGTCCTTCACTCGGCTCACTACGCGCCGGTTTTGACACCTCTGATGTACTTATGGTTTTAACTTTAGCTTCAATCTCATTCATACGACCGGATAGTTGATTAATGCTATTCTTAATATCTGCAAGATCGCTAGATACATCATTATTTTGATTACCTGAATTATTATTCAGCGCAGATTGAATTTGATCAAGACGCGCCGTGATGTCAGCTTTAAAAGTTTGAAGATCTTGCGCAACCTGGTCATTTACTTCAGAAAGATTAGTATTATTAGCGTCTGTATTCAGATTAGATTCAGTTACAGAAACAGGAATGTCTTCTATATTTGAATTAACGTCAGCCAAGCTATCCTGATCCTCAAAAAGATCTTCTTCTAGATTATTATTAACATTTCCTACAGGGGCCACAATTTCTTCGGCGACAGTTTGCTCTGCTTCGTAATACGCATCTGTCTCAGAAAAATTATCTTCATATAAATTTCCAAGCTCATCTGATGTATTGCTTACTTCAGTATCCCCCCCCTCAGAATCACTAATCACTTCCTGATTAAATGATGGGTTTTCATTAGAAGAAGTTGATCCCGAAAACAGTCCTGAAAAATATAAACCAACACCAACCACACCAACTACGATAGCAATCAATGCCGCTTTATTCATGGATGGCTTTGCTTTGACAGGAGGCACATAAGCGTTTGATAGATCGTCCTCCGCATAATCCTCGCCGTCTACAACATTGGGTGCCTGATCATCATAAATCGTATCAATATCATCTTCGACAAAATCAAGACTGCCATCCGTCATTTCTGAAGATTCAGCCATCTCAGAAACATCATCGTCTTCTAATAACAAGTCATCTTCCTCTAAATAAGTTTCATCAAACTCATCCGTAGTGAAGTCATTTTCAAAATCGTCATCGATTTGTTTTTTATCCATGGTATTTTTATCTATCTTATTGTTATTAAAATTATTGTACTGCAACAGTTTGTTGAGCAGGATCTAGCCTAACAACCGGTTCTGTGAATAAAATGCCAATAGGTGTTCCGGCGGCAACTTTGACCAAAACTTTTGTTTTTCGAGCTTCTTCATCTACAAACTCACCGACTCTTTCACCTGCATCTTCAATAGCCTGCGCAACTTCTTCATCTGTATCTAAATCATTATTAGATACAATGACAACATCACCAGTTACAAACGTACTATCCTGTGTTTCTGCAACTGCAGAGGCAAAACCTGATATAAACTCAGCTGCAACGGGAAGAATAAGCCTCTTAAAATATCTGTGATCCACCTCAGTCGCAACCCCTGTCAGATTATTTGACGGATCAATTGCAACCGCTTCTATATCTAGACTAATTCCATTCACAACCACAGAATCAAACGATATAACCAAATAATCATCCTCAACTGTAAAATCCCCAATCAGACGAGATCCAGCCAAAGGACCAGTTACAAGTTGTGCCAAGACAGGGCCCGGAATATCTGAATTTGCCTGAATTAACATTTGTGCATATTCAACAGTACCCTCAGAGATTAAAAGCGTCTCAATGCCTTCATTAACTTCTTGGATAGACGGATCAACTTCAGATAATTCTTTGCGCTTCTCAATTAGCTCAAGCCTGCGATCAATTTCTCTGATTTGATCTTCATTTGCCTCATCTTTTAGCTTTTCATAGTATTTTTTGTCATCAAGCAAAGGCTCTACATTCATAGACACGGCCACAGAGGATTGCCCTAATTCACTCATAGACGTAAGCATTGATTGCGCCAGTGTTTGCACCGCCTCTTGACGACGTTGCTCTTCAATACTCAACTCATTTGGGTCACCGCGCTGTTCATTAACTAATTCTAATTGTTGGCGCTGTTGATTAGCTCTCTCCTCTTGAAGTAAACGCCATCTTTCTAACGGATCCTCTTGAATGGCCTCTTCTTCAGGAATGGCGATACCTGTATTTTGCGCGGGGCCCATAGGTACAGGAATAAAGCTTCCTCCTGTTTTTTCCGCTTCTTCACCGCCCTCTTCGTTATAAACACCGATGGCTTCTTGCATAGTTTGTGTCACTTGCTCAGTTGTCGGAGCTTGTTTCAAATTAGATCCCGCCGTACCCACGGAAGACGTATTTCTCTCCTCATTGGGGGTCGCGCCACCAAACAATAAAAATCCACCAATAATAAAAACAACGGCCGCAGCGATAACACCAATCTTAAGAACCATATTATTCTGAATGGCATTACCTAATGATTGCTGACTATTAAAATCATTAAATCCGTCATCCATACCACCGCTACTACTATCATCATCGAAGCTGAAATCGGTTTCTTGATTCTCTTTATCTAGATCATCTGCCATAAAAATATCCTGACTTAAATATACTTAACATTATTAAAAATTATTTTTCTCTTCAAGAAATGCCCTAATAATTTTACCTTTTTCAGATAATAGAACGACAGGCGTATTCTTGATGACATATACATTGATCCCATCACCAGAACTTGCCGATTCAGACCATGCTGGTGAAATAAGAGTATGCGGCGTTCTTAAGTACACCTCACCACCTAAGTTATAGGCCTTTGTACGTGTATCCACGCCCTTAACATCCATTTGTGATGCCGATTGTGGAGGGGTTCCATCAAGAACAGACACAACTTGAACTGATCCGGATGTCGTGGCAGGCCCCGGACTTTTTCCTATAAGGGAAGGCTTCGCAAATGGTCCTGGTTCAGGAAGAATACCATCATAGCGCACGTGAACCATTTCACGTTGTGCTTGCAACGTAAAAATTGCAGGTGTTTGCAGCTTACTAAATGTCACGATCATATTGCCGTAAGCAAAATCAGACATCGGAATAATACGAAGCGTTGAACCACCTTCATCTTTTTCAGGATAATTAAACTCAAAATTACCGGCCCAAGCCACATTTGCAATTGGCCATTTTGCTCCGGTTGCATCATAGAAAGCAACGTGCGTAACATGCCCCGTGGCTAATTTTATAACTTGTGGTGGATCGGCAGGATCAAGTGATATCTCTTGAACTTTACTCTCTTGCTTAGGATAAGGATAAACAGGTGTATTAGACGCTTGCTTAACCTCATCATAAATCTCTAAGAACCGACGAATTTCTTCTGGCCGCAAAGGCAAGAATCCATTAACAGCCGCATTAAAGGCCTCTTCACGAATTTCTGCCTCTAAATCTGAGGGTGTTGCTTCATTACCTTCGCCGTTCCCGGCCTCTCCTATAAATGCATTCCCATTCTCATCCACTTCCAAGGCATCACGATATGCATCAAAAGCGTTCTCCGTTGCCGCATCTGGTGATGGCATGGCTTCACCAGGCAAAGATTCTAAATCAGAACTATCCGGCTCATCAGGTACTGCCACATCCTCTAGGTCACCAAATATATCTTCCGATGAATCCTGTGCATAAACAGCATTAGGAAAGACAGGCGTCAAAAACAAAATAGTTGCGACAAGGCCGTTTAAAATTCTTTTATTTTTCATTTGTTTCCGCTTCTACTCAATTTAAAAATATAGAAATTCACTTTTTCGTATATCGCATTTAACCTATTAAAGCCAATTTTAATTATGAATCACTCGCTAACCATTGCTCAATCCCGATACCATACGGACTCTCCAAACGAGGCACACGGACGATAATTAACCGCACAACCAAATTGTCAGAGCGACGCATAGAACCCGCTTCATAAGTAATGGCGATTGGAATTTCAACTTGCCAGAAATAGCGCCCCATTTTGTCAATTCCCTCCTGCAACAACACTGGAGCGCCACTTGGAATTGTTGTTAAAACCTGACGATTTTCCTTAACTGAATCCAGAATTCCTGAACGATCCAGCGCATCGGTAAAGCTCTCCCATCCTTTTTTCGTAAAGTTGCGTGATGCTTCTTGTAGGCGACGTCTATAGTCACTAAAACCAAATGTCATAACCTCAGATACAGATTGCGCAACCCATGACATCAAAGCAGGCTTACTTAAATTTGCCTGATTCATAGAAATCATAGGCACTAAGCGTCCATCTTCAGTTGTCGCGAAATAACGATTTTCAGGTTGATGAATATGAATCACATAAAAAATGGAACAAACCAGTAAAATAATAATCACAGCCTGCGCAACCACAACGCGAAGCATGTTACGATATCCATCGCGGTAAAACTCATTCCGCACGACAACCGCGCCTAACCCGCGCACAGCATCATTATTTGCAGCAGCCGCAGCTGGCTGTGGCTTGGCTTTTGAAACAGATGGATTTGGCCCGCTGGGTTTTTGGCCCACTTTTTGTGCCGCATTAGCAGGTCTAAAATTTCTCGGATTGGCTTTTCCGTCTTTCATAGGTGCCTTTTTTATGATTATTTTTTTGGTTATTAGTCTACGATTATATTTATTAGTAATTTATATTAAAACATAGTCGTATGAAAGAAAAGAATTCATAAGAGTATTTTTGGTTTAACCTACAGAATGCTTAATTTCTTTTTCTTGAAATAACGTTTGCAGTTCACCGCTCATATACATTTCTCGCACAATATCACACCCGCCGATAAATTCTTTTTTAACATAGAGTTGCGGAATCGTTGGCCAATCACTAAAGGCTTTGATGCCTTCGCGAATATCGGGATCATCAAGAACATTTACAACATGGAAATCAATGCCCGTATGTGCCAAAATTTGCACCACAGCAGCAGAAAACCCGCACATTGGCGTCTCAGCCTCCCCCTTCATAAATAAGACAACATCGTTATCTTCAATAATTTTTTTAATTTTTTGCTCCACAATATCGGACATAGCTTTCCTTTTATATTTGATGAATTGTTAACATAGAAAATATAGTAATTAAGGACAACCCGCATCTTGATGTAGCGCCGTAGATTCCAGCATTATCCAAACACGAAAACAAGATGTTGTGCTTGGCGCCGCCGGACAATTAAAGCTATTTGCCCCTGTATCACTCACCATATCAGTTCCGGATGAAATGATATCAACTTCACACTCCCCATACTCATCATCCAATTTTTCTAAGGCACTTGCTAGAAAGGCATCTGTATTTGATGTGCTTGTCCAAAAGAAAATACCATCCAGCCCATTATACCATTGCCAATCATTAAAAAGGGAGGGCGCTGGCGGCAAAAATTTTGAAGATGTACCTGAAAAGATCATAGCATGATTTTGATCATCACCCGGATTTCCGGGACAACGAATATTCCGAACTTGACGATTGGCAGCGGCCCCTATCGTCGCGCCAGAAAAATGATCTGAATCCGGACGTATCGGATAACGTTTTTTTGCCCCCTCATCCATTGCAGATGCTGTATTATCTATTGTTTCATCCCCGCCAACATTCAATAATACGCATTCATCGACAGCGGCCCGAATTAAATCGATTTGTGATTTTACCTCAGTCAGCGTTTTCATGCGATTTTGGCTTTGAGTCTGCTGCGATGGCGAGCTTAACAAACTTGTCGTAAGTGCCGCCAATAAAGCAATTGCGATCAAAATATAAATGATCGCACTGCCTTTTTGATTTTTATAATCTGTTAACATTATGAATTAACGTTGCAATAGAACGTGATAATAAACATATTCACCCGCAGCCCCATTTCGGAAACATCCATAAGGTTGTCCCGCAAGCCCGACATGTGTTGATGCCGCTGTACCAATTGTATTTACAGCAGCTGCAGAGGTATCGCCTTCTTCTTTATTATCCGCAATTGATATTGCTGCCGCGATCACTTGACCGGTGGGAATACCCAACTCCGTATTAATGCGGTCACAAATACTTTGTGTAATGCCGGATAGATACGCAATAATTTCATTACCATCCACCCCGGCCGCTGTTGTCGATGTATTTACCACTTCCTGATCCATATTAAATGTCCATGCACCTGGAAGGTTATCAGCCATGACCGATGCAGAAGCATCTGAGTAAGTCGCTTTACCGCCATCTGGGTGAAATACAGCCGCAGTCGTTTGTGTCAAACCTGTAAATGGCGGCTTATCAAATAAAATATCAATGTCATCTACGCCGTTGGTCACTTGCATACGAATAATAGCCGTCTTAATAGATGCCGGATATTGAGTAACAGCCGCACTATTAACCAAATTACTTTCATCATTCGCATTCCCGCCACCGGAATTTGTTGATGATGTCACTGCATAAGAAAGCGCTGCAAATAATGCCACCGCTATCAAAATCAGGAAAAGTACATTCCCAGATTCCTTATTTATTGTTTCTTGTCTCACTGTCATCATATTTCTCCGGTTTATAAAACATTAACTGTTTGTTTCTATTGAAACTCTATTCACTTTTAGCTGAATCTCCAAGGGTTTTTTGGAACATTCTCTCCCCACACACATCTGATCAATATTAACTCGCCAACCACGGCCTCCATTTTGAACATGGCCGATAGCCTCACGAAATTGCGGAAAAAACCTTGTATCATCTGCGTTAATAACAATGCTTGACCCATTGGCCTTCATATCAAGATTATCATAACTTTCTTTAGCATTATCAACAAATGCTTCAACATTCGCCGAATCTTCCGCAACATTTGTTACGCGTGGAACATTGGGCTTAACGGCTTCAGTTTCAATTAACTGGGCACGTAATTCTGCCAAAGAACGTGATTGTACAAAAGTGTAAAGACCAAGACCTCCTGCAGTAGCCCATATGACAGCCGCCGCGATCAAAACAGAATTCCCCGTATGAGATGGTAAATTCTCTAAGAAATGATTAAGATCTTGCGATGCCTGTGGGCTTGCAAGCCTCTTCATTGATCCCCAGTTAAACTGCCCTAATTTCACTTTCTAATCCTTGCCTTCAATTACATTAGCCCTAATTTACTATAACATTATATGTTTAAGCTAAATTTAACATAAATTATAAATACCTATCCCTTCGATAAGCTATTGATATAAATTTTTTACTTCTTACCAATAATGCGAACGCGTCCATCCGGCTCGATTTCCGGCTGAACTTGTCCCTGAACTCCCTTAATTCCATTACTATATGCTTGTGGTACTAAGGCCTCCCACTCCGCTGCCCCGCCTGATTTAATTTCATATCGCAGCAAAGTGCCGTCAATACGCCCCAATGAATCCAATAATTCCTGAACATTAACCATATGTTGAATAGATGTGTTTTGCATTGTAGATGCCGCGCTTTGCATCAAATCGCCTACGGCATTTTGTGTTTCAAATTTAACCTGAGTCAAATCACGCTGTACAGAATGCGTTAGCAACATCTGTAAAGACAAGATAGCAATAATAATAATATTTAATAACAATCCGCTCAAAACCAACATTCTTGCGGTTGCCCGCGATAATTTTTCAGTTCTAAGTGCTTTATTTCTCCATGGCACAACATCCGCAACCTCTGGGTTTATTGTGACAAAATTTGCATCCATCGTTTGAATGCGCGGCAAAATTGTTCGCGACGCCCCTAGATAGACCTGCATACGTCCAGTTTCCTGATCCCAGCGCAAGGCAGCGGCGACACCTTCTTGTTCATATAAATATACTGTCTCCCTGTCCCAATATTCACTATTACCCGGCAGAGCGGCCGCAAGCGGACACCAACTGTTCGGATTTGATGCTAATTGCGCCGAGGGACAGGCTAGATAAAAAATACGGTTTTCTTCGATTGTATAACAATAGTGAACACGTTCAGTTGAGCATGCTTGTGATGCGGCATTCCAAACAGCCTCATCTTCAACGCCTGGAATCAAAGGTAAAGCGCCCCCTACTAATTCCTGTGGTAAAAATGGAACTAATTCTCCAACAAATTCTTTTGATTCGCCGGCAAACATATCCAATAAGCCTGCCTTTGTTTTTGCCACTGGCGCACGTGCAGGACGAGACGATGCTGCACGGGACCTAGAATCCCCAAGTTCTGCTTGACCGGTCTGTGCTTGCAATACCACCTTACAAAGCTCCTTCCACTAAGCCGCCCATAATACTGTCCATACTCATATTCATAACTGTCAACGCGTAAATCGCACTTCCCATAGCGAGAGCCAAAAAGACACCGGTTAGCGCAAAAGCGATCCAAACGATGAGTGAATGTTTTGTCTTTGCCGCTGCTGTACGCATATCGGCAATCGACTCCATAACTGTAGCAACTTGATCAAGATCAGACAAGCCCGCAAGTTCCAAACGCTCCGCACGATTCAAAGGCTCACTGTCCAAAGCAGCGCCCAAATGAATACCACGGTTAAGGTCATAATCCGCGCGTTCCCAATACTTCACAACGTCCGGCGCATTGGTTGCCTCGGCAGATTGAATCAAGGATTCATTAATTGGAACCATACCGCGAATCATACGGGCACACGCCATCATCGAATCAGAAAAGCCCAAATCTCTCAAATACCCGCCTATTAACGGAATTTTTCTAACAATTCTAGCTGTCGGCCAATCCTTATTCCCGCGATTCAAGAAAAACGAAATCGCACACCAGCCCATAAATATACCGGCACTTATCGCCGTCCATATTAAAATATCCCATGTTAATTCCAAATTCCAAACCACGCTTTCAAATTTTTCACGCGCATCCGGATCCGTTGGCGGGTTTTCTTTAAACCATTTCAAAACCATTGGCTTGCCCGCAATCAAAGACGATACGATACTAAACACATCAAAAACCAGCCATGACATTGTTCCCATCACGGCGCGGGCATTCTTTTTCTTTTGAGTAATGGATTGAATTGCATGGGGAATCCCTTCCGCCAAGCGATTGGAGCGATCACTTGCCGCCAAAATCGCCAATGTCCCACGATCAAAAACTTTTAGAGCCCGCAGGGCGTCAATCACGCCCAAACCCCGTGTTAAGGCCTCTCTTGCAGGAGCTAAAATATTTTGACGGCGCGGATTGGTTTCCGCTTGAATAATTTTCCACAGCGCAACGCCAGGCGATGTTGAATTCGCGCGAAATTGAATTCCCCGCAAAAGCTGTACTTGCCACCAACTCGATCTCGCCAATAAGCGTTCCCAAGTTGATCTTTCATGCGGACGAATGGCTATCACATAACCACCCTTTTTAGAAATTGCATTACGCACATCATCAACCGTTGGTAAGAAAAAAGCCTCGGAGGTTTTTTTCGGACCTGATACTGTTTCATAAGCAATTTCTGCAATCCACTGACGCATATAATATTTTCCGTTTTATTTGAGCAGGAATAAAAACCCATTGAGGGGATGAACATCCCTGACCTTTTCAAGTATACGGAAAAAGTATAAAAAAAGTGTTTAAATTCAAAGGATTATAGTTTACATAAGTGCATGGCCTATCTATATAAACAATTGCTCATTCGCGAACATATCGACTTATTGGATTGCAAAAATACAGCCGTCTACTCCCCGTGTGAAAAATATAGATATTTTCTTGAACGAATATGGGATGCATCCAAACCGCCTTTGGTAATGCTTATGCTTAACCCATCCACGGCAACTGAACTACAAAATGATCCTACCGTTGAAAGGTGCGAGCGCCGTGCGCGTCAAAACGGATATGGCGGCCTTCAGGTTCTAAACATTTTTTCTTATCGCAGCACAGACCCTCAAAATTTAAAGAAAGTTTTTGACCCCGTTGGTCAATATAATGATTTTTTTATTCGCCTTATTCTAAAACAAAATGCTTCCTTTAATAATATCGTTTGTGGCTGGGGCACGCACGGCATTATCAATAATCGTGAACGACGTATCTTTGATCTTTTCAAAAAAGAAAATCTTGAGCCGAAAGCATTTAAATGGACTAAGAGCGGACATCCGCAACACCCACTTTATATCAGCTATGCAGAGCAACCTAAGTTAAAAACTATCTGATAAAATAGTTTAGGTGCAAACAGCATCGCAATCTGTTGCTAATCCTCTAAATAACCCAGCGCCGATTTCGGATCCACAAGTCCTGTGGTCACCAAATCAATCAAGCCCTCTTTACGTGTATGCATCAAAACACCTTCTTGCCCTTTGATTCCGTTCACATTTTGCAATAACGCCTCGTAAATATTATTTCTATGTGCCGGCCCCAAATCAATCATCAATGCATCCAGTAATAATGTACGGCCTGAAATTCCCGTGTTATTACAAAGGTCACAACCATTTTGATTATGTGTTCTAACAGCTGTATTCTCGTCAATGCCCATCAGCATCATATCATTCTCGGTCAAATATTCATTCGCATGCTTTCTATGCGCACAACCCTGACAAAGTGTCCGCACAAGGCGTTGATTTAAAACGCCTTTCACCTGTTGTGATAATGTATAAGTTGAGGAGCGTTCACGTTCGGGCGGCATTAATGACCTTAATCGCTCAAAAGTTTGAAGCGCCGTATCGGCGTGTATGGTGGAAATCACGGTATGTCCGGATTCCGCCGCTTTAAGAGCCGTTTCGACCGTATCTGCATCACGCATCTCCCCGATAACGATATAATCAGGATCATGACGCATCGAAGCACGAATTAAGTCGGCAAATCCGCCGCCTTCCATTCCGGGACGTACCTGCCATTGCGTGGCGTAACGTAATTCATATTCGATCGGATCTTCAATTGTTAAAACATGCTTTCTACGGCGGTCAATTTGCTGAACACAGGCATACATTGTCGTAGTTTTACCAGAACCGGTCGGCCCGGAGAGCAAAATCAAACCACCTCCCCCTTTAATTTCCGGTGACAGCAGGCGCGCCAAATGGTCACCCACCTCTTCATGACGTTGGAAAAGTTCATCAAACCCTTTAAGCGCCGCGCGATCGAGCAAACGAAGTGTAATCTTTTCACCATCTTGCGCTTGCGGCCCCGCCGCAACACGAATGTCGATCCCACGGCCCTGCCACATAAATCCGAAACGTCCATCTTTTGGGGTTGTTCTATCCCCGAAGTTCAAACCTGCTTCCCTCTTTAACAATGTAGTTAAACGCGCCATAGCATCCGGCGGCAAGAGATGCATAGGAATCAAATCCCCGTCAATTCTATATTTAATCCAGTTAGGCGCATCAGGATTATTATCCTGAACCAAGTGAATATCAGATACACGTAATTGTAATGCTTCCGCCAACATATCACGCTCAAACTGGTTTAACAGCAAACCGTTATCCATATCAGAAAGCCATTGGGATAACGTCTTTTCACAGCGATCCGCTGACAAATCATGTACGGATTTTAGCGTTTTAATTAGATCCGCCCGATCCCAAATTTCCATGTCAATTTTTTCAACGTGGAATCCACTTCGATTTGCAGTGGATAGTAACGTATCAATTTGGCGCTCATTTAAGTCATGTAATGGCGCAATTTTTAATATTCCATCGGACAATCCAATTAAGTGAATACTTAACGGCAACCACGATTGCACAGGAAGAATGGAACGTAAAAGGTCACCAGAGGCGCGATCTTTAATGGTTTCATCTTCCATTTCAGAAGACGCACTCGCCCCCGCCATATCCAATAATTGTTCGGTTGATCTAGTATGTCCTTGATCCAATAACATGGAACGCTCACGCTGAACCATGTCCAAATAACGCTCACGCCCTTCGACAAATCGCTCTTTGCGCCGCTCACCTTTACGACGACGCTCAAACCCGCCGGGGCCACCTAAATTTTCTGTACGACGCTCTTCGCGATCACGTCGCTCTGGTGGGACATGCCCCTCGAACTCGGATTCATTTGGTGTGTCTGAATTTTTTTCTAGATCGCTCATGAGAAAAGCCTTTGCATCCCCCCTCTTACATGATCATGCAGACGGGTTTATTGTTCGTTGTCAGTCGAAGAAGCATTGGAACTGCTTCCATTATCGTTAGAGTTTGAACTAGATGTGTTAAAAGAAGATAAAGATCGATCAAATAACATTAAAACTTGATCTTCGCCGCTTTGGAATTCAACGCCGCTATACTGGATTAACGGAACCCATGTAACCCCTGCAATCACCAATGGCTCACGGTCAAAAATCACACGGCTACCACGTGGTGAACTTATAATCGCACGATCACCCGCTAAGGAAGTAATAGAATATCCATCAAGAGTTTTTGCTTTATTTACAACACCTTGCTTTTGGGTGCTAGCTTGCTTAACTGGCTGTGGGCTTTCATTTTCTGAGTCCAATTGTCCGGCAACGCGATCATTTTGGCTAACGACAGCATTCACATAAGGATCCAATGCAAAACCTGGCGATGCATTTAAAACAATGGATTGGGAATCTTTACTAACAGCCGCGGCGGCATCACCGCGCACAGGCAAAACAAGAACGCCGCGTGCGCCTGTATGACGAACTTTAATATCATCTAAAATTGCGCCTTGACGAACCGGACCCCAACTTAACGTTAAAGGGCAAGCATCCAAAGGCTCTAATATTGTGCCCGGCGCACATCCTGCCCCCTCAACTTCCAGTCCGTTTTCAGATCCTGACGTATTTACGCTTGTAATTTGTAATGCCGCGTCGCCCGAATTGACCAAAGACGTTGTAATAGCTGAAATCGTATTGACCTCATCACCAAAATCAATTTCCGATAAAGACGATAACATCAATCCTTTTCCGGGAACGGCATCTGGAAATAAATTTGCTTCCACGCTAACCTGAGGTGTATAGTCACCGGAAATATCAACCGTCGTAATTCCCGTCGGCCCGCTATGTTTAATGACAATCACGCCTGATGCCGGCCCGCGTTGTGACGGGGACCATTTAACTGAAATCACACAGGCCTGCCCCGCATTTAAGGCATCACATTCATCTTCCAAAACCAATCCGTCTGTACTGTCAGACTTTAGGAATATATCCTCAACAGTAATCATATTGGATGTAACATTGCGTAAAGTGATCGATTTTAACTGCGCCCGACTTGCAGACAAAGATCCATAATCAAGAGTGGACGGCACCGCTTCTAGATCACTAATAAGCTGATTTTGTCCCTCGCCGCCGGCTTCAATTGTTCCACTTAAAACGGTGCTTACCAAACGTGATCGCCCATCATGACGCATTAACATGGCAACGCGCCATGGACCAGCCTGTAATCCCTTAACAGAGACCGCCACCGCGCAATCTGCCCCGCCTGCCAAAGGTTCCTGACCACATTGGTTCAAAGTCACCGTGGCCGTTGAATTCGATGAAGGATATAAATTTATCGCGCCAGTATTTACAGGAGAGCCGCTTTCATTTCGGAATAAAACAACAACTTGCGCCGTTGAGCCAATCGCAATAGTACCGCCATCTATGCTTGCCTCAACCGGAACCAATCCATTACCAGATCCACCCTTGACACCCGGATTTTCAAAAGCTGATTGAGCATGTCCAGAGACAGGCCACAGAAGAAGAGCCGCCACTAAACATGCAGAACCCATCTTTTTACTTATCTGTCGATACATCATAAACATTCTTTTAAGTATACCAAAATTAATTAGGATTTAGTAAATCAAGTGGCACAGTTCCTATCATCGGCTTATTAGGCTCATGAACTGTTTCCATCGGCGCACCGCTTTCTTGCTCTTCTAATGGTCTTGAAATTGATTGATCAATCGGGAATAATTGTGGCCCCTCATCCATTGGTGATGGCGCTGGCTCATACGGCGCGGCTGGTTTATCTTGAATACTCTTAATAACCTTATTTAAATTCATAACTTTTTCTTCTGCACTGGCTTTTATCTCGGCATTCTCATGCTTTAATTTCATTGCGGCCTTATGTGCTGCAATATTTTTTTGTATCGGACCGCTTTCCTCATCAGTTGTATATACAATAACGCGCGGCTTCATAAGGAAGACAAGCTCGACATTTGATGTTTGTGTACTTCTGGATGTGGGAAAAATGGGGCCATTAAATCCAGGGCCATCTTTATCATATTGATCAGATTCGCGTACCAATCCTGCTAGCAATAACGAATCACCCGGGCGAATACGAACCTGAGTTGTGACTTCACGTTCTGTAGTATCAGGTAATTGTAATTCGGTCTCTGTGCCCTCGCCAAAGGTTCTGAATTGACGGAACTCTTGAAGCTCAATGGCGATATTACTATAGACCGTTGCATTATCCCAATCCGCACTAATATCAAGTGTAAAGCCTGTATCAACTGAATCTGTCTCAGTCGAGATTGAAACCTCTCCATTATCAGATGTCCGCTGCAAAGAGGATACATAGTTAATAGTATCAGCCGCGCGTAGTGTGGCATTGGAGCCAGACAACATTGTAATTTGCGGCTGTGAAATCGTCTTTACCGCTCCGAAGGAAGATATAAAGCTGACAACATCATTGGCATCAATATCACCTGCGGTCGGTAATCCGATACTGATCGGCGCAAAATCGGCCGGAATCGATGAGGGAATTGAGATATTAGAAGAGAATTTGCCGTAATCCAGAATTTGATCCCAACTGATCCCTGTTGCATTCCCGCTATTCAAGGATACTTCCCAAATATACATTTCGAAAATAATCATGGCGGTACTGCGGCGCATACGTTGGAAATAGCGATCAACCATTCCTGAACTACGCTGCGTTGCTTCATAAATAATCGTGCGGGTACCATTATCAATAATTGTATTTAAACTGGTGATACCCTCAATTCCTTCCGCAACGGCATCTATAATATCTTCTGCACCGCCAACCGGGGGGATGCTAACCGTAAAAGTCTGTGTATCTTTAACAACCAACACACCGTCTTCATAAGAACAATACAAATCCGCCAGAGAACAAACGCGACGTACGACAACCCCCATAGGGCCCTTCATATTTGAAACCGTGACCTTGCGCGTTAACGCCTCATCGCTTTCAAATGCCATCGGGATATTAAAATCTGAGGTAATTAACTGCAACGCCCCGGCTAGCGTTTCGCCGCGTAATTCCAATGGGCCGACTACTTTATCTGGCAAAGGATCCCCAGCCGGAACTTCAGGAATCAAGACATCTTTACCCAGTGGTAAATACATAACTGAATCCGGCTTTTCATTCAGCGCCGCTTTTCGTTCCCCCGCCTGTGTCGGCTGAGGGATTTTTAAATTACGCGCTCCTGGTACATCCACTTGGGAACAAGATGGTATAATTAACAATGCCAGCAGTAGAATGACGCTTTTCTTCATCCGCCCCGTCTCATTTCGTTCTGAATCAGTTTGTCTACGGTTTTTAATAATCGTTCCTTCTGAACGGGTTTAATCAATACGGCGGCAACAGATAATCTTGATGCTTCCGTTAACAAATCGGGGCTTTGATCTCCTGTGATCAAAATGACAGGCGTCATGATTTTATCACTTCGCATGCTTTTAATAAAATCAAATCCCCCCATTGGTTCCATTCTGACATCAATAATCGCAAGATCATAGTGATTCTTACTTGCCGCGACGGCATCAGCCGCCGTCGAAAAATCATCGGCCTTATAACCCGCATCAGACAAAAACTTAACAATCTGCATGCGCACAAAGTCGTTATCTTCGGCGATTAGAATATTATATTGTTTAGTTTCATTACTCATAGCGAACGCGATACTGATAGATAGATATACGGACAGATTAATCCATTGATTCTCTTTAAATTTAATCTATGTATCGCAATCTTGCAATGGAATTGGCATAAATTATGAATCACTCATAAGAACATATCACTATTTTGACGCGCTTAATTCTTATATAAGACCAATTCCCTTGGACAAATTACTTGTTTTAAGCCAACAAACACATATATCATAACCTGAAAATCAAAAGAGTTAATATGTATTATTTTTCGACGCGCAACACCAAAACAAATATCAGCTTTGAAGATACGCTGCTTAATGGTATGGCCCATGATGGGGGGTTATATTTACCAAATGACTGGCCTCAATTAAAACCTTCTAAATTAGACTCGTTTTCTACCGGCCACTACGCCCATATCGCCGCGCATGTCCTCAATCAATTTTGCAAAGATGACATCCCCGAAGAGGATTTGGCAGAGATTATAAAAAAAACCTATAGCTCGAGAATATTCGACCATCCCGATATCGCCCCCTTAGTTGAAATCGAAGATAACTTCTGGATCATGGAATTATTCCACGGCCCGACTCTTGCCTTTAAGGATTATGCCCTGCAATTATTGGGACAACTTTTTGATTATACTTTAAAAAAACGCGGAGAAAAAATTACAATCGTTGGTGCGACCTCCGGTGATACAGGCTCTGCTGCAATTGAAGCATGCCGCCATTGTGAAAATATTAATATCTTTATCCTGCATCCACGCGGACGCACATCCGAAGTGCAGCGCAAGCAAATGACCACGATTGATGCTAAAAACGTCAAAAACATCGCCGTAGAGGGCACGTTTGATGATTGTCAGGCCATCGTCAAAGCCATGTTTGCAGATAAAGGCTTCCGAGAGCAAGTTAACCTATCCGCCGTAAATTCCATTAATTGGGCGCGCATTTGCGCACAAATCGCCTATTATGTCTCCGCCTCCGTGCGCCTTGGCCCTGCAGAACCCGTAAACTTCTCCGTTCCAACGGGAAATTTTGGCAATGTGTTTGCCGCTCATTGTGCCAGAAAAATTGGCGTTAGTATTGGCGACCTTGTAATCGGTACTAATACCAACGACATCATTACCCGCTTTTTTGAAACTGGGGAAATGAAAAAAGACAAAGTTAAACAGACCATTAGCCCCTCAATGGACATCCAGATCTCAAGTAACTTTGAGCGTTATTTGTTTGAGCTAATGGATCATGACGCCGGCATGCTATCCGGCCTTATGACACAATTCGCCGAAAGCGGGCATATGAAGGTTGGCGATGAAAAACTCGCCCGCGCTCAGCAGGATTTTAAAGCATATCGTTGTAGTGAAGAAGAAACAATTCAAACGATCGCTGATACATATCAAAATACCGGTTATCTACTTGATCCCCACAGCGCCATTGGCGTAAATGCCGCAAAAAAGGCACGTCTGTCCGGTAAAACCGTTTCCCTTGCCTGCGCCCATCCCGCAAAGTTCCCCGATGCCGTTAAACGCGCTATTGGAAAATATCCGGACGTGCCGCATAAGCTGGCTGAAATTATGGATTTACCGGAATTTTTAACCCCGATTGAGAATGATCTCAAAAAAATTAAAACCTTTGTAAAAGACCGCATATGACACTCCAAATATCCACTCTTTCCAACGGCATGCGTGTCGTAACTGACCATGTGCCGGAAATGCATTCGGTTGCTATGGGTGTTTGGTGCGATGTCGGTACGCGCTATGAAGATCTTAAGCTCAACGGGATTGCTCATTTGGTGGAACATATGATGTTTAAAGGCACCAAAAAGCGTAACGCCATGGATATTGCCTCGGAAATTGAGAGCGTGGGCGGTCAAATGAATGCCTATACCAGTCGCGAGCATACCGCTTATTATATTCACCTTCTTAAAGATGATATGCCGCTCGCGCTCGATCTTCTCGCCGATATCATGCAAAACCATCAATTTCCACAAGATGAATTGGAAAAGGAACGCCACGTTATCCTTCAAGAAATCGGCATGACCAATGATACGCCCGATGATCTGATTTTTGATTTGTACCAACAAACCGCCTATCCGGACCAATCCGTCGGCGCGCCGATTTTGGGTACATCGGAAATCGTCGCCGCCATGCCGCATGATGCGCTAGCGAAATACACGGCTGCATTTTACACGCCAAAAAATATCATTCTATCTGCTGCGGGTTATGTCGATCATGATGATTTTGTAAAACGCGCCGAAGCGGCGTTTTCATCTATGACCTCTGATACAAATCCAACGCCTGCGCCTCAACCACTATATAAAGGCGGCGAAACACGTCTGGAAAAAGATTTGGAACAAGCGCATATCGTATTGGGCTTTGAAGGCATCGCCCGCACATCTGATAATTATGAGGCCGCCCTACTCCTTTCCACCATCCTTGGCGGCGGAATGAGCAGCCGTCTATTTCAGGAAATCCGTGAAAAACGCGGTCTCGTCTATAGCGTTTACAGCCACCACAGCGTTCTACGCGATAGCGGTCAATTCGAAATCTATGCCGGAACAGGCCCCGAAAGTTTAAAGGAATTAATTCCCGTGATATGCACGGAACTTCACAAAATACGTGATGAGCCCGTTACCAATGACGAGCTTGCCCGCGCCAAAGCCCAAATCCGCGCCGCCCTGCTAATGGGCCGCGAATCCATGCTCTCCCGCGCCGACAGACAAGCCAAATATTTGCTAAACTTCGGAAAGCTTCCTGATACTGAAAAAATAATTGAGCGCATAGACAACGTAACAGCACCAACCATTCAAACCTTGGCCGTAAATATCTTCTCCGCCGTTCCAACACTTGCTGCATTAGGACCATTGAAAGATCTGAAAAATTTTACGAATATAAAATCATTGATTTAAAGAGGCCATGGCCTCATCTATCTTGTCATTCATTTTGTTCTCACCTTTAATAATAACAGCGTTTGTATTTCTTGTATTTAAGGGATTATCGACACCTGTAATATCGCCGGCTAAAGAGAAAACAAAGGAAGCCATACTCTTTGGAACTTCACCGATTCCTTCAAGTGATCTAAATATAGGTTTAGCACTCTCGAAATAAGTTTCGCTTACCGCTGGAGGTATGCATTCAGCTCCATTACAATATCCCGCATTAAAGCTATAATCGTCGTCAAAGGCATTTACAGCAGTTGCAGTGGCAAAGGCGGCAACTGCCAATCTTGCATTCGTTTTTGTTGCCCATCCTAACCCTCCTCCCATAAGCGGGATATCACGAACAACATTATGAGATGTCTGCCTAATAGGTGCAGAAAGCAGATTTATAGTAGCAAGTCCTGCCGCTGCCGTTAATAAACTTGATGCAGGTAGAGCCGCCGATAAACCTACAAGCGCTATAGCAGTTCCAAACCTATCTTTTGTACCCGCCCAAAATGTTGATGTATCTTGTTTCATATTTTAACTCCTCTAAATAAATTTTACTTATAAATCGTTTGATAGCCATAGCCTACAAGGGCCTTTCGCGTCAATAATATCGTTTCCACGTGTAGTAAATGTAGGGCTCAAAAACGACTCCCCATCATTTTTTAAAACTAAATTAAGCGCATTACTTAATAATCCGCTTTTTGTAAACCACGCCCCTCTTCTAACATGGGGGGTTAGGGCAAGTACACTACCCCGCCTAATCATTTCTTGAGGATGATCAGGTGTCAAATCTATCACTCTTACATCGCCGGGCGCATATAAAAATGCCCAATTTTTTGAAGGTAAATGCATTTCAGCTTCTTCAATATGTTCTCTGCCGGGCAATTCAGGAAATTTATATTTCCCCCCCTTATTGGCCTGCTGTTGTTTTTTGTCATCCTTAGGCGCATAAATTTGTTGCCATAAAAGTTTACCTTCCCCCAAAATGGGAGATGGCAAACCGAGCCAATGCCACATTTGTAAATCAAGCCCCCAACTAGGACGCACAGTATGCGTCCCCGCAAAATAACTTGATCTTTTGGCCAGAATAGAACCACCGACCTCATCCATATTAATCGCAATAATATCACCCTCATCCGGTGCAGCAAGTGTAGCACCTAGATTACCGGACGTATTATTTTCATATTTTGACAGCAACCATGAATCTAGTCCATGTCCAATCATACGATTTAAGACATCAAAACCAGTCCCAATGGGTGTTGGCTTAGAACTCGGCCCAAATCCAAAATCATCACGCGCGGAACGTGATGTTTTTTCCCCCCGAGTGACATAAAACCTCATACCTTGTTCAATGACTAATTCTAAATTTGGCCTGTTTTTACCCGTAATGCGAAATTCAAACCCTTGTGTTTGAGCTGCCCCATTAAAATAAGTAGAGGCCCGGGGATTTAACGGCATATGTTGCATTTTTTTAACTCCGGGTACTCATTACAAGCCCCGCTGAGCTCCCACCGACTGCTTCAAAATCGATATCCTCATCAGGCACTACATTTGCTGGTGCCTGAACCGGAGAAGCAGTCGTCGTTACGGCTTGAGGAATTGAATATCCTGCAGCTTCCATAGCGGCTCCAACTCTACTAACCTCAACGTCAATACTTTCTAACAAGAATTTAAATTCTTCCGTTGGCGTTCTACTTGCAACCTCATCTCTCATATTGGCAAGCTTTGAATGGACAGTAATTCCTGCATGCTCAACATCACCAATCTCTATCATGGATTCTAGTTCTTGAAGCATATCATTTTCCCCTGTTACATTAACGACCAGATCGTTAATTTCTGGAGATGTTAATAAAGCTTCGAGACTTTGTATTGCTTCAGGGGATGTTCTAACCATGCCCTCGCTACTACGTTCTATATCTTCTGCAAAAGATGCTCCTGAAGACTGAACACCCTCTTCCCCATCATTGCCGACCCATTCCTTGCCAAAATTAATGGCTTTTCCACCCCAGTCAGAAAAATTCGATACGGCTGAGTCAAAAACCTCCTCCGAAGACTTGCCTTGCATAACCATATAAGCCGCCGAAAACATAGCACCTAGCGTAGCAAACTCAAGTCCAATACCTGCAAGGCCTTTCATTCCCCCATTGGAGCTATCTAATCCAGTTCTATCACCAATTATATTTCCTAATTTACCCACCACTAAAAATGCGGCAATCGCTTTTATAAAATTCTGCGTGGCTTCATTCTCAATTCCTGCCATTCCAAAGGCGGCATTCATTAATTTATCACCCTGTCCAACAGCATCAAAAAAATCCCCCTTTAATTCAGAAGCCGCAGATCCTAAAATTCCAAGAGGATCACCTCTCAAGATTGCTAAACTGTCTTTTCCCGATGCTGTTGCGTCTCTCACAACATCTCTACTATCTGCCATTATAGAAGACGGTTCAGCCTCAACATATTTAGTCAGCTCAGGATGTCTTTCTGCCAACTCAGGAATCTGACTAGCAAAGATCCCGGCAAATGTTTCTGGCATACCACTTACTATACGCCCACCTACTGAACTATCCGTACGAATAATATCCTCAACAATATCAGGCGTAATAGGATAATCTTCAAAAGCCACATAGTCCATATTCTCAGCTATGAACCCCGAGAAACGATTGACATACTCTGCGTTGGCATCTGCCTCCGCAATTTGACCATGTTTTACAAGTGTATCGACTTCATACCCTATCAAACCTGCATGCACTGCAAAATCAGGTGCATCCGTTAAATTGGCCAAAACAGCAGATGTGTGCATCTGGCGAATTTGCTCTGCGGTAGGCGCAACACCATCAGGAATATTCGTTCTACGAATAAGTTGCATTGATGCCTCTTCTCTAGATTGATCCAAAGGATCAATTACATAATGGACACCATCATACACAGTTCCTAAAGTTTGAAGAGCCTCCTCAACATCAACACCTGCCTCTATCTGTTCCTCAACCTTATCAAATACGATATCTGCAGCTTCTGTCGATAAACCGGCCCCTGATATTTTATCAATTTGTGCAAGTACGTGTGAAGAAAAAACACCCCCAGTTCCTAATACAGTTCCTGCTATAAGCGTATTTCTAGTGGTTTTTGAACGACTATCTGCACGCGCAGCTACTTCTGCCGCTTCCGCCGCGGCCCTTAAAGCCGCACGCTGAGACTGATGGGCATCATTTGTCACATGTACAGCACGCGCTGATGCTGCAACGTCTTCAACACTGTCTGCAATCCTTGCTGCTTCTGGACTGTTTTTACCATACCCCATAATTTTATTTAAATCGCGTGATATGTTATTAACTTCTGCACCCGCAGCGTCATCTGAAAGCTTTCCTATACGTCCAAGACGCTCCCCAACCGCATCTAACTTAGCCAAGCGCCCGCCACTGCTAAGACGCGATGTTATTGATAAAAATTGAGGATCTGATTTTAGAGATCTGATACTTGCCAAGTCCTCCGCTGAATGAGTCATATGGTATGTAGTTTCTAAATCATCCAAATAATTAGTGACATTTTTATTCCTCACAGCGTTCGCCAAACCGTCCAAATGCTCTGCAGAACTTACAAATCGAGTCAATGCGCTCGATTCATGTGCGGCCGCATTTAATATTGTTTTCAAAATAGCTACTGACATAATACTTTTTCCTTTGTTATGCGAATACTCTTGGCAACACATTGCCTGTTGTGGTCACTGGCTCGGCATCTAGAGGTCCGCCGAGTAACCCTCCTAATTTTGGGCTATCCCAAGCAAGTGCCTCCGGCGCTCCCTTTGAGCCCTCAACACCCTGAATAAATGGGGCTTGAATGGATAAGGCGGCATGACCTCGATCTGTAACAGGAGAAACAATACTACCTTGTTCTTCTTTAAACGCCTCAGGAATTATCTCCTTAAGACGTTGCATCCGATCACTAATGAGACTATCGGTTAAATCACCACTTAATACTTCCTGTATAATCACATCCGCTTGATTTAATTGTCCAATACGATCAAGATAACTTTGGCGCTCTTTACTTGTTAATCCATTGTCTTCAAGAGCCTTATTAATGTCGGCAAATTCAGAATAAATCCCCTCCAAAGCCTCTTTTAAGTCTTCATTTCTTTGGTTAGAATCAGAAAGAATAGACGCCGCAGCATCAACAGTTATTTCCTGCGCAATATTAGCCGCACTCTCATCTTCCTCAAAGATATTATTGGCCCGAAGCCCCGTTGCACCAACCGTAACACCCGTCATGGCTTTATCTAATTTTGTTGTAACAACTAACGGATTTAAAAGCCTTGCCGCAGATGCGCCTCGCGATGCGACAAGCCCGGCACCAACCGCCGCACCGGCCCCCGCCGTCGCTATACTCGCTACGACGAGTGAGCCGACTTCTCCAACCGCTTGGGTTCCAGCAAAAATCACTCGCTCTGTATCATTTTTTGGCCTCATGGCATCAAATGTCACCGCTTCCGCCGCCCTACCGCCAAAATTGTACCCTTCAAAATACTCTAAATTATCTTCTTTGAATACATTTATGGCAGCAACACCAACATTCCCAAGGGCGCTTGGAATATCTGCCAAAGAAGCAACACCGGACGCCACGCCCCGGAGAAGCCCTTGTCCACCAACACCGATATTCCTTAATAAACTCATGTCTTACCCTGTTAAATTATGCCTTATTCTACAATAAAAGGCGTTTATTAGCAAATTTTACTATAAAAATATGACAAATTTATCTTTCCCTCACAAAAAACTCTCTACATAAAACTCTCTACATACATCAAAAACATATACTATCCAGACTTCTGAAAGCAAGAAAATTCACGAAATACAACTTAATAGTTGATATAATACCAACAAACAGTGTTACCCCTTGCGCCACCACGGGGTTTTCATTAGATTTTACAACCATGATATTTACTGACTTAACCTCACAACAAAAACAAGTATGCACTTGGTTTAAAACCTTACAAGAGAAGATATGCGCGCGGCTCGAGACGTTTGAGGATAATACCGCATTTAAACTGACCGACTGGCAGAAAGAGCCTTCATCTTCTTCCCAATCCCCACTAAAAGGCGGCGGGCGGATGGGGTTGTTGCGTGGCGGCGATGTCTTTGAGAAAGCGGGAGTTAATTTTTCCGAGGTTTATGGCACTTTTTCCGATAAATTTGCCGCTGAAATTCCGGGCGCTGCCGAGAGTAACGGCGAATTTTGGGCATCGGGCATATCATTGGTAGTTCACCCGCGATCCCCGCATGTACCTGCTGTACATATGAATACGCGCATGATCTGCACCTCTAAGTGTTGGTTTGGCGGCGGAGCGGATTTGACGCCAATGTTTATGAACGCACATGCTCAAGATGGGCAGGATTTTCACGCCGCGCTTAAAGGTGCTTGCGAGCGGCATAAGGATGTTGCCGATTATCCACGTTTTAAAGAATGGTGTGACGAATATTTCTTTCTGCCTCACCGTGATGAGCCCCGCGGAATGGGCGGTATTTTTTATGATTATATTGAGGAAGACTGGGAAAAAAGCTTTGCTTTTACCAAAGATGTGGGCGAGACGTTTTTACAAATATACCCTGACATTGTCAGCCGTCATAAAGATAAGACATGGAGCGCGGAGGAGCGTGAACATCAGCTTTATCGCCGGGGACGTTATGTGGAATTCAACCTTCTTCATGATCGCGGCACACGATTCGGTCTTATGACCGGCGGCAATACAGAGGCCATTTTAATGTCCATGCCACCGGAGGTTAAGTGGTAATATTGCTCAATCTTTCAAAAACGTAACATGCCCCATTTTACGCCCCTCTCTAATTTCATGCTTTCCATATAGATGCAGACAGGCATTGGATTGCTCCAAATATTTTGAGGCATCACGCGCATCTTCGCCGATTAAATTCATCATCTCAGCTGCGCTATGCTGAGACGGCGCGCCGACATTCATGCTGCAAACGGCGCGCACATGATTATCAAATTGTGATGTGACACAGGCATCAATTGTCCAATGTCCGGAATTATGCGTTCGCGGCGCAATTTCATTGGCAAGCAGGCTGCCATCGGCACAGACAAACATCTCAAGCGTTAAAACACCAATCAAATCAACAGCTTCCGCGAGGAGTTGAATTGTTTTTTTAGCATTTTGTATCACCACATCATTAATTGCATATGAGATCGGCGGCATATGGGTTTTATGCAAGATACTATTGCGATGCTCATTTTCCATTGGGCCATAAACCACCATCTGTCCCAATTTATCCCGCGCAACAATCACAGAGATTTCGCATTCAAAGGGCACAATTTCTTCCGCGATTAGCGGTTGAGCACCCAAATCATTCCACACATTTGATGCATCATCGCCGCTCTTTATACGCGCCTGCCCCTTACCATCATAGCCAAAGCGCGTTGTTTTAAGAATAAATTCCTCAACACCCCACTCTTTAAAAACGGATTGAATGTCATTACTATTTAGGACGGGCATCCAACGCGCTGTGGGAATGCCAATGCTATTTAGGAACTCTTTCTCATCCAAACGATCTTGTGAAATTTTTAAAAGCTTATCATCCGGATAAACCGGTTTAAATGATTGCAAATAGTTAACTGTTTCCAATGGGATATTTTCAAATTCATAAGTAATCACATCAACCATATTTGCAAATTCTGCTAAGGCTTCTTTGTTTTCATAGTTTGCGAAATATGTGCCCGCTGACACGTGCGATGCGGGACATCCCTGCTCCGGGCAAAAAATGAAAGTTTGTATTCCCAACCGCGCTGCCGCCATGGCGCTCATCCGTCCCAGTTGTCCGCCGCCTAATATGCCTAATTTTTTCTGTATCATTTATGACCTCTGAAACGTTATTTCAAAATATTTCCTTGCTCTTACATCCACGCAAGATAGATTACTAATATATAAAAAGCGCCAGTAGATAAAGGAGAATGCTCATGTCACATCATCTAAAAGGAAAAACCGCTCTCATCACAGGCTCCACCAGTGGCATCGGCCTTGGCATCGCACAAAATTTTGCAAAACATGGCGTTAACATCGTCATGAACGGTTTTGGGGATAGAGATGAGATCGAATCCTGCCGTAAAGAATTGGAAAGCCACGGCATTAAAGCCGTCTATAACGGCGCGGATATGACGAAACCCGATGAAATTGAGGCGATGATTAAAGGCGCCAAGGAGACGTTTGGCTCAATTGATATTTTGGTGAATAATGCCGGCATTCAGCATGTGGAAAAGGTCGAGGATTTCCCCCCAAAGAAATGGGAAGCAATTATTGCCATTAATCTTTCGGCCGCCTTTTACACCACGCATTATATTGTCCCCCTGATGAAGGAACAAGGCTGGGGACGTATTATTAATATCGCATCGGCACATGGATTGGTGGCCTCCCCATTTAAATCCGCCTATGTTGCGGCAAAACACGGCATCATGGGCTTTACGAAGTCTATTGGACTTGAAACCGCTGAACATGGCATTCGCATTAATGCCATTTGCCCCGGATATGTGGAAACACCGTTGGTGACGGGACAAATTGCCGATACCGCAAAGGCGCGCGGCATCACCGAAGAACAAGCTAAAAACGATGTGATTTTAAAGGCACAATATACTCGCGAATTTGTAACCGTTGGACAAATTGCGGATATTGCGCTATTTTTATGCTCATCTGCCGCCGACAACATGACAGGATCGCACATCACCGTTGATGGTGGCTGGACAGCGGCATAATCAGTCTAAGCAGGAGCTTTTCAATGAAAAACTTTACATTATCCCTCATAACATGCGGAATACTCATTACCGCTAGTACAGCTTATGCCGTACCTGTTTTTTCTTCCCCTGAATGCATCGTCAAAGGCATTGTAAAAGATAGCAGTCAACGCACCGAACAAACCGGAGAAGTTAAGACTTTTAATGATGCCACTTTATATATAATTGAACAAAACTACCTAAACGATACCGACGAAGCCGCTTCAAAAGTATTTTCGCAAGGATATAATTGCGATATTAAAAACCAAGATATTTTTTATCAATTAAAAGATGAATTCGTCACCTTTAAGGATCCTACATTGGAAAAAACATTGGAAGGTCAATGCGTTCAAGGACGCGCGAAACTATCAGATAATGATCAAACTTTAGGGCTATGGCTCTCTGACGTTCAGGTCTTAAGCCCCGAATCCTGCATCACCGCGCAAGTAGAATGAGCGCTGCACCTAAAAAACCTGTCTCCAAACACCTGAATATTGCTTTACAAGGCGGCGGCGCGCACGGCGCTTATGCATGGGGAATTCTTGATTACCTTGCCGAAGATGGACGCATCAATATTGATGGAATGAGCGGCACATCAGCCGGCGCCATGAATGCTGTTGTCTATTCCTACGGCATGATGAAAGGCGGCCCCGATCAGGCACGCAAAGCCATGGAAGACTTTTGGTGGGATGTTTCCCGATATGGCGCTTTCCTCAGCCCAGTAAAAAAATCGCCGTTTTTTTCCGAATTTTGGGGAATTGCCCCAATACAGGCGCTAACATATAGCTTGTTTGATACAATAACCCGTACGTTTTCCCCCTATCAATTTAATCCGGCAAACTTTAACCCCCTCAAAGACATACTAGAAAAACATGTTAATTTCGAGGAATTAGATCATTGCAAAGATACCAAAATGTTTGTTTGCGCCACCAATGTCCGCACCGGCAACCCGCATATTTTCACGAATGAAACCCTAACATCAGATGCCGTTTTGGCCTCGGCCTGTTTGCCGTTTTTATTTCAAGCGGTTGAAATTGACGGCGAGTCATACTGGGACGGCGGCTATACCGGCAATCCCGCACTTTACCCCCTCATATACAAAACCGTAACGCGTGATTTTCTAGTGGTGCATATTAACCCCATGGAGCGCAAACAAATCCCGAACTCTGCCGCCGAAATCATGAATCGCCTGAACGAAATCACCTTTAATGCGTCTCTGGTAAAGGAAATGCGCGCCATCTCATTTGTACAAAAGCTGATCCATCAAGATTGGTTAAAAGATGAATATAAGGACAATCTTAAAGCCATCCGCATGCACGCCATCCGCGCCGATCAAGACATGCAGGACTTTGATGTTAGTACCAAATTCTCTTCCGATTGGGATTTTCTGACTGATTTAAAAAACCGCGGGCGTAAACATGCCAAAGCATGGCTACATAAGAATTTCGATAAAATCGGCAACGAATCAACAATCGACATCCATGCGGAATATTTATAATTGCATGTAAATAAAGCATGGTATATGGTTCCATAATAATAAAAATAATTAGCAGGGACAATCATGACTATTAATAAAACACTGGGCGTGTGTGCCGCGGCGTTTAGCATGGCGCTTACGCTTTCAAACACTAGCATTGCAGAAGAGAACCAAATAAAAACAACTGTGCCAATTGGGTATGGCGACTTAGATTTATTAAACTTTGTAAGACCAACTTCCCCGGAATTCATAAGTAGCTACTTACAGTACCGTTCAGAACATAAATTTTTTCAATCAATCACGCCTGCCAACATTTCTAACTTAAGCCTCCAACTTTTTGAAGAAATTCAAACCCCTCTTAGAGAAGACCCCACATTGACATTTAAAGGCGTTACAATGGCGGCACTAATTCCGTCAACCCATAGACTATATGTTAATAGCCTCTCTTGTAATTTAGTTAATAAGGGCGTTTATGAACCTATTCGTGACGCAGCATCAACTGTGCCGGATTTTGATTTAAGTGAATTAGAGAGCGCAGAAAAATTTTGTGAAGATAAATATTCCGCTGATTATAAGGTCAACTCATTAGAATATATATTTACTCTCCTACCTCCTATAACCGCCCACATTATCAATGGTATAAGAAATAGACAAAATAGTGATGAAGATATACAAAAGAATGTAGATGAAGATTCATATAGATTTATTGTTACCGATGAATACATCTATGATTTTGCCGGCTAAAACCACTTCATCTTCTTAAATAATAGTATCTGTAAGATCACGATAACAATTAATGCAATCGTGAAAATACCAAATGAATAGGGGTTATCCACTCCCGGCATGCCGCCGATATTAATCCCGAACATCCCCGTTAAGAACCCGAGCGGTAGGAATATCGCGGCAATCACCGATAACACATACATATTCTTATTCAACTTATCCGCCAACATATTCGCCAGTTCATCTTTCACAATCTGCGCCCGCTCCCGCACCATGTCCAGATCCTCAATATAACGAACCAAGCGATCCTGAGCCTCTTGAAACTTTCGTCTATCTACGGAATCAAGCCAACCTTGCTCTGAATTTTTTAAAGATGACATAACATCCTTCTGCGGCATCATATAACGACGCAGAATGATCGCGGTTTTACGTAGATCAATAATTTCCCCCCGCTCATTAATATCCGGCGCATCCAAAATGCGCTCTTCAATATCATCGATGCGCTCATTCAAATCCAATATCACCGGCTCCATTCGCTCAAATAAACGGATAGATAAATTGGTTAAAAATTCCCCTGAATTTTTCGGGCCGCGCCCTTCTTCCAACTTGAACTTAATATCTTCAATCGCCTTTAAATTACGGCGGCGCATCGTAATAATGCGGTGGGGGTCAATCCATATCCGCAACGAAATCATATCCTCAGGATCGGCATTTTCGTTCAAATTCACCCCACGTAAAATTAACAGCACACCTTCCTCAAACTCCACCAAACGCGGGCGGGTTTCCTTTGCCAATAACGCATCCAGAATAATATGATCCAGATAGCTAACATTTTCCTCTAACCATCCGCGTGTGCCTGCATGATTGGCATCCAAATGTACCCATGCCAACTTCTTATCTTTCAATAGCTTCTGAATGGCATCCCCATGCAGCGCTTTTCCGCCGCCTTTGCCATCAAATTCCATTGAAAAAAGTATCATGTCTTGTTCTGTCATATTTACAGTTTCTCATGAGTGATAAAAATGGCAAAGCCTCTTTTCCTTTACTTCGTCCCACGCTATAGTCATCCTCATGACACAAACCGCCCCGATAGAGTCCTTATCCTTTGAAGCCGCCCTTGCCGAGCTTGAAAAAATCGTCCATGCCTTAGAGAGCGGCGCCGCCCCCTTGCATGAATCTATCCAAACCTATGAGCGCGGTGTAAATTTGAAAAAACATTGCGAAAAGAAACTCGCCGACGCCCAAATGAAAATAGAGAAAATCTCCATCGCTCAAGATGGCAACGCTACAATGCAGCCATTTTCAGAAGAATAAACTTGTACTAACCATAGTTTTAGCTTTTGTTTCGCTATGTAACCATTACGATAATAGGCTTAAAGCGCATTTTCAATTTACAATACTTTCATCTTTCTCTTGCTGATTTTGAAGAATGCGGCATAATGCTATGGCTTATAATAAGAAAATTGGATTGATAGTTTATGCCCTCTCCCCGTAAAGCCAATGAAGAATTAAAAGATGCCATGGATGATGTGGTTGCTAAGGTCAATAAAACCATTGAGCGTCTACTCCCCGAAACTGATTTACCTGAGGCACATTTATACGAAGCCATGCGTTATGGCACTTTAAACGGTGGGAAACGTCTGCGTGCCTTTATGGTGATGCATTGCGCGGCTTTATTTAAAGTTGATGAAAACTGTTCGCGCCGCGTGGCCGCAGCATTGGAAATGCTCCACAGCTATTCCCTTATTCATGATGACCTTCCGGCAATGGATAATTCTGATTTGCGCCGCGGAAAGCCATCTGTTCATACCGAATATGACGAAGCCACCGCCATCTTGGCGGGCGATGCCTTACTTACGCTCGCATTTGAAATCTTGGCGAGCCCGGATACGCACGCCGATCCGCGCGTGCGCTGTGAATTGGTTTCGTGTCTGGCAAAGGCGGCGGGCGGCCATGGCATGGTTGGCGGTCAAATGCTTGATTTAATGGCAGAAACCGAAGATTTTGACCTCGGCACGATTTCCCGTCTGCAACGCATGAAAACCGGAAAATTAATGGCATTTGCCTGTGAGGCCGGCGCCATTTTAGGCAAAGCCGACCCTGCGCACCGCAAAGCCATGATGAATTACGCCCATGATCTAGGCGCAGCATTTCAGGTTACCGATGATGTTTTGGATGTTGAAGGCGATGAAGTCCTGCTCGGCAAACCTGCGAATCAGGATGAGGACGCCGGAAAAGCCACCTTCGTATCCGCGATGGGCAAAGAACAAGCAAAGATGCGCGCGGAAATGTTGGTCCATCAGGCAATTCGTCACTTGAAAGTATTTGAAGGTAAGCGCGCCGAAATGCTAAAAGAACTCGCTCTTTATGTTCTGAGCCGCCGCGCCTGATTTTTATTTTATCGACATAAAATCATACTGGAATTCTGATCTTTATCTTCAGTTCCTACTTCGTCTCCGCCCACATTAAAGTGGGAAGTTATATCGCTGAAATTATTAAAAAAACTAAACAGATACTTTTTGTATAAAAGTATCACCTACCGGTATACGATTAAGCGCTTCATCACGCTCTAACTTTTGTTGACGGTTAATGGCAAACTCAATAAAAACATTATCGCGATCGGCATTTTCAAAGGCCTGCTGAGAGTCTTCATTTGCAAAAATTACTACGACCTGATTATCCGTTGTGACGTCCGTAACATTACATTTATGTCCCTTATCGTACATATGTTCACGAACAACTTCCTGCCATGCCTGTATATATAAAGGACTTGCGGATTTATGAAATTTTTCAACATGCTGTAAATTTCCCTCAAATTCCGGAGTTTTAGCAATTTGCGCTTCAATAATTGCCTTATCTGTCGCCGAAGTAAACGCAAAGACTTGTCCGTTGGGCGTTCTTCCTGACTTGTAATCTATGTTTGCGGCATCAACCGCATTTTGGCAAGTTGCCGCCTCCCACGTATTTCTCAATATTTCATTGACATCATTTCCATATGGAATGGTGATAAAATGTTGATACCCTTCGGGGAAATAACTTCGGTCTGGCATATAAACTCATTTAATTGTTAATCTCAAAATACTTTTATCTAATATATTACAATATTGTCAATTTTGCGACGCCATGAAAATAACTTTTTCTTGGTCTGTCCACTGCTAAGTGATAAATGTCATAAATGGCACAGACAAAACCACATGAAAAAATTAACTGCCCCCCATCGCCCCATATTAACAAACGCTTGTTGGATAATATTCACGGCCCCGCTGATTTTAGAGATTTCTCCGATACACAATTAGCCCAGCTTGCCGTGGAAACACGTCAGGAATTAATTCACACCGTTTCTAAAACAGGTGGGCACCTTGGCGCAGGACTTGGTGTAGTTGAATTAACCGTGGCTCTGCATGCCGTTTTTAATACACCTGATGATAAACTTATTTGGGATGTAGGTCATCAATGCTATCCCCATAAAATTTTAACTGGCCGTAAGGATCAAATGCACACCCTACGTCAAGGCGGCGGTGTATCTGGTTTCACCAAACGCAGCGAATCTGAATATGACCCATTTGGCGCAGCGCACAGCTCGACTTCCATATCCGCGGGGCTGGGCATGGCCGTAGCGCGTGATTTATCCCAGAAAAAAAACAAAGTAATCTCAGTAATCGGCGACGGCGCAATGACGGCGGGCATGGCTTATGAGGCAATGAATAATGCCGGCGCGCTGAAATCCGATATGATCGTAATTTTAAATGATAACCGTATGTCAATTGCCCCCCCCGTCGGCGCCCTCAGCACATATTTAACCGACATTGTTTCCTCAAAGCCTTACCTATCGGCACGGGAAATTGGGAAAAAATTCACATCCTACCTTCCCTCCCCTCTGCAAAAGGCCGCAAAGCGCGCCGAAGAAACCGCCCGCATAGCACTCGGCGGCGGCACGATATTTGAAGAACTTGGTTTTTATTACATCGGCCCCGTGGATGGACATAACCTTGATCATCTCCTCCCTATATTGAGAAATTTACGCAATCGTGATCAAACCGGCCCGATCTTGCTTCATGTCATTACACAAAAAGGTAAAGGCTATAAGCCCGCCGAGGCCTCCCCCGATAAAATGCATGGCGTTGCAAAATTCGACGTGGTAACCGGCGCGCAGTTTAAGGTCAAATCTAATCTACCTTCTTATACAAAAGTATTTGCCGAAGAATTAATCACCCAAGCCAAACAGAATGACAAAATCGTTGGTATTACCGCCGCCATGCCGGACGGAACAGGCATGGATCTTTTTGGCACGGAATTCCCCAATCGTATGTTTGATGTCGGGATAGCAGAACAACATGCCGTCACATTTGCGGCGGGGATGGCAACGGAGGGATATAAACCCTTTGTGGCGATCTATTCCACGTTCCTACAGCGTGCCTATGACCAAATTGTGCATGATGTTGCCATTCAAAATCTGCCTGTCCGCTTTGCAATTGACCGCGCTGGCTTGGTCGGCGCCGACGGCGCAACCCATGCAGGCTCATTTGACATTGCTTATCTTGGATGCTTGCCAAACTTTACTTTAATGGCCGCCGCGGATGAAGCCGAACTACAACATATGATTGCCACCGCCGCCGCCCATGATAGCGGCCCAATTGCATTCCGATATCCACGCGGAAATGGCACCGGTGCCACCCGCCCCGAACATGGCAAAATTTTGGATATCGGCAAAGGACGCATTGTCTATAGCTCTCCCCAAAATAACGAAAACACCAAAGCAAATAAACGCGACGTCGCCATCCTGTCTTATGGCACCCGCCTGCAAGAATGTCTAAAAGCCGCTAAAAATCTATTAGAAAAAGACGGAACGTCCTGTACCGTTGCTGATGCCCGCTTTGCCAAACCTTTGGATAAAGACCTGATCCGCAACTTGGTTTCTACCCACGCCCGACTTATCACCATTGAAGAAGGCTCTATTGGTGGTTTCGGGTCATATGTTTTGGAATTCCTTGCCCGTGAAAACTTATTAAACGGCACATGCTGCGTCAAAACCATGCACCTTCCCGATACGTTTATTGATCAAGACTCGCCGGAAAAAATGTATGAAGATGCAGGGCTAATTGAAAAAGAAATTATAAAAATGTCATTATCAAACGCAGACTGACCTTAAATTATCTGCCATAAATTTCCATACTATTTAAAATAATGGTAATCTCCCCCTTAATATCGGAGTATTAAGGACTCTTTATGAATAAATCGCCCTGGAATTTTCACCCCGTAAAAGAAAAGGTTTACGAAACTTCCTTATATGTAACATCGGCGGCAATGACCATTGGCGGCACAGCATATTTTATTAGCCCTTGGCTTTCGGCAATTTCTACCAGCATAGCAATAGCTATCTCGGCGCTACCCACCCCGCCAAAAAGAAACTATAAAAATGCATCCGCACATTTATTTCCTGACTCCCTTTCAAAAACAGATCGCGAAGAAACCCTATCAGCCTTTAATCGTATAGTTAAAAAAACAGAATTAGAGGATACAACGCCGAGACTTATTTTATCCAGCAAAACAGACACTTATTTCTCATCATCTGCAGATATGGTGAATAACATCGTAACAATCGGCAAGGATGATTATAACAACCAAAAGAGCCTCCCTTTTATCATGGGACATGAGGTAGGGCATCTAAAGACAGATTCAGGCGCGCATATTCGTACGTTCTCAATATTGAATAATCTGGCGACATCCTTTTGCTTTTCTTCATATATATCCTCAAGAATGTTGCTAACTCCATTTAGCGATACGCTAACAGCTCTTAATTTTATAACTGAAGCCGCCCCAGATTTAATAACTATGGCATGTATCACGACAGCAAGTCATTCTACAGGCGGACTCGCAAATAAATCCTCTGAATATCGCGCTGACCGTAATGGATTACATGCATGTGATAATGATATTGAAAGTGCCCGCAGCTTCTTTAGCTCTTGCAAATATGAAGGATTGCATGGTTTGTGGCGTCGTATAACCATGCCAAATCTAGATAATCGATTAACCCGCTTAGAGGCGCAATATCAGGAAAATATAGACACCAATAATAAGGTCGAACTTTCTCCTCAATAATTTTAAACAAAATACACGCTTGATTACTCCTCTATTCTGCGTCAAACTCCGATTTATATGGCGATCCCCCCCCCAACAATTGTTATTTTTGACATGGACGGCACCACCGTCCGTCATATGAGTCCATGGGTTTTAAACGTAATGGAATGGCTGGATGATACATTTTATAAATGTCGAAAATTGATTACACGCCTATTCGGATTTAAACCTAAAGACCCCTTCTTAGGCGTTGTTAATAAAGGCGAAATTAAAGAACGTCGTTTGCTCGTCCACCGCGCTTTACATTTTTTTCGCTGGAAAGAAGTCGATCAAATTGTTGAGCCCTGCCCCCAGATATTCGAAGTATTAAACTTCTTTAAAAGCCGCAACATCCCGATGGCGATTGCTAGCAATGGGTTAGGGGTAGGATATGGTGATGACATTCTACAGAAATTCGACCTTCTTCAATATTTTCAGGTTTGTATTTTTCGTGAAGATTTGGAGAACGCCAAACCGCACCCTGAGGCTATCATCCGCGCGCTCGACAGAATGCCAAAAAAGCCTGTGCGCGATGATGTTGTTTGGTTCATCGGGGATCGTTGGAAAGATATGCAGGCGGCATTTCATGCACGCGCGCATCTGCCGTGCCAAATTATTCCCTTTGCTTATGGCCCAAATGCCGCGCTGCAGGCCTTCATAGATAGCGCCTTAAAGCCGGAACATAAAATGAAAGCTGAGCAGCGCCTAATCAGCTATGAAGACATGTTAAATGTTCTAAAGAAAACATTTCCTAACGCAAGCTAGACATCGGTTCATAGACATATAAACCCGTGCCATTATTAAGAACCGCGGCATCCTGCATTAATTTTTTCTGTTCATCGCCCAACAACATATTCAAAAGAGCGCTTTGTTGTTGAAAGAAAATGGGTAATCCAGCCGTCTTTTGGAATAAATCCAGGATCTCTTCAATTGGAGTTTTTGGTTTTGGTAATGTAAGGATGTTCACATCGTGACGCGTTTTAAATCCTGATTTTTGCGCGGCATAATCCAACGCATCATTTAACCCGCCGATTTCATCAACTAATCCTTGCTTCAACGCATCCTTTCCGCTCCATACACGACCTTTAGCAACGGCACGAACGTCTTCCCTGCTCATATTGCGTCCTTCGGCCACAACACCTAAAAACATGTCATAGATACGATCCATAGAGGCATCAATCAATGCGCGTTCGGACTCGCTAAACGGCTCCATAAAGGAATACATACCGGCATTTTTACCAATTGCCACATGATCCCAATTAACATCAATATGATCCCAAAATTCTCTCATACTCACTTTTCCACCTGCAACACCAATGGATCCGGTAATAGTGCCGGCAGAGGCATAAATATAATCCGCAGGAGCAGAAACCCAGTAACCACCCGATGCCGCCATAGACCCCATAGACACAATAACCGGTTTTCCATTTTGCTGCGCACGTAAAACCGCACGACGTATCAACTCTGACGCTGTCGGCGACCCGCCGGGGCTGTCGACGCGTAATACAATCGCAGATATCTTTTCATCCTCACTGGCACCAATAATCAAGCTCGCAATTTTATCGGCACTGTCCGAGGTATCACCCAAAATCCCATTACCACTTTGCCCTTCATTTAAAATCATAATCGGACCTTGCACATGAATAATAGCAATATCTTTTGCCCGCTCCTGAGGTGCAGGTAAGATATTGTAATATTGTGCCAACGAAATCATCTCCGGGGTTTTATCTTTTAAATTCCCACCCAACTTTTCACGCAATTGATCCAATAAAACGTCGCCATATTCAACACGGTCTACCAAACCGGCCTCTACCGCCTCTGTATCAAGGAATATGCCCTGATTAATCATGGCGGGCAGATCATGCTCCTTAACCAATGATGGGCGTGTTTGAATAATATCCTGAATAAATCCCTGTACTAAACTTTCCGTCAATTCCTGAAGGCTCTCTCTGGAATATGGGGACATGGTTTTATGCGTAAAATTCTCAAAGACACCTTTATATTCTTCCCTTTGAAAGAATTGCGGCTCAATCCCCAAGCGATCCAATAAACCGCGCATATATGGCTGTTCAATCTGCATACCATTGACCGAAACAGTACCTAAAGGTGCCAGCCAAATTTCATCAAATGCGGACGCAAAAGTATAAAGCGGCAATCCCTGCCCCGCCTCTCCATAAGATAAGGAATAAATATAGGCCGGTTTTTGACTTGCCTTGCGGAAATCTAAAATGGCCTGACGTAATTCCTGCATTTGTGAAAACGGCATTTCACTACTACGCACAGAAAAAATCAATGCCTTAACACGCGGATCTCTTGCCGCGACTTCCAAACTGCTCATGATATTTGTAATTGATAATTTCTGCGGCCCAAAAGCATCAAAACCGGAAGCCGGAAGCCCCTCTGAGATTGCACCTTCCATGCGATAGAATAAAATCACTTCCTTTGGAATTTCTGCGCTTACATTCACTTTCTGCATTAAGCTGGCGGTCATAAAGAAACCAACGATCATTGAAATTAGGATCATCGCACCAATGGACATGCAGACATATTTAATGGCGCGCCAAAAATATGGCAAAATCACCCATCTACGCTTAGCCTTAGGTAAGGTCGCAGTTTTGGGTTTGTAAAATAATGATGACTTTTTTCTCATCCTCGTAATGTGGCGATTTTATCAGGTAAGGTCAATTTAATTTGAAATTATAAACACTGCGCCTTATGTCGTAACCAATGGTCCGCTAAAACGCATGCCATCATGGCTTCGGCAACCGGAACACCGCGAATACCAACACAAGGATCATGGCGGCCTTTGGTGATAATGTCTGTCTCATTACCATGCTTATCAATCGTGGCGCGCGGCGTTAAAATCGAACTGGTGGGCTTAATCGCTAAGCGGACAACTATATCTTGCCCGCTGGAGATACCGCCCAGTATGCCGCCCGCATTATTGGATTGAAAAATAGGACTGCCGTCTTTACCTATACGAATCTCATCCGCATTATCTTCCCCTCCCAGTGCCACAGACTCAAACCCATTGCCAATTTCAACACCTTTACAGGCATTAATTGACATCATTGCCTTGGCTAAATCGGAATCAAGCTTGTCATAGACGGGTGCGCCAAGCCCTGCGGGAATACCGCTGGCATGAACCTCAATAATGGCCCCTGCCGAAGATCCTCTCTTACGGATGGCATCCAGATAGGTTGCAAACTCATCCGCAGCCTGTGCATCGGGTGTAAAAAAAGGATTTTGGGAAATTTGATCCCAATCCCATTGATTGTAATCGATTTTCTTTTCGCCAATTTGTGTAACACAGCCGCGAATTAAAACACTTTGCTTGATTTGAGTTTCCAAAACTTTTCTCGCAATAGCGCCCGCCGCCACGCGCATGGCGGTTTCACGTGCGGATGACCTGCCGCCGCCGCGATAATCGCGAATACCGTATTTTGCATTATAAGTAAAATCTGCATGCCCCGGACGAAATTTATCTTTAATATCACTGTAATCTTTTGATTTCTGGTCAGTATTCTCAATTAACAAAGAAATCGGTGTTCCCGTTGTCATGCCTTCAAACACACCTGAGAGAATTTTAACCTCGTCTGCTTCTTTTCGCTGCGTTGTAAACCTTGATTGTCCGGGCTTACGCAGATCTAAATATTTCTGAATATCTGTCTCACTCAACGGGATGCGCGGCGGCACGCCATCCACGATACAGCCGATCGATGGGCCATGACTTTCCCCCCATGAGTGATATTGAAATAAAGTTCCGAAACGATTTCCTGACATGGATTTGATTTAACGATATTTCGCAAAGAAAGCCAAGACATCTTGTGAAATTGGCGCGGCATCTCCGTAAAGCCAAGTAAAGGCAGTTACCATTTTAATATGCCCCACCCCTTGATAAACTTTATGTTCGACGGGCATTTTTTTCTGCTTTAGCGCGGCCTCTAACTTTTCAATATTACTAAAATAAACGGTCTCATCCTCTGACCCATGTAGCAATAACATTGGTGGCTCAGAACCATCAATAAAAGTCGTCGCCTGCATGTCTTTATATTTCTCCGGCGGGCCAAAAATATCCTTTAAATCCTTTTCCTTGGGAATAAAATCATAGGGCCCTGCCAATCCTGCAAAGGCTTTAATGTTATTAAAGGGTACACCCGCATCTTCTAAATAATGTTGGTCGGAACTAAGCATCGCTGCGATATGTCCGCCCGCTGAGTGTCCCATCAAATAAAGCGTTTCCGGATTCCCACCATACTTTTCGCCATTCTTATATGCCCATGCCACGGCGTCTGCGGCATCTTCAACAAAATCCGGATACTTCACTTGTGGATATTTACGATAGTTCGGTATGATAACCATATACCCATTTTTGGCAAAATGGCTGCCGACAAAGCGGTATAGATTTTTATTTCCCTGCTGCCAATTACCGCCGTGAATAAATACCAAAATGGGAATATCATGACGTTTATTAACATTTGCCGGCACATACATATCCAGCCTATGAAGCGCATCATCCCCATATGCAATGTCCTTATTAACGCGCACATTATCAAAATATGTGGGTGCATTCATAATTCCTGCGCCAATCTGGGTACAGGCTGATAAAAAAGGGGCCATCAAAAACGCCATTACAACATGCTTCATAATACTTAAATAAGCGCGTAATCTTAAAAACCTAATGTTATTTTGTTTTCTTCATGCCAATATTACGATATGACCCACCTGAATCCAGTTAGTTTTACAAGCAAAAAAAAGGGGCCACATCTACTCATTCTTGGCGCGGTACACGGGAATGAACCTTGTGGTCATATCGCAATCGGAGATATTATAAATCAATTTACTCAGGGGGATTTATGCCTCACACGTGGCAACGTTACTTTTGTTCAAACCTGCAATCCCAAAGCATTTGAGCAAAAAACACGTTATGTGGAAAGCAATCTTAATCGCCACTTATATCCAAAACACACGCCAAAAACCTATGAAGACCACATAGGAAACGAGTTATGTGCCCTCATTGATCGGGCTGATATTTTACTTGATTTGCATTCTTACCGACGCGGCGGCCCCGCATTTGGATTTATCAGCCCAGCCCAAAGCAAAGAAGAATTAACACTAATCGAATATTGCGCGATTCCCTATTGCGTATATGGCTTTAGTGATGCTTACTGCGCCGCAAATGTTCCTATAAATGATCACGAATCTATGGGTACGCGTGAATATATGCTCTCTAAAGGTGGCTGCGGCATTACACTGGAATGCGGGCAACATGATGATCCGCAAAGCATTATAATCGCAAAAAACGCCATCCTAAATTGCTTAGTTGGGTTTAAAATGATAAATCCAGCCCCCTCCTCCCCGATGACCGCCCCAAAAGAGCCCGCAAAATTAATTAAAATGACACATGTATTTTATAAAGAAAAAAATGGAGCTCTCTCAAAAATGTGGGAGAATTTTGAACCCGTAAAAGCCGGCGCAACACTTGCTCACTACAATGATGGAACAACCATAACGTGTCCCGAAGAATCAATTATGATTTTACCTGACCCCAGAGATACAATGAAAATAGGAGAAGAGTGGTTTTACCTAGGAAAAGAAAAATCTAATACAAATCAAGATTAAGGCTTTCTTTTTTTAAGAATCAGATCATATTTATCTACTATAAGTTTGTAATAATTTTGGTAAAAATATGTTCGAGTCCCCTACACATCACAAAACAATCTTGGTCATCGAAGATAATGATTCAGATTTTCTAATCATTAAAAAAGCCCTAACTAAAACATTTCCTGATTTTAACATTTTTAAGGCTGATGATATCGGTGATGCATATACTAAATTTAAAAGCGCACGATATGATCTTGTACTTCTTGATCTAAACTTGCCTGATGGCTTCGGTCTTGGAACAATTCAAAATGTAAAATCATTTCATACCGCAACACCGGTGATTGCTGTTACTGGTGGTATGACTGATGTTATCAAAGAAAAAGCTCAACAAATGGGCGCAAGCGCCATTTTATCAAAAGATGATATTCTAACGAAAAAATTTTCAGATACAATTAAGCGCATTTTACTATTGCCTGAATAAATTCTAAATCCGATAAATCTTGCTCTGAATTTATCAAAGTGCTTAAATACAAAAAGAAATATAAGGATTTATAAGATGGATTTTTTACCCTGGATCATTGTTGGCGGCATTATACTATATGTCATTATCGTATATAATCGCCTGATTGCCCTCAGGAATACACGCTTTAATGCTTTTTCTGATATTGATGTTCAACTCAAACAACGTTTCAATCTCGTACCTCAATTGATTGAAACTGTAAAAGGGTATGCCAAACATGAGAAAGAGGTCTTTCAAAATGTTACTGAAGCGCGCACAGCCGTTGGTAAAACCGAAGGATCCGGCGAACCGAGACAGGCCGCAGAAAGCTTCTTGGGTCGTGCACTGACTGGCCTGATTGCCGTTGCAGAAGATTATCCTGACCTGAAGGCTGATGGTAATTTCCGCCAATTAATGACAGAACTATCAGATATTGAAAATAAAATTGCCGCATCTCGCCGCTTCTTTAACTCTGCTACAAACGAATATAATACGTATGTTGAGCAATTCCCTAATAATCTGGTGGCGAAGCCTTTCAATTTTAAAAAGGAAGCTTTTTTCGAACTCGATGATAATCTTCAAGAACAAATTCGTCAGGCGCCAGAAGTTAAGTTTTAGAGATGCTATCACGATCCGCAGGGTTACAAACCCATATATGGAATAATAACCTAAAATCAATTATTTTATTAGGAATATATCCCTTTGTTATTTTTGGTGTTGTTTGGGCGTGTGCATTGGCAATAGGATATTTCACACTCCCTGCTGGAAATCCAAGACTTGACCAAGCTGACAAAGTTATTTCTTTCTCAAACACGCTTATATATGACTACTTTCCTATTATATTGGCCGTCATAATAGGTTGGTTCGTTATTTCTTTCTTTTTTCATACGCGCATGATTGCCAATATGGCACATGCCCATTCCGTTTCGCGTAAAGAAGAACCAGATCTTTATAATCTTCTTGAAAATCTTTGCATATCTAAAGGTATGAAAATGCCAAAAATGAATATCATTGAAAGCCATGCCTTAAACGCCTTTGCTAGTGGAATCAGCGATAATTCCTATACTGTGACTGTGACACGCGGCCTATTAAACCGCTTAAATAAAGATGAGGTCGAGGCCGTATTAGCACATGAGCTGACCCACATTATTAACCATGATGTTCGTTTATTAATGGTAACCATCGTGTTTACCGGCATGGTCGGTCTCGCCGCCCAACTTGTCTGGAGCAATGTGCGCTATAGTCTTTATTTTCCACGCGGCGGCAGTAATAATAAAAAAGGCAACGGAATCATACTCTTATTAGTTATTTTGGCCATATTATGGCTTGGATATTTTGCGACATTATTCATGCGTTTTGCACTATCGCGACGCCGTGAATATATGGCGGATGCCGGTGCAATTCAAATGACGCGCAATCCAGATGCCATGATGAGAGCATTGATGCGTATCTCTGGGCGCGATCAAATTCCTGAGGCTACGGCAGATATTGCATTTATGTGCATTGAAAATACAGCTCCATTTATGGGATTATTTTCCACCCACCCACCAATTGACAAAAGAATACAGGCAATTAGCGTATCAACCGGAAGTCAAATCCCCGATACGCTCCCGCCGGTTTCGGAAAATGCATTATCCGGCAATCGAAAAGATGCCTGGCTCCCCAGAGACCGTCATTTTAGGAAAAAACGCAATCCTTGGCTTTCAAAAGATTAAGTATTATTGCACTATCCCTTGAAAAGCTGGTATATTAAGGATATATATTCATTACTAATTTACTACGCATTTAACAGGTTTAGCAAAGGAGAAACATATGCAACCTAATCGTTATGAAACAACCCGTACGGGGAGTTCCGTCAGTTATGACGCCGGCCTTCGTGCACATTTCGGGCGCGTTTATAACAGAATGGCGCTTGGATTAATTGTAACCGGCCTGATCGCTTACACTGTATCCGGCATGCCCGAAGTCTTTCAACAAATCCATGGCACTTGGCTGGGACTGGTCGTTGGATTGGCGCCGCTTGGCATTATCTTTTTTGGCCTAACACCAAATCGCGTAATGACAATGAGCATGACAACTGTAAACGCCCTGTACTATGGCTTGACCGCTCTTATTGGTTTATCCATGTCCTACATTTTCCTCGCCTATACGGGTGAAAGCGTGGCGCGTGTATTCTTTATCACGGCCGCAATGTTCGGGGCCATGTCAGTATGGGGCTATACAACCAAAAAAGACTTATCCGGAATGGAGTCATTTTTAATGATGGGCTTAATCGGACTGGTTATTGCGATGGTTGTGAACATGTTCTTGGGATCCAGCACCCTTGGCTTTATCCTATCAGCGGGCGGCGTGTTAATTTTTACACTCCTTATTGCGTTTGATACTCAAATGATCAAATCAATGTACAGCCAGGCAAACGGTGATGACGTTAATAACCGCATGGCTGTAATGAGCGCATTAAGCATGTACTTAAACGTAATCAACCTATTCCAATTTTTACTCGCCTTCATGGGAAGCCGCGAATAAATATTAATAACATTCTTTTTAAAAAGCCCGTTTAGCGCGGGCTTTTTTATTGCACTTTACATTAAAATTTCCTAACCTAACTTATGGTTGAAAATATAAACTACAAAACACCTTTGGATAAAATTGCCGGCCACCATCCGAACGATGAAACTAAAGCGATGGGCCCTTCAAACTATTTTCTAAATGAAAAGATCAAGCCGCTTGCCGATGTGGAAAAAGCGGCAATTCAACACGCCATACACCTATGTGACGGGAACATTCCCAAAGCCGCCACTTTTTTAGACGTTGCTCCCTCGACCATCTATAGAAAAGTAAAGGAATGGGGAAAAAACCCTTGCAAAAATGAGTAAGGATGATTAGTTTCTAAAAATCTTATGGGGTCGTAGCTCAGTTGGTAGAGCGTCTCGCTGGCAGTGAGAAGGTCGAGAGTTCGAGACTCTTCGACTCCACCATTTTAAAAAGATTAAGATTAAGCCCCATATATGTCCATCTTTTCCCTTCATTCCATTCGACAAAACTGGTTTGGGAATGTACGCAATGACCTGCTCGCCGGAATGGTGGTCGCGCTTGCGCTTATCCCCGAAGCTATTGCTTTTTCTATTATTGCGGGGGTGGATCCCAAAGTCGGGCTTTATGCCTCTTTTTCTATTGCGGTCATTATTGCCTTTGTCGGCGGTCGTCCCGGCATGATTTCTGCGGCAACCGGCGCCATGGCGCTTGCAATGGTTATTTTGGTTCGCGAATATGGCTTGGAATATTTGTTTGCGGCCACCATCCTGACCGGCATAATCCAAATTCTGGCGGGATTTTTGAAGCTTGGCAGCTTAATGCGATTTGTCTCGCGCTCTGTTGTGACGGGCTTTGTGAATGCGCTTGCCATCTTGATTTTCATGGCGCAACTACCCGAATTTAACGGCGCAGGCATCAATATGTATGCGATGGTTGCTTTGGGGCTTGCCATCATTTACATTCTGCCACGCTTCACAAAGGCGGTTCCCTCCCCTCTGATTTGTATTATTTTCCTGACCATCTTAAGCATGTTCTTTCAAATGGATCTCCGCACAGTCGGCGATATGGGCGAATTACCGAACAGCCTACCTATTTTTCTATTTCCTGATATTCCTTGGAATTTAGAAACACTGCTGATTATTTTACCATTTTCCCTGACCCTTGCGGCAATTGGTCTATTGGAATCATTAATGACCGCTACAATTATTGATGATCTAACGGACACACCCAGTGACAAAAACCGCGAATGTAAGGGGCAAGGCATTGCCAATGTTATCACCGGATTTTTTGGCGGTATGGCGGGCTGTGCCATGATCGGACAATCTGTGATCAATGTAAAATCAGGCGGACGCGGGCGATTATCCACACTATTTGCGGGCAGCTTTCTGCTATTCTTGATTTTGGTTTTGGGGGATTTGGTCAGCCAAATTCCAATGGCGGCATTGGTTGCGGTCATGATCATGGTCTCGATAGGTACATTCAGCTGGACATCCATTATTAACATGAAAACCACGCCGAAGAGCTCTAGCCTCGTTATGATAACAACCGTTGCCGTCGTGGTTGTCACGCATGATCTGGCGATTGGGGTTTTTGTTGGTGTCCTGATGAGTGCGCTGTTTTTTGCTCGTAAAGTGGCGCAACTTATGCGGATCAACTCCACCCTATCTAAAGACGGGCAAACCCGCACCTATCACGTACATGGACAGGTATTTTTTGCCTCGGCAGATGAATTCGCCGCCGCTTTTAACTTTAAAGAAGTCATTGAACATGTCACGATTGATGTCAGCGCGGCACATTTTTGGGATTTGTCCGCCGTCGGCGCACTGGACAAAGTTGTTATGAAATTTCGCAGGGACGGCACAAATGTAAATATTATCGGCCTCAACGAAGCCAGCGCTACAATCGTCGATCAATTGGCGGTTCATGATAAAGTTGATGCCACCGATGCATTTTTAAAACATTAATAAGGATCACACAAATGACTAACTTGCTCGTATGTATTGATGGCTCGGCTTATGCGGATCATATTTGTAAAAATGCCGCTTGGGTTGCCAAAAAATTAAAGGCAAACGTTAATCTATTACATGTTTTACGCCGCGGCTCTGATTACACCCCCAACGCTGAAGATCATTCCGGCTCAATTGGATTGGGCGCACGCCATGATCTAATGGAACGCCTCTCCAAAGTTGATGAAGAAAGAGGCAAGCTTGACCAACAAAAAGGACGCCTTATTCTTCAACACGGCGAAGAAGTGCTAAAACAAGAAGGCATCAAAAATATTAACGTCATTCACCGCCGGGGCAGCCTGTCTGAAACGATCAAAGAGCTCGAACCTGAAAATGACATGGTCTTCATCGGGAAACGCGGGGAACAAGCAAACCCGGCTTCAGAATTTATCGGATCAAATCTTGAAAAAGTGGCACGAATAATTCACAAACCCTTATTTGTCGTATCGAAATATGAGCGCCCAATGAAGCGTCTGCTGATTTCTTATGATGGAAAAGATCATGCCGAAAAAGCCATTGATTATGTGGCAACGTCCCCCCTATTTAAAGGAATGGACGTGCATATGATTGTGGTTAATCAACATGATCACGAAATCCGCACCGCGGCCGCCATTAATAAATTGAATGAAGCCGGCATTGACGTCACGTTGGATGTAAAAACAGATGAACATGCTGACGCCTTAATCGCGGATTACGTATCGAAAAACGATATCGACCTCCTCGTCAGCGGCGCCTACAGCCACTCAAAAATGCGTAGCATGCTCTTCGGTAGCACAACAGCAAATCTAATAAAATCCTGTCATGTGCCGTTTTTGTTGTTTAGATAACTTAAAACTTAATCTTAAGGTTATTTACACTTCTAAACTTGTAAGGCCTGTATTTCTCTCAATATAATTAATAAATTTTTCTGATTGAGATTCTAAAACACTAGAAGATATTTTAACAACATATTCACCGCCGCGGTTGCTAGGATATTCAATACCATCAATTCTTGTTTTTAAAGATTTTAACGGCGACGGTTTATCCGAAGAAATAGCATCCTCAAACGCGTTCAGTGAACTTCTTGATCCAGATAACATAAATGACGGCATATTTAATCTCCTCTACATAATATTTTTAATAATATTTACATACATTAAACAACTAAAAAACTCAAGCGGCATCCTCTTTCGGCTTAGTCTTCTGACGTTTCACCATCAACTTGTTTAAGGCATGTACATAGGCACGCGCCGAGGCCACCAGCGTATCCGCATCAGCGCCCTGTCCATTTACGGTTTTGCCGTCCTCTTCCAAACGCACTGTTACTTCTGCCTGCGCATCCGTGCCGCCTGTCACGGCATGCACTTGATAAAGTTGAAGATGCGCGCCGTCATGTGGGCAAATCTCTCTGATCGCTTTGAAAATCGCATCAACAGGGCCATTCCCTTCGGTTTTGACCTTCTTATTTTCTCCCTCAATAGAAAGTGTCAACTCCGCAACTTGCGGCCCCTCTGTTCCGGCTTGAATTTGTAAGGCAACAAACTGAATTTGATCATGCTCGGTTGCGACTTCATCTTCAATTAAAGCAATAATATCATCGTCATGCAGCTCTTTTTTCTGATCCGCCAATTTCTTAAAACGGGAAAATAAATCTTGAAAGGCATTATCTCCCAACTCATAGCCCAACTCCTTCAATTTTTCTTTAAGGGCATGGCGTCCGGAATGTTTTCCTAACACCAGATTGGATTTGGTCAATCCAACCGATTCAGGCGTCATAATCTCATATGTTTCCGCATGCTTTAGCACACCATCTTGATGAATTCCGCTTTCATGTGCGAATGCATTCGCACCAACAATCGCTTTATTGGGCTGCACATTAAAGCCGATGGTGGTCGATAAAGCGCGGGACATCTTGGTAATCATCGTGCTGTCAATATTGGTTTGGAACGGCATAATATCGCCCCGCACTTTCAATGCCATAACGATTTCTTCTAAGGCGGCATTGCCTGCGCGCTCCCCAATACCATTAATCGTACATTCAATCTGGCGTGCGCCTGCCTTGACGCCGGCCAGAGAATTTGCCACCGCCAAGCCCAGATCATTGTGGCAATGGGTAGAAATAATCGCTTGATCAATATTGGGCACTTTATTTTGAATATCACGAATCAATTGTGCATATTCCTCAGGCTCTGCAAATCCAACCGTATCGGGAATATTAACCGTTGTCGCGCCGCATGAAATGGCCGCCTCAACGCATTTACACAGAAAATCCAGATCTGACCGCGTGGCATCCATCCCCGACCATTCCACATTATCCGTATAAGATCGTGCCTTGGTTACGCTGGCTTTGACATCTTCAAAAACTTGATCTGGCGTCATCTTTAACTGATATTTCATATGTGACGGACTTGTGGAAATAAAGGTATGAATGCGCGGGCGTTTTGCTGGTTTCAACGCCGCCCCTGCCGATTCAATATCTGCCATTTTTGCACGCGATAAACCACAAACTACGGCATTTTTCATTTCTTTGGCAATCTCATGGACCGCCTCAAAATCACCGGGGGACGCAATGGGAAATCCCGCCTCGATAACATCCACGCCCATAACATCCAATAAACGCGCAATCTTCATCTTTTCTTCCAGATTCATCGAACATCCCGGTGATTGCTCACCGTCGCGCAAAGTTGTATCAAAAATTATCACTTGGTCTTTAGACATATTATTCTCTCTTCATTCTCTAAGGTTTTATTACAAAAAAACAGACGTAATGCATCAAAAATTATTGATTTGCTACGTGGTAAGTCCCCTGAGAGGTGGAAAAGGAAAAGTTTCCGCTAACCCAATCAGGGGCGGATAAGTCGAAGGAGTGAGAGAAGATTAAGAGGTTGCGTAATCGTCATAAACAGTTAACGGCCGTTTTGGCGCCCCTCCCCGTTTGTAATATCGATTGATCTGGCTTCAGATGGGATCATCACCGGAATTCCATCCTGTATCGGATAAGCAAGCCCAGCAGCTTCAGAAACAAGTTCCTGTGACTCACGGTCATATCGAAGCGTCGTTTTTGTCAAAGGACAAACTAACAACTCTAATAACTTAGGATGTATATCAACCATAAGGAAACCATATTCAACTTATGTGCCACTTTCAAGCCCTATTTTTTAAGTCATTGACTTATATTAGCTTTTTATGAATTTCAATTTCAAACATGGCTTTTAAAATCTCTCCTCGGCTCTCACAACAAGGCGCTTCAAGCAGGGCTTGCTTCTCGGATGATTCGAAAGGACAGATCATGGAAAGCGCCGAAATAATCCTTTCATCCGAAGCTTCATACAGAACTTCCCAATCCATATCCATATTTTGACGATTAAAATATTCCTTTAAAATATTAAAGAAGTCATCTTTTTTAAAACCGAAACATCCTGTCTTCTCGCTATCTTTTTCAAATTCCGACCAATCTGGCTTAACACGTCTATATTTGGTTTCAACGTCTATCTCCTCACGAATACGAAAACGGCTCTTTCCCAATAAAGTAATCAGATAATGCCCCTCTTCCGTCTCATCAAAGGCAATAATCCGTCCCGCACAGCCGATATTATATAATCTGGATTCGCCCTCACACTCATGACACTGTATCATGCCAATCATACGATCTTCACGCAAAGCATCATCAATCATATCAATGTAACGCGGCTCAAATATATTCAACGGAAGTTGGGAATGCGGCAACAACAACGCCCCAGTTAACGGGAAAATCGGCAATGTTAACGGCAATGGCTTTGTTGTTTGACCCATAGAAAATAATTAGCGCAAAATAAAAAAAATGGAAGCGTACGCAACCTTCTATTTTTTTTATTTGAATATAAACCAAAACGTCAAACTTAAGCTTCAGGACTTTGGGCTTCTATATACTTAGTAATAACCCTCTCCATTAAAGCACGACATGACACACCTTCATCTTTAACCGCTTCATGAAAAGCTTTTTTAATTTCTGGAGACACCCTTACCGATAATACAACCGAACTTTTATTTGATGACATTACAACACCTTATTATAATTATATTTCTGACTTTATTGCGCATAGATACAAAATTTTTCTGACAAAATCAATTGTTTAACATGGCAATATTTTTATAAAGCTCCAGCGCCTCAGGATTGGCAAGAGCCGTTTTATTTTTCACATCACGCCCGTGAATAACATCTTTCACCGCCAGTTCTGTAATTTTCCCCGACTTTGTGCGCGGAATATCGGCGACCTGAATAACCTTTGCCGGAACATGACGCGGGGATGCGCCTTCGCGTATGCGGGTCTTAATCTGTTTAATCAAATCATCGGACAGGCTTTCCCCCTTTTTCAAAATCACAAACAGGATTACACGGACATCGCCCTCGAAATCCTGCCCTATGGCGATAGATTCTAAAATTTGCGGGATTTGCTCAACTTGTCGGTAGATCTCTGCCGTGCCGATACGCACACCGCCGGGATTTAAGGTTGCATCACTTCGTCCATGCACAATTAAGCCATGATGAACGGTTTTTTCCGCCCAATCGCCATGCTGCCATATATTATCAAACATAGAGAAATAAGCCCCATGATAACGCTCATCATTCGGATCATCCCAAAACTTTACCGGCATGGATATGAATGGTTTAGTACAGACCAACTCGCCCGCCCCGCCGCCTTCTGGAATGGGCCTTCCATTGCCATCATACACATCCACCGCCGTGGCAAGACCAGGGCTTTGCAATTCCCCGCGATAAACCGGAGATAACGGATTCCCCAACCCAAAACTGGCGGAAATAATATCCGTCCCCCCATAAATCGACGCCAAATGCACATCGCTCTTAATATGCTGATAAACATAATCAAAACTTTCATGCACCAAAGGCGATCCCGTTGATGTTATCGTCTTAAGCGCGGAGAGATTATGCGAAGAAGCGGGCGATAAATCATTGGCTTTTAAGGCATCAATAAACTTCGCCGAAGTCCCGAATAACGTACAACCATGTTCAGACGTATAATCCCATAGCGTGTTACCATCTGGATAAAACGGTGACCCGTCATATAATAGTAATGTTGCCTCAGCCGCTAAACCGGTAATTAACCAGTTCCACATCATCCAGCCGCATGTGGTGAAATAAAATATAGGCTCATTCTGTTGAACATCACAATGCAGAATATGCTCTTTTAAATGCTGCAATAACGTGCCGCCATGCCCATGTACAATACATTTTGGCTTTCCGGTTGTGCCGGATGAAAACATAATCACAAGCGGGTGATTGAACGCAACCCGATGATACTCAACGGCCTTGGGGACATAATCTTGCAGCATATTTTGGTAATTAATAGCATTATGTAAGCCCGTAAGATCCGGAGCCTCAGAGATAAAAGGCACAATGATAATTTTCTCTAAATTGGAAAGCTCTGATTGAATCGCACGCACTTTTTCCAAGCAATCAATCTTTTTGCCATTATACAAATATCCATCTGCCGCGATCAGTATTTTTGGCTCAATCTGTCCAAAACGATCCAATAATCCCTGCGCCCCGAAATCCGGCGATGCCGAACACCAAATCGCCCCAATAGAGGCCGCCGCTAAATGTGCAATAATGGTTTCCGGCAAATTAGGCATATATCCTGCAACGCACTCCCCCGCTTTGATACCTTGCGCTTTCAAAAATTGTTGAAATTGTGAAACTTGGTGGTTTAATTGCTGAAAACTAACACTACGCTCACTGCCGGCTTCATCACGAAAGATCATTGCGGGCGCTTTATCCTGCCGTCTTAAAAGGTTTTCTGCGTAATTAATCTGGGCTTCGGGAAAATATCGCGCATCGGTCATTTTTACGCTGTCCCGTAAAACCTGCGTGCCTTTATCCCCTATAACGCCCGCAAAATCCCAAAATTCCCTCCAAAAAATTTCTTGTTCTGCCACCGACCACAGATAAAAATCATGATAATCTTTAAACGTTCGCCCGCTTGCTTCTTCTATTACCTGAATGAATTCATATAACCGCGTTGCTTTTTGTCGTTCAGGTGACGGTGTCCAGAGGGGGGCGTGAGTGGTCATGTAAAAATCCTTCAGTGAACATAAATTTAATCACGTATAAAAACTTTATAAAACAGCTTTTTATATGTAACCATCTATCGACACCTATCGAATATCAACATAACTTAACAAAATGGATCTTTGTCGTTTGAAATTTTTTCTTAATCTCGCTTTATTACTCTGCCTCATAAGCCCTGCCTTCGCGCAAGAATCCGCGCCCGATTGGGACTCTACAGAGCAGAATGTTTTTATCCGTATTTTTCAAGATAAAGGCGTTATCCAAGGCGGCGAAGACGTCTCCCTTGTGATTAAACAAATCATTCGCCCACATTGGCATACCTATTGGCGAAATGCCGGCGATTCCGGCGAGCCAATGCGCTCAAATTGGTCTTTGCCCGATGGGTTTTCTTTATCTGAAATCAAATGGCCAACGCCCCTCAAATTGCCTTTTGATCCGCTTGTGAATTATGGATACGAAAAAGAAGCGTTATTAACGCAAACATTAACAATCCCCTCCGACATTCCCGATGGCGCGATTCATATTCCCGTTCGTTTTGATATTTTGGTCTGTAAGGAAATCTGCATCCCGGAAAGCGTTGAAAAAGTTTTGAGCTTTAATGATGGCAAACTAAACGAAGATGAAGCGGGGCCGGAATTTTTTGCTGATGCGCAAAATGCCATCCCGCATACAGATGACAAACATGGCTGGAAAGGCCAATTATCTGAAAATAACGGCAATTTAATCCTGAGTCTTGAGACCCCGAAAACAGCCGAACAGTTGCAAGATTACGAGTTTGAATTTTTTCCATATGAATATGGATTGGTAGATAATGCCGCGGTGCCTTCGACCATCATTGACGGAAATCGCGTTATTTTCCAACAAGCACGCGGTGACTTTCAACTGGATCGCATTAAAGATTTCAGCGGCGTTTTGGCAATTCAGGAAAAGAGCACAACCTCGCGCTTTGGCTATGAAATAACGCCAAAGCGTGTAGATTCCATTGCAGTCCCTGCTTCTGAACACACTGATCACAATGCAGAAGACGCTTCATTAAACGTAACAGAAGCCGAATCTGTCAGTCTCATCAGCGCTCTGCTTTTTGCTATTATTGGCGGGGTTATATTGAATTTAATGCCGTGCGTATTTCCTGTCTTATCCATGAAGGTTTTAAGCCTTTCCAAAATCTCACAAAAAAGCCGCTCCGAGGCGCAATCACATGGGCTTGCTTATACGGCGGGGATTATACTTTCCTTTATAGCTATCGCTGCCTTATTAATCATACTGAAAACAGGCGGCAGCGAGGTCGGCTGGGGATTCCATTTACAAAATCCCGTCGTAATTTTATTACTATCTTATTTATTCTTTGCAGTGGGCCTAAATCTAGCTGGTTTTTTTGAAATCGGCGGACGCTTAATGAGCATTGGGCAAGGACAAAAAACCGAAGGGGTAAAAGGCTCTTTCATGACTGGTATTTTGGCAACGATTGTTGCCACCCCCTGCACCGCGCCATTTATGGCGGTGGCTTTAGGTTATGCCTTGATACAGCCGGCCTATATTTCTCTGTTAATTTTTGCTGCCTTGGGGCTTGGCTTGGCACTTCCCTATTTGATCATTTCCTTTGTTCCTGCTCTACAAAAACTCATGCCGCGTCCCGGTGTGTGGATGGTGACTTTTAAGGAATTTCTCGCATTCCCGATGTTTGCAACAACCATCTGGTTGCTATGGATTTTATCTAATCAAATCGGTATGAACGGCGTTGCGATGCCACTGATCGGGCTATTGGGAATTGCCTTTGCGATATGGATCTTCAACCATGCCGGACAAACAAACGGATTAAAGAAAACCATTCTTATTATTCTCTCTTTGGTTATGTTGGGGGGCAGTTTATTTGGCACTATTTTCGAGGTTCAGACATATGAAATGTCTAAAGATAAACCTATGCCTGAATTTGGCGCGCCCTATTCTGAAAATGCCTTGGAGGATGCTTTAAAAACCGACAATCCTGTTTTTGTGGAAATGACCGCCGCCTGGTGCGTGACTTGTAAAGTCAATCATTACCGTGCCATTGATATCGAACAAACCAGAGAGATCATGGCGCTAAAAGATATTGTTTATCTTATCGGAGACTGGACAAATTATGATGCAGAAATCACAAAATATTTAAATAAATTTGGACGCAACGGTGTCCCGATCTATATTTACTATGGCAGACCCGACGCAAAAACCGGAGAGCGCCCCGCGCCGGAGATGTTACCACAAATTTTATCGCCTGATATTATCGCTCAGGCGCTGAACAAATAAGTTTTACCAAAACCAACTTTTTTAAAGGAGACCCAATATGATTAAACAAACCCTTTTTGCACTCGCTTTGCTGATTGCCCCTGTATCCGCGCATGCCGCGGTTGAAATCGGTCAACCTGCGCCCGACTTTACGACGAAAGACATTAATGGCAATGATATTAAACTCAGTGATTATAAGGGCAAAAACGTTATTCTGGAGTGGTCTAACGATCAATGCCCCTATGTTATGAAGCATTATGATTCTAAAAATATGCAAAACACGCAAAAAACGGCGACTGATAACGGCGCTGTATGGCTAACAATCGTATCTTCCGCCGAAGGTAAACAGGGCAATATGTCAGATGAAGATGCGCAAAAGTTAGTCACTGAAGTAGACGCACATGCAACAGCACGTATTATGGATCCATCCGGCGAAATCGGAAAAATGTATGATGCCAAAACTACGCCGCATATGTTTGTCATTAACGAAGAAGGTAATGTTGTTTATGCAGGCGCGATTGATGACAATCCATCACCACGCCCGGAAACAATCGAAGGTGCAAAGAATTATGTTTTAGCCGCTCTTGATAGCCTCGCCGCAGGTGAGCCGATTGAACCCTCACAAACAGCGCCCTACGGTTGCTCAGTGAAATATTAAGCTGAAAAGTCAGAAGTGAGGGGCAATCTCCTCACTTCGCATTTTTCAGTTTACCCATCCAAAACATCCTTAACTTTCTCTGCAAGCTGTTTCAACGTAAAGGGCTTAGGTAGGAAAGATACATTTTCCCCCATATGGTCTTTTAATTTATCTTCGGTATAACCGGAGATAAATATAATCTTCAGCTTGGGGTTATTTTGACGTAGTCGTTGCGCCAATGTTGGTCCATCCATATTTGGCATGACAACGTCGGAAATCAACAGATCAATTGGCTTGGCATCATCGCTATTCATAATTTCCAGCGCGCGCTCCCCGCTCTCCGCCGCAAGAACCTCATATCCTTTATTCGAGAGCGCCCGCGTGCTAAAGGTACGAACGGCATCCTCATCCTCAACCAATAAAATACAGGCCGTTCCGGTCAAATCTTTGGGCTGCTGAGGCATAAGGTCTTTGACCTCTTCATATTCCAAATCTTCAGCCTCTTGCTCCACGCTGGGCAAGTAAATTGTAAATGTCGTGCCAACATCAACCTGACTCTTCACATCCAAATATCCGCCGGTCTGGCGGATAATCCCATAAACGGTTGCCAACCCTAATCCGGTTCCCTGTCCAACATCTTTCGTTGTAAAGAAAGGCTCCAGAACGCGCGCCAGATTTTCTTCCGGAATACCGCATCCTGTATCTTGCACCTCAATAGCAACCCACTTACCAGGCGGCATTTCTTCTTCCCACAGATCACGCGATGTCTCATTCTCATATCCATATGTTTTGATCGTTAATGCGCCGCCGCCATTATCCTGCATCGCATCACGCGCATTCACGGATAAATTGATCAAAACCTGTTCCATTTGACCTTCATCAACTTTTACAAGTCCCAAATCTTGCCCATGAAGAACTTCCAAATCAATGTTCGCACCAATCAAACGACGTAAAAGATGCGACAGTTCGGTTAAGATATCAGTGATATCATGCACCTTTGGCTGCAGGGTTTGCTGACGTGAAAATGCCAAAAGCTGACGCACCAAGTTGGCGGCGCGATTGGAATTTTGTTTGATCTGCATAATGTCAGAAAAGGACGGATCACCTGGTTTATGGCGTAATAATAACAGATCACAAAAACCTGTCATGGCGGTCAGAAGATTATTAAAATCGTGTGCGATGCCGCCTGCCAATTGTCCGATGGCTTGCATTTTTTGGGATTGAGCAAATTGCTCCTCTAAAGCTTTTTTCTGGCTGACATCACTGAAATGTAGAACAATATTCTGGCTATCACGGAACCTGCGTCCATATAACTGAACGGCGATAGCCCCTTGATTTTTAGGCGCCAATGTTACATCTAAAGGTGCTTTCATACGCTCTTGCTTATGCAGTCGCTTCAATTGGGTTAATACGTTTTTTAAATCATCTTTAGAAATCAAATCTTTCAGATCCGCACTGCTATCAAGCTCTTCCTTTGGATCTTTTCCAAGCATTTGTCCAAAGACCTGATTGTAATTTTCAATCTTGCCCTCCGGTGTCACAATGGCAATCGCCAAAGGCGCTTCATCAAAGAAACGTTGGAATTTATCTTCGGATTCTTGCAGAGCGCGGCGCATCGTGTGCTCCGTCGTCAAATCATTGATTACAGCTCTTGTTCTAACGCGGCCATCCTCTTCTTTAACAACAGTTTGATTGATTGAGGCGAAGAATGTCTTTCCCGCGGGGCCCTTAATATTTAATTCCGCAATTTGGCGTATACCACCACCTGGTTTAATATCATAGGGCGCGGCATTTTCAGGAACCGTGGAAAAATAGGTATGTAAACGGCCTTTTTCTAATAATGTGGCAATGTCTTCCCCAACCCAGCGCGCAAAGGTAGCATTCACGAACACAAAACGCCCTTCTTCATCAACCGAGAAAAATCCGACCGGAGCATTATCGGTAAAATCAATTAATTTTTCCCGCTCCTCCCGAATACTCCTATCAATTAAACGTCTCTGGGAAATATCCTCAATGCGCCAATGAATAAAATTTTCATATCCTGCAATCGGCTGTACAGTAATCTCAAATGTTTTCTCTTCATCATGCAATAACGTAAATAACTCTATTGAATTCGACATCCCGCGCTGTGCCTGATCCAAAAGCAAACTAAAGCTGCCCTCGGCCTCCGGATTTCCTTGGAATAATTGCGCCAACATATGGATACTTGTAAATTCCATTTGCTTATCGGGCTTTGAAAACAACGTTGATAAATTATGATTATAGTAAAATGTCGTGCCCTTCAGATTTGTAATGATTCTGGCATTTTGACTACGCTCAAACATATTTTGCAAAATGGCATCAAGCTTTTGTTCACGGCTGCGCCAATAAAAAACCTTATGAAATAAAAACGTCAAAATCGTAAAAGCTGAAAAAATACCGCCTGTCAGAAAAATAACATCCGTGCCAATATTTAATGACATCATCGTAATCAGAAAAATGCTGATATAAATTACAAACAAAGTAATCATTACAAAACTATTCAAAGGATCCGGCTTATTCAGATCGCGAAACAGCTTTTTTTTAACGTCGTACTTTTCAACAAATTTTGTGTGATCAAATAATTCTGTCATGAGATTTCAATATAAGGGATGAATTTTTTAGTTCCCTTATCATGCCAGAAAAAGGCAAATAACGGTATAGAAGTTTTACATGCGTCCTTTTTGCTTAAACACAAAAGAAATAACCTCTGCAACTGCCTTATATTGCGCGGCGGGAATGGTCTGGTCAATTTCAACTACATCATATAATGCGCGGGCAAGCGGCTTATCTTCATAAATCACAACGTTATTTTCTTTTGCAACCTCACGAATACGTAAAGCGATATTATCTTGTCCCTTTGCCACACAGAGCGGCGCATCCATTTCTTCGGGATTATATTTAAGGGCGATGGCAAAATGGGTTGGGTTTGTGATAACCACATCCGCCGAAGGTACGGACTGTATCATACGATTACGCGCTCGCTCACTTCGAAGCTGACGTAATTTTGCCCGAATTTGCGGGTCACCCTCTGCTTGTCTGTATTCATCCTTAACTTCACGTTTTGACATACGCATTTTCTTTTGATGTTGCTGACGTTGAAATGTGACATCAATCACCGCCACCACCAACATCACCATTACCACCCCAACCAACAGCCGGATAACCAATATATAAAGCTCCGACAAAAAATCGGCTTGTGACATACCAACCATGTGATCAATATTGGCAAAGAACGGATAAAGCAGCATAAAACCAACCCCGCCAACCAGCCCCATTTTTAAAATGCCTTTTACAAACTCCATGAGAGAGCGCATAGAAAACAAGCGCCCGAACCCTTTTATGGGGGATATTTTATCAATCTTCGGTGCCAAAGCCTCAGGCGAAAATAGTGGCCCAATTTGAATAAATGGCCCAATAAATGCCGCAAACATCAATAATAAAAACGGTAATGCCAAAATCAAAAGAACGTTAAAAAATATCCCCCCCAATAATTCGCGCACCCCGCCGGGTAATTGCGGCATATTGTGTGACTGCTCAATAAAACTACGCATCATGATGGTTAAATCTGTCATCATCCATGGCGACATAGTCACCACCAAAATAGTCCCCGCCAATAACATTACCCAATTATTGATTTCGCGGCTCAGCGCAACCTGACCACGTTTTTTCGCCTCATCCAGCTTTTTCTGGGTGGGGTCTTCGGTTTTTTGGGAATCATCTTCCTGTTCGCCGTCACTCATATATTTACTCTACCAGATTTTCACACGCCTTGCGGACAAAACATCCTTCAAAATGATCATTCACCATCCCTATGGATTGCATGAAAGCATACATTGTCGTCGGACCAACAAAGGAAAAACCACGTTTTTTTAATGCCTTGGACAAAGAGATTGATTCCTCCGTCATTGTAATTGATTTTAAAGCATCATAACTACATACATCCGGACGAGTGGATAAATCTTGTCTAAACGGCTCTAAAAATGCCGCTATTGAGCCATGCTCCTCAATTAAAGTTATCGTCTTTTGTGCATTATTAATTACTGATCTAATCTTTCCTTCATGACGTATAATACCCTGATTTTTCAGTAAAATTTGCACATTATCCTCATCGTATAAGGCAACTTTATTAAAATCGAAATGATCAAATGCTTTCCTGAAATTTTCGCGTTTCCGCAAAATGGTTAGCCAACTTAACCCCGCCTGAAACCCTTCTAGGCATATTTTCTCAAATAAACGGATGTCATTTGTTTGTGGACGCCCCCATTCCTGATCATGATAGGCCACATATAAAGGATCATTGCCACACCATAGACAACGGGCATGTCCGTCATCTCCGGTAATCAACCCATTATTCAACGACATCATCTTCAACGAAGGTATCTGTATTCTCGGTTTCTTCTATCGCTAAACCGGATGCAGGCTCTTCTTCGACACATGATATAATTTCAGGCTCGGCGGAATATAAAGATACAGAGAGGTTATTCGTATGACTAACCAAGCATAAATTTGTCAGAATAACTTGCGCCATAGGGTCCGAAACACCCTTAATGCCAGATATCACCAAATCGCTTGAAGCTATTGTTTTTACGTCTAAAAATTGCGTATCTTGACGCTTAAGAGTAAGCTGATAACCATCCTCACCCGCAATTGTCATGGCCCCATTAAAACTCGTATCATTAATTATATATTGCAAAGGCTCAACAATTACATCTTGCCCTGAAAGGCGTGCGCGCCCCTCAATCACACTGCCATCCATAGACGCCTCTAAATATGTATCAGGACCAGCGCCATACCCGCCGCTTTTTCTCTCTAAATTCATCTGGATGTAAAATGCTTCCGATTTAAACTCACCTTCTATCCGTAAACGCGGCGGCTGATTTTCAGGTGTTTCAATACGGGCGAAATCAATTAAGAAATCATCCACGCCTGATATTACCACATTTTCGATTAGTAAATGCTGTACAGCAGGGCTACCTACAAAGACAGACCAAAAGGGAATGGAGACTTGCAATGTTCCGACCATCACATTTTGTCCGGGAAGCGCCCGCCCCTCACCGATACCGCCCATAGCCAGTATGTTTTTGCCATCAAAAAGTATATTGGGAAAAAGACGTGCATTGGTTAAATCGCCAATTGCGACTTGCTTACCCGTCATGCTACTAGCCATTTGCTCAACTTGCTTTTTCCATTCTGGAGCATTCCCGCCATAGGTCGATAAAATAACAAGCCCAAGCCCAAATAAGACGACGAGCCCCAGAAAGAAATACAGAACAATTTTAAGAAGTAGTTTCATTATTTTATCGCACCAAAAGATATTGTGCTCATTTTTTCATTAAAACCAAAGTTCTTCCAGCTTTTTTTCAAATCTGCCGGTAACGGCGCATGGATGCTGATGGGCTTTTTGGTCAATGGATGTTTAAATACCAGGCTAAAAGCATGTAAATGCATACGCTTTGTACCCAGCTGCCCGCGGAACGGTTCTGGATCATAACCATATTTATCATCACCTATAATCGGACTCCCTAAAACCTTTGCTGCATGAACGCGGATCTGGTGCGTGCGTCCTGTTTGCGGTCTAAAAACAACCATAGCGGCTTTTTTTCCTGCATTATCAACGACGATATAATCCGTAACTGCCCTTTGACCATCTTCATTCACGCGAATACCTTCGCGCATTTCGCCGCCCATTTTCAAAAGCGGCGCATTAATTGTGCCTTCATAAATTTCAGGCGCAGGGGAGACCAGCGCACAATATTGTTTTTCAATATCCTTCCCCTTGAACATAAACCCCAACTCCCGCACAGCCGCTGCGGAACGCGCAAGCAATAAAACCCCGCTCGTTTCCTTATCAAGGCGATGAACCAAACGCGGAATAACGCCCTTTTTTGTCTTCAACCCTTCTAACAAGCCATCAATATGACGGAACGTATTTGTGCCGCCCTGCGTGGCAATATCACCGGGCTTATTTAAGGCAACCAAATCACCGTCATCATATATCACCAAAGATTTGATAAACTCACGATCTTTATCGCTCAATCCCTTATGTTCGGGCAAATCTGTGGAAATCGGCGGCACGCGTACCTCTTGCCCTTCACTTAATTTCTGGTCGGGCTTGGCACGCTTACCATCAACACGCACCTGGCCTGTGCGAATGATTTTAAAAATTAAAGATTGCGGCACGCGGCCCAATTCACGCTTTAACCAACGATCCAAACGTTGCCCGTCATGCGCTTCAGTCACTTTTTGTAATTTTACGCCGCTCATAATGTTTCTTTCCAAATTAAATAAGTTCCCAGCATCACCGCGCCCAAAGACAGCACAACGGATGTACAAATATAAGCCGCGGCCCCCATCACATCGCCCCGCGAATAAAGCGAGAGCGCATCCATAGAAAAGGTTGAAAACGTTGTAAACGAACCTAAAAACCCCACAGTCAAAAACAACTTCAGATCATTACTCAAGGCTGCATTTTTTAAAAAATACGCAATCAACAGTCCCATTGCAAACGATCCCAACACATTTGCCATCAATGTGCCATAGGGAAAGGCCACTTTTGTTATGCTTGCAACCCAATTCATAAATCCCCAACGGCTAACTGCACCAAGCGCTCCGCCAGCGGCGATATATAATAGTGATATCATGCTTACTTATACGCTGAATATATGCAGAAAATCCAGCATTCAGTTTGATTTGCTCTAATAATCGGTATCAGTTGCGCAACACCTACAATTCTGTTCCAATACTATAATGACCTACCGACTCAGCGACATCTCACCTGCTTTTAAAAAACGTATCAATGATTTGAGAGCGTATATAAGAGAGGAAACGCTTTATAAAAGCATGTTAGAGCGCATTTTAGACGGCCTTCAGGGGGACGTTGAATTTTTGGATGAAGCAATCAACCTGATGCTGGAAACCCAGCGTGTTTTGATGATCCATGATGCGGGCATTCAAACCAATCAGGAATTTTATAGTTATTACGTCTCGAATGATGTCAAAAGCTGGCAAAAACAAAACAGCCCGCCGGTTGCCCCCGATTTAATCCAAAGCCTTGCCGATAAAGTCTATAATATGCGTAGCGGGCAAAATGACTATGGGCTGTTGAATATCGGAGAGAATGTCAGATCTGTGGTTGAGATTATGATACATCGCCTGATTAAAGAAAAAGAAGATTTTGATGTTCTTTTTACCGACCTCTCATTTAAAGCGCGACTTTTAAACGCTAGTGAAAAAAGTGGTATTCAAAATATGGCCGAAAAAATGATTGCCGCATGGGAGCCGGTCACCCGCAGAATGGTTGTGGTTCCCGGCCTTCCTCAGGAAGATATTCCTGATGTGGCAGATGGAAAAGAGCTATATTTGCAAAGTCTATTAAAGCCCGTACGTGACCGCATTATGAATGGAGAAATTCATTTTACGCTTACCTGTATTCCAAGTGAGCGCGATGCGGCATTTGACGATATTCCCTACGAAGATTATTTACAGTTATTTTTTGAAATGTGCGATCAACCGTGGGACCACATCGAAACCGCGCACCGGTTCTTAATTGCGCAGCTTAATCAGGCGAAAACGCTGCGCTTTACGAATAACGATGGCACCGATATTTCATTGAGTATAGACGGAATGACCTTTGCGAATTCCGTAATCGCCCGAAATGTACCGGGATCAGAGGTATTCAGCGCCCCTCTACGGGAAAGTGCCAACGGGAAAATTATTGCGAAAGGCGTATTCAGCCCATCAGGTACGATGAAAGGGGAGCGGATTGAGGATATTGAACTGACATTTAAAGACGGAAAATGTATTGAATATCATGCACGTATCGGCGAAGATATTTTAAAGAAAATGATCGAAACTGATGAAGGAAGCTGTTTTTTAGGGGAAGTTGCCATTGGCACAAACCCCCATTTGAAACGCACTCTCGGTAATATTTCCTTAGTCGAAAAAATTGGCGGCAGCTTTCATGTTGCCTTTGGCAATCCTTATACCGCAACGGAATATATGGGCGAGCCAATCAAATTCGACAATGGAAATCGCAGCCTAATCCATTGGGATATCACCACAATGCTTCATGGCAAAGAAGGAAAGATTTATGTGGATGGCGATCTGATTATGGATCACGGTAAATTTTTAGCCCCTGAACTTAATATTCTTAATCGGGGCTGGGATGCCATACCCGTTTCACAACGCCCTGACTACTGGAAAAACTATGATTTTACAAAGAAAAAATATTAACCTATTTTTTACTACTACAACGATATGCTATACTCTATAGGTGGAGAAACCGCTATTAACTGATAAGAGAGAAACTCTATGGCACTGGTAATTGATTTAAAACCCAATGAAAAAATATTGATCGGCACAGCCGTCATTACAAATGATTCCCAAAGAACACGACTACATATCGCCGGCGAAGCCGCAATTCTACGTGAAAAAGACGTCTTAAAAGAAGAAGACGCCGACTCCCCTTGCAAGCAAGTCTATTTTATCGTCCAATGTATGTATTTGGCACGTAACCCAAAAGAATATCATGAAAAATATTTTAAATTGGTGCGCGAAATTCAAACCGCCGCGCCAACAACCACAGGATTTTTTCTACATATCAATGAAAAAATTATTCAAGGACAGTATTATAAAGCCATGAAAGAAGCCAAAGATTTAATTACTTACGAACAGGAGTTACTTCATAATGCCCAGCAAGCCTGAGAATCCATACGCAAATGCCGCCGGAGCTTATGGTGACAATGCCCAAAAACATGCCACCAATCAAAGCGAGCTGGAAGCGCGCGTTTTATTGAAATCCGCAAAATTATTGCAAGATCTGCAAGATGATTGGGAGAATGTAAATCCTGAAATTTTAGAAGAATCCTTAAAATATAACCGCCAGATTTGGATCTTGTTTTATGATACGGCGTTGGAAAACCCACAAGATGAGCGCCCCGCTGATTTACGTAGCAACATTTTAAATCTCGCAAACTTTATCTTTAAGCGCGAAGTTGAAATAATGACAAAACCAGATGCTAAAAAATTAGATGTTTTAATTAATATCAATCGTGAAATCGCGGCCGGACTGATGGATCAATCCAAAAATAAGGATGCCAAATCAAAAGGCAGCCCTAATGAACAAAGTGGTAAAACAACGATGGCTTAACCACTTAAGAAATGTCAGCTAAAATTTTTATAAATATAATCAGTTAGGCAGACGTTGCAAAGCTGGTATTTGATCCTGCGCTTGCCGCTTGTGCACCCGAAGCGAACGCCGCTAAAGCCACCTGTGAAATCGGTGCAGATGATGAGGATGACGTAGAAACACCGGCATCGCCAGAACTATTTAAAGGCACAGCGCCACTTTCTCCCGAATCTACTGATGTCGATGCATCTTGAGCGAGAGCATCGCCCTCTACTTGAGGTGCAACAAGAGATTGCTGGGAATTTTGTCTTTCCACCTGATCCCGTTGACGTGCTTCCAAAGCCCCTTCTGAAGGGATTTGACGAACCGTATCGCCCGTATCCGCATCACGAAGAAGAATAACTGCTGTGTCAAAATTGACATCAACGCTAATGAATGTACTGAGATAAGGTGGAGGCGTAACTGTCCGCACACTCTCTGTTTGAGAGAGATTTGTGGATGCTCCACTCTGCACTTCAGCCGCTTGACGAACAAGCGGTGCACTTGCTAATACTGAATTAACCGCTTCAATCATTTTTTTACCCTAACCTAAAGCATTAAATAAACACTTTCCTATTTATATAATAGCAACATTTTTAACAAAAGTCAATATTTGGTTGTCACCATAAAACAACCTTGCCGTTATATGTTATTGATTTCGGCACGGAATATGCATTTCATCCATGGAAATAAAATAAAAATACAGGTATAATAAAAGCTCAATGATGAAGTTTTTTCAAATTTTCCATCAATTTTCAAAGAAACCGATTCTTAATATGCGTCACATCAGGGGAAACAATCTGTGAATAGCTTTTTAGAAACACTAAAAAAATTAGGCCCCGCCCGGCTTGCCGTCATGGGCGCCGTTATACTTGGGCTATTGATTTTCTTTGTATTTATTTCCATGCGCGTATCTACGCCATCTTTGAAACTTCTCTATAGCGATCTGTCCACAGTTGATTCGTCTGCAATTGCCGCCAAATTGGAACAGGAAGATATTCGTTATAACATTTCCGTGGATGGAACACGTGTCATGGTGCCCGCAACCGAAATCGGGCGCGCCAGAATGCTCTTGGCGGAAGCTGGGCTGCCCAATGGCGGGTCGCTAGGTTATGAGCTTTTTGACGAACAATCCGGCTTTGGCACCACAAATTTTGTTCAAAATATTAATCAGGTGCGCGCCTTGGAAGGTGAACTTTCCCGAACTATTTCATCTTTGGAAACTGTGCGCAACGCCCGTGTTCACATCGTCCTCCCACAAAGAGAATTATTCAGCCGTGAAAATACAGAGGCACGTGCAAGTGTGGTTATTAATGTCGAGCCGGGACAGCGCGTTGATGCTAAGCGTGCAAACGCTATTCAATCCTTGGTTGCATCCGCCATTCCCAACATGGAGCCCACAAATGTATCCGTCATTGACCAAACAGGTACGCTTTTAGCGCGAGGCGAGGATGATGAAAGTGTTCTTTTTGATAATAAAAGTGAAGAGCTCCGCCGCAACATGGAATCCCGAATGCGTCAGAATATTGAGGATATTGTTGGCAAGGTGGTGGGTTTTGGAAATGTCAGAGCCACAGTCACTGCGGATTTAAACTTTGATCGCATTACCACTAATGAAGAGATTTATAACCCTGATACTGTGGTGCGCTCCACCCAAGTAACCGAGGAATCCAACGTTGAAAGAGAACCGGTAGACAATGAAATCGGTGTTCAGAATAATTTGCCGGGCGGTGCGGACAATCTATTATTGGATCAGCAACCAACGGCAGAAAATAACCGCCTGGAAGAAGTCACAAACTTTGAAATCAGCAAAACTATCCGTAGCAGTATAAGTGAAATTGGGGAAATAAGAAAAATGTCCGTTGCCGTTCTGGTTGATGGCACATACACGACAACCACGGATGAAGACGGCGTCGAAATACGCACCTATCAGCCACGCTCACAAGAAGAAATGGATCAAATCAGCGCGCTGGTTAAATCGACTGTTGGCATTGATAATGAGCGCGGGGACATATTAGAAGTTGTTAATCTGCAATTTGCCGACATTATCACTGACGATATGTTTGAAGATGATAAAATTATGGGCTTCGAGCCGAGCGAGATTAAAGATCTGGTTGAAGTTATCATCGTTACAATTGCCATTTTGTTGGTGGTTTTACTTGTTCTACGTCCTATGGTCGGACGAATTTTAGAAGTTCCGGATACAAAAGACGAAGAATTGGAAATTGATCTTTTGGCGGCACAATCAATGCGCCCTGCTTTAGAAGGTCCCGGCCGGGATGATGACGATGACTATCAAGAAGTCGGAGTCGGCGGCAAGGCAAAAGATAATAATATGATTGATATGACGAAGGTCGATGGACAGGTTAAAGCGTCTTCGTTGAAGAAAGTTGAAGATATTGTAGATGCATATCCGGCAGAAACGGTTTCTGTTCTTAGAAGCTGGATGACACAGGAAGGTTAGAAGTATGGCGTTACGCGTCCGTGAAGATTATAGAACTCTCAGCGGCCCTGAAAAGGCGGCCATTTTTATGCTGGCATTAGGGGAAGAACATTCCTCAAAGATCTTCGAGCATATGGATGATGAAGAGATTATGGAGCTATCTCAAATCATGTCCGGCTTGGGAAAAGTGCCCTCTCATGTGGTGGAGCGCTTATTCGTTGATTTCGCCGAACAAATGACTTCCACAAATGCCCTGATTGGAACGCAGGACAGCACAGAACGCCTCTTGATGAAGGCCGGCATGAGTCAGGATAAAATCAATTCCATCATGGAAGAGATTCGCGGTCCTGCGGGTCGCACAATGTGGGAAAAGCTGGGGAATGTGAACGAAGAAACGTTAGCCACCTTCCTGCAAAAAGAATACCCGCAGACTGTGGCGTTGGTCATGTCAAAAATTCAAACTGATCATGCGGCCCGCGTATTGGCGCTGCTACCTGAAGGATTCGCCTTAGAAGTTATCCAACGCTTACTGCGTATGGAATCTGTACAAAAAGAAATCGTAGAAGAGGTTGAAAAAACCCTGCGTCAGGAATTCATGACCAACCTTGCTCGCACACAGCGCCGCGATAGCCATGAGTTAATTGCCGAAATCTTTAATAACATGGAGCGCTCCGTAGAGGCCAAATTTATGGGCGAGTTGGACAAAGTCACACCGGAATCCGCCGAGCGTATTCGCTCCCTCATGTTCACTTTCGAAGATCTGCAAAAACTGGATCCTGCTAGCATTCAAACTGTTATTCGTGCGGTTGATAAGGATAAGCTGACTTTGGCGCTAAAAGGTTCTACGGATACGGTCAAAGATCTATTCTTCTCAAATATGTCGGAACGTGCCGGTAAGATTATGAAAGAGGATATGGAAGCAATGGGGCCGGTGCGCTTAAAAGAAGTGGAAGAAGCGCAGCAATATGTTGTTAATCTGGTGAAAGATTTGGAAGGACGCGGGGAAGTTACAATTTCAACCGGCGACGGCGATGACGAGTTGATTTATTAATATGAGTGATAAAAAAAAGTTTTTTTTCGATCTGCATAATTTTGCAGATGATGCGCAAGAGGACGAAGGCCCTCCTCCGCCGCCTACATTTAGTGAAGAAGAATTGGCAAAAGCCAAAGATGAGGCTTACCAGAAAGGTAAAAAAGACGGCTTTGCTGACTCACAGGAGAGCATTGAAAAACAGATATCTTTGCTACTTGATAATGCCAAGCATAGCTTTATGGACATTCAAGCGCATGAAATGGCAAGAGAGACACAATATGAAGAAGAAGCCATCATTCTCGCCTTGCATTTATTCAACAGCATATATCCCGCATGGGTTGATACGCATGGGCCACAAGAAGTAGAAAATGCCATTTCAGAGACATTAAAACAAGCAGCAAACCAACAAAGCATCCGCATTGATGTCGCCCCGGATTTGCTCGCCCCTATTGAGGCGCGATTGAAGCCCATCCAAGACGAATTGAGCGGATTAAGCATTACTATTAATGGTGTAGATAGCTTGAGCAAAAGCGATATGCGTATGAAATGGACGAATGGCGGCGCCGTCCGTGACACGCGCAAACTTGCCGCACAAATCTTGCATAGCCTGACGAAAGATTTACCGGAAGAGACAATACAAAAAAATGAAGAATGCCTTGCCGACCAAGAGGAAACGCGGCACAATGAAGAGATAACAGACGGAGAAACCGAATGAGCGACGATCAAGCAGAAGATAAGAAAAAAACCGAAGATTCTGATGGTGATGCTGGTGGTGGCATGGCGCTTGAGAATATGGACAATCAAGGGTTTACCGAGGATGATCTGCAAGAATTCGCTATTGGCGAGCCTATGGCCGGTGATGTATCGGCAATCTATGATATTCCTGTTCAAATCTCTGCGGTGCTCGGCAGATCCAGCATGCAAGTCTCACAACTTTTAAAACTTGGTCGTGGCGCAGTTGTTGAGCTTGACCGCAAAGTTGGCGAGGCGATCGATATTTATGTGAATAACCGATTGGTTGCACGTGGTGAAGTTGTGGTTGTGGATGACAAATTAGGCGTAACGATGACAGAAATTGTTAAATCAGACCGCCCCACCTAAGGAATGAACCTAAAAAATGAGTGACACCAACACAAATGAGCAAGATTCGGCAACGATAGCCGACGTCAATATACGTCTCAGCCCCACAAAAACCGCTCCGGATTATGCGACAATCCTCGGACTTATTTTTAGTATTGCCTTAATTGGTATTGCAATTTACATCGGCCAAAGCAACGCCAACTTCTTTAATGTCCCTTCTGTCTTGATGGTAATTCTGGGAACTATCACGGTGACAACAATTTCATATAGTATGTCGGAAATGACGATGGCCGGAAACATTATCGGACAGGCTTTCTTTCGCAAATTATACGATCCGCAAAAATTGGCCATTGAGCTAATGAATATGGCGGTTTTATCAAAGAAAAAGGGGCTTTTGGCACTGGCGAATATAGAGAATGAACTCCGCAAAGAACCTTTTATTCTGCGCGGCACTCAATATGTTACTGATGGCTATAGCTCACAAGATGTGGAAAATCTGCTTGGGCAGGAAATTGACATGCTTGCCGACCGCCACCGTCGCTCCGCTGGGATTTTGCGCCGCGCTGCCGACATTGCTCCTGCTATGGGATTGATCGGCACATTGGTGGGATTGGTGCAAATGCTTGCTGACCTTGATAATCCTGCGGCGATTGGCCCCGCCATGGCCGTTGCATTGCTGACAACATTTTATGGGGCGATCATGGGAACGGTTGTTATTGCCCCTCTCGCGGGGAAATTAGAAAATAATTCGAATGATGAGACTGTCTACAAAAGTCTGGTCATGACAGCATTATCTGCCATTGCGCGTCAGGAAAACCCTCGCCGTTTAGAGATGCTTCTGAATAGTGAGTTGCCGCCGCACCAAAGAATCCGTTATTTTGATTAATCAAACATATCTATAAAAAAAGGACTTATTATGCGTTTAATGATTGTTGGACAGCTGGAAGGTTATATTTCAACAGCCGGAAAAATCGCCCTACAAAAGGGAGCTAAAGTCCTACATTGTGAAGATGTCGAAGAAGCGCTTGCCGCACTCCGTAACGGCCGCAGCGCCGATCTGGCGATGGTTGATATTAAACAGGATATCGGCAAATTTGTTAAAAGCCTGGCAAGTGAACGTATTCATATTGAGGTGGTCGCATGCGGCATTGGCTCATCAGATACACGCGCCGCTGTTAAAGCCATTGAAGATGGCGCCAAGGAATATATTCCCCTCCCCCCGGATGCCGAGTTAATCGCCGCGGTTTTGCAGGCGGCAACCGAAGAACAATCGGATATGATCGCCGCTGATCCCGCCATGAAACGCGTTATTATGCTGGCGGATAAAATTGCCCCCTCTGAGGCAACCGTTTTAATTACGGGGGAATCCGGCACCGGTAAGGAAGTGATGTCACGCTATATTCACAACAAATCAAAGCGTAAAGACGGGCCATTTATCGCCCTGAACTGCGCCGCCATTCCCGAAAATCTTTTGGAATCAGAATTGTTCGGGCATGAAAAAGGCGCCTTTACCGGCGCAACGGGACGCCGCATCGGCAAATTTGAAGAAGCCAATAACGGCACGATTTTGCTTGATGAGATTACCGAAATGGATATCAGCCTACAGGCAAAATTACTGCGTGTTTTACAAGAGCGCGTAATTACCCGCGTAGGCAGTAACAACGATGTCAAAGTTAATGTGCGCGTTATTGCTACATCTAATCGTAATCTGGAAGAAACCGTCGAGAAAAAACAATTCCGTGAGGATTTATACTTTCGTCTAAATGTGATGAACATTAAATTGCCGGCCCTGCGGGAGCGTCCGGGCGATATCTTGGCACTCGCCCAGTTTTTTGCCGATAAATATGCGGATGCCAATAATATGGATCATAAAAAACTCTCTCCAGCCGCGCAAAATATGTTGGAACAATATCCATGGCGCGGCAATATCCGCGAGCTTGAAAACACCATGCACCGTGCGATTATTATCTCCATCGAAGATGAGATCGAAGCCGAGGCCATTATGCTGGAAGACAGCGCCTTTTCTGGTGCCAATCGTATCGATCAAGGAAAGGCCTCGATTACCACAGATGAATCTCCCTCCCCCGCTAAAGAACAGCCCCCACAAAAAATTTCAGATACAATCAAAAACCCCGGCGCTGTCGAAGCCTATATCGGCCGCCCGCTCGCCGATTTAGAACGAGACATGATTTTAGATACGTTGGAACATACGCTCGGCAACCGCACCCACGCGGCCAACATTCTCGGCATATCCATCCGCACGCTGCGCAATAAACTGAACCAATATAAAGATGAAGGTGTGGATATTCCTGCCTCGGCTGGGTGATTAGCGGTTTAATTCTACACCACCACTAAGATCACTGGGATCAATCCCCAAATCAGATACCCCAGCCTTATCATAAATAATGTCGGCAGCATCACTTCTTAAGCTGTCAATTTCACGATCAAATACCTTATTTACATGGACTAAATGCGCTTCCAAAGCATTAGTTATTGCGGCTTCTCTATCATCTCGATTAGGCAATAAAGCCGCTTCGCGTAAAGTTGGAGAAATGATAGCGCTCGCTAAAGTTTTTGCGTTTTCTTCTTCGCCCGGTGCCGCCATAGCAGTGATAACAGCTTTTACCTTATCGATAGAACCAACACATATAATAAAGTCCTGAGTTGCTTCTAGCGTTGCAACGTCTTCCTCTGCATCTCCCGATGGAACAGATATCAAATCATCCTGTCCGTAAAAAACACGAGCCGCGTTTAATCTGCCCTCATCACCTAAAGAAGCTTTTAATTCCTCAAATATCTCACCAGCACAACCGACCTCAGCAAGACTTTTTTGAATGAGATCTGTCAAAGGATTAGAATCATTACTTTGCGCGGCAGCGACCTGCGCTGATAGACCAAGCGCTAAAACTGCTCTACTAAAATGTTTAAATGCTTTCGCCATGAGATCACCTTTTTTGTTATGTTAAAATAATACAAATTTCTATTATTTTCAAGCCTTCCAAACTCAAGAAATATGCTATAGTTATTCCTACAATTAGTCTAATTTAAGTTCATATGTCCGATACACCCACAAACGAGACATCCTCTGCTCCGTCATTTGGCTCTAACTTTGCATTTATGTTGCGGGGAGATTTGGCGTTGGCGATTGGAATTATTGCCATTTTGTTATTCATGTTGGTGCCTATACCGGCGTGGCTGTTGGATATGGGGCTATCCGTATCGGTGGCGATGTCGGTTCTAATTTTGATGATTGTGCTATTTATCGGTGCGCCGCTGGAATTTTCAACATTTCCAACGGTGTTATTAATCGTCACCGCACTGCGGCTGGGGCTTAATGTTGCCTCTACACGCTTGATTTTATCAAACGGACATGAAGGCGGTGATGCCGCAGGCGAGGTTATACAGGCCTTTGGCGGCTTTGTTATACAAGATAATTACGTCGTCGGCGGCATCGTCTTTGCGATTTTGGTTATTGTGAATTTTGTGGTTATTACAAAGGGATCGGGACGCATCGCAGAGGTTGCGGCGCGCTTTACGCTGGATGCAATGCCTGGTAAGCAAATGGCGATTGATGCGGATATGTCCGCCGGATTAATCACTGAAGAAGAAGCCAAGACCCGCCGTAAAAATCTGGAACAAGAAAGTACGTTCTTTGGAGCCATGGACGGCGCAGCAAAATTTGTTCGCGGCGATGCCATTGCGGGCCTATTAATTACGTTTATTAATGTGATTGGCGGCATTGTTATTGGCATTATGTTTGAGGAATTAACCTTGGGAGAGGCCGCAGCGACATACACCATTTTGACCATTGGTGATGGACTGGTCAGCCAGATTCCCGCCCTGATCGTTTCCGTTTCAGCAGGCTTACTCGTCACCAAAGCAGGCGTTGAAGGCGCGGCGGATATCGCTCTTTTAGAACAGTTTAAACGTTACCCGAAAGCATTAGGAATGAGTTCCGCTTTGATGCTCCTATTGGCGATAACACCAGGCATTCCGTTTATGCCATTTGCCATTTTATCAGCTATTACCGGGGGCTTAGCATATCTTTCTTTTAATCAGGGTGAGAATATTTTAGCGGCAGAGAGAGAAGAATTAGCCCGATTAGAAGGGCCAAATGCCCCCGTTGCCGAAGAGCCGATCTCCAAAGCGCTAGCGATGGATATTATCCGTCTGGAGCTAGGATATGGCCTCCTACCTTTGGTGCAGGGGGAAGGCACAAAACTTACAGATCAGGTAAAAGGATTACGTCGCCAATTGGCTGAGGATATGGGGTATATCCTACCCGCCGTGCGGATTCAGGATAATTTACAGCTTCCTGCCAATACCTATACCGTTCGTATAAAGGAAATTGAAGCCGGACGCGGCGAAGTGCGCCCCGGCATGTTAATGTGCATGGATCCCGGCGGCGCGGCAATTACACTTCCCGGTGAAAATACAATTGAGCCAACGTTCCAATTACCCGCAATGTGGATTGACGAACAGCACCGCGAAGAAGCACATTTTAAAGGATATACCGTTGTGGATGCCGCAACTGTTGTCACAACGCATATCACCGAAATTGTCAAAGACAACATGCCTGATTTATTATCTTACGCAGAGACACAAAAGCTGCTGGATGAATTGCCACAGGAATATCAAAAATTGGTTGCCGATGTCATTCCGGGACAAGTTTCGGTGGGCGGGTTGCAACGTATCTTACAAAACCTAGTATCCGAACGCGTTTCCATTCGTGATTTACCTTCCATTCTGGAGGGCATTGCCGAGGCAAGCGGTTATACCAAAAACACCTCTGCCATCACCGAGCATGTACGCAGTCGATTAGCCAGACAATTGTGTGACACCAATGCCAATCAAAACGGGCAAGTGCCTCTTCTGACCCTATCCCCCGAATGGGAGCAGGCTTTTGGGCAAGCATTGGTTGGTGACGGCGAAGAACGTCAATTGGCGATGGCCCCCTCAGAGCTACAGAATTTCATTACCGCCGTGCGTGAGAAATATGATGAAATGGCACAATCCGGTCAAACGCCCGTCATGCTATGCTCCCCACTTATACGCCCCTATGTGCGCAGCGTGATAGAAAGGTTCCGCCCCCAGACCGTCGTCATGAGCCAAAATGAAATTCACCCCAAAGCAAAGATCAAAACCATGGGGAGTATTTGATAATATTATTGCTATAATCATATTTATCATAACTTTTCTTGTTTTTCTTAAGGCTTATTGTTTATTTACTATAATAATAAAAATAAATTGAGGTAACAGGGATGAACGTTCAAACGCCTAATCACAGAAATAATGGTTATACTACCTACGCACGTGTGATGCCTTACTTTGAGCAAGCGACCTTAAAAAGCTCCATTCGCCAAAGAGGTTTTGAGCCACTTGATATAGATTTAAAAATACTCAAGCCCGGTTCTATTATTTGGGCAAGATCTGAAAGACGAAACAGATTTGGAGAGGATGTTATTGATACAAATAAACAACGTCCCTACTTTTTATGGAACTATCAGCAAATTGATTCTCACCATGTCCCCGTCCTTCATGCAGTTAAAATTTCCAGTTCCACAAATAGTGGCGACTCGAAATATGAGTTAAATTTATCAGAGACAAAAACACTTTATAATGGTTACAAACCCGCTCGTATTAATTTTAAATGTATTAATACAATGCCGCTCACATCAGAATTTTTTACAAAACAAGATAGAAACTATGATGTGAACACAAATAAGGTACGTATACACAATCCGGATCATGTTTATTCTTCTGCAGAATGGGAAGGGTTTATTAGGTGCCGACTGGATGCCATGATGTGGGGGAATTCAATAGATTTTCACGGGCCAAGAGATAAAAACTTGTCCGGCTTATTAGCTGGCATACAAATTCCTGTTGATTATTCCGTAAGATTAGAAATATCTAAATTTAGCAGCTATGACTATAATATACCGCCTGCGCCGGACTTTTTGAATGGGGCCGAAGGCAAATTTAAAAAATTTAATTTTGGCTGTGTACATGGATTTACAGAAGGTGATCTTACCGCAATTGCTTTAGATGTTTTCAGTAAAAAATCTGGCAAATTTATAAGATCCCTAAATGAGCAAAATAGGATTCGCGCTTTAATACAAGGCGACCCTTCGGCCGCTCTTGAAATAGGCGCATCATAAATTTTTAAATTGTTATTTTTAGTAAAAACGAGCAAAATAGAATAAATACAAATATTTATCTTTTTTTATGCGTCCTTATAATTTCATAGCTTTTATTTTTCTTATCTGCTCTTCATTTCCGCTTCATGTACAGGCAAAAATGTGTGAACAAGTCGGAATATATGCGGAAGTTTTAACCGTTTCCGAACACTTATCCGATAAACAAACGCCGATAGGTGGATATAACGAAGATAATCCCGGATTATCGGCAGGCGGGGTGTGCAAAAACCCCTATCAATATTTCGATCTAAACGTTAATGCCGGAGCCATTATGTTCCAAAACAGCTATGACAACCTTTCCACCGGCATCGTTTTAGGCGCCAATTTGAGCCGCCCCTTATATGAACGCATTGATATATTTGGCGGTACGAACATCGCCATTGTTGATGGCTATGATGATCTTGATTCAAGTGCGCGAATTGGCAGCGAGATTGCCGTACTGCCCGCCCTCACCGTTGGTTTGTCCTATAATTTTACAAACCGCATTTCCTTTCGCGGCACCGCCAACGTAATCCCAAGCGTAGGCGATGCGGACGGCGTGTTTTTACCAACTTTTGGCATACAATATTTGTATTAAATCCAGATGTTAGCTAGGCTGTAATATGTCTGAAAATCTGATTGAAGAGCTGGAAAAACGCCGCAAATTGGACCGTAATTTCTTTTTCGGTTTTGTGGCAGTTTGCTGCGCCTTATTGGGATATTTCAGCATGATGTTGCCACCAATCTGGATCGCGTTTATGGGTTTGGTCATGGCCATAGTCAGTGCGCATGTGTTTTATCTGCTGCATCGACATTTCAAACGCAAAGGAAAAGCGCTATTTTTGACCTCCTTAGCGGAAGAGTTTCAATTAACTTATAGCCCGTCACACGCTTTTGAAGTTGGAAGTATGTATGAACACGGGATCATCCCCCCCTATTCCGTGAAAGACACCGAGGATGGCTTCACCAGTCGAAAAATGGAGTTTCCGATTTCATTTCAGGAGGCCACATTAAAAAAAATAGAGGAAGATCAACAAAATAATAAGCGATATGAAATTCCGATTTTTCATGGATTAATGGTTAAAGTCGATCTAAAAAAACGGCTGGATTTTCATACGATAATAATTCCGAACAAATTTCTGCGCCCCACCATCGAAGCGGGGTCTATTCCCCATCGTAAAGGGTTTAAGGAGGTTAAAATTGTTAGCAATAAGTTTAGCGAAAAATACAAAGTCTATTCGACGCATCAGGTGGAATCTCGTGTCTTGTTCGATCCCCTATTCATAGAGCGTTTCATGGAACTGGGGGAGCACCTGAATGCGAAATGGCTGGAGGCCAGTTTTATAGGACGTGAATTACTGATTATGGCGCAATACAAAAAAGATCATTTTGAGATTGGCTCCATTTTACGCCCCGTTATGGAAGATGACATTGAAAAAGTCCGTGATGAAATTCGCCATATTTTAGCAATGTCAGAGATGTTAAAACATCATACCTATATCGGTGAGTAAACTAAGTTTACTTAAGCCCTATCGCGTTGATATAATTAGAAAGAATGTGAACTAAGTTTAGATGGGAATAATTAAAATGGGCCGATTCTGTTGCAAGGTTCGACCCGGACCCCCACCTATAGGGCTACCCATAGGATTTAAGTAGATGAACTACAACCAAATTAGGCTGCAATTGCTCCAGAAGCTGCAACGTTGTCGTTGGCAGCAACTGCTACTGGTGCAAAGTTATCATTTGCATTTACGTTTTTAACCCGATAACGGCGGATATCATACCGAACGCAAGCTTATTCTTTACCACGTGTGTCGATCCTGTTTCGGCCCCGCCGGATAAGACGTATTATCATCTTAGCTGGTGGAGCCGCCGGGTACTGCCCCCGGGTCCACGGCGCTTATTACAACAAGTGTTTAGCGTCATAGTTGGTTACCCAACATAAGTAATATAGCGTAAAGCACCGCAAAATTCAACATAGTTTCCTTAAAACAATGCGTTTTCAAGCGCCGCTGTAACCGGCCTTATGAAATCCTCAAAGCCGAGAGCAGGAAAAACGCTTCCCGGTCCGACTTTTATTGGATACCCCTCCCCCATATATGTTAATCCTTTCGGGGTTGCGATACTTCCCTTGTAATAATTCACAAGGTCATGATCGTTTAAATTACCATCATAATCTTGCTCTATGATTGGTATACCAAAAACACTTGCATTATAATCTGTTCCTAACGTCCCGACCCATGTTCGATCTATACCGTGAAAAAACATTTTTTGCCCTTCATCCCCAGCGACTACTATCGATTTAAATTGAGATTTAAAGCCTAAATTTTTTTTCATTTAGAAATAAGTTATTTGTCATTTGCAACGCGCTGCCGATATCAGTCGTATTGCCTAAATTTACAGGAACACCGCGGTTTCGATCTTTTTCAAAATCATAGAAAACCTCTTGCACCATTTTAAAAACATCTTCCTGATTATTTATAAAAAATGTCCTTGGCAATGACGCTCTTTCCGCAAAGAAAATAACGCTAAGAGCATAAGATGTTGATCCGTCAAAATGTAGCATGGCTTCGTCAGATGTTAGCCCCAACGCATACCCTTTCATCATGTTTTCTCTCTCTAACGCATCAACTGATTTAGATATATCCAGGATAAAAACCGCATGTTTATCAATTAACGTTATCTCTTTTGCGGTTTCTGTCTGTGGCGCTAATGGCGGAAAATTAATCGTTTCCGCGGGTAACGAAGCCGACGATAAATTAAGGCACGATCCCAAAAAGACCCCGCACAATGACGATTTTAAATTTGGCATTCGTATAATCTCCCTCTATAACGTTTTTTTATTTTTGTAGATTTAAGATAACATAAGCTCAATTTCCAGTTTTTCCCTGATGGCAGGAGGATAATCATAAATACTCCACACCCGCATGACGAACCCTTCCGGGGTAATCACATTATTTTGATAAAAATCATGAACATTCTCAAAATATTCTTCCGGAGTTATCGCAGAGACCTCCATATCGGGAAAAATAATGGCATTGGATTGAACACCCTTAGAAATAGCTCTCTGTCTACTTAAAATTAATAGCTCATTATCCTCATTTTCCATGCCATCGCCGCTGATATCCATAACGTTTCTGGCGGAATCCGTGAAATTATCTGAAATGCTTGCGAAACGGGCAAGGGCATTATCATAAGCCCTGGATATTGCCGTAGTATAGGACCTGCTGGAGGAAACATCACCATCTACAGAGCGTCCAACAGAGGTAATGGCATCCGCAAAAGAAATCAGATCTGACTGGCTTGTGATGCGGCGCCAATCGATAACATTATGAGCATATGTTCCAAATTCATTATAGCTGACCAATAAATCTGTCTTACCAATGATGGCATCCATAATAAACGGATCTGTTAGCGCCGCCTTCAGACCTTCTTTTTCAAGATAGAGGTCTCCGTCTTTAATAGAGCTGCTTATATCATTAATCAGTTGAAAATTCACTCGCTCCAGTGCGGTTGATGCATTTACCTGTGGTATATACGGGGTTGCAAGAGCGCATGATGCGCCCTGTATAAACGCCCGTCGCATAAGATTTGGCATTGAATAGCCCTCCCTATTTAACTTTTTTTATATTTTTGTTATTATATTCATGCATAGGCTCATGCATAATGGCAATAACAAACGCCCGATCGGGGTAAAAAAGAAATAATCTTACATTTTAATTTTGAAAGAGAGAGCGTCGCCGTTATGTGACGTGATACTTTTTTAACCACCATGCCTTAAGCAACGGAAGCGTCAGCGTTGACAGCAAATAGCCGCCCGTCGGTACGGCGGCATGCAGATAGAATAAATCAATTCCCAAAAAAGCCATATAAAGCGAGGCAATCATATACGTAAAACATGCAATACAGATTCGACGCGTGAGAGATGTCTCCCAAGCTTTATCCGCCTCAACGCGCGCATTGCGGGCATTAATGGCTTCGAGGTTGTCTTTGTTCAAATTAAATCTTCTCCAAAATCGTTGCCACGCCTTGACCGCCGCCGATGCACATGGTGGCAAGGGCATACTTCTTTTTCTCGCGATGAAGAATCGATGCGGCCTTACCTGTGATCCGCGCGCCCGATGTACCAAGAGGGTGACCGAGAGCGATGGCACCGCCATCCAGATTAACTTTATTGATATCGATACCTAGCTGTTTTATTACAGCCAAAGATTGCGCCGCAAATGCTTCGTTAATTTCAAAAATATCAATATCTTCCATTTTAAGGCCTGCACGTTCCAGCGCTTTACGGGTTGCCGGAACCGGGCCGTTGCCCATGGTTTCCGCATTGCAACCCGCCGTTGCCACTGACTTAATTCGTGCCAATTTGGGTAATTTATGTTTATCGGCATATTCTTCTGAGCAGACCAAAACCGCCGCAGAACCATCAGTCAACGGGGATGACGTTGCCGCCGTCACAGTGCCGTTTTTATCAAAGGCAGGAGAAAGTGTCGCCAGTTTTTCCGTTGTGGAATCGGCGCGAATTGTGCCGTCCTCTGCGATGTCACCAATCGCCACTAATTCATCTTTAAATTTTCCATCTTTGGCGGCTTTTGCGGCTTTATGATGGGAAGCAACGGCGAATTCCTCCTGTTGGTCGCGGGTAATTTTAAATTCCTTGGCCAGATTTTCTGCCGTCTCCCCCATGGAAATATAAGCCTGAGGGTAGGATTTTCCCAGCGCGGGATTGGGCATTGGATTAAAACCACCCATCGGAATACGTGTCATGGATTCAACGCCGGCGCATATAAATGCCTGCCCCGCATGCATTTGAATCATTCCGGCAGCCATATGAATACCCGTCATGGACGAGCCACAGAAACGGTTAATCGTCACGCCCCCAACCGTAACCGGCAAACCAATCAACTGCCCGACGATTTTTCCGATATTGAATCCCTGCTCCGCTTCAGGAAATGCACAGCCCATAATGAGATCTTCTAAATCATCCTGATTAACTTTTGTATCCGCCAACAAGCCTTTGATAACAGCAGAGGCCATATCATCAGGGCGCACTTTTGCCAGATCGCCTTTAGTAGCAAAATGCATGGGTGAGCGCTTAAATGAGCAAATGACAGTTGAGTGATGAAGAGAATGATGCATAGGTTTAAAACTCCGGATTTTTTATTATCTTTATAATTTAGCATATTATTCCTTAAAACATAGCCCTGTCTTCTTGCTTTCTATGCATTCAATAGTTGACAGCGGCGCTGAAATCAGGCATTACGAAACGGCTTTCACATACAGAAAAAAAGGTAGACTTTACTATGACAGCAGCTTTGGCCGAAGACCCACGCGGTTTAAAAAGAATTTGCCCGAATTGCGGCACGCATTATTACGATTTAAATAAAAGACCGATTGAATGTCCGTCTTGCAGCACAGAATTCACAACTGAAGCAAAAATCAAAGCGCGTAGAAGTCGTATCGTGAGTGAAAAAGCCGCCTCCCCGAAAGAAAAAGTTGCCGCAATCGAGGAAGAAGAAGAATTGGAAGACGAAGAAGATATTTCCGAAAAAGATATCGTTAGTCTGGATGATGTCGATGAAGGTGATGACGATTCGGCCGATGATTCCGCAATTGATCTGGATGATGACGATGATGATGATTTGGATGTTGGGCTGGACGATGATGATCTGGATGCCGGTATCGATGATCTGGATGCCGATGATGATGATGATCTGGATGTCGATCTGGATGAAGATGACGATCTTTAAGCATAACAATCATGTACCTTGCTTGTCTGTCACTTCCCGCATCTTTAGCTGAGCCAAAACTTGAACTATTGGGGCCTGCGCTTGATGGCCTTAATACAGGATATTATGCTCACAGAATCGATGAAGATGATGAGACAAGCGATTGGCTTATGCGTTGGATAACAGAATATGCGCCCGATATTTCGGACTTTACGATGCGCGTTAATATCTGGTCACAATCACAAGATTTAGGAATATATGCTCATGAAGAAGATTGGACTATTGAGCAAATTGATGAATCTAAAAACTGGCTAGAAGAAAGCTACAAAGGTTTTCAACCCTTTGAAATAGAAAGCTTTTACATTTATGGCAGTCACCATAAAGATGACCTTCCCAAGAATAAAATCCTACTTCAAATTGATGCCGCCACGGCATTTGGCTCTGGTGAGCACCCGACAACTGCCGGCTGTATGGAAGCATTGTTGGAATTAAAAGAAAAAGGAGTTCAACCAAAAAACATATTGGATATGGGGTGCGGGTCAGGAATTTTAGCGATTGCCGCGGCGAAGTTATTTCCAGAAAGCAGCATCACCGCCATTGATATTGATGAAGAAGCCGTCGCCGTCACGGACAGACATATTGCCCTGAACGATATTGCACAAAAACAAATTCAAACAGCCGCCGGCGATGGATTTCAATGTGCGATCTGCGGTGAGAATAAGCCCTACGATCTTATAATTGCCAATATTTTGGCGGGCCCGTTGAAAGACATGTCTAAAGATTTATTGGATATGCTCGATCAAAATGGACATGTAATCCTATCCGGATTATTGAATGATCAAGCAGATGATGTTATATCCAGTTATTCCTCTTTAACTATGATTAATCATAGAAAAATTAAAGAATGGTCGGCGCTATTGCTTAAGCGTGATTAACAACAAGAATTTTCAATGTACTTCCCGGAGCCGACACGTAAAAACATACTATCCTGCTCTCGCTCTATCAGCTTAAAAGCTTGAAGCATATGGCATACATCGAAATGTTCATTAAAATTAACATGCTCAATTATACTAGCCGCGCACTTTAATGCGTTCACCACGCCATCTTCATTTTCTCTCTGATGACAGTTGAATACACGCAAATCACTCATATATTTTGCAATACGTGTATCATATCTATGTCTGTTCTTTAAATTAAAAGAAAGAAATGTTTGATGCTCAATCGCGCCGCGCGCCTTATATGTCCACATTTCGAAGGTAAATTTATGATGTGAAATACGATCCTCATCCATAATAGGTACAATTTGAAAACGCACCCCTTTAATCACAGAATCAATCGTATCGCGCATGACTAAAGCGCCGTCCGGTCTTTCAAGATTTGAAAAGATAGACCATCCCCGTAAGTCAGTTTTTTCGTCTTTTAATAATTTCATTTTCCCACACAATCATCGTCCAAAGTGAAGACAATATTTGTTTATATTCTTATTTTTTTATTTGTAAGTATTAGCAATATCTCATAAGCACAAAAAAAAATCAAGGAATAACTTCCTTTAAGCAATAAAGGTACTTATTTACAGTGCGTTAACACTGTCTTTGACGCTAAAAACTTAGGCGATCACTCTACCGGAGGGCGAACGTTCCATGATTGAACATGCCACGCTCCCTTATGATAAATCATTTCCGCAAAGCTGCCTGTTCTAAGTTTAATAGAATATTCTACGCTAAACGCTTTGAAATCTTGCAATAAATGTGGTGCAAATCGTGCGATGCCGTTGCTGGTCACAACCATGACTGTTTGGCCGCTATGGGAACGCACGATATCCGTCCCAAAACGTTGCCAATTTGAAATCGCCTCATCAGGATCAAATTCCCACCCCTGTGGCACGATGCCTTCTTTGTCCCATAATTCCAGTGCCTTAGAGCCAATACGAGCGATAACATCCTTTTCAGGTTTATTTTCATCTGGCCCGTAATTTATTTCATTAAAGATACTTCGCTCTTCTGGCGTAACTTTGCTGCCCAGCTCCTTAAGAATATAATCCGCCGTTTGCTTAGTTCGTTGTAATTCCGAAGTCACTACATAATCGGGAGAAATACCTTGCTCTTTGAAATGAGCGCCAATAGATTTTGCCTGTGTAATCCCGCTTTGAACTAAAGGCAAGTCAGTCAACGCCCCCACACGCGTAGGAATATCATCAGGTCCAAATGTATTCCCATGGCGAATTATAAATAATCTTGTCATATGACCTTTATATTTCAATTGATTGACACAAGTATAGCCCTTAAACTGTTTTTTCCATGACTCAAAACCTTTTAGATGTGCAAAATTTATGTGTTGATTTTAAAACACAAAAAGAAACATTTCGCGCCGTCGATCATGTTAGCTTCTCCATCAATAAAGGGGAAACGCTGGCGCTGGTTGGGGAGTCAGGATCGGGCAAGTCGGTTACCGCCCTCTCGGTTATGAAGCTTTTGCCTTATCCGTTGGCGCGCCATAATGCAGAGGCGCGCATTATCTTTGAAGGGCAGGATTTGATTCCAAAATCCGAAGCCGCAATGCGGCATGTTCGCGGGCAAAAAATCGGCATGATTTTTCAAGAACCGCAAAGCGCGCTCAACCCGCTTCATACAATTGAACGCCAAATTTCGGAAATGTTATTTGTACATCAAGGCATGTCAAAAAAAGACGCCCGTAACCGCGTGATCGAATTGCTCGAGTTAGTCGGCTTGGATCGCCTTAAGAAGCGCCTAAATGCCTATCCACATGAGCTGTCAGGCGGGCAGAGACAACGCGTAATGATTGCCATGGCTCTTGCCAACAACCCCAACCTTTTAATCGCCGATGAGCCGACAACCGCATTGGATGTAACTATTCAGGCACAAATACTGGAATTACTGGAACGGTTGAAAAAAGAGCTGGATATGGCTCTGCTATTGATTACACATGATTTAACGATTGTTGAAAACATGGCTGATCGCGTCTGTGTCATGCAACGCGGCAAAATGGTTGAAACTAATCATACTAAGCAAATTTTTAAAGCCCCCCAAGAAGACTATACCAAGCATCTGCTCGGATCACAGCCCAAGGGAGCGCCGCAGCCGGTAAAACAGGACGCTCATAACCTGCTAGAGGTACAAAATTTAAATGTAAAATTCCCGATTAAAAAAGGATTTTTTGGTAAGGAAAGTGAGTTCGTTCATGCGGTTAAGGATGTCTCTCTCTCCGTAAAGTCCGGGGAGACGCTTGGCGTGGTCGGTGAATCAGGCTCAGGAAAAACGACGCTCGGCCTTGCTATTTTGCGATTGATTTCCAGCACAGGAGATATTCACTTTAATGGGCAAAATATTTCAGAACAAAGCAGGCGCGATTTGCGCGCGCGCCGTGAGGATATGCAGATTGTTTTTCAGGATCCATTCTCGTCCCTCTCCCCGCGTCTGTCGATTACACAAATTATCGGAGAGGGCCTAAAGGTTCACCGTAAAGAGCTGACAACCGCCGAGCGTGATGATCTGGTTATAAGTGCCCTTCAGGATGTGCATATGGATCCGGCAGTACGCCACAGATATCCGCATGAATTTTCCGGAGGACAAAGACAAAGAATATCCATTGCCCGCGCCATCATTTTAGAGCCAGACTTTGTCGTACTAGATGAGCCGACATCGGCGCTTGATGTCTCTATACAGGTTGAAATCGTTGATTTGTTAAGAGAAATACAGACACGCCGTAACCTCAGCTATCTATTTATATCGCATGATTTGCGCGTTGTGCGTGCCATGGCGCACAAGATCATGGTTATGAAAGAAGGGGCTGTGATTGAGAGCGGTACGGCGCAAAATATCTTTGAAAAGCCTCAAAAAGATTATACGAAAACGTTAATTGAGGCCGCGCTCAATTTGAAGGCCCGTGCATAGTTTTACGCTCTAATATCTTTTCATTTAGTTCGGATAAAGGAAAACCTAGATATTCCTCTTTTTTTAAATTCTTTAACGTGCGCTGTTCTTTATCGCATTTGCTCTCATCAATGGTGCATAATTCATCACAAAGAATAAAAAAGTCGATCTTGTCACTCTCACGGAAGATATGAATAAACATATTTTTCACTTCCTGCGGCATGATAATATCTTGCATTAACGCCTCTTTTTGCATCATGGAGAATTTATCTCTGCTTAGGCAATTTGATAAAAAATCAGCCTCTGCTGAGGTCACTATGCCGTCAACATGCGCCATAGCAAATAATGCCCGCCACATATAGAAACGGCTTTCATCAAGATATGATGCAACCTCTGACACTTATGTTTGCTCTCCTTACCTAGATAGGCGTTAAGATTTTTTTTTAGTCTCTTTTTTTGATTTTTCTTCTGTTTTTGTTACCTCTGGCTCGGCACTTTCTTTTGTTGCCTTGCTTTTTAGTGCCGGACGCTCCAATAAAGTCGAACGCAGTGCCACTACTTTAATATTATCACCTAATTCGATTTCAATCTCGCGGTCATCAATTAAACGGGATACTTTCCCCACAAGACCGCCTCCAGTCACAATAGAATCGCCAACATGAAGTTGATTTAACATCGCCACATGTTCATCCATGCGTTTTTTTTGTGGGCGGATGAAAATGTAATAAAACATCAACACAACCAATAAAATGAATCCGGCATTATATAAAAATGCTTCGCCCATTGTTGGCGGGTCTGCCTGTAAGGTCGTTACTTCCGTTGCCATGGCGGTTGATATCCACATTTTTCGTTCTCCGATGCTCGTATTCTTGTTAAGCTTAGCAATATAGCAACCATGACCAGAAACACAATATGACAGATGAAAAAATAATTACGCTCCTGGAGCGCATGGCAAGTGCTTTAGAGCAGATCAGCGCCGTGCCAAAGGAACAAAATACCGATTGGGAAAGTAGCCGCACCCTGATTTGGCAACCCGCAACGCTATCATTAAAACATGTCAAATCTCCTTCGGCCCTGCCGTTAACATTATTAAAAGGGATTGATCACAATGCGGATATCCTGTTTGAAAATACGAAAAGATTTGCGCGCGGCGCGCCGGCGAATAATGCCTTGCTGTGGGGATCGCGCGGAACGGGAAAAAGCTCAATCGTGAAATCAATCCATAGAGAGCTATCAAAAACATATCCGCTTTATTTGATAGAAATCCACCGCGAAGATATTTCCACGCTGTCTGCGCTGCTCGATTTATTACGCCCCGAGACGGATAAACGGTTTATTTTATTCTGTGATGATCTCTCTTTTCAGAATGATGATATGGATTATAAATCGTTAAAGACTGTGCTGGATGGAGGTGTGGAAGAAAAGCCTGCGCATATTTTGCTTTATGCCACATCAAATCGCCGCCACTTGATGCCGCGTGATATGATTGAAAATGAGCGCAGCAGCGCAATTCATCCCGGCGAAGCGGTGGAGGAAAAAGTATCCCTTTCCGACCGTTTTGGCTTATGGCTTGGCTTTCACCCGTGTAATCAAGAAACATATCTGGAGATGGTCAGAGCCTATGCCGCACATTTTAATATTGATATACCCAGAGAAAATTTAGAGAAATCCGCGCTGGAATGGTCGATCACACGTGGCAGTAGATCAGGGCGCGTTGCGTGGCAATTCATCCAAAGCATTCGCACATGAGTAACTATTTTACACATTGCATAGAATGTTAAGAATGCAATTTATAAAACGCTATACCCTTCCGATTATTCTTATTTTCCTGATGATCGGGGCATATATGCTTGATCTACATAACACATTATCTTTTGAAGAGTTGCAGACCCGCAAAGAAGAATTTCGTCTCTATGCAAAAAACCACCCTCTCCTTTCCGCATTCATTTTTTCTGCATTATATATCATTTGCGTTGCCCTATCCCTTCCTATTGCCTCACTCCTCACTTTACTGGGCGGGTTTTTATTCGGGTTTTGGGCGGGAACTTTGATCGTGGTAACCTCGGCAACCATTGGCGCTACAATTATCTTTGTCATCGCAAAAACATCATTTGGCAAAACGTTACGAGAAAAAGCGAGCGGACTGTATCAAAAAATAGAAACCAATATGCAAGATAACGCCGCAAGCTATCTGCTATTCATGCGTCTTGTGCCTATTTTTCCATTTTTTTTGGTGAATATTGTACCTGCCTTATTCAATGTACCTTTGCGAACTTACGTTTTGACCACATTTTTTGGCATCCTGCCCGGATCGGCAGTCTATGTTTTTGCGGGGCAAAGTTTAGGAGAGATTAATTCGGTGAAAGAGATTTTCTCAGGCGACGTCATCGGCGCGTTTATTCTATTGGGCGTGTTTGCGCTTATTCCAACAATCCACAAAAGATACAAAAAAGCCCCATAATTCCTTACAGGGCTTTTTGAAATTACTTTTTAAGAATTTACTTCTTTGCGGCTGCTTTCTTTGCGGCTGGTTTTTTAGTATCTGCCTTAGGCTTTTCATCTTTTTTCGCGTCTGCTTTTTTGGCAGGCTCTTTTTTAGCAGATGATTTTTTCGCTTTCTTTGGCGCGTCTTCGTCATCATCCATAGATAGCTCTTCGATAGATACTTTCTTATCTGTCACATCGGCACGCTCGATAATGAAATCAATCGTTTTCTCTTCAAAAAGAGGGGCGCGAAGTGATTCCAATGCATTGCGGTTTTTAGAGTAATAATCAAAAACCATTTTTTCCTGTCCCGGATATTTCTGAGCTTCACGGATAACAGTTTGTTGCAATTCAGCATCGGAGACCTGAATGTTATTGGTGCGACCAATATCAGCCAAAATCAAACCAAGTTTTACACGACGAACAGCAATTTCAGCCAATTCGTCTTTTTCTTCTTTGCTTAATTCCTCAGTAGAGCCGGTTTGTTGCTTTTCGGCATCGATTTGACGCATGATTTGCTCATGTTCCATATCGATCATCCCTTTTGGCACTTCAAAGCTATGCTTCTCATCCATGATATCCAAAATTGATTTTTTCAATTTTAGACGGCTTTGCTGAGCATATTCGGCTTCCATTTGCTCGCGTACGGCCTTACGTAGGGCGTCAAGATCTTCCAAACCAAGAGATTTTGCAAATTCTTCATCAATCTTAGTTTCAGATGGTTCACGAATTTCATGAATAACCACATCAAAAATGGCATCTTCCCCCGCCAAATCTTTGGCATGGTAATCTTCCGGAAAGCTGACTTTAACTTCAACTTTGTCTTCTGCTTTTTTGCCGATCAACTGATCCTCGAAGCCCGGAATGAACGAATTACTACCCAATTCCAACATGTGATTATGAGCATGCATGCCTGGGCGTCTATGATCATGGCCATCGCCGTCTTCCGGCGGAGGATCACTTGCAAGACGTCCGTGGAAATCCATATTCAGGATATCGCCTTTTTTGGACGCGCGTTTACCGGTAATCGGAGTTGATCCCTTACGATTCGCTGCGATTTTTTCCAGCGCATCATCAATCTCTTTATCTGCAACATCCGCAACCGGACGCTCCAGTTTTAAACCTTTCATGTCCATGATTTCAAAATCAGGCAGACTCTCAATCGCCAGGCTATAAACAAGATCTTTGCCTTCGGCGTAATCTTTATCAATTTCAATTTTTGGCTGAAGCGCCGGGCGAATCTTATTATCGTCCAGAACTTTTTGTGTCGCTTCTTGAACTGCTTCTTCAATAACTTCGCCTAAAACGGCTTTTCCGTGTTTTTGCTTCATTAATTGTAGCGGAACTTTACCTTTACGAAATCCGGGCATATTCACCTGGCCGGCATAGCCTTTCAACTTTGCGTCAACTTTTTGATCCAGATCCTTTGCGGGGATCTCAACCTTATATTCATAGCTAAGGCCATCGTGTTTTTTCTGCGTCGCTTTCATGTTTTTCTCGTCCTTAAAATTTCAGATATCACTACAAAACAAATAATTACATCTTTTTCAAGGTATTTTCGTTATTATCACTTGAAATTTATTTCATTTTCTGTTTTTTATCATGTTCTGGAACAGCGGGTGTGGCGGAATTGGTAGACGCACTGGTTTTAGGTACCAGCGCCGCAAGGCGTGGGGGTTCAAGTCCCTCCACCCGCACCATCCAGAATAAGGCAATCCATGTGGCGGCTGTAGCTCAGTGGTAGAGCCCTCGGTTGTGATCCGAGTTGTCGTGGGTTCAATCCCCATCAGTCGCCCCATTTTTTAAGCCCTTATTTTTTCTCTAGAGCATATTACTTCACATTATAACCAATTGGCATGTTATGCCGCTGATGCGCTTAACGCAGAGGATTTTGCATCCAACAACGCTTTGTAATAAAAAAGAAGCGTTTTAGAATGTGGTAAAAGATTTTTTTTAAAGCTCTCGGTTATATCTTTTAATATTTCTTTATTAAAAGCCTTCGTGTCAGATAAATTGAATGTCTCCATGTTCCAATCGCTAAACCCCCTATTCTCGACGGGGGTGTCTATCAGATAATCAACATTCCGATGTCTGGCATCATTTTCGATATTGGTCATTAGGCTGCGTAGATTTCTTTCCTTGCCTTCAATTACTTGCAGGAAGTTTCCATCTATATAAAAAAGCACCCCGGTAATTGAATGTTTCGGATTCTCAGATTTAGCCACACCGACGATATCTTCGAGAATAGAATCTATGGTCATATGGTCTTCAGCCAGTTCACTAACATAGGCAATCATGTGCATGCTAAATACCCTTACAAAATATAATTATCTTCTTGCTAATATTTCTTAGCATTAATTACACTATGCATATAATTGAGCATAAAAACAATAAGAGCCTTGTAAGAATAGTTTCTCCCTATTACTTAATCATTACAGTCTTTTGGATCATACGGATCATTCTCCCCGGAACGTAGTGCATCCCTGCTTTTTTTAGCGATTTTTTCAAATGATCGCCTAACTTTTTCAAGCTCTTTTGGGCTTAGCTCCTCTAAATCCATTAAAGCTGCGTTTGGCGCTTTCAGAGATCTTAATAATTCATCTATCTTTAGATGCAGCGCCATTGTATCGCTGTTTTGGGTATTTTGGATCACAAATACCATTAAGAATGTGATGATTGTTGTGCTTGTATTAATGACCAGTTGCCACGTATCAGAAAACCCAAAAATAGGCCCACTAATCGCCCATGCAATGACAGAAAAACATGCGATAAAAAAGGTGGCCGGATGCCCAGCCGCCACAGCCACTTTCTTTGCAAATTTATTGAAAAAATCTTTCTTGCGTGCATGGCGCATGTCATTTCCCTTTATAAATTAATATGTATTACATGATGGTAAGTCAGAGTTTTTAGCGACATAAGCAACAATTAACCGCCTATGACTGTGCCCCCGTTAGGATGAATAACCTGTCCGGTAATATAACTTGAGTCCTGAGATGCGAGGAAAATATAGCTGGGCGCGACTTCATCCGGCTGTCCGGCGCGACCCATAGGGGAATTTTCGCCAAATTTGGCAACTTTTTCCGCATCAAATGAGGCCGGTATAAGCGGCGTCCAAATCGGGCCCGGCGCAACCGCATTCACACGAATTTCTTTATCGGTTAAATTCGCCGCAAGAGAACGTGTTAGACCCACAATAGCCCCCTTTGTCGCCGCATAATCCATAAGCGTATCATGCCCGCGATAGGCAACTATAGATGCCGTATTAATGATGCAATCATCTTTTTTTAAATGCTTGAGCGCCGCCTGCGTTAAGAAAAACAAACCAAAAAAATTGGTATCAAATGTGCGGCGCAACTGGTCTTCGCTGATATCTTCTAAATTTTCTTGTACATGTTGCTCGGCGGCATTATTCACAAGAATATTCAAAGATCCGAATTTATCGACCGTCTTTTTAACCGCATCCATACAAAAATCCTTACGGCCAATATCCCCTTTAATGGCATATGCAGTGCGACCTTCGGCTTCAATATGTTTGATGGTTTCTTGGGCGTCTTGATCTTCATCAAGGTAAATAAACGCAACATCGGCTCCCTCTTTGGCATATCCAATGGCGACCGCCCGCCCTATGCCACTATCGCCGCCGCTGATTAATGCGACCTTCCCTTTTAATTTACCTGCCGCTTTGTAATCCTTCATCAAAGATTTAGGCGCGGGCTGCATTTGATCCTCATCTCCTGGTTGATGATCTTGATGTTGAGCTGGGCGTGGGTGGGCATGTGCGTTCATTATTATCTCTCCTTATAATTTTTCTTTTCCAACACGCTAAATTTAATTTAGTTCCTGTAAATTAAAATTAACGTGAGCAATATGATCCGCCTGTCATAACGTTTTAAGGAGTGAGATTTAGTAAAAAAAGAATGGTGCCAATTCGTATTTGAGAACCTACAGCTCGATGGCCAGAACCTGCGCTACACCTTGCGTAAACCCTTCGACATGTTCGTAAAATGCACTGATATTGAGAAGTGGTGCGCCTTGACGCAGAAACAACAAACCAGATTATCAAGTGTTTAGAACATTGGAATGTCATGCTGCAAGACGTTTTCGATAATTTAGATTGACTAAAATATAAAATTATAGGAATATAATCACAACAATCCGCTACTGATTTATCAGTGGCGGTTTTTTTTAATGAAAGAAATAAGAATGTTTGATGTTATCCACCACACTGTTAAAGCGTTTTCACATGCACGGCTTGGCCCTTGGCAAGGTTTAGGTGACGCCTTGCTTGTCGGTGAAGGTAATTTAAGCTTTGCAAAAAGCCTGCTATCACAGCCTACAGCCCAAATCACTCATATGACTGCTACTACATATGAAAAGGAAAGAAATGTTTCAGATAACGCGCGACAAAATGCTTTGTATCTAAAGCAATGTGGTGTGTTGGTCATTCACGGTGTGGACGCTACAAACTTGGAGAAAAGTTTTAGACCTCATGAATTTAATACAGTTATCTTTCAGTTTCCAAATGTCGGCAGTCGAGAGGCTAAATATGGACAAAATCCCAATCATGTTATGATCCGAAAATTTCTGCGCAGTGCGGTGCAGTTCTTGAAGCCTGACGGTAACGTGCTAATTACTGCCGTCGATAATCCTCATTATCAGGGGACGTTTCGCTTTAATGATTCTGCCGATTTTGCCGGATATGAAATAACGAAAACATGGCCTTTTGACCCATTTCTGTTTTCCGGATACGCTCATACTAATACAAATGACGATGACAGTGCGCTAGACGATCATAACCGCTTTGTCACTCACGTTTTCAGGTTAAACGCATGAATTTACTGTTCGAGATTGAAGAAGAATCCATACCCGATATTCCGGGCCTGACCTACATTCCCGATTTTGTGACACAGGATGAAGAAATTGCGTTAATTACTGAAATTGATATGCAGCCGTGGCTAACTGACCTTAAACGCAGGGTGCAACATTACGGGTATAAATACGACTACAAAGCGCGGGCCGTCACAAACAATGCTTATTTGGGGCCACTACCAGATTGGATTAAGCCAATTGTTCAAAAACTTCCCTTTATGCCTGACCAAGCAATTGTAAATGAATATCACCCCGGTCAGGGTATTTCAGCCCATGTGGATTGCGTGCCATGTTTTGATGATATGATTGCTAGCCTAAGCTTAGGCGCAGGAGCGATCATGCAATTTGCCAAAGGCGACAAAAAACAGGAGTTCTATTTAAAACCGCGCAGCCTTATCCTTCTATCCGGTGAAGCCCGTTATAAATGGACACACGCAATTCCAGCTAGAAAATCAGATGTAATCAATGGTTTAAAAATGGAGCGTGATCGGCGTATATCCCTGACATTCAGAACAATTATCATATGAAAATAGTGGCGCGCCCTAGAGGATTCGAACCTCTGGCCTTTGGCTCCGGAAACCAACGCTCTATCCAGCTGAGCTAAGGGCGCATTCAGCTTTTAGATATATGGATTTGAGTTAGAAAACACAAGATGTTTTAAGTTACGCGCTCCAATTACGTTGATATCATTAAATGACTATGTTCAAGGTTAAGCCGCATATTATCTGTAATTCCCAAAGCGCAGAATAAAGTGGCGGGGCTGTTCTTTGACCACTTGGAAGCCAAATTTTTTTAACTTCCCCTTTCTACCTTGTGGTATTTTTGATACCCGCTCATTCTGTTGCTTGTTCAAATCTATCCTGAGACATATGCACTCCCAATATATATTATATTTTTTTTATATATGCTTATAGGCGAATTAAACTTATGTCAACTTATGAACGGCGTTCATTAATTCCTTGATGGTTTCAATATTTTTGCCGCTATGCCCTGATGAGGGGGTGATTTTTAGTGTGCTATGCGGAATGGCGCGGTGCAATTCATAAGCGGTGATCGGGGGGCAAACCAAATCATAGCGTCCTTGGATAATGAATACCGATTTATCAGTTAATTTTGCACCAATGCGATGTAATAAGGCATCACCATCTATAAACCCGTTATGCTTAAAATAATGTTGTTCAAAGCGAGAGTGCGTGGTGAGGAAACTCATATCTTCATTTTCAGGCGCGAACATATCTTCATCAGGGATCAGCGTTAACAGGCGCATTTCCCAATGGCTCCAGGCGCGTAAGGCATTACTTCGAATGGCGTCATCCTCATGATCAAAAAGCGCTTGATAGGCAGAGATCGGATTAGTGCGCTCCGCTGCGGGTAGAACGGATAAAAAGGCTTCGTAATATTCAGGATATAGCAGCGCGGCGGGGCCATCAGCAGCAAACATGGAATGATATTCCTTTTGTCTGGCGAGAAAAATTCCATATATAACGAGCCCGCGGACATGGCGCGGATATTGATCAGCGTAAGCAAGCGCAAGGGTGGACCCCCACGACCCGCCGAAAATATTCCAATCGGTAATATTTAAATGAAGGCGCAAAGCGTCCATGTCCGCGGTTAAATGCGCTGTCGTATTCTCCCGTAGTTCTGCAAAAGGTGTGGAGCGCCCGCATCCGCGTTGGTCAAATAAAATCACATGATATTTTGATAAGTCAAATAAACGGGCATGCCATTCACTGAGACCGCTGCCCGGCCCGCCATGAAGACAAATGACCGGAATACCGTTTCGGTTGCCATAGGCCTGCCAATAAATAGTATGAAGGTCAGAGACCTTTAAGTAGCCATCATTATAAGGCGCCGCTTCAGGATAGACTAGGTTTTCAAGTTCAGGTGATAAAGGCATATTTGATTCTTCCGTTATATGTGTTATCTTATTTGTAACGGCACACAAAAAAAAGGAGATAATCATGAGTTTTGCAACAAACGGATTTACTGACGCGGTAGAAAATACTGTTGGCGGGACAGGGTGCATTGAAGCAGATGTAGGTTATAAACCAGTCAAAATTGAAGCAGATTCTATTACCCCTTCAAATTAATAAGTACCAATTGAATTACAAAAAAGCGGCTATTAAGCCGCTTTTTTTATGTTGCGTCCTCTACCGCTAATTTTTTAATAATCATTTTGGAAATCGTTTTAAAAATATCGCTCTCAACAACTTGTCCCGCATCTGAATTTTTACGAATCACGATATCAAGGGGCAACGCGCCGAGGAAATCGACGCCCAAAACTTGCGCTTCTTTTTCTGCGCCGCCATGCCCGAAAATATGTTCCTCGTGACCGCATTTGCTGCAGATATGTGTGCTCATATTTTCGACCAAACCATAGATTGGCACATCGGTTTTGCGGAACATCTCAACGGCTTTACGGGCATCAATCAGCGCAATATCCTGCGGCGTGGATACAATAATCGCACCGGAAACGGGGACTTTTTGTGCAAGTGTTAATTGTGCATCCCCCGTCCCCGGCGGCATATCAGCCACCAAAACATCAAGCGGATTTTGGTCACTGCCCCATGCAACATCACGCAGCATTTGATATAGCGCTGTCTGCACCATCGGCCCGCGCCAGATCAGTGCCTGATCACCATCGGTAATAAATCCGATAGACATCAGCTTTAACCCATTTTTTTCCAATGGCTGTAATTTACCATCAATCGTTTCCGGTTTTTTGATTTCCGCACCCGACATCATGGGTACAGACGGCCCGTAAATATCAGCATCCAAAAGCCCGACATTTAAACCGGATTTGTGCAGGGCATGTGCAACATTCACGGCGATAGTTGATTTTCCAACCCCGCCCTTACCACTGGCGATGGCAATAATATGCTTGATCGGAAGGTTATTGAGTTTGGGATTTTTATTCATCCCATGCGGGTCGGCGGCAACACGCGGCATAAAATCCGGCGCTTTTTTTTGTGCGGTTAAAATCGCCATAGTGCGGGTCACGCCCGCAATTTTATTGACCGCCGCCTCTGCCCCTTGTCGCAATGGTTCCAACTCGGATCCCTTTTCGGGATCGACCTCAATGGTAAATTGCACCTGCCCGAAGTCGGTGATATGCAGACCGCCAATATCATCGGGTGTTAAGCCGAGCGGTTTTAATGCCTCAAAAATATCATCCTTATTGACCAACTTCTCTTGCCTTTCTTCGTGGTTTCGATATGTTACCTTAAATACTTCATATAACGGGACATCGAAAGAAAAGAAATGGCTTGGGACGATAATTCTGGTGATAACGGAAAAAAGCGGCGCAATCCGTGGGGGAATGCAGGAAATAATAATACCCCTGATCGCGGCCCTTGGAAGCAAAGCGGCGGCGGGCGCGGCTCAGGCGGGGAACCGCCGGATTTTGATGATATCATCCGCAGAGCGCGTGAAAATATGAATGATTTTATGCCGACAGGCTTTGGCGGCGGAAAAGTATTCCTACTGGGATTTATTGTTCTAGTTCTGCTGTGGCTGGCAACGGGATTATTTATAGTGCAGCCCGGTGAACAGGCGGTTATTCAGCGTTTTGGTCAATATAACCGTACGCAATTACAAGAAGGTATCGGCTACCGATTCCCGTGGCCCATTGAAAAAAACACCGTTTTAAATGTAGAAGAATTCAGACGTTTGAGCATTGGCTATTCAGATGGTGGCATGTCTTCACGCTTTACGTCCGGCAGATCCACAGGGGCTAAGCGCGATATTCCGGAAGAGAGCTTAATGCTGACATCTGATCGTAATATTGTGGATGTCGATTTAGTGGTTCTATGGAATATCCATTCCGCCGAAGATTTCCTGTTTAATATAGAAGATCAGGAAAATACCATTAAGAAAGTTGCCGAAAGTGCCATTCGTGAAGTGGTCGGTCAAAATAACATGTTCCCGATCATTACCCGCGCCCGTGATGAAATTGGTGCTCGCACGAAAGAAATCATTCAGAAAAATCTGGATGATTACAATTCCGGCGTCAATATTTCACAAATACTGATTGAAAAAGCCGAAGTTCACCCCGAAGTTCAAAATGCATTCCAGGATGTACAATCCGCAAAACAGGATGCCGAGGATATTCAAAACCAAGCACAGGCCTATCGCGAAGATATTTTGCCAAAGGCGCGTGGTGAAGCGATTCAGATGAAACAACAGGCGCAGGCCTATAAAGAATCGAAAGTGGCGCAAGCCACAGGTGATGCGGATCGTTTTAATTCCGTCCTTGAAGCCTATCGCACCGGTGAAGACGTCACGAAAAAACGTATTTATCTGGAGACCATGGAAAATGTGCTTAAAAACGCGAATAAAATTATTCTGGATAAGCAAGCAACTGGAGGCGGGCAAGGCACTGTCCCCTATCTGTCTTTAAATGAACTGACTAAACAAAATCAAACACAAGCGAAGAAGTAACGATGCAAACCAAATTTACTATTCTATTTGTTGTCCTGGCAGCCTTAATTATTGCAGCGACCCAAGCGTTTTACATCGTTGATCAACGCCAGCAAGCCATTTTGTTATTTTTAGGTCGCCCTGACGGGAATGAAAATGATCCGAGCAGCTTCATTAAAAAACCCGGCATTCATTTCAAAATCCCCTTTATTCATACCGTTCGTTATTTTGATCGTCGCATTTTGTCCGTTGATCCCCCCTCTGCACAGGTAGTTATTGCCAGCGCCAGCATGAACATCAACAATGATGGCAGCGTAAGAAATAGCGATGACGAGTCTGAAACAGACCAAAGTGAAAATGCGGATGATGATGGCACCCTACAGAATGTTAGCGGTGAGCCGATTATTGTTGATACCTTTGCTCGTTATAACATTATTGATCCTCTGCAATTCCTGAAAACACTACGCACGATTGATCAGGCGAATAGCCGTTTGGAAAATATTTTAAATGATGCCACCAGAACCGTTCTTGGTAAAACCAGCCTGAAAGAATTGCTCTCATCGGAGAGAACAACTGTCATGAATAATATTATGATGCGAGTGAACAGAAAAACACAGGCCGACCAATTGGGTATTAAGATTGTCGATGTGCGCATTGTTCGCGCCGACTTAACCTCTGACTTGAGAACATCCACGGTACGACGCATGATTTCAGAATTGCAAGAACGCGCCACAGAGACACGCGCCAAAGGCGAGGAGCGTTCTCTTGAAATTCGTTCAACAGCAAATAAGGAACGTGATGTTTTATTGGCAGAAGCGCGTCGTGATGCAGAGATCATTCGCGGTGAAGGCGATAAAACAGCCATCCAGACATATGCCAAAGCTTTCAATCAAGATAAAGAATTCTATTCTTTCTATCGCTCTACTGAGGCCTATAAAAATGCCTTGGCGAATCCTGAAACCACATTGGTCATCAATCCGAACAGTGAATTCTTTGACTATTTCGGTAGTGTTGACTAGCCTGCTAAATATATTATTTTAGCTTTATACATTTTAGAAAAGGATGTCTCTTATGCGCACAAATAATTTGTTCTTATCGTCTGCCCTCTCGCTTTCTATGCTGTTTGTAGCTATATCAGGACCTGCCAATGCCCAGTTATTTGGTAGAAAAGATGAAAATGCCAATAATGCCATTATAAAAAATCATGCACCGGAGAGTTTTGCCGATCTGGCAGAAATACTTTTGCCTTCTGTTGTCAATATTTCCTCCACTCAAAAAGTTGAGGCACGCGAAGATCTGCCGGAATTACCACAGCTTCCCCCCGGCTCTCCTTTTGAAGATTTTTTTGAAGAATTTTTAAATCGCCGCGGCGGACAGAATACACCGCAAATACCGCCGGCTTCTTTGGGATCAGGATTTATCATTGATGCCGAAAACGGATATATCATCACCAATAACCACGTTATTCGCGATGCCGAAGAAGTGCGCGTGACATTGCATGATGACACGACATTAACCGCCGATGTGATTGGCATGGATGATAAAACCGACATCGCTGTATTAAAAGTCAATACAAAGAAAAAGCTACATGCCGTTAAATTTGGCGACAGTGATGTTATGCGCGTTGGTGACTGGGTTGTTGCCATCGGCAATCCGTTTGGTTTGGGCGGCACCGTCACAGCGGGAATTGTTTCCGCAAGGCAGCGTGATATTAATTCCGGGCCTTATGATGACTTCATCCAAACCGATGCCTCGATCAATAGAGGAAATTCAGGTGGCCCAATGTTTAACCTTCAGGGCGAAGTGATTGGCATTAATACCGCTATATTCTCTCCCTCCGGCGGCTCTGTAGGGATTGGATTTGCTATCCCCTCCTCTCTTGCGGATCCGGTGATTAAGCAAATCATTGAATATGGTCGCACACGTCGCGGCTGGCTTGGCGTAAAAATCCAAACCGTTACTGATGAAATTGCCGAAAGCCTATCAATGGACTCGGCGCATGGCGCCTTGGTTGCCAGTGTGAATGAGAACAGCCCGGCAGGCAAAGCCGAGTTACAAGCAGGCGATGTGATTGTTGAATTTAATAACCAGCGCGTAGATGAAATGCGCCAACTTCCCCGCATTGTTGCGGAAACCAAAATTGACACAGAAGTTCCCATCGTCATTTGGCGCAACGGAGAAAAAATAACAAAATCCGTGAGTGTTGGTGAGTTGGAAAAAGCGGAAGAAGATGGATTAATCGACAATGCCGCAAATGACAATGTACCCCCAAGCGTGAAAGATGAAAAAGTATCAGAGTTAGGGATCAGCCTGTCACCCATGTCAAAACTGACGCGTGAGCAATATGCTGTGCCGGACTCTGTCGAAGGTCTTGTTATCACTCAGGTTGATAATCTGTCAGAAGCGGCGGAAAAAGGCTTAATGCCAGGCGATATTGTTGTGGAAATTAACCAGAAAAAAGTGGAATCTTTGAAGGATGTCTCCACGGCGATTGCACAAGCAGAAAAAGATGGAAAAGGATCCGTGTTGCTTCTTTTGAATAACCAAGGAAGCGTCCGTTTTACAGCCATAAAACTTAGCAAAAAGGACGAAAAATCAAAGACATCTAAGTAAGATTATCTGCGATATTTCAAACTATGATAAGCTACCAACTATAATAACAGATAAGAAAGGCAGAGCCGGAAGGCTCTGTGTTAAGCTATGAACGTGTGGATTTTATACGGAGAAGACATTGAATCTTCTGTTGATCTGGCATTTGAAGTGCGACGCATGATTGCGGAAGCCCCGAAAATGGGCATTAATATTGAAGTTATCCGCCCACAGGAGTTTGACCTGTTGATCAGTGATGAACATAAGGATTCAATTCTGGTCAATGGGCAGCATAAAAAGTTGCCTGATTTTGTACTGCCCTATCTTTCAGAAAATGACCGAAATTTTTTCTCCTTTGCGGTTATACGCCAATTACGCCAGCAAGGCGTGCCTGTCTTTAATCCGGAACAAACCATTGAAAAGGTTGGGGATAAGCTGCATACGCATCAAATTTTGGCGCGGGCGGGATTACCGACACCGACCACCCTTCTTGCCAAATTCCCCGTTGATTTAAAATTGGTAGAAGAGACCGTAGGCTTTCCGGTTGTGGTAAAAACGCGCCTGGGATCGAACGGGTCAGGCGTATTCTTAATTGAGCATCAAAATGCGTTCTCAGATTTGATGAATTTGATCGAAGAAACCAATCCGAATATACAGCTTATCTTCCAGAAATTTATTTCCTTCAGCAAAGGTCGTGATTTACGTCTATTTGTTGTGGATGGGCATGTGGTTGCCGCCATGGAACGCCGCGCCAAAGAAGGCGATTTTAAAGCAAATTACTCCAAGGGCGGATCAGTCCAATTATTTGAGCCAGATGCCGAAGCAATTGATCTGGCGATTCGTACATCGGAAATTTTGAACATCGATGTTTCCGGCGTGGATTTATTATTCTCTGAAGAAGGATATACCATTTGCGAGGCGAACACATTCCCCGGATTTAAAGGGTTAGAACAAGCCACGGGAGAGAATATTCCGCGCACCATTTTTGAGGCGATGCAAAGACGCCTTGGAATATCGGCTCAAAAAGAAGTACTAAATACAGGTGATATTGATATTCCGGCGCAGGTCGTTTCCACCAATTAAACGGGACAGTCAGCAACGCTGTCCGTTAGTTCCTGCCGCCATTTTTCTAAAGATGAGGCAATATCTTCATGGCTTAACCCCAAAATAGCGGCCGCCAAAAGCGCCGCATTTTTGGCACCCGCAGTTCCAATGGCCAATGTACCGACGGGGATCCCCCCCGGCATTTGTACGATGGATAATAAACTATCCATCCCCTTCAGAGCTTTACTTTCGATCGGAACTCCTAACACTGGAAGCGTAGTCATGCTGGCGACCATTCCCGGCAAATGCGCCGCGCCGCCTGCGCCGGCTATAATGACTTTAATTCCACGCGCCTTTGCCTTTTTAGCAAACTCAACCATACGATCCGGCGTGCGATGCGCCGACACAATCCGCGTTTCATAAGAGACGTTTAAAGCATCCAATATATCCGCCGCATGTTGAAATGTTGGCCAATCCGATTGCGAGCCCATAATGATGGAGATGAGGGGAGAGGCGTCATTCATGCAATAATATCCGGCAAAAGCGAGCTCTTGAGTTTAGAGATTTCATCTTTAAGCTGTAATTTACGTTTTTTCAAACGTTGTAATTGCAGGAAATTAACCGGCGGGGTTTCCATCAACCGGGAAATTGTCTCATCCAAATCTCTATGTTCTTCTTCGCGCTCTATCAGAATTTCACGAAGCTGCTCTTCATCATCCATATTTTATGTACATTCTAAAATTGAACAGCAATTATATCAAAAAATAGCCTAAAGTTGAACTTATAAAATACTTTGACCCGTTTTTTTCCAATCTTCAACAAATGCCGCCAAACCTTTATCAGTTAAAGGGTGATTATAAAGCTGTTTTATAACAGATGGGGGGCATGTGACAACGTCCGCGCCGATACGTGCACTATCGATGATATGCATCGGATTACGCACGGATGCGACCAGCACCTCGGTTTCAAACCCGTAATTATCATAGATACCGACGATATCCTCAATTAATTCCATTCCGCTTTGGCATAAATCATCAAGGCGACCAACAAAGGGGGAAATAAACGTGGCACCTGCTTTTGCTGCCAATAGCGCCTGACCGGATGTAAAACAAAGTGTTACATTCACCATAGTTCCATTATCGGAGAGAGCCTTACATACGCGAAGTCCCGCCTCGGTTAAGGGAACTTTGACAGCAATATTATCGGCAAGCCCTGCTAGCTTTTCGCCTTCCTTTATCATGGTTTCATAATCAGTTGCCGCGACTTCCGCGCTGACAGGACCGGTCACAATTTTGCAAATCTCTTCGATTAAGGGGATAAATTCGCGCCCGCTCTTGGCAATAATGCTTGGATTGGTGGTTACGCCGTCCAAAAGTCCCAAGCCATCAAGATCTTTGATATCGTCAATATTGGATGTATCCGCAAAAAATTTCATAGGTTTGTCCTTATTCTTTCGTTATTCTGCTGTATATGACCACCCCTGACTTTTTTTTGCAAGAGCGGAAAGTCGTTTCGGTTTTACCGGCGACTTTTATCGAAAAGGCCTATAGCTATGCTTTGCCAGAACGCTGTGCTGTGCCGGAAATTGGCACATATGTGCAGATACCGTTGAATAATAGGAAAGTTTTCGGCGTTGTCTGGGGGCATGAACCGGCATCAGATACCAAAAAGTTGAAAGAAATTTTGGATATTTATGATCTACCGCCCCTTCCCCGCACACATATCGAATTTATAGAGCGCGTGGCATCATATACCCTTTCCCCCTTGGGCGCCGTTTTAAAAATGAGTTTGTCCGCGCCCAGCGCATTTGAGCCGGAAAAAGGAATAACCGGATACCAAATTAAAGAAAAGAAAGAGGACGTTTCCGCCGTAGGCGCAGATATCTTAACGCTGCTTGATAGAAAACAACCACGTAGCGCGGCGCAAATTACACATGCTCTGGGCATTACCGCCAGCCCGATTAAGACACTGGTTAAACATGATATTCTTGAGCAGGTGACTATGATATCCCCTGCGCCTTGCTCCCATCCCAATCCAACTTTGGCGAGTTATGGATTATCCAAAGAACAGAATGACGCCGCGCAGGCATTAATCAACAGCATAAGAAAAAAATCCTACTCATGCGCTTTGCTTGACGGGGTGACAGGATCAGGGAAAACCGAAGTTTATTTTGAGGCCGTTGCAGAGGTATTAAAACAAGAAAAACAAGTGCTTATACTGCTTCCTGAAATTGCCCTTTCAAATGCATTTCTTGACCGATTTAAAAAACGCTTCGGCTGCGCGCCTGCTTTATGGCACTCCGCACTTACACCTGCACAGCGCAGAAAAACATGGCGCGGCGTAGCTTGCGGGGAAACAAAAGTCATTGTGGGTGCGCGCTCTGCCCTATTCCTCCCCTATCAGGCACTTGGATTAATCATTATTGATGAGGAGCACGACCCCGCCTATAAACAAGAGGATCAGGTAATTTACCATGCGCGGGACATGGCGGTGTATCGCGCGCATTTGGAAAATATTCCTATATGCCTCGTTTCTGCGACCCCATCTTTGGAAACGATGATCAATGCTTGGGAGGGACGCTATCATCATTTAAAAATTCCGCAACGTTTCGGTGATGCCCATATGCCCGATATTCATATTGTTGATATGAAAGTCCACAAACCAGATGGCGCACAGCATTTTATTTCAGAGCCACTGAAAGGCGCTTTGGAATACTCCTTGAGTAAAAACGAACAGGGGTTATTATTCCTTAACAGGCGCGGATATGCGCCGCTCACACTATGCCGTTCTTGCGGACATCGATATGAATGCCCCAGCTGCTCTGCTTGGTTAACGATGCATAAATTTAAAAATGTGCTGTTATGTCATCACTGTGGGCATCAAAATAAAATGATCGATACGTGCTCCAATTGCGGCGAGCATGACAGCCTTGCGCCATGCGGCCCCGGGGTTGAGAGAATAGCAGAAGAGGTTAAGGAATACTTTCCTAATAATCGTATCGAAGTTCTTGCCAGCGATTTAAATGAAGATACAGGATCCCTGCAACAAACCCTTGATCGCATTAGAAATAATGAAGTTGACATCATTATTGGCACACAGATTATTGCCAAAGGTCACCACTTTCCCAAACTGACCTGTGTCGGGGTTGTTGATGCCGATTTGGGATTAGAGGGGGGCGATCTGCGCGCCATGGAAAAAACATATCATTTATTGCATCAAGTCGCAGGACGCGCCGGACGTGAGGCCAAAGAAGACCAGCAAGCCGGACAAGTTTTTATCCAAACATGGATGCCGGACAATCCGGTTATCCAAGCACTGGCGGCGGGGGCGCGCGATCAATTTTTAAAAGCAGAAGCCGAGGCGCGCCAACATGGACACATGCCGCCCTTCAGCCGCCTTGCCTCCCTCATCGTCAGCGGTGCAAACGAGGCACAAACTGTTCATACTGCCAGACAAATTGCCATGGCCGCGCCTGATAATAAGGCTTTACAAGTACTAGGCCCCGCCCCCGCGCCTTTGTCACGTTTGCGTGATAAATACCGCTTTCGTTTATTGGTAATTGCGGATAAAAACCTGCACATTCAAAAAACGCTTAAACACTGGCTCAATCATGTTGAGATCCCCAACCCCGTTCGAGTGACAGTTGATATTGACCCCCAAAGCTTTTTATAGAAATATAGTCCATGACCTTCCGCGTTAATATTTTCCGCAGCGATATCTCACAGAATATAACATCGTATGATTTGTTAAAAACATTCGCTTTAATAACGATGTTTGTGGATCATATTGGCTATTTTTTCTATGAGGATATACAGGAATTACGTTTAATTGGCCGGCTTTCCGCGCCCGTATGGTTTTTTTTGATCGGTTACGCCCTTCATAAAAGATCGGAATTAAGGCTCTGGATATGGGGGACAATCCTTTTGGTAGGGAGCGTTTACATGCAAAACGGCTATGGCGCTCTTCCTCTCAATATTATTTTTACGTTTCTGCTAATACGTGCCCTGCTGGATTATGTGATGGTGCGAGCAACACAGGATTTTGAAAAATTATTCGGTATTTTGACCATCTGCGCCATTATTGCTATCCCCTCGATGTTTATTCTGGAGTATGGATCTCTTGGTTTTCTATTTGCAATGTGCGGCTATATCGCGCGTCATAAAAATAATCTCAAAAACTTATCTCCCCTTCATATTTATGGCTTTTCGATGTTAACAGCCACGGTCTATACATTGGGAATGTGGTATGAATTTCATCAATTTGAAATCATGAATGTCGCATTTATGTTTATTATGCTGATATGCCTCAGCATTTCATTGATGCAATTTCAACCGATGGAATTTAAATCAGATGGCACATTAAAGACCGTGATAAAATATCCGTTATTTATAATGGGACGCCGCACGCTGGAAATATATGTTCTTCATCTTTTACTATTTTTGCTTATAATAAATTATGTCAGCAATTCCTAAAGTATATTCATCTAATATTACATCTTATGACTTACTTAAGTCATTCGCTGTAATTATTATGGTTATCGACCATCTCGGTTATTATTTCTTCCCCGAAGAATTATGGTTAAGAGCCTTAGGTCGTATAGGTTTTCCTGTCTGGTTCTATTTGGTGGGCCATGCCTCGGGACGTGACATTCCTGTAAAATTATGGGGAGGAGCAGTGATTTTAATCTTGTTAGATGCCATTACAGGGATAGCTATTTTACCCCTTAATGCCCTAGTCACAATTATATTAATTCGCCTACTTATAGACCCGGTTATGACCATATGTTTAAAAAACAACGCCTATTTATGGTTATTATCAGGATCGCTATTTCTTCTTATCCTGCCGACTATGGCCATTACAGAATATGGAACATTAGGACTGCTTACAGCTATGTTTGGATATATGGTTAGACATAAAGATGAGATCAAAAAACGTAAGGGAAATGATAATATTGTTTTTAACTTTATGTTATTTGCCTACTTTTCATTTATTTTGATGATGCAACTTACGTTTAATTTTAATATATATGAATTTGCATTTATGGCAGTTGGCACCTTCTTTGTTAGAATATATTTATACGCTTTTTTTACAAAAGAAAATTACCCCAATTTAACACAAAAATGTGGATCTATAATTACGGGGAGCTTACAATTTATGGGACGGAATACTCTAGAAATTTACGTTGCCCATATAATTATATTTCAACTCTTTGCGTTGTACTTCTTAAACTTAGATCATCTATTTTAAATTTAAAGCAGATATCCCAAAGACCGGGCGAATATTTCCCCGTGCCAAATCAATGATGTCCGCCACCACAGCCGATGCCGTGGGACCCCGCCCTGCCCCTGCGCCGGTTAGGAAAATATCGCCAACAGGATCAGCGGAGATCAAGACCGCGTTTTGAGCACTTTTAATGGCGGCTAAAGGTGATGATACAGGAATATATTCCGGCTTCATAACGGCGCCCTCTTTCGTGGCTTTCCCAATCAGGCGAATAACCTGATCTTTATTCTTAGCTGTTTGAATATCGGCGGCGGTTACATTGCGAATGCCTTCAATGGACAGACGATCAAAATCAGGCTTTACCCCAAAACCGAGCGCAGACAATAAGCATAATTTATGCGCCGCATCGATTCCGTCAATATCCAGATCGGGCGGAGTTTCAGCATAACCAAGGCTTTGCGCCTCTGCTAAAACATCATCGAAATCTCTGCCTGTATCTTCCATGGTGGACAAAATATAATTACATGTGCCGTTTAAGATACCCGAAATGGCGGTTATTTGATTGGCGGCAAGCCCCTCTCTTAAGGCTTTAACAACCGGTATGCCGCCCGCGATGGCCGCTTCATAGCCGATACCTGCGCGCTGCTGCTCGGCGATGATGGCAAAATCATATCCGTGATGCGCTAATAATGCTTTATTAGCTGTGACAACATGCTTGCCACTTTCAAGCGTACTTTGCACCAAAGTTTTGGCGGGACCGTCATCGCCGCCCATTAATTCCACAACGCAATCAATCTGTTCATGATCCGCCAAGGCGGCTGATTTTTCGCACCAATCATAAGCGGACATATCAATGCCCCGATCTTTTTGGCTGCGCGCACTGACCGCGACAATCTCAATCTCGCGCCCCGCGCGCGCTTTGATCATATCCTTATGATTTTGCAAGATCTCGATCACGCCGCATCCGACTGTTCCAAGCCCCGCAATGCCAATTTTAAATGTGTCTATCATATGAGTGTTTTAGCGTGAAGAACGTAGGAGGGAAAGCGAATATTTCGCAACATCGTGCATATATCCTAAACACCGCCAAGTGGCGTAAGTGTGATTGTGGGATCTTTTTCATCGTTTTTATCTAACTCTACAGTGTAAGGTAAATTACGCCGAATTGAAGCCGCAGCTTGGTGTATATCTACCTGAGGCGGCACTTTTACTTGTTGTGAAAATTCAATCTCACCTTCACCAATTGTACAAGAATACCTGCCTTCATTAGCCTGTGCAAATAATATACTAATGGCCGAATCCATTACGCTTATGACCTTCTCAATGTTCTCTTCAGATTCGCGTAAAGTTAACGTATAGTTTTGCATATTATACCCCCCTCATTTTGAAAGTCCTTATAATCAAAAAGACTTTCTAAAATCAAGCCTATTCCACGCCATACACAAACATTTTTGCCGCATCGGCATTTTGGGCGACTTCTTGGGGGTCAATCAGCAAAGTTTTTCCCGCTTGAAAGATAATGCCGCGAAAGCCGCGAAAGGCGGCATGCTCCACGGTCATTGGCCCAATGGTTGGCATGTCCAGACTGGTATCTTGTTGTGGCTTACAGAGCTTCACCAAAATTGGCCCGCGCCCGCCGCGTTTAATTTCGCCGCACCGATTGATCAGCGCGTCTGTGCCTTCAATGGCCTCCATGCCCAAAACCAGTCCTTCTTGGATAACCACCGCCTGACCGACATCCAGCGCGCCAATGGCACGCGCAACCTCCAGACCACGCTTAATATCTTCCTGATCGGATTCCTCCGGGCTATATTTTCCAACAGCGCCAACGGGGGCGAGCAAATCTTCGGCAAAATCTTGTACGCTATGCACCGTAAAGCCTTCTTTTTCGAGCAGGCCGCGAATGGCGGAAAGCAGACCATCATCCCCCAATGCCTTGATGCCGAGCTTCATAAGAAAAGCAGCCGTTTTCCAATCCGGTTTCAGTTCTGCAAAGGATGGGCGACTAACCGAGCCAATCATAACAACATCGCGAATTTGGTGCGCCTTTAAGGTCTGCATAATCTGCCCCGCCGCGCCCATGCGCGTCCAGAGATGCTTACGCCCCGCCATTAAATTACGATCCGTCTGTCCCTCCAGCCCAATAATAAATACTTCAATTCCGCGTCTATCACAGGAATGAAGCAAACGCTCCGGAAGGGAGCCGCCACCGGCGATGATGCCGAGGGATTTGATATTCTTAAGAGAGAGAGAATTTTGAACCATAGTTAATATATTATCAGAAACCCGTAAAATAACAGATAATGAGAATCACTTCTTTGGTGAGCACAAAGGATATTTATCTTTTGACCGCGCAAATTCGATGATTTGGGCAATATAGGGGTCATCACCGAAATCTTCGGCGACCGCCTCGATCCGCCCATCCATGGTGCCTTCATCCCCGAAGAGCTGGTTATAGGCGCGTTGCAGGGTTTTAATTTGGGATTTTTCCAGACCTAAACGCTCCATGCGGATTAAGTTTAAGCCAGCGAGGGAGCCGCGCTCGCCTTTAACGCGGCCAAAGGGAATAACATCATTTTCCACGCCCGCCATGCCACCAATGACGGCATAGGAGCCAATACGCACATATTGCAATACAGCGGACAGCCCGCCAAACCAGACATGATCCCCCACCGTGACATGCCCCGCCAACGTTGCGTGATTGGCCATCACGATATGATCCCCCAAGTGGCAATCATGGGCGATATGCGCGCTCATCATAAACAGGCAATTATTCCCGACCACAGTTTTCATGCCGCCATCCTCGGTGCCGGGATTCATGGTCACATATTCGCGGATCATATTATTTTTGCCAATAATCAGCTGCGATGGCTCGCCTTTATATTTCAAATCCTGCGGCGCGCCGCCAATGGATGCAAAGGGAAAAATCGTGGTATTCTCCCCAACACTTGTGTGCCCGTCCATAATGACATGCGCCTTAAGGGTGACATTTTTATGAAGTGTTACATTCGCCCCAATGACGCAAAATGGCCCGATTGAACAAGAAGGGTCAATCTCGGCTTTTGGGTCGATAACGGCGGTTGGGTGTATTTGTGTCATTTTAAAGTATTGTAATAATTACATGACTTTCTCAAGTCACGCTTTATTGCGAAGCATTTCATTCTGAGACTTGTCTCACCGTTATAAATGTAGTTTATTATCCGCATGACAAAAACATGGAATAAAGACAAGCTTCCCTCTCGACACGTCACTGTTGGCCCGCAATCCGCCCCTCACCGCGCCATGCTGCGCGCCATGGAATTGGGGGATGTTGAGATCGCCCAGCCTTTGGTTGGTGTTGCCACCTGTTGGAATGAGGCCGCGCCATGTAACATTATGCTACAAAGACAAGCGCAATCCGTTAAGCGCGGGGTCAAAGACGCGTGTGGCACACCGCGTGAATTCACCACCATTACCGTCACCGACGGGATTGCCATGGGTCATGAGGGCATGCGTTCCTCTCTGGTGAGCCGAGAAGCGATTGCAGATTCGGTTGAACTAACTATGCGGGGTCATTGCTATGATGGCCTTGTGGGGCTTGCAGGTTGTGACAAATCCTTACCCGGGATGATGATGGTGATGGTGCGTTTGAATTGCCCATCTGTCTTTATGTATGGCGGGTCAATATTGCCCGGGAACTTCCGCGGTGAAGATGTCACAATTATTGATGTCTTTGAAGGCGTGGGAAAACATGCCACCGGTGAATTTAGTGATGCCGATTTGAAGGAAATGGAATCCGTTGCCTGTCCGTGTGCGGGCGCGTGCGGCGGTCAATTTACCGCCAATACCATGGCATGCGTTTCCGAAGCCATCGGCCTTGCCCTGCCCGAATCTGCAGGCGCACCGGCGGTTTATGAAACACGCGATGAATATGGCTTTGCCTCCGGTCAAACCGTCATGAATTTGATTGAGAAAAATATTCGCCCACGTGATATTGTGACCAGAAAATCATTGGAAAATGCAGCGATGATTGTGGCGGCAACCGGCGGATCAACCAATGCAGCACTGCATTTACCTGCCATAGCCCATGAAGCGGGAATTGATTTTGACTTACATGCTGTTGCCGATATTTTCAAAAAAGTACCTTACATCGCCAATTTAAAACCCGGCGGTAAATATGTTGCCAAAGATTTATATGAAATCGGCGGCGTTGGCGTGGTTATTCGCGAATTAATGAAGGGCGGCTATCTGCATGAAGATTGCATCACGGTCACCGGCAAAACTTTAGGTGAGAATTACCGTGATGTTAAATTCCCCGAAAATCAGGATGTTGTCTTCCCCATTGAAAAGCCCATTCATGCCACCGGCGGAGTTGTGGGATTAAAAGGAAATTTATGCCCCGAAGGCGCAATTGTGAAAATTGCCGGTCTGCCAACCTTAAAATTTGAAGGGCCCGCCCGTTGTTTTGACAGCGAAGAAGCCTGCCTAAGCGCCGTATTAAAGCGCGAATATAAAGAAGGTGATGTTTTAGTTATTCGTTATGAAGGCCCCAAGGGCGGCCCCGGTATGCGTGAAATGCTCTCCACGACCGGCGCGTTATATGGTCAAGGAACAGGCGGCAAAGTCGCGCTGATTACCGATGGTAGATTTTCCGGCGGAACACGTGGTTTCTGTATTGGTCATGTTGGCCCCGAAGCCGCAGTCGGCGGCCCGATCGGTCTGTTAAAAGACGGGGACATCATTGTCATTGATGCCGAAAACGGCACGATGGATGTGAAATTATCAGATGACGAATTGGCCACGCGTAAAAAAAGCTGGAAGCCACGTGAGACAAATTACCAATCCGGCGCGCTGTGGAAATATGCCCAACTGGTCGGCACCGCAGAAAAAGGCGCGGTCACCCATCCTGGCGGCGGCAAAGAAAGCCACACCTATATGGATTTGTAATTGACATAAAAATTAACATTCATTATATACTATATTATGTTTTTAAATGATCGCATCCTGACCGAAATAAAAGCTGGCAAGCCCCCTTTTATACAGGGCATGGCAAAGGGCTTTGACGATTTGTCTAGTCTAATCTCAGAGATAAAACCCACTTTTTATAAAGCGCAATGCGAGGAAGGATCAAACGTTTTATCTTTTGCCGCCGCTGCCGAAAAGAAAAACCATTCGGTCGCAAATCCAGCCGCAGAAGCACATTATAAAGAAGATGTTTTCTATCTTTTTTTATATGGCATTAAAATTATGTTTAGAGACGCAAGTCCCGATGAATGGGCACGTAACAATGGCTATGACAAAGAGCCCGAGGAGGATGGTTATAAATTTTTATTTGCGCTCCTGACGGGGCAAAGACACGATAACAAATTTACATCACCCATTATTGGCACAGAAAATGTTTCCTTTTATAATCATGATTATATCGAATTTTGCAAAAAATTGGAAAAAGCGGGGCGTGCTCTGGCCATGACAGGACCTTCTGGCTTTAAAGAGGAATTGGACAATATCAATAATCTTTCCATCCCCTACCCGGCGACAAGTGAGCTTAGTGCGTCATAACATTTTCGCGGCCAATAAAGCATGTTACGCTTCTCATATATTTTAAACTCTGATACTACTAATTTAATGAGATTCCTGTCCGCGATTTGCTTAGCTATATCACTCATCACGCCGCCGGCCTATGCGATTGATGGTTTGAAATATAGCTCCCTGATTGATAATTACTATCAAACCCAGTCCATAGAAACTCTGTGGATGGATGGCCGAGGACGCCCAAGCAGAAATGCGCAAACCTTACTCGAAACACTACAAAATTCATGGCAGCACGGCCTGAACCCCGAAAATTATCACTTGGATGATATCCAGAATTATTTAGCAAGTCAGCGCAATATTGCACCGCGCTTTTTCGATACCATGATCAGTGATGCTTACCTGAGATATGTGCGCGATATGACCGGCATGCGGGTTAGCGCAAAAGCCATCGAACAAGATTCCAGATATTGGCGTAGCGCTATTGATCAAACATGGTTATTGGAACAAGTTAAAAACAATACTGATCTACAGGCTTTCTTTAAAAGCTTGGAGCCGCAAGGCCCGCTTTATGCGAAATTAAAAGAAACCCTTATTAAAATTAGTCAAAGCCCTTATCAGGAACATACGCCTTTGGTTTTGACCGAAACCAAGCTGTTAAGACCGGGATCAGTGCATCAGGAATTTGTGCCTCTTCTGCGCAAATTTTTAAATGTGAGCGCCGAAGGATGGCAGGAAAATGTTTATGATGATGAATTAGTGCAGGCCGTGATTCATTTCCAACAGGATAACAACCTTAAAGCGGATGGTATTGTTGGCCCGCAGACCATCGCTTTTATGAATAAAACACCGCGTGATAAAGTGCATCAAATCATTGCGAACATGGAACGTTTGCGATGGTTGGATCCACATAAACCAAATAAATACGTGCTTGTAAATATCCCCTCCCAAACGTTATGGGCGATTGAAAATGGTAATACCGAATTGGAGATGCCGGTCATTGTGGGTCGTAAAAAACGCCCAACTCTTAGCTTTACATCGACAATAACTGGTGTGCGATATAATCCTACATGGACGGTCCCCAAAACAATTAAAAGAGAAGATTACCTTCCGCTGCTGCGTGAAGACCCTATGGCACTTGCGCCAAAAGGCATTGATATAAAAACAAAGACCGAAGATGGTTGGATGAGTATTGATCCCGCACAAATTGATTGGGCAAGCGTTCAAGACAACGAACTGGTCAATTTCCAAATGGTACAAGGCCCCGGCCCGACAAACCCCCTTGGCAATATTCGGATTTTAATGCCGAATCAATATAATATTTATCTACATGATACGTCTTCACCTGAATATTTCCGCTCCTCTGATCGTGCGGTCAGCTCGGGTTGTGTGCGCGTTAAAAACCCGAAAGAATTAGCTGATTTTATTCTCGCACCTAATTCAAACTGGGACGACAATTACACCGAACATATGCTTACGCGTGGTAAAATGGCGGATGTTGCTGCGCAGCAAAAGATCCCGGTTTATCTTCTTTATCTAACAATTTGGATCAATGAAGATGGCAGTTTAACATACGGGCCAGACAATTATGGGTGGGATACTCTGTTGGTTTCCGAATTATATAATCAAAAAAAATTACCTATTTTTAACTTTTTCTCTGAAAAGAACAGGACAACACTTGCAGACAATCTTTAAGCATTTTATGATATAATTAACATTCTTTAATTATTCTTAAGTATCATAAGAAAAAAAGCAGACACAGCGGATAAACGAAAATGACCGATTTAATTGATATTGAAGACACATCTAGACGCACATTATTAAAAGGAATAGCCGCAGGGGGGCTTATCGCGACAATCCCAGGGGTCGCAAGTGCAAGTCGTCTATCTATCCCTCAATACAAGGTTCATTTAGTCAACGCACATACTAACGAAAAGTTCCAAGGTGTTTATCGCATTGGTAATCGCTACCTTCCTGATGCTTTGCGAAAAATTAACGGCTTCATGCGTGATTTTAGAACGAACGATGTTTACAGAATGGATCCAAAGCTGATTGATATCTTGGCATCGCTTCAGGTTCGTAGTCATCAGAACGCGCCCATTCAAATTTTATCCGGATATCGCAGTCCAAAAACAAATGCGATGCTACGTCGCGCCAGCTCAGGGGTTGCCAAAAATTCCTACCATATGAAAGGTCAAGCGGCCGATATACAAATCCCTGGCTATTCAACAGGACGTCTTAAACATTTGGCACAGGATTTAAGTGTTGGCGGCGTTGGATATTATCCCAAAAGTGACTTCGTGCATGTTGATACCGGCGATGTCCGTAGTTGGTAAAAATACCTTCTATTAAGCTCAGAAATTAAAATCATCGACTTGTTTTCGATGCCCGTTTTCCGAATCATATTGAAACACGACCCAAGGGAATCCCCCTCCTATATTTTCCGCCGGCACAAATTCATATAATGTTGCATTTTTAGAACCACGCACCGTGCCTCCAAAATAATTTGATACCGCCCGAAAACAGCCACCATGACATACAATCAAGGGGCTTTCATACTTTTGTAATGTAATCTTCAAGACATTGGAAATGCGTGTAATAAAATCCTCATTGCGCTCTCCGTTTGGCGGATCAATCCCTGCATCACGAAGATGCCTTACCTCCTCATGCAAAATCCCTTGCCAATCACCATAATGTTGCTCTGCCCACTCAGGGATCTCAATCATGTCCAAACCTAGCTTATGCGCGAAAGGCGCGGCTGTAAATTTTGCTCGTTGCAAGTGGCTATGGATGGCAATTTTAGGCGGCATTTGTAGTTTGCTTGCAACTCTGGCTGCTATATCAGCCTGCAAAATACCTGTCTTTGTTAAAGGCGTATCAATTTGTCCGGAATACATTCGCTCTGCGTTTGCAACGCTCTCACCATGCCGCAGCATGTAAAAATGTTTAATGGGGACATGTCGTTCAATCATGGTTTTTTCTCTAATTTTGTGGCGCAAAATGGTGTGTCCTCTGCTTCAAAAACATCTCCGTTTGTAACAAATTGATTAATTTTCCAAGGGAAATACGGATGATGATTATATGGCTGGAAGTAATGTAATTGGCAATTATTAATATGTGTGATGCTGTCATATACATCATACATCACACCCAATCCAAAAAAAACACCGCCATGACAAACCATCATTGGCGGCCCCTCTGTTTGTTCCAGACAATACGTGATCGCCGCCTGAATACGCGCAACAAATTGCATGGAAGATTCGCCATTGGGCGGCGTAACATGTTTAGTAATTTTTGGGCCAATCACCTCCCAAGGTTGCCCCGCCCAATCACCGATCTCATGTTCACGTAAGTCATGAACTTCTTCTAATTCCAGATTCAGATGCTTGTTTAAAAATTCCGCCGTATGACGGGCGCGTTGCATCGAGGAATGAAATATTTTAGATGGCTTGATTTCCAAATTTTTTAAGTACGGCGCCAGTAATTGCGGCTGCAAACGTCCTTCTTCGGTCAAAGCGCTATCCGTTTCTCCGCCCGCAGCAATACTTGCAATATTATGCTCGGTTTGCCCGTGGCGGATCATATAAAACGATTTGGCTGGTAGCATATTAATTCGCTCCGATTAACGCCCGAATGTCTCGCAACGTCTTTTCTGCAACATTTACGATTCCGGATTTATTGGTTTGTTTTAAAAAATCTTCAGATCTCTGCCCCGCGATTGAGACACACTCATAACCCGCACGCGGCCGTGAGTCTATGATTTCCTTTAAAGCTACCGAGACTTGACTGTAATAATCCTTATTACCAAAATGATGGGGATTGATCGCAATGATAAATAATCCGTCCCCGTCATAATCATTCTGCTTAATCGCTTTAGCCCCCATTAACGGCCCTGCTAATAATTCCACCATTAAACCTAAGGCAAATCCCTTATGCCCTGCTAACGGTAATATTGCCCCCTCATAAGCATCTTTGGGATTTATGGAGGGATTACCATCTTGATCAATCATGACACCTTCCGGCACATCCTCACCTTGATCATTCATCACCATGATTTTGCCATATGCAATCGCGGAAGTAGCAAGATCAGCAATTAATGCGTCCTCATCCTGACCCGGCACGGCAATTCCAATCGGGTTTGTGCCGATTACGCGCTGCTTTCCTGCGGGCGGCGCAACCATTGCCACCGAATTACAGCCCATAATAGCGATTAAGCCTTCATGGGCAAGTCGCCGTAAATAATAAGCCATACTTCCACTGGTCCCGATATAATTCCGGATTCCCACCATGGCAAGACCGTGTTCTTTAGCGCGGGAAATGCTTTGATCGGTAGCATACTTACCCGCAACAACACCAATCTGCCCGCAGGCATCTATCACCGCGATATTTCCTTGATCATAACAAATTTTGGGATCGCTAACCGATAGACCATGTTTGTTAATTGTTCGGATAATCTCGGGTAGACGCACCATGCCGTGCGACGCCTTACCGGAGCATTGGTTTTCCATCAAATGATCAACAATAATCGACGTATCTTGTGTGCGAAAGCCCTTTGCTGTGAGCACTTTTTCGCAAAGCACTTTCAAATCTTCTATTTTGATCTCTGTCATGCCATGATCAAAACATGGAAAATTGGACAGATCAAGGCATTGTCTTACATGTTTTGCCCCACGGTGAGGGCGCGGCGGTGCTAAAGCTGTTTACAGAAACGCGCGGCCTTCACGCGGGATATGTACATGGCGCACATTCCGCGTCTAAGCGTCCGTTGCTAGAGATCGGCAATTTATTACATGGCGACTGGCATGCCAAAATTGATGACCAGCTTGGTACTTATAAGTTAGAACTGGAGCAGCAATTTGCCGCAATGATCATGGAAGATCGCCAAAAAATGGCGGCCTTAAAGGCGCTGACGTCCCTTTTAAGTGAAAGCCTGCCTGAGCGTGAGGCGCACCCCGACTTATATCACACCACGCTTGCATTACTTACGATCATGGCATTTGGCGCGGATGAGATCGCGGCATGGGGCGCGGCTTACGTGAAGTGGGAAATCGCCCTTCTGCGTGAGTTGGGATTTTCACTCGATCTCACCAGATGCGCCGGCGGCGGCAGCGCACAGGAATTGGGTTACATCAGTCCGAAAACAGGATGCGCCGTAAGCTATAGCGCCGGCGAGCCATATAAAGACAAACTTCTCCCCCTGCCCGCCTTCCTGAAACCCAATGGCGGGCCAGAAGATGAGGAGGAAATTGTAAAGGGGCTGCATATGACGGGCGCGTTTTTAGAAAAATGGGCATTCGCCCAACATACAAAAGGCGTGCCGGAGGCGCGACGTGATTTTTCAATAATAATAAGTCAAAATTAGAATGTTGTTACTGTTAAATTATTCCTAATTATAACTAATTGAATTATGAGCTGCATATTACACTGATAAAAAAAACCGGATTTTACCATGATGAAAATATAATAAACCCTTGGCTCAGCGCCTATTTCCCGCTAGAAATATAACATGTCAGAAATTTTAGCGCATAGTATCATTGAACAGCCGTTGTCCGAAATTATATCGCAACGTTATTTATCTTATGCGTTATCAACGATTACCGGTCGTGCTTTACCGGATGTGCGCGATGGGTTAAAACCTGTGCATCGCCGCCTGCTTTATGCGATGCATGAATTACGGCTGAATCCGGAAAATTCCCCGAAGAAATCCGCGCGGGTTGTCGGTGACGTGATTGGTAAATACCACCCGCATGGCGATACGGCCGTATATGATGCCATGGTGCGTTTGGCACAAGATTTTGCGGTGCGTTATCCGCTTGTTGATGGGCAGGGAAATTTCGGCAATATTGACGGCGATAACCCCGCCGCGATGCGTTACACCGAAGCCCGTCTAACCGCCGTTGCGATTCGCCTGTTGGAAGGCATTAAAGAAAACGCCGTTGATTTCCGCGAAACTTATGATGGCTCCGAGAGTGAGCCGATTGTTCTGCCCGCCAATTTCCCGCATTTACTTGCCAATGGATCCAGCGGGATTGCCGTGGGCATGGCGACCAATATCCCCCCGCATAACGTCGCAGAGCTGTGTGCCGCAATGTTATTAATGTTGGAAGAAGACCCCGATAATGCGGCGCTATGTAAGATTGTCAAAGGCCCCGATTTCCCCACCGGCGGTATTTTGGTTGAAAGCGCGGAGAGCATGGCGCAATCCTATGCGACCGGCAAAGGCTCATTCCGTCTGCGCGCACGTTGGGAAGTGGAAGAGATTAAGGGCGGCATGTACCGCATTATTGTCACTGAAATACCCTATGGCGTACCAAAATCCCGCTTGATGGAAAAGCTGGATAGTTTGGTGGTCGATCGCAAAATTGCCATTTTAGATGATGTCATTGATGAGAGCGCCGAAGATATACGCGTAGTGATCACCCCCAAAAGCCGCAATGTGGACGCCGCGCTTTTAATGGAGGCCTTGTTTAAAAACTCCGATCTGGAAACGCGTTTTTCCATGAATATGAATGTTTTGGACGGCGGCAAAGTGCCACGTGTCATGAATTTGAAAGAAGTTCTACGCGCCTGGTTAAATCATCGTCAGGAAGTATTAATCCGCCGTAGCGCCTTCCGTTTGGATAAAGTCATTCACCGTTTGGAAATTTTGGCGGGTTATTTGATTGTTTATCTGAATATTGATGAGGTCATACGCATTATCCGCGAAGATGATGATCCGAAAGCCTCCTTAATCAAAACGTTTTCTCTAACAGAAGTACAGGCGGAAGCCATTCTTAATATGCGTCTGCGTAATTTGCGTAAATTAGAGGAAATGGAACTTCGCACCGAGCATGACGCACTAGAAAAAGAAAAAGACGAGCTTGAAAAACTTCTGAAATCCGAAGCTCGCCAATGGACGATGATAAAAAAGCAAATTCAGGAAATCGCCACTGATTTTTCTGAAAGCACACCGCTGGGTAAAAGGCGCACCGAAATTGGTGATACGCCTGAAGACACCAATCTGGCGGAATTGGAACAGGCCATGGTTGAGAAAGAGCCGATTACAATCATTTGCTCCGCACAAGGGTGGATCCGTGCGATGAAGGGGCATAATTTAAATGCCAAAGACGTCAAATATAAAGAAGGTGACCGCGAGGGATTTGTTTTAGAAGCGCAAACAACTGATAAGATTTTGCTGCTCGCGACAAATGGGCGTTTTTATACTTTGGATGGCTCTAAATTACCGCCCGGTCGCGGCTTCGGGGAGCCGGTGCGGCTGATGATTGATTTGGAGAATGATGCGGATATTGTGACGCTGTTTGTTCATAAATCTGACGAAAAGCGCCTGATTGCCTCTACTGCCGGACATGGGTTTATCTTGCCCGCCAAAGATCTAATCAGTAACCGCCGCGCGGGAGTTCAAACATTGAATGTTTCGGGCAAAGCGGAAGCCTGCCTATGCGTTCCAATTTCCGAGCAGGATGACACCATCGCTGTGATCGGCGATAACCGTAAAATGTTGGTTTTTGATATGTCCGAATTGCCGGAGATGGGCAAAGGTAAAGGCGTAATTTTACAAAAATATAAAGATGGCGGCCTATCCGATGCAAAAAGCTTTCACATGGAAAGCGGTTTCACATATAATAAGGGTAACGGCGTTCACAAAGTGGATGATATTCGTCCATGGCTTGGCAAACGCGCCTCTGCCGGACGTTTACCGCCGAATGGCTTTCCACGGAATAATAAGTTTTAGGAACAATGTGAATGAATAAAGAACAAGAAATTATCGAAAAAACAGAGCCCTTTCATTTTCTGGATATTTTTAACTATGAGAAAATGTTTAGTTTAATGGAAATCCAAAATGATGGCGACATGACATATTGGATCTGGGTTGCGCTTTTTTATATTGTTTTACTACTACCCTGCTGGATTCTTGTACGCGCTAGCCTATTTCTTATTTTGCCAAAAAGCTGGCTGAAGAAAATGTTCGATATTTAAGGAAGCTCCAGCCACGTGCGAAAAGCGCGCTCAACCACTCTTGCCAAAAATGTAACTTGATCAGTTGCCTGCCCTTGTTGAAACATATGCGGATCACGGCTACCGAATGCCAAAATAGCAGGCGGCGTATTCATAGAAATATCAACGCGTAGCATGGCTTGAGAGCGGATTAAGGTTGCACCGCCGCCGTAAATCGCCTCAATACCATGAATATCGGATTCAAGCAGGTAATTTTTGTCACCCATCCATGTTGTTACCGTGCCTTCAGGAATAAGACGAATGCCGGTGGTGCGGATATGCGGAATACCACTCGATCCGGCCTCAACGACCAAAACTGACATATCCGTATCCAACATGGTTGCCAGATCCATGGTAATGATATTGATAAATTCCTCGAAACTGCGCGCTTCCAGAACGCGCAATACCGCATTGTGGATACGTTGCTGGTTATTCATGTTCGAGCGGGCGGTTTCCACCAATTCCTGCGCCGTGCCCATAACCTGTTGCTTGTCCGCTTTCAAACGTTCAATCATATATGCCTGAAAATCGGCGATCCCTTTTTCTTTTTTACCTTTAGCGGGCAAAATCAGATCAATAATATCGGGGTAATCATTTAAAAAACGGGGGTTCGATTTCAGAAATTCTCTGACATCTTCAACCGAAATCTCGTTTTTCTCCATAATGTTGTTCACTTCAGAGTCTGACATTAAAAGACTTTACCTTTGCCGGCATCGATAAATTCTTGCGGCGGGGCGGTAAACTCCATCGGATCGACAGGCTCTAAACGACCGGAGCAACCAAGTGGGCGCTTCAACAATTCAGGCCATTTATCCACCCAGCCATATTCATGACCAACATCAGGCACAAAGCTGACCGCCAAACACTGACTTGGGGATACGGCTTGTTCATAGCTGCTGAAAATTGCGGGCGGAATAACTTCATCTTCGCCGCCAACATAATGATGCTGGGGAATAAATCTTAATTCGGCAGCGCGATCAACCGGATTTAAAGACCCCGTCAGCGGGCTGACCTCATGGACGGATGTAAAGGCATCTGTATCCATATTTCCGGCAACACTGCGGAATGATTTTACATCAGGACGATCCGCCGCCAAAAGCGCCGCAACGATTGCACCGCCAGAGAATCCGATCAAATGGAATTCTGAAATTTGGTGACGACGTTTGATTTCATCCAATGCAATGCTCATAGACTTAATAACTTCAGGGGCATAGCGGGAATCTGTCCAGTATTTGCTGGGGCAGAACCCTTCGCCGTTATATTTAGGTAGGGCATCTCGCCAAATTTCATTACCGCTATACTGGCATGGTCTTGCCAGATAAATCACATTGGGAGATTTATCCATTGCCGCCAAATTCAGAGCGACAGGATTTTTGGGTGTTGGATCAAGTGAGCGCTGTGACGGTGAAATCCAAGATAAGCCGTCCCCTTCAATGTAAATATTCGCAGACGAACCCTTCTTACGGACACGTTCCCATGCCATCAGGTTAAAATCACCCGCCGGAATTTGACGTTCCAACATAAAGGCAGGATAAGCGATTCGCTTTGCCACGGTTTCACGGCTTTCCATGAATGTTGAGCAAGCCCCCAAAGAAAGGAGCGCTAGGGCGGGAAGAAGTAATTTTTTAAACATTGATAACACAATCCACTTGAAATTAATTTTCGTAAGTTTAGCACGAGTTTTATGCTTTGGTCAGCACCTAATTTAGGTCCTAACCTCAAAAATGATGGGGGTATGATCCGATGGGCGTTCCCATCCACGCGGCATGGCATCAATTTCACACGATAACATTGAATCCGCTATCTTTGGCGAAACCAAAAAATGGTCAATTCGGATGCCTTTGTTGGCGGGGAAAGATCCCCCCTGATAATCCCAAAACGTATATTGATGGTCATTTTGATTAAAGGCCCTGAATGCATCCACCAGGCCAAGATAAATTATTTTTCGCAGTGCATCACGTGATTCAAGCTTAAACAAAGCATCATCACGCCATACATTAGGATCATAGCAATCGCGCTCTTCGGGGATAATGTTAAAATCACCACAGATCAGAAAGTCTATCCCCTCCTCTCGTAATGATTTGAGGCGCTCATATAAATGCATCATCCATTTTAATTTATAGGGGTATTTCTCGGTATCTACGGGATTGCCATTCGGCGCATAAATATTAATAACGCGATATCCCGCAATCTCCATTTCCTGATAACGCGCCTGCACATCATCTTCAAAGCCCGGTAATTGATCGTGAATAAGCGTAAGCGGTTGTTTTGAAAGGGTTGCCACCCCATTATATGTTTTTTGCGGCGTCGCCGTGACCGTATAACCCAGCGCCTCGAATTGCTCCAATAGCGGAAAGTCCATCCCCTTTAATTCTTGGATCATAAGGACATCAACGGGCGTTTCTGTCAGCCAGCGCAAGACGATATCCTGACGTGCTTTGATTGAATTAACATTCCATGAGGCAAATTTCATGGGCAAAGTATCACATTGATACGGGCGCGGGATCAAGGGCTATATGTGATATATTTCAAACTGAAAAACTGGTGCCACATCCGCACCCCATAACCGCATTTGGATTGTTTATTTTAAACTCAGCGCCCACCAAGCTGCGTTCAAACGCAACTGTTGATCCGGCAATCAAAGGAAGGGAGATATCATCGGTAATCACACATTCCTTATATACATGGTCATCTGCCGCCTGCTCTTCGGAGAGAGATAAATGATATTGAAAGCCGGAGCACCCCCCGCCATCAACAGTAATCCGTAACATCAATCCGGGAGCCGCCTGTTTTTTACGCAGCTCTTGAATTCTATCTATAGCGCTTTGGTCAACAAATATTTCCAGCATGACTTATAATATAGAGTGTCCTATACTTAATGTCATGTCTGATTTTGCTTATAATTACTGTGCTCTGCCGCTGGCGAATTATGCCTGCCGTCCCGATCAATCAAAGGGGCGTTTATACGACGAACCGGAAAGCGAAACGCGCACGCCCTTTCAACGTGACCGTGATCGCATCATTCATGCCTCTGCTTTTCGTCGCTTAAAATATAAAACCCAAGTTTTCGTGTACCATGAGGGCGATCATTACCGCACAAGATTAACCCATACATTAGAAGTTGCCCAAATTGCGCGGTCATTGGCACGTGCGTTATTTGTAAACGAGGATTTGGCGGAGGCAGTCGCTTTGGCGCATGATTTGGGGCACGCCCCCTTTGCACATGTTGGCGAAGACGCGCTGAAAGAATGCAACAAAAAATACACGTCATTTGATCATAATGATCAATCCCTTCGTGTCTTAAGTGTATTAGAGCGCAAGTACCCCGCATGGAACGGATTAAATATGACATGGGAAACATTGGAAGGCGTCGTAAAACATAACGGCCCCTATACCAAACCCGTGACCGAAACCCTGCAACTGGTTCAAAATGAAATAGATTTGCGCCTTGATAGCTACGCATCAATCGAAGCGCAATGTGCAGCAATTGCCGATGATATTGCCTATAATAACCATGATGTTGAAGATGGCTTGAGAGCCGGATTCTTTACTTTGGAAGACTTAAAAGACGTCCCGCTTTTGAATGAAATGCTGCGCAATTCACAAAAGCAATGGCCAAATATTCCGCACAAAATTCTAGTTCAAGAGATCATACGCAATATGATTGGCGCGATGGTGAAAGATGTATTAAATGAAAGCCGCGCCAGGTTAAAAAACCTTAACCCACAATCCATAGAGGATATCAGAAACGCCCCGCAACAAATGATCGCCTTTTCTGAAGATATGCATCAAAAAGTTGAAGAATTACGCAAGTTCTTGTGGGATCGTATGTATACACATTATACCGTCATGCGGATGCGCAAAAAAATTACACGTATAGTTTCCGATCTTTACAATGCGTTTATCGATGAGCCTGCTCTGTTTCCTATTAATTGGCAAGAAAGACTGCATGAAAGCGGCGATCCGGATGATATGAACGTACGAAGCCGTATTGTGGTGGACTATATCGCCGGCATGACTGATCGATATGCCATTAAGGAACATGAGCGTATGTTTGATCTGATCTGGGATTTACGATAGGGACGGAACTTTCCTTTATGTGCTTTGTTGGCTATACAAATCAACCATAAAGGAACATAAAATGACACAAGACCTTATCACCGCCGCTTTTCGTTCACGCGAACAAGCAGAAAATACAATCACGCGCCTTGAAAAAATTGGCGTTGTCGAACAACAAATCAGCTTAATCACACATGAGCAAACACGTGAAAACATGATCCCGCCCCACGCCCATGAAAATGTCACCGGTGAATCAGCCGCAGCAGGCGCCGCCGCCGGTGGATTGGCGGGAACCATTCTTGGCGCACTTGCCACCGTTAGCGTAATTGGCGTTCCCGGTTTAAACGTGATCGCCGTTGGTACGCTTGCCACAACCATGGCCGGACTTGCAACAGGCGCAGTTTCCGGCGGCATTGTCGGCGCATTAATTGGTGCGGGCATCACACCAGATGATGCAGAAATTTACGAGCGTGAACTGAATGAAGGCGCTGTATTAGTATCTGTTCGTCCAATGGATGATAAACAACGCGAAAAAATTAAAAACATTATGGGCGAAAGTGAAGCGCGCCATTTAGCCGCTTAAGAGTAATAATCAGTATATATTTAAAGAGCCGCACTATGCGGCTCTTTTTTTATCTAAAATATTTAATGCGTTTATACAATCCGTCTCAATCTGCACACATAAGGCATCAAGCCCGTCAAACTTAGCTTCGCCTCTTAATCTTACAACCGGCTTAATTCGTAAAATCTTGCCATAAATATCACGGTCAAACCCATTGAGAATATGCGCCTCCACCTGCCCGATAGGAACCTCAAACATGGGGCGAATGCCAATATTCGTGGCAGATGGCAACCATTCCTTCTCGCCCTCAATCTGTACAAAACAGGCATATATCCCATAGGCCGGATGCAACGTATCCTTTAAGGCAACATTCGCCGTGGGATAACCTAATTCACGCCCTCTTTGTTCACCTTTAATGACTTCGCCGTTAATTTCCCATTCCCACCCAAGCAGCTTATTTGCCGCAGAGATATCCCCCTGCCGCAGCTTCTGCCGAATAATGCTGGATGAAAATTTTTCATGCTCATCGGATAAAACGGGGGCAACGCCGGTTACATCTATCCCAAATGATCTAATTGTGTCCGGTGTTCCCTTTCGTAATTGGCCAAAGCAAAAATCTTCACCGACAACTATATGAGCCGCATCAAGCGCAGAGATTAGCACATTCTTTACAAAATCTTCCGCGCTCTGACTGGCAAAATTCCAATCAAAAGGCAGCGATATCACTGTTTTAATACCCAATTCTGAAATTTTTTTCATTTTCAAATGAAATGGAGTCATCCTAAAGGGCGGGTCATCCGGACGAAATAACATGCGCGGATGCGGCTCAAATGTCAAAAGCACAACCTCTCGCCCCTGATCGTTAGCAATATGTGATGCGCGCTCAATTAAGGCACGATGCCCCTTATGCAAACCATCAAAATTACCTATCACAACAATCTGCGAGGTGGCACTTTTTGGAATATCATTAAGATTTTGAATTAATTTCATGGCGCCTCTGGTGCGACATCGCTTTTCTCATTACTTAATTCCTGCTCTTTCTTCGCCTCGATTTCACCCATAATATTTCGGATATCAGCTTTATTTTTTTCAGGATCATTTGGTGCGCCCCCCGCCGCCTCAGTTACCGATGCGGCATTTACTGGACTATAATCAATTTCCATTCGGCAATACACGCTATCAACCTTAAAAGTCGTGTCGATATCGGCGCTAATGGTATTTCGGCATTTTTGGCTCATATTAAATTGATATAATTCTCCGCTAAATGCTTCTGTCAATTGTCCCTTTGCCTCTGCCCGGTCAAAAATAATGGCGGCGCTCCCCCCATATTGGGGCTGAAATTTATCTAAAGTATAACTGATCTCAAAGCTTTCCTTGTCTAAATATGTGGCATTTTTCATCAACATAATAAATGGATCACGATTAAAATATGCTTTTTTGGCAGGTAATGCCTCCTGCCCCGGCATTTTCAAAGAAAATTCAAGCAAGATAAGCGTATCGTCCTTTGTGAACTCTTTCACCGCCGCCTGCAGGTCATCAATTCTGTTTTCAGATATAAGCTGTTGAAAAAAGCCTAATTTTTTTTGAAATAAGCTTTCAACTTTTGTTTTATCAAGAATCTCAATATCACTTGCCTGTACCGTAAACGGTGCAAAATAAATCGCCAGCAATATTATCAAACGGCTCAAATTCATAACATATAACTTACTTTAAAATTCCGTTGTGTTTCATGCTACTTATTACCTGTCCCATGCCAATTTGTCATGTATAAAAACATATCTACCCGCCGCGCCACAAGGTTTCTTTATATTTTCTGTGAAACAGCCTTGTTTTTCAAAAATTATCTGTTATATTCCCCTCTCAAACGTCGCGGGATGGAGCAGCTCGGTAGCTCGTCAGGCTCATAACCTGAAGGTCGTAGGTTCAAATCCTACTCCCGCAACCAATTATTTCAATGACTTAGCCGCTTTCGAGCGGCTTTTATTTTGGCTTGGGGCTACCTTGGGGCTACCCAAAATCCCCATTTTCACACAAGCTTTGCAAGACTTTCTCAAGGTGATAGTAATCTCATTAGTCCACCAATTAGGCTTGCGAAGTAATTAATTGCTTTTTTTATATAAATTGAGATGCAAAAATACTATCTAAACTAGAACTGAGCATGCTAACTTCGCTATGTATTTTGCAAAAGTAACAATTATTACAACAATATTAATTCTTATTTTTATCCAAAAGACTGAGTAAGAGGTTTTTTAATTATGACGGAAATTAACAATGCCAGAAGATAAGCTTAAGCGCATAATATTATTAGACGAACCTGTATCCAAAGATAAGTTCAGTGGTGGTGGACACAGTCGAACCGCAACAGCACTTGCTCAAGCTATTATTGAATTTAAAGATAAAGATCGTGCTATCGGCATTGATGGCTCATGGGGCAGTGGAAAATCCACAGTAATTGATATTGCTCAAAAAAAGCTAAAAACAAAGGCCAGTAACGGCGAGGCTATCAATTATCACTTCTGTACTTTTGATATATGGAAGTCACAAGGAGCTGCATTTAGAAGAACCTTTCTTGAATTTTTTATTTGCTGGGCTAAAGAACAATTTCCGAAACAGCGCTCTAAATTAAACGAGATAGAAAAGAAGGTTTCATCAAAAACCAAGGATGTCACCACGAATAGCAACCCTATTCTGGACCTGTATGGCTTTTTTATATTGCTATCGCTTCCTTTCTTACCAATTTTCTATTTCTGGGCGAAGGAGCAATATAAAGACACCAAGCTTAACAGTGTCGACTTTATACTCTCTATGCCAATGCTGGTTTTGATCTTTTTTGTAATCACAACCTTGATTGTGGCAGCCGTAAAATGCCGAAAACATAATTTGGTATCGTCTCAGAAGGACATGATCACTTATGGAATGGCTTTGTCTAGAACCCTTTTAATCACGTCTAAGCAATATGCAGACCAAAAAATCACACAACATATTAGGGAAACTGATCCAAATGATTTTGAGTTCCAAAACACATTTCATGAAATTTTGAAATTAATCCAAGATGAAAATAATCGCGTGGTATTAGTTTTAGATAATATCGACCGCATCCCCTCGGATGAACTGAGCGAATACTGGTCTATCGCACGATCAATATTTGCCCGAAATTCCTTTTCAAAGGAACTTTCTGAAAACACTGATGAAAAGACAGCAATTACTGTAATTATGCCGTTTGACAGAAACCATGTCGATGGCAGTAAAAACCAAGAGAATAAGACGCCTGAAAAAGAAGAGCTATTTTCAAAAACTTTCAATGAAATTTTATTTGTTTCACCACCAGTGATGTCAAATACAAAAGAGTTCTTTTATGAAAAATTTAAAGAGGCACTCCCAACGTTTTCCAAGACAGAAGAAATGTATGGAGCCTATTTAGTTTTAAATGCATATCTAGAAAAAACTGAAAGAAAGTTCACTCCACGGCGTATTATCACATTTATTAATGAATTGAGCAGTATTTACTGCATGCACAAAGGAAAAATACCGATTGTTACGGTGGCTTGCTATATTGCACAAAGAGAAGATATTGAAAAAGAACCAAGAATTCTTACAAGTTTAAAGCTGCAACGCGACAACTTACATAGCAAGTTGTATAAAATTTCTAAAGACAAAAGCTACGAGAAACATTTAGCAGCAATACTTTTCAACGTTGATAGCGAACTCGCCTTTCAATTATTGCTTGATGATGAACTTGCCTCAGCTGCAAGCTCTAATAATTCCGAAGAGCTAATAAAGCTATCCGGCTCTCCAGGTTTTGAATCCAGAATAAATGAAGTGGTGGAAAATAAAATTTCTGACTGGATCGCACAGGAAGAGCTAGATCAGGTAGCTATAAATTTCAAAATACTTTTTGAAAAGTATGATGGTGAAGCAACCACGCACATCAAAGATGAGCTTATTGATGCTCTGGTATCATCTTCAATGCTTATTGATGCGCACGATAAAGATAGAGATTATTTTGCTTTCATAGATATATGTTCAGAGGATCGACTAGAAAGCTTAGCCTCCAATATTCTTGAAAAATCTTTGCAGCCATTTTTAGACAAAGAGAAAGCTGGCTTTGAGGATGGTAAAGCTTTCATGTTGTATGTTGGCACCCTTAATGATGCTCTAAACTCAAGAAATTCTGATATTGATGTTCAGGCACTACTACAAAAGTCCGATATGCCTAAAGAGACAAGTAGCTACACCTTAGGCATGGCATCCGTCTGTAAACAAGCGGGTATCCACATAAATAAACTAGACCATATCCATATCGACTTATCCAGCGAAGACAACGACCTCATTGAGCATATCCGCGGCAATCCGACCAATTGCGAAGAAATCTTTGGAGAATTAATGCGCAATAAAAGCTTGGTTACAGATGGTGATTGGATAAAAACTGCAAATGCTGTTATTAAAAAACTTACACAAGGAAAATGTGAAGATGTAAACGATTTGGAAGCTTTTATTGAGCGACTACATCAAATTTACTTACATGTTGAGGCTGATGAGAGAAAAAATATAGAGCTAAAAGAATTATTTTCTAATGGTGATTTTTATAAATTGTTGGCCGAGTTCTACGAGGAAGAATCTGATGACGATGATGCACTACCTAAATTAATCTTTTTGTTACGACAGCACTCTATGTCAGCAGAATTGCCACAAACCAATCAGCAAAAGCAAGGTACTCAGCAAGCGGAGCAGGCTAAAGGCCATAGTTGGCTGCAAAAAATAAACAAAGGTGAAGTTCTTTTAAATAGTGACCAATATGCATTAATCGGCAGCAATGTTAGAAAAGATTTAAATATTTCTGCTTGGATCAGACATGGATCAGCAAATAAGGACCCACTCGTTGATTTAGTTATCAAAGAAGCCCTAGCTAACAAAACAGTGCCAAGAATACCATTAGCTACCGCCCTAAAAGAATATGAATATTTAAAACGCACCTTAGATAATGAATATGGTGTGTTTTTACAAAACTATGCGCAATGCATTGATAAAGACGCATTGAAGAAAGTTGAATTAACAGAAGTACCAGTTGGCTTACTTACAGATTCAAAACCATATTTAACAGACGGATGGGATGCTTTTTACACATGCATTCAAGAAGAATATTCAAACATGCCGTTATCCGAGTGGGACAATGCGCTAACAAAGGCAGAACATGCGTTAGAATTATTTTTTGAAATCATTGATATTTCTGACTTCCAGATTAACACTAATGACTACAAAACAGCATTACGAAAATTTATAATTCAAGAACTACAAACTCCAACAGACACGTATGTTGAAGACGTTGATTATGATGATTTATTTAATGCCATACCAGAAAAAGCACGTGGAGATTGGTGCAGAACACTACATGAAAATTTAACAGCCGTAAGTCAGAAAGGTTTAATAAATACAAGAAGACTTGCCCAAAAAACAGTAAAACAAATTCTTGCTCAAAAGCCCACCACAGCAAAAGAAAAGGATAATTACGTTAGACATTTAATGTGTAATGCCCTCGAAGCTAGCGAGGCTAAGCTTTTAGATTGCCTACTATCTTTTAAACGTGAGGATATACTGTCAATCGTAAAAGACTGTGAGGACAGCACTAAACAACTTTTAGAACAATCTTTAACACAATTTATGAAATCAAATTTAGATAATGACACCAAAAAGAAACTTTGTGAAAAAATAGAGGGGCGTAAGCCTAAAAAGTATTTAGAAGAAACTTATCCATCCGTATATGGCCAGAAAAAGATAAGCAATGCTAAAGATAAATAAGTTTTTTCTAAATTTGTTTTTGTTTCAGTGCTCTCTTTGCAGCGCTTCTTTTGCCTAATTCGGACATGGTTTGCCGTATCATCTCCTTATGGAGTTCTTCATCACTCATTTTTTCAACCGTATTTGAACCGTTGGATTCAAAGGTTGGAAACGGTTCATTGTACAGTTCAAAGTCTTGCTCACCATCACATTCGACCTCTAGTAAATTATCATCTTCGCTATAGTTACAGTTCTTTAGCGCCTTTATAACAGCAATAATTGCTATTCCAACAGCTCCTACCGCTAAAGCAGTGATGATTGCTGCTGGATTTAAAGCCCCTGTAAGGGATGTTAATAAAGCTGGTTGTTTTGCGGCTTCTTTTAATTCGTCGTAATACATGATTTTTATCTTTCTTATTAAAGTTAAAAGGCTGTCCCACCGTCCCGTCTCCTAAGGCGGGGGACAGTGGGACACGGTTAAAATTTTATAGAATTCTTTATAGAAGCCCCTCGCTTTGAGCCTTTGATTTCCAACGACCTGCCGTTGACTTTCCTATAGAAAGCTCTTCGGCAATGTCGCGGCATGAAAGCCCGTCTTTCATCATTTTAACGGCTTGCCTATACAAAATATCGCCTTGCTCCCAACTCCATTTAAGTGAGCCATCTTCATCATGAAGCGTGGCCTCAATGTCCTGCGCCATTTCACCGCTTAAATGTCGCGCTTTAGTATATTGAACAAGGATTTTTGCTGCACCCTCACCCTGAATATAGTCTTCAGGCCGTTTAAGTTTTATCACAGCATCCATAACGTCTTCTTTTTTATGGCTGCCGCGCTGCTTGCCCTCTTTGTTCGCATGGTGAATAAAGACAACAGAGCGCCCTTTCTTACGGTGCTGAACAGCCCAAGCTTGAATAGGAGACCATGACTCGGCCTCGTTTTCATTGCCCGTGCGGTCGAAGGTCGAAATGTTATCAATAAATATCACTTTCGGATTAACCGCCTCAATAAGCTCATTGATCTGTTCGCGGCCTTCTACAGTGCCTAGATCTGGAGTATAGTCATTGTCCTGACAGTCGGGCGTATAAAGGCTCAGGGGTGCTTTGGTTTCCCCGTCGCCTGATAACTTAAGCAACCGCTCTTGTATCGCTGTAGCCTGCATCTCACCATCTAGGTAAAGCACAGGAACGGATTTCTCAGCCTTATAACACAGAAACTCATCACCATTTACCAATGCTAAGGCACAAGAAAGAGCAAAAAAGGTTTTGCCAATGCCTCGATCTGCAAAAATCATGTTGATTGAGCCCTCTGGTAACCACGGAAATAAAAGCATATTACGTTTGGGAAGCTTTAGACTCTTAAAATCATTTGCAGAAATCAGCTTGTGTTTATGCTTTGTAATAATGAATGTCCATGCCGCGGGAATGCCCTCGACATTATCTGTCTGATATTGTTCAAACGCTGTCTTTACCTTCTCTTGTTCCGCATGATTGCGCAAACTATCCAGTTCATTCCAACCGTTCTTTCCTATAAGCGTTTTTAAGTAATCGCATATATCGGCTTTTGGATGCTGTTTGAATGCAATAAGTTTTATGTCAGGCCTTATAGGGAATTGCCTTATAGAGTTATAAACGGTTTGCATATATGAAGCACCTGCCACATCATAATCAGGCAAGAGATAAACTATCTTGGCCGGATGCAAGAATGACCAATCGGCTAAATGCACCTGAGCACATCCTCCTAAACTGGTCACCGCTTGATAACCGAGCCCATAGAGGGCATGAGCACATTTTTCACCCTCGACAATAAATATAGGTTTGGAGAAATCTTTTACAGTGTCTAAACCGTAAATCCGATGCTCCTTTGACAAATTGTCTGGAATGCCTGATTGACCATTTTCTTTAAAGTAAGGTATGATTTGTTTACGAGATTTTGAGCCGCTAAGTTCATTCTCACATTCAAGGCGGATAACGTGTCCAACTACGTTACCGTCTTTTGTTTTATAATCCCATTTCATTACTTCGCGCATTGAACTTCTCCCCTCAACTCTTTAAAGGCATCTTTAAAGCTCAAACCGTTGGCTTTCATGTGAAAGTCTATTATGTCGCCACCGTTCACACCGCATGAGAAACATTTAAAAGCACCGGACATCTTATTGATAACGAGGGAGCCAGCTCTTTTGTCGGCATGAAAGGGGCAAAGACCATTCCACTTATGCCAACCGTTGCCAGTATGTTTTCCAAAAGCCCCCGCTAGATTTTCGTTGTAATAGTTTTCAGGTGGAATGCACCCTTTGATTTCCTGAATTTTAGACATGAGCCCCCTCCCCCTGCATGCGTGAGTTGATGAAAGCCCTTACATCTTCTTCGCGGTAGCGAATTAAACGCCCTGCTTTTACGTAAGGAAGGTTATAGCGTTTTGTTGTTCGCCAAACGGCTAAAGTTCCAACCGATACACCAAGTATCGTAGAAACGTCTTCTTTTGTTAAAAGTACTGAATTCATTTTCAATTACCTCTTTTTAAATTTAATGCTACGAACACAGCGCTCATTAGCTCTAAGGTTATTGAAATATTTTTAGGCGAATCTAAATAGGTTCCAAGTGTTGTGCAGTTTTTGGAGAGGTAAATGAACCCAACCTAGAACTTTGTAATTAATAACTAATTATGTTACTACTCAACAAAATTAAGCTATATGAGCATTTCAAATGAAAATAATCTCAAACCCATTTAATTGGCTAACAACGTGGTGCTGTGTAGCTTTTGCCTTAATGGTTTTATTACAGTGGCTTCCTATTACTGGTGTAATATTGATGATGTTTGCTGCTCCTTATTGGGTAGGTTTTATGCCCCATATAATTGCAGGGGCTTTTCTAATAGATATTTTGACTAAAAAAACTTCCAAAGTTTTCTTAATTATTCCATTTATTCCATACGCAATTTATTATGTGTGTTTTTTTCTGGAACTTAACCACATACAGAAAATTGAGAGTGATTTGAAAGCTCAAAATGCTATTGAAATATTAAAATATAATCCTGAAATACATTCATTAATCATGAGTGGCAATATGACAGACCATTACAAAATTCCTGTATCATATTCTCCCAATCCAAATTTTCCTGAAGCACATTTTTCTCATAGACTCGCCACTCAAGATTTAGCTCAAAGAGCACGCAACACGAGAGACTGGATCCAAATACATAGTGTAAGGTGGTATGGTTTTTCTGCAAACCGTTTCTCATCAAAAAAATTTAACCATATTTCTCGCTTAAGTATGCCGGAAAAACCAACTAAGAAAATTTTAGAAATTAAAAAACAAGAAGTTGATGGCAAAAATAAAAAATTAAAAAATATAAAGTATAGTTTTATTTTAGAAGATAAAGTTATAGGGACAGCATACTCCGCCACCTACTCCGCATTACCTATCTTTCCTAAATTCATAATTGGCTGTGCGCTTATTTCTTCAGCACCTGAATGGAAATGTTTAACGGATATACGTTATCAGAAAAAAGAATTGGATGTATTTCCAAATGAAAACAATACTAAAAAATATGGCAATTCTATTGTTGCTCACATGTTAAAAATTGAAAAATATACTGAAGATGAACTATCAAATTTTAAAGATGACCCTGATACAATAGAGATTGTGAATAAATTAAATAAAAATAAGAAAAATGAAAAACCAGAAGACTTTGATGAATGGGGAATTAGAAAAGATAGTTTATATCAACCGAATATTGGAAGAAACAAAGGCTACCCTAGCCTCAAAGGAACAATTTATACGAATGACAAAGGCGGTGCATTCTATTCCTTTATGAAAGAAAATACTGGAAAAATTGTATATTTAGATATCAAAGGTAGTAATAATACAAATGGTGGGAAGTATTCTATCGGTAACTATGGCGTTTGTAAAAATCGTAAAAATTGTTCACTACGTACAGATGATTATTATATTTTCAAATATGAAAACGGCAAAAATTTTCATTCAAACAATGATGGGCGGTTCATAGGCTTTTTTAAAGTTGGCGAAGAAATAATTTCAGAGAATAATTATAATAAAAATGATAATGACACCCGTAGAGTGTTAACTTTTATTCCTAAGGAAAAATTATAGAAACCACTAAGTTTAAATTTTTTAATCAAAATCTAAAAGTGAATAAGGCTTTTTATTAGGATATGTATCAATCGCCTCACCCGCAATTTTAAATAAGTCTTGAGGAATGCCGATTGAAATTCTTTCTCCATAAACAGTACACGGAGTCATTTCTAAGGTTGCTCTTAGAATTTTAAAATAATTTCCATTTCTGTATTTTGTTGGCGACTTCCCCATTTTATCCAGCTCTCTTGCCAGCTCTTCAGCAAGAATTCTCCTCATAGTATTAGGCGTAAATGTACGCTTTTGGCCTTTTATTTTTTCACACGCAGATTCACACATATCTGCAACAATCCGTGCATTTTGAAATAAAGTATAAACCGCGTCTTCTGAGTTAGTCTCATGCATTTTGTTCATAATTTCATATCTCAAATCAGCTCTAATATCATTGAATTGATCATTTTCCATGAAATTAATCATGTTGTTTATAAGGTCTTTATAGCGAGATAATTCTTTGCGGCGTGCGGTAACTGAAGGTGTAGTTGCATTAATATAAATTTGTTCTCGTAAAAAAGTGATGAGATAGCTAAGCCTATCATCAAACTCTGGGGTGGATTTCTTACCCAGAATACGAAATATCTTTTTTCTCAATTTTTGGAATTCGTCAGGTTTCGGTGCAAAAGCGGCCTTTGACTCTCTAAATGTAACAAATGTTCCGTCTTTGGTAGGGTAATTTAAAATAGGCTTATCTTTTGTTTTTAAAGTCACGCTTGGCTCTTTACCCCTAAGAATTTCATTCTCGTAAGTTACCTCCAAATCGTCTTTATCAATCAAAATACTTTCTGGCATCTATTATTTACCTTCGGCATATTGCAGCATTGCTGCGGTTGCTTTTTCTATTGAGGCCTTAACCGGATCATTATCTAGTCGGGAATATACCTGAGTTGATTGCTGCGATTTATGACCTAAGGATTTCCCTATAATCTGTAAACTAGCCCCAGACATTGCTTGCCAGCTTCCAAATGTTCGCCGTATATCATGAAGCCGTATATCCATTAAACCTATAGGCAACTCTATTTTACGTTTCTCAGCTTCTTCAATTACTGTATTAAACAGCTTTGAGACTGTGAAGCTATAATTATTATTCTCATTCAAAGTCTTCTCTACGTCATTAATCAATGCAGCATAATGAGGATTTTTCTTCCATAGCTCTAATGTTGCGCGTTGCCTTACGCGGTTCCACGCTTTCTTAGGGTCATTAAAATATCCTTCTTTGCTTGTTTTACTTGGAAACACCCACGGATTGCCATGTGATTGCTTTAAACGTTTTTCTAAGACCTCTTGCGCCTTCATTGTTAAAGGGACAACGACCGGCTCGCCATTTTTTGTATCTGGTATACGCCACGTTAGATTGTGCCAGTCAATTTGTTCCCACCTCATTTGTAGCGTATTTGTTTTTCGCGCCCCTAAAAATAAAGCTATATAGAAAAAGTCTCGCGCAACCTCATTTTCTTCTATTGAGAGCGCATTCATGAATAAAGGCATCTCTTCGGGGCGAATGTAACGATCCCTACTCTTCTCTTTAAATTTTTTAATACCTTGGGTTGGATTAGTACCATCCCACCCCCATTCTATCGCTTTATTATACAAAGCCCTCAAACGCTCAAGAATACGGTTTGCTTGATATAAACCGTTAGTTTCACGCAATTTTAAATGAAGTGTCCCGATCTCATATTTGCTGATATCAGAAATTTTACGGTTAAACCAATGGGACAAAAACTTTTGTATTTCTCGTTCATCATACTTCCATGATTTTTTTTCTATTTTGCTGTATCTATCCATATACAAAACAAAAAGCTCTTTAAGAGAAACTTCCTGTCTCAGTTTATTTTTTTCAACATTAGGATTTTTTCCTCCAGCGAGCTCTCCCTTTGCCTTTAAAGCTCCCTTACGAGCATTTTCAATACTCATATCGGGGTAGACACCTAAAGTAACTCGGACAGGCCGCCCTTGATATTTTTGATAAAGCTGGAAAGTCTTTTGACCGCTTGCTGTTACACGTACTATAAGCCCTCTTTCTTTATCATCTTTGAATGAATATCGCTTACCTTCTGGAGGCAATGGCAATCCATCGAGCGATTTCTTTGTAAAGCTGAATTTATCGTTCGGAGAAATTAAAAATACATTATTTGCCATTGCTCAGCATTTCTTTTATTTCATTAATACTAAGAGGAATGTCCATATTAGAATGTGCTATTCTGTGACAATTTGGACATAAGCATATAAGTTCTTCTATCCTTGTTATATTAATATCTCTTAATTTTCCTATAGGGTTAAGATGGTGCACTTCAATAATGTATTTATCTTCAGCCACCTTTTTTTTATAACCACAAGCTTGACATTTATAATCGTCCTTTATCTTTCTGGCTTGAACCAGCCTTGGATCTCGAGTTTTTTTTAAATAATGTAGTTCTTGAACTATACCTTCAATACCCGCCTCATAAATGTTTTTTTGATTTTTTGTTTCTACGTTTATGCTCGCTCTATACTCTGGCAGCAAACCCCAGACCCCTTTTCCCAAACCCTTAACACTATAAAAAACATCTTTTCCTCGATAGTTTTTAGAGTCTTCAGAATGATCTTCGACAGTTCGTCGAATAGAGGCCTTAGCCTCCTTAGTCCAACTAGCCCCTCTTGCCAATCTTATCTTTCTAGCCTCTTCATAAACATCACTATATCTAGCCTCTCCCCCCAAAAGTTCATATACTTTTACAAGGTCTGCAAGCCATGTATTTTCTTTGATCATAACAAGTCCTAAATAAATTTGGGGCTACCATGGGGCTACCTAATAGCGTAAAAAAGGTTAAACTTCAAAAGTTTTCATTAAACTAATATGATTAAATTATACTGTCAATACAATGTTTTATTGTAATTTAGCACACTTGGTAAAACATATATTGACTTCGCTCATAACCTGAAGGTCGTAGGTTCAAATCCTACTCCCGCAACCAATTTTTTGATAAACAAATCAAATAGTTACATGAAAAGCGCCGCAGGGCGCTTTTCTGTTTTTAGCCCCAAGGGACACTCACGGGACAGTTGAAAACAAATAGCCACAATCACTTACGATAAAGTGTCCCTTTCATTGTCCCATGCCTTGGTATGCAAAGGCTAATTTACTGTATCAACTGTATATTTTCCTGTTACAAGCATAAGAGTTGCAATCTGTTGTGATTGATGGCTTGATGAATGTACTTGTTTTGTTCTATTTTGAATTATGGCGACGATCGAAAAAAGAGAATTGAGTGACGGCTCGGCTTCATACCGCGCCAGAGTACGGATCAAAGGGCATCCGCAGGAAATTGCGACCTTTGAGCGCCTGACCGATGCGAAACGCTGGGTGCAGCAGACGGAAGCGGCGATTCGGGAAGGCCGTTATTTCAAAACCAGCCAGGCACGCAAATTCACGCTGTCCGATGCTATAAAACGTTACCGCGAGGAAATTCTGAGCCACAAGAAGGCCAGCAATAAAAATATAACCAACTATCTGGATTACTGGGATCAGGAGCTTGGTGCCTATGCGCTGGCGGATATCACGCCCGCCTTGATTGTGAGTGCGCGGAATAAATTTGTCGGCAGTAAAAGCAGATATGGGCGAACGCGCGGACCCACAACGGCCAACCGTTATGTTACGGCGCTCAGCCACGTGTTCACCATCGCGATCAATGACTGGGAGTGGCTGGAGATTCATCCTGTGCGCAAGATATCAAAGCTGAAACAGCCGCGCGGCCGGGTGCGGTTTTTGTCGGATGATGAGCGGAAAAAGCTACTGAAAGCCTGCAAGGCCAGTGAAAACCCGCATTTATACAAAATTGTCGTGATGGCGCTTAGTACCGGAGCGCGCAAGATGGAAATTGTTGGTCTGAAATGGAAAGATATTGATCTGGAGCGCGGCACCATCATTTTACATGAAACCAAGAATGGGGAGCGGCGTGTCATTCCGCTGGCCGGTTACGCGCACCAGATTATGAAGGCGCATTACAAAAAGCGGGATAAGAAATGCGAGTATGTTTTTCCATCCCAATCCAAATGCCAGCCGATTGATATCCGCACTGCGTGGGAGAACGCGCTGATCAACGCTAAAATCACTGATTTCCGTTTTCATGATCTGCGCCATAGCGCAGCATCCTATCTGGCGATGAACGGTGCAACGCTGGCGGAGATTGCGGAAGTGCTGGGGCATAAAACGCTGCAGATGGTGAAACGCTACGCACATTTGTCGGAGGCGCACACGCATCAAGTTGTTGCCAGCATGAACGAGAAAATTTTCGGGGAGGCAAAATGACAGCGCAAATATTTGACAAACTGAAAGCAGATTATGAATCCGGCGACCATGATCTGGGTTCATTTATACGGTCCCTGAAAACAACGGCGTATGTCATGAAGAAGAAATATGATGTTGATATCGACTGGTTGTGTGATGCGGCCCTTCATCATCTGAAGGCCAAGACCAAAACCTATGTTCAGGATAAACGGATCGGTCTGCTGGCCGCGCTTATGGTCGGGCACGGTAGCAGCTTTAATCAGGTCATGCAGGCGCTGGGCGAATGGCTGGATCTTAGCGATACGAAAATTAAGAATGCCTATTATGCGGTGAATAAAAACTATGGCCTGCCGAAAGATGAGGGCAATCTGCACTGCGCCGCGTTCATGGAAAAGGCTGAAATTATTCCTTATATTCTGATGATCCAGAACCAGCAGCCTTTCCCCAAGCGGTATAAAAAGGCTCATGACGCTTTTCTTAAAGCGTACCACCAGGCGCATGCCTCCCATATCGAGCAGATTATTCGTATGATCGATGAAACTGGAAATTTACAGATATCTCTGGCCGATATTGAGGAACGCAAAGAGATTATCCGCGAGCTCAATCAGTCATATTTATTGTGACCGGTTATTTTTAATCCGGCATGCCGGATTAAATTAGCCTCATATCCCTTCATTATAAAACCGTTCAGGCTTTCTCCATGCCGTGCAATTCAGCCCGGCACCTACCGATAAGGAGAAAGCAAAATGTCCGAAACTATCGAAACTTCGCCTCAGGCATTGCAGCGGCGATTTATCCCGCTCACCGAATGGCCGAAACATCACAGCTGGCCGCCCATTGGTGGTTTGCGTCACCTAGTCTTTTATGCCGAGGAGAATGGCTTCAGCAAGGTTATTCGCCGCGCAGGCCGCCGCGTGCTGATTGATGAACAGGCCTTCTTCCAGTGGCTCGATGAGCAGAATGGAGGCCGGAAATGAGTGCGCAGTTGTTTTTCTCTCAGGAGGAGCTGGCTCAGCGCTGGCTGATCTCCAAACGGACTCTGGAACGCTGGCGGTGGCTGGGTACCGGGCCGCGATACCACAAAATCGGCGGGCGTGTAATTTACAAGCGTGACGATATCGAAGCCTTTGAGGATATGCGCCAGTTTCCGCCTCAAAAAACGGGAGAAAACAATGATTGTCGATAAAATCAATAAAGCTGCCCACATTCTGGGCGTGAGTCCTGATCTGTCCTGTGCTGGCGATGATAAAAAACTTTTCGGCGTTATCCATGAGGGCAAGATTAAAGCTGTTCCCGTTGCTGATAGTTTGTTTGCTCCGATGGAAGAGCCTACTTTGATCATTGCCTGCTATCCTGAATATGCTGCCGGTATATACAAAAACGCACCACGGCCTGTCTGGCTTTATGACCGGATTGAGGATATCCGCGATATGCGTTTGCCAAAACCCGGCAAACCAGGCTGGATTATCCTTGTAGCGCATATGGATGATTTTGTTCCGGCAAATATGCTGGCTGATCGTTGGACGGATGATTATGAAGTCTCGGTCATGATCGCAGATGAGAAGCAGCTGGCCAATTTTTTTACCGCCAATCGCAAACCAGAGTTTTAAGGAAGATACCACTATGCCTCTAAAAACACTGGATTATAACGATCCTGAATTACCGTCGCGGGATGAGATCAAGGCTGCGTTGCTGGCGCGGTTGCCGGAAGTGTTGCGGCATTTATTTCCCAATGGCAGGCAGCTAAAGCAGGAATTCCAGATCGGCAATCTGCAGGGTGAAAAAGGCCAGAGCTTGCGCGTATCCATGAGCGGTGAAAAGACCGGGTTGTGGCAGGATTTTGAAAGCGGTCAGGGCGGCGATATTTTCGACCTGTGGGCGGCGGTGCATGGGCTGGATATACAGCGCGATTTTCCGGCGGTGTTGCGATCCTGCGCGGACTGGCTGGGAATGTCGCAGGTTGCGCCGTCAGTATCACTGGAGCGCAGGGAATGGGCATATACGGATGTATCCGGCAAAAAGCTGGTCACCGTTAAACGCACAGACGGTGCAGACGGCAGGAAGTCTTTTCTGCCTTATGATCATATTACCGGTAAGCATGCAATGCCAGAGATCAGGCCGCTCTATAACTTGTGCGGTATCGCCGCCAGCGACCGTATAATCATCACCGAAGGCGAGAAATGTGCTCAGGTTCTCATTGATCTTGGCATCTCAGCCACGACCGTTATAGGCGGTGCCAATTTTGATCCTGCAAAAACAGATTTCAGCCCACTAGCTGGCAAGGATATCACCATCTGGCCAGACAATGACAAGGCCGGGCAAGGATACGTCGAGAGCCTGAAAACCGGACTGCAATCCATCAAGCCCAGAAGCCTGCGGGTTATCATCCCGCCCGCCGATAAGCAGGAAAAATGGGATGCCGCCGATGCGGTGCAGGATGGCCTTAACATTAAGGAATTTTTGAAAACCGTTCCGAAATCAAAAATCCATCTGCAGTGCTACGAAGCTTTCTCTCTGGCCGAGCTGATTGCAGATAAAAGCCCAATGCCGGATGATCTGATCGCCCCGCGTCTGCTCACACCCTCAGGTATGCTGGTGATTGGCGGCGCGCCCAAATCCGGCAAGAGTGATTTTACGCTCTCGCTGTTGACCCATATGGCCGCTGGGCAGCCATTCCTGAAATTTACCCCGCCCAGGCCGCTGCGGGTCTTCGTGCTGCAGGCAGAAATCCAGTATGATTATCTGCGCGAGCGTCTGCAAAAAATGGGGCTGTCTGAGGACGCCATCCTCAACGCCGGGCAGAACATCCATATCACGCCGCAATTAAAGCTGCTGCTGAATGATGACGGGCTGGATATCATCAAAGACCTGATCCATGAGAAGTTTCCCGACGCGCCGCCGGATATTATTGTCATCGATCCTATCCGTAATGTCTTTGACGGCGGTCCGGATTTTGGCAATCTCGGCGAGAATGACAATAACGCTATGCTGTTTTTCCTGCAGCAGCGCGTTGAAATGCTGCGCGATATGATCAATCCGCGCGCCGGGATTATCCTCGTCCACCACACCAAAAAAATCAGCAAGGCCATGTTCAAGGATGACCCGTTTCAGGCTTTGAGTGGCGCCAGTTCGCTGCGCAGTTATTATACCAGCGGAATGCTGATATTTCGCCCCGATGAGAATGAAGATGTGCGTTCGCTGCATTTTGAGCTCCGTAACGGCCCTGGCATTGTGAACATGCATGTCGTTAAACGCGCTGGTCAATGGGTTGAGATCGATCCGGATACGCAGCCGCTGATCCGGCAAGATTATTCCAACAAGCTCAAATCCGAACGCCACCGCCAGCATGACCAGATCCTGCAACGCCTGCTGGAGGATGCGCAGTTCGACCAGAAGCTCTATACGATTGAAAGCTTCAGCGAAGCCTATGAAGACATAGACGGGCTGGGCAGCCAGACGACCATTAAAAAGCGGATCAGCGTTCTGATGGGTAAGGGCTATATCAAATGCCTGAAGACCCCTCACCCGCTAACGAAGCAAACGGCGGAGCGTAGCAAATATGGTTATCTGGTGGTTGAGAACATGCAGTTGGGGCAGGATGAAATCGATGAAGATACTGGCGAGATTATAGCGCCCGCCATTGCTGTCCTGCCCACGCATTACAAAGATGAAGGCTCCGGCGGTGTGCGTCAGGTCGAGAATGCACACAGATGGGTTTATCATGATGAGGAAAAGGTTAGATGAATCTGCGGCAGATCTGCCGGGCAGTAACATCTGCTTTTGTTTTAATACAATGGCTTACGCGCAGAGCAGAAATTCTGGTATATCTGCATCTGCCGTCTGCATTTCTGTCTGTAAGGCTTGATGCATATGGGTTTACGGCATATGAGCAGATGTCACTCTCTCCACCCCTCCCTAAAGGGAGGGGGCGTGGGATACAGATCCACGCACCCCGTCCCGTTCGGTCAGGGGTCGATGCCGAGTAATGATTTGATCTCATCCCACGTAACAAAATGAACGGTGTTGTCTTCAAACCCCAGATCGCGCGTCCAGTTTTCCGTGGGTGTAAACACGGCAGCATCATTCGTAACGCCAAGGATCGTTCCGACAACAGTGCCGTGTTGTCCAGCATAGATCTCCAGCGCAGCGTCGATCTGTCCCATGTTCAGCTTGTTCATGCCAAGGATGATGGTCTCCAATGGGTGGCCGCGTGAGTAAATCGTGATGGTTGGTATCTCATCCATGCGGACATGAACGCTTCCTTCGCCCGCGATAGCCAGGGAATTTCGCAGTTTTATCCACTGGCCACGCGCCCGCCCGAACGCATACGCAGAGCACATTGCCGTGGGTCCTGTGGGACCATTTCCTATAGGGGCGGGAAACGCGCGGGAGTTTTTTAGCGTCAGGGTTTTCAACTTAGTTGACACGGTTACTTGACAGATTTTGGATAACACATTGTTTTATTTGTTTAATCCATGTAGTTAACGGACTGGGCTGTCAACTTCCTTGACATAGCAAGCCTTTGATTTATTTGGAAATTTTAGTTGACGCAAAAAACGACCGAAACCACCATTTGGTTTACATGTTCTGTCAATTATTTTGAAGGCGGACAGAACGGCTTTTCGCAATCTATATTAATAATTTCAAGATTTCATAAGGAATAAATATTTCATATATTTACTCACAGAGTGTGAACGAAACAGAAACATCGGGCTTGATAAAGGAAATAATTCTGTCATAATGGCAAAAAAATACCCAGAAAGACTCTCCTATGCTTACCCCTGTTCAAAATCATGATTTTGCCTCTCTCCGTGCGCTCTCCGGCCTCACTATTCCTGAACTGGTTGATATTCTCGGGGTGTCAGAGAGAACTCTCTACAGGTGGGAAAGCGGTGAAACTATGCCTAAAAAGGGAATTATTAATCTCATACAGGAACGAGTTGCGCAGAAAAACAGACGTAACGCCCAACCCGGCTTTACTTTCATTGATCTGTTTGCCGGTATTGGCGGGCTCCGCAGGGGGTTTGATCTGATTGGCGGCAAGTGTGTCTTCACCAGTGAATGGGATAAATATGCGCAAATGACCTACAAGGCTAATTACCCTTGCGATCATGATGTAGCTGGAGACATTACAAAAATCGAGGCCGAAGATATCCCGCGTCATGATGTACTGTTGGCAGGTTTTCCCTGCCAGCCTTTCAGTATAGCCGGGGTTAGTAAGAAAAACTCTTTGGGAAGGCTCCATGGATTTCGCTGCGATGCTCAAGGTACACTGTTCTTTGATGTGGCAAGAATAATCGAACACCATAAACCAAGAGCTTTTTTACTGGAAAATGTAAAGAATCTAGCTAGTCATGATCAGGGTCGGACCCTCGAGGTAATCTATCGCACACTTACCGAAGAACTGGGGTATCATGTTGATTACAGGGTGATTAATGGAAAATCTTTTGTTCCCCAAAACCGGGAGAGAATCTTTATTGCTGGTTTTAGAGAAGATTGTGATTTTTCTTTTGATGACCTTTACATTCCGGATGCTGAAAACGGGCCTGTTCTTGCATCTGTCTTGCATCCTGAAAACGGATCGGAGAACGCTGAAGAGCCGTTTACAGAAGGAACAAATGCCAAGGTTTCAGAAAAATATGTACTTTCTGATCATTTGTGGCGTTATCTTCAGAATTATGCGGAAAAACACCGAGCCAAAGGTAACGGTTTTGGCTTTGGTCTCTGTACGCCAGAGGATGTGGCAAGAACATTATCAGCTCGTTATTACAAGGATGGTTCGGAGATTTTAATATCACGTGGCTCCAAAAAAAATCCTCGCAGGTTAACCCCAAGGGAATGCGCCCGTCTGATGGGATTTGATTGCTTTGGCCAATCTGAATTCAAGATCCCTGTGTCAGATACTCAAGCCTATAAGCAATTTGGCAATGCTGTCGTAGTCCCTGTGGTTGAAGCTGTTGCAAAGCACATGCAACCCTTTATTGTTGAGGAGGTCGAGAGCACGCGGAAAGAAAAGATTTCTGCAAGTGGCTGATATTGTTTTACCTGAAAAAAGAAGCCGGATGATGTCAGGGATCCGGGGCAAAAATACCAAGCCCGAGATTCTTGTAAGAAAAGGCCTTCACAGCAGGGGATATAGATATTCTTTGCACAGGAAGGATCTTCCCGGAAAACCGGATATTGTGCTTCCGAAATACGGCGCTGTCATTCTAGTGCAGGGTTGTTTCTGGCATGGCCATGATTGTCACCTTTTCAAATGGCCGCAAAGCAGGCAGGATTTTTGGAAAGAAAAGATATCGGGTAACAGGAATCGCGATACAATAATCCGGGAAGAATTGTCGCAGAGAGGGTGGCGCGTTCTTGAGATATACGAATGTGCGCTGAAAGGAAAAAGTAAAATGAGCCCTGAAAAACTTCTGGATCAGACTTGTTTCTGGCTCAAGGGTCAGGAGAAAAAAGGGTTGATAAAAGGAAAATCATGAGCGAGGGCCTTTTAAGAAAATGTTTTGATGGCGTGGTTGCAAAACGTCTCAGTGCTGTCGAAGCGGATACAAACCGGTCAAACCAGCATGAGTTTAATGGTACGAACATTCTTAAAAAGCTTCTTGGAACTGAAGAACCAAAGACTTTTGAAGCATTATTTGTGTGGCTTGGAGAGGAGCAGGAAGGCATAACGGAAGAAGGTTTTGTTACCTGGTATGATGCACGGCGTGATCATCCGACACGCTCTGAATACAGATTATATTTCAAAGGAACAGCAGTTTCATCTATGGTGTCGGAATCCGATCCGGTTTTTATCGCTACACGGCCCGATGGAACACTCATGGTGATTGCCACCAAAGCATTTTCTACCATGGAAAACCAACTCATATGGCTCTTCGGTCTTGAAGACCTTCCCGATCCAAAAAATCCAGGTGCCGGAACGCTTTTTGCTGAAGGCCGAATCACTGAACACTCAGAACATACTGACTTCGCTATTCGCTATATTCTCGAAGAGCTGGGTCTGGAGCCTGAAGAACCCGAAACAGATTACATTGATCTGATGTTATCCCGGTTCGGCAAAACATTTCCGACTACAGATATTTTTTCCTCGTTCGCCCGAGAAACAATACAGGGAATTGATCCGGTTTCTGATCCAGACGATGCGTTGCTCGCGTGGATTAATCATGAAGAACATCTTTTCAGACGTCTTGAAAGGCATATTGTAGAAGATCGTTTGGAAAAAGGTTTTTACGATGAAGGAGAGGCGGATGTTGATGGTTTCCTCAAATTCTCTCTTAGTGTGCAAAATCGTAGAAAGTCTCGGGCAGGACTCGCTCTGGAAAACCATTTGGCTGAAATTTTTATTCATACAAAAATACAATATGCCCGTGGTGTATTAACAGAAGATCGAAGCAAACCGGACTTTTTGTTTCCCGGACAGGAAGAGTACCATGACATGGGTTTTTCTTCGGAACGTTTGACCATGCTTGGATCAAAATCCACTTGCAAGGACAGATGGAGGCAGGTTTTGACTGAAGCAAGGCGCATTCGAACCAAGCACCTGCTCACTTTGGAGCCGGGAATTTCTGAAAATCAAACACAGGAAATGCAAAGAGAATCTCTTCAGCTTGTTTTACCAAAAGCTTTGCACAAGACTTTCAAACCGGATCAGCAGGAATGGCTAATGTCCTTGTCTGAGTTTATTGAGAGCGTTCGTTTAAAACAGATAAATTGAGTTTTTATTGTGCTGAGGTCTTCAGTTGCCCGCGCCGTTTCCTATGGGCATTAGTTCTTATCCTTGCTGTCTTTTGTGCTATGCGTAAATGTCTTGCCGTATATGCACTCATACGTGAAATCCGCATCAAATTTATCGACGAAATCCTGATATGGTTTTTTATCAAACTGCATGTCGGTGGGGATTTGTATCTCCAATAGAGTGTGTTCTGCTCCGGCTGGAAAAGGGTAATCCTTACCAAAAACGGCAACGCTTTTTCTGATAATGCCGCCTTGGGCGTCTATTTTTTCTTCAATCGCTGCTTCGAGTGCTTTTCGATTTTCATTACTGCCGATTTTGTGGCCTTCGTAAAAGACTGAATAATCCCTGATGATAGCCGGGCCAATGCCATTGTTTTTGACATCGCAACGAACGATATAATAACCACCGGCATTATCTTCGTTTATCCAAGTGGTGACGTCTGGTTTGACTGAAAGGCGGTTATGCTTGCGTGTCAGAAATGCTTGGTAGGCGGTAAAAATTCCGGTGAACAACGCCACAAGCATGGCCATGGCGGCGATAATGTTCTCCGCTCCATAGGCTGCAATGATATCCATGCTTCGTGTTATAAAATCTGTTGCGCTATCCATATTTAAATCTGCTCCAATAGTGCCAGCGTATTTCTTACCTCCGGCAAAATCTCATCCCGGGATAAGGTTGCCGAAACCGGCATGGGAACATTCCCGTGGTGAGCGTCATTTGACAGCCCGGCCAGTTCTTTAATTTGGGAACATTGTGTGTCCGTGATTTTTCCAAGTTCTTGCAGAGTGTCTGCGATTGTTCCAAGGCCAATGAGACCTCTGCCTTTTAGCGACAGATAAAATTTGAACTTCAGATGTACCTCCAGCGTTTCACGGATCATGTCCTGGATATCAGCCGTGGTCTTATGATCTGATGTCAGATATGTGTTCAAATCATCAATGTTTTTGTGATGCTGCTCTTTTCTTTCTTCTTCGATATCAAGAGCCACAATCTCGCTATCTTTCGTTGCTTTGCGCTGGATTTTGATAAAGCGGGGGGATGTCAGGTTTTTCTTTTTATAGACTTCCTCCATTTGGAGAACAAAATGCCTGTTATGCGACAGGGTAATAACCTGTGCGCACTGCTGGGAGAGTTCCGCCAGCTTCTTGCAGGTGTTGTAGCGTCTGTGCTCATCCATGCTGGAAAGCGGATCATCAAAAACGACAAGTGCATTGTTTAAGGACGGATCGTTTTTCAAAGAGGTTAGAAAGAGGGCAAATGCCAGTGTTCCTTTATCTCCCTCGCTGAGGGTGTTTTTAAAATTGGGCTGGCCGGTTTGATTTTGATTAGCCGCATTTAGCGTTACAGCATGCCCAAGAATCTCAAGGGCAAAAATCGTCTGGGATGCTGTTTTCTTGCGGCCATCCATTTTGATTTCCAGTTTTCTGATGCGGAATTCTGCACCGAGATCTTCAAGGACCTGGTTTATATCGGATTCAAAGAGAGGACTGGCGTCATCACCAAGAATGGATTTGGCGTGCTGATCCAATTGCGTTGTTAAGGTCTCAACATCTTGTGCCAACTGCTCCGCTTCTGCTTTCAGAGCCTGGTATTCTGCACAGAATGCTTCCTCATCTGCAGTGAGACGCTTTTTGATGAGGTCCAATTCTTCCAGCTTTAGTTGTAGGGTATCTAAATCCGCAGTATCCAAACCATCTCTTAGAGCTGCGATTTTAGGGGCCATGTCATCAATCGCCTGATTGTAGGATGTTACTGCATCTGTAATGGCCTTGATCTTTTCAATAAATGCATCAAAGAGTGTCTCATTAATTTCCGACCGTGGGTTTTGCTCTTTCTGTAACAGTTCTGCTGTAATTTGTTTGTATTCCGATTCCAGCTCCGTTTTTGCGGCGGCTATAAGTTGCGGTATATCAGGATAAGAAATTTCACCAATGTGTTTTTCCCACGGTTCAATGCGGTCTTTCGAAGCCAGATATTCGGTTCCCAGCGCATTGATCCGAGCTTCCATATTCCAGTTGCGGAAAAGGTCTCCGGCCTGTTTGAGCGTGGTAATAAAATCGTCATACAGACCATCAAAACAAGATCTGTAAGCATCAAAAAGTGCGGCCACGTCACTTCCTGTCAGCGACTGACTACAGAGGGGGCAGGCATCGTCTTTTATCTGTTCCAAGCCTTGCTTGATAAAGTGCGCACTGTTTGCGGGTTTTGCATGATGGTTTTGAATATGTTCATCAACGCGTTTCTTTGCTTCTTCATGTGAGGCATCAATATTTTCGCTATATGCGTTTTTCAAGGCGTCAAGATCAGGGGCCGTAAAATCTAGTTTGGTCGCTAACGGCAGCGATTGTATTTCCTGCAAATTTTGGAAAGTTTGAATTTCTGCGGTTGTGGTCTGAATCTGGTTTTCAATATCCTCGGATGAGTGCCCCTCCGCTATTTGTAAATAGCGGTCGATATCGACAACTTGACCGTTCAGCATGGGTTGGCTTCGGGTGTAAGCCTGTTTTTTTTGCTTTAATTCTGTGTCTTTGGCAGTTTTCTGTTGTTTTTTCTCTTCCAGATCGTTAGCCAGTTTTACACCTTGTTGCCCAAGTACAATTCTGCTGAGCTTAGTCTGGTGTTGATCCGTAATCGTTTGCGTAAACAGATTTTCCGCGATATAGACAGGATCAAAAATATGAATACGATCTGAAGGAAGCGTGTTGCCCCAAGTTTGATTTTCAAAATTATAGGTCTGCCCACTGATGCTGATGCTGACTTTTGGAGAAACGGTTTCGCCCAAGCGCTTTCTGCCGATAATGTAATCAGGGTCTTTCTCGGCAAGAGAACGAATGATGTCAGTTAATGTGGTTTTACCGTGTCCGTTTGGCGCGAAAATAACCGTTGATTGCTCGAAATGACAGGAAGGATCATTTGCGCTGCAATTTTGAAACTTTCCTAATCTTTCAATTATATTGATTTTCTGTAACATCATCAGGCCACATTCCTTCTGCTTTGCTGGATAGTCCAGTCCACAATATCCTCGCGTCGGAAACGCCAAGCGGCACCGACTTTAAACCCTGGAATTTTTCCTTCCAGCGCAAAGCGGTATGTCGTTTTCTCCGTCAGGCGCAGATATTCCGCCACCTCACGGATCGTCATAATGTCGGGTTCGTCCGCCATCGCAATCCTTCGGATAAAAAGATTATATTTGAGAAATTAAAGGAAGTGGCATGAAGGAGCAAGATAAGAAGTTGAGATATCAAGGATATTCTACTTATACGGCGAAAGGATAGAAAAGTAACTTAAAGACTTCTTTAAACGAATAGTGTAATATGATCGCTATGCGCAGAATAATGCTTGGATTTATGACGCTTTTGATGCTCACGCCTGTTTTGACGTGTGTTATGGCGTTTTGTCCGCTTGAATCTGCGCAGGCGGCTGAGCCGAAGCCCTGTCACCAAAGTGAAGGCGCCCAAGAAGATAGCCAGAAAAGCGGCCCAATGTTCGCTTTGGACTGTATGGGCGTTGATTTGTTTCAGCCCGGTGTTCAGGCCGATATAGTCCAGCCCGACCTATCCGTTGATCATATTGATTTTGTCTGGGCAGACATTACAGCCAAATATGATTTCCTTTTAACGTCCGGTCACTTTATTCGCGGACCGCCCTTTGGCGATAGTCCACCTCACCTCAACAGCACTGATCTTTATCTAACAACACAGCGTTTGCGCATCTAAATACGCTCTTTTCTTGATGGTTTTTCACGCCTTAAAAGAAAGGAGCTTTAGCTATGCGTGTTTTATTTTTTACCCTTATTTTATTTACCTTCGTGCCTGTGACTATGGCCGCAGACAGTGGCTCTACTGCGCCACAAAGCGAGGCAGTGGCCCATACTCATCATTGCCCAATGCATCCTGAAGAAACAGGGATGGAAGGTGATAACTGCCCAATCTGCGGGATGCATCTTGTTCCCATAGAGGATAAGGCAATGGACATGGGTGCTGGGCAAAGTCATGACAATCACAATCATGAAATGCATTCCCCAGCACCATCTGCAAAAGATGCTGATGTTCAGCAGGTCTATATCTGCCCGATGCACCCGCATATTACGGGAAAAGAAGGCGATAACTGCCCCATTTGCGGCATGCATCTTGTGCCAAAAAATGATGGTGCTGAATCTCATGAAGGACACGAAGACAAGCCGGAAGGCGCGTTTTTGATTGATCCGTCATACATACAAACGCTGGGGGTTAAAACCTCCGGCGTTAGCCACCACGATTTTGGTCGAAATATTCGTGCTTTTGGTACGATAGCGCCAAGCACTCGGCTGGAATATGCGATTGATGTGCGTACCAAGGGCTGGATTGTCGATCTCGCTGTTGATGCGCTCGGCGATACCGTCAAAAAGGGTGATCTTCTCTTTACCTACTACAGCCCTGATTTGATGAATGCGCAGTCAGATTTTCTGATTGGCTCACGTGTGGGCAACGCCACGCAAAGGCTGCGGCTTTACGGCATGGATGATAAGGCGACTGCTGAATTAAAAGAGCGCGGCAAATTTTTTGAAGAAACGCCGTTTTACGCCCCAGAAGATGGCACAGTTACGATGCTGAATGTTCGAAAAGGCGGACATGTAAATGAAGGTGGTAGTGTTTTAAAATTACAGGATTTTTCAACAGTATGGGTCAATGCCGATGTTCCGATCCGGGATGTTCAGTTTCTTAAAGTCGGCGCGCCTGCCACTGTTACCGAGCCGGAAACAGGCAAAGCGTATGAAACGACAATAGATTTTATTCATCCCGTCAATGACCCGAAAAGCCGGACGGTGCCCGTGCGCCTTGTCCTTGACAATCCGGAAGGCGCATTAAAGCCGGACACCTATGTTGATGTAGCTTTTAGTGCCGACACGCAATCTCGCTTGGCTGTGCCGAGTGAAGCCGTGCTGTACGGCAAAATGGGTGCTTATGTGATTGAGGATTTAGGCGATGGCTATTTCCGCCCCGTGATGGTGGAGGTAGGTATCACGGCAGACGGCTTAACTGAGATCACCCAAGGGCTTTCACACGGCCAGACAATCGTTCAGTCAGGACAATTTATGCTCGATGCCGAAAGCAATCTTAAAGGCGGTATGGCAGCTATGGGACACGATCATGGCGGTGGCGATATGAAAGATATGCAGCCAGAACAAAACGCAAAAGAAGAAGGGAAAGGCCATGTCCACTAATCAAGAGCATATGCACGACCCGTCTAAAAGCTTTGCAGCCAAAATTATAGATTGGTCTGTGGCGAATAAATTTTTTGTGATGCTGGGCGCGCTTGTATTGCTGGCGGCTGGTATGGTGTCAATCACAAAAATTCCGCTCGATGCCATTCCTGATCTATCAGATACGCAAGTTATTATTCGTACAGACTGGCCGGGACAAGCGCCGCAGGTGATTGAAGATCAGGTCACATATCCGCTATCAACGCAGATGCTTTCACTGCCAAAAACCAAAGTCGTGCGCGGCTTTTCTATGTTTGGCACATCCTTCGTTTACATTATTTTTGAAGACAATGTTGATATGTACTGGGCGCGAAGCCGGACGCTCGAATATCTTTCACAAGCGCGTGGGCTGCTACCTGAAGGCGTGGAGCCGGAACTTGGTCCTGATGCCACAGGTGTGGGCTGGGTTTTTCAATATGCTCTGTTTGATAAAACAGGCCAGCATGATCTCTCTGAATTAAGAAGCTTGCAAGACTGGTTCGTGCGTTTTGAACTGACTACGATTGATGGCGTTGCGGAAGTTGCCAGTGTCGGTGGGTTTGTCAAAGAATATCAGGTGCGGGTCGATCCGAATAAACTTCGCGCCTTTGATATCCCGTTGCAAAAAGTGATTGAGGCCGTGCGCGGCGCAAATGCTGAAACGGGTGGACGCACATTAGAGATGGCGGAAACGGAGTACCTTATCCGCTCCTACGGCTATGTGAACAAGCCGGATGATCTGGCGCAGGCCGTTTTGAAAACTGCGGACGGTACGCCAATTACCGTGGGTGATATTGCCCATGTTGTTGAAGGTCCGGCCATTCGGCGCGGTATTACCGAACTGAACGGTGAAGGTGAAGCCGTGGGTGGCATTGTTGTTATGCGACCCGGTGCGAATGCGTTGGATGTTATTCACAATGTCAAAGAACGGCTGGAAAGCGTGCGGCAGGGCTTGCCCGAAGGTGTGGAGCTGAAAGTTGTCTATGACCGTAGCGAGCTGATTGAAGGCTCTGTTGATTATCTGAAAGATAAGCTAATCGAAGAAAGCGTGATGGTCGCGCTGATTACCTTCCTGTTTCTTCTCCATGCGCGAAGTGCTTTGGTGGCGATTATTACCATTCCGCTTGGCATTCTTGCAGCCTTCATCATCATGAACGCGCAAGGTATTACGGCGAATATTATGTCGCTTGGCGGGATTGCGATTGCGATTGGCGCAATGGTCGATGCCTCGATTGTGATGGTTGAAAATGCTCATAGAAAACTCTCGGATATGGGCACTGACACAAAACCAGAAGATAAACAAAAAGCATTGGTACAAGCGGCGAAAGAAGTCGGGCCAGGATTGTTTTTCTCATTGCTGATTATCACCGTTTCTTTCTTTCCTGTCTTTGCTTTAACCGGGCAATCAGAAAGATTGTTTACGCCGCTGGCTTTCACCAAAACCTATGCCATGGCGGCGGCGGCGTTGTTATCCGTGACGGTCGTGCCTGTGCTGATGCTCTGGCTCATACGCGGGAAGATCAAACGCGAAGATGAAAATCCAATCAATCGTTTCTTTATTGCGCTTTATAAGCCGTTTTTGAATGCTACGCTCAAATGGCGTAAAACAACGATTGTTCTGGCACTGGCTGCGCTTATCTCTACTGCGCTTCCGGCGTCCAAGCTAGGCAGTGAATTTATGCCGCCGCTTTATGAGGGCGGATTGCTCTATATGCCGATGACCTTGCCGGGTGTTTCACCGGCCAAAGCGCGTGAGATATTGCAGGTGACGAACCGTCAGTTGATGCAAGCTCCGGAAATCGAGCATGTCTTTGGAAAGGCCGGACGTGCAGACACGGCGACCGACCCTGCACCCTTAGCTATGATCGAAACGTGGATTGAACTAAAACCGCGCGATCAATGGCGCGAAGGCATGACACCGCAAAAACTAATCGCCGATCTGAATAAGCGTGTTGGGTTGCCGGGCATGATGGATAGTTGGGGCTATCCGATTAAAATCCGCCTGGATATGCTAACTACGGGTATTCGTACTCCTGTCGGCATCAAGATTGCCGGATCGGATTTACAGGAAATCGACCTCATTGCGAAAGATGTTGAGGGGCGCGCTAAAGATGTTCCGGGGACACGCAGCGCAATTGCCGACCGGGTTGTCGGCGGAAAATATATTGAGATCATTCCTGACCGCCGCGAGCTTGCACGCTACGGCATTGCTCTCAAAACCGTGCAGCAGGTTATCCAGACCGCACTTGGCGGAATGCAGCTTGATGAGGCGGTTGAAGGCCGAGAGCGTTATCCGATTATGCTGCGTTATGACCGCCCCTATCGCGAGCATATCTCTGATCTGGATAATATTCTGGTGAGTGCTCCGAGTGGTGCGCATATTCCGCTTGCCGACCTGGCGGACATCCGCATTGCTGAAGGGCCGTCCATGATCAAATCTGAAGATGCCCGCCTTAATGGCTGGGTATTTGTTGACATTGAGGGGCGTGATATTGGCTCCTATATTGCTGATCTGAAAGAAGCTCTGAAAACACTAGATCTTCCGCAAGGCTATACGCTGAAATTTTCCGGTCAGTTTGAGCAAATGCAGGAAGCCAATGAACGCCTGAAAATAGCCGTTCCAGCAACGATCCTCATTATTCTAACGCTGTTGTATCTGCATTTTGGGCGGTGGGATCGCACGATCCTGATTATGCTCTCTGTGCCATTTGGAATTATAGGCGGCGTGTGGTGGCTATGGCTGGCGGGATACAACCTTTCCGTTGCTGTGGCCGTTGGCTTTATCGCACTGGCCGGTATTGCCGTGGAAACCGCTATCGTTATGCTGATTTATATTGATCATGAAATGCGCGAGCATTGGCCGGATACGTTCGAGAAACTCCTTGAAAATGTGCGCCATGGAGCAATTCAGAGGCTCCGCCCGAAACTCATGACGGTCAGTACCATTATTCTTGGCCTGATCCCGATTTTTCTCACCGACGGGCCGGGTTCGGATGTGATGCGCCGTATTGCCCTGCCGATGGTTGGTGGGATGGTCAGCACACTTGTTCTGACATTAATCCTGATCCCTGTTCTCTATGCTGTGTATATGCAATGGAAACTGAAATTACCTTTGAAAGAAGAAAGGACTTAAGCAATGATGGACATGAACATAGAGATTATCCCCAATTACCACCCGATATTTGTGCATTTCACGATTGGCTTACTGAGTGTTTCGGCGCTTTTGTACTTGCTGGGAAGTATCCTTAAAAAAGAAAATTTGTTCATAGCCGCACGCTGGAATTTATGGATTGGCGCTGTTCTGACTATTGGCACAGTGATCGCTGGATTTGATGCGTATAATTCAGTTGGCCATGATGCCGCGTCCCATGCCGCCATGACGGATCATAAAAACTGGGCGCTGCCGACTGCCGGAATATTTTTAGCCTTGGCGGTATGGGCTGGATGGAAAAAGCGCAGTGCTAAAACGGCTAGCCCCATCTTTGTTGGGATTATTGTGCTGGCCTCGGTCTTGCTTGTCGTTACAGGGTATAAAGGCGGTGAAGTTGTTTACCGCCACGGCACAGGCGTGATGAGAATGCCTGAAATTCATGGTGATGGCGGCCACGGCAGTCACAGCCATGGAGAGGAAACGCATGAAACTCATCATGAAATACAAGAGCCAGAAGCCTCTACAGACCATCATGACCACAGTAGCCATGAGCATTAAATAAAGGATAGCCAATATGACTAATTTTAGAAAATTTGCATTCATATCCACATCGCTTCTGATTTTATCGGCATGTTCTATGACACCCGATTATCAAAGGCCGATGATAGAAACGCCTGCATGGAGAAGTGCGCAGAGTATTCAAAATGCCGAAATCGCTGCCGACTGGTGGACAGGGTTTGAAAGTGCAGAATTAAATGACCTCATGCAACGCGCCCTTGAGAATAACAACAATCTACAAGCCTCTCTTCAACGGATTGAACAGGCACGTGCAGATTTAAAAGTTTCAGGTGCAGCGCTTTTACCTTCGGCGGATGTAACAGCAAGCTATATGAGCGGTTCAACCCAAGCTATGAATATTACCGATATGCGCAATAATGGTATTCCTGAATACACGGCGGATTTCGGCATATCCTATGAACTTGATTTATTTGGATCCAACCGCGCAAAAGTAAACGCGGCAGAAACCAAACTCCTTAGCTCAGCCTACCAGCATGATGCGTTGGCGCTTGTGATTATGGGGGACGTGGCGCAGAATTATTTCAATGTCCTGAATTTGAAAGAGCGTGTGCGCATAGCCAAGGGTAACTTACGCGCAACAGAAGATTTACTGGATGTCGCCGAGGCGCGTTTCCAAACCGGGGCGCGAACACAACTCGATATAACACGTCAGGAAACGCAAGTGGCCAGAGCCAAGGCCGCTGTCACAGCATTAGAACAGGAACTGTCCTTGGCACAAAACGCACTGGCGGTGCTGATTGGTGAGCCGCCACAGAGCTTTAATGTGAGTGGTAAAAACATAGACGCTCTTTATCTGCCTGATCCGGCGGCTTTGCAACCTGCCGCACTTTTGGAGCGCAGGCCGGATGTTAAAAATATGGAGGCAATGCTTATTGCCGCAAATGCCGATATTGGCGCGGCACGGGCCGCATTTTATCCATCGGTCAATATCGGCCCCAGCCTGTTGCTGGCGGCGAACCCATCGGCTTCTGCTTTGACTTTGGCGGGATCAGTTATTGCGCCGATTTTTCAAGGGGGGCGCTTGGAAGGTAATCTGGACCGCGTGACTGCTCGTCAAAAAGAGTTGGCAGAGAATTATCAGCAGACGATTTTGGTGGCGTTTCAGGAAGCTGAAAACGCGATGACCAAAGTGCAAAAAACACAGGAACGCGAGCAAGCCTTAAAACAGGCTGTGATTAAAGCGCGAAAAGCTTACGATATTGCCGAACAACAATATTCTTTAAGCGTTATAGATTTTCAGGATGTTTTGGATGCACAGCGCACTCTGTTAGAGTCCGAAGATCAATATGAAAGAGCGCGATATGAAACACTGGCGGCGCGCATAGAATTATTCAAAGCCATGGGCGGTGGCTGGAAAGAAGCAGGAGAATAAAACAATGGATCATAATCACGACCGATCAGCCAAATATAAAGAAAACAGCCTGACTTTAACCGGAGCCGTAGCTATGGGCACAGGCGTTATGATTGGAGCAGGAATTTTTGCTCTGACCGGACAGGTGGCAGAGCTGGCGCGGGAATGGTTCCCGCTGGCCTTTTTAGTGGCTGCCGTGGTTGTGGGTTTTAGTGCTTATTCATACGTGAAAATGTCGAATGCTTATCCCTCCGCTGGCGGCATCGCCATGTTTTTGGAGAAGGCTTACGGCAAAGGCACAATGACGGCAGCTTGTGCCTTACTGATGTATTTTTCCATGGTCATCAATGAAAGTCTTGTTGCTCGAACCTTTGGCACATACACGCTTCAGTTATTTGATGTTGAAAAAGGCAGCTGGCTGGTTCCGGCGCTTGGGGTCGGGCTTTTATTTTTTGCCTTTATCGTGAATATTCTGGGTAACAAATTTATTCAGACATTTTCATTCTTTATGGCTTTTATCAAAATCGGGGGTCTGGCTCTATTGGCTGTTGGCGGCCTCTGGGCATCCGGCTTTGATTTTGAAAGCATTTCAGTTGTGCCTGAGAATACAACGGCCAGTGGCTTTTTAGGGGCGGTTGCGCTCGGCATTTTGGCCTATAAGGGCTTTACCACCATCACCAACAGCGGCGGTGAAATTAAAAATCCCCATCAAAATGTGGGACGGGCGATTATTATTTCTATTGGGATTTGTATTGCCGTTTATATGCTTGTTACTTTTGCCGTTGGCGGGAATTTGACGATTGATGAAATCGTACAGGCTAAAGACTATGCATTGGCGGAAGCTGCGCGTCCTGCTTACGGGCAATATGGTTTATGGATTACAGTCGGATTTGCGATTGTGGCCACTGTTTCCGGCGTAATCGCAAGCGTATTTGCTGTCTCGCGAATGCTGGCCATGCTCACTGATATGAAGCTGGTGCCGCACAGTCATTTCGGCATGCCGGGCGATATTCAAAAGCATACACTCGTTTATACGATTGTGTTGGCCATGCTATTGACGGTGTTTTTTGATCTTAGCCGGATTGCCTCGCTTGGAGCGATTTTTTATATCATCATGGATATTGCCATTCATTGGGGTGTCTTTCGATATCTAAGAAAAGAAATTAATGCCAATGCCTTCATTCTTATCACGGCAATTATTCTCGATGTGATTGTATTGGGCGCCTTTCTGATCGTGAAAGCGCAAAGCGATATGCTGGTTATCTATGTCGCGCTGGCGGGCATGGCAATTATATTCGCTGGGGAACGGTTATTTTTAAGACACTACTCAACAGAAAACGAAGGAGAGTCTCATGGGACATGAACAGCATAAACACGAGGCTGAAAATCATTCTTGCTGTCATCACGGAGGGGACAAGAAAAAAGACCAGCAAACGCCACCGCCGGGCGCAAATGTGATTTATACCTGTCCTATGCACCCGGAAATCCGGCAGGAAGGCCCTGGCAATTGTCCAATTTGCGGCATGGCTTTAGAGCCGGAAACGATTACGGGCGAAGAAGGTGAAAACCCCGAGTTGACGGATTTCCGCCGCCGCTTCTGGATCGGTCTTGTTTTAACGCTCCCTGTTTTCCTTTTAGAAATGGGCGCGCATGTGTTCGGCCTGCATTTCACCGGGCCGCACCTGTCAAACTGGATACAGCTGGCTTTTGGCACCCCGGTTGTTTTATGGGCAGGATGGCCCTTTTTTGAACGCGGATGGCAATCCCTGAAAAGCCGCAATTTGAATATGTTTACTCTTATAGCGATGGGAACAGGTGTAGCGTGGGTTTACAGCGTGATTGCTACGGTAGCGCCCGGCTTATTTCCCGATACGTTCAAAGGACATGAAGGCGCTGTTGCCGTTTATTTTGAAGCGGCAGCGGTGATTGTCGTGCTTGTTCTGCTCGGTCAGCTCTTGGAATTAAAGGCGCGCGAACAGACAGGCGGCGCTATTCGTGCGCTGCTTGATCTAGCGCCAAAAACCGCGCGCCGGATCAATGCAAACGGCGAGGATGAAGATGTGCCTCTCGATCAGGTTAAGGCGGGCGATTTACTCCGCGTCCGGCCCGGCGAGAAAGTGCCGCTGGACGGTATTGTGACCGAGGGCAGCAGTGCGGTTGATGAATCTATGGTCACCGGGGAATCCATGCCTGTTAAAAAAGAGCAGGATAGTAAAGTGATCGGCGGCACGATGAACCAGACCGGAAGCTTTGTCATGAAGGCCGAGCGCGTGGGCAAGGATACGATGCTCTCGCAGATCGTACAGATGGTGGCGGAAGCGCAGCGCAGCCGCGCGCCGATTCAGCGTATGGCCGACCTTGTCGCCTCGTGGTTCGTTCCAGCTGTTATACTGGTTGCCGTGATTGCCTTTATTTGCTGGATGGTCTTCGGCCCGGCCCCGGCTTTTACCTATGCTCTGATTGCGGCTGTTAGCGTTTTAATTATTGCCTGTCCCTGCGCTTTGGGACTGGCCACGCCCATGTCGATTATGGTCGGAGTCGGCAAAGGCGCGCAAGGCGGCGTGTTGATTAAAAACGCGGAAAGCCTGGAACGTATGGAAAAGGTCGATACGCTGGTGGTAGACAAGACCGGCACTCTGACCGAGGGCAAGCCAACCGTGACAAAAATTGTTGCCGCCGAAGGTTTCGGCGAGGATGAGTTATTGATGCTGGCCGCATCGTTGGAACAGGGCAGCGAACACCCGCTGGCTCATGCGATTGTGATGGCAGCGAAGGACAAGGGGCTGGATTTAGCAAAAGCGGATGACTTTGATTCACCGACAGGCAAGGGCGTAGTCGGCACCATTAAGGGTAGGGCTGTGGCACTCGGCAATGTCATGCTGATGGAAGAGCGCGGCGTGGATATTCAGGCATTATCGGCGCAGGCGGATGAGTTGCGCGCGGACGGTGCAACGGCAATCTTTATGGCTGTGGAGGGTAAAGCCGCCGGGATACTGGCGATTGCCGATCCGATCAAGGAAACCACGAAGGAAGCTATTGATGCCCTGCATAAACTAGGAATCCGCATCGTCATGCTGACCGGCGATAACCGCCGCACAGCGGAAGCGGTCGCTAGAATGCTGAAGATCGAAGAAGTGGAAGCAGAAGTCCTGCCGGAGGATAAAAGTAAAATTGTTAAAAAGTTACAGGACGAAGGCAAGATTGTGGCTATGGCTGGAGACGGTACCAATGACGCTCCGGCGCTGGCCGCCGCTGATGTGGGCATTGCTATGGGAACCGGAACGGACGTGGCCATGGAAAGCGCGGGTGTGACTTTGCTTAAGGGGGATCTGATAGGCATCGTCCGCGCGCGTAAACTGTCTGTGGCGACCATGAATAATATCCGGCAAAACCTGTTCTTTGCGTTCATATATAACGCGGCGGGTGTGCCAATTGCGGCGGGTGTCTTGTATCCTGTTTTTGGCATTCTGCTCTCGCCCATTATTGCTGCTGCAGCTATGTCGCTCAGTTCAGTTAGCGTTATCGCAAATGCTTTGAAGTTGAAAATCATTAAAATATGATCTTGCTCATTGAACAAATACTTTACTGGTGTTAGTTTCCATTCATGCGCAAGATTTTAACGATCTTATCCGTTTTCGCTTTTCTGGCCACATCGATGGCCAGTCTTGCTCATGCGGAAACGCTCTGTGACCCATCATCAGAAATTTGTGCTTCACAACATGTAGACACTGATAATGCGCCAGACAATGATTCATCCAAAGACGGATGCGATCTAGCCTGTAGCGGCTGTCATGTGCATTGCCACAATCACATAGCCTCTCATTCTCATGACGGTTTATCTGCCCTGTTTGGCGCAAAAGAAAAACGTATTCTTGGTCAGGAGTTAATCTACCTCTCCGATCTGACCTACGGTCTTAAACGCCCCCCAAAAGCCTAAATTCGCAGGCGTAGTGCGCCTGCATTTTCCATGCGCTCATCACTGAGCGCATTGCTTTTTATTATCCAAAATCAAGGAAACAAAAATGTTTAAAGGAAAATACGCCCTCTTTGCGTTTATAATTACAGCGCTGTTTACGCCGCAGGCACAGGCGCAAAACACCCTGACGCTCGAACAGGCTTACGCTAATGTTTTGGCTCAAAATCCACAAGTGCAAAGCTATAAAGCCCGCGTTATGGCCGCAGAAGGTCATAGATTGCAAGAGTCGCTCATGCCCAATCCCGAAGCGGTATTTGAAGCGGAAAACTTCGGCGGCGATAGCCCGCGTAATGGCCTCGATGCGGCGGAATATACACTAGGAATTGAGCAGCAAATTGAGATTGCAGGTAAGCGTTCCAAGCGCGAACAGGTTGCCTCTATTGAAAAGCAGCAGGCCAGCCAGGAAGCTTTGGCCGGTATTCAGGCAACGCTGGCTCAAACCAAGGCCGCTTACATGCGTGTGGCGATTGCAGAGGAACGCCTGGGCCTTGCCGAGAAGCGCGTCGCGTTGGCGGAGAAAACCCATGAAACCGTCAAAAAACGCATTAGCGCAGCGAAATCTGCGGATATTCAGCACACCAAAGCCGATATTGAAGTCTCGGCGGCGGAAGTGGAGCAGCGCAAGGCCGTTAAGGAACTGGATATAGCCAAAACCGAACTGGCAAACTTGATGGGCGCGTCCATGCTGGATGCCGGTATTTCATCCGATTTGAGCAATCTGCCCGATGTACCGGAACGCGAGGTTTTGATGCAGGCATTGGAGCAAACACCGATGAGCACATTAAGTCAGCTTTCAGTGTTGCGCGAAAACTCTGCCCTTGATCTGGCACGGGCCAATGGTGTGGCCGATCCGACTTTCGGGCTGGGTGTGCGCCGCTTTAACGAGGATGATGGCACGGCGTTTCTGGCAAGTGTCTCCATTCCGATCAACATTTTTGATCGCAATCAGGGCAAAGTTGCCGAGGCCAAAGCCAATCTTTTGGCCGCTGAATCTGACCAGAAAGCGCAACGCCTTAATCTGACGCGGCAAGCCGAGGAACTTTTGCAAACGCTGATAAGCGCAAAGGAAGAAGTGCTGGCGTATCAGGATGGATTGCTGCCCTCGGCGCAAAAAGCCTATAGCCAAGCCGAGGAAGGCTTTGACCGGGGCGCGTTTTCATTTCTCGATCTGCTGGATGCGCAGCGCACCTTGTTTGATGTGCAGGAAAGCCACCTTGAGGCTTTGGCATCCTTCCATGAAACAAAATCAAAAATCGATATTCTGACCGGGGAATATGCGCCAGTTGCGGCCTCGGTTTTCAACATCAATGAAGAGGAATAAATTATGAAACAAAACGTATTTATATTTTTAATGGCGCTGGCTCTTTTATCATGGCCCGTACAAAATACTTTGGCGCAAGATCATGGCGATCACGCCCATGAGGAAAACCACGAACAGCACGACGAAGCCGAAGGCCACGGCCATGATGATGGACATGAGCATAACGATCATGGTGAAGAAACGGACGATCACGATGAACACGGAGAGCATGAGGAAGGCAAGACCGAGATTGCGCCGGATGCGGCTAAAAATGCAGGCGTAAAAACGGAGAAAGCGGCCTCCGCTAAAATCGGCAATGTTATACCGCTGACGGGACGCATTGTTATTAACCAGAACACACAAGCCCATGTGCGGGCGCGTTTTCCTGGCATCGTCCGCAGCGTCAAAGTCAATTTGGGAGAAACGGTTGAAAAAGGGCAGGTTTTGGCGGTCATTGAAAGCAATGAAAGCCTGAAAGATTATAGTGTCACCGCCCCGATCAAAGGCGTTATTCTCGAACGCAATACCAATCTTGGTGATGTGGCAAACGGCGAGCCATTATTCACGGTTGCCGATTTATCGAATGTGTGGGCGAAATTCCATGTATTTCCCAAAGATGCGGACATGGTGAAATCCGGCCAGAGCGTCCGTGTTCATACATTGGACGAAGGTAAAATGGGCGCGGCCAAAATTGATATGCTGTTTCCGACCGCAGATGCTTTAAGTCAAACGCTGGTGGCTATCGTACCGTTATCCAATGAAAACGGGCTATGGCGGCCCGGCATGACTGTTGAGGGCGACGTAGCGGTTTCAGAAAAACAGGTCAATCTGGCCGTTCGCGCTTCCGCCCTGCAAACGATGGAAAATCAGACAGTCGTATTTGTGAAGGATGGCAACTCTTACGAACAAATGCCTGTGCAAACCGGTATGAGCGACGGTGAATATATTGAGATCAAAAGCGGCCTCAAAGCAGGACAAGAATATGTCAGCGAAGGCAGCTTCATTATCAAGGCCGATATTTTAAAAGCCGGTGCCGAACACGTTCATTAAGAATAAAAAGCGAGAAAAATTATGTTAGAGAAAATTGTTGAAGCTTCGATACGTCACCGCTGGCTTGTGCTAATCGCGGTCCTGGGTGTGTGTATTTTAGGAATTTATAATTTCAAGCGCCTGTCGATTGACGCAGTGCCGGACATTACCAATGTCCAGATACAGATCAATACCGAGGCCGCAGGCTATACACCGCTGGAAGCCGAGCAGCGCATTACCTTCCCCATTGAAACGGCGATTGCCGGTATTCCGAAACTGGATTACACGCGCTCGATGTCGCGTTATGGCCTTTCACAAGTTACCGTCGTTTTCGAGGAAGGGACGGATATTTACTTCGCCCGTCAGCTCCTGGCCGAGCGACTGTCGGAAATTAAGAGCGAACTGCCAGCCGGGATCGAGCCGATGATGGGGCCGATTGCGACCGGCCTTGGCGAGATTTATATGTACACGGTCGAGGCCGAAGAAGGCGCATTCAAAGAGGATGGCAGCGCCTATACGCCTATGGATTTGCTGACATTGCAGGAATGGGTGATCGTGCCGCAGCTTCGTAACCTGAAAGGCGTGATCGAAATTAATACGATTGGTGGATACGAACAGCAATATCACGTCATGCCTTACCCGGAACAGCTATTGGCGTATGACCTTACGATTGCCGATCTGATCGATGCGCTGGAAAAGAACAACAATAATGTGGGCGCAGGCTATATTGAAAAATTCGGCGAGCAATATCTGATCCGCGTTCCCGGACAGGTAAAAGATATTGAGGATATTCGTCATATTATTATCGCCAAGCGCGACGAGGTGACAATCCGCGTGGGTGATGTGGCCGATGTTGCTTTGGGTTCGCCTTTGCGGACAGGCGCGGCCACGCAGAACGGGCAGGAAGTGGTGCTGGGTACGGCTATGATGCTGATGGGTGAAAACTCGCAGGCTGTAGCGCAGCGCGTGGCGGAGAAGCTAGAAATCGTGAATGACTCTCTGCCCGAAGGTGTCCACGCCGTTCCCGTTTACGACCGCACGGCGCTGGTTGAGCGTACAATCAAAACGGTTGAAAAGAACCTTGTCGAAGGGGCGTTGCTCGTCATAGTCGTTCTGTTCCTGCTTTTGGGGAATTTCCGTGCGGCGTTGATTACCGCGCTGGTCATTCCGGTTACCATGCTGATGACTATTACCGGCATGGTTGAAAACAAAGTGTCGGGGAATTTAATGAGCCTTGGCGCGCTTGATTTCGGCCTGATTGTCGATGGCGCGGTTATTATCATTGAAAACTGCCTGCGGCGGTTCGGGTTGGAACAGCACAAATTAGGCCGATTGCTGAATAGAGAAGAACGTTTTTCTTTGGCGACAAAGGCTTCGGCGGAAGTTATCAAGCCCAGCATTTTCGGGATTTTGATTATCACGATTGTCTATATTCCGATCTTTTCGCTGACCGGCGTGGAAGGCAAGATGTTTCATCCTATGGCCTTTACGGTTGTCACAGCCTTGCTGTGCGCGCTTGTGCTATCCCTGACATTCGTTCCGGCGGCGGTGGCCACCTTCATCACCGGTAAGGTGCATGAGAAGGAAAACATGGTCATGCGCGGGGCAAGACGCGGGTATGAGCCATTGCTGAAATGGAGCCTGCGCAATCCGGCAATTGTCATTTTAACGGCTGTTGCTTTAGTTTTTGTTAGCCTGTTCGGAGCTTCGCGTATGGGCGCTGAGTTTATTCCAAGCCTCGATGAAGGCGATATTGCCATGCATGCCATGCGTATTCCCGGCACCAGCATGAGCCAATCGGTGGAAATGCAGTATGACGTAGAGAAAGCCGTAAAGGAATTTGCCGAGGTTAAAATGGTGTTCAGCAAAATCGGTACACCGGAAGTGGCAACCGACCCAATGCCGCCGAATGTGGCCGATACATTTATTATTTTAAAACATCGTGATGAATGGCCTGATCCATCTCTGCCAAAAGCTGAGCTTGTTCAGCGGATTGAAGAGGCTGTCGAAAAACTGCCGGGCAATAACTACGAATTTACCCAGCCCATTCAGATGCGCTTTAACGAGCTGATTTCAGGTGTGCGCTCAGACTTAGCCGTAAAATTATACGGGGATGATCTCAGCCAGCTTCTCACAACCGCGCAGGAAATCGAGTCTGTGGTTAAAACCGTTGATGGTGCGGCTGATGTAAGAATGGAGCAAGCCGATGGCTTACCGACCCTGAGCATCATTCCCGACCGTAAACGCCTTGATTTGTACGGCCTGAATATTTCTGATGTGCAGGACGTGGTGCAGGTCGCTATGGGCGGGCGTGAGGCCGGACAGGTCTTTCAGGGCGACCGCCGTTTTGATCTGGTGGTACGCCTGCCTGAAAACTTGAGAACGGACATCAACAAGCTGGAAATGCTCCCCATTCCCCTGCCGGATGCCGAGCAGGAGGGCGCAGATGAAACCCCTGATTATGTGCCTTTGAAAGAAGTGGCCGACCTCGATATTGCTTATGGTAGCGCGCAAATCAGCCGTGAGAACGGCAAGCGCCGTATCTTCGTCACGGCCAATGTGCGCGGGCGCGATTTAGCCAGCTTTGTTAAAGATGTACAAAAGACCGTGCGCGAGCAGGTTGATGTGCCTGCCGGGTATTGGGTCGATTACGGTGGCACGTTTGAGCAGCTTATCTCCGCCCGCCAGCGTTTGATGATTGTTGTTCCGGTGGCGTTGCTGCTGATCTTCGGCCTGCTGTTTATGGCGTTCAATTCCGCAAGGGCGGCGTTGCTGGTGTTCTCCGGTGTGCCGTTGGCTTTGACTGGGGGGATTGCGGCGCTAATGCTTCGTGATATTCCGCTTTCAATTTCTGCCGGGGTCGGGTTTATCGCTCTTTCCGGTGTGGCCGTATTAAACGGAGTGGTGATGCTATCTTTTATCCGCGATCTTGAAGCCCAAGGCAAACCGCAGGAAGAGGCCATTATTGAAGGGGCTTTAACCCGGCTAAGGCCCGTTTTGATGACTGCACTTGTGGCCTCACTTGGCTTTGTACCAATGGCGTTTAATATCGGCGCAGGATCGGAAGTGCAAAGACCGCTGGCCACAGTCGTGATCGGCGGGATTATTTCCTCAACTATCCTGACACTGCTGGTGTTGCCAGCCCTCTACAAATGGTTTCCAAGTCGGTTTAGTATTATCCGAAAGAAAAATAAGGAATATTCATCATGATGTTTACAGCTTTTAAAATCGGAATTGCCGCAGTTATCATAGCTTTTGCTTCATGGCTTTCAGGCAAGAAGCCGGAGCTTGCAGGGTTCGTCACGGCTTTGCCGCTTGTGTCAATTATGGCGATTGCCTTTTCTTACATCCAGTATCAAGATGCAGCCACAACGGCACAATATGCGCGGAGCATTATTTTTGCGGTGCCGATTTCATGGCTGTTTTTCCTGCCCTTTTTCTTTATTGAAAAATGGGATTTAAACTTTTGGATCAGTTATGCCGTTGGACTTGCATTATTAGTCGCAGGATATTTCCTGCATCAGTACATCATGAAGAATATCATTGGGTAGGATGTATTTTCTGACGAAATCAGTCATCTTGTTATTTGACGCAAGCATTCCGGGCTTCCTGTAAAGCGGGTATTAAAGCCCCTTACTTCTTTAGCTCTGCAGGTTTTTGGGTGATATAATGCCCAAAATTCTATTTTTCGGGGGTTAATATTAACGGCGATCCACTGTCCCAAGGGACACTGGCGGGACAGTTGGAAACAAAAAGGGACAATAAACCACGAATTACGGCAAAAGCATTTTTCTGCTAACCATTTGATTTGTTTGTTGTATTTTGTTTTTGTGTGTTGTGGCTAATTGTCAGAATCCCCCTCATAACCTGAAGGTCGTAGGTTCAAATCCTACTCCCGCAACCAGTTTAAAAACGAACCGAATACAGCAAAACGCAAGTTTCTGTGTTTGATTTCAAGAGTAATAATACGGCTTAAAATATTAAAGCGATAGCATCAAAAATGGCGCATACGTAAGCAATGGCCCATTTGACTTACAGAGTTTAGTTGCTGATAAAGAGGCAAGTGTCGTTCCCGCCCCCTCCAAACATCAATAATAGGGCAATTTCAGAGCCGGCAAGTTTTTTTGTTGCCCATGGGAAAATACACCTACAATTGCCACAATTGCGAACCCCAATATAAATAGACCTTGGACAAAATTTCCTTCAAACCAAGCAGGTAGGCACAGGCCGCCAATATCAATCATGAGCTAAAACGCAAAATGGCCGCGCCAGTGCCAGACATAAAGAATGTTTGAATTTCGCGTATCATTCTAAAATAGGTACTTTATTTTGTATTCTTGGGCAATTTTAGACAGAAAATAAGTTTTAATCCTAATTAGATCAATTAGGCCATACCAGACATTCCACCCATAGAAGGACCGTTCATCATACGTTGTGTTGGGTCCATTTCAATTGGCATACCTGCATTTGGGCGCATGGATTGTTCGCGCTCATATTGCTTTAAGAACTCTTGCTGGCGAACTCTCTCTGCAGCTTCTATTCTAAGCTCGCCCATTTCTTCAGGAAAGCGCTTATCTGCCAGACCAATGATTGACTGTCCTATTTGCGGATCACCAAATGAATTCCACATATCGCGCATTTCCACAGCATCATTTTCAATTCCAAAACGCATATTTTCCAGCGGAATGGCCGCTCGCATATAGGGCTCTGTTGCTTCCAGCTTTAAATCTTCCGGCGTGATATCCAGATCAGCATCTGGGCCGTTTATTCCAAGCGTATTAATTATTTCAGTTGGTGAAAAAGAAAAATCTTCTGGGGAATGATCTAAATGAGTATGCAGACTATCAGAGCCCGCTGTTCTTTCAATAATATAATTATTCAACAGATCAGGATTTTCTTTCAGAGGGTTATCTTCACTCATCGTCCAGTCCCAACCCGTCCAAGATTCATCGTAAGCTTGAACATATGCTGCGATTTCCGGATGATCTTGCGCCATTTGTGCAGGATCGTTTTCAGAAGCGGCTAACCTGCGCACATATTCCATGCGGTCATCAATTGGAACAAGTCCAAGTAGTTGCGCTGTTTGTTCTGGATTACCAAATTGTGTATCCAACTCCCCTGCTAGTTCTTCTGAAACTGCTTTATTCAAATTGTAAATTGTTAGGGCTGGACTTACACGGCTAACCTCAATATCTATGCCTAAATCTTTCGCCGCATTTACAGCTTCTGATAAATCACTACGCGTCATATTCCCGACAAAAGAACCAACAATAGGGTTCGCAGCATTGTAGATTGTGCCCGCCGCATGACTATATCCAATACCTCGCACTTCATTATGGAGATTTGTGAGTTCAATAGACCTGTGCAAAAATTCCGGCTGCCCCTCCGTAGTTGAAGGCAGATGGTCTTTGGCCTCCCACAGCATATCGGCGCGGGCGGACTTGCCTGAAAAAATACTCATCGAAAGGGCTTCGAAATGTTCCTGAGACAGGGCCGGTGCGTGCTCATCCGCCCAGTCTTTAAAATTATCGTGGGCTTCTTTTTCAACCGCCGCGGTGATGACAATAGATGCTCCGGTCGGGTCTGCCGTGCTGAGCGCCAAATCACCATAGAGCATATTTTCTGTATCTTTATTCAGCTCCAGATATGCCTGGTGCGCTTCTTCATCAATAATGCCGGCGTCTTTCAGATCATCCGCCAGGTCACGTTGCCCCGCATGTGCCTTCTCCATCAACAACAGACTGGCGGCACCAATAACAAAGCCCGCACCCGTAATGTTCACCCCCAGACGCCCTGCTTTTGCCAGATCGGAAATCTCTTTCGCGCCATCGGCAAGATCAAGTGCAGCACCGCCTTTTTTTAGATCTGGTGCAGCGTTCTTAAAATCACCTGCTTCGATGCGGGCAACACCTTTTTCAAGGCCTTCGCTAATCGCATCATCATATTGAGATATCTGTTTTGCCCAATCATCACTTTCCCCAATTGTCTTAACGGGAATTTGATCTTTAGGTACGCCTTCAATTCCCGCAGTTTGTTTAAGAAAATTATTTACATCTCCCTTAAACGCTCTGTTAGCCTGCCCTTCTGAAAGTAAACGACCAGTGTTTCGAGAAATGGGCATTCCATCTTCATTGGTTGCAAACGACTTTAAAAATGTTCCAGCAAAATTATCAGCGTCATTTAAGACCTTACCTGCTTGATCGAATTTTGGATCATTAAGCTGATTAGGATTAAAAATAAGAATACTTTTTGAATCTTGATTAAAGAAAAAAACAGTCCCTCCAGCTTTTGGATCATCATTTGTATTTTGAAAGAAACGCGTATTCGGATCATTAAGCATCTGCTTAATGTTATCTATAATGTCAGTTCTTGTTGTATCAGCACCAAAATCTCTTAAATGACCTGTCCCATAAGTTTCACCAGCAGAATGATAAGATACACTCTGAGCAAGCTTTTCAATTTGACTTTCTGTTAGTGTTTCAGACATATGTGAATTTCTATTAAGTGGGAGTATTTTGATCAAGAATATCTTCTAAATCTACATTATCAAAAGACAGATCTTCGAGTAACACTCGATCTTCTATCCTGTCTTTTGGTAATATACCTGCTATATAACTAACAAAGAAACTATAGTCTACCCACTCAGGATATGTCAGTGGTACTTTAACATCATCGCTAACTTCATCATGCGAAAAGGATTTTAATTTACTAGAAATTTTTTTTGCACCTTCAATGTTAGATGAAGTAGGTGCAACCCAATTTATGGATCTGTAATTTTCTACTAAGTAATCGAATGATCTTTGAACAACGTCCAAAGATTTTCGATCTAATTCGACTGTTACATAACTCTCCTCTGGCTTCTCTACCATTCCTGTTTCCTCGTTAAATTTATTGTTCATTTATGCTTCTCTCTTTCAGCCTATAATACATTATCAAAATTAAAAATTCACATCCATTTTTTGTTTAAATCGTTACCCAAAGCCCGAGAAGTTCCATCAGTAATATGACTAGCAATATTTTCTGCCATGTAGCGAATATGATCGGGGTTTGTTAGATCTATGGACTTGACCTTTGACATAAAGTTAATTTCTTATTTACTCGTATTTAAAACGTGGTATTTCTGCACCGTGGCTTCTTCCTAAAAACGCTCTCTCCTTTTCCGGTCGCAAACCAGCAGTAATTAAAGAAAAACGATCATGAAGATCAATTATTGCTTCTTCGCTTATGTATCCATTACCAATCTTAAAGTTTTCGTCATCTAAAGAGGCCGCTCCCTGTAATATTGCATCCAAAAGATATGTCGAATATTCAGTTAGTTTCACAGTTACCTTCTCAGAGTTGCTACCTTCTGGTGATTGTTCTACTGAACGCATTTGAGCGTCGAGTTCATTAAAACGCGCCGCCGTTAACTCAGGTAAATCGTGATACATACCATTTTCAATAGACAGATAACTAATTTCTGTAATCTGATCCAAAATCGCGATTATTTTTTCATAATCTTCTTTTGGCATTTCTATGTCTAGAACGCCATCGTCATAATTTGTGACTCTCATTTCAAACTCGTCTCTTAAATTCATTTATAAATCTCGTTTTTCAGCTTTTAATATATTATCAAAATTAAAATTTCACATCCATTTTTTGTTTAGCGATCATTAAGCATCTGCTTAATATTATCTACAATATCAGTTCTTTTTGTATTTGAGCCAAATTCGATTAGATGCCCGGTACCATATGTTTCACCTGCAGAATGGTATGAAATACTTTGTGCTAAGGTTTCTATTTGGCGTTCTGTTAATCCGTTTGACATCAAGTTAACCTTAATTATTGTATTTTTGCTTCTAAAGCTTCATCAAGATCAAAATATTTATATGATAAAACTTCAAGCAATCTTCTTTCGTCCATCCATTCCCGTGGTATGACTGTTCCTACATAATCAACCAGATAATCATAATCTATCCATTCACTCTTTGTCATTGGAACTTTTGCAGTGTCTCCTTCTTCTGGTTCAGGTAGATTTTCAAATCTATCCGCCATATTTTTAATATCTTCAAGATCAATCCTGCCAAGTATTGTCCAATCTACAACTTCTTGATGCTCTGCTACATATCGTAATGATCTATGAACAACGTCCAAAGATTTTCGATCTAATTCGACTATTACATAAGTCTCCTCTGGCTTCTCTACCATTCCTGTTTCCTCGTTAAATTCATTGTTCATTTATGCTTCTCTCTTTCAGCCTATAATACGTTATCAAAATTATAAATTCACATCCATTTTTGTTTAAATCGTTACCCAAAGCCCGAGAAGTTCCATCAGTAATATGACTAGCAATATTTTCTGCCATGTAGCGAATATGATCGGGGTTTGTTAGATCTATGGACTTGACCTTTGACATAAGGTTGATTTCTTATTTACTCGTATTTAAAACGTGGTATTTCTGCACCGTGGCTTCTTCCTAAAAACGCTCTCTCCTTTTCCGATCGCAAACCAGCAGTAATTAAAGAAAAACGATCATGAAAATCAATTATTGCTTCTTCGCTTATGTATCCATCACTAATCTTAAAGTTTTCGTCATCTAAAGAGGCCGCCCCCTGTAATATTGCATCCAATAGGTGTCATACGCGTGTTTATCATAGGAATGATCTGCTAAACTAGTTGCGAATTTTTCTAAAATATCATTTTCAATTGTATCTGACATGAAAATACCAATATGTATATTTTAAATATTAAGAAATTTTTGGAGAAACTAATTCCGATGCGTCCCATATTTCATCATGGTAGTCTTCAAGTTCAGGCACATCATCACCAAAGTTAGCACCATACCAAAAAATTTTTTCAAAAATACGGAACTGCTCACATTCCATTTCAATAGATACCAAATCACCTTCTGAATTATTTTTTGCATCTTTTAGAGTCTCATAAAAGCGATCTAAGTCCTCTTGCTCTGCATTTCCCAGCGTAAAAAAGTCGCTTTCTAGAAAATTACTATGAATATAATTTGTAATTCTTAACGCCAGATCCAAAACATCTTGACTCATTTCAAGTTGGGTTAAATTACTTTCTGTTGCTGCTTTAAACATAGTTTTCATTTTACTTCCTAATTTTTAACTTCAATACATTATCAAAAATTAAAAATTCACATCCATTTTTTGCTTAGCGATCATTAAGCATCTGCTTAATATTATTAACAATGCCAGTTCTCGTTGTATCAGCGCCGAAATCATCTAAGTGACCTGTGCCATAGGTTTGACTAGCAGAATGACGAGAAACACTTTGCACTAAAATTTCTATTTGACGTTCTGTTAGTCCACTTGACATTAAGCTGCCTTCATTATTGCATTTTCGCTTCTAAAGCTTCATCAAGATCAAAATATTAATATGATAAAACTTCAAGCAATCTTCTTTCGTCCATCCATTCCCATGGTATTATCGTGCCGACATAGTCAACTAGCCCTAGAAAGATTTTATATCGTTTAAAATTTTAATAATTTTAAAACTTCAATTTTCTTCTGTTACAAAACTAAATAAACCTGAATCAAAGTGATTTAAGAATTTTTCCGCAGAGATAAAAGACTCTTCTATTGTAGCGTCAGAAAAATCTGCAATCCCATCCATATCAGGCATAAAGCCATCCTCTTGTTCTATAAATCTTTCAATGCCATAAATTTTATTTTGATTAATTTTGCATTTTTCAAAAAACTTATGTGCATCTTCTAAACTGTAAAAAACCTCTTCTTCCATCATTTATCTCCTAAATTATTTTTCCAGCCTTCTTTGAATTTATTTTTAATTTGAACGATATCGCCTGTTTTGTCATTTCTCACGACATAATGACCGTCTTTATCATAGTAAGCCGTTGCAGGGTCATCATTTTTTCCACTTCCGTCTTTTCTCCATCTCGTATCTCTAGTTTTTTCAGTTTTTGTCGGATTTCGTATAGTTTTTTCAATTTCTTTTTTTGTCCATCCTCTATTTTTCAATTGTTTTGTAATTTTGGGATCGACCTTAATGTTTTTACTTGCAATATAGTTTCTAAGTTTTTCCAGTCCTTTAGCTCCTAATTTTTGTGCCGCCCTTCCTCCTGCTCCACCGCCAATCACCCAACTTTCTGGATAGACGCGTTTCACACCGCCATTTTCGGCAGCCTCCAATTTTTTATTGATCGCCTCAAGTTCAGCCTTTGTATAATCCGTAGGATAAACCTTGGGTTTGTTTTGTTGCATCGCTGCCATTGTCGCCGCCGCGGCAGTCATCGCCGCAAGAGCCTCATCTTGCGTCAGGCATTCACACCCCGGTTTAAATGAGCAGTGATGCGCGAAGGCGGCCGAAGCGCTAATAAATATTCCACTAAATAATAAAGCGGGGGTTGCCTCCCGCGTCCACGGTAGACGGCGCTTAAGCCAATCCGGAAGATTTGGCACAGCATGAACACCTTGCGGCCATAGCGGCAAGGTGAGAGCGATGACCAGAACAATTGTTACAGCAGATGTAGTTAAGGTGCGTAAATCCATTTGCTCTCGCAAAATACCAATTAGCAGCCATGACAATGCAAATGCCAGGACATACGTTAAAATCAAACGTATAAGAGGCGGGATTTTTTTCATCCAGCCATCCCATTTTGCCACAGGCTTATAACTTGAGGCAATATTTCGCGCACTCGCCAGTCCGCCAATCGACAGCCAGAAAAAAATCGCGCTTAGAAATTTTGTAAATAGTCCCGCCATTAAAAGTGTAAAGACGGCCGCCCGCGCAAATTTTGGCAACGGCCATGGAAAAGTAATCTTGGATAGGAGGGGTACTTTATCAACCTCATTAGAATTGATGTGTTGTTGTAAAGGCGGCGCAACGACCCTTATAATAGGTATTAATATAAAGCGAAATAAAACCGCCCCGCCTGCGATCCATGTTAACATATGTGCGTGCAGACCAAACATCCCCCATTCGGTTTCTCCGAAACGAATGAGCCTCATATCGACCTCGCGCCCATTCCATAAAAACATTGGACGAAGCACAATCATTGCCAAAATAGTCCAAAGCTCTGTCAAAGCCATCGTTAATGGCACAGCCAACAAAATCTGAAATTTTCTCCATTTATCCGGTAAAATCGACATATATTTACTCAAATGCGGAAAACTAATCACGAGTTGCCATAGAAATATCCAACTGCCCAGAATGGCTAATGGATAAGACCAATGTGGATGATAATAATCATAAAATGAAAAGAACAGGATATCGCCTAATAAAAAGCCACTAAACGCCAGCAAACCCAAATACCCTGACATTACCCCAAACATAAGCAACAGAGATAGATAGGCAGGATTAGCTGTATAGACCGGCATGCCGCCTCGATCTATAACCCCGCTATAAAAACCAATCACGATGGCCAGAATTGGCAAGATGAAATTAATAACAGGAACACCAGAGAAGTAGCGGCCATCATCGATAATATTCTTAAAGGTATAAGAAAGCCTGGTGATGAGCAACGGCATGTTTTTCCAGAAAAACACAACGGCGTTATCTGCAATATCAGGAAGACGCGACATAATGAAACTATATGTTAAACTTCCATTAACGTAAATAAGCTAAGACTCTAAATTAATATAACTTCAAGAAATTAATGCTCGTTAACGTATTTCTTGACGAAGCGCTCTAGCTCTGTCTCATCGCATTCAAAGCCCATATCTTCAGCTCTTTTAAGGACGTCTTCACCTGACATATTTTCTTCGCAGCCGACATGCATCATTACAAATGCTCCGGAACGCTTACCTGATTTACAATGCACAATTACTGGTTTCGGAAGATTTTCTAACTCTTCGCGAAATTGGTCAACAAGGCTATGTGACATATTCTCCTTTGAAACACCAATATGGCTGTATTTCAAATTATTATCATTGGCTAATTTTGCCTCTTTATCTGATACAACATTTTGCTCTTCATCAGACGTTTGCAGATTAATTACGGACTTAAATCCTTTTTCTGCGAAAATTTTAAAACTGCCTTCATCCGGATCAAAAGTGGCAACAGAAATGTCTTCATTAATTCTTTTAATATCAGCACTCATTTTTTAGTCTCCTTTGGTTGTTGAATTGGGTATCCCGCATTTTTCCACGCTTTAAAACTGCCCGGTATATTATGGATATTTTTGAATCCGTTTTTTTGCAAAAGACTTGCTGCAATGCTCGCCCTGTAACCACTTGCACAATATGTTGCCATGGGCTTTTCCCTATCAAAGCCTGAGATATTTTGTTGCAAATGGCCTAAAAATTTGTGCGTAGCACCTTTGATATGGCCGTTTTCCCATTCTTCGTCTTTACGTACATCAAGTGGCAAATATTGATTTTTATTATTGTATAATTCATGAACAGAGATCTGCGGAAGATGCGTTAATTCCCTTCCCGCCTCTTGCCAGCTTCTCATCCCCCCCGCAAGGTAGCCATGAATATTCGTATGGCCTGTACGCCATAATAAATTTACAACAAAATTAACATCTTCATCATTAGGTAGTACAAGAAAAATAGAGGCGTTCGTATCTATCAACCATCCCGCCCATACTGATAAAATTGGTCTCTGACCAATGTTGACTGCGCCGTTAATATGCCCACCACCGAAAGCAAGCATGTCTCTTGTATCTATAAGAACAGCTTTTGGCTCACTTATGTTATTGGCAAACTCTGTTACATTAAGCGCGCGGACATGCGGTGTATGCCCATATATTTCAGGCCCCTTAGCATTTATCTTTTTCATTTTGGGGTAGTGAGTTGGTACAGGGGGCGCATTATTTTGCACTTCCTTTTTAAACTCCTCATATGTTTCGATTTGCATATAAGGATTATATTTTTTCTCATACCCTATCGTACTGCTCATTCTATCCCCAATATCAGGGCCACATGCAGAACCTGCTGCATGGCAAGGATAAATGATAACATTATCATCAAGCTGGCAGAAAAAATCACGCATGGTTTTATAGAGTGCTTGCGTTAATTCTTCGGTTTTTTCATCACCTAATAAATCTGGCCGCCCCATGGAATCCACAAATAATGAATCTCCTGTCAAAATGCCCCAAGACTCACCAGATTTTGACGTATCAGATAACAAATATGATAAATGTTCTGGCGTGTGCCCCGGCGTATGTTTTGCAGTTAACTTTACTTCACCAAAAACAAATTCATCACTATCATGGATAGGTTCATGCTCAAAATTATACTTCGCATCACCCTCCACACTTACAAATATCTTTGCACTACCCTTGCAACGAGACTCCAATTCCTTTGATCCGCTCATAAAATCGGCGTGGATGTGGGTTTCAAATATATGTGTGATTGTAACGCCGTAATGACGGGCTTTTTCAAAATAAACATCTACGTCTGGGCACGGATCAATAACAGCTGCACAGCCAGCGCTGTCATCACATATAAAATATGACACTTGCGCGATGCCATCTGTAAGTATTGGCTCAAAACGTAACGTCATCTTAATCGCTCCGATTGTACTATAATTGGATAGCCAACATATGGAGATCAATAAAGTTCCTTAGTGTAACAACGAGCGTTTTTCCGGTACCTGTTTTATCATAGATCATTCAGACGGGCTACGTTACAGATGCATAGCAAGGTCAAATATTGATATTATTATATTTACTATATGATGATACTGCCATTATCAATTAATGTGTCTAAGTCACTTAATGATTGCGTGTATTGGATTGACCCCACATGTTCATATGAATTTCCGCCACCATCAGTATCAATCATAATTTTGGTCGTATTTTTACCGCTTTTTTGTAACGTGATAAAGTCGTGAATACTATCTTGTAAAGGATCATACTCTGAAATTAAATCTGTTACATCAATCCGATCCCCGCCCTTTTCAGAGAAATTTGAAAACAAGCTGATGAAATTGGAAATATCCTCACCAAAACCATCCATATCATCCGCATATAAGTCAAAATCATCTTTTTTGTTAGTTCCAATATATTTGATCGTTTCGTCAGCATATGAAACATTTTTATTATATAGAACATTACCACTTTCATCATAAATTTGATAACGGACCAGATCTGTATTACCGCCAATAACTTTAGAGAACTTGTAATTTTCACCTTCTATTTTTGCAAGCAAATTTGAATAATTATCAATCATATCATTAAGCCCATACTGGCTGGATACATTAATAGTAGATGTGTCCGTAAGAATAATTTTCTCAAGATTATCCATCTTACTAAGCTCTACTATAGAAGATACAAATTCATCTGCAGTAATGGCAACTGATGAAGCATCGGAAATATTACTGTCATCACGCAGGTCATACATACCTGTCTTTGTATTATATTTTAAGTTCGCCCAATCACCATTGACTTCAATAATCACAGGGTGATCCGTTAGACTCACATTAATACTATTAACATTTTTCCATGATTTATGCTCACCTGTAATTGGATCATATAAATCAATGCGTTCATAAACCTTATCAAAGTCAACGCGAATTTGACGCAAATCAACTTCAATAATATCATGTTTAGTATCATTCCAGATAAATTCTTCCTGCCATAGAATTACATTATGAGCACCATTATTTTTGTGCATTTTAATCGCATGTGTCTGATCATTTGCTCCATTTTTGCTATTTGCATTTTGTGCCTGACTCAAATCAAAACCAAATTCGTCAATCTGCTTTTTCGGCGATGCACTATCATTATTCAATATAGTTATTGCGTTATGAATAGCGTTAGCAGCCAGCTTGGCTGTCCCATCTTCTTTGAACAATCCGAAGTGATCTTGAATGTCATTCTTCTTATCCGTATCTCGATCTAATAATTCATATAGATAAACTCTTTCAACGCCTTGCTCATATGCATTGAAAAGCATATTAAGTACAAGCTTAGCCTGCGCCTCTTCGTTTACTGCAATAGGTTTTGCTTTTTCTCTTATACTAAGCCCATCATTGATGGTTGCGTAACCGGTTTCTGTAATCAAGATCGGGTCATCACTATTAAGTATTTTGGCGTTTTCTAATCGCACAGTTAATCGTTCCGATCCTAGAAAACGCTCCGGATCAACGTAAACGTGCGCATTTGCGTAATCTGAAACATTCGTTAAATCACCATATCCATCAAAATTTTCAGCCAAATGACCTTTGTAAACCGTTAAGGCCAAAAGTTCAATCTCATGCAATTCCTCGCTTTGCGATAATTTACTATGTATGTACTTTTGAAATAGCGTTGCTGCTTCTCGTGCTTCATTACTATTAATATTCTTATTGGTAATATTATATTCTTTACCGGTTTTAGGGTCGGTAAAATTAAAGCTTAAATGACCAACTTCATTCAATCCTTCTAATGAAACAATGCTCTCAGGATGTTTCTCTAGGAAATCCGCATAATAATCCATGTAATCATCTATCTCATCCAACTGGTTGGAAAATTGTTTAGGCATTACAAAATTAAATTTCTTACCAGCATCTGCAATGATATGGTACATGAGCTCCTTGGCTGGCGTACCTATAATCGGCGAGACTGTTCTAATGTTATCAATGCTTAAATGATCCAGACTGCGTAAGATCATATTAACATTCGCCTCTCCAGTGTTGGAAGTGTCCGATCCAGGATCAAAACGAACAATCACGCCTAAAAAATCGTCAAAGTTTGAGGCCAATTCTCTGGCATCAACAGTCATAACATCATCAATAACAGTGCCTTCATTAATATTGACATCAACAGAAAAAGTCCCATTCGCCGTTTTAAAAGTTACATCAGACGCTTTATTGAAATTTTGTAAAAGCGCAACCTGTTTAAAATCCCCTGTCCCTTTTGTATCTAAAGAAACAGTTAGATGGTTACCTTTTATTGCCAATTGGACAAAATCATTAATGTTATCCGTTTTAGCATTATAATCACTTAATGCTTTTGAAACATTGATAATATCCTTAGCTTCGTAATCTACAATGGTATCAATACCACTATTACCTGTTAGCACAAAAGTATCTGCCCCCTTGCCACCAATAAGTCGATCATTGCCACCACCGCCTATTAGACGATCACTTCCATCCCCTCCTATAAGAAGGTCTTTTCCTGATCCGCCGTGCAGAGTATCATTACCACGCCCACCACGTAATACATCGTTTCCTTCAATACCGAAAAGTGTATCGCGTCCTGCACCACCTGAAATTGTGTCATTACCAAACCCTCCCTGGATAGTGTCGTTACCATTATCTCCGGAGATGACATCATCGCCGCGACCACCTAAAATTGTATCATTTCCATCGCCTCCACGTAATATGTCATTGCCTTTACCCCCTGAAATTACATCATTATTGTAATCACCATATATGGTGTCACGGCCATTACCCCCGCGCAAAAAGTCTTTACCGCTACCGCCATAGATTGTGTCATTCCCGTTTCCCCCCCATATCGTGTCATCGCCTTTTCTGCCTGAGAGTTTATCATGCCCATCATCACCAAATATGGCATCATTCCTGTCATCGCCGATCAGGGTATCGGCGCCTTTAGATCTTTGAGTATTCGGGTCGATAGTATTATACTTGATAACGCCATCAGGGGTATTAATTGCAATCCGTTTTACTTCAGAAGCATTAAGCACAATCCCGATAAGATTAAAATTCGTATTATTATTACCATTGGAATTTATATAAATTTCAAGGTTTTTTCCTTTGGGATTAACTCTTAAAAAATCATTCAAATCATCAATTTTTGCATTATAGTTTTTCAGAGCGGAACGAAAATTGATAATATCGTTTTTTTTATAATAAGCGATTGCATTACTCGCATTACTTCCTTTTCTCAACATATTACACACCTTCTTATTTTTTAATTATATAAGTTAACATTTTATTTTCATAAACAACAAATTTTTTATAACCTAGTCTCCCCCATATTCGACCAGAATTTTTAACTATAAATTGGTTTATATTACTCCTTAAAGAAAATAGATAGAGGCTAAATAGTCATATAAATTTACATTAGGATTCAATAGGTATCGGATCTCTAACCAACAAGCACCGCTAAACACAAAGACCTAGTTATAAAATTATTTTATGTGCGTTTTCTTTCGAGCTGACGATGGGATGGTAGTTTAAGTATCCACTGCATATATAAGGCATAAATAACCGGGATAAAAATAAGCGTTAGAACGGTTGTTGATACCATACCCCCGATCATCGGCAGGGCAATGTGCCGCATAATATCTGCGCCGGGCCCATCAGTTAGGAAGATTGGCACCAGCCCCAATATAATAGTTCCAACTGTCATCAGTTTAGGTCGCAAGCGATGCAGTGCGCCGCGCCGAACATTCGCTATCAAATCTTCATAATAGGCTGGCCAAGAATTACGCATTTCATGGTCAATATAAATCAACATAATAATGACTGTTTCCACGGCTATACCGGACAATGCAATAAAACCAACCACGACGGCAACAGATATATTATACCCCGCAAGCCACGTGCACCATATCCCGCCGATCATACCAAAGGGCACTGAAAGCATCACCAAAAATGTACGATCCCATTTACCAAAATGCATGTAAAGTAGCGTCAAAATAATCAATAATGTTGCAGGAATAGCGATTTTTAAACGCTCATTCGCAGCTTGCATCTGCTCAAACTGACCGGAAAGCTTTAATGTATAACCCGTCGGTAAATCTAATATTTTAAGTTTGTCTTGGAGATTGGCAACATACGTTCCGATATCCACGCCGTAGATATCAACAAACACCCATCCATTTAAACGGGCATCTTCCGATTTAATCATCGAGGGGCCATCAGCCAAGCGAATATCAGCCAGATCGGCCAAGGGGATATGCGCACCATTAGGTGCAGTCACAAGAATATTATCTAGATCGGAGACATGCTCGCGGTAGGGGCGGTCATATCTCACCATAATCGGATAACGCTCTCGGCCAATCACAGCCTCATCCAGCATCATCCCGCCGAGCGCAGTTTGTATGACCGTTTGCACGGTGCCGAGCGAAATACCGTAACGGGCAATCTCGCGGCGGTTTGGTTCAATCTCGATATATTTTCCGCCAACAACGCGGTCAGCAATGGCGCTACGCGTATTAGGAAGCTGCCGCGCCAATTCTTCAACTTGCTTGGCAATTTTATCAATTTGCCCTAAATCCGGCCCGATGACTTTAATCCCGACAGGCGTTCTAATACCTGTGGTCAGCATATCAAGACGAATTTTAATCGGGTAACCCCAGCTATTCATCATGCCAGGCAGTCCAACACGTTTATTAAGCTCGGTTATTAATTTTTCCGGTGTCATACCGTCCCGCCATTGGTCGCGCGGGTTTAGCTCCACCCATGTTTCAATCATCGAAAGCGGCGCGGGGTCGGTCGCAGTATCGGCGCGCCCCGCCTTGGCAAAAACATGTTTAATTTCAGGCACAGCCATTAATTGGCGATTAGTTGTTTGTAAAATCTCGCGGGCCTTTGCAGGGGAAACACCGGGCAAAGTCATTGGCATATATAACAGCCCGCCTTCATAAAGCGGCGGCATGAATTCGTTTCCGATTTTTGAAATGGGAAGCGCCGTACTGAATAAGGCAAGAATTGCGATCACTACAGTAGCCTTATGCCATTTCAAAGCAAGATCCAAACATGGACGGTACAGAGTAATAAAAAAGCGGTTGATCGGGCTTTCATCCTCGCGGCGGATTTTGCCGCGTATCAGCCAAAGCATAAGAACAGGCACCAGTGTGACCGATAAAAATGCCGCCGCCGCCATGGCATAGGTTTTGGTGAAAGCAAGCGGTGTAAATAAACGGTGTGATTGTCCGGTCAGGGCAAAAACAGGAAGAAATGAGACTGTAATAATCAGCAGGGAGAAAAACAATCCTGGGCCAACTTCTTTCGCTGCCAAAATAAGCGCGGCGCGTTTGTCTTTTTTACTGGAACCTTCCGGCAGGGATGATAATTTTCTATGTGCATTTTCCACCATCACAATCGAAGCATCCACCATCGCGCCAATGGCAATGGCAATGCCGCCAAGCGACATAATATTCGCCGTTATCCCCTGTCCCGCCATAATTATGAAGGCCGCCAAGATACCAAGCGGCAACGTGATAATCGCGACCAAAGCGCTTCTGGCATGGAGCAGGAATAAAAACGTAATCAGCGCCACCATCAGGCTTTCTTCAATCAGCTTGTTCTTCAAGAACGTCACCGACCCGTTAATCAGATTGCTGCGGTCATAGACGATTTTTAGCTCAACGCCTTCGGGTAATCCTTGTTTAACGGATTGCAGGCGCTCTTTAATGTCATCAATCACAGTGAGAGCATTGGCACCGGGGCGCATGACAACAATACCACCGACTGCTTCACCAATACCGTTCAGCTCTGTTATACCGCGCCGAATGGATGGCCCTTCAATCACGCGCGCTAGATCGCCGACAGTGACGGGCGTACCATCCGCGCTTTTGAGAACAACGCTCTGTAAATCCTCGGGTTTCGTGACGTAGCCCAAGGAACGGATCAGATATTCGGATTCCGCCATTTCCATGGTGCGGCCGCCGGTTTCTTTATTTGCACCGCGTACGGCCTCTATCACCATAGATAATGGCACGTCAAAAGCGCGAAGCTTGTTCGGGTCAATTAGAACCTGAAATTCTTTGACAAACCCACCCACACTGGCGACTTCGGCAACTCCGTCAACGGTCGAAAGCTCATAGCGCACAAACCAGTCTTGCAAGCTTCGTAATTCAGCAAGATCATGCTGGCCTGTGCGATCAAATAACGCATACTGAAACACCCAGCCAACGCCTGTGGCATCCGGCCCTAATTGCGGTTCTACGGCGTCCGGCAAATTACCGCGTACTTGTGAAAGTGCCTCTAAAACGCGGCTGCGCGCCCAATACAAATCAACATTATCTTCAAACACAATATAAACAAAAGAAGTGCCAAACATGGAATAACCGCGCACGACCTTTGTATTTGGCAAACCCAACATTTGCGTGGAAAGTGGAAAGGTTACCTGATCCTCAATCACTTGCGGAGCCTGTCCCGGAAATTCTGTGCGGATAATAACTTGCGTATCGGATAAATCGGGAATGGCATCCAGCGGAATGCGGTTAACTGAAATAATTCCTGCCACCAATAATATAAGCGCCCCAAGCATAACAAAGAAACTGTTACCAATCGACCAATCTATAATCCGCGCAACAAAGCTTTTGGTTGGATCATGCGCGAAATCGCGTTTGTGATTAATGGACATGACCGTCCTCCATCTTCATAGTAGGAGCTTCCTGCATGTTTTTCATTTCCGTATCACCTATACCCATAGAAGCCATACCGCCGCTCAAACTACTCTCCGCGTCAATCATAAACTGGCCAGAGGTAACAATCCGCTGCCCTTGCTTCAGGCCTCTTGTGATTTCGGTTAAACCATTTGAGGTGATTCCCGTTTTAACCTTAGTCGGCCTAAATTGATCATCTGCTATGGCCTCCATGACATAATGCCCTTCTTTGCCAAATAAAACCGCCTCTTGTGGCACAGCCAGACGTGTTTTCGGCGTGCCTTCAATGACAACATCTACATAAGTTTCAGGCTTAAAGTCGCCATTAATGTTATTTATGATAATCCGTACCTTCACGGTTCGGCTCATGGGGTTTGCAACCGGGTGAATGAAATCTATGACACCGCTATATGTTTTTCCGGTTTCTGATTGGATGATGGTTGCGTTCTGTCCCTTATCCAGAAAAGCGATATCGCGAAGCGCTACCTCGGCATTAACCCAGACTTTGGACAAATCTTGTAGCGTTAAAATGCGGCTACCTTCCCCTATATACATGCCCGGACGCGCATCCAATGTTGTAACAGTTCCATTTATAGAAGCATAAAACGGTGTTGCCTCCATCATCTTGCCGCCTTTTTTAAACTCCGCCATGGCTTTGTCGCCCATACCGAACAAACGGAGCCGTTGTTCCGCATTACCCGTACGACTTCCAATCAGAAAATCCGATTGCGCTGACATTAAATCAGGACTGTAATAGGTAAAAAGAAGATCGCCTTTTTGAACCTGATCACCTACGGCACTTGTCGCCAATTCAACAATCCAGCCATTTGCCCGCATCGCGATAGCATACTCTAACCTGCTGCTGGGCTCAATTTGACCATAAGCGTTAATCGTCTTACCAAAATTATAGGAGGATACAATATTGGTTTTCACCCCTAAAGCTTGAACATAGGCAGGGCTGATAATAACAGCGCCTTTAGGCGTATCATTAAGCTTGGGAACAAGGCTCATCCCACAAATCGGACAATCCTCTCCTTTTTCACCTTCTATGTGAGGGTGCATCGGGCAAATATAAATCTCTCCGGCTGCCCATGTGGGCATTGTAAGAATAAAAAATGAAAATAAAATTATAATGTAAACACGCATAATAAAGCTCCTTTCTTGGGTGTTAAACCGTTAAGAAAAGAGCGTGTTTAAATGCGTAAACGCTGTGTTGTAAGGTATTGTGAGGAACTATCAAAATAGGTCGGATCAGGAAAGGGGGGCCCTCTAATACCATGCGCGTTTTTCGATCTAATATCATATATTGCGGCAAGGTTTACCCATACCAAATCAATATGATCAATCGTAAGATCAGGAAGTAACTCTAAGTTGGTATCCGCGTGAAAAAGATCAATTCCCAAACAATCTGAAGACAACATCGGGCCGCCATTATAGCCGTCATCTGATGATTCTTCGCCGTGACATGGCGGCGTATCGTTGCCTTCTATATATTGATATTTAGCATTTTGTGCCATCGCAGGACATACAGACATAGTACACGCCAATGAAAGCGTGAAAATCATAAATGTCATCAATGCCGCAACAGATTTTCTCACAACCCCACTATTATACACCATTTCTATGAAAAAAGTACCGCTAAAGTTCGTATAGCAACCAATTCACATCCTCTGGAGATGTTCTTTCTTCTGTTGAATTATTAGCTGAACTTTTTTCAACTGCCCTTTCCCGCTTATGACTTCCCAATGTCATAGAAACAATGTCAGCGTTATGATCATTATGTGGCTCCTGCAAAGTAAAGCCAATGCCATTATCTATCTTAAGTATTTTATTGAACACATTTGGCGGTAATTTTCCATGTACCGGCGCCATAAATGCCGTATTTGGTAGATACTCCTCAAGCAGATTATAAAAATTTTGAACTGCCGCCTCATCCATTGCTGATGTCGGCTCATCCGCAAGCCAAATATCAGGTTGCCTAAGGATGGCCCGTGCCAGATCCAGCGCTTGTTTTTGTCCTCCCGACATGGATTTATCCCAAGATGCATCATCGCAAAATTGTTCATATAACCTATCCAGAAACTTTTCATCCCCAAGCCCGACAAGCTTTAAGACATTTTCTACATCCGCCTCAGTACGCTTAATACCCAGTGGATATTCCACAAGTTCCTTAAAGGTTAATCCATTTGGAATAAGCGGCGTTTGCAAAGATATAAATACATCCTTACCCTCTGGAAAGCTAACCTTTCCGCGAACATATGGCCATACGCGCCCCAAAACCTTACCTAGACAACTCTTCCCTGCTCCGTTTTTTGCTTGAACCGAAACCCGATCCCCTGGGTTAAGTTCAAAATACGGAATGGTTAAAAATGGCTCCGCGTCATGACCGGCAAAATAAAGCTCGCAGTTTTCGATAATCAGGCTGTCCCCTTCATGTTTCGCATATTCAATATCCCTTATTCCCGTCTGCTGAAAATATTGATTTGGATTAGAATGTGCCTCGTTTATTTCACGGGCAAGCATAAGATTTTGATTTAATGCAGGTAATGCACCGGCCAGATCATCCATAACATTGGCAAAATAAGACGTGCCACTGATAAACTGCCTGTTTAATTCGGCAATAGCCGTTAAAAGACCAAAACCTATGTCATTGGCCAAGTACGCAGGAAGAGCCGCGCCCCACGATACCACCACCGCACCCCAATGATAAGTCGATTTAAAAATAGAATTTTGCGTATCTACGAAAATATCTTGGAGCCAATAACGGTCAGTTTCAGCGTATTTTTTTCGGTTCAACTCATCAAAGATATGTTCACCGCCCGATGCGGAGATAATACTGCCCTTATCTATTGTTTCTACCAAGCCTTGCACTTGTGCTGTATTTGCTTTCGCTTTTGCAACATTATTATCATAAAGCTTTTTTGCAAAGTAAGCGGCCGCAAATGTCATCGGTGTTACATATGCTATTACTGTTCCAAAGGATAACATGGAGCTTTCCATGTTAGGTTCTATCTTTGCAATTACTTCGCTTAAATCAAAAGCATCACTTATATAAGTTAATGGCTCCAAAAATTGGTCGACATGTTCATCGACCATCTCTGAAACACTCTCTAGAAGACTACCAAATTCAATATTTTTAGATTTATCAAGAATAGCTGACCCAATAAAATAAACGCTAGAAATTGCAGAAATAAACCCTATTTCTAACCCAATCTGGGACCCACGCATTCTTGTAGATTTATCTAGTAACTCATACTTCTTAATTTGTGCAAGTTGCTTATTTCCATTTGAATAACGTGTATTTGTACCTGTTTGATCCGAGAAAGAAAGCGCCGCTAAAACATCCGGATTTTTTACACCATCTAAATATGAACAATAATCCTCTCGGCCCATGAGACGATGCCAGTTTCTGGACATTCCCTTTCTTGATTCCTCAATCACTTCTTTTGAAAAAATTGTTAATGCTGCAATGGCAATACATCCGCCCAAATATAATAAAGGATCTTCCCTACCTGCAGAATGATATGTTGCTGCAGCGCCCGCTACTTCACCTAACGCAAGAGCTTGTAACACGCGCATTTTACTGTTCAAAACTGTCCCACCGATTACAACAGCATGCGTTGCATGATTACGTACCCAATGCTCATTTGTAAATGGATCAATAGTATAATCAAAAATTGTGCGCTTATTGGCAACCGGCGAGTCACCATCACGCCGTAAAGGCATATGTGGATTTTGAGCATAAACCCTGAACATATCACTTATCCCCGCAACGCCTGCCGGGGTGGGAAGAAAGCTTTGAACCTGCGCCCCAATATCTTTTATTGTATCGATCCCCATTTGCATTAGCATTTGTAAATCTTGCGCGGATACTGGATAGGCTTGACTAGCCATCATAAAAGCACCGGACAGTCCTAAAAACTTTTTTAAATGCGGCTGGTTTAGTGTATTTAATGTTTCAGAGATAGAATAAGACGTGGTCTGTGAGTCAGTGGTCAAGGCAGAGCTAGTACTTAACTTATGAAAAAGCCTTGTAAAAATAGAGCTATTTTTATTGTTTGTACCCATCTACTACTTTTTTTAAATTTTAATATGTATATGCAGATTTTATATACATAACTGATCATGCTCACAATTAAAAACTTCTATTGCGACGCGGCAAATTAAGAAAATGACGGGGATCGAGGACTATATCTTAATTGGCAAAAAAAAATGTTGCGGGTAAAAATTGTTATATTTCAGTCTTTACGACCTGTAATACATTAGAAAATACATGCAACTGGCCATACTAAAAACGCAACCCTGCTATACCTTTACAGGGCGAGTCGGATTGGCAGAATACATTTATATTTTTTTTATGTTGCTGCGCCTTTTTTTAAGCTATAAAAGCCTTATAAAGCAATAATATGATTACTTCCTGACATAAAAATAGTTTGCATAATACTGAAATTACGTGTATAGCTATTCTACTTTTGAAGTATCAATATTTATAAAAAATAAAAAATTAATAGAGAAGAGTATGTCAAATAAATCAAACAGCGGTGAGCGCGATGCGCGCGGCCTGGTAGATCCCAAAATAGGTATGAATGTTACGGCCCATAATGGATGGGGCCCAGACACAAATTTAAATATGACTAATCTATATAGTCAATCATTGCCTTTTCAGTATAGGAATGGGTCGATGGCGGATGTCAGCCAGCTTGATTTGGACAAAAACGGCTATCTTTTATCTTTACCCGATGGCGAAGCAGTCGGCAGAAAATTTCTATGGTTACCGGCAGAAGCAAATGGCCTTCCGAACGCGAGTGGCACCTATTCCCTTATTGCTGAGGGCGAAGGAAGAGTTGACATCATTCAAAAAGGCCCTGGCGGTTTTGAAATGAGAGGCGTTAAGCTGGATGGTAAAACCATACACGAATTTGATTTTACGCCAAATGGGCGCCCTGTAGAGGTTTTTTTCACATCAACAGATCCCCAAAATAACGGGAATTATATCAGCAAACTTGCCGTTATCCATAAAGACAATATGCAACGGTATGAAGCCGAAGAAACATTCACAAAAGAATTCATAGATAGCGTTAAAAATTACGACACATTGCGCTTCATGAAAATGATGAACGGCAATGACAGACCTATTGAAGCCGAAGGTAAATTCGATCCTAATGAGGAACTCATCAGCTTTAATGAAGACGGCGTCGGCATGCCTTTCTCCAAGATCATAGAGCTTTGTAATATCACGGGCGTCAATCCCATGATTAACGTCCCTTTAAATGCATCAGATAAATACATAAAGGGCATGGCCAAATATGCCGCTGAACATTTAGATCCACGCCTGACGTTAAAAATTGAATACGGCAATGAGAATTGGGCGCCGAATACAGGGCAACAAGGTTACCTAGAACGTGAAGGCCTAAAATTAGGCGGCATGGCTGTCACCAAAGACGGCGATGAATGGGTAATTGCAGAAAACATCGATAAGAAATTCTTTGTTGATGATCTAAAAGGCTTCATGGAGGAGAATGGCTATAAAAATATGGCCGATCTGCGTGAAGATTTGGGCATTGATCACGATTTATTTGATGCAGCAGATGCCGCAGAAGAATACCTTGCCATGCGCGGTGTACAAGTCGCCATTATGTTTGAAGAGGCTTTCGACAAAGATATAAAAGGTAGCTCCGAGTATCGCGTGGAAAACATCCTCGCCACCCGATCATCCTCACCTGATGTAACAAAAGGATTATTGGAAGCCGCATTTTGGGCACAATTTGACCCCAAGAATTACTCGGAACCCGGGGATACATTTGAATCCTTAGCGACCGGCGCATATTTTGGCGGCGGCTGGGGGCGTGAAGCCGTTGAAGTATTGCTGCATTTCGTAGATGAATATGGCTTTGATGGTGCTGTCAGACTGGTTTCCCATTACATGACGGCAAGTTTGGACGAAGATAATTACATAGAATTCAAACGCAATACATTTGAAGATAATGGCGGTGAATTACGTGTTGATCAGGATAAAATTCTGACCGATGTCGAATATTCAAAAGATTTAACAATTAACGTCTTCAGGGCTATTATTGATAATAATGACGAATTAAGACAAAAAATCTTTGAGTTCCCCAATAGCGAAGGAAGCACAAGAAGTTTAGATGATAAGTACTTAATCGGTGAAAATGCTGAGGACTATATCCGCCTTGTTGAAGAAGACGGCGTAACAGTTCTTAAAATACGTCCTAACACAGACACACCTTTTCAGGCTATCGTAAAATTTGACCGCGTCGTTAATAAAACAGTGCAAGAGATGATTAAAGACGGAACATTAATCCCGCGCACAACCAAATCTGATTTTAAAAATGATATTGATGACCGCATCAAAGGTCATGCCGATGCAATTAAACAGGCAGAAAAGCAACAAAATGCTGAGATAAACTTTATTACATATGAAGCCGGCAGCCATGTATCGCCGGGAAATTTTGCAGGATTCCAAGCTTACTTAGCGGATAGCCGTATGCAGGATTTTCAAGATGCTTTTAATAAATCACCTGAAAAAGGCGAGCTTCTGACTTTGTGGGTACAAGAGCTATATAAAAATGGCCTTGATTTTTATAACCATTTCGATCTGGTTGGCGGTGATTTTGGTGTAACAGAATATATCGGTGAGGAAATTACCGAGGATCACGCTGTATATCATGCACTTAATCAACTCAACAGAGAAGGCCCCAATAACAATGATAATAACGGCGCGCATCTACATGGCATTATGAAAGAGGGCAATAGTAAAGATAATACCATGCACGGCACACGTGAAGAAGATAGCTTCTATGGCAATGGCGGCGATGACAAATTAATTGGCTATCGTGGTGATGACCGTATTCATGGCGGTAATGGCGCCGACACCCTAAAGGGCGGCGACGGCAATGATACGATTGTTGGCGATGGTAATGATCCCGTCATATATGGCGGTGATGACTATGATAAATTTAAAATTTCCTATGGAAATAAAGACACCTTTAATTTTACAGATGGCGGCGCCAAATTTACAGGCATTGAGTTTATGGATTTAAGCAACCTTGCAAATAACAGGGTCATGTTGGATGCGCGTAAAAAAATAACATCCGATGGAAAAACCATGATCATCCAAGGCGAAAAAGGCGATGTCATCATTTTGGATAACGCCAAGTTTATTGAAATCAGAGAGAAAGACGGCGTTAAGTATGATTTCTACAGGTCCACAAATAAAGACGGACAAAATTTCCTGATTGAACGTGATATTAAGGTGGATGCCACAAGTCCACTTGCCAAACATGATCACTTTACAGTTGTCAGAAACGGTGACCTACGCGGTGAGAATTTGCTGGGTAATGACGCAAAGGGCGTAGAATTGCAAGGATCGCAAACATTTAAAACCTTTCATGACGGCGAAGTTGTGATTTATGATAGCGGGAATTTTGTCTATACCCCCGATCAAGGCTTTTCCGGAACGGATAGCTTTAGTTATGCTGGTGAAAAAGGCAGCAAAATTGATCATGCCATCGTTACGATTGGTGTCATAAAAACAGGTAGCAAGAAGGTTAACGACGGATGGCACAGTGATCAAAGACTATCTGGATCATCAGATGATGAGTTTGTTTTTGGGCGCGCTGGAAATGACACAATCGACGGCGGCAAAGGTCATGATTATATTGATGGTGGCAGCGGCAGCGATAACATCAAAGGCGGCAAAGGCGCGGATACAATAGACGGAGGCAGCGGTAGCGATAAGCTTTATGGTAATGACGGCTATGACAGAATTTCCGGCGGAATTGGTCATGATACAATCAGCGGCGGTAGAGGTAATGATACCCTAGATGGCGGTGATGGTAATGATGAGATCGATGCAGGCAAGGGGGATGACCTTATTATCGCAAGCAACGGTAAAGATGTCATTACAACCGGCCTTGGCAAAGATACGATAGAATTCAATGATTTTGATGGAAAAACAATTGTAACAGATTTCGAAGATGCACATGACACCATCCGTATTCATGATGCTAGCTATGGAGATTTGACAATTAAAGCTTCAGGTAAAGACACAAAAATTTCGTGGGATGAGGGGGATTTAGTGTTGGAAGGCACCGATCCAGCAATTATAAATCGAGACGATTTTGATTTTATATAGGTAAGATAAATTATTTTAGCATAATCACTTGTCCTTCCTTAACGACGATATCACGATAATATTGCTCGGGCTGTGTTTTCAAAATAACGTCATAGCTGCCGGGCGGTACCTCGATGCCCTCCCCTCCTAGGATTCCCTTCCCCATCGTCTGTCCTTTTTTATTTTTGATGATAAAGCTTGGCATAATTGCCGTCTCGATTGCTGCACGTATATTACTGGAATCTTTTGCATCAAAATACTCACCATTGTCCGTATTTGCCAATTCTTTTAATTGCAATCTGACAGCATCATCATCAACGGCAAATCCCACTATATTAACCGTAACATCCAACCCCGTTTTATTAAGCTCTTTAATGGCGGCGATCGGGTCACCATCACATGTTTCTTCGCCGTCCGTTATTAATAATACCAGCTTTTCAATTTGATTTTGACCAGCATCATCGGGGTTAGTATTAAAACTAAAATCATCTTTTGTTGCCAATATTGCCGCAGCAATCGGAGTCTTCGCCCCATTTACAGGAGTTACATCTTTCAGCACCCTATTAATACTCACCGGATTAAGCTTTGATAGTGGTTGCGCCAACCGTGTTTCGCATAAATCGGCCGAGGATTCACCGAACGTACGCAGACCTACATTCATTGATCTTGGCAAATCTTTCAGAACAGATGCAATAGAATCTTTCGCAACTTGAATTCGTCTATCACCCTCTATCCGTTGCAGCATACTACCCGATGCATCGAGAATAATCATCATATCCTGCGTAAGCGCAATATCATCTATCTTTTCTGGTTTTTCAAAACCTATATAGCCAGGATCAGGTAAAGAATCCTCTATATTAATAGATAAAGCGTAAGGTTTCGGATGACTAAGATTGTGACGAATATTCTCAAAACTATTTTCAAAATCTGATTGAGAATCAAGCTTCATATAACCGCCTTCAAAGGCATGCGCAAATGATTGTAAGTAGTTATCAAGCTGCAGGGAGCGTTCTGCGTTACGCGCCGATGTAATCGCCGTAACGAATATGCGCGGCTTGATAATATTCAATTTTTGCCAAACTTTTTCTGTGTTTTCCGCACCGCTAGTCTCGCCGTCAGTCAATAGAATTATTGCCTTGCTACCACTTTGCTCCTCCAATGACTTTGCTGCACCCAATAATCCACCCTCTACATCACTTGACGGATTGCTCCAATCATAATGCTGCAGCCTATTAAACACCTCCGCCGAATTAGATGACCATTCCGGCAAAAGCGCGGTTGAAATAGGCGACTTGAAAGGAAATAAATTTATCATCAAACGTCCCTCCTCCGCATAGCGTGAGACGCTGCGTACCGCATTAACTATACTATCCTTGAATGCTGCAACACTACCGCTTGTGTCCCATACAACGCCAATCGATAGCGGGGCTTCTTGAATATATAAATCATACCTTCCTGCAGCAATTGACGCACCATATGTTTGCGCATATCCTTCATTCGATTTAAACTTATTATCAGTAACCCGCAAATCAATCTGCTGGCCACTTACATTTTTAATTATGGGGTGCACACTTAACATCTTCCGATCACGCAATGTTAATCTCAGATATTGAGCCCCCTCAGATACATTAAGGATATAATGATCTTCGGCTTTACCGATAGAAACAACGCCTTCAACCACATCGCCCGTCGCTATGTTTTTATCCTTAAAGTGAGTTGGTTTCAAAGACATGACATCAATCCGGGCACTATTATTTATTACATCTTCATAGAAACTTTCTTGATGGCCATCTCCCCACTCACCAATAATAGATTTATAATTTTGCGATACTGGCACCTCGAATGCCGAAATTTTATCGGGCATAATGAAACGGCGCGGCTCATTCTGAGGCACTTCAAATTTTAGATAGCGCGCCCATATTGGCTCTTCAAAAATTTGCGGCGGCATCTTTCCCGCATTATCACGTTTAAATTCCCCTACCTTAACCCATGGCCCGCCTGGATCTTGCGCCGAGCTATAGATGGTCACATGGGAGACAAGTTCTTTTTTGTTCTTAACAACATCAAGCTCTGTCCATTCAAGATGAGTAAGTTGCGCCATGCGGTTACTATGAAATGCAGCAACCCAATAAACCGCATTATTATGTTTGGGTGGTTTGTTTGTAAATGACGTGCGCCCGTTTAAACTTAGAGAAGGTTCCACTTTGACAAATGACGGCGCATATACAATATGCCCCCCATTTTTTGCATCAAGCACATCAATTCCTTTAAGATTTTGCGGCTGGGTCAAACTCAATAAGGGCTTAATCTCACCCACATATACTTCCTGACTATCTTCATACGCAGCATGCAAAGGTGTAAAGCGCAGCATAGAACCGTTAACGGGCGCCTCAAATTTAAAGGCATATTCACCCTGCTTAGTAGGTAAGCGCTCCTCTAATAAGGCTTTAAAATTGCCACTACCATCGGCTACTTCAAGTTTAAATTCGCTAAGCGTTAGGCCCGGCGCATGACCATGTCTGGTATCAATTAAAATTCCTGCCAAGTCAGGCATCGCCTCACCGGAGAATTGAACATCATACGGTGTTTGAATCTTTAAACGTTCACTTGTTTTAAATGATGTGCTGCCATCAACCAATTTGGGTGCATTTTTAATTGTTAGATTTGCTGCACGCAATAAACCACGTAAATCTTCCGGAAATGCTTGAATATCTGCTGCCCCACTTTCATTCTCATCAAGCTCGCCTACTAATTTAATTTGGTATGGCTCTTCCGAGAAACGGGCAGATTTGATCTCTATCAAATAATCTCCCGGCTGAAGAGATTTTTCAATTTTAATATTGTTAGTATCAGAATGAGTGTCACTCGGTTTAACCTCTACCATGGAAAGTTGTGTTTTTTCGTGAATTCCCCATGATAAATAAGCCTTTAAATTATCTTTTGCAGGGCCGGTAAGTGTGAGGGTTACCTTTTGCGGTGCCTCTATAGCAAAGCGATAATAATCAATGTCCCCTGCATAGCTTATGCTCCCCTCTCTGGTTTGCCCCATTTGCAACAATGACGCCGTCCCAGCCGAATTATTTGGCTCTACCTCGCCAAAAGTTTGTGATAGATCCAGAGTTTTAGCGATAGACAAAGCTTCGGGCGGCGCGGGGCCTATTTTTGTAGCCTTAACGCGATAATCGCCGTCCCCTTTTATCTCAAAATAATGCTTACCGGGGGAGAGCAGCAAATTTTGCAAAGATATATTTGTGATCGTCGGTGAGGGCGGGCGCGCCGTAACAAGTGTGTTATCAGCCGCATTTTTATATGAAATTGATTGCAATCCCTGACCATTGGCGCTTAATGCCCATAGAGACAAGTCAGATGTTGTTTCCAAAGCCAAAACATCTCTATCGGCACTATCTAGCCTCCCTTTGACGATCTGACCTTCTTGGAATAACGTCGCAACATCAATTTTATCATTCGGCTCAAGCTCATACCCTTGCTTTGCAGCCCTTTTATTATAAAAGTAAATATCATAAGGCGTGTCCTCTTTGACATGCGCAGATATTTTTAAATAATGCATCCCCTTGGGAAAGAAAATTCGCGTTAAAGTGAATACACCTGTACCCGTCTTATTAAATTTTGCATCACCATTTTCATCCAGTAACGCAACGTGAAATGATAGTTTTTCTTGGCTGACAATATCTAAATCAAGCAAAGTATCTTCGGGTATATTAATTTTGTAAATATCATAATCACGCTTACCGCCGCCGGCCCATATACCGGTTGTCCCGCGCTCATTAATGGTTAACAGCGATGCATTTTCCACCTTGTCATTCGGTTCAATTTCCGATGCCCAAACCTGCGTCATCGCTAGAAAAAGACAGCAGAAAGATAGGAGGATTGTTTGATATGAACATATCTGATAAGTTATTTTATTGCGATAAATATAGGACATTGCGCAATGATATACCCATAGAAAAGTTTTACAAAATGAATAAAGTTTCTTTTTTTCTCCTCACACTTCTATTTCTCGCCAGTTACTATGTACCCTCTGCTAAGGCACAAGATACTTCCTTCTCTATACCGATGAATGATCCCGTCCCTGCCCCGTTGCCATTATTTTCGCAAACAACCACTGCAGAAACCAATATAATTGGGGATGCCATTGAAAAATTACTGGCGACTTCCTATGAATTCTCTGCCGCCCGCTACGATCTTGAAACAATTATTAGTCATTTGGAGGCGGATCCATATATGGCTTTTGATTTTGTGCGTGACCAGATCGCCTTTGATCCGTATCAAGGGATTTTACGTGGATCTGACGGGGCAATTGGCGCGCAGGCGGCTAATTCTTGGGGGCAATCCCTTCTGTTACGCGATCTTTTAAATGCCATCGGGATACAAACACGATTAATGCAGGGCAGTCTGAGCAGTGAAAAACAAGATATGCTGAGATCTCAAATCGCGACTAATAACCCACAGGCAGATCTACGTCAGACGCTTACGGGTATAAATGATGGCTATGCGGAAAGACTAAAAGCACGGGCTCATCGGGATTATGAGGGATTAATAAACGCCTTCCAACCCTTATTCAATCAGGCTGAAATTATTACGCCCAATATATCGTCGCACATATGGGTACAGGCCAAAATTGATGGAAACTGGATTGATCTTGACCCGTCTTTTCACAACGCAAAAGCAGGCGATATCTATGCACAAGATGCCATTATATTAGAAAAAATACCTGATGACGCCTATCATACCATTACGCTGGATATTATTGCTGAAACTTTATCAGAAGACGCGCTTACAGAAAAAAAATTGCTGCACAAAACATTTAAAGCGATCGAGCTTCAAAACACTCCTATTTATTTATATTTCACACAAGAACAAAACGCTCTCGGGGGCGGATTATTTGGAAGATCAAAAGGCGGCGAAGCTCTTATACCTGTGTTAAATGTTGAGGCACAAACAACAAAAGGGGATAGCTTCTCTCTACAAACATCAGACGCAGCCCCCTCTTTATTCAATGAAGAATCCCAAGCGCAGGACTTTTTCTTCGGGGAAAGCAATATAACATCCACATTAACCGGTATGTATATGGATGTAACCACACAATCACCTAACGGGGAGGAACGCACTGAGCGCAAAATCATGTTAGATCGCCTGACAAGCGATCAGCGTATGCAAGATGTAATCACACATGATCAAATTAAAACCTCAAAGGACAGCGACGATGAATTATTGCAAGGGTTACATCAGATTGCTGTTTCAACGGGCGCTACCAATCCATACCAAGTTGCTCAAGGTATGGCATTTGCGCTATATGATATCGCACAGTTCCACAATGCCTCCGAGGATCAGAAACAAGAACGCAACATGGAAGAGGCGCTATGGCCTTTTTGGGCATTAAACCAAAAAATCGTGTTAGCTACTGAAAACTGGGTAAATTTAGTGCAAAACGATCAATATAAAACGGATTATTATATCGATCGCCCACGTATATATGTATTTACCCGATTTGCAACTGGCACCGGGGACAGTGAAATGTCATTTAGACAAATTGACTGGTTAAGTGACGGCATTAATGCCCGCAGCATAACGCCGCAAAACCCAGAAATGTTTTTATGGTATGGGGCGCTGCAATCCGCATTGGAAACAACCATCATGGAAAGTAGCGAACATATTTTAGCAACAGATGACAGTATCCTAAAAAGCACAAGTATTCTCTCACCGCCGCCTCTTAAACCCGTTAAAAATATCGGTGCCACATATCCCGCCGGATTACTCAAAGATTTAAAAAATGGCTATGCCATTGCCTCTTCCGATAAGTCTATGCAAGCTTGGTGGCGTTATAATCCAAAGACCGCACATGTCAAAGCGATGCTGATGCCCGCTCTTGGCGGAACAATGCATGGACGTCGCCCGGGATATGCCAACACAACCGGCGGCTTTAATGATAAAGCATGGCATGTTGACCCCAGAACAGGCAATTCCCTAGATCCGGATGATATGGCGCGCGCCCGAAAAAGAGCCGCCGCAAAACGCCCCAAGCCCCCGCGCGGCCTCGGCAGATGTAAGCCGGGGACAGAATATTCTATGTTACTTACATGCGTTTCTGCCGCCATTACCATTGCTGTCGGCTACTATATCAGTCAAATGGAAGAAGATGCCGTGATTGAGGCCACCAAAGCTATTAAGGAGCTACCGACAGCGCCAACGCCTTGATAAAATAATAAAATTATCTTTAACAGACAGATAATCTTATTTTATTAAACCTTGACAGAACCGCCCTATTCATAATTTATCTATACTTAAGGTTATATTAATTTTTAATTCATCGGTATTATTATGAGCTTATCTCGCATCATTTCAAATCCTTCGGTTCAGCGTTTTGGCGGCTCTGTTTTACGCACATTTGCCCCGCGTCTTCAATTTGGAACAACCGCAGTTTTTTCAACATGGCACGATGTCCAAGAAATATTAAAACGTGATATGGACTTTTTAATTGCCCCCATCAATGGGGAGCGTATAGAGCGGGTAAACGGGCCCTTCATTTTAGGCATGGATCGAAAGGACACACATTTATCAGAAAGACAGGCGTTATATTCAGCCATAAGACATAGCGACCCGGATAAAATACAAAAACTGGTTGATGACCAAGCTCAACAAATCTTAAATACCATCCCCGCAGGGGGTAAAATTGACATTGTAAATGAATATGCCCGCATTATTGCTGCACGTAGCGCCTTGGCATTTCTGGGTACGGAATGTCCAAGCGAGGAAGACCGCATGCGCGTTGCTCGCGCTCTGTTTCATGAATGCTTTTTAAACTTAGGAGATGATGAAACCATTCGCAGCAAAGCAGTTGCTGCGGGGGAAGAATTAAAAAACTGGCTGCTTGAGGAAATTAAGAAACGTCGCCAATCCAAAAAACAAAAAGATGATTTGATCGGACGCATGATTACCGATGGATTATTGGATGATGATGCCATACGACGCAACGTATCCGGCATGTTGGTTGGTGCAATTGATACAACCGCCACATGTGTTGCCCAAATCATGGATGTGTTTTTAAACCGTCCCATGGTTATGGATGCCGTGCTAAAGGATTTGGATAATCCGGATTTAATGCGCGGCTGGTGCTGGGAAGCTTTGCGCTTTTATGCCCATAACCCGATTATTCAACGCCAAGCCGCGCATGATACGACGATCGGTACAACCAATATCAAGGCAGGAACACGCATAATATGTTTTACCCTATCGGCTATGCATGATAAAGGCGCGTTTCCTCTGCCAAAACAATTCAACCCCAAACGCCCGGAACAAAATTACTTACATTTTGGCGGCGGACTTCACCCCTGCGCAGGGCGTGCGATTAACGGCGTGCAAATACCTGCATTAGTTGCCGCGCTATTGGCACGCGATCCGAAAATTGAGGACAATATAGCGTTTGATGGCCCCTTCCCCGATCGCTTTGTTCTCAGGCTGCAAAAATAAAATTCATAAAAGGATATAAGAGTATGACACACGCATTTATCAATATCGTCGCCCCCCTATCACGCGCACAAGAAGATAAAGCGATCCAAGCCGTTGATAAACTTGGAAACCCTGTAAAAGATCCCTTAAAATCAATTATTGATACATTAAATATCATCCATTTTTTCAGCATTACAATCGTTCCCTCCGACGCTGATCACGCCCCATATTTAGTCATGGAGCTTTCAGCAGACGGAAAAGAAAAAGACGTCCTCACAAAGCTCGCTGAACACACGAAAGATATCCTTTCTCCGGTTTTTGAATTGGCAGATGATTTTAAAGGCGAATTGAAAGATTATTGGCAATCGCACCTTGTCCATACTGGCTTTGGATACTTTGACACGCCCGGCGTCGTTCATACAGGTACACCGGGGATGAGTGTTGATCGCATTCATAAAGAAGCCGATTTGGCCGAAAATGTACGCCGTATTTTCCGTGATACACCGCGCGATGGTTCCGCATTAGATATTTTGGAGCGTGTCAGAGGAAGCCTGCGTCAAAACAGCGCGCATAATTGGGCATTTACGCCAGAAGATAGCGCACTATTGAACGGCGAAAAATCAACTTCTCTCGCCGGGGGTATCATCTCGCGTGCACCGCATTTTATCCGCACATTTTTATGGCCGTTCTTATTGATCGCCTTTTTGCTATTCGCGCTGATGATCTTACCTGACATGGAAATGGACGGCGATGATATCATAATGAGCATTATTGCGCTTTTCATTATGACCCTTACCGCAGGCGCGGCGCTGTCATTGGCTTTTATTGTTTATGTATATGTGAAACTGCGAAACCTTGAAAGCAGCGACTTGCCCGATGATACCAATCCAGACCATCATAAAATGTCGCAAATTCGCGCCCGTGAAGACCATGCCTTTCAAAACCATCTGGCTGGTGTGTCGATTATGAAAGGCGGCTGGATACGCAAAATAACCATTCGATTAATTTTCTGGATCATATGGGCGGCGGCAACAACCACTTATCGCCCCGGATTTTTGGGATCAATCGGCACAATCCATTTCGCCCGCTGGTTTATTATCCCCGGTACAAATCGCCTATTATTCTTTAGTAATTTTGGAGGCAGTTGGGAGAGTTATCTGGAAGATTTCATCAATAAAGCCAATTTTGGCCTGACGGGTGTATGGAGCAATACGCTCGGCTTTCCCAAAACAGAGAATTTACTACTAAAGGGCGCAAGCGATGGTGATCGTTTTAAACGCTGGGCACGTAGACAGCAAAATCCAACGTGGTGTTGGTATAGCGCTTATCCCGAGCTGACGACCAGCCTTATCCGTAAACATGCCGCGATACGACAAGGAATAGCAGGAATTGCCACAGAAACAGAAGCCCGCGATTGGCTGACGCTATTTGGCTCGGATGTTCTGCCGCGCACAGAATTACAACATGATAATGTGCAAGGCATTTTATTTGGTGGGTTTGGCCCCCTGCCCCATTCCGTTTGCCTGACATTGTCTTTGCCAAAAGATGTAATTAAAGCCAAAACATGGCTAACTTTGACTGCGCCAAAATTAACTTACGGAGATTATAAACCAGGCAGTACAAGCGCTATGATTTGTTCCTTATCTGCACATGGCCTTAAAAAACTAGGATTAGGAGAAGATGAGCTCTCCAGTTTTCCACATGCCTTTATAGATGGCATGGCGGCGCGTGGACGTATATTGGGCGATACAGGCGTAAATGATCCCAAAAAATGGACTTGGGGCGGCGATAAGCATCCGGTGGATGCCGCGCTATTACTTTACGCCCCCAGCGCCGAAGACCTTCAGATTATAATAGATGAAGAAATTAAGATTCTAGAGGATCAAGGCGGAAAAATTGTAAAGTCTGTGCCCATGGAAACCCTGCCACCGCGCGGCACACCAATTCGAGAGCCATTCGGCTTTGTTGATGGTGTCTCCCAGCCAATCATGCGTGGTACGGGTCGCCACAAACCCGGCATGAAAGATCAACATATCATTGAACCTGGTGAATTTATTCTCGGCTATCCTGACGGCCTTGGCACATACCCGCAGAGCCCGACTGTCACGTCTCTATCCGATCCGAATAATGATCTTTACGCCGCTTCGAATGAATGGCCGGAGCAACGTCCCGATTTTTCCAGATCTTTGGCAACTTCATGGCGCGATCTAGGCAAAGACGGCAGCTTCATGGTCATCCGACAGTTGGAACAAGACGTTGACGGCTTTCATAAATATCTCGATAAGGCGGTAAAGGAACTTAATTCCGGTGCATGCCCTCTATCTGTTGATAAACGCTGGGTCGGCGCGAAAATGGTTGGGCGCTGGGATGATGGCTCGTCTTTGGTAAGAAATCAATACGTCCCCGCAACGGATCGTAAACCCGATGCACGCCCCGATAATGATTTCCTCTATGGGAAAGAAGACCCCCAAGGGTTATGTTGCCCCTATGGGGCGCATATCCGCCGTGCCAACCCGCGTGAAAGCCAAGACCCAAAATCAAAAGAACAAATTGATATTACAAATCGCCACCGCATATTACGGGCGGGGCGTATTTATAATGAAGATGATAAACGCGGCTTAATGTTTATCTGTCTTAATGGTGATATTGAGCGTCAATTTGAATTCATTCAACAAACATGGTCTTTAGCAAAGAATTTTCACGGCCTTGAAACCGAAACCGATCCGTTTATCAATGATATGGGGGATGATTCCCGCTATACGATCCCCATGATTGACGGCGCAAGAACCATTACAGGGTTAAAGAATTTTGTAACCACCAAAGGCGGTGAATATTTCTTCGTTCCGGGAAAGCAAGCCATCAGGTTTTTATCACGTGCCAGATAACTGTCATAAAAATATCCCGCCGACATAATATGACGGCGGGATAAAATTTTATAAAAATACTTATAGTTTAATTAATAGTACATTTATGTTTATTAGCAGGCGTACGTCCACAAGTATAAGTACCAGACCCACATTTGCTACGCATGTTGTTTACAGCCTGATTTCTTGTATTTCCCCAACCGCTACAATCAGATGAAGGTGGTGGAGGTGTATCGTCTTCCAAAGTACATACATGTTTGTTCGCTGGCGTGCGTCCACAAGAATATGAACCTGTACCACACTTGTTACGCATGTTACTCAAAGCCTGACTTTGGGTATTGCCCCAGCCCTTACAATCACCTGACGTTGGTGGATCCGGTTCGTCATTAGTACCGTTGAAAAACTTTCTAAGCTTTTCAGGTAATGCATGCTGATCTCCAGACTTTAAAGGTCCGCCTGTGATCATATACCACATCATTCCTGCATCTGATGGATCGGCTCTGCTAGGGATAGCAGCTTCAAAACGATCATGAACCCAACGTAGGTTTGGATCCTTATGGTTCTTCAACCATGTCCACATGCTATATGGGTTATTCAAACCATCAGTCGTATTTTTGCCGCGGTCATTATTTTCAATGTCCACAAAAATAATTCCTGTATCTCTGATATCTTGGCCGGGGCCATCTACAGCTGTACATGAATTATTATGCTGGTGTTTGTTATTCCAACCACCTGGGCCTTGTGAAATAACACGAACATGTTTACGCGCATTATTATTGGATCTTAAAACTGACTGACAAATCGCTTCAATTGGGCCCATTGCTAAAATATATAACGGGTTAGAAGCCGTGGATTTGTTAATCTCTGCCGCCAACGCATTGTAAGCAGCGTTTTTATTATCTACAACACTATAAAAAATACTCTTTGAAAATCCGAACTTACTTGCGCCGGTTAGAGCACTTTCTGTCATTTTTCTTTTTTGACCATTTAACGATGACCAGACATGGTCATTGTAACCATAGTAAACGAGCTTATTTTTTAAACCGGCATGTTCCAAAATCGCAAGCGATAATGGCGTACCCGCGATATCATCAGGGTCATGTTCGTTACCATCCGCGCTGACCGCTAGGCGGCCATTAAATGGGACTACTGTTGCCGAAGCATAAGTTGAAATCGATAGCGATAACGCTATGACAAATAAAAACAAAAAATAATTTTTTTGCATGAGCATACTGCCCTCCTATTTTTATATTGAAGTTATGTTCTCAACAGACCCTTCAATAAGTTTTTCTTCAATACAATAAGTTAATTTTTTATTAATTTACTGCACACACTAACTACATAATTGCACATTAAAATTATTATGTCTAAATTTACGGCAATTTTTTTTATATTTTTACTCATGAATAGTATTAATAAAACAATATCAATACGTTATTATTTGAAAAAATATCCAGTTACGTATTACCAACGGCAACATCATCAATATTATCAGTATTTGTAAGGTCACCAGTGCTATAGTTTTCCGATATAATATCATCTCCAAAGCTAATAAACATCACGCTTAAAAAGCCCAATAAGACAATCATCATTATTAATAAAAATCCCTTATCTCCCATAGTCACCCCCTAATTTGCGGCGTCCTGTACGGCTTCACCAGCATGTTCAATATCACGGCCTGCACCGTCAACTGTTTCGCATGCCGCCAAGCCAAAACCAATGGCGATTAGAGCTGTTAATGTAAGTAAACGTGTTTTTTTCATCGTATATTTCCTTTTCTTATATTAATAAAAAGTCATACGCCCGATGGTGCACAAAGTTCCTAAGAAAATTGCTTATAATAATATGTGTAAAGTTTTTTGGTAAAAAATCGAAATCGATAAATGAAGTAATTACTATTATGCCGCTTTAATGTTGCCGCTAAACATATACCCAACGCCGCGTATAGTCTTAATTACCTGCCCATCTTCATCATTCAGCTTCTTGCGAATGCGGGCAATTTGAATATCAATAGCACGATCATAAACATCATAATTCCCGGAACGCGTTAATTCAAATAAGCGCTCTCGGCTTAGGGCGCGATTTGGTGAAAGCATAAGAGCTTCAAGAAGCTGAAACTCTCCGGTTGTTAAATCAATAGATTTATTTTGTTCATCCAATAATTGATATTGTGTGCGATCCAAGCACCATCCATTTCCGAATATGATTTTTTCGTCTTTAGATTTATCTTCACTCACTTTATTATCGGCGCTGTCTGTGCGTCGCATAACCGCTTTAATACGTGCAGATAGTTCGCGCATTTCAAAAGGCTTGGTAATATAGTCATCAGCGCCCATCTCTAAACATATAATTTTTTCCGTAGTGTCGCTCTTGCCGGAGACTACGATAATAGGAACGCTTGCTTTGGCACGTAACTGAGGAATAAGCGTCAATCCTTCGGCATCTGGCAAAACCAGATCCAAAAGAATAATATCCGTTTGTTGAGATTCAAGCTTCGATAAGGCGGTTGCCGCGTCAGCCGCACTAATGACACGATATCCATCACTCTCCAAATATTGCGTAACAACTATTTGTAGGTTCTCATCATCATCGATGCTCAGAACAATCCCTTTTTGCATGAGAAAAACATTACCTTGTTTGTTACACAAATGAAACAAAGTTTTTCAATGCCGATACAATTCAGAGAAACACGTGATACGTGCGTGACATAAATTAAGTTTCAGACATAAAGAAAAGGAACAAGAAATGTTTATGAACGCTGAATTAATTGATGAAACCGCACGTTTGAAGAAATTTGCTTATAAATTAACGCAGAATTTTGCAGATGCTGAAGATCTTTTACAATCAACTGTTCTAAGAGCGATTGAAAAAAAGCATTTGTTCAAGACAGACAGCAACCTCTTTAGCTGGACGTCAAGAATTATGTACAATATGTTTGTATCTAATTATCGTCGTAAAGTGAAATTTGAATCACAATATGATCCGGAGAGCTATATTGAACGTGAGAGTGTAAAGCCAACCCATGATGTGGAAATGGAATTCCAAGATGTCGATCATGCTTTGGAAAAACTGTCCGTGTCACAAAGAGAAATTATAATCATGGTTTGTGCCAAAGAAATGTCCTATGAAGATGTTGCAAAGAAGCTAGACATTCCTGTTGGGACAGTGCGCTCACGTTTATCACGCGCTAGAAAAAACTTACAAGATATATTGGAAACACCACCGGTTAATCAAAACCTCCCACAAAACAGAAATGTGGCCGTATAAACACCAATTATTTTCCCCTCAATAAAAAGCCAGCCTCAAATCATATGAAGGCTGGTTTTTTATGCGGCGCATTTTCTTGAATCTAAATATGTCAAAATTTCTCTCTTTAGATCATTTTCAACAATAGGTTTTGAAAGATAGGCGTCCATTCCCGCCTCTATACATTTACTTTTATCTCCGACCAATGCATGAGCCGTCATACCGATAATGGGAGTCCGGTCCAAACTTTGCTCTTCCTCAATGCGTCGAATTTCACTGGTTGCGGCGAAACCATCCATCTCTGGCATTTGCACATCCATCAGAATAACATCGTAATGGGCGGTTTTCCATGCATTCACCGCCTCAAGGCCTGTCCTTGCAATCTCATATTCCAAACCGATATCTTCAAGAAAACTACTAAGTACAACAACATTACCCTCATAATCTTCCACGATCAGCACTTTGCACTCATCATGAATAAAGGCTTGTATTTTATCATTCAGCTTATTCGTTAATTCGGTCTGATCCATCCGTTTTGCGCCTTCATGGGCCACTTTTTGCGGCAAGATCAGTGAAAAAGTTGATCCTTTTTTAGCCTGACTACTAAGGAAAATATCCCCGTCCATTAATTCCGCCAAATTTTTAGATATCGGCAATCCTAAACCGGTACCACCATATTTGCGTGAGACAGAAGAATCAGCCTGTTTAAAACGTTCAAATATCAAATCAAAATCTTCTGAGGCAATGCCAATTCCTGTATCCGTAACATCTACTCTCAGGAAATCCCCCCCTTTTCTATCTTCAAAGAAGGCCTTAACGGTCACACCGCCAGTATCCGTAAATTTAACGGCATTTCCGATCAAATTACTTAAAATCTGACGGACACGTTTTTTATCACCATAAAATTCAGCATTTTTAACCTCATTATAGTCGAACAAAAAGCTAATACCCTTTTCATTGGCACGCAGAGACATCATACTAATAACTTCATGAATTAAATCTTCGAGCAAGAATAGCTCCTCATCTAATTCAAGCTCTCGACTTTCAATCTTAGAAAAATCAAGAATATCATTTACAAGGTCTTTAAGGGCAGATGAACTTGAATTAAGAGTGGATACTAGCTGTTTTTGTGACTCATCCAATTTGTTTTGGCGTTTCTGCATAATTTCCGCAATGCCACTAATCGCGGTTAGGGGGGTTCGTATTTCATGACTCATATGCGCCAAGAAATCACTTTTTGCGCGATTTGCAGATTCGGCTTCTTCTTTTTCTGCCTCTAATTTTTCCTGCGCTTTAATTAAATGCGTGATATCCGTATGCGCCCCCACCATACGATAAGGCTCCCCCTTACGATCCATAAGGACCTTTGCGCGTGATTGAATCCATATCCAGCGCCCCGACTTATGCTTCATCCTAAACTCTTGAACATACTCAGGAAAGGCACCATCAAGATATTGTTTGATGTAATTTTCTACATTTTTCGCATCATCAGGATGCAAATATTGTTTAAAATCATCATATGTGCCATTTACATCCCGCCCGGGATATCCCAACATTTCAAAAAAGCGCTGCGAGTAGAAAACCGTATTTGTGCGGATATCCCAATCAAAAATCCCATCCTGCGTGCCTTCAATGGCGATGGCAAAACGTTTCTCACTATCTTTTAATGTTTCTTCGATTAAACTTCGCTTAGCCTGTGCACGAAATAAGAATCCATTAAATAACAATAGAAGAATTGTACCAATAATAATCCCGATTAATAGAGTATAAAAATACTCACGTTTTTTCTTCTCAAGGATCAGAACCCGCTCTTGCAATAGATTATTCTCTTCATTCAAGATAGCTGTATTAATACGTATAATGTTATCTCGAATACTATCGATCGTTTCGACGTCCTCCAGAAAAACCCTATCTTTTGTGGCGTTAAGCTTTTTAATTCTGCTTTCAAGCTCGCTTGAAAATTGATTAAAATAGGCACGAACCTCATCCAAGCGGCTTTTTTGCGATTCATTATCTTTAGTTAAATTAGAAAGAGAGGCGATATGCTCTGAAATAAGCGCTTTTTTTCGCTCATATTCGCCTGAGAATTCTTCGTTACTTGTTAGTAAGAAACCACGTTGTGAGGCAAGCATGCCCTCAATTAACGTAGATAATTGCTCGGCTTGGGTAATCACATGATATGTGTGCATTACCAAATCATCTGTTGTATCCAGCTCACGCTCACCTCTTATTAGGCTGTAACAAAGCGTACCAGCACAAAGCAGTAAAAAGAAGATAAACAGAACAAAATTGCGAACAAATACTTTATTCATTGATAGGTTGTAGTCTAATTTTTTCAAAAGCACCATAAAAAAAGCGCCTTTAATAAAGCGCTTTTATTGATAATTATAATGTCTTTAAAGTGGCGGCCGCCCCCGTAAGGCGTGAACTGTTGCCGCAATAACAAACAAAATCAGGAAAATCACAAAAAATATTTGTGCCAATTCAACTGAAACGGCTGCTATCCCTCCGAAACCCAAGGCTCCAGCAATGATAGCAACAACTAAAAATGTAAGTGCCCATCCAAGCATAATGTATCTCCTTGTTAAAATAACGCTGCTTATATATAGACAAACGTATATTCCCTGCTTTGGTTCCAAATGATTTTTTGGAACTTGTTAGGGCTTGGCATGTTTGAGTGTATAAATAGGAGCATGGCGAAAGCCTAAAAAAATAATGATTTTCAGACTTATTTCAGACAGGGAGATTGAGGCATTCATTGATAATGAGCTTCCCGAAGAGAAAAGAAAGTATGTATTAAAATACATAACCGAGCATCCGCGCGCCCTGAAGAAATATAAAAAATTATACTATCAAAAAGTTCATTTAAAAAATTGGTGGCAGCATAAACAAAAGCAATCAGAAAGCTAAGCTTTCCTAAGCGGAAGCATCTATATTTTGTTTCATTTCATCCAATTCTAACCAGCGCAATTCAGCCTCCTCCAACTTTTTCTTACGGCGCTCAAGCCTCTGTGCCGTTTTTCCAAATTCAGCGGGGTCATTTTTATAAAAATCGGGATCCGCTAGCTTTTTTGTCATTTGATCAATTTCCGTTTCCAAATCAGATATTTGATTTGGCAATAATTGCCACTCACGCTCTAGTTTATAAGTCAGCTTTTGGGGGGAGACTGTGTTGGATGCGCTCTTCTCATCATCATCTTTTAAAGTTTGCTTTGGCTTTGTGGGCACGGACTCATTATTATTATTTTCCGGCGCTGTGCGGCGTTTCATATCAAGATAATCACTATAGCCGCCAACACATTCCACAACTGTGCCGTGCCCCTCAAACGCCAAAATCTTTGTAACGGTCTGATCCAGAAAATCACGATCATGTGATACGATTATTAATGTTCCGTTATAATTAGAAAGGATTTCCCCCAACATATCCAACGTTTCCATATCCAAATCATTCGTTGGCTCATCCAGAATCAGACAGCTTTTCGGATCGGCAAGAACTTTTGCCAACATAAGACGATTTTTTTGCCCGCCGGAAAGCTGTGAAACTTTATCTTCCACGCGGGATGGATCAAACATAAAATCCTTCAGATAGCCATATACATGGCGCTCCTTTCCCATGACAGCGATATAATCGCCCCCCGCCGGACATAATGTTTTCTTTAAAGTATGACTGGGGTCAAGATCGCTTCGCTTTTGGTCAAAATACGAAAATTCCATCTCTTTTTTAACTTTAACTCGCCCTTGATCTGGCTCCAGATCGCCAATTAACATTTTCAAAAAAGTGGTTTTACCGGAGCCGTTTTTTCCTAAAATCCCTATGCGGTCACCGCGCTGTATTTTATAGGAAAATTTATCCAAAATCTTAAGTGACTTATGACCGTCCTCAAAACTCTTATAAACATTGTGAAATTCGGCGACCACCTTTGAATTGGCATCTACTTCTTTTACGGGCTTAATGTTCATTTTTGAAGTTGCCCGCCGATATGCCGCCAAATCCGCGCGCAACTTCTCACGCATCTCGCGTACTTTTTCAACGCGGCGCATATTGCGCTTTACCCGAGCCTTGACACCTCTGCTCGCCCACGCGACTTCAATGGAAACACTTTGTTTACGGTTTTTCAGCTCCCGCTCTTCCTGTTCCAATAACTCGGTTGACCAGGCATCAAAATAACGAAATCCTTGTGGACTGACTTTTAATGAACCGCGGTCCAACCAGAACACCTGAGTGGTAATATTCGCCAGAAAAGCTCGATCATGGCTTACGCATACCAACGTGCCATTATATTGATTTAAGTACTCTTCTAACCATTCAATCGCCTCCAGATCCAAATGGTTTGTCGGCTCATCCAGTAATAGAATATCCGGCTCTTCTACCAACGCCCGCGCCAGACCCGCGCGGCGCAACTGTCCGCCGGATAATTTAGTCATGATTGCCTGCGGATCAATTTGCAGCGCATCGGTGATAATATCAACCTTATAGGCATAAAGCTCACGCTCCTCGCCCTTAATCTCGCTAAAGATATAATCAAATACGGTTTGCCCGTCTTGGGGAATAATATCCTGTTTTAAATATCCAATTGTTGACCCCGGGCTTTGCCAACGTTCACCATCATCCATATCCTGCACGCCGGTGATAATATTAATCAACGTTGATTTCCCTGCGCCATTTTTTCCAACCAAGGCGATGCGCGCACGATCATGTATATTAAATGACAAACCCTCGAATACAGGCTTTTCGGTATAACGCACCAAAGCGTCTTTCACGGATAATAGTAAATTCGGGGCTGCACACATGCCTTATCTGATACCAAGTTTCCCATCAATAAGAAACAGAATATATCAATCCTCGCCGCGCAATTTCGGCTTAAACTTAAATGCATTGGTATTCACGCCCTTTTTCTCATTCGAGCTTTTATAATCACTTGGCGTTTTTCCATTCAATGGATTTGGTTGTGACTGTAATGCCATCACTTTTTCTTTTGCTTTTCTATATGCAGATGAATTCAAACTATCGACCAATACTAAGAAGCTCTTATCTTGCTGGCTGATTTCGTCATAACGTGCGCGTATTTCTTTTGGGATGGTTTTCACGACCTTTTCAATTTGGAATAAATCATCTTCACTCATGCCCACTTTGACAAAGTGGCTTAATATATCCACCCACATTTGATCAAAATCTTTAAAGCTATGAATATTGGTATTATCCTTACCGCGCATCTTCTCATAGGTTGAGCGTATATCCTCCAGACAATCATGTGTTGCGGTTTGTGCAAACGTCAATTTTTTGAAAATAACTTCATGATGTTTGATGTAATGATCAAGCATCACATTCGTTAAGGATGCGGACTCTTCTGAGCTCGGCCAGTCAGAATGATTTGGCCCCCCATGGGAATGATCCGAAGAATAGTCCGGAATATCATCATGATTTAATAAATATTGCAGTTTTAAAGATAAGTCATCCAAACCAAAGGGATATTGAAGCAAATCATTAATGTGCAAACGCTTCAGATCGGGAATAAAATTTAATTGCTCGGTTTGGGCAATCGCCAACATCGGCACATCTGGGTTGGGCGACGTTTTATTACCCCTGATAAATGCTGATAAGCCAATAATATCAAGCTTTCCATCGACAATATCACCAATAATAATATGATGATTTTTCTCTTGGAAACGCAAATAGGCTGCCTCTGGCGTGGTACATTCGTCGATATCGCAAAAACCCATTACCCGCATAGTATCAATCAATATTTGTTGTAAATATTGGTTGGTATTTAATACCAGAATCTGTTTTTCATTAAAAAAAGTTTTCATACGGCCGTATCTATTTCACAATTATGAATTGTACGTGATGACAAAAATCCATCAAGTAAAATTTAGACACTCTGCCCCGCGACAAAGCCCGATGACCATGCCCATTGGAAATTATACCCGCCAAGATGCCCCGTAACATCCAAAACCTCTCCGATAAAAAATAAACCGGGCTGTTTTTTTACTTCCATAGTTTTTGAGGACACATCATTCGTATCAACCCCGCCAAGCGTCACCTCCGCCGTTCGGTACCCCTCTGTTCCACTCGGTTTAATACGCCATTGGTTAACCGCCGCCGCCATCACAGCAATCTTATGATCCGATAACTCGCCTAAATTACCCGCAATTTCCAGTGCCTCACAGATGCTCTGCGCCAGGCGTTTGGGAAGGATCTCCGCCAAAACGTTTTGAATCTCTTGTTTGGCTTTGGTTTGTTTTCTCTCTCTTAAAAACGCATCTACGTTTATTTGCGGCGCAAGATTAATAATGATCTCCGCGCCCTCCTTCCAATAGGATGATATCTGCAAAATAGATGGCCCGCTTAACCCGCGATGCGTGAATAAAAGCCCTTCCGAGAAACTGGTTTTACCGCAAGACACCGTCGCCTCCACCGATAATCCGGATAATGCCTTACATTGCTCTAAAAGCGCATCTTGAAAGGTTAATGGCACCAAAGCGGGGTTCGTTTCAACCACATTTATGCCAAATTGCTTGGCGATATCATATCCAAATTTACTCGCGCCAATTTTTGGAATTGACAAGCCGCCGGTTGCTATCACAAGAGATGAACATGTCCTGCGGCCATGCGATGTTTCAATAACATATTCATTATTTTGATGGGCAACGCCCTGAACCGATACATTGATCTCAAGCTCAACCCCCGCATCATCACATTCACGCAATAACATATCTATAATTTGCTGGGATGAAATATCACAGAATAATTGTCCCAGTTTCTTCTCATGGAACGCAATGTCATGTGATTGAACCAGCGCAATAAAATCGTCCTGTGTGTATTGATTCAATGCCGATTTACAAAAATGCCTATTACGTGACAGAAAAGCATCCGGTTTTGTATGAATATTGGTAAAATTACAACGCCCGCCGCCCGCGATACGAATTTTTTCCGCTATTTTCTTGGCATGATCAATCAGCCAAACGCGCCGTCCCCTTTTTGCGGCTTCTATCGCGCACATCATACCTGCCGCGCCGGCGCCGATTATTATCACATCATAAGATGACTTCATGCCGTCACTCCTATCATAAAAATATTATAAAGCATAGAAAACCTGCGGCGTTGCCTGTGGAAAACTTTGAAAAAGCTCTTGGTTTTACTGACATAATCCAGATAAGCTATGACATACATATATTAAGAGTCAGGGATAATAATGTCTAATGCATTTGAAGAAGACCGTGGAGCTGCCGAACGGGCTGTATTATATGGCCGCACAAAAGCCGCCAATAATCCGGGTCAGGGATTTCAACAATCACAAATTATTAAACTTCTGGAACAAGTACGTAACCGTCTAACCGATATTGATAAGGAGCGTTCCGAAATATGGGACGCCATCGGAGAGCAGACCAAAACAATTACCGAAATGGAGGATCGCTCCACCTCCACTGAAAAAACCTATTTATCCCTTGAAAATCGTCTGAGTCGCTCCGAATTAAATGAAGCCCCTTTAGTAGAGCGCCTTGATGAAATTGAGCGCAACTTCAAAGATAATAAGGGCGATGTCGGTGAAGATTTAAAGCGTGAGATCCTTGATCGTATCGAAGAATCGGATTTGCAAACCGCACGTCTTATTGAGCGCATTGACGAAGCCATGGCAATGCAAACCCGTATGACACGCCGTATAGATAAAGTTGTACAGGATAAACAGCGCCTGAATCGTAAAATATCCTTATTAGAAGAAAGCATGGATGCCACACGTCAAGCTCTCTCCGCAAAGGCGCTAGTTTTGTTGAGTGATAAGTCGGTTGCTGCCGCCTCTGCCGCGCCGTCAATCCCGTTATTTCGTGATACAAAAGATGATAATGATATCTTTGCCGATGATATGGACATGATCGCGGCGCAAAACGCCGCCCATAAGGAGCAAGCTTCTGCGCAAAAATCCTCTAACACCTTTGCAAAACAAGCCGTCTTTGCCGGATTATTTGTCGTTGTCGCCGGCGCCGCCGGATGGATGATCAGCCAGAATGTAAATCCGCAAATGCGTGAAGACGTACCCGTATTGGCCGAACATAAGGGGGAGGACGCGTCTATTGCGGAACAAAACATCGCGCAATATACCCCGCGCGAGTCAAATTACACTCCCTATGTACCCACCATAGACAGAACGCAATCTGAAACGGCGAATAGCCCGCAACTTAGCACTTATAACAATTTGGATAATGACGGCGAAACAAACACTTACCCGGATTATACCAGCTATAATAATGAAGCTGAATTGGCAGAGGCTTTAAATGATATTGAACCCTCAGCCCCTGTAACGGCTGAGCCTGTAAAAGCCGCCCCTCAAATTGAAGAGAGCATCCAGGCAGAACCAGCAAAGCCCCAAGCCATCGCGGAAGCCCCGGTAAGCGCCACTAAAGGTGATCAAAATCTTCCTGACTCATTTAAAAATCTGGAAACACAGGCCATAAGCGGAAATGCAGAAGCTCAGCATGATCTGGCTGTTGTTTACACCGCCGGACGCCCCGATGTGCCGCAAAATTTTGAACGCGCCGCCTATTGGTTTACCAAGGCTTCCAATCAAGGCATTGCCAATGCCCGTTATAATCTTGGCGTGCTGTACCATCAAGGATTAGGCGTTGAGCAAAATTTAGGCAAAGCCATTGATTGGTACAAACAAGCCGCACAGCTTGGGCATTCCGAAGCGCAATATAATCTGGGAATTGCGTATATCGAAGGCATAGGCGTCAATTATGATCCCAAACGCGCCGCAGAATATTTCGAATCAGCTGCCGCGGGCGGCGTTCCGGAAGCCGCATTTAACCTTGGCTTGATTTTTGAGAATGGTTTAACCGGCGAAGCGCAACCCAATGAGGCGATCCTATGGTATAAAACCGCCTCGGATTTGGGTAACGCCGATGCTAAAAATGCCATAGAGCAACTGGCAAAAGCCATGAACATAAATATGAATGATGTTGATGCGATCATCGAGCGCATGCAAACGCCGCAAAGTGACAAACGAAGTCAGCTTTCCCAAACGCAACAGAAAACGAATGAAGTTGCACGCCAAGGGTTAATCACAGATATACAAAAACAACTTGTCTCTCTTGGGCTGTATCCCGGCCCGGCGGATGGTAACCCCGGCCCGTTAACCTCTGACGCAATCCGCCTTTATCAGGCACGTCACGAAATGGCCGTAAATGGGCAGGCGAGTGAAGATTTATTGGTTCACATGATGACCAAAAATCTTCGCAATTCTTCTTTTATTGAACTTGGCTCACGCCAATAGTTTAAAGCGTCGTCCCCACATAGACCCACCATTCCGGATGATAGGATAAGATCATATCCGCCGCCTGTGTTGCCGCGCCCTTATCCGCGAATAATCCAAAACAAGTTGCTCCCGATCCCGTCATACGTGCAAGATCACATCCCTCTCGCGACGACAATAAATCAATAATAGTGTTAATCTCCGGAACAATATTTTGCGCCGCCATCTGAAGGTGATTAGATTTTTGCTGCAACAACATTAATAGATCTTGATATGTAGATATATCATCATATGCAGCATTAGAAGCATTTAGAGTACCTGAAAACGCCTCAAATACGTCGCGCGTCGCACAATTCTTGTTGGGGTTGATCAAAACATGATGACATGATGAAAGTTTTGTTTTCTCAATCTTTTCTCCAATCCCCCTTACAATTGCAGATTGTTGCGGCAAGCACATGGGCACATCCGCCCCCAATTTAAGCGCAATGGAGGTAAAATCATCTATCTCACCCAATTCAAAATAGAGACACATTACCCTGATAACCGCCGCCGCATCAGCCGAGCCACCGCCAAGCCCCGCCGCCACAGGAATATTTTTCTCCAAATGGATATGACATGGCAATTCACGCCCAACTTTACGCTCCATGGCACGCGCAGCATCAATGCACAAATTATTATGATGATTAATTTGATCCGCATACGGCCCTGTGCAAGAAAACCCAAATATGTCGCTCTTTTTTAAATGAATGACATCACACAAATCAGAGAAAAACACCAAACTCTCAAGCTCATGATATCCATCATGTCGCTTACCCGTGACATGCAGAAATCCATTTATTTTGGCATGTGCTTTATCAATGACTGCCGCCATAGTTTAAGCCAATTTCTTTACTGCTTTCTCGCCGGACGAGATATTAGGAATGGATTTTCCAATGGCATAATAATTAAAGCCCAACTGCGCCATATCCTCAGATTGATAAATATTTCTTAAATCGAGAATACAAGGCCGTTTCATTACGGCTTTCACTTTGGACATATTTAAGGTTTTAAATTCGCTCCATTCTGTAACGATAACCAGAATATCCGAATCCTTGGCCGCATCATATGAATTATCGCACCAATTAACATCCTGAAGCACCTTCTTTGCTTCTTCCATCGCAATGGGATCATATGCGCTGATTATGGCGCCGGCGGCCTGTAGCTGATCTATAATGACCAAACTCGGCGCCTCGCGAACGTCATTAGTCTCCGGCTTGAAGGCAACGCCCAAAATTCCAACGCGCTTTCCTTTAATATCGCCGCCGCATGCTTGAACAACACGATCTGCCATTGCCGCTTGGCGCGCATAATTTACAGCCATGACCTGCTCAATAATTGTTTGCGGTGCATTATGTAAGCGGCCATTTTGCGTAAGAGCGCGCGTATCTTTTGGGAAACATGAGCCTCCATATCCCGGCCCGGCATTTAAAAATCCTTTGCCAATTCGCGCATCCATACCTAACGCCTTACTTACCTCCTGAACATTCCCGCCTGTCTGCTCACACAAATCAGCAATCTCATTGATAAATGTGATCTTCATCGCCAGAAAGGCATTCGCAGCATATTTTGAAATTTCCGATGTTTCCGGCGTTGTATACAGAATGGGCACCGCATCTTTTGAAAAACAACTATATAAGGCGCCCATGACATCACGCGCTCTTTGCGTTTCACAACCAATTAAAATTCTATCGGGATGCATAAAATCTTTTACAGCCGATCCTTCGCGTAAAAACTCCGGATTCGAGACCACATCAAAATCGGCATTGGGATTTTGCTCCAGAATAATTCGCTTAATTTCTTGCGCCGTTCCCACAGGAACAGTGGATTTTGTGACTACAAGCGTATATCCATTCAGGTTTTTGGCAATCTGCTTTGCGACTTTATATACATAGCTAAGATCCGCATATCCGTCCTCTCTGGGGGGTGTACCAACTGCAATAAATACCGCTTCCGAATCCGTTACCGCACTTTTGGTATCCACCGTAAATGACAAACGCTTTGCTGCTGTTTGCCTTAAGACAATATCTTCCAAACCCGGCTCATAAATTGGTATGATACCTTTTTTTAGCTCTTCAACTTTTTGTTCATTTATATCCACGCAAACAACGTCGATACCAAGCTCTGCAAAACAGGCCCCAGATACCAATCCTACATAGCCTGTTCCAATCACACTTATTTTCATAAACCGTCCCTTTTTTGCAGATATGCAGCGGAAGATAACGCCTTTAAAACCAAAATAAAAGGAAAAAGCTGTGGAAAGTTAATATAAAAGATTTGCTTTTAAAAATGAACTCTGGTTAGTTATGAATAGTTTCCAATGTAAATACGTATATTAACGAGTAAAGAGAGTTCTAATGAGTAAAGATAAAGCCGCAAAAACAGACAACATCCTTCCGTTGTTCTACAAAAAACCAATTCCTCTGGATGCCAAAAAACATTCAAAGCTTGGTTTAAAGAAAAATTTTGGCCTTAATTTTACAAAAGGAATCAACGCCGTTCCGATCAATTTGATCGAGATGCCGCAAGTTTGCCATTACTACCCTATCGCATTCAGCCCGGATGATAATGCGACTCCGGTTGCGATTCTTGGCGTTCGTAATGATGAAAACCTTTTCCTGAATGATGATGGCACATGGGCATCAGATGCCCTTTATATTCCGGCTTATATTCGTCGCTATCCCTTTATCTTTTCTGAAATGCCTGATGGTGACCAATTATCACTATGTATGGACATGGATGAAACTGTCATCGAAGAAGGCGGAGAGCAAAGCTTTTTTGGAGAAGACGGTAAACCAACAGCATTGGCGAATAACGCGCTTGAATTTTGTAAGTCATATCACGCCGCCGCCAGACAAACACTTGAATTCAGCAAATGGTTGGTTGAATCCGATATGTTGGTTGAGCGTGAAGCACAGATCAATGCCGGTGAAAAAACCCGCATTAATTTTTCCGGCTTTAAGATTATTGATGAGAAAAAGCTTGCTGAATTGCCGGAAGCAAAAATTTTGGAATTACACAAAAAAGGCTGGCTACCATTCTTGTATGCCCATTTATTCTCTGGGGCACAATGGCAACGTCTGACTTTGCTTTTAAAAGAAAAAGATCAGAAAAAAGCAGCATAAATTTTAGTGGATAGAGGTTCATATAATTTTATAACAAAGGAGTAGCCCATGGCGAAGGTAGGAGCACAACGTGCATCTGAGTTAATCGGTAAGTCTAAATCAACAGTGCAACGTGCCATGAAGGCAGGAAAACTGTCATTTGAGAAAGATGTAAATGGACGCAGCGTGATTGATGTCTCCGAACTTGAACGCGTTTTTGGTCTTGCCCCACAGCAAGAGGAAACAAAGGTTACTGCCAACGTTGAGGCTGAACTCAAAAAAGCCGCAGACATGATCGAAACAGAGCGCATGAAAATGCGCCTTAAAATGTTGGAAGATCAAGTTCAGAGCCTTGAAACACAGCTTGATGATATGCGCGGACAGCGTGACCAGTGGCAAAAGCAGGCACATCAAGTGCTTCTGACCACCGAATACACACAAAAACAAGCCGAAGAATATAAGGAAAAACTTGAAGATCGCGACAAAAAAGAAGAAGCGCGCCGTAAACAAATCCTTGAAGCGAAAATGAAACGTTTAAAAGGTGAAAACCAGAATAAACAGGCCGCTGAAGAGGAAGAAAAATCGTCCGCTTTCAGCTTCTTTAAGAAAAAGAAAAGTGCTTAATACCCATTCAAAAGCCCCTTAAAGGGGCTTTTTTTATTTAGAATGCTTCCGTCTTCATTTGCATCAAGGGCTCTGCGCCCGCCAGAACCATTTTAAATCTGGCATCGGCTTCGGGGAGCATGCGGGTCATGAAAAACTCTGCGATTTGAACTTTTTCCTGATAAAATGCCTGGTCACCCTCACCGCTTTCAATTTTTTCCTGCGCGACCTTGGCCATTTTTGCCCACATATAAGCAAGCGAGACCAGCGCGAATTGACGCAAATAATCAACGGAAGCTGCACCGGCTTCCTCAGGGTTTTTCAATCCCTTTTGCGCAATAATCGCCGTCGCCTGTTGTAATTTCCCAAACGCCTTGGCTAAAGGAAAAACAAAATTTTGTAGCTTGTCATCCGTTTGGTTTTCTTCGATAAATTCCATTACGGGATGAAAGAACTGGCGCAATAAACGCCCGAAACCTTTTGGCATTTTACGCCCGACCAGATCAAGCGCTTGAATGCCGTTTGTGCCCTCATAAATCATGGCGATACGCGCATCGCGCACATATTGCTCCACGCCATATTCACGGATAAATCCCGCGCCGCCATGAACCTGCACCGCCTCGGAGGCAATTTCAAAGCCCATATCCGTTAAATATGCCTTGAGAATTGGCGTCATCAGCGCAACCAGATCCTCAGCATCCTGTCGCACATCGGCATCTTCATGCTTTTCAGATATATCCAGCATCATCCCTGCCCAATATGCCAAAGCGCGCGCGCCTTCATTAAACGCCTTGCCTTTCAATAACATACGTCTCACATCGGGATGCACGATAATCGGGTCGGCGGGCTTATTGGGCTCTTTAGTGCCGCTAAGGCTACGCATTTGCAAGCGATCTTTCGCATAGGCCACGCCGTTTTGGTACGCAATTTCCGCAATTCCCAATCCTTGCATTGCCACCCCTAAACGCGCGGCATTCATCATGGTAAACATCGCTTTTAAGCCTTTATGCGGTTCACCGACCAGCCAGCCCTTGGCGCCTTCATAAACCATCACACAGGTTGAATTGGCATGGATACCCATTTTTTCCTCAATCGATGCACAGCTGACACCTTCATTGCGCGCACCCACCGAGCCATCTTCATTTGGTAGAAATTTAGGCACAACAAATAACGAAATGCCCTTCACCCCTTCCGGCGCTCCGGGAAGCCTTGCCAGAACCAAGTGAACAATGTTTTCAGTTAAATCATGCTCACCGGCAGAGATAAATATTTTTTGCCCCGTGATAGACCAAGCATCGCCGCCATCTTTATGCGCCTCTGCTTTTGTTTTAATTAACCCCAAATCCGTCCCGCAATGTGGTTCAGTCAAATTCATAGTTCCCGACCATGTGCCTTCAACCAATTTAGGAAGATACGTTTGTTTTTGGGCATCCGTCCCGAAATGGTGAAGCGCCTCGTACGCGCCCTGAGAGAGACCGGGATACATCCCAAACGACATATTTGCCGAGCAAATCATTTCCTGCATTACGGTATTCATCAGCGCCGGCAAACCCATTCCGCCATATTCCGGATCGGCGGAAACGCCGCACCAGCCGCCTTCGGAAAACAACTTATAGGCCTCTTTAAATCCTTTTGGGGTTTTCACCACGCCGTTCTCATAATGGCATCCTTCGTGATCACCGCTCGCATTTAACGGGAATAAAACATCCTGACATAATTTTGCGCCCTCCTCCAAAATCTGATCCATCAAATCCGCAGAGGCCGTGTCCTCATATGCAGAAATCGTTGAAAGATGGCTCTCAGCCTTTAAAACATCATGTAAAACAAATTTGATATCATCAATCGGGGCGTTATAGATAGGCAAGGCGATCTCCTGTTTTTCTTATAATATAGGGCAAATTCGTAAAGATTTTACTTATCGCGATATGTGGCACGAATATTATCCGCAATCCGGTCTTGATCCATGGCTTTAATCCGGCGAAGTGCTTGATGGAATTCACTATTTTCATTTTGTGAAATGTGTTCCCGCACACGCGCTAACGTGTCCTCACCGATGGCTTCGGTGGCAATACGCACATTCTTTTTGGCCTCGGCAATAATATCTTCGCGGCTGGGTTTATTGGCTACATTTTTCTTTTTCTTCCAAAACATAATTAAATATATTGCAATATCCTTGCCATGTCATGCCCTCAACATCACTTGGCACAAAATGTATGGATGATATACTATATGTGCAATGGATATATCCCTGACTGAACGCGTATGCGCGGACCTCTCGCAAAAAATAAAAGACTGGCATGATTACTTGCGCTTTGAACGTCATGTATCAAAACACACATTCCGCGCCTACGCGCAGGATGTCAGCACATTTTTAAATTTTCTATATTCCCATCGGGAGGAAAAAGTTTCCCTCTCCAGCTTATCTGCCTCTTCTTTGAGTGATTTTCGCGCATGGATGTCGCGCCGTTCTATGGATGGCCTCAAAAACTCCTCACGCGCGCGCAGCCTATCCGGAGTGAAAAATTTTCTCAACTGGCTGGATAAAAACGGCCACATGCACAATGCCGCCATTGGCTTACTGCGCAGCCCAAAGCTCCCCCATAAACTTCCCAAACCTATTGGAGAGATCAGCATTTTTCAAATCCTTGATAGCTTGAAAGAAAAAGGCGACTGGGTTGCATTACGCGATTACGCCCTCTTTTCCTTATTATATGGCAGTGGCATACGTATTCAAGAAGCCTTATCTTTAAATATTAAAGACATTAGCGATCATGGATATTTACGGGTTATGGGGAAAGGACAAAAGGAGCGTCAAATCCCCTTAATTTCTTCCGTTCAAAATATACTTCAAGATTATTTATCCTATCATCCCAATCGTACAAACCCACAAGCCCCCTTATTCCCGGGGCAAAAAAGTCCGCGATTAAATCAGGGCGTTGCCCAGCGCACAATGCGCCAAACCAGAATTTCTTTGGGACTACCGGAAACAACAACGCCGCACGCATTGCGCCACAGCTTTGCCACGCACTTATTACAAAACGGCGCAAATTTGCGGGAAATCCAGGATTTACTGGGTCACGCCTCACTCTCTACAACACAAAGATATACAGAAGTAAACGCCGCTGAATTAATAGCGATTCACAAAAAGGCGCATCCACGCTCAAATAAAGGCTGATTGCATTAAAAATTTAAGAAAACAACTTTTCTCTTAACACCTTCTTAATAACTCTGATATAATAATATTATATTAACCGGTTCCAGTATGGAGCCATTAACATACTTATAAAGTAACCTAGGAAAGGAAACTATTATGTCTAGTGATGTCGTACTATCGGGCGCGTTGCGCTCCAATCTACTCTCACTCCAGAATACACAACGTAATATTGATGTGACACAGCTTCGTCTTGCGACCGGCTTGAAAGTCAATAGTGCTCTGGATAATCCACAAAACTTTTTTGCTTCACAATCATTGAACAACCGTGCATCAGACTTAAATCGTCTGCTTGATGGTATTGGTCAGTCGATCAGAGCAATTGAAGCTGCCGATAAAGGTATTTCTGCTTTGACCAAATTGGTTGAGCAGGCTGATTCGGTTGTTCAGTCCGCACGTGACCTACTTGCTGCGTCTGAAGGTCAGGCCCGTGCCGTTGGTAACGTTGATCTAAGTAATGTAACGGATCTTACTGTTGCTGCCATTGGTATTGCTGATGGTGACCAGTTCACAATCAATACAGTTGGCGATGATGGCCTTGCGATTACCGAAACAATTACGGTAAATACAGGCGATACAGCCGAATCTCTTGCTGCTAAAATTCAAAATGCTTTCGCAGATAACCAGGATGAAGAAATTTCAGCCGAAGTTACTAAAGAAGGCTACTTGAACATTAACAGTAAAGATGGTCGTTCATTCCGTATTGAAGGCGGTGCCGACGTAACTCTTGCTGAATTCCAGGCTCTTGGTCTTGGTAACTTCTTCTCTGATGAAGAAGATGGCGCAGGTGGCACGCAAGCCGCTGCTACAATTGTTGCCGGTGACACGATCACTTCTCGCTCCATTTATGAAGCAGACGGCGACTTAATTGAAGCTGGTGATTTAATCACAGGTACATATCAAGATGTTGATGGAACAAACATTGTTGATGGCTTACAGGCTGGTGATACCATTGCCTTTGCTGTGAACGATGCGGCCGCATCTACGGTGACTTACACAATCGCTGCCGGTGATACATTCCAAGATGTTATAGATTCTATTAACTCTTCAACAGCTGTCAACGATTTGATTGAAGCCAGCTTTGATGCGAAAAATGGTCAAATCAGCATTAAATCAATCTCAGGTGATACAGATAATGTTGAGATCCGTGTTGATGGTGCTGCGGCAACAACGTTTAACGTTGGATTTGGTTACGACTCTGCGAACTTTGATCCACTGGCTCAAACTGGTGCTGGTAACGCGCAGGATCGCCTATATGCCTTCAGTACAAGTTCATCAGCGGTTGAAAGCCTTGCTTCGGATTATAACGAAATCCGGAACCAGATTGACCGTTTGGTTATTGACGCCAGCTACCGTGGTACAAACCTTCTTAAAAGCGATAATCTTACAACGTTCTTCAATGAAGACCGCACCAGCTCATTGACCGTTAATGGTGGGGATTTCTCCTCCGGCGGACTTGGCTTGACAGCAACAACGTTTGCTAACTCGACCATCGTCGAAGAAGCATCCGCTGCGGTTCGTGATGCCTTGACATCAGTCAGAAGCTTCGGTTCCTCACTGGCAAACAGCTTGTCAATCATCCAAACACGTCGTGACTTCACAGAGCAGACAATTAATACTCTTGAAGCCGGTGCAGATGACCTGACCGTAGCAGATCAGAACGAAGAAGGTGCAAACCTTTTGGCTCTGCAAACACGTCAGCAGTTGGGTGTTACATCCCTGTCATTGGCCTCACAGTCACAGCAGTCAGTTCTACGTCTATTCTAATAGACTACGATTTAAAAATTTTAGTTCTAATAAGAAAAACCGGGGAAGAAATCCCCGGTTTTTTTATGTTCGCTCATTTAAGAATATATATTACTCACTGATACTCAATAATGCGCGGCGTAATTCCGGATCTGATGCATCTTCCCGTAGCCAGATATTAAAATATGCTCTGGCAAAATCCTGATCCGCGCTCTCTCCAATCAATTTTCCGTCTTTAAAAAAAACCACGCTTTGCTGGGGGGTATATAACCCCGATAATGTAGATCCCTTTTTTATATCTGGGAATATCTCCAGCATATCATTACGCCAGCGCTCCAACACCTCATCATCATCAATGCCCTGTGCAGACATTTCATCTAATATACGGTCAATAATTTTTTCTTTTGATATGGCCCGTAAATATTTTAATTGAAGCGCAAAAGGCGCCTTTTTATCATACACACCATTTTCCGCATATAAACGCGCTTCATAAAGATCACTAAAAAATAAATGCAAGCGTCCCTGCCCGACCATCTTCGGATTTTCAATATAGCTCTGCAGATAATTTTTCGCGATTGCTTGCGCGGGAACACATATAAAAATAGCGATCAAACAACACTTGAATATGTAGCTGCGAGTAATCACACCTTAATCCAAAACCGCTTTGATGCGGCGCACACCACTGGAACTGCTCTCTTCTTTTTTAATTCTAAACGATCCGAACGCTAACAAAGGCGCGCCCGTACTCTCCGCATGCGGCCCGCCGCATAGCTCCTCGCTCCAATTTTTGCCGCTACTATCTTCAAAGCGATACACCTTGACAATATCCGGATATTTCTCCCAGAAACTCCCCTCAATCCCTGCATCCATGGCATCCTGCTTTGGAATTTCACGCATGGTCATTTTGGCGTCTGCTTGAATGGCGGCATTCACATATGCCTCAACTTTTTGTTTTTCTTCATCGGTCATTTTCGCATCATGACTAAAATCAAACCTGATCCGCTCTGGCGTGATATTACTACCTTTTTGGTGAACATGCGTTCCCAAAACTTCACGCAATCCGGCTAACATTAAATGCGTCGCCGTATGCAGGGCGGTTGTTTTTTCACTGTGATCCGCCAAACCGCCTTGAAATTTACCTGCGGCCGCAGTGCGGCTTTTATCCGCATGCTGTTTCATGGCATCTTCAAATCCTTCGGGCGCTGTAATTGCCTTACCACTTTCCTCCAATAGTTCCCGCGTTAATTCCAACGGAAAACCATAAGTTTCATAGAAATAAAAGGCATCTGCGCCGGTCACATTTTGATGCTGTTCCAAATGTTTTTGAATTTCCCGCTCACCGCTCAGCAATGTTTTCTGGAATTTATCTTCCTCGCCGTCCACGATAGATAAAATTTGCGCCTTAATACTTGTCAATTCCGGATAGGCCGTTGCTTCATCAATAAAAATTTCCGATAACTCGGTCATAAATTTATCATGAATACCCAACTTACGCGCGACGCGAATGGCACGGCGCATAATACGGCGCGTGATATATCCTGCATCTACATTGCTTGGTACGGCGCCATCGGCAATTAAAAACGTTGCCGCACGCACATGGTCAAGAATAATGCGGAACTCACGCATCGCGTCTGTATATGTTTTTCCGGTCAGTTCCGTTAGCTTTTGAATCGGGCTGGCAAAAAAAGCCGTCAGATAAATATCCGGATCACGATTCAACGCCGCGGCAACACGCTCCAACCCGCCGCCATAATCAATATTCGGCGCTTTTAACGGCTGAAAGCCACTCTCTTCACGCTTATGGGACATGAAAACATTATTCCCAATCTCTAAAAATCTCGGCGTATCTGTTGCGGGGTGATCTTTCGGATCGCCATCCGGCTCAAAGTCAAAAAACATCTCACTATCGGGGCCGCCCGGCTCCCCGACCGGCATGTTTTTCGGATGTCCCACCCGGCTCCACCAATTTTCAGATTCGTCATACACAAAAATGCGGCCGCCGCGTGACAATCCATATGTCTCCGGCTCCTCCTCAACCTTTGGATCAATACCAACGCTTTGAAACAGCTTTGTCCATGCCTGAATGGCCGTATCATCACGCGGAATATCCAAATCGGCATTACCCTTATAAACACTGATATACAAATAATGCGGGTCTAACCCAAGCTCATTAACTTGCCAATCCCAAATACTCTCGATTTGTTTTTGCTTGTAATTTGACGGATCCGCGCCCAATTCCCAACGCCCCATCATCTCAAAAAATGTCAGGTGGGAATTATCGCCGACTTCTTCAATATCAATCGTACGCACGCATTTTTGAATATTGACAATATCATTCCCCATCGGATGCTTTTCACCCAGCAAGTACGGCACCATTGGTTGCATCCCACTGCCTGTAAATAAAGTACTGGGATCATTTTCCGGCAATACACTGGCGGACGGCACAATCACCGATCCGTTACTTTTTTTCATATGATTTAGATAAGAATGACGAAGCTCATCAGGGGTATATTTACGCATGGGGTCCATTTTTGTCTGTGTATTTTGCATGAGCATGATAAAAGCATAATTCCCGCCCCCAATCAAAAGTTTTATCATCAAAACACCCCAAAAAGAACATTTGCGGAACATGTATTTTGTGCTAGGCTATGACTATGAACATCCGACTCGCCGATACTGATATTGCAAACTTAACTTTTGATATGCCGTCCATGCTGATCGGGCTATTCATTGGTTTAATCCCGTTATTAATCCTACTCTTTTGGCGTAATAGCGCACGTCAGACATTTTCAATGGCGGCACAAGAAGCGCTAAAACAATCAAATGAGGCGTTTTTACAGCTGGCCGAACAACGCCTGAAACAATCACAAAGCGAAGGCAACCTTGATCTCGACTCACGAAAAAAGGAGATTGCCGCTCTGGTTGATCCGGTTAATCTTGCGCTTAAAACCATGGATGAAAAATTACAAGGATTGGAGCGTGCACGCCTATCCGCCTACAGCGAACTGCGCGCCCATGTTCAAAATATGAGCGAAGATCAACAAAGATTACGTCAGGAAACCTCAACCCTCGTTTCTGCCTTGCGCTCACCCTCTACGCGTGGGCAATGGGGCGAAATGCAATTACAACGCTGTCTGGAGATGGCCGGCCTGCGGGAAGGGGTGCATTACCAAACACAGGTATCAACCAAACATGAACACGGATCATTGCGTCCGGATGTCGTTGTTAATCTATCGGATGGCAAAAAAATTATTATCGATTCCAAAGCCCCGATTGAGGCCTATCTGGATGCCATGAAAGAAGATAATAATGAAGAGGAGCGTAAACGCCATCTTGATCGGCACGCACGGCATGTCCGCGATCATATGAAATCGTTAGGTTTGAAATCCTATCATGAAAAATTTGATAGCCCCGAATTTGTGGTGATGTTCCTGCCGGGGGAAAGCTATTTCAGTGCGGCGCTGGAGCGTGATCCTTCCTTGATTGAATTTGGCGTTGATCAAAAGGTGATCCCTGCCACCCCGACAACGCTTATTTCCCTATTAAAAGCCGTCATGTATGGGTGGCGACAAGAACAACTCGCGGAAAATGCGAAGGCCATCTCTGCGCTTGGGCGCGAATTATATGAACGCATTTCTATCTTTGCCGGTCATATGGGCGCAGTTGGCAAAAGCTTAGGTGCCGCGACGACCAATTATAATAAAGCTGTCTCCTCCCTTGAAAACCGCGTTCTGGTCACCGCTCGTAAATTTGAAGAATTACACGCTGCGCCGGAAAGTAAAAGTCTGGATGCTCCCGAAGCGCTTGATGTCACGTCCAAAATTTTAACGGCTCCGGAAATTGAGGAACATCATTCGGGCAATATTACCAAATTGAACAGTAAATGACATTTACTTGACGCTTTCGCCTCAAATCATTACGAGTAAAGTATGCCGACACCATACGAAATCATTACTATCCCCGATCCTGTTTTAAAACAGGTGGCGCAACCTGTTGACATTGTGTCATCTGATATCAAAAACCAAATTACCCGCATGCATGAAGCCCTGCAAGATGCCGGCGGGATTGGACTTGCCGCCAATCAGGTTGCCATCTTAAATCGCGTGATGATTGTTGATGTACCGGATAGTATGTGGCAATTCGGCGAGGTTAAAAACGGAGTTAAAACCATTGAGCGCGGCGCAGAAACCGAAGAGGAAATCAACGCCCCGCAATTTATGATCAACCCCGAAATTACATGGAAATCGGAAGAAAAATCCGTCTATGAGGAAGGCTGCCTTTCGATTCCCGGTCACTTTGCTAACGTTATCCGCCCCGCACATATCAAGGTCAAATTCATGGATGAGCAGGGAAAGCACCATGAAATTGACAGCCATGGCCTACATTCCCATTGCGTTCAGCATGAATTGGATCATTTAAATGGCATTTTGTTTATCGACCATATCTCCAGCCTGAAACGAAATATGATCATTAAAAAATTTAAAAAACAAAATAAGATCTTATGAGCACAGCCCCCCTTAAAATCATTTTTATGGGGACGCCCGATTTTGCCGTTCCCGCGCTGCAAGCCTTGATTGGGTCCATGCATAATGTGATTGCTGTTTACACGCAACCACCCCGCCCAAAGGGACGTGGCCATCAAATTCAAAAGTCCCCCATCCATGAAACCGCAGACGCAAATAACATTCCTGTCTTTCATCCTGTAAATTTTAAAAATAACGATGATAAAGAAGCCTTTTCAAACTTACAGGCAGATATTGCCGTTGTCGCCGCCTATGGGCTGATTTTACCGCAAGCCATTTTGGATGCGCCAAAGCATGGCTGTTTAAATATCCATGGCTCCCTCCTTCCACGCTGGCGCGGGGCATCCCCCATCCAGCATGCTATCTGGAAAGGGGATAGCGAAAGCGGCAACACCATTATGCAAATGGAACGCGGTTTGGATACTGGCCCGATGATTTTAAAACAATCCACCCCGATCACGGAAACAACAACGGCACAAGATCTACATGACCAGCTTGCCAATATGGGCGGCGATATGATTTTGCAAGTTTTAAATGATCTGCATACCAATCATCATCTTAACTCCATAGCGCAAGATAACGCTTCTATGACTTATGCCCCCCTACTCAGCAAAGAGGATGGCTACATAGATCCAAACGCATCTCCAAAGGAAATTGACCAACAAATTCGCGCGCTTAACCCCTGGCCCGGCACGTATATTAATGGCTTAAAGGGGCGCGTTAAAATTCTGAAAGCACATGTGGAAAATGACAAACTTGTTTTTGACATGGTGCAACCCGATGGAAAAAACAAAATGGATTATGACTCGGCGGTCAATGGGGGGTATTTACCAAAGATATGAGCCCGAAACGCTGGAAATTAATCATTGAATATGACGGCACGAATTATTCCGGTTGGCAACGTCAGCAGGATGTCCCCTCTATCCAGCAATCCATCGAAGATGCCATTACCCTTTTTTGTCAGCAAGACATCCCCATTTTTGCAGCCGGACGCACAGATGCAGGCGTTCATGCGGGCGGGCAAGTGGCGCATTTTGATCTGGATTACGGTGATCGCCCGCTCTCCCCCTATAATTTAGCAAAGGCGATCAATGCTCACTTACGTGACCAACCCATCAGCATCCTCGGCGCAGAGGAAGTCGCGCCCGATTTTCATGCCCGCTTTAATGCCACAAGTAAAATGTATTGCTATCAAATTCTAAACCGCCCTGCGCCACCAACATTTCAAGCCAATCAAGTTTGGCATGTTAATATGCCCCTAAATGCCGATGCCATGCATGAAGCCGCGCAGGTACTAATCGGGCACCATGATTTCACCTCTTTCCGAGATTCGCAATGTCAGGCGAATTCACCCTTACGTACGCTTGATCGTTTGGATGTATATCGTGAAGGTGATTTAATTAAGATCGAGGCAGAGGCGCGCTCCTTTCTACATCATCAAATTCGTAACTTTGCCGGCACGTTAATTTTGGTGGGACAGGGCAAATGGGACAAAGATGGTATAAAACATGCATTGCATAAAAAAGACAGAAAAGCAGCCGGAGTAACTGCACCGCCAAGTGGCCTCAGCTTATTAAGGGTTGACTTTTAGGTAAAAGTATATTACATAATTAACAAAATTTTAAGAAAGTGGGATCTTATGAAACGTTTATTACTAGCCGCCGCGCTCTTCTCCTTTACGTCATTTCACGGCGTTTATGCATCTGAAACTGATAATGTTGAGTCTTATAAAAAGGAACTCATCGCGCTGAATAAAAATATTGGCACATATTATTTCGCTCAAGACAGTCTGAAAAAACCCATTGAAAATTTAGAACATCAGCAAATCGGCACGGTGCAGGATTTCCTGATTAATAATCAAGGCGAAGTGCAAACATTAATCGCGGAATTAAATGCCATGGATCTGAATGGCACACCACTAACACTTGCTTATAATGATATTTCTCAAAATAGTGATGCCTATCAAATCGCGCTCAATGCCGAAAATATGGAAGCCGAATTAGCCGGTTTTTTAGCAAATATAGAAGTCGCCGCTGGCGCATCCGCTGAAGATCTGGTCAGTACGCGCCGCCTACATGGTCGTGATATTGTACTACCCAATGGCGAGAGTATTGGTCAGGTTGAAAATGTCATTACAAACAAAAATAATGATCATGTTGTGGGCGTACTGGTAAAAGGTTTTTCAACGCGTCCGGAATATGAACGTATTGCCCTGCCTTATCCCAATGGTTTAAAAATCAAAAATACGGGCTTTAGTAATAATCTTCAACTATTTGAAGACTATGTTGAAATTATTGCACAATACAGCGCCGAGGGCATTCCGCACTAATCTCGATCACCTTCCAGATCATCACCTTTATATAATTTTAAAACTACATCAAAGATAAACGCTGCGCTCCAACCAAACAGCATTAGGCCGTTTACGCCCTCAAAGCTGCCTAATAATCTCCATTGGGGGCTTAGGACAACATCGCCGTAGGCCGCCGTTGTGAACGATGACGTCGAAAAATATAGCGCTGTTTCAAAATCCGTAATCGCCGGATCATTTAAAAAGTAAAACGTAATTGCCCATAGCCATATCTGAATAATATTCGACGCGAAAATAATTAAGACCGTTACAGATACAATAATAACCTTCCAATATTTCCCGTATGATAATTGCGCTCTGTTAGGATATAAGCCGGTTAATTTTGCCAAAAAATTTAAAATTACGGCATGGACAATAACAGTCAGAACCACCAATATTGAACCAAGGAGAAATTGTATTATCATGAAGTCAGTCTAATGGAGTGCCGCATTGAATGGAATAGCATGGATGTCCCCACATGGGAAAAATATTATGCCATGATACGATGCGCCCCTTTGGCACAATCCTATGATTACGCCCGTGCAACTTATTCCCATAAAGGACGCCGCGCAAGGTGGGGGCTGATTTATATTGCTAATGAAGCTGCCGGAATCGTGCAACTTTCCGAAGCCTCTACGCTATTCTCACTGTTCCATGCTATTATTTTAGATATGGGGCCATTATGGTTTGATAACAACAACTTAGACAAAAAACATCATGCGTTTTTCACGGAATTAAATCGTCAATTTCCAAAACGGATAGGTCGCAAACGTCGCATTATTCCGCATATAGCAGATGAGACATTATTACATAAGGCATTCCACCAACTTGCCTATAAATCACATCCCTCCTCCTATGAAACGCTATGGATTAATCTTGAAAAAGACGAACATGACTTAAGATCCCATTTAAAACAAAAATGGCGCAATCAGCTAAATAAGTCTGAAAAACAAGGCCTTACATTCAAATTAGACAAAACTGGTGAAAGCTTCGATCACTTTCACAACGCCTATCTTTCTGATTATTTCGAGAGAAATTATAAAAATATTCACCCCAAACAATTACCTGTATTCTTCAAAACCTTTCAACAAAATAGAAAAGTCCTTCTCTGCCATAGTTTAAAAGATAATAAAATCGCGGCCTCTGCCCTGATATTGCTTCATGGCGCCGCTGCTACCTATCAAATAGGCATCGTCACCGACTTAGGAAGGGAGTCATGCGCCAATCATTTTTTACTATGGAACGCCATTTTGCATTTAAAAAAAATCGGCATAAAAGATTTTGATTTAGGGGGTATAAACGCGTATGATGCAAAGGGTATACAACATTTCAAAGAAGGCTTAAATGGCGAAAAAACTACATTTAAAGGATTTTATTCTTAGGTCTTTATTCCTTACAGTGCCTTTTTCAAACCCCGCATATGCGGCAACGAATGAATTTACTTATCAAGTTTATGCTGGCGGTCTCCATGCTGTTGAGGCTAAATTAACTTTTTCAACAAACCCGCAACAAAATGCGTATGACATTAATCTGGATGCTTATACACGCGGATGGCTAAATTCGCTGGTTCCATGGCAAGGTAGCTTTCAAACTATAGGGCATGCCGATCAAGATACTTTTATCCCAAAAACCCACCAATCTAAATCGATTTGGAAGGGCGAGGCTGAGAGTAAAACATTTGCCTATGAAAAGCGCAATCTGGTGCGCCTGACCTTGGAAGAGGAAGGTGTAAAAACGGACATTACAAAGCTAGATCAATCCCTTACAGAAGAAACTACCGATATTTTATCCGCAACTTTTAATGTCATGAACCATACCCTGGAAAGTGGAAAATGTAGTGGCGAATCGGATGTATTCGATGGAAAGAGACGCTTTACATTATTCTTCCGCGATAAAGGGGAAGATGTACTAACACCTTCCAAATACAACATCGCGTCCGGCCCTGCGAGGATATGTATCGTTGAAATTGAACCTAAGGGCGGTCAATGGCACAAAAAACCACGTGGCTGGCTGTCAATTCAAGAACAAGGGAGGCAGAAAGGTACACTTCCTTCTGTATGGATGGGACAGGTGCCCGGATTTAATTATGCCGTACCTGTAAAAATCAAGGTCAAGACCAATTATGGTACGCTCTTAATGCATTTAACAAACGTTAACCAAACCTAAGAAGTTTTGTGGTTATAATAAAATTTGCATCTTAGGTACAAAATATGGTCAAATGTATCTATATGAACTTGGGAAAAGAAGCGCTTATGAGCATAAAAAATTACTTTTATACCTTCTGGATGGGCATCGGGCTTATACTACTAAGTACAAGCGAAGCTTGGGCCGGGCCAGCACAATGTGGCGGCATTGGCGACATCAATTGTATCCTGTCAAATTTATTAGATAACTCTGTAAATCTACCTGGCTTAGTGTCTATCGCAGCATACTTAACCGGCTTAACCCTCGGTGTAAAAGCTGTTTTGGACTTAAAAACTCACGTTTCGGCTGGCCCTAGAGAGATGCCACTGCGCACACCAATTATTGAGTTTATTGTCAGCGGCCTCTTATTGGCACTTCCTTTCACATATGAAGTTATCATTGACACAATTAAGGGCGGCGCCACATTCAACGTTGCCGGATCCTACATCTATTCTGCAACAGCAAGCGGCGGAAGTGGCCGCGAAGCTTATATGCTTATTGGCGGTACTGTCACTGAACTTACCACCACTCAAGCTTGCAATAATGGTAGCTACAGCACAATGGTCGGCGGCATATTCTGTAATATGTGGGAACATATGTCCTCACTCCCTGGGCTATTTAGTGCCTTCTCTTACATTGCCGGATTAACGTTTATGTATTTTGCGGCCGTCAGCCTTAAAGAAAGCGTTGAAAATCCCGCACAAAACTCACTATGGGTTCCTTTCCAAAGGTTTGTTGTCGCCGGACTTTTACTTGTATTCCCCCTAACTTTGGAAAGCTTGATCCAAACACTATTCCCTGGCGTTCGTAACGGCTCAGGCGTTACCGGATTTGATCTACATGCATCCACAGGCGGACAAACGCTTGATATGATGGTTGGCAACTTTGTCTTCAACATATATGGGGTTTTTAATTTTGTTGTCAGAGGGTTTTGCTATATTGCGGGTATGACCTTCATTATGATTGGAATCTTCCGTATGTTAAAAACAATGGAAGAAGGCCCAAGAGGCCCCGGCGGCATCGGTACAATAATGACCTTTATTACCGGCGCAGCCCTATTAGCAATTGGACCAACCATGGCAGCATTTAGTGATACCCTGTTCGAAAGCAGTATCAGCAAGACAAACGTTGACCTTACAGTGCCGGGAGGTGGCTTGGTCGAATATACTGAGCGTATGGAAAACTTCATCAGCGCGGTTCTTGCCTATATGTTGATATTGGGATGGGTCAGCTTTGTAAGGGGTATATTTATCTTCAGACAAGTTGCCGAGGGGGATCAGCAATCATCTATGATGTCTGCCGTTACCCACTTGCTTGGCGGTGCCATTCTTGTTAATCTAGGTCCATTCCTAACAATGGTACAATCAACCCTTGGGCCAATTGCGGGATTACCTGGCTTACAATTTTCTTAAATAGATTGAATATTATGCAACTTGGTGTTCTTCGAGAGAAATCAAAAAAGAAGTTATCTCAAGCAAAAATAGCTGAGATCCTGAAGCGTGATGATAACACTTGTCATTACTGCCAATTCCGTGCTGACAAATATCAACACATCCATTATTTTGATGGCAATTCTAAAAATGAAGCCAATTCAAATCTGGTGACAAGTTGTATTTTTTGTAATCAGTGCTTTAATCTTGATGCCGTTGCGGCGATGGGCTCCGGTGTTTTGATTTGGCTTCCTGAAATATCACAGCCGGATTTAAACAACCTTGCCCGTGCCGTATACATTGCGCGCATATCACAAGGCGTAATGGCAGATACAGCTAAATCAATGCTCGAAGTCATAATGGCGCGGCGCGAAGATGCAAAACAGAGAATCGGAACCGATGATCCTTATGTATTGGCAACCGTCCTTGGCGACCTCCTTCCCCAAAGCGCTTATGAGCGCCGCCATGAGAAATTAGAAGGCCTGCGCCTTTTCCCGCTTGACCGTCGTAAAGTAAAAGAAAGCGGGCTGGAATTTAACCAATTTCCGCAGATCCTAGCTTATTGGAGATCTAAAAACGGCCCATTCGAAGGGCACCCCCCTCTTGAGTGGCTACCAAGGTATAAAGATTTACTGCTAAAAGAAGCCGCCTGAAAAGGTTGATCTAGGTCTATCATTTACAAAAATAAAAACTTATATTCTTTTAAAGGAATAAATACTATAATTCCCTTTAAATCTGGATAAAATTAAATACAAATGAAATTTTTACAAAAGCTTTTAGCCCCCTTGGAAACATCTTTTAAGAAAAACGTGGAATCATACGTTCGTCTTGAAACTGCCGATGATGAATTTACCATCGTTTCCACAGATGGGTCGCTGATTACTTACTTGAAAATTGAAGGCAGTCGCCAAATCATCGGTGATGATGAATATAAATACTTAGTTGAATCTTCAACCATTAAGCTCGGATCGCGTTTTGACCGCGCAGGTCATGCCATGCAGGTTTTTTTCATTCGCGATAAAGACCGCGTCCAAAAATCACTCGAAAAGCTCATCCGTCCCAGCAAACTTTCTGCTGAAAACATTCAAATGGACGTTGAAGACTTGTTGGATGAACGGGCACGGCATTTGTCCAAATATATATCCTACGAAGAATCTTATTTTGTGTTATGGACGCGTCCGTCTGTTTTAACCAAAACAGAGATTAGCCGCGCCGCAAAAGAATCAAAAGAAAAAAAATGGGTGCCAGCAGGGCAATCACAAAACCCGCTTGCCGCGCTCGATGCCCTCAGAACACGGCATAGAAGTTACGTATCTGCCATTGTGTCTGCGCTGGATGAGCTTGATATTAAAGCGATAAAATTAGAAGCGCATCAGGCATTAATCGCCGTCAAAAACAATTTATTTCCGGAAAAAAGTCATGAAAATTGGTATCCATGCCTACCTGGAGATGCCATTCGCCCACGCGCGCAATCATCATCCGGCGACCTGTCAGAGATTTTATGGCCCTCCCTTAAACAGCAAATTGCCTCTGCTGACGCGCTTGTAATTGATGACTCTATCGTCAGAATAGGTAACCAATTATGGGCCGGCGCAGACATGGTTCTGGGGCCCATGGATACAAGCTCCTTTCCCGTATTACTTAACCGTTTAGTTGAAGCCGAAATACCGCACAGAATTTCATTCATGATCGAAGGCGGCGGCGGCGCGGCAACCTCATTACGCTCCTCTATCGCTACTATGTTGAGCGTCACGAACGCCGTTAACAAACAAATTAAATATTCATTAGAAGGGCTTCAGCACCTCTCCCGCAGTGAACCGGTTGCTAAATTGCGCATATCAATTGCGACATGGGCGCCAGCCAATAACTTAAAGCTGATCCAAGATCGACTTTCGGTTATTGTCCAATCCCTTGAGAGCTGGGGGTATTGTCAAGCCAGTGAATTTTCAGGCGACCCATTAGATTGCGTGATGTCTTCGGCAATGGGGATACATTGCGCCGGAACCGCCCCGACAGCGATTGCGCCCTTATTTGAAATCATGAAAATGTTGCCTTGGCAACGTCCCTCCAGCCCCTTTGCCAGAGGGTCAATGTTATTCAGAACGCCAGATGGTAAAGTTTGGCCTTATCAAACCGGAACAAGCCTGACAACCACTTGGTTCGATATCATTTTCGCTCAGCCGGGCGCGGGTAAATCCGTAATGATGAATACGTTAAATTTGGGAACATGCCTACAGGCCGGCTTGAGCAAACTGCCTTTTATCGCTATTGTGGACATTGGTCCTTCATCTTCCGGCCTTATTTCCTTGATCAAGGAAGCGCTCCCCGATGACCGCTCTCATGAGGCTTCTTATTACAGATTACAAATGTCGAACCAATACGCCATTAATCCGTTCGATACACAGCTCGGCTGCCGCTATCCCCTGCCGGATGAGCGTAGCTATCTTGTTGAATTACTAACATTGCTATGTACCCCGCCCGGATATGACCGCCCCTATGACGGTATTCAACAACTTGCCGGTATGGTTGTCGATGAAATGTTCAGATGGCGCGATGATGTAAGCGCGAATGCCGAGCCAAGAGCCTATTTGCCTCGCCTTGATCCTGAAATTGATGAAGCGTTACAAAAACATAATATTCACCTACCCGCTGAACCATTATGGTGGGACGTCGTGGAAAAAATGTACGACATCAATGAATTTCAGGTCGCGGCGCTCGCACAACGTCATGCCGTTCCTACGTTGGGTGATTGTATTACGGCCTCCAGACGTCCGCAGATCAGAACTTTATTGGAAGAGACATCTATCGGAGCCAGCTCTGAAACCGTTATCTCTGCATTTGAACGTATGATTACATCCGCCATTCGTGAGTTCCCGATTTTATCCTCGGTCACACAATTTGATGTGACAGGAACGCGCATTTGTTCTCTTGATTTGATGGATGTCTGTCCCCAAGGTGATGAAACCGCAGATCGTCAAAGCTCCATCATGTACATGCTTGCGCGCCATGTTCTCGTACGCGAATGGTGGATGGGACAAGAAGCTATTGGCCACGTTCCGGAAAAATACCAGCCCTATCATGAGATGAGACTTCAAGAAATTGCAGAATCTCCTAAACGGCTTTGTTATGATGAATTCCACAGAACTGGTAAATCTCATTCCGTTCGTTCTCAAATTATCCGCGATGTTCGTGAAGGGCGTAAGCGCGGTGTTCAAATTGTTCTGGCATCCCAGCTTTTGGACGATTTTGATGATGATATGGTCGATTTGGCAACGGGCGTGTGGGTCATGGGCGCGGCCATTTCCGACCAGGCCGTTGATGATATTCAAAAACGTTTTGGCCTGACACAAACTGCCCGTAACGTCATCCGTCATCATCTGACCGGACCAAAATCCACCGGTGCGCCATGCCTACTCGTGCTGGCAACCAATGAGGGGCGCTATGAGCAACATCTTATTAATACCCTTGGGCCTATTGAGCTATGGGCGCTCTCAACATCATCAGAGGACGTAACCATCCGCTCTAAATTGTACGGCATCCTTGGGGCAGGTAATGCCAGAAAGATCTTGGCCGCCAACTTCCCCGGAGGTAGTGCACGATCTGAAATTAAACGTCGCATTTTAATGAGATCAGAAAAATCACGCAGCGGCGGCGATCTCGATAAATCCGCTGCAAAAAGCGAGGTGATCAAAGAAATTGTATCTGAACTGACAGAAGCTGCAAAATCGAAGTTAGATAAAGTTTAGGTATGACAGACGAAAAAAATATTAATAGACAAAGGCCGCCTAACCCTGATCTCCAGCAAACTGATCCGGCGGCCTTACGCAAGCAGGAACAGCAAAAAAGAAAAAACATTGCGCAAAAAAGTCTGAAATATACCCTTCTAGGGATTTTAGCGATAGCGTTAGCTCTTTCAGCTTTTATTTGGTATGTTTTTTATGGCCCTAGATGGGGAACAATGCATTATGGTGTTTGTAAGGTCTTTGCTGAACGTTACATCGATTTTCCAACAACTATGAAGGTACGTGATGTTGAATATTACGGACTAAATGCACGATTATTTATAAGCCATATGGATGCAGCCGGGCAATCACGCTATAATGTTATTGAATGTGAATATGCCATGGGAACATTTGAAGTTTCAAGAGTTCGCGTCGACCGCAGAGTCATAAGCTCTATTGACGAAAATAACGCATCCAATCCGGAAATTCTAAATGAATTTAATAAAGGCGTTGATGCTATTTTGCTTAACCCACCTGACTTACTTCTTCCTCGATCAAAAATAGGGCAACCGCTCCGAAATTTATGGCAAGGCGATAGCTAATAATTTGCAATTTTATCCCGCAATCCTATATAATGTAACAGAATGAGACGCACCAGAAGCCTTAAAAATATTGAAAATGTTGAAAAAAAACCGACAACACTTTCAGATGTTATGAAATTAGCGCTTCTTGTCCATGAAGATGGTATGATTATTGTCTATCATGATCGTGCTATACCGGACGGGCTGGAATGGGTTGATTTTGATGTCGAAGAAGACAAGATTTATTTCTTAGGGAAAAGAGGCATCCCACTTGATTTAGGACTAACTATGAAGCCTCATTTAAAAGATGATCTCATGAAATGTGAAAGCCTGATGGCCGTTCATGTAGAAAATAACGATGTACAGAACATGAGTATTGTTCCCTTCCTTGTTCGTCAGGAAGTGGAAAAACCGGAAAGTAAAAAAGGAAAAAAATAATGGCCTATAAAGATATTCATACTTCTTATGATGAGGCTTTTGCTCAACTTGTTAATGACGCCTTTCCGGAAGCAGAAAGAAGCGGTTTTTGGGGATTTTTTGGGATTGATAATTCTGATATTGCAGAAAAAGCCTTTGATAGCGGTGAAAAATATTTGCATGAAAATAATGCTACCGGCTTAGGAGAATATCTTGAAACCAAACTGGGCGATGATCTTATCGCCATGCAAAAACCCGAAAATAAAGCTGAGTATGACAAACTTGTTAAGCACGTTGCCAAAGTTAAGCCTAGTGACGAAGCAGAGCTTATGGGCGTGTATCAACGCATTGCATCACCGAATACATACACGGCCGTCATCTTATCACAAGCGAATGTAGATGTAGCTACTATTGATACATTTCTGACTAAACTTGATCAGGAAGGCGCGGTAAAAGAAAAAGTTTCCACTCTGATTGATACGTTAGGAAAAAACACAGGTAATGATATTAATTTAGCCGCCATAAATGGTCAAATTGAAGCTAATGCCCCCTTATTAAAATCTATGGCCGAAAGCCCGGATGCTTTTTTTCAGTTTGCGCGAACAGATGCATTCGATCATTTGACCAGTATAGCTATGACCAATGTGGCTGAACATGGCAACCTTGAAAAACAAGGAATACTTGATGCCTTTCAGGCTATGCCACTTCAAGATAAAGCTACTAATTTTATGATCATTGGCGGGGCATCTAAGGATGAGGTGCGCCATTTTGAAACGACTCTTAATACAGCATTGGAAAACAGGCCTGAGCTTGCAAGTATAATTAATAATGCCATTATGAATACGGTAGCAGAAGCATCAGGGCCTGCAGGGAATCAAGCTAATATTTTTGATGTTATTGCAACCTCCTCTAATTCTTTTGCAGATTACGCAGGATCAAAAACAGCAATGGCTTTGTTAACGACGCCATCTGTTATTGATTCAATTATAGATAAATCTCAAGAGGCTGGAGCGACATTAACGTTAAATGATTTGCAAACCATCACGCAAGAAAGCGTGAAGGAAAATGCAACACCTGAAGTACTTATAGCCACGACATTGGATCAGGCCGGTGTATCTTCTCAACAACGAGATGCATTATTGGCAACTATTCATGATCACAATGCCTTAGAAGATATCGTTACTGTGTTTGATAAAATTAACCCGCATTCTTCCGGAATCGATGTCACCGATTTAGATGATCAAATAGGTAAAAACACAAAACTTATTCAAAGCATTGCAAATAACCCGGAATTATCCGTAACAATATTGCAATCTGATATCGCCCAAACAGCCATTGACAATTTGGCCAGCCAAATTCAGTCTGGCCAAAATTTAAGCGACATCGGCATGGTTGATGTTATCGCCGCCGTCCCTTTAATGGAAAAGGTGGAAAGCTTAATGGAAGCGGGAGAAGCGACCCCCGCCGAAATTACAGAATTCAAAACCACTCTTCAGACGGCTATAGATCGTAATCCAGAATTATCAGGCGTTATTGACACTGTCATTGCCAATACAATTACTAATGCTGATAAGCTTGGAGATAGCGAAGCCGAACCCATAGATACTTTAAAAAATGGCGCAAAGAGCTTTGTTGATTATGCAAATAGCAAGGCTGTCAAAACTGTATTAACTGATCAGAGTATTATCGGTGATGTTGTTGAAAAATCTTTGGCGGAAGGGAATGAGCTTGATATTTATGATTTGGGCAGAATTACCGCCGTTGAAACTATTAACGAAGAAGCTGGGCGTTTTTATGCCATAAACAGTAATATGCCCCGCATGCAAATGATGATGGTTCAGGGGGGGATATACGGCGCTCTAAGTATGGCAGAAAAAGTGAATGATGAAGCTTCCTTCCAACGTTATCTTTCTTTAATGAACAATTACACAAAATTTGCAAAAGACCCGAACCTGAGCGGGGTAAAGGGAGCTTTAGGAAACGCTATGGGCTTTATGTCAAATGATGTGGCTTATTCAATGGGGCGTTATGCTGACCATGAAAGTATGACTTCACAACAATTGACCGCTGCTTCTATTGCAGAGTACTATATTTTTGATGGAACTAACTCTGATTACCCGGTTGTGGGGGACTATAGCAAAATCGCCGAAAATAAACGTGCCGGGCTATGGAATCCAGATGGTAGTCTGAAAACAGAGGGGCAATTAAACGGAACGGAACCTTCTCAAAACGGCGTAGTTGGAGAATTGATGAATATGGTGGGGGTTGATCCGAATGCGCCTGACACCCAGCGGGTGGTTGATAACTTACTTGGTAATGCGAATGATGCCGCATCACAAGCCGCCAGACAGCGCCATGTCGATGATTTGGCTAAAATGGCAGCCAATCCGGAGGATCCTGACAAAACAAGCCCCACAACAACATCAACTCCACAGACTTTTGGGGTCACCTAACGGAAACAACTTGACCTTTTCGGTATAATTGACCAAATTACAGCCTTATTAAAAGGCTGTTTTTTTATGATTAATATCCCGACCTGGAAAATTTTTGCAATTATATTGGTATGCATTTTAGGCTTTGTCTATAGCGCGCCAAATCTTTTATCGCCTGAAACACGCAATGCTCTGCCCTCTTGGGTGCCATCCCAAACCATTAATTTGGGGCTTGATTTACAAGGCGGCGCGCACCTGTTGGTTGAACCAGAAATCTCAACAGTGATTGAGGAACGTATTGATAGCCTGCGCGATGCCATTGAAGTCATTCTAAAAGAAAATGATATTCGTCGTGACGGACGCATCAAAGAAAGCCAGAACACATTAACCATACGCATTGAAGATCCCTCGAAAGTTGAAACGGCGATCACTAAAATACGCCGCGCCGAAGATGGTTTGGATGTAACACAGAATGAGACAATCTTATCCGTCTCCTATACGCCGGAAGCACTAGAAGATATCAAAAGTAAAGTCATTGACCAATCTATTGAAATCGTTCGCCGCCGCATCGATGAAACCGGTACAAAAGAGCCGGTCATTCAAAGACAGGGCGATAGCCGTATTTTAATTCAATTTCCGGGCATTTCCGATACCCAACGTCTAAAGGATTTGATCGGATCAACTGCTAAAATGAGCTTTCACCTTGTCTCAGAAACAGGCGGCAGCAGCCTGAACACCCTGACTTATCCCATGGCGGAAAGCGAAGGCGGCATGCCGCTGAGTATTAAAGCGACACCTGATATTACCGGGGAGATGCTGACAAATGCCCAAACCGGCTTTGATCAAAACTCCCAGCCGGTTGTGAATTTTCAACTAAATTCAATCGGAGCCAAGAAATTCTGTAAGGTTTCTTCTGAAAATATAGGCAAACGTTTTGCTATTGTTTTGGATAAGGAAATTATCTCCGCTCCCGTTTTCCGCGGCGCGATCTGTGCAGGGCAAGCCCAAATTTCAGGCAGCTTTGACATTGGCTCCGCCAATGATCTTGCCTTATTATTACGCGCCGGCGCGCTACCCGCTGAATTAAAGTTTGTTGAGGAACGCTCTGTTGGCCCCTCCCTTGGCGCTGACTCAATTGAATCCGGCAAAGAAGCAAGCTTTTTCGCAATGCTTCTTGTCTTGCTTTTCATGCTTGGACGCTATCGCTTATTTGGGCTATATGCCGATATTGCTTTATTTGTAAATGTGGCGCTTCTTTTCGCACTGCTTTCGATGCTGCAGGCAACATTAACCTTACCTGGGATTGCAGGTATTGTCCTGACCATTGGTATGGCCGTTGATGCGAATGTGCTTATTTTTGAACGCATAAAGGAAGAACTTAAATTAGGGCGCTCCCCCATGGCGGCGGTCGATGCGGGTTACTCGAAAGCATTTTCGACAATCATAGATTCCAATCTGACAACCTTAATTGCCGCGGCAATTTTATATTCATTTGGAACCGGCCCTGTGAAGGGCTTTGCCGTCACGCTCGGACTTGGTGTCATGACCTCCCTCTTCACAGCGATCATGGTGACACGTCTAATTATTGTCTTATGGATGAGATATAAAAAACCAACAGAATTGAAAATATAATCATGAGCAAAAAAACAGAAACTCTCGAAAGCGCTATTAATTTTATCGGCTTGCGCTATATCGCCTTTATCTTTTCTGCGATTCTAATTATAGGATCTTTGGGCTTAACAGCAACAAAGGGCTTGAATTTCGGTATTGATTTTACGGGCGGCACATTGATTGAAATTCGTCTGGAAACCGAAGCTGACTTATCTGTCTTACGTGAAAACCTAAACACCCTTGATCTTGGCGGTATTTCCATTCAAGAGTTTGGGGCCCCCAATGACCTGCTAATCCGGATGCCGGAACAACCGGGCGGCGAAGAAGTACAACAGGCCGCGATTAAAACAATTCGCGCATCCTTGGAAGAAACTTATCAAAATATTGATTATCGCCGCGTTGAATATGTCGGCCCACAAGTCGGTGAAGAGCTAAAGAAACAGGGATTATACGCCATTTTATTCTCCCTGATGGGTATTATGGGCTATATTGCGCTGCGCTTTGAATGGAGATTTGGGCTTGCCGGTATTTTGGCGCTCGCCCATGATGCCATCGCGACTATTGGCTTCTTTGCCTTAACGCAAATGGAATTTAATTTATCTACTGTTGCTGCCGTTCTTCTGGTTGCTGGCTATTCCATTAATGATACCGTGGTTGTATTTGACCGCATTCGTGAAAATTTGCGTAAATTTAAAAAAATGCCCCTTGGTGATTTGTTTAACGGCGCCATTAACCAAACATTATCCCGTACAATCATGACCTCCTTCACGACCATGCTTGCTTTATTGGCACTATGGTTTATGGGCGGGGAAGTGATACAGGGCTTTGTGGATGCGTTGCTGTTCGGTATTTTTATCGGGACATATTCATCGATCTTTGTTGCCGCGCCCCTCCTACACACAATTGGCGTTGACCGCCACGCAGATAGTGCCTCCGATCATCCGGACGCCGAAAAACTAACCTCCTAAAACTTATGGACGTTACCCCGCTCATCCCTGAAGGTCGCCAGATTATTCAAAGCTACGGCACGTCCGGCTTTCGTGTTAATGATGAAAAATATGGACAAGCCATCTGTGTCACACCTGAAAAAACATCACCATGGTGTCATAAGCTCCATGTCAATGACCTAAGAATAGAAGATTTCTCCGCTCTATTTGATGAAGCAAAACAATATGATGTCTATCTATTAGGAACGGGAGAGACAGGTATATTCCTACCGCAAAATTTGTTAAAAGAGCTACGCGCCAATCACATAAAAATTGAATGTATGGATAGCGGCGCCGCATGCCGCACATATAATGTACTCATGGCAGAGGGCCGCCGCATTGCCGCCCTCCTCCTGCCGCTTTAATATTCATTTTAAGATCATTTTCGCAGAAACGCTCATGGAAACCGTGCTTTTTCCTGCTTCTGCGACGGGGGGCGCCATAGCGGATTTACCCATTGATTCCATCGCCATACCGCGCGCCATCATCACTGGTTGCGGATAATTTGGCGTTGGGGCGGCATCGACATTCAACTCCCACAAATCAACATTCGGCTTATCAATCGCGCTTCCGACACGTTTGGCGCGTGCCATCAATTTTTTAATGGAGCCTTCTAATAAACTTTCACGAATTTCCTCATACTTTTCTGGCGAAAGCTGATAATTCAGACCATTCATCAAAAATCCCATATCCTGTAGGCGTCCCGAAAGTTCAAGAACATCATCCGCTTTTTGACTTTTTATACTTAATCCCTGATTGCCCTGCCATAATTGTTTATTATCACGCTGATATTGATGGACATAATATTGCTCGGTTGTAATTGTCAGCCCCTCAATCTTCTTGGCTTCCTCAACGGCTTGTTTCATCATCATGTTAATCTCTTGCTGTAATTCCTTCGGGTCGGATAATTGCTTTTCCACTCTTAAATTGGCAATCAAAGTGTCCTGATCCACCTCTATATTCTCTGTCGCCGAGATGTTAAGCAATGTTGCCCCATTTGGAAGTTGTGCCAAAGACTGCGCAAATGCGGAAACCGAGATAAGCGAAAAAAAAGTAATAAAAAAGAGAATGCGCATGATAAACCTCATAATTGTTAAAATGTTATTTTACTAACGGCCAGAACAAAACTATAATTCAAAAAATGAGCAAAGACAAAGATATCAAGCGTAAAAAAGAGCAAATCAAAAATAAGTCAGGTGAAGTCATCTCTTATTATTTACGCGAACCTTATGTTCCCTTCGGGATTTGCATTTTTCTTAGTTTGATTATGAATGTATTTATTGAACTGGACGTATTACCCTGGTTTATCAGCCTTTATGGCGGCATTGCTTTATTGCTACTGTCTCTAATGGTTTTCAGATGGGCCATTAAGCATATTCGCCTTAATGGTGAAGAATGGTCACCACTTGCCATGGAAACACAAAGCCTCATTGTATTCGGCCCCTATCATTATTCACGCAACCCGATTTTCATCAGCGCCATCATGCTGTATTTAACATTGTTTATTTTTCTAAATAATATGTGGGGATTTATATTCCTGATCCCGCTGGTCAAACTGTTAAATAAGAATGTGATCAAACCCAGAGAAGACATGTTTTTAGAAGAATACGGCGAAACTTATGAAGATTATCATAATAAAACAGGCCGCTGGCTTTAAATAAATATATACCCCCGCCTGACTTTTAGTTCGAATTTTATGTAATATTAAGCGCCGCTTCACCCCCTTCTTATAGTCTGTATATAGGACAGGGGAACAGCATGATTACAGATACTTACAACAGAAATTCAGAACTTAATATCGCGGACAACAGATTTGTGTGTGAGGGTGAAGTTTCGAAAAAAACGATTGTTCTGGCAAATTCTGTTGCAAATACTAATCATGCCCCTGCCCTTTCTTTTTCTGAGCGCACAACCTCTTTTTCTAAATCTATGCCTCGTGATGACAATCCCATAGCTGATGAAATGATGAGTGATGGGCTTGGCGCTCTTTTTGGCGCGGCCACAGGTTTGGATTGCATTGAAATGATCATCGATTACGGATGCGATGCGGTTGAGTTCTATGATGAGTTTGTTCAAGACCGCTATGGGAATAACATTCCCAAAATGCCTGTTCTGCAACCGGATCCGCGCCTATGGTCACAACCCATGCCCGGCATGTCTATGGCCGCTTAGTAAAAAAAATCATCCACTCCTTGCATTCTATCCACAAAATTATATATATTTAATCTATAGGGCTTCACGCGACGCCGCTCGTGTTCTATAACTATTTTTTTTAGTTTGAACATAGGGTCGTAAGAGATCTTATATAATTTAATTTGTATAGTGCCATTACGGGCTATGCAGCTAACTTGCTTAATGAAGGAGTAAAAATATGAGTAAAGTCATTGGTATTGACCTTGGAACAACCAATTCATGTGTTGCGGTTATGGAGGGATCAGATCCCCGCGTAATTGAAAATTCCGAAGGTGCCAGAACAACCCCATCCATGATCGGATTTACAAAAGATGGCGAGCGCCTCGTCGGTGCTGCCGCAAAACGTCAGGCTGTAACTAATCCTGCCGCAACACTTTATGCCATTAAACGTCTTATCGGGCGTTCTTTTGATGATGCCGAAGTTAAAAAAATGATGGAAACCGCGCCGTTCTATATCGTTAAAGGCGATAATAATGATGCGTGGGTTGAAGTCGAAGGCGAAAAATACGCCCCGTCACAAATTGCGGCAATGGTTCTTCAAAAAATGAAAGAAACCGCCGAAAGCTTTTTGGGACAAACAGTCTCACAGGCGGTTATCACCGTCCCTGCTTATTTTGATGACGCACAACGCCAAGCCACAAAAGATGCCGGTAAAATTGCAGGCCTTGAAGTGCTTCGTATTATTAACGAGCCAACAGCCGCTGCCTTATCTTACGGCTTGGATAAAGAAAAAGATTCAACAATCGCAGTTTATGACCTTGGGGGCGGTACATTTGATATCTCCATCCTCGAAATCAGCGACGGCGTATTCGAAGTGAAATCAACCAACGGGGATACATTCCTCGGCGGCGAAGATTTCGATCACCGCATCATTGATTTCCTTGCGGACGAGTTTAAAAAAGAGCAAGGAATTGACCTGCGTAAAGACAAAGTTGCGTTGCAACGTCTGAAAGAAGCCGCCGAAAAAGCAAAGATAGAGCTATCTTCTTCACAAAGCACCGAAGTCAACCTGCCATTCATTACCGCAGATTCTTCAGGTCCGAAACACTTGAACATCAAACTTTCTCGCGCCAAGCTGGAAAGCCTAGTGGAAGATCTAATCAAACGCTCCATTGATCCGGTAAAGGCCGCATTGAAAGATGCCGGACTAAAACCGGGTGATATTGACGATATCGTAATGGTCGGCGGCATGACACGTATGCCAAAAGTTTTGGAAACGGTTAAAGAATATTTCGGTAAAGAGCCTCATAAAGGCGTGAATCCTGACGAAGTTGTTGCCAATGGCGCGGCTATTCAGGCGGGCGTGCTACAAGGCGACGTGAAAGACGTTCTTCTTCTTGATGTGACACCTCTATCTTTGGGGATTGAAACATTGGGCGGCGTATTTACACGTTTGATTGACCGCAATACCACTATCCCTACCAAGAAATCGCAAACATTCTCCACAGCAGAAGATAATCAAAATGCTGTGACCATTCGCGTCGCCCAGGGTGAGCGTGAAATGGCGGCAGACAACAAAATGCTGGGACAGTTTGACTTGGTTGGCATCCCCCCCGCGCCGCGCGGCATGCCGCAAATCGAGGTCACATTTGACATTGATGCAAACGGTATTGTGAACGTTTCCGCCAAGGATAAAGCAACAGGTAAGGAACAACAAATCCGTATCCAAGCGTCTGGCGGACTAAGCGATAGCGATATTGAAAAAATGGTCAAAGACGCGGAAGAAAATGCCGATTCCGATAAAAAACGCAAAGAAACTGTCGAAGCTAAAAATCAGGCAGAGACCATGATTCATCAAACCGAAAAATCTTTAGAAGAAGTCGGTAATGATGTCAGCGATGAAGATAAAGATGCGACAACCGCCGCCATCGAAGAGCTAAAACAGGCCTTGGAAAAAGATGATCCAGCCGAGATCAAAGAGAAAACTACGGCCCTAATGCAAGCCTCTATGAAAATTGGTGAAGCTGTTTATCGCAAATCTCAAGAAGCGCAAGCCTCTGAGACATCCGATGTATCACCAGATGATACGGATGATCAGGATGCGTCACCTGAAGACATCGTTGATGCCGACTTTACAGAGGTAGATGATGAAGATAACAGCGCCGATGAAAAGAAAAAGTCTGCGTAATCTTTAAATGAATGCCAGTGTTTTTTAAAATATGATTTCTTATTTTATTTACACTGGCACTCTTTTTGCTGTTTAATGCGGTCATGGAAGTAAAAAATTATTACGAAATTCTGGAAATAGACCCCTTTGCCTCTCAAGAAGAGATAAAGCGTGCCTATCTGGCCAGATTAAAAGCATATCATCCTGATAAGAAAAATGGAGCAAATTGCTTTGCTTATAAACGTTTTCAGGCCGTTATGGAGGCTTACGAGGCTTTAAAAACGCCTGAAATGCGCATTCGTTATGATGAAATGCTTAAAGTCCAGATCTCTCAAAACCGTGCAAGAAAACATCAGGCCTTCGACTCTAAAAATGATAATGAGAAGAAACAAAAAAACAGTTTTTTCACCCGGCTATTCAGCTCCGGTAAAAATAAAACAGAAATATAATAGCCATGTCAGAAGATTTTTATAAGGTAATCGGCGTCGATAAAAATGCCACCTCAGATGAAATTAAAAAAGCCTATCGTAAGAAGGCGATGAAATATCATCCTGACCAAAATAAAGATAACCCGGATGCAGAAGCAAAATTTAAGGAAATTAACGCGGCCTATGACGTTCTGAAGGATGAACAGAAAAAAGCCGCCTATGACCGTTACGGTCACGCTGCCTTTGAACAAGGTATGGGCGGCGGCGGCGGGCCCGGTGGCATGGGCGGCGGCGCAGGCTTTGGTAATTTCTCCGATATATTTGAAGATGTCTTTGGCGATTTTATGGGCGGCGGCGGTGGCGGCGGACGCCGCAGAAGTAACGGCGCGGCGCGTGGCTCTGATCTGCAATATACCTATGAAATCTCTCTTGATGATGCCTTTAAAGGCAAAGAAGCCACAATCGAAATTCCTAAGCAGGAAAATTGCGATTCATGCAACGGTAGCGGCGCCGAAAGCGGCACCAGCGTTGAAACATGCCCCACCTGTAATGGCGCGGGACGCGTGCGTATGCAGCAAGGGTTCTTTACCATTGAGCGTACCTGCTCCACATGTGGCGGCGCGGGTTCTGCCATCCGCAATCCTTGTAAGAAATGCGGCGGCGCGGGACGCATCCGTAAGAATAAAAAAATCAAAGTCACTATCCCGGCGGGAATTGATCATGGACGGCGCATTCGCCTAAACGGTGAAGGAGAAGCCGGCATTCGCGGCGGCGGTACGGGCGATCTTTATGTTCTAATCAGCGTGAAACCGCATAAAATGTTTAAACGTGACGGTGCAGACCTATATTGCCGTGCGCCCATTGGCATGACGACCGCTGCATTAGGCGGAGAAATTGAAGTTCCCACAATTGATGGTAAGAAAACCTCTGTTAAAATTCCGAACGGCACACAAACAGGACAACAATTCCGCTTAAAAGGCAAAGGCATGCCCGTCATGCGCTCCTCCTCTCGCGGAGATATGTTTATTGATGTCTTTGTTGAAACGCCTGTCAATCTGAACAAAAAACAGGAAGAGCTGATTAAGGAACTTGATAAAAGCGTAACGGGTAAAAACGCCTCAAAACATAGCCCCGCCAGCTCCAGCTTTTTCGGCAAAGTAAAAGATTTATGGGATGATTTAACCGAGTAATGCCCTCAAATAGGCAATCAAATCGGCCTTACTCGGCTTAAACTCTTCCTGAATCCAGTGGGCTTCCGTTTCCCTCAATAACTCTCCCATTCTTACCCCTGGCTCAACCCCCAAATTTTGGGCATCTGCGCCTGTAACAGGGAATTTTGGAATGTCCCACTCTTGCAAAATGGTTACGGCCTCACTTAACGCCTCTTCATCTTCATAGCTAATCAGAAAAAATTGTCCGGCAACATCACGCCCGGTCCGATAAATTATCTCTTTTGGCGTGGGTAAATCTTTTGCGCCCTTGCATAAGGCACGCATATCTCGAAAAAAATTTTGCTGCTGCTTGGAAAAAATAAAATACTTTTCTTCACTTGCCTCTAAATCTTTATCTAGCAAGACAAATAAACGCGCAGATAAATGCGGCATCTTAAAATCAATCTGTCTTTGTATTAATCTTTCCATAGGAAAAAAATCTCTCTCAAAAATATCACCTAACACATTATGATCACTCATTAATTGAAAGGTAACGGCCGCATTATCATGCATGGTTATTTTGTAAAATTCTTGCGATATACGCTCTCGTGATAATTCAGGAATATAATCTGATAATGTTTTACAGGCATCTAAGGCATCTTGATCCGGCGCGCCGTTGCCATATAAGGTATGGAAACGAAAGAAGCGTAATATTCTTAAAATATCTTCTCTAATTCGCTCTTCCGCCGCGCCCACAAAAACGACATTACGTGAACATAAATCCGCATACCCACGTCCCAAAGGATCATAAACATTACCATCCAAATCCATCAGTAATGTATTCATTGTAAAATCGCGCCGCGCCGCATCTTCGCGCCAATCTTTTGAAAACGCCACCGTTGCACGCCGTCCATCCGTGGCCACATCACGCCGTAACGTTGTGATTTCAAATGATTTCTCTCCGACCAGAACTGTAATTGTGCCATGATCCAGTCCGGTTGGAATTGTCTTTAACCCCGCCGCCATACATAGTCGTTGCACATCCGCGGGTAAATGTATCGTAGCGATATCCACATCATTAGAAGGCTGTTCCAACAACAAATTACGGACACATCCTCCAACAAATAATGCTTGTGGCGCACCGCTTTGATTTAGCACATCAAATATTTTTCGGCATTCCGGCCATAACATCCACTCTCGCGGTGTAACTTTTGTAATGGGCGTCACCTCTACTCCTCCCACTTTGCGATGGGATGGCTGGTATCATTGATCTTACAATAAAGAATATCATTCCGTTTTAATGTCGCGCCCCCCTCGCCTTGCGTGAATGCGCGCTCTATAAAATCCTCTCGCACCATGGGTGACAATCTTGCAACCATATTTTCCCTGACCTCAATATAGGGTAAGTCAATATCTGCAAAGGATGGGTTTTTAAGGAAAATTTTCCTACCACGTGCAGGTATGACTTTTTCCCCCAAGTTGGTTATTAAGGTTAGCTGATCTTCCTCCTCGGTATAATCTTTGATGATAAAAGGCACGTCTTCCACTTCAACCTCATATGACTCAAATGGTGTCTTGAGGAAAAACCGCCCCTCCTCATATTTTAACGCTTTATCTGCAAACAGCTTGACGAGAGCTTCGCGCTTCATGGGGCCAGGGCTTTGCGGTCCATGAAAATACCATACCCCATTATGATCAATGGTGAAATGTATGCCCCGTTCTCTCTTTTCATCATGAAGAAATGTTTTATATCTAACCAAATCCATGCCGCTTAGCATGCCATAAACTTACAAAAGAGTCTCTTTTAATACGCTATCAATCGCCTTTAGTAAGACGTCTTTCTTTGCGGGCTTACGCAAGGTTGCCCGAATGGATGGGTATTTAATCCTAATGTTTTGCAGCTTCTCTTCCGAATAACCGGAGAGAATTATAAATGGTAGGCGGCGATTAAATAATACACATTTTTCAATCAACTCGACGCCGGTCATTTTGGGCATATTCTGATCTGTAATCACCAGATCAAACGCATCCGATGCCTCGCGTAATAATTCCAATGCCTCCAAAGAAGACTGTTTTGCCACACAATCAAAACCTGCACGCGATAAAAGCGTTTCCATCATGTCCAAAACTTCTTGCTGATCATCCACCAATAAAACGCGTATACCTTGAAAATCGGTGCGTCCAACATGGTTGTGATTGATATCCAATAAATTTAAATCATTAATATATTGCGCCTGCGGGAAAAACAGATCAAACGTGCTTCCCTCGGAAAGGCGCGTATCAATAATCATTGCCGCCTGATGGGCAACAATCGCCGCATGCACATTGGCCATGCCTAAACCCGTCCCCTTATCTACGGCTTTGGTCGTAAAAAAGGGCTCAAAAATATGTTGTAATATCGCCTCAGACATACCGCTTCCGGTATCGGAAATACTGATTTGGAAATAAGTTTGATCACGCTTTAAAACGCCCATTTCCAAATTTGTTTGCCCATCCCCGATATCCTGAATATTAATATGCGGCATCTCATGATCGGGCAGAAATTCATCACAAATCATACCCTCAAAATTCTCTTCATCCGGCTCGATTAAAAACAGAGAAATATGAATATGCCCCTTTTCTTCCTCCATGGCATCAACCGCATTAACCACAATATTCATCAAGGCTTGTGAAATTTGTGACGCATCACCATTAATATAGGCCGGTGCATCATGATGAAAATCTACACTCAGATCGATAGATTTCGGCAGACCCGCCGATACCATTGAAACCGTTTCATCAATGGCATCGCGCAAATTGACAACAGAAATCTGGTGCTCTTTCCTTCTTGAAAATGCAAGCATCTGATCAATCAAAGCCCGCCCCTTATTTCCCGCCATTAAAATATTATCAGCGAATTTTTGCAATTTTTTGTTCTTCTCCAAATCCTCCGAAAGGAATTCGGCATATCCCATTATGGCCGCCAAAACATTATTGAAATCATGCGCCAAACCTCCCGCCAATCGCCCAATTGCCTCCATTTTTTGCGCTTGGTGAATTTGCCCCTGTAATTCCCTATTATCGCGCTCCGCCTGATTTTTTTGTGTGACATCCCGCGCTGTCCCGATCATACCCTTTCCATCCGGTAATAAGGTTAATGTCATCTCGGCTTCGATGACTTTATCATCTTTGCGTTTTATCAGCGATCCGCCGCGCCACGTCCCGGTTTCGTTTAAAATCGGATACACATTTCCCTCTATATGCGCCTGCCCTTTATCATTATATAATGCTTTCCAACTCTTACCGATATATTCACCGGCATCTTTTTGGGCAATGCCATGCAATTCGCGTAAGGCGGGGTTCATATATAATAAATTTTTATCTTTATCCATGATCCCGATACCATCCGTAGACGCCTCAATTGCCTGAATTCTCTGATGTGCAATATCATTGATTTCCATTCTTCGCTTATATTCACGCTCCAATTGAGTATTTTTGTATATTAGGAATATAATCAAAAAGAAGGATGAAAACCCCAAAATTGATAAAGATAAAAATATTTTCGTTCTACGTTCTTGTAAAACGCCTTCGGATAAAAAATGCTCTTCAGATTGCATTTGATATTTTGCAAATTTCTGAAATTTTTTCTCAATTTCATCAAGAATTATTTTAACTTGTGATGTATATTGCCCGCCCATACCATCAACCGTCCGACGTATGAACGGAATCAAATGGCTGACTTCTTTTTGCAAATCATTAATTAAATCCGCATCATGCATATTCACGCGGAGGCTTCCTTGATGCGATGTATTGAAATTAATCAAAGCCTCTTGAAATGAATATATAAGGTCTGAAATTTCATTCAAATTTGCAGGCGTTGATTTTTCCTGCTTCAAATAAACAACCAACTTAGACTTTAAATCATCAATTAAAAACTCGATCTTTTCAATTTCGGCGCTTTTAAATTTAAAACTTATAATTGCCTGTCTTTCGGTCTCCATAATTTGCAAACACGAATAAAAGGATGCCACTGAAAAAAAGGCAATGACGCCCAAAATAATGGAAACATGACTTTTTACGATGAGGTTATTAATAAAAAGGCGCATATTCTGTGCTTGTCTTATGAACTGACTTGTTGCTGAAAATCATTCTCCTGCGCGATTAAGGCGGCTTGCGTTCTGTTTTTTGCGCCCAATTTGCGGCAAATTCCACGCACATGAAGCTTTACCGTGACAACTTGTAAATCCAAACGATTAGCAATTTCTTTGTTGGAATCTCCATTTACCAAATATGATAAAACCTCTCCTTCTCGATCGCTCAAACTTTCAATTCTTTGCTTGGAATCAACCTGCTTTGCCGACGATATAGAGGGTGCCCCATTTTTAACATCTGCTTCCTGATCCCCATAGTAAGATGGCATCAGGCTATATGCCTCTGAATCAAAAGAGAAAAACTTTTCACCTGTAATCACAAGCTGTATAGCTTTAATAAAAGCCTTTCCCGACATAGTTTTTGGGAAATATCCCACAATGCCCAAATCAATCGCATCTTGAATATCGGGTAATTCAACAACGCCAGACATTAAAATAACCTTCATATCCGGATAAGTACGGCGCAATTTTTCCAATCCCTTTAATCCATTCATTCCCGGCATACGATAATCTAATAAAATCAGATTGGGTACCTCTCCGGCTTCCAGATATGAAAATGCGCCCTGCAAATCATTTGCCAACAAAACCTCTGCATCCGGCTCTGCGCGTTGTATATATTGTAATAATGCATCGCGAAATAACGTATGATCATCGGCAACAAGTAGTTTCATGAAAGCCCTTTATTAAGGTTGTGAACAAAAGATAACGCCCTTATTTTAAGGGGTATATTCTAAAGAATACCTTAATAACAGGTTGAAAGATATTCAAAAATTCAACCACAGCCATACATATGTCATCATGTCTCGATAAGATTAACCTTTATATTTCCGCCCACACATATTATAAAAGCCCGATGGCCGCGAAGAAAAACAAATCAAAATCAGGAATGCTCTCCGTAAATGCAACAATTGCGGAGAATCGCCGTGCGCGCTTTGAATATCATATCGAAGATACCTTTGAAGCCGGCATCATGCTTATGGGTACCGAAGTGAAATCCATGCGCCTTGGTCAGGCCAGTATTAACGAAGCCCATGCGGGGGAGAAAAACGGCGAAATCTGGTTATTCAACTCCCATGTCGGCGAATACATGCAAGCCGGTCAACACCTCCAGCATGAGCCGCGCCGCCTGCGAAAATTACTTTTGAAAAAGAAGGAAATGAATAAATTAATGGGTGCGGTTGCCAAGGAAGGCTATACGATTGTCCCGTTAAAACTTTATTTTGATGCGCGGGGGCTGGCAAAGCTCCTGATTGGATTTGGTAAAGGGAAACAGCTTCATGATAAACGCCAAACCAGCAAAGACCGCGATTGGGGACGGCAGAAACAACGCATTCTGAAAGAACACGGGTAAAGCCCCCTAAAATATCGCTGCAAACGTCATAATGATCGTGTAAATTGCACCATACATCGGCACGAAAATGCTAAGAACCAAGCTTAACAAATGACCATTAATTGCCGCAACGACAGCGCCTATGAATCCGCCAAAAAACCATAATGCCGCCATGTAAATACCCACAACGCCAAGTGCCACATTTTTAATTGTTGAAACTAAACCCATTTTTTATATCCTTTTTTAAACTTCCTTAATCTCTATCACGCCGTCTTCCCCGCGTAAAATATTTCTGGCTTGTGATGATAATTTATATCGCCCCTGCAAGGTCACTTGCGTTAAACGCCCATCTTTCAATGGGACATGCAGAATAATTTGAGATGGCCCGCTGCCTTCAATATCCAAAAATTCTTTTAATTTCTTATATGGCGCCAAAGTATCCGCCGATAAATGGATTTCATCCGTCCTTTTTTCTAATGTTTGATCCAACATTTGTACAGATTGCGCCGTAAAACGTACCTGATCTTCACGTGATTCTGCAGTGACCGATAACAGCAATGTTTCACCCGGCTCTAATATATCACGGCTTGCGGCTAATAAGTCTGAAAAAAGCGTGACCTCATAAACGCCAGAGGCATCTGATAATTGCAGGAACGCGTATTTATTACCCTTTTGCGACATACGCTCCATCTTTTTGATTAAGACGCCCGCCATTTTTGTGCCAACACCCGGCTGGTTTTCCAACAAACCGAGCACCTCTGAGACCGTTTTTATACCGAGCTTTTTAAGCTGCTCTTCTTTTGTATCCAATGGATGCGCGGACAGGAAGAACCCCACCGCGCGAAATTCGCGCTCCAACCGCTCCAAAGGCGACCAGTCACGCACTTGTGGTAATATCGGCAGGCTTTGCGTACCGCCCACATCCTCGCCTCCGAATAAACTTACCTGACCGCTTTCCCGCTCGGCGGCTAAATTTCCTGCATGACGTAAAATTACTTCCGCCGCATCATAAACCTGCGCGCGGTTATCATTAACGGATTCAAACGCCCCCGCCGCCGCCATATGCTCAAGCTGACGCTTATTTAAAGATTTCGCATCACAGCGCGTGGCAAAATCATCCAGACTTTTAAATTCTCCGCCCTTGATGCGCTCTTGCACTAAAACCTCCATCGCCCCTTGCCCCACACTCTTTAGTGCGGCCAAAGCATAGCGAACGGCTTTATTTTCAACGGAAAAGACCACATGACTGTAATTAATATCCGGCGTCAAAAGGGGAATCCCCATCTTGTCCAAATCCTGTTTAAAGACAGATAATTTATCCGTATTCCCCAAATCCATGGTCATAGACGCCGCCATAAATTCATGAGGATGATTTGCTTTCAAATATGCCGTCCAATAAGCAATCAACGCATAAGCCGCCGCATGTGATTTGTTAAAGCCATAGCCCGCAAATTTATTAATCTGCTCAAAAATTTCCTCGGCTTTTTCTTTGGGCACATTATTATGTTCTGCCGCGCCTTTGATGAATAATTCGCGTTGCTGATCCATTTCGGCCTTGATCTTTTTACCCATCGCACGCCGTAATAAATCCGCATTACCCAGCGTATAACCGGATAGCGCCTGCGCCGCCTGCATCACTTGCTCCTGATAGATCATAATCCCGTATGTTTCGCTCAAATATTGCTCCAAAACGGGATGCATATAATCCGGTTCTTCCTTGCCCGCCTTTCTAAGGCAATAGGTTGGGATATTATCCATTGGACCGGGGCGATAGAGCGAGACAAGCGCGATGATATCTTCAAATCTGTCCGGAACCATACGCCGGATCGCATCGCGCATGCCCGCGCCCTCCACCTGAAACACGCCGATCGTATCGCCGCGCGCCAGCAAATCCAGCGATTTTTGATCATCCAACGGCAACATTAAATAATCCAGCGGCTCATCTCGGGACTCGTTAATCAAATCCACCGCCTTTTGAATGACCGTCATAGTTTTCAGCCCCAAGAAGTCGAACTTCACAAGGCCGGTTGATTCCACAAACTTCATGTTAAATTGCGTCACAGGCATATCGGATCGCGGATCACGATAAAGCGGCAATAACTCCGTTAAAGGCCGATCCCCGATCACCAATCCTGCCGCATGAGTTGAGGCATGGCGATATAAACCTTCCAATTGCTTGGCGATTTCAATTAATTTTTGATAATTTTCATCCTTGGCAATTTCCCCGCGTAAATCTGCATCTTGCGCGATTGCTTCGCTTAATGTCATCGGGTTGGCGGGATTATTCGGAATCATTTTCGCCAGGCGATCCACCTGCCCGTATCCCATTTGCAGAACGCGCCCGACATCACGGATGGTATTTCGTGCCTGTAACTTACCAAAGGTAATAATCTGCGCCACGCGGTCACGCCCGTATTTTTCCTGTACGTAACGAATAACTTCATCACGTCGCTCCTGACAGAAATCAATATCGAAATCCGGCATGGATACACGTTCGGGGTTCAAAAATCGCTCGAACAGCAATCCAAAGCGAATGGGATCCAGATCAGTAATCTTCAACGACCACGCCACCAAAGATCCCGCCCCCGAGCCACGGCCCGGCCCAACCGGAATATTATGATCCTTTGCCCATTTAATAAAGTCCGACACGATCAGGAAGTAACCGGGGAACCCCATTTGTTCGATCACATTTAACTCAAACTCCAAACGCTCTTCATATTCTTTTTGAACGGCCGCATCTTCAAAATTATCAACAAAGTGCTTCAGCCGCCATTTCAAACCTTCCTGTGATTGAAAGCGCAATTCCTCAACCTCGCTGCGCCCCTCTCCGGTATCAAAACGCGGCAGTAAAGGATTCACTTCCTCAAGTAAATAAGAGCATCTTTTTGCAATTTTTACTGTATTTTCAATCGCCTCTGGAATGTCTTTAAAAAGCGCGACCATTTCCTCAGATGATTTAAAATAATGATTTGCCGTTACTTTCCGGCGATCATCTTCAGTAATATAACGCCCCGCCGCAATACACAGCAAAGCATCATGCGCCAAGTGCATGTTTTTATTTAAAAAATAACAATCATTAGTTGCCACAATAGGAATATTTTCAGCCATGGCGAAATCAATCAAATCACCCTCGACCCGATCTTGATCCGCCCATCCATGCCGTTGTAATTCCACATAAAAACGCCCCTTAAAACTATCCTTTATAGTTTGAATAGCGGGATGCTCTGCGGTGTGCCCCTCCAAAAATAAATGATTTAAAACACCGCCATATCCCCCGCTTAAGCAGATTAAACCCGGCGCATATTTTACCAATAAATCGATACTGACATTCGGCAGAGCATTATCCTCGGTATCTAAATGCGCCGCGCTAACGATGGCACACAGATTGCGATATCCCTGCTCGCTTTGTACCAATAACACCACATGTCCGTATTCTTCAATCTGTAACTGACACCCAATGATTGGTTGCACGCCATACGATTTGGCTGTTTTGGCAAACTCCATGGCGCCAAATAAATTATTCGTATCCGTCACCGCAACGGCAGGCATATCCGTCCTCGCACAACGATCAACCAGATCCTTGATTTTAATAGCCCCCTCCGCCAATGAATAGGCGGAATGTGTGTGAAGATGAATGAACATATGACTCAAAGTTAGCATCTTTAATGCCGCCCGTCATCTTGATGTTTTCCAAATTTCCTATAGCTTAGAAGAACACCTTTTACGTCAGGATGATTATGCTGCCCTTTGGCGCCGACCTCTTAAATTTTTTGGAAAAACTCAAAGCCAGCTATTGGTTTATTCCCGCCCTTATGGCGACAGGGGCCATCATCCTTTCATTTGTCATGCCGGCAATTGACCGCGCCTTTGGAATTGAATGGCTGGGACATTTCAGCTGGTTTTATTTAAACCAACCCGAAGGCGCCCGCTCGGTTCTATCTGTCATTGCGGGCTCTATGATTACAGTTGCCAGCGTGACCTTCTCCATGACCATCACGGCGGTCTCCTTTGCGACAGGGCAAGTCGGCCCGCGCCTGATTAGTAATTTTATGCGCGATCGCACGAACCAGTTAACGCTGGGGACGTTTATCGCCACTTTCATGTATTGCCTACTGATCCTACGCACCATCATCAGTGCCGCAGAAGCAGAGGAAAACACAAAAGCCATCGAGGCCTTTGTCCCCCACTTTTCCATTCTTGTGGCAATGTTTTTTGCCACAAGCAGCGTGGCCGTTCTTATTCTCTATATTCATCACATTCCAGAGAGCATCAACATATCCAACATTATTGCGCGCGTTGGAAAAACATTGGTTTATGATTTGGATCGTCGCTTCCCACAGGAACTGGATGACACCATGGATGGCCGCTCCAATCCCGCCCATCCCTTTATTGCCGATAATATTCGCACAGATGGCATGGGAATAAAAAGCAACACAATCGGCTACATTCAGGTTTTGGATGAAATTCATTTAAAAGAAATAGCAATTCAGCATGACCTTCGTATTCGTCTGGAATACCGCCCGGGCGACTTCACACTTAATAATGATATCCTAATGCATATCGCCCCCGCCATCCGCGTGAATGACGAGATTATCAAAGAGGCGCTGTCCTGTTTTGCGTTTGGGGATGAGCGTACACAAACACAAGACATCCTATTTTTGGCTGATGAGCTTGTGGAAATCATCGCCCGCGCCTTATCACCGGGTATCAATGATCCCTTTACAGCCATTTCCGCTATGGATTGGCTACATAGTGCTTTGGCAAAATTATCTGCGCGTAAAATTCCTGGCCCTTATTATTATGATGATGACGGTAACATCCGCATCGTTATTCGCACCCTGACCTTTGAAATGTTTGCCGATTCCCTGCTCTATAAGATTTTGCCCTATATTGCCGCGGATCGAAATGCCGCCATGCATGCCATGAAGGTATTGGGCGAATTGATTTTTAATATTGACCGTGAAAGCGAGAGGAATGTCCTGCTGAAACACGCAGAGATATTAACCCAAGCGGCGCAGGAAAGCCTGAAAATCAAAGCAGACAGAGATGCCGTCGCAAAGCGCTATGATGTCATCTTAGAATGTTTGGAAGATAAGTCCAAGCGATATGAATATTACGATAATACCGGCTGGTTAGGGGGCAGCGCTTAAAATTTAAGCCGAGGTAATCGTCCCGCCCTGAAGAAGCAAGACACGATCCATCTTTGATGCCAAGTCCATATTATGCGTGGCGATAATCGCGCCAATCCCGACATTACGCACCAATCCCAACATTTCGTTAAACACAATATCCGATGTATCGGGATCCAGATTTCCCGTTGGTTCATCGGCCAATAACAGACTTGGCGCATTGGCAAGTGCACGGCTAATGGCTACGCGTTGTTGTTCTCCGCCGGATAATCTGGCGGGGCGGTGATGAAAGCGCTGCTCCAACCCCATACGCTTTAAAATTTTTGCGCCGCGAACCTGCGCTGCGTCTTTATCTGTTCCGGCGATCATTTGCGGAATGACAACATTTTCCAATGCCGTAAATTCGGGTTGTAAATAATGAAATTGATAAACAAACCCAATTAACTCACGGCGATATGCGGTGCGCTTTTTATCATCTGCGCGGGTCATATCATCCCCGCCAATCATAATTTTTCCTGATGTCGGCGTATCCAGCAATCCCGCCATTTGCAAAAATGTTGATTTACCAGAGCCTGATGGCCCAACCAAGGCGACAATCTCTCCCGGCTCAATGGTGACATTTATGTCATGCAACACATTCAAAGATTTTCCGCCCTGCGTGAAGGTTTTCTTTAAATCGGTAATTTCCAAAAGTTGCTTACTCATAACGAAGCGCCTCCACCGGATCAAGTTTTGCGGCGCGCCAAGCCGGATAAAGCGTCGCAAGAATAGAAATTAAAACAGCCAAGCCCACAACGCCCACAACTTCGCTCCATTCAACTTCGGCTGGCAAATGCGATAGGAAATAAATCTCATCCGAGAATAACTCCGACCCGCTCCATCCTTCAATCCATTCCTTAATGGAATCAATATTCAGCGCAAATGTAATCCCAATAATAGCCCCGACCAACGTGCCGGAAATACCAATGCTAGCCCCCGTTAGCATGAATATTTTAAGCATAGAAGAACGCGCCGCGCCCATGGTGCGCATAATCGCAATATCGCGCGATTTATCCTTCACCAACATAATCATGCTGGAGATGATATTAAACGCGGCAACAATAATAATCAGCGTCAAAATCAAGAACATCACATTACGCTCCACCGCCAACGCATTCACAAATGATTTATTGGATTGTTGCCAATCATGTACTTCGGCCGCCCCCAATACGGTCTGACGCACCAAATCGCGGATCGGCTCCACATGCGCGGGGTTATTCGTTAAAATCTCCAACTCGGTTGCGGCATTCGGCATTTGGAATAATGCCTGTGCATCCGTCATCGTGATAAACACAAAACCGGAATTATATTCATACATTTCCACATCAAAGATCTGGGCAATTTCAAATGTTTTGGAACGCGGCATACTTCCAAATGGTGATGATTTCATTTTAGATGATAGCAAGACAATATCATCCCCAACCCCCAGATTTAAACGCTCGGCTAATTTCACGCCAATCGCAACGCGTCCGGCCTGTAAATATTGATCTCCGCTGGTAATGGCATTACTTAAGATCGGCTTTGACCCAAAATCCTGTGGCTGCATCCCGCGCACGACCACACCTGTCGAAGTACCGCGCGCGCTCAATAAAGCCTGCGTTTCAATCATCGGAAATACATTTACAACGCCCGGAACTTCGGCAACGCGCCGCGTCATATTTTCGTAATCTGTAAGCGGTGCTCCGGGGGCATATACGGTCAAATGTCCATTCAGCCCCAAAATACGGCTCACCAATTCGGTGCGAAATCCGTTCATCACGCTCATGACAATAATTAACGTCGCAACACCCAATAATATGCCGGTAAAAGAGAAGGTCGCAATCACAGACACAAAACCCTCAGCCTTGCGCGCGCGCAAATATCGCCAAGCCATCATACGTTCAAATGGGGAAAATAACATGAGATTGTTTTATAGGATGCAACGGGGCGTGGCAATATCTAAATCATGCCGCTTTACTCTACTCTGGGGACAGTCACTTTTCAAAAAGTGACTGTCCCCAGAGAGACACCAGAGAAATATCTTCTACATTCCGTATGGAAAGTCGTCATGCATTAAATCGGGTGTCGTCTCACGCATGGCTTTAAACGCCTTGGCATAGGCAATCAAACAATTATTGGCATGGGCGGTGCGCTCACGGATTTCTTTATCTATGCCCTCCCCGCCATTCGGGTCCATATCATTCATCACCTCACCGACATTACGCACGATCAAATGTTCAGGCGTGTAAACAATTTTGGAATTTTTATATCCGCTATGGCGTAATTCTGCGACCGGATACGCGCCGTTAATGCTGCCCGATACGCCAACAATCATTGCGGGCTTATGCCCCGTTTCTTTTTCTGACCAATACAACATAAAGTTTTTCAAGCCCCCCGGCACCATTCCGCCCCATTCGGGGGCAATAATGACATATCCATCCGCACTTGACAGCTCACCCATAAAGGGGGCGAGCGTTTCCTTCAAACCTGACTCTTTTTGCCAATACGTACTATCCCATAACGGCACAGGGTTTCCGCCCAAATCAACCATCCCGACTTCATCCACATCATCACGCTCATTCAACTGATGCTGAATATATTTCCCGACCTTATGTGACTGGGAATCTTGCTGATGAGATCCGATGATAATAGTGATTTTCATGCTCGTGGCTTTCTTTTATTTATTACCTAAGATAGACACAATCTGATCCAAAGCAACGTCCTTGGTCTCTCCGGTGGCACGATTTTTAACTTCGGCACTACCTTTTTCCAATCCCTTAGGTCCGATGATGATTTGATAGGGCAATCCAATCAAATCCATATCTGCGAATTTATCGCCGGCGCGTGCATCACGATCATCCAATAAAACATCAAATCCCGCATCCTGAAGTTGCTGATAAAGATCTTCACATGCTTTATCACATGCCGCATCTCCGCTTCGCAGGTTGATTAAACCGGCATCAAACGGGGCAATTTCAACGGGCCAGATAATGCCGTTATCATCGTGGCTGGCTTCGATAATTGCGCCCACCAAACGGGAAACGCCGATCCCGTACGATCCCATTTCCACATCGACAATGCTCCCGTCTTTATTTTGAACAGAAGCGCCCATCGCCTTGGAATATTTTGTTCCGAAATAGAAAATATGCCCGACCTCAATTCCGCGCGCGACATCTAACTCATTGGACGGCGGCGCAGATTCAGCATCATGAATTTCATCAGTTGCCGCATAGATATTTGTCATTTCCGTGAAATATGTTTCCAGCGCGGCTGTATCATCGTAAGACAACCCTTGTGCGGTTACATCCACATCATTCCACTTCTTATCAGTGTAAACTTCACTTTCACCCGTATCCGCCAAAATAATGAACTCATGCGACAAATCGCCGCCAATTGGCCCCGTATCTGCCTTCATCGGAATTGCCTTAACGCCAAGACGGCGGAACGTTCGCAAATAAGATAAAAACATTTTTTGATAAGAAATACGCGCATCTTCCGGGCTTAAATCAAAGGAATAAGCATCCTTCATCAAAAACTCACGCCCCCGCATCACACCAAAGCGCGGACGGACCTCATCACGAAACTTCCATTGGATATGATAAAGGTTTTTCGGTAAATCTTTATAGGATTTAACATGCGCGCGAAAAATATCCGTAATCATTTCCTCATTTGTCGGGCCAAACAACATTTCACGATCGCCCCGATCCATAATTCGCAACATTTCCTTGCCATATGCATCATAACGACCGGACTCTTTCCACAGATCCGCGGGCTGAATGGTCGGCATCAGAACTTCTTGTGCGCCGGCTTTATTTTGTTCCTCACGAACAATCGCTTCGATTTTTTTCAATACCTTTAACCCCATCGGAAGCCATGCATAAATTCCGGCAGATGTCTGCTTGATCATTCCCGCGCGAAGCATATAACGGTGCGAAACAATTTCCGCCTCTTTTGGATTTTCTTTTAAAGTTGGTAAAAAATACTGTGATCGTTTCATGATTATCCTCTTTCAATCTGAATGAACATTATGAAATGATGCGGGCTGTGTCCAGATACTTTATTTTTTAACGCCTTAAGACGTTGTGTCTTAAAACGCATAAAATTTGTAATGCAAATCGATAGTATGCTTAATTTAAATAAGATGAGTAAAAAATCAGAAAATTTAAAATATTTGGCTATGGAGATAGGGGCATATGGTGCTGTTTTGGTGTCAACTATTGCATTAGGAACATATGTTCAACTCGGCAACCCTTTCACCCGTGCAACGAACGGCGAACAATCAGCACCATCACATGAAACCGATACAGCCCCCACACCAAAACCTCCGGAATTTATCCTTGCGGATTATCCTATAGATCCGCCTTAATTTTATTTATCTTTACAAAGCACATAAGCGCGCTCCGTCAAATCACGCCCCTCCTGTAAAACGCGCCCGTCCTTTGTCACTTCCAATAATCCTAGCGGCGCAACCAATGCATCATTGCCAAACCCCGCCAAACCAAATTCCTGCGCCAAATCCACCGAGAGGGGAATTTTGATTGTATCCGGGAATTGAAATCCTTGCGCCCCGCCAAGATCCGCAGGCGCAACCGCCCGACCATTGACATCCACCCCGCCCTGATAGGTTACATCATCCCGCGGCACATGCCGCTCTAATATACGGCACATGGTTTGGGTATAGGTGACCTCGATTGCATGGACGGGAAAGGCACTCAACAAAATAAATAGAAACAATCTCATGCCTTATTATATTCCTCATTATAGAGCGTTGCAAATAAACGCACCCTTTTTACATTATGACCAATCCTTGCTTTTCTGCCGATTTTGATGTATATCTTCCCCATGAATTCCTTAGGCATCAATAAAGCTCCGAAAGATACACGCGTGGTCGTCGCCATGAGCGGCGGCGTGGATAGCTCCGTAACCGCAGCGCTTTTGCATGAGGAAGGCTATGACGTCGTCGGCGTCACCCTGCAGCTTTATGATCACGGCGCGGCGATTAATAAGGCCAAGGCCTGTTGCGCCGGGCAAGACATTTACGATGCCAAGCGCGTGGCAGAGGAAAAGGGCTTCCCTCACTACGTTCTAAATTATGAAAGCAATTTTCGCGACAGCGTCATCGATGACTTTGCCGATAGCTATCTGCGCGGGGAGACGCCCATCCCTTGCGTGAAATGTAATCAAACCGTGAAATTCCGTGACTTGCTAAAGGTTGCGCATGATCTCGGCGCTGATTGCATGGCAACGGGGCATTATATTAAACGCGAATTCAACCCAAAGACCGGACAATCCGAGTTGCACCGCGCCTATGACGGCGGTAAGGACCAGAGCTATTTCCTTTTTGCCACCACACAGGAACAGCTCGACTTCCTCCGCTTTCCTCTCGGCGGCTGGGCAAAGGATGTTACGCGCGAACATGCCAAACGGCTCGGCCTCATTACCGCCGATAAACCGGATTCACAAGATATTTGCTTTGTACCGAACGGCGATTATACAAAAGTTGTCAAAAAAATCCGCCCTGAGGCCGAAAAAGCAGGCGACATCGTCCATGTGGATGGCCGCATCATCGGCGCCCATAACGGCATTATCCATTACACCATCGGACAACGTAAGGGACTTGGCATAGGCGGCGGCGTCTCGGAAAATAACGAGCCGCTTTTCGTGGTTAAATTAAACCCGGCAGATAACCAAGTCATCGTCGGGCCAAAGGCCGCCCTTGCGCGTGATGTGATTTATCTGGATCAATGCAACTGGCTTGATTCTACTATACAAAACATCTCCGTAAAACTCCGCTCCGTCTCCGAGCCATCCTCGGCTACATTATTTATCACAGAAAACGGCGCGGAAATTCATCTGGACAAACCACAATACGGAATCTCCCCCGGACAAGCCGCCGTCTGCTATGACGGCTCCCGCGTGCTCGGCGGCGGATGGATTGTGGGAACAGAGAATAAAGCTATACCTCTGGCTGCGTAGCCATAGCCACAAATGCTTTCGGCTCCGCATCATATGCACTTTTTATATCATGTATTTTTATTAGAAAAGGAATTATATCAAAATGAGACGAAATTATCTCACTAAATACGTTAGCGTGCTTCTCGACAAGTTGCCTTCTATAATAGCCATACGCCTCCTCATCGGTTGCTTGCAAAAAAACACTTCGGGCGGTTTCCGTACTTATATATGTACCTTCTGACATCTTCAATGCTAGGCTAAATCTATGATCGTCTAATTCATCGCCAGCTAAAGTAATATTATTTTTCTCTTTTACTGTCGCGGCTCCCGTCTTTAAACTTTCTAAAACATGTCCATATTCATGACGAAACGTTTCAGCAACATCTTCAAAATGTCGCGTACCAAAATAAGTACTACAATACGGATTTCCTTGAAGCACTATTTGCTTACCCTCACGGCATTTTCCATACGTGTCCTTTTTCATATCCTCTACGCCTACAATATCAACAGAGGCACCAAATACTTCTTCCAACAATTCCGCTTCACGTCTAAAAAATTGTAACCGCTCTTCTGGCGTATAATAATCCCCATTTTTCGCTGCATCCTTATAACTTTCACGCAATTCGGGATCAGATATAATTTTATCAACAAGAAGCTTGGCTTTTTCTTTATATTCACTTTTTATACCCTCAGGAATCATCATAAAAACATCAATCTTCGCACGCAGCTTATAAGTACAATTCTTTGCTTGGCCTCCTTCCGCACTCATCATATATAACAACATCTGCTCATCTTCACTTAAAGCACGATCAGGTAGATGGTCTATCGCGAATTGAATCTGAGCATGATATAACTTATTCATGATAGTCATGGTATGCTCATACTTCCATTCTGGCTTCATCAATACCTCTATAGTATAGACAACCTCATCCACGTCTGCATTCATAGGCAAAATATCGATGCCTGTGCTTAAGCCGGAGCCTTCATTTATTAAGGCAACTACCCAATCATGATAATCCCCCTTTTCCAACACATCTTCGGGGCCTCGCCCGGTAAGCTCATATATGTGATGAAAATTGAGTATTAATTGTGCCTGTCTACGGTTCAATTCCTCTTGAGTCCGCGGATTAAATTCGTAATTCTTGTCCTTGATAGACATGCGTTCAAGCTCACGAAGAACTCGAACGCTGGGAACGCGATGAGAGAGCACATCTGCAATAACACCATCGCAAGCAAAGAAGAAAGAACTCTTATAATTTTCTTCCCATTGATAGAGATGAGCGGCGTAGTCCTTATCAGAAAGACCATCAACATAATCTAAAACTTTTTCTCTACTTAAAAGTCTTATTTGCGCCAAAGACTTCAAAGGCACATCAGCACCATTCGTATTATCGGTAACTGGTGACATATCAACACACCCATTTTTTATTATCGCTAATACTAACATTTCTTTTCACTTACATCAAGATATCAACCTCCTGACATTCCAAACATTAGCAATCAGAACAAACCCAGCTAAAGCCAGTAACCCAACTTGCAAGCCGTATAGATCGGAAATCCATCCCAATGCAAACCCTACCGGAATAAAGACAACACGCATCATCAAGGACGCCACCGATAAAATAGTGGCGCGGCGGCTGCTATCTACCCGCCGATTAATCGCATCCTGCATGACGGGAAACCCAATACCCCAGGCGATGTTGCTTATGCATAATAGTGCCAAAGCATGATACCATAAGAATGCACCGGATAACGCCCAACAAATTATAGCAAGCGCCCACAGCATCACCAGAATTTTAACCGGACGCATGAACTTTTCCAAAAAATGCCCAAGTTGGCTCCCTAATCCGCCAATCAAAAAACCGACGGAGATAATCACGCCAAACCACCGCTCGGCGATGCCAAGCTCCATGAAATATGGTTGCTGGGTCCACATGCCCGCTTGCGTGCTACCATATAAAATCGCCACAAAGAAAATCAGCGCGGCAATTTCCCGGTTTTTATGCAAGGCATAATGCATCACATTGCCAATATCATGGAACGGATTTTTCTTCATGACCTGCTTATGCCGTGCCGGCTCGCTCATCATCAATGCAATCGGAACGCACATGGCATAGGTCGCGGCAGAAAAAATAAGTGGCAGAAACGGATTCATCTCATATAAAAATCCGCCAATCGCACAAGATATACCAATGGAGTAAAATCCATAGCCATGCCGCTTCCCTTCATATTTGCGATATTGCTCGTCTTCTCCGCTTTCAAGAACCGTATCATAAAGCAAGGCAGAAATCGTTCCGCTTGAAAAACTCACGCCGATTCCGATAATGATTTCCGCCAAAATGGCGAGCCATATATTATCCGCAAACCCTAAAGTAACAAACCCAAGCGTCGTCACAGCGCCCGATAAAGCCAATGTATATGTGCGTTTCCACATATCCGCAAGCCATCCCGATGGAACCTCCATCAATACGACCGTCGCCGCAAAGACCGCCTCGACCATTAAAAATTGCTGGAAAGATAATCCCAGTTGATGTTGATAAAACACAACAGCAACCGGAAAAAATGGCAAAAAACTTAAAAACATTGCATATAAGTTCAGCAACCTAACATTTCTATGCGGCGTCATGGCTCCCACCTGACATCCAGATCGGGTAAGACAGATGGGTCACGCATCACGTAATTATGCTCATCCATGGGCTTCCCATCAAGGCATCGTGCATGCGCCCCTTGATCAGTTTTTAGGAATTCAAACCCAAGCTTTTCAATGATGCGTTTACTTTTTTCATTATCATCAAAGTAGGAAATATGCATTTCCCGCGCATGTAACGCATTAAATGCATACCGAATAGCCGCATTTGTGGCTTCGGTGGCATAACCTTGACCCAAGTAAGCTTTGGAAACCCAATACCCTGTTGCAAAGCCACCATCTATATCTGGACAATTGGTGGCCCCTGTTAAGCAAACAAATTCACCTGTTTTGCGATGCCGTGCCAATAAATGCGGATATCCGTTCTTTAAATCAGAAAACGTAATATCCAGATATTTAAGCGTAGCCTCATGCGTTTCTTCACCATCATAGGCAAAATTCATCCATAACTGAAGCTGGTCCCAAACCTCTTGCTTGGCGCGCGTAATGTCTTTGGCATCCTCTAATGTCGGGGGACGCAAAACAAGTCGGGGCGTTTTAATAAGAATATCTTTCATATTTCATTCCCCCACTGGACATCCAAATCGGGTAAGCTATTTAAGTTCTCGCGAATGTAAATACTATCCGAAGAAATAATGCCTCCGGGAAGAATATGTCCAAAGTTTCGATTCGCATGGTGATTAAATTTAAGCTTTGTAATAATCTTTTTACTCGCTTCGTTTTCTTTGGCATGCCCTATTGTCACAACATTTGCATGTAAGGCTTTGAAGGCGTACTGCACCAAAGCATTCGTGATTTCTGTTGCGTATCCTTTTCCTGTTTCATCGGAACGCACCCAGTAACCGATTTCAAAAATGCGCATTTTCCAATTTGGCCCATGAAGCCCTGTTGAAGCAATAAAACGACCGCTTTCCTTACTAAACGCAAAAAGCATAAGGTCTTCACGCAACAAATAAGCCGCCTGTTTTTGGCGACACTTAATCTCATCCTTTTCAATTGAATGCTCTTCTGGCTTCTCCGCCCATTCCATCCATTTCGTTAACTCCGGCCAGCTTGCCTCTTTTGCTTCAAAACAAGCCGCACCATCCCCCGCCTGCGGCGGACGCAACATTAAACGCGGTGTCATAATCGGCATTGGCACATCCACCAACACCGGATCAATATTGTAAATTTTTGTCATCTTCCTAATTCCTTCCATTCGTATTTAATATCGTTATATTTTTGATCGCCTAATTCGACCGTACCGTTGCTTCCTTCGATCACACTCGCGCCGATGCGTTCATAAAATTTTCGCGCGAGATCATTATCGAATAAAACATTCACGAACATATTTTTGTAGTCGATCTCTTGTACGTAGGCGGCACAACGATTAAATAAAACGCGCCCCACGCCTTTGCCGAAATATTGCGGCCGTACATATATCGCCCATAATTCCGCATAATCGGAATAAGCTTCCGAGCGCGATTGCCCCGCAGTTGCAAACCCCACAAGAAAATCGCCTTTAAATGCTAAAAAAGTTATCTGTTTTTGATCTGCTGGGCCGCTCAGATTATTTTTCCAACGCTCAGAAGATTCATCTAAATTGCGGCTATCCAACCATGCTTGCGATACAATGCCGGTATATGCTGCATGCCATGACGCAATATGCATTTCCGCTATGGCGGCGGCATCTTCCGGCGCTGCCTGTCTAATGGATATATCCATGTCCTTTCCTCATATATTAAGCCAACACAAAGACTCTTGTGGCTAAAAGAAAAATTCTGAAAAAAAGGAGGGAATTTTGCTATCAGCCGCTTTGTGAATTTGGCTGACAGGTTAAAATTAAATTTCCTTACCAACCGCACATAACAATCATTTTGCCGGAATTGAGTGTTTCAATTCCAGAGTTCAGCGATTTCATAAACGGTTGATAACAAAATGTCATAATTATTATAAAACCATGATTTTATTTTTTTTGCAACGCAAAAACTCAGGTTTTTATGTCTGCTTTTTGGAAGTCTATAGCTTGCCCATAAATCCGCTCCGACATTTGGGCATAAGAATCCGTCACTTCCGTCAGGAAAAAACGCCGATTCCCGTCTCTTGAAATGCGATCCGCAATTTCCGGATGACGTTTAAGATATAAGTCTAATTTGGCGGGAATGATCTCTGTCTGCGCCAAAATCGGAATATTTGGCCCCAGAATATTTTGCGCCAAATCCCGTACATATGAATAATGCGTACATCCCAAAATCAAACCATCTATATTCTGCCGGCGAAGCGGCTCAATATATGTTTGTAAAATATCATATAGCCATGGTTCCCCGTTATTTTCAATTAAGGGCACCAATAACGGCGCGGCATTTGTAACCAACTCAATGCGCGGGTCAATTTTAAACAGCTCATCCTGATATATACCGGAGGCAAGCGTATATTTGGTTGCGATCAACCCAATTTTTTTTATTTGCGCGGCGGCCGCAGCTTCCAAGGTGGGGACAACCACGCCCAAAACGCGGCGGTTCGGATATTTTTTTGGCAAATAATCCTGTTGAATTTTACGCAACGCCGCCGCGCTTGCCGTATTACAGGCAATCACGATTAACTCACAATCTTGCTCTGAAAATAAAAAATCAATCGCGCATTCCGTATAATGATAAATCGCCTCCGTACTGCGCGCGCCATAGGGAACATGTAGCGTATCCCCCAGATATGTCATATTAATGTTGGGGATCTGCTCCAAAACAGAACGGGCGATCAACAGACCGCCCATACCAGAATCAAAAATCCCTAAACGCATATGTGTTAATCAACCGGCTGATCGACGCGAATGGGCAGATCTTGCAAAATCGGCTCATCATCCAACATTTCGATCATGCCTGATGGCTGAACGGAAAAATTCGCAAGGAATAAAGCATTGGAATAAAACACCACAGCATCACAGCGGAAATTACCCTTTTCATCTTTTCCTTCATAGGAAGCAGGGCGTAAAACATTGGCAAATGCGTTTTTGGTTGCTTCATCCATTTGTGGCAGAAGCGGATCATTCACATCTTCGGAGATCAAGAACGGGCCTTCTTCGCCGCGGACAAAGAAACAGAAGAAGCGCAGATATTCCAGAACGTTTTCTTCGGTCACGTTCACAAAGCCCTTATTATTCACATCATGGATCGGCGGAGATGTTCCGTTCAAACGGTATAAATTACCTTGCTCAGTCACATAAAATATTTTTAATTTCTTATTCGGCCATAAAGAATCCGTAATTCGGATCATCGCCAGACCATTATAAAATGGCAAATTACGCCAATGAACCTGTGATGTTTGCGGTGAAACCTTATATTTTCCGCCGATTGGGTTAACCTGTTCCAGGAAACCAACTTTTTCTTCGCCCTCTACTGCATTCCATTTATCATCTTGATACATCTATATAATCCTGTATTTTTTGTGACCATTTTTAAAGACATTAAATCCTATCTAAATAAATCGCAAGCATGTTCTTGACACGAAGCATAAAAATCCTTTAAAAGAGGTTCAGAATTCAAATTGGAGAAAAAATATGAAACGCACGTTTCAACCTAGTAATCTAGTTCGCGCCCGTCGTCACGGTTTTCGTTCACGCATGGCAACAAAGAATGGCCGCGCCGTACTTGCCCGTCGTCGTGATAAAGGACGCAAGCGCCTGAGTGCTTAAATAAATGAGAATTAACTTTCTCATCTTTGTATTCATTATTATTCCAAATTTTTGCGTATTAGCCGAAGAGCCTTCTTCGGCTAAAGACATTTCACAACAAAACACTTCATTAACAGACCCCGTTCTTACGGATGATGCCCTAATGAAATGGGTTGAAAAGGCCGTTACAGATACCCTTACTTTCGACTTTTCAAATTATAATGAAAGATTAAATCATAGCGCTCAATACTTCACATATGAGGGCTTTACAAAATTCATGGAAGCCCTTAACTCCGCGAGGATTATTGAATATATAAAAGAGAGAAAACAGCTACTTACCACTTCCATCAGCGCGTCTCCTGTCATTATTGAAAAAGGAATAGGGGAAACAACTACTAAGCCCTCAACTGATAACCCCTTCAGCTTTTTTTGGTTTTTATGGCATTATTGGGATGGAGTGCCTTATAATACTCATTCTGAAACATATTTTTGGCGCATCGAATTACCAATTAACCTAACGTATATCATGGGCGAAAAACAAAGAACAGACCACTTAATTGTTACTTTAATTATCGAAAGATCCAATGAGATCAACAACCCTGATGGCATAGGTATTACACAATGGCTAGCTATTCGTGCAAATAAATAATAATATATTCCCTAAATGCACACTACTCGTGAAAAAATGACCATGATAGGCCGCTTGCAAAAGCGGCCTGAATTTTTGCGTGCGGCAAAGGAAGGGAAATACTGGGTATCTACCGGATTTATCCTGCAGGCTGTGCCAAATAATAGTAAACAATCCCGTTTTGGCCTCACCATTACCAAAAAAGTTTATAAACAAGCGGTCAAACGCAACCGCATCCGCCGCCGCATGCGTAGCCTTGCCTATGATATACTTCCAAGCGCCGCCAAAGACGGCTATGATTACGTCTTAATCGGTAAAGCCGCCACATTAGAGCGCCCTTACAAAGATTTAACCAACGATCTGACATGGTGCTTGAAAAAAATGAACTTGAGGAAAGATGACCCCCCCCAGCAATGATTAATAAGACAAAATACATCATGAAAAAAATAGTTGTCTTTCCTATAAAGTTATATCAGATGCTCTTATCACCCTTTATAGGGCATCATTGCCGCTACTTTCCGACATGCTCACACTACACCGAAGACTCCATCCAAAAACATGGGATATTAAAAGGAGTTTATCTTGGAATAAGGCGGATTTTAAGTTGCAACCCATGGAGCAAGAAAGAGTTTGAAGATCCTGTGCCAGAACGGTTTGCGTGGAAGGACATGTTGGGGTATAAACACTCCTCAGATCAATATAAAGAACATAAGAAATAATGCCTGCGCCTCACCAAAAGAATAAAATCCACCCTGCAGACCAGAAGAATCTGCTCATTTTCGCCATCTGCTTCGGGATCGTCTATTTGTTATTTGATTATTTCGTTTTGCAACCACACATGCAAAAAGTGGATCAGTATCATAATCAGACGGTACAAATTAAAGCCGAGCGCGCCGCAAACTTTCGTGAGCCGGAATTTTATCCGCGTCAGGAGGTCGTCACAAAATCCAGCCGCGCAACATTCGAGAGTGAGAGCCTACATGGCTCAATTAATCTAAAGGGCGCGGTTCTGGATGATATCACGCTAAAAAATTACTATGAAACACTGGAAAAAACCGATCCTGTTTCGGTCATGTCGCCTGAGAAAGCTGAATTTCCTCGCTATGCCGAATTTGGCTGGCTTGCCAGCAATAATATAAATGCCGATCTACCCAATGGCGATAGCATATGGCGCGTAAAATCAAAGACAAAAGATATGTTAACCTTGGTATGGCAAAGCCCGAACGGCTTGGTCTTTGAGCGCGATATTGTCGGAACAGGTAATTTTCTTTTGAGAGTAACCCAGCGCATCATTAATCAATCATCACAAAATGTAACATTATTCCCCTACTCGTTAATTACCGAGCATGGCTTGCCGAATAAATTGATTAATCGCTGGATTATTCACGAAGGCCCTATTGGATTCATTAATGGAAAATTGCAAGAACGCCATTATTCAGACATGCCGGAAACCCCAATTGAAAAAATAGATTCTACAACGGGATGGATCGGATTTACCGAGCAATATTGGCTGGCGGCAATTTTACCGGAGCAAGAAACAGAAAAAACATTCCGTTATGCCTATGTAACCCCCAAAGATCCCAAAGCCGATAAGGGCATCTATCAGGTTGACGTGATGGGCGCTGCGCGCACCATTCCCGCCGGCGGAACGACAGAATATACCACAACATTATTTGCAGGCGCCAAAGAATTCAAAACACTTCAGGATTATAGCAAGAGCCTGAATATCAACAATCTGGACTCTGCCATTGATTTTGGCTGGTTTTGGTTCCTGACAAAGCCATTTTTCAAAGTATTGGTCATGATCAATGGGGTGGTTGGTTATTTTGCGGTCACAATGTTGCTATTTGCGTTAATACTTCGCATTGCGATTTTCCCCCTTGCAAATACGTCCTACCGTTCCTTTGCGAAATTGCGGATTATTTCCCCACGTATCATGGAGCTAAAAGAAACGTATAAAGATGATAAGACGGGATTACAGCGTGCCTTGATGGATCTTTATAAGAAAGAAAAAGTCAATCCGGCTGCCGGCTGCTTACCGATGCTCATCCAGATCCCAATCTTTTTCTCGCTATTTAAGGTATTGAACATTGCGATTGAAATGCGTCATGCTCCCGGATTTTTCTGGATTAATGACCTTTCTGAGCCCGACCCGACCAGCTTGTTCAACTTATTCGGTTTATTACCTTATGATGTACCGCAATTCCTAATGATTGGCGCGTGGCCTTGTATTATGGTGATTACACTTCTGATCCAAAAATCGATGAACCCACCCCCGACCGATCCGGTGATCCGCGACATGTTCCGTTTCATGCCTTACTTCATGGGCTTTATTATGTCTGGTTTTGCTGCGGGCTTAATCATCTATTGGACATTCAGCAATATGCTCTCCGCCCTGCAGCAATATACGATCATGCGCATGATGGGCGTGGACGTAAAATTCTTCCAGGGATGGTTCGGACGCGAAGTGCAACAAAATATGCCCGACGCTAAAAAGCTTGGTTTCTCTGATGATATGGCTAATTTAAAGACAGGAAAAGACATCATTGACGAAAAGAATATTTTACCCGAAGACGAGCCCAAAGAAATCAGCGCGCCAAAACCTAAGAAAAAGAAGAAGAAAAAATAAATGGCATCTTCTCTATTTAGTGGTGAATGTACTTTTGTTGCGGCGGTGCAAACTCTTGACCGCCTCCCGCCCGCATCCTTATCCGAGATCGCATTCGCCGGGCGCTCAAATGTTGGCAAATCATCATTAATTAATGCCATGACCAAAAGAAAGGCACTGGCGCGGACATCCCACACCCCCGGACGTACCCAGCAACTCAATTTCTTCAAAATTAATGATGCTTTTTTACTGGTTGATATGCCGGGATATGGCTATGCCAAAGTATCGAAAAAAATGCGCGAAGATTGGTCAAAACTAATCCGCACCTATCTACGTGGGCGCGTTACACTCAAATGCGTTTTCCTGCTCGTCGATTCACGCCATGGCTTAAAAGACAGCGATATTGATATGATGAAAATGATGGATGAAACGGCCGTCCCCTATCGTATACTCCTAACCAAATGTGACGAAATTAAAAAGGCGGATTACGATACAACGCTGGAAGACGTAAAAGAAACGCTGAAAAAACATCCCGCAGCATTCCCCGAACCGCTCCTATGCAGCGCGCATAAAAGAATAGGCATGGATGAGATTGAATTTATCACCAAAAGCGTGATTTGATTATTGCGTTTCCACTATATTAAAAAAAGCAAATACTGTTCCGCCGGCATCTTGAACGCAAAGTGACATTTGCTCCTTACAATTGGCATCCGGACATGTGACTATAGTGATATCATTGTTTGAACCACTATGCTCTGCAACATCAACCAAGGCGCTTTTCGGCGTCACCGTTAATTGTGGAATAGCCGTAGTGCCAATAATTAGATTATTAATCTCCTGACAAACCATCTGATTAATGCCATAGGCGGTTAGGATGACATCATGATTGGTACTATCCGTCCACCCCACATTATTAAAACGTCCCAAATACCACCCTGATACCGGCGATGCCAAAGCAACACTTGGCAAAGCATTCACAGGAAAAGACGGCAAAGAAATTCCCCCGCCATCCGGATGAAAAACTTTATCATAGTGCGGCGCGGCGCCAAATGCCGATGGCTTTTCAAAACCAAACTCCGAAGGGTGCGTGCCTGCAAACACCATCTGATCCAACCCACCTTTAACTTCTGCCGCTGTGGAAATCATCTGCGTCGCAATAATTCTTGCTGTGTCCGGCGTTAACACACCTGTCTCTTTTGAATCTTCCTGACGGATTAAAACAAAAGATAATGCCGCGAATAACACAACAGCAATCAAAATATATACAAAGGCGTTACCGCTCTCTTTATAATTATGGCGCGCCAGATTGCTCAAAACCCGCCTCCTTGTGCCAAATATTTCTTCTCTTCATCCGTGCTTTCACGCCCCAATGCATCATTACGATGCGGAAATCGTCCGAACTCTTCAATAACTTTCAAATGACGCAGTGCATACTCATATCCTTGCGGATCATCTTGCTTAATATCTTCAAATAACTTAACCGCTGTTTTCTGGTCATTAATATGTTCGCTATGCTCATAAGGCAGATATATAAATCTGCGCTCGGTTGCGTTTAAAACTTTGTCATATCCTTTGGACACAGCATGCTTTGCAATTAACAATGCTTTATGATCGGTTTGAAACGCCTTCGCAGAGGCGCGAAACATATTGCGAGGAAACTGATCCAGCAAAATACATAGTGCAAGGCATCCTTTATTTTCCTCCTGCCAGCCATCATACACGCCGTCTTTGCCCAAATTATAATCCGCCAAAAACCGATCCGTAATTTTACGATCAAACTCAGTGCTTTTTTGAAACCATTGCGATGGAGACGTTTCTTCAAACCAAAATGATAGGATATCCTGTTTTGTATCTTTCACGCTTTGTCCTGCTTATCTTTCTTTGCCTGCTTTTCCTTCAGAACCAAAAATTTCTTTTCCGAAGATTTGGCAAGTATAGATAAAATAACAGCCGGAATAAAGGGAAACACAATCATAATGATTGTCATAGGCTCGCTCAAGGCGTCCAATAAGCGCCCCTCTATATTGCGAAGATATAAAAGAATGAAAGTAAATAACCCCGTGCATAGAAATAATATGGATAGCAGGCGATATAATTTTATCTGCCCGATTAAAGTACGCATTTTTGAATCCACAATATTTCCTGCTTTTTTTATTAATGAAAAAGAACTTATTTATATTCAGTATATATAATATAATGAAATAAATCTTTAATAATAAAAAAGTATCCAAATCAATGTGGCATAAAGAATACAACATTTCGGACTTAAAAGCCATGAACCGCGACGGCGGCATGGCAGAGGTCATCGGATTACAAATCACTGCTATTGATAATGTCACCCTAACGGGAACCATGCCCGTTGATCATCGTACAAAACAACCTTTTGGCATCTTACATGGCGGTGCGTCTTGTGTTTTATCCGAAAGCTTGGGCAGCATTGCGGCATGGATGTGTATTGATCCGGAAAAACAGCGGGCTGTGGGTCTGGAAATAAACGCCAATCATATCCGCAGTGTAAGCGAAGGAACAGTCACCGGCATATGCAAGCCGCTTCATATCGGGCGGCGTACCCATGTATGGCAAACAGATATTTTTACTGATGCCAAAAAATTGGTCTGTACCAGCCGCCTAACCGTCGCTATTCTGGATATATAATGGCAAAACTCCTAATTCTTATCCCTGCGCGCTATGGCTCCACCCGTTTTCCGGGGAAGCCATTGGCGAAAATTAACGGGCAATCCATGTTATCGCGCGTCATCGAAAAAGCACGCGAAGCCATGCTTTCTTTCCCACATGATGAGATTGATCTGCTGGTTGCCACGGACCATCATGATATTATTGATCATGCCAAACAACATAACGCCGCTGTAATCCTGACTCCGGAATCATGTAAAACCGGAACAGACCGCGCCCTTGCCGCTGTGCGACAATTAACCGAAGCGCCCGATCATGTTATTTCGCTACAGGGGGATGTTCCCTTAATACCTGTAAATGTCATCGTAAAAATGATTGAAACTATCCGCAGCAACCCCCATTTGGACGTTGTGACCCCCATTCAAAACCTTAGCTGGAACGATCTGGATCGCTTTCGCAACGCAAAGAAAGACACCCCCTTCAGCGGGACAACCGTCATTCCGAATGCGGAATACCGCGCCGTCTGGTTTTCAAAAAACATTCTCCCCGCCATTCGCGACGAAGCAAAACTCCGCAAGCTCTCCACGCACTCTCCCGTCTGGCGACATATCGGGCTGTATGGTTACCGCATGGACATATTGGAACGCTTTACCTTCCTAAAAGAAAGCCACTATGAAAAGCTAGAGGGGCTGGAACAACTCCGCCTGCTCGAAAATAACATCACTATCCAATGCGTTCCGGTTAATATTCCACCTGGAGCGCTGCTGTCAGGAGTTGATACCCCTGAGGATCTGGAGCGTGCAGAGCAGATATTGGGCAAATCTTCTGAGTCGGTATAAAATCATTGGCAACCGCCCGCATAAAATGAGCTGTATATCCCCCGCCCAATGGGTCTGGTCCCGTTTGAATAATTTCAAAACCATTTTTTGAAAATGACCTTACGCCACATTCATTCGCGTCATTTACTTTTACCAAAATATTAGTATGCCCCTTCATTGCCGCAAGATTTTTTGCCACATCAATTAAAGTCGTAACAGCTCCCTTTTGTGTAGAAACCACAGACTGAAGCACCGCCGTTGTGTGATCTAAAGGGTATCCTTCCAGATATCTTGTTTTATCAATATGTTTGGGATACGTTAGCAGCCCACCAGCAACCAATTCATTTTGCTCGTTATAAACCCCTAATACAGGCATCGGAGCTCCCAGATGATCACGAAGATCATCTTCAGTTCTCGGCTTTAAAAATGGCTTTTTCTCATCCGGAACTATTTCATAAAGCCCCATAAATGCCGGTATGTCGTCCTGTGATAAATATTTTACTGTAAAATGGGTTTGTTGCATTGCCTTATCCCGTTCTTCGCATATAGAGTTGTATCAAGCTGCATACTAAGGGTATGTCTTTTGACTGATCTCTGAAGGATGGGAATGATGATAAAGGCTTTCTTATGCGCAGTACGTCCGATCTATCAGGATCAGTTGGTACGTCGTCGACTTAAAAAGGCTCTAGTTTTCATGGTAAAATATTTACAGAAGTTTTGGATAAATGTCAAATTTTTATAGGAAGCTTCTTTTCGACCAACCGCGCCCAATACTCGACCCCCAGCGGAATAATGTCGTCATTAAAATCATAACCGGAATTATGCAGCCCCTTATTATGCGGGCTGTCCTTTTGATCCGGCTCGCCTTGCCCCATCCAGATATAGCATCCGGGGACCTCTTTTAACATCGCGCCAAAATCTTCCGCGCCCATACATGGGTCAATATTATCATTGACGTTTTCTTCACCGCATAATTCCTTGCAAACTTCGGCACAAACTGCGCTTTCTGCGGCGTGATTGATGGTCGGATCATATTCGAACGCATATGTGGCAATCGCTTCTGCGCCATATGCGGCGGCAATGTTTTCGGAAATTTCTTTAATACGCTTTGCCACAAATTCGCGTGTTTCAAATTTAAACGCGCGAACCGTGCCGGATAATTCCACGATATCGGGGATCACATTCGATGCCCCCGTCCCCCCATTAATATTCGTAATTGATAACACAACCGTATCCACCGGACTGACGTTTCGGCTGGCAATCACTTGTAAACCATTCACGATTTGCGCGGCAACCACAATCGGATCAACGCACCCATCCGGCATGGCGGCATGTCCGCCGCGGCCTTTAACGGTAATCGAAATATCATCACTACAGGCCATAATCGGCCCCGGCGTTAACCCGATCGTCCCTTTTTTTAGCCCCGGCCAATTATGTAAGCCATAGACAAAATCCATGGGATGCTTTTGAAACAACCCCTCTTCGATCATTTTAACCGCGCCCGCGCCGCCTTCTTCTGCGGGTTGAAAAATCAAATATACCTTGCCGTCAAACTGGCGATTTTCCTGCAAATATTTCGCCGCGCCCAGCATCATTGACGTATGTCCATCATGTCCGCAGCCATGCATTTTTCCGGGTATTTTGGAAGCCCATTCCTGCCCCGATTGTTCAATAATATCCAGCGCATCAATATCACAGCGCAACCCAATGGCACGCCCCGATGTATTTGTCTCACCTTCAATAATGGCGACAATACCCGTGCCGCCGCCCCAATTCCGCTCAAACGTGACGCCCCAATCAGTCAAAGACTTGGCAATCAAATCAGAGGCATAGGTTTCCTCATAACAGGTTTGCGGGTTTTGATGCAGATCACGGCGCAGCGCCGTGATCTCATCTTTTAAAGCGGCTATGGAATTTCGTATCATCGTCATACTGTATAACGTATGCTTTTTAACGTTATTTGACCATCACTAAATTTGCTGGTTGCCCCTCTGTTTGTGCTGTAATTCCAGCCACCTCATAGCCTCTATTCATAGCTCTGGCAATGGAATAAGGAGAGACAGTAACAATATCCGTACTTTCCCAACCGTCCCGCAACAAACGTAATGTACATGCAACATTCGCACGCCCTTCAATGATCGCGTTTCTCCATTCCTCGCAAACACGCCCTGCATTGGCCAATTGGCGCTCACTAAAACCATAATTATCCATAATAATACCTTTATTTTTTTCTTAAAATTATTTTTAACTATAATCCGAAGATTATATTTACCATAAAAACTGCAATGTGGGATGAGGTAGAATATATATAAGGGCTTTAGCCCTTAATAATCTTAGTGGCTTTTATAATGATAGAGCAAAACTGGTGGCTCAAAATATCCATATTTTTTTATGACATAAAAGAATAATCTATTACAAGATAAAAATAACATTTCAGGCTCCGCACCTACGTTTTAATGACTCGCGAATATGCCGCAGATGGTAAATTTCCTCCAGCGCACTGCGGATATGTAGCAACATATTTGAAGCCCCCAAGGTGATGCATTTAATATGATCCAGCCGTTCTAAATAAGTTTGAAAGTACTTTTCGGTTGTTATTCCGGCGGGAATAAGCGCCTTATCATCATAAAATATTGTATGGCTATAACGGGCATGCTCCTTTAGGAACAGAGCCGCAATCATTATGTGAGACAGGGCGGCAAATGGCAGATTACAAAATGCTGTATTTACGCACAGAAAGCGCGCCTTTGCCTGATTATCTATCTCTATAGCGGCACTGGCTAATCCGAAAATTTCCGATGTAAACGGATTGGTTAAAATCACCACCCGTCCTTGCTCAATTGAATGAAGCGGGATATGTGCCGCTATACCACTGCCCTCTTGATGATGTTGTTTTGATAAAAATAATCTTATGCTTTGCATATCATCCTTATCTGCAAATCTTAAACAAAGAGCATCAGGAAGGCAAACAGGAGCTTCAATCTCAAATGGTTTGACAGATTTTTCAATAGCATTAGTGTGAGCTTGCATAGGGTGGTCATCCATTTATTGCATTCGACGTATGCATATAATGCATAGATTCGTTCGCTAATGCAATAAAAAATAGCGAAAATGCTCATCACAACGCGTAAAAAAATGTTTCACGTGAAACATATCGTGAACAAAATGGAACAATTATATTAAGATTTCGGATTAAAGTGTGGTCTTGCGCGGGTCGAACGCATCGCGCACAGCTTCACCAATAAAGGTTAATAATGACAACATTAACGCTAATGATATAAAGGCCGCGATTCCAAGCCATGGCGCTTGCAAGTTATTCTTCCCCTGCGCCAAAAGCTCACCCAAAGACGGGCTGCCCGGCGGCAAGCCAAGGCCAAGAAAATCTAGCGATGTTAACGCCGTAATGGATCCCGTTAAAATAAATGGCATCAGCGTAAGGGTCGCCACCATGGCATTTGGCAATACATGCCGCCACATGATTGTTAAATTATCAACCCCCAACGCGCCCGCCGCACGCACATAATCAAAATTACGCGCGCGCAAAAACTCCGCCCGTACAACATCCACCAATGAAACCCATGAAAAGAGCAATAAAATAAATAATAACGTCCAAAAACCGGGCACAAAAAGCGATGCAAAAATAATCAAAATATACAGGCTGGGCAATGATGACCAAACTTCAATTACACGCTGGGTAATCATATCCATCCAGCCCCCGTAATAACCCTGAAATGCGCCCACAATAACGCCGATGACGGAACTGACCAATGTTAAAATAAGCCCGAATAACACCGACAAGCGAAAACCATAGATCACACGCGCCAAAACATCCCGCCCCTGATCATCCGTCCCTAATAAATTATCAGATGTCGGCGCAGAGGGCGCAGGCTCCTGTAAATTATAATTTATAGTATCATATGAAAAGGGGATCAGCGGCCATATCATCCAACCACCACTTTCCTTAATTAAATCCTGAACAAAGGCATCGCGGTAATCCGCCTCGGTTTGAAAATCGCCGCCAAACTCGGTTTCCGCATAAACTTTTAAAATCGGCACATAATAAGAATTCTCAAATTTGACCAAAAGTGGCTTATCATTTGAAATTAACTCCGCGCCCAAACAAATAAAGAAAAGCGCCAGAAAGACCCAGAAACTCCAATATCCACGCTTATTTGCCCGAAATTGTTGTAAACGTCTCTGTGTTAAGGGTGAAAAAGCCATTTTGAAATATACCATTTCCTGACGGGATGAATATTAAAAAATACACTACTTATGGCACTTTTCTTGCATTATTATCCATAACAATGAGGAGCGTATGATGAGGCCGGATGAGTAGCGACATCGTATTGAGCAGCGCCAGCAGGACGACGGTCCTGAGTTTACAACGCACCGAGCGCCAGCTCGATGTGACGACGTTGCGCTTGGCAACTGGCAAAAAGGTCAATTCCGCACTCGATAACCCCCAGAACTTTTTTGCCTCCACCGCACTTTCCGAAGGTGCATCCGATTACCAACGCCGATTGGATGGAATTGGCCAAAATGCCCGCACAATCCAAGAAGCGCTGATTGGTGTAGACGCAATTAGCGACCTGATTGATCAAGGTGAAGCCGTCGTCACAGAAGCGCGTGAAAACTTACTGCTTGGCATTGATGACCCTGCTGTTTATGAGGAAGAAATCAACACCAGCCCGCCCTCTCTCAGCAGCCAAATCTTAGCCGCAAGTCCCGACGTTTATTTCCGGTTAAATGATGGTGGCGGTATTGCAGTCGATTCAGGCACCGGCGGCGGCGTTGCCGCAACTTATGCGAATGGCGCGGCATCGGGTGCCCCCGCCCTTTATACCAATGGCGGCACAACCAGCGCGACATTTGACGGAGTAAATGATCGAGTGCGCATCACAGATAGCCCTTTGATTAATACAGGTAACTATCCGGCACGATCTATGGAGCTTGTTTTTAACGCCGATGACGTCATGACTCGGCAAATTCTGTTTGAGGAAGGCGGCCCCACCAACAGCCTTGCCATTTATATCTTTAACGGTGAGATACACATCACAGGGCGAGATTCCGGTAATTGGGGACCAACCACACCAGGCGGCCCCACAAACATCCGAGCCCCCATAAATGTAGGCGAGACCTATCATGTTGCCTTTGTTTTTAGTCAGGCACAAAACCGATTTGAGGGATATCTGAATGGGGCCAGCATTAACACCGCGCCCGTCCCTGTCGGCAATCAAGCCTTTCCCTCTCATGGCAATAATATCGGTATCGGCGGAATGGAGCAGGATGCGTGGTTCGACGATATCTTGGGGAATGGAAGCGGATTTTCCTTTAATGGCAGAATTTCAGATGTAGCGATCTATAACAGCATTTTGGATGATAATGTGATTTTGGCGCATGCCCAATCCCTTAATTCAACAACATCCCTACGTTATTTCCACCGCGACTTTGAGAACATCCTTAACCAAATTGATGGCATTACCATTGATGCTCATTATCGCGGGACAAACCTTCTACGCGGAGAGACGCTTACAACCATATTCAACCCGAATGTGACCAGTTTATTAGAAACTGAAGGTGAGGATTTATCCGTCAAGGGATTGGGCATTCAACGCTTTGATTTTAACGATATTAATGATCTGGATGGCATTTTGGAAAACTTACGCGCCGCCCGCACGCAAGTTCGTAATTATGCGACCACCCTCATCAGTGATTTGAACATTATTAGAACCAGAGAAATTTATACGCGTGAGATCACCAACACATTAGATAGCGGCGCAAATGATCTGACCATTGCCGATCAAAATGAAGAAGGCGCAAACCTTCTCGCCGCGCAAACCCGCCAACAACTCGGTGTCACCGCCCTCAGTTTGGCAAGTGCATCCAATCAATCTGTTTTGAATTTATTTTAATCCCAGCCGTGAGAGGGGCCACGAGGTGACAATTCTTTAAGAGCATCAAGAACCTCTTCTGGAGCCGCATGCGGACCCATTCCACTTCCTAAGGTAACTCTCAATAATTGAGCTGTAGATTCTGGATCCATAAGCCCATCGCCAATAGCCGCAATTACGGCAACATCAGGGGACAAGCCTTGAAAATCCGGATGAATTTTACGTGTACGACTTATATCTTTTGTCATTATTAAACCCTCTTTTTTTGAAGATTATTACACCTCACGCGCCTCAAAGTCAATTCTTGGATCTACCATAACGTATACGACATCGCGAATAAGGGTCATGATGAGGCCCATCAGAGAAAAGATGTAAAGCGTGCCAAGCACCACCGGATAATCGCGGTTGATAATGCTCTCATACCCCAATAAACCAAGCCCATCGAGTGAAAAAATCACTTCAATCAATAGTGATCCGGTAAAGAAAATTGCCAGAAATGCCGACGGAAAGCCGGCAATCACAATTAACATTGCATTGCGAAAAATGTGTTTATAAAGCACGCGGTGCTCGGATAACCCTTTCGCACGGGCGGTCAGGACGTATTGTTTATTTATTTCATCGAGAAATGAGTTTTTGGTCAGCATCGTCAGCCCCGCAAAGCCGCTGATGACCATTGCTGCAATCGGCAGAACCAAATGCCACGCATAATCCAGAGTTTGCTGCCACAAAGTCATGTCCTCAAAGCCGTCTGATACCAGTCCGCGCAGGGGAAAAAGATCAAAATAACGCCCGCCGGCGAATACGATGATTAACAATATAGCGAACATAAAGGAGGGGATTGCATAACCGATAAAAATGGCCGCCGAGCTCCAGATATCAAAGGCCTCGCCGTCTTTGACGGCTTTCTTAATCCCTAAAGGAATAGAGATCAGATATATAATTAACGTTGACCAAAGCCCCAAAGAGATTGAGACCGGCATTTTTTCAAGAACCAAATCAAGCACGCCTATATCGCGGTAATAACTCTCCCCCAAATCAAAGCGCAGATAATTTGAAACCATCAAAAAGAACTGCTCATATGCCGGTTTATCAAAGCCATACATTGCCTCCAGCTCCTTAATGAAATCGGGATCAAGCCCCTGAGAGCCGCGATATTGACTACCCTGTCCCGCTGCTGTTGCCGCGCTACTGGTGGAAAAATCACCGCCCGCCCCGCTTCCGCCGCCGATCCGCGCCGTGGCTTCCGTCCCATTGCCTTGCAATTCGGCGATCATGCGCTCCACCGGCCCGCCAGGCACAAACTGGATAATGGCAAAGGATACCAACATGATCCCAAGCAATGTTGGTATCATCAAAAGCAGACGGCGAAGAATATATGTAGTCATTTGGACATTTGGCTATTTTGTAATATTAGCGTATTAAATCATTAAATAACCAAAAATCCAAATAAGTAACGCATGAAAACATCTGATTTCCACTTTAATTTGCCCAAAGAATTAATCGCGAGCGAGCCCCTAGCGCAGCGCAGCGCAAGCCGCCTGATGTGTTTAACCGATCAGGGGGATATTGCCCATCATCATTTTTACGATTTACCTGACCTGTTAAAGGAAGGTGATTTGCTCATTTTTAATAATTCAAAGGTGATCCCGGCGCGGCTATATGCAAAAAAATCCACGGGCGGCGCAGTGGAAATATTAATAGAGCGCGTGATTGATGATTACACCGCCCTGGCACATGTCAAAGGTGCCAAGACCTTAAAGGCGGGGGCTAAGCTGAGCCTCATTAAAGATAAATCATCTGCGTCTGATGATGGTATGGCAATCGAAATCGGCACAAGACACGACGATCTTCTAGCCCTTACAGCTACGACGAACTGGTATGATGTGCTGGATGAGTATGGTCACATCCCCCTGCCCCCCTATATGGAACGCGCGGATCGGGAGGATGATAAATCACGCTATCAGACCGTTTATGCTGCGCCGAAAGGGTCAGTTGCCGCGCCCACCGCTGGATTGCACTTTGATGATGATTTATTTGCGCGACTTAAAGTAAAAGGAATAAATTCCGCTTTTGTGACATTACATGTCGGCGCGGGCACATTTCAGCCGGTGCGCGTTGATGACATATCCGAACATAAAATGCATAGCGAACGCTTTGAAATATCACAAAAAACAATCGATCAAATCAATGCCGCAAAACAAAATGGCGGGCGCATTATCGCCGTTGGCACAACCAGCGTCCGCGTATTAGAGAGCGCCGCAGCGCAGAATTCCTTAATTCCTGCCCATGGAGAGACAGATATATTCATTACCCCCGGCTATAAATTCAAAGTGATTGACGGCCTTATCACAAACTTCCACCTCCCTGAATCTACGCTATTAATGCTTGTTTCCGCATTAATGGGAAAGGAAAATATTCTCAACGCTTATGATGCCGCTATTTCAGAAAAATATAGATTTTTCAGCTATGGCGATGCTATGTTACTGAAAAAATAACGGTGTTGCATGATAGATATCAGTATAATAATCCCGAATAAAGATACGGCGCGAGAGTTTCTAATCGGTTTGTTAATCAATGATCGAGATAACATTAATGCTGCTCTCTCTGCGGACATTCCAAATATAGAAAAAACGACCCCGGAGGATACGGGGACAAATACAATTGAAGATCATGTAAATACGTTAATAGAGCAACATTTAAATTCTTTAATTCAGTATTACCGAGGATTGCAGGAAGTCAGCGCTTTAAACATTCAGCATCATGATCGACCGGACATAAAATCCATATTTGCGAAAGACTTTGAAGAGACATCTCTTGAAGATGCTAATAATTCATATAAAGGTTACGGCGAAACCCTAAAGATGATTACTCATGCCGCAACGCTATTAGATATTGGCTATGATACAAGCTTACTTCTTGACTATAACTAGACATGTACTATCAGCTTCCCAAGCCGGATTGACAGAGATCCCCACGGAGATTACACTTTCTTATAATAAATATAGAAAATAGGAGTGTTGGATGCAAACTACAACGGAAATACGGGGCTCAGAGTGGGCGCAAGGGACGCTCTTAGCCTGCCTTGGGAAAATGAACCAACTTAGTGAGAATGGTGAGCCGCATATACTGGCCGAAGATCATCTTGAGCAAATGAGTGCGGATGAGTTAGAACAAGCTATCAATGACATGTTGTCATTTTATGCGGAGAGGTATGAGCAATATAAAGATATTATCGATCCGGAAATACAAACGCTCAAAGACGATTTAGAAAAAAACGGCCCACGCGGCGGGATGACATGGAAGGCCGCTAGAGTCGGCACCTCTATTCAAGAAATGCAGGCCGGCGCCCTGAAACGGAGCGCCTTATTGGACTTTAGTCTTTGCACAGGAGAGTTAGAACCTCAGCAAATTATCGAAGCGGCAAAGATCTTAGGCATTTCGCATGATGTAAATATTGTTCCGAAAGCTTTACTACCCAATGACTCGCAGAAACAAGAACATGACGCATTCGCATATATTGCCGGATAACCATATCAGAGCGTTGCCTCAAAAGATCTGGATTTTTGTTTCCTAAAGATGCTATGTTGCCGCCATGACCGCACAAACTGTTGCCGAACTGGACAAACTTATCCCGCCCAATGACGATCCGCGCGTATTGATGCATTCATGCTGTGCGCCTTGCGCCGGGGATTTAATGGAGCGCATGATTGCGGATGGCATCGATCTGACTATTTTCTTTTATAATCCCAATATTCACCCGCGCAAAGAATACCGTATTCGTAAAGATGAGAATATTCGCTTTGCGGAAAAGCTCGGCATTCCGTTTGTGGATGGTGATTATGATGTGCAAAACTGGTTTGCGCGCGCCAAAGGTATGGAACATGAACCGGAGCGCGGCAAACGTTGCACCGCCTGTTTTGATATGCGATTTGAGCGCACCGCCCTATATGCGCATGAACATGGATTTTCCAATATCACTAGCAGCCTTGGCATTTCACGTTGGAAAAATATGGAACAAATTAATGGATGCGGTGAATTGGCGGCGAGCCATTATGATGGCATTACCTATTGGACTTATAATTGGCGCAAAGGCGGCGGCGCAAACCGCATGTATGAAATCGCCAAACGCGAGAGTTTTTATCAGCAGGAATATTGCGGCTGTATTTTCTCCCTTCGCGACACCAATGATTGGCGCAAACAAAATGGGCGTGAGGAAATAGAGATTGGTGAAAAGTTTTACGAAGAAAAAATTAAATAAAGTTTCCGCTTTTCCCGCGCTGTTACTTTCTATACTCATTTAAGCAAAACAAAAACAAATCACATCTATTTTTAATAAATTTGCGGCAATAATTAAATGTCCCTTATTTTTTATTATGTAAATATAGCATTATTAATATCTAATGTAATGGTATATAGCGGGGAAAAACATATGCAGCCACTTCAAAGCATCTATATGGGCAATGGCGACGGAACAAAAGAATCTTTCAATGAATTAATTGATAATTACGAAGACTGGCTGGGTCATGATTTATGGGCATATTCGCTCCATACCGGTAATAGAGATTGGGCAGATTGGTCGGGTAGTTTAAATTGGCTGCTTAATTTGACGGAAGATATACATCAGGATCACCAGGTTTTATGGTCCATCCATTTAATTCCCGTCACACAAGCATCAATGGCGGAGGCGGCAACAGGCGCCTATAATCAAAGTTATATGCAGGCCGCACAACGATTAGTAGAGGGCAGCGCGCATACAGGTGATGAGCCGATTTACATCCGCACCGGATGGGAGTTCAACGCCTATTGGGCAAGAAAATCAGCCTCGGCGGTCGGGCAAGAACAAGAATATGTTGGCGCCTATCAACAATTTGTGGAATCTTTTCGCGCTGTATCTGATCGATTTGTATTTGAATGGACGCCGAATATCGGCACAGACGGATCGGTTGATGTGGAGGCCGCATACCCTGGAGATAAGTATGTTGATATCATTGGCATGGATTTTTATTGGGATTCACAAAGCTGGTGGAGCACGCAAGATCCCGTTGCGGCTTGGAATTACATGCTAACGCAGCCCTATGGGCTAAACTGGTTAGTCGAATTTGCAGAACAACATGGTAAACCAATCGGCATTTCAGAATGGGGCGTAAATTCAAATAATGCCGCGCCATTTATAGAGCTCGCCCAGCAATGGTTTGAAGACCATAATGTGATTTATCAAAATTATTGGGAATCCAATGCGGATTTTGCCGGCAAATTAAGCGATGGGCAATATCCGGATACCGCCGATGTGTTTCTAAACACATTTGGCACCACAAATCCGGATAATGGCGACGTGGTAACAGAAGGTGATCTGCCGGACATACCTGTAATGCCATTTACATCGGACTTAACGGAAGAATGGCGCTTTGGCACGGCAGGTAATGAAACGCTTTATGGTACATATTATAATGACACAATTATGGGCGGCGGCGGTCAAGATACCTTAATTGGCGGCGGCGGACATGATCATTATAAAAATATCACCGGCACAGAAAATATCATTGAACATGCTGGCGAGGGCGTCGATAGCGTTCATAGTTGGGCCGTGAAAAACGTCTTATCGGACAATATTGAGCATCTTTATCTGTTAGGTAATCTTTATACTCAAAACGGGATCGGGAATGAATTGGATAATATCCTATCCGGCAGCAACGGTAATAATACCCTGACCGGCATGGGCGGTAATGATTGGATAACCACAGGTGAGGGACATGACATCATCGCATTCAATAAGGGTGATGGGCATGATGTGATTATGGATTTTTCAATTTCCGATGATCGCTTATATATTGATGGATTTGATCTATCTTATAACAACTTGCTGGGGCGGCTGTTTCAACGTGGGAACCACACTACGTTTTATATGGATAAAGACAATGCCGTTACATTTTTAAATATATCCGCCGATGAGTTCAATACTCGCAATTTTTATTTCACCTATACCCCACCGAAAAGTGACCTGCCTATATTGCCGGATGCACCCGAAAAACCGGCTGAATCGGCAGCATGGACCAACTGGATTGGCGGAACATCCAGCGCGGAAACGTTAAAAGGCTCCGATATAAACGATGCCATCGGCAGCGGTGGTAATTATGATGTTTTAATCGGGGGGCTGGGTGATGATCATTATATGCATTTAGACGGAAAAGAACAGATTACTGAACAGGACGGCGAAGGCATTGATAGTATTTATAGCTGGGCATGGGAGACGTTTTTAGGTCATAATCTTGAACATATGTACTTGCTTGGGGATTATAATCAAAGCGCAACCGGTAATGAGCTTGGTAACATTATCACAAGCGGGCGCGGTCATAATACCTTGACCGGAATGGGCGGTAACGATTGGATCACGACGGGTGATGGCCATGACACAGTTATTTTTGCCAATGGGGATGGTCATGATGTTATTACCGACTTTTCAACCTTGGATGATGTTCTTCATGTAAACGGCTATAACTTATCATCCACCAGTATTTTAGAGCATCTATATCAAAATGATCATGATACAATTCTTTATCTTGATGATGCCAATGCCATCACATTTTTAAATACGGATGTTAGCGCCTTTTCCTCTGCTAATTTTTACATCACCAACACGTTACAATCATTACATGCCACGCCCGCAGATGATTTGTATGGTATGAATGGCGCGGATGTTTTTATGATGCTGCGCGCACAGAGCGACGCGCCCAATATATATAATTTTTCACCCTCACATGGTGATCGGCTTGATATATCCGATTATCTTTCAGGCTTTGATAAGTTCGCCAGCTCTATTGATGATGTCCTACAAATTTTTAAAAGTGGTTCGGATGTAATCATTCAGATCGATCAGGACGGTACGGGGACAAACCATGAATTTGAAAAAATTGCGACCATAAAAAATAACAATGATTTGATGAAATTAGATGACTTTATAAATGCAGATACCCTGATTATATAGAACTAATATATTTTAGAATAATCTCATCGGCGTCTCCGCCAAACAATTGATTTTTGGAAAAAATATGTTTTGCCCCTTTGCACAAACTTTCTTCCATTGTTAGATCGGCCAGAAAGCCAGTTGCGACAATAACGGGGGCATCACCGCTGAATTTTTTTAAATCTGTAATTGAATTGGGACCATATCCGTCGGGGAGATTTAAATCTAGAAAAATAAGGTCATATTTTTTTTCACTACATTTCTTGTGAGCGCCAACAAGCGTGATCACATGATCAACGATAGCCTTTGAGGCAAGGTTCTCTACGTATTTCTTTAGTAAAAACGCTTCGGACATTGTGTCCTCTATCACCAAAATACGCTTTGGCGGGGGCAGATTAACCTCAAAGTCACCACTGCTCATACTTTAAAACCTTTATGTATAAAAACCATAACGTAAAAGATAAGCCGTATGAGAAAGAAAACAAACTATTAAATAATTTTCGCCCTACTCCACCGTGACTGATTTTGCCAGATTTCGGGGCTGGTCAACATCTGTCCCTTTGATGTAAGCAACATGATAAGCCAAAAGCTGCATTGGAAGCGTATAAAGAATAGGCGCTACAAATGGATGCACCTCCTCTAATGTGACCGCATGTTGCGTAACATCCTTCAGAGCATTAACCCCCTTTTTATCGGAAAACAGGATGACTTGACCACCGCGCGCGACGGCCTCTTGGGTATTTGATGCCGTTTTTTCAAATAAAGGATCATTCCCCGGCGCCACCACAATGATTGGCACACGATCATCAATTAAGGCAATTGGCCCATGCTTCATTTCACCCGCCGCGTACCCTTCTGCGTGAATATAAGAAATCTCCTTCATTTTCAACGCGCCTTCCAAGGCAACGGGATACATACCACCGCGCCCCAAATAAAGCATATCGCGGGATTTTGTAATATCCCATGCCACCCTTTCAATATCCTTGTCATGCTGCAAAATTAAGGATACAGCCTTTGGAAGACCGCGCAACGCCGCCGCCATATCCTGTGCCTCATCATCGGAACATCTTCCTAATTTGATAGATAGCGCCAGAGCAACACAAGCCATTGTTGTTATTTGTGTTGTAAAAGCCTTAGTAGAAGCGACACCGATTTCCGGCCCTGCCAATGTGCGAAGCACCATATCAGATTCACGCTCAATGGTGCTCTCTATCGTATTGACAATACAGAGTATTTTTTGCTTTTGACGCTTGCAATAACGCAATGCTTCCAAGGTATCCAGCGTTTCCCCGGATTGAGACACAAATATTGCAACCCCACCTTCCGGCATTGGCGCTTCGCGATACCGAAATTCAGAGGCAATATCGACTTCACATGGTATCTTAGCAACTTTTTCAAACCAGTGCTTCGCAACCATGCAGGCATAAAAAGCCGTTCCGCAGGCAATCAGCGTCAAACGCGGCGCTTTTGATAAAGCATCAAGAATATTATCTTCAATCATAAGCTGGCCCGTCGCGGGATTGACAAAGCTATTAAGGGTGTCGCCAATCACTTCAGGTTGTTCAAAAATTTCCTTCAACATAAAATGTGCGTACTCGCCCTTACCAGTAGTAGCGCCCGATTGCGCGGTCACCCTGACCTCTCGCTCAACAGGCTGATTATCATTCACATAGATTTCCGCATTATCGCGTGTTAAAACCACGCGATCTCCATCTTCCAAAAAACAGACTTTCTGTGTTAATGGTGCCAAGGCATAGGAATCAGACGCCAAAAACATTTCTTTTTTACCATAGCCGATCGCAAGCGGCGTTCCTTGGCGCATTCCAATCATTAAATTTTCTTCACCTGTAAAAATCATTACAAGGGCAAATGCCCCCTCAAGCTTAGAAAACGCTTTATTTGCCGCTTCACGCGGGGCAAGCCCCTGATTTAGGAATAATGTCACAAGATGGGCAATGACTTCGGTGTCAGTCTCCGTTAAAAACCGCACCTGATGCTCGGCCAATTCGGCTTTTAATTCCTGATAATTCTCAATGATACCATTATGCACCACCGCAACTTTATCTGTTGCATGCGGATGAGCATTATTTTCCGTTGGCCCGCCATGCGTTGCCCAGCGCGTATGACCAATGCCGATTGTGCCTTGTAAAGGCTCTTTATATAAACGATCGCTCAGATTTTTCAATTTCCCCTCGGCGCGGCGGCGCTGAATTTGACCATCAACCAATGTCGCGATCCCGGCTGAATCATAGCCTCGATATTCCAACCGTGAGAGCCCCTCCACCAAATTATCCGTCACATTTTTCTCAGATAATATTCCTATAATACCGCACATTTATGTCTTCTTTCTTTTTTGATAATCACGCGACCATCCTTTTTTAATTTCTGATTTTGTGCGCTCTATTGCCAACGAATCATCAGGAATATTTTCCGATATGGTGCTACCCGCAGCAATAAATGCGCCGTTTCCAACGGTAATCGGAGCAATCAGGCTGACATTACTGCCGACCATAACGTTTTCACCGATAATGGTTTTATGTTTTTTATATCCGTCATAGTTAACGGTAATCGCACCGCAGGAAAAATTGGTGCCTGCGCCAATTTCAGCATCACCGATATAGCCATGATGATTGGCCTTTACGCCCTTGAAAAGTTTAGAATTTTTTACCTCGACAAAATTGCCGATTTTAACATTTTCATCCAAATCCGCCCCTGGACGTAATCTGGCAAAAGGGCCGATGACGGAATTTTTTCCTATATTACATTGCTCTAAATGAGAAAAGGCCTTTATATTTGCGCCCTCTGCGACAACCACACCGGCTCCGAAAAACACGTTCGGCTCAATGGTTACATCGCGTGCAAATTTTGTATCCCACGACAAATATGTCGTTAAAGGATCCATCATTGTGACACCGTTTTGCATTGCTTCAACGCGCAGAATATCTTGGATATATGCCTCATGCGATGCCAATTGAACACGATCATTTATGCCCCATCCCTGCTCCGCTTCGACTTCAATTATCTCAAAAAAACGTTGGTCTTGCGCGGCAATTTGCGGCAGATCGGTTAAATAAAATTCACCTTGCGCGTTATCACATCCGATTTTTGGCAACCACTTTTCAAGATCATCATAATTCAGGCAAAAGTTCCCCGCATTACATAGCGTAATTTGACGCTGAGCCTCATTGGCATCTTTTTCCTCAATAATTTGCTGTAATGTATGATCCGCACGTTGCACCATTCGGCCAAAACCGCTTGGGTTTTCCGTGTCAAATGCCATTATTGACGGCGCGCCCAGCCCAACCATTTCATTTAAAGCGTCCTTTGAAACAAACGGCTCATCGCCAAGCAGAATTAAAACTTGTCCACATTTATTTTCAATATAGGGCATCGCCGCCTTTACGGCATCCGCTGTTCCTTTTTGTTGCTTTTGATGCGCGACCGTATGGCCGGAGACCGCCGCCTCCAATTCGGGCATATCCGGCCCAACCGTGACAATAATTTGCGCCGGAGATAACGATTCCGCCGCCTCTAAAATCCAGCCAATCATCGTGCGTCCCGCCAATTTATGCATCACCTTCGGGAGAGATGATTTCATGCGGCTACCTTTGCCTGCCGCCAATATAATAATTGTCAATGCTGTCATAATGACCCTATTTTTGTTATATTAAGCCCGATGAATTCGAGCTTCGCAATTCACAGCTCATTTCAAAGGATTTCAGATCGAATAAATAATCTGAATAAATTTGCTTTAAAAAACGCTTTTCGTGCATTCTATTATTGATTTATGCTAGCATGAAAAGAAAAAAAATAGATATAGACCCTTTATGAAATCGTGTTTTCGCATTTTTGGCGCAATCATCGTTGGATTTATCTTCTCGGCCCCTTTGGTTAATGGGGGCGATGGAGCTTCATGGAACCCGATTGCTAAACCGGCACATGCCGCGCTGATTGATACAGAAATCACTGATTTATTAGATCGCGTCAAAAATCTTCCCGCTGAATCGCGGAACATGATCCATAATGTAAACCCGACAATCTTTCAGGAATTGAGCGCCTTATCCTCAACTGACCTTACAAACTTAAAAAATTTAAATCTAAAAACTCTTAACGGTTTTCCGGGTTTATCCAATGCGTCACTGAGCGCCTTGGCGAATTTGCCTAATAATGCCGTAGATGGTTTACTTGATTTAGATGTCGGGTCTTTAGGAAATATGGGACAGCTTAGCGCCACCGCTTTGGGACAGATTAATGATTTTGTTAAGCTTGGAAACAACCTTAATTTAGATGCAAATACGCTCTTAGGTCAATTTAATACCGTATTAGGTGGAGATCTAAATTCACTCTTAGATACAACAGATATATTTTCAGGGTTTGATATTGGCAACCTTAATACGATCGCGGGAAATCTTGGCGTAGACTTTGGTGATCTGGCTGAGAATCTAACCAAATCTATTAATGTGGATTTGGGAGAATTCATTAATCTTGATTTTTCCAAATTAAACGGCTTGGGGGTCAATAATTTAAACGATTTAATAGGGCAATTGGGTCTTCCCTCCAGTGTATTAGATAATCTTGCAGGCGATTTAGGCACAACGGTCACGAATTTATTAAATACAAATCTTAATAATTTGAACCTACTTAATATCGGTAATGTCGATGATTTAGCCAACTTAGTTGGGCTGGACCCAAATCAATTTATAAATAATTTGACCACATCTCTTGGCGGAAATCCGCTTACTTTTCTGGATGACTTTACCGGCGGATTTGACTTTGATGTTAATAATATTCTTGGTTTGGATCTATCAGCTCTGAGCGATCTCGGCATTAATAACCTAACGGATTTAAGCGGAATATTAGGGATCCCTACTGACACGCTCCTTGCCGATTTATCTTCAGCATTTAATATCCCAGTACCAGACCTTGCGGGTCTTAGCCTTAATAATTTAATGAACACGTTTAATCTGAATAATATTGCAGACTTTGGGAGTATTCTCGGCGTTGCCCCGGATAACATCTTGAACGGCATTTCAGTTGCTTTGGGCGTAGATATAAGCTCTTTTACGGATATAGGAATTGAGGCTTTAAAAAATCTAGGTTTTGATAATGCCTTTGATCTGATTGACTCTCTTGGTATTGATCTTACCAGCTTTTCAAATTTGACGGGATTAACGGCGGATATTTTGGCCGGTATGAGTATTCAAGATTTAAGTGATGCCTTTGGCGGCGCGCTGTCATTGGGCGCGATTACCGGTTTAACCGGTGGATCTTTGGCCTCAGTTATCAATAACTTAGGTGGCGCATTAGGGTTGCCAACCATTTTACCTGTCGGAGTTCCTATCGGCAATTCATATACTTATACGGTCTCAGGCGGCTCTGATTGCAATAGCGTCAGTGCCTGGGGTAATTTTTGTAATGGCACGGTTGAATGTGATTGTAATGGTATGGGTATTTCCTCCAGCGTGCCGGGCGGTTGCTGTTCTGTGGCAGGCAATCCATTTGGTCGCTATAACGGATCATGTACCGGCGCCGGAAGTTGCCCTTTCACAGATACAACTTGTACATTGGTTACAGAGGCGCATCAGAGCGTTCTTAAGCCATTTTGGGATATCGAGATGTTCGAGAATGAACGCTGGATGACGCAAGATTGGCTTGCGGGATATATTCTTCCGAGCTTGATGTCTATGACAGAAGAATTATCTGCGGTAGCGATGCAGCATGTTGTGATTATCGGCTCCTTTTTTGATGCGCAATTAGAACTTGATACGCAAAGAGCTCTTCAAGAAATCCAAGCGCAAGCCCACAAGGATTATCACCCCAGTGAAGGTGTGTGTGTATTTGCGACAAATGTTCGTGGTCTTGCCATGACACAAAGACGCACTGACTTAACACAAACGATTGTAAGTAACCGCGCGATTAACCGTCATTTAGGGATTGAAAATGATGGCGGATCTGAAGGGCCTGCCGCGGATTTAGGGTCACAAAAATTAAGCTTTACAGATGGCGTAGAATACCGCACCGGACGTTTGGAACAATTTCAAGACCAATATTGTAATCCGCGAGACATAAATGAAAAGATGCGCTTTTTATGTGATAAAGGCCTTGCTACGGATGCAGAGCCGGAACGGATGAATCTTGATATTAATTACTATGAGAATTTTGCCTCTCAGAAAACGCTTCTTATTGATTTCCTTAAGCCCGAGGCCGAAGCCACTGATGAAGAGAAACAGTTTTATCTTGATTATATTGCTTTAAGTAAAAATCTTTACGGACACAAAGTTCCATTTAGAAATGTCGCGGATGACTTTGATGTGCCGCCTGATTTTGAATTATCAGAAGAATCCTTTGCGGATCACCCATTTTCAAACTATCTAAATTTACGCGCCATGGCAGCCAAACGAAGCGTTGCCGAGAATTCATTCCATGCGCAAACCGCATTAAAATCAACAGGCGATGCGTCTGCCTCAACATATATGTATGCGCTCCTCTCACAGCTTGGGCTTCAAGCCGAAGACATTGATACTTATATGCAAGGCGGCCCCAGTTATTACGCGCAAATGGAAATTTTAACCAAGAAAATTTATCAAAACCCTGATTTTTATATAAACTTGTATGACAAGCCTGCAAATGTGAAACGCAAACAGGTTGCTTTGAAGGCTATCGGATTAATGCAGGATTTTGATACGCTTGAGGTTGAATTGAGATCTGAGATGTTGGCCGCACAGCTGTTAGAGCTAGGCTTAGCAGAGACGCAATTTAGAATGATGAATGATGAGGGACAATAATAGTCATGTTACAAAAAACACATCATCAAAATAGGATAAGCACACAGCTTTATGGTGTGTGTGTAAGCCTGTTTTTGGTGATGTGCGCCCCCTTCCCCGCCATTGCCACAACCGGTCTGCCCGTTACTCCGGCTGATTTGACAACGGCGACATGTGATACTACTTATTTCGAATCCATGAAAAGCCGCGCATGGCTGGAGGGACAGAGACGCTCTAGACAGACTCAAAACTATATCCTGAAACCGGACAGCGTTCTGGATTATAGTTGTTTTGATATCCTCAGCAATTATTCTGCATTACATACAGAGGAAATCTTCAGTGAATCACATGCCGGACAGTGTTTCCCCGATTCACTTGATTGCTCTTTAGAGGGGCTGGTTATTAGCGCCTTAACTCCTTATATTACCGAGAATTTTAATCATAGCTTCTTAGGGGGTAAAAGTAATCTAAGCCGCGCGGCCTATGATCCCAATAATACAGAAATGTGTACAGTTATGCGCGATGTGTGGGCCTTGGCAAAATGTCATAACTTTATGTTAGAAGCGGATGTCGATGGTTTTTTAAGCTTTAGTGATTATGCGGGAACAGACCCACGTTTGCTCCCCGTATCATGTACAAATCCCGCAAATGTAGCCGCAGATTGGGATGATAACATTGAAAATGCTTTCTCGCCCCCCGATGCCGATTCTTGGTATGAAGAAATTCATGATGCCAGCGAAGAAAATACCCAAAAATATGAGCGTTATCTGTTTCCCGGTAATAGCGCACCAGGATGTGGTAATTTGATCAAAACCGGTATCGTCATCAATGATATCAATAGTATTTTTTATAGTTATATTCCCGGATGGGATGACGGAATATGTAGCAATCCGGCCTGCGTGCCCAATTATGCAGGGAACTGCGTTGTAATGAATTTTTAGTGAAGGACAAACTATAATGCTTGTGAATTATGGAGAAGGAACAATGATAAAAATAAACTTTAAATTAAGACAGGTTGTAATGACGGCATTTATCGCCCTTACGCTGTGTCTTGCGATGGCTCCAAATAAAGCGCAAGCAAGTGGATTTTGTTGTTCATGTGCGTGTAACTGTGTACAAGCCGCCCATACAGACACCAAAAACCATATCTCACAAAGTTTTGCTGATCACCATACATGGATGATTGATTCATTTTGGTATGAAAATGTATTGCCGGCAATGATGATGATGACAAATCAACTTTCCGCAGTTGCGATGCAACAGGTACAAATTATCGGCTCCTTCATGGATGCCCAAATGCAAATGGAAACACAGCAGCTTTTGCAAAAGTTGCAAGCTGAAGCGCATAAAGATTATCACCCGAGTGAAGAACTATGTAGTATTGGTTCCGGCGTTCGAAGCCTTGCGGCGAGTGAGCGTAAAGCCGAGATGACTGCATCAGTTATGTCCAGAAGATCAATCGATCGTTTAATGCGCAATGCCACAACGGTCGCCGCCGACCCTGCCAGAGATTTTCAGGCAAGAATCGAGCAATTTTCAAACAGATATTGTAATGAGCGTGACAATAACAATGCCTTTGCTGAATCTGGATTCTGTGATGATGCGACAAATCCCTTATTTCACAATAAAGACATTGATTTCACACGGACAATTGACATCCCGTTAACATTAAATGTTGATTTCCTAAATGGAAACGGCGCAAATGGCGCCCCCACAGATGATGAAATTGACGTTTTGGCAATGTCTAATAATCTGTTTGGGCATGAAGTTTTTAGTAAAACCCTGAATCTTTCCAACCTTTCAAACCAGGATGATACTGATGACTTTTTAGATTATCGTGCGCTTTTGGCAAAAAGAAGTGTTGCCCAGAACAGCTTTAACACGATTATTGGTTTAAAATCGGCAGGATCTGGTATCGGAACCGATGAATTGAAAGCTATTTTATTAGAATTGGGAGTTCCCGACTCAGAAGCGACAGGTATCTTAGGCAACAACCCCAGCTATTACGCACAAATGGAGCTTTTAACGAAGAAGGTATTCCAGAACCCGTCTTTCTATATCAACTTGTATGACAAGCCCGCCAACGTTAATCGTAAAGCAGTGGCGCTTCAAGCCCTACAACTTATGCTGTTGAATGACACCTTTAACAGTAATTTACGTACCGAAATGATTATGGCGGTTGCGCTTGAAAATGAGTTGGCACAACGCCAAGAAGGTATACAGAACCGCGCCGGAAAAAATCAATAAAAGAATGAATATGAAACGTCACAGATTGAAATATTTATTTATACCGATCGCATTGCTGCTAGTTACAGTCGCAAGCGTAGGTGTGGCGCGTTATCACACGATTGCCAATATACCGGCGCCGGATAAGACTCCTCATCTTCAGGTTAACCTTACAGGTAAAAACTTTAAACCTGATCAGAATTATATACTTACTCTGGAGACAGGGGATCGCGTATCGCTTCAATCAAATAGCTATGGCGAGATTAATGCCATGCTGGCATTACCTTATAAAATTGGTGTCTCTGAGTTGATCAGATTAAATATCGAAGAAGATAATCCCATGGCGATGGACACCCCCGCATTAGAGATTTTATTTGATACCAAAACTAAGAGCTTAAGTTGGTCAGGACAATACTTTCCGGCATCAAAACAGGCAACGCTTTCTATTTCAAATAAGAGTAATGTAAGCCAGCATGACTTCTATACGGATTGGAGTGGTCAATTTAAACAAACTATTTCCTATAAAGGGATAGATATTATTAAAGAAAATATCTGCTTTGATTTATCCGAAGACAATCAGCAGTTATGTTTATCTTTTGGAGTGCGTAGATCTCCTGAACTACTTAAAGTATTTACCGTATCGGATGCATCGGCAGCCAATACATCCGATGATCAATCTAGCCCATTCGATAATTGGGTAAAACCGGCGGATTGTGAACCGGGCCCTACTCAATTCAGAACGCAGCTTAGCTTATGTTATGACGATCACGTCGCCGGATTATGGGATAGTCTATATAAATCCTATTACGATTTTTCGCGTATGACGTTGCAATTATCAGCAGGAATGATGCAGCAAGTCGGATTTATTGGCATTCTATTTGATGCTAAACAGCAATTGGAAACACAGCTTCTATTTTGGGAAAAGCAAGAACGCGCCCATGATGATTACACCCCCTCAGAACAATTATGCTCCATTGCCTCTATGACCAAAGGGTTAGTGGAAACAGAAATGCGCCGTGATCTGAATACGTTTGGGATTACCAGAGCCTTAGCGTATGAAGAACAAAATCCAGTCGGCACCAACTCGGCGCAAAGTGATGTTGAAAACTATGCCGCGCGCGCTTTTCAGTTTAAAGAAACATATTGCTCACCCAGCAACTTTAACAACAGCCTTCGCGTATTCTGTGATGATTTTGATATGGGGAACACTGCGCGTATAAATAGGGATATTAATTATAGTAACCTTATTAGCATTCCGAAAACGTTAGAGGTTAATATCACAGATGGCTTAGATACATCCGCAGATGAAGAAGATGTTATGAGCATGGGCCGTCTTTTATTTGGTCACAAAACATTTACATGGCCGCAACCGATTGATGATCGGGAAGCTGATGTTCTAATGAATAGCGATTCCATTGTGAACCCTTTACAGGAATATCGCTCAATCAGCGCCATACGTGATGTTGCAAGACATAGCTATGCCAATATAGTTGGTATGAAATCCGAAGGCTCTGGCTTTGTTAATACCGAGATAAAAGCGCTTCTTGAAGAATTTGGTATGCCGGCAACGGATATCGATAATTTTATTGGCACAAACCCAAGTTATTTTGCACAGATGGATGTATTGACCAAAAAGGTGTTTCAACACCCTAATTTTTACACCAATCTAATTACTAAAGAAGCCAATATCACGCGCTTTGAAGTTACCATGGATGCGCTACAGTTGATGTCCAAGCGTGATCGTTATGAAACCGCCTTAAGAAAAGAAATGCTCTTATCCCTTCTGATTGAGATGAAATTACGTGATCTTCAAGATAACCGTGTTGATGAAAGCTTGAGAAGAATTAAATCGCCTTAAATAGGCAAAGTTAAAACTGGCACTTTCTTTGCAAAGCTCTTGATATGATGATATCAGGAGCTTTTTCATGTCTATAGGAGCCTTAGACGCCGCATTGTCCGGTCTACGCGTTTCACAGCAACAATTGTCTGTGATATCCAATAATATATCCAATGTGAGTACAGAAGGATATACACGCAAAATATTACCGCAGGAAACACAAGCGATTAACGGGCAAAGTGTGTCTGTACGCTCCAGTGTGATTATTCGTAAAGTTGATCTGGCATTAACGCGTGATGTGTGGACACAAGTGAGTGCGACCAGCCAATTAGATACAAAATTGAATTATCTCCGTTCCATTGAAGATTTCCACGGCGCGCCCAATGCCGAAGTTTCATTTGCGGCAGAAATTGCCGATTTACGTGATAGTTTTAGTGCCTTGGCGGATAGTCCGGATGATGGATATCTGTTAAGATCAACCGTCGATCAAGCCGTGACGACCGCTAATAAAATTAATAATTTCTCCGACCTGTTAGGCAGCCTTAGGAATGATACACAGACCGATTTAAAATTGTCCGTCAATCGTGTGAATGATTTACTGGTGCAAATCGCCGACCTTAACCAAGAAATAAAATTCCAGTTGAATTCCGGAGCCACTGCGGCGCAACTTCAAGATTTTCGAGATTCCGCCATTAAGGAACTATCCGGAGAAATTGATATCAGTTTTTTCCAGCGCGGCGATGGTATTATCGTCATTCAAACACGCCAAGGCCAAGAGTTAGCCAGTGACTATGCTAATGAACTGGTTTTTGAACCGACACAAATCGGGCCAGCCAACTATTATCCTGATAATGCCACTGCGGGATTATTTATCAAAGGTGATCCGGAGACGACACCGGGCGGCGTTAATTTAACCGAACTGCCGATAGGCGGGAAAATGGGAGCTTTATTGGAATTGCGCGATCAAATGCTCCCTCAATATAATGCCCAGATAGATGAAATTGCGCATAAGCTCGCCTTACGTTTTGAAGCGCAGGGATTGCGCCTCTATACAGATGCCTCCGGCACGGTGCCTGTTGATACGCCGCCCACTTTGGATAATCCATTGACCCCATTAATCGATGAGACAACCCCCGTTGCCTATGTTGGTTTTGCGGGAAATATGCGCGTTAATCAGGATATTTTAAATGATAATACGTTATTACGCAGCGGCACATATGGCGCGACAGTACAGACGGGATCGAACGAGGTCATTCGACGCGTATTGGAATTTACCTTCGGTGATACCGATTTCCAAAGCGCGATAGGAAATGTCAGCTTTGCCCCTGCGGATGTTGGCGGCGTTAGTCTTCAGGATTATTTGGGGCTTTATTCCACCAACAAATTTACCGGTGTCAGCGATCTGAGCTCCTATACTGATACCGCAGACATCGTTGCCGCAGCCGATACATTACTTGATGATCCGAATGATGTTTTCCGCATAAATTTTAGCGATCCGGATTTGGGCTTAAGTGTTGATATAGATATTGATTTAAGTTTGGTTGCTGCGCAGCCACCAACCGGAAATTTTGCCAGTGATCTGGTGACCTATATTAACACCATCGCCATTCCTGCCCTGCCCGCGCCGGATCAGGCGGATTTAACCACCATGAATGCCGTCATTCAAGCGGGCGTATCAGGACAATTAGAATTAACATCCAGAGGCGATATTACCGTTAGCGCCGATCCATTGACCGTACCAAACGGCATGGATAATGACGGGCTGGTTTTCCTGGGCTTTACCGACGGCGCATCCCAGCAAGCGACAGATCCGTATTTTGACATACAGGTTGGGAATGATTCCCCAACGCGCATAACGATTGATCGTGATGACACAGAGGTAGATTTATTAGCCAAGCTACAAGCCGTGCGTAATCTGGCGGTATATGATTTTATCGCCGACCCGGATGCTTTGGGCGGACAAATCAGACTTCGTCCCGGCGACAGTTACAGCAATCCGAATTTTGGTGGTGATTTAAAAATTACCGGTGGCCCCTTCTCCACCGAAGGCGGCGCAACGGCGCTTGGCCTCATTGATGATACTGACGGCGATCAAATTGAAGATACGCTTTCTGCCATTCCTGCCAATGTGAATATTATCTCCGCATTATTTGGCAGTATTGATGATACAAACGGCGCAGCAGGTGTCACGGTTAGGGAAAAATCGCCCATTAGTGATGTGTCATATCAGTCTGAAACCTTTAACGGGAGTGGACAATTCGTCTCATTCCGTAGCGCAAATCTTGGCCCATATACACAACTTGCTACTGATTTGGGCGCCTCGGTAACGTTAATTGATTACGGACAAAAGATTATCGCCAAACATACTGAGGATATTATTCTCACCCAGTCCCGTTTTGACGATGAAGACAGCTTTAGGGACGCTTTGGAATTAAAGCTGACTAATGATTCAGGTGTCAATCTGGATGAAGAACTTTCAAATTTGATTGTTGTACAAACAGCCTATGCCGCCGCCGCGCGCGCGGTATCGGCAATTGATACACTATTTCAAGAATTACTTAACGCCGTTAGATAATAAAGGAAAATTTATGGCAACTGGCATTTCAACTTTAGGACAGTCACTTTCACAGATTAATAGTCTCAAGCGCCAGCAATTCAATCTGAGCGATTTACAACTGCAATTATCAAGTGGCAATAAAACAACAAAATTTAGCGGACTAAAGACCGAAGCCATTATATCCAAACGTGCCAGAGCCGAATTTAATGCGATTGAAACTTATACCAATAATATAAAAATTGCAGATCGCCGCCTACAGCAAATGGTAACGTCTATCGAAGAGCTTCAGGCACAGGCGGGTAATGTGGCCAATATTATTGCCGGTGAAATTCAAGAAGGTGAAATTGACATTCAGCAAGTAAATGATCTGACCAAAAACATCATCCCCTTTCTGGAAGATTTGATTAATGCCCAAGATAATGAGCGTTACGTTTTTGGCGGCGCCGCAAGCACACAAAAACCGCTTTCTTTGTCATCGGGCACGCTTTCAACATTTTTAAAAGGAGAGTTGAAAGATTGGCAGGCTGAAACGCTGACCACTGATGATTTGATTGCCTCATATCGGGGGATTACAGATAACGTCATTGGATATAACGCGCAACTCAGTGACAATGATGTTGGTAATATCAGCGTTCGCGCGGATAAAAGTATTGAAATTGATTATACGACATTTGGTAATGCCGATGGCTTTCGAGATATTATGATTGCCGTTCAAGCATTACAGGAATTAACGGTCAGCGATACCTCGGAAGTTTATCATATTGAGAAGATTAAATTAGAAGAAACGGATTATGAAGGCGCCGTATTGCCCACCGATCTTCCCCAGACACCGCCGCCCGCAACTTCGTTGGTTCTGCCTGTTGATTTTGAAGATCCTCTGGTTCGTGACGATTTTAATGAAGAAAATCAATTGCGCGCAGATAATTTCTTCAAAATTTTCAATGACTTAGGCCTAATGATTAATAGAGCGATTGACGATCTGGATCAGCTTAGATTCAGCCTTGAAAGTGACCGCGCACGATTATCTGAAATCAATGACCAGCATCTGATTGATAAAGCAACGGTTACCGAAACCATTAGTGATATCGAAACCGTCGATATTACCGATGTCGCCATTAAATTAAATTTTTTACAAGTACAGTTAGAAGCATCATACCGCGTTACCGCAAGTATCAGTAACCTGACATTATCTAACTTCCTGTAATAAATGATTAAGGGTAAAAAGGTATTTAAACAGCAGGTTCAACGATTAAAACAGGATTGCCATTACTGTCCGCGCCAAGCGTTGCAACAGGAATAAGTCCTTTTTCATTGCTGTAACCTTGCATTAAGACACTGATCGCTTCTTGAAAACTGCCATCGACCCAAACCATATAATTGATTTGGTAATCTTGTTCCATTTTCCAATCCAGCTGAATGCCGGCCTCTTCTGACCATTTTTCCAAAGTTGATTTTAAATCAGAATTTTTTTTCACCTTCCAAGTTTTGACAACATCATCCATTGCCACGGCCGGCACCGCCATCTCGAGAGGTTCCGCTTCTTCCACCATAGCAATATCAAGTGGTTCTGCGTCACGTATATCGTCAAATTCAGGCATATTATCTTCAATGGATTGAACCACATTCGGATCAGAGGTCGGCATAACGAGAATGTCTTCCTCTATTACCTCAACCTCAGAATCTTGAGGAAGCTCAATGGTGCTTTCCGCTAAAATTTCTTCTTCGCCGGGTATGATAACAACATCCAGTTCTTCAACAAGAAGATCCTCTGCAGGTATATTTTCCACTACGTTGATGTCTTCTTCAATGGTCATCATTTCATCCGACGCATCAATGTCTACATTATCCATCGCTGCCGGAGCGATCATTTCATTAGCAGCAACCGGTTCATCTATACGGCGAATGATTGTCCCTTCTGATATGGTTGAAAGTTCACCATTTTCAATCGGTTGAACGATAGCATCATCCAGATTTTCGATTGGGGAAATAACAATCGCATCAGAAATAGATGCCTCAAGCACTTCATTTTCCTGTGAAAACGTATCATCAACCGGGATTGAGTCCAGACGTTCCGTTTCAGGTAATGGCGGCTCAATGGCGGCGACATCCGTTTCTTCTATTGCAGAAACAAACGCATTTTCTTTTTTGGGTTTTTCCACGCCCGATGTTTTAATTTCTGCATCGGCAGCGGCAATGACTTCTTCCAAGGTCATATCATTATTAACAGGTGTATTAACTGTTTCAGGCTCCACCGGGGCGATAACAACATCATCAATCGATAAGCTTTGCGGCTCTTCTGGTGCCAAAATTTCTTGTTCAATTTGAGTAATCTCTGTTATCGCATTTGGAACTGGCTCTTGAATAACTGGCGCTTTTTCTTGCGGCGGCTCAACTATTGATAAAGTCTCGACAGGGTCTGGGTCGACCTTAATTGCGGCGGCAACTTGCTGATTATTTTGTTTCCCAATACGAATGGCATCTGCATCATAGCTGATACGTAGCCCTTGCTCGGCGATAATTTGATCGAGTGTTTCCTGCCATGTAGCGCCGCCTTTCCAACTGACAAGAGTTGAAAGATCAACGTCCTTTGCGAAAGCATATGGTTTATTTTGCGGAATAATCTGACGAACAGCCATTACCAACGGTAAATTATTGCCAAAGCCCATAACGATATTCGGATCGGCAGGAAGGGAATCAAGTTGTTCGGTTTCTGGAATTGCCGCAACAGGCGTAATATCGTTCCTTTGTTCGGCTTCCTGAATAATTTCTTTAAGATCATGCGCCACAGCCTGATTAACAGGGGCAGGAGCAATAGCGGCACCCATAGTTTTTGGTTCTTGCCCTTCGATATATTCAATCGGGTCTTCTTCAACCATATCCGGGGTTAGCCCATCTTTAGCATCAATTTCTTCTTCCATAACAGGTGAAGGTGATAGCGGATCCATATCAGGCGCAGTTTCCATGGCAGGCGTCGCCGTCGGAGCAGGAGCATCAACAACCTTGGAAGGCGGTGTCCATTCAAATGCCGCATAAGATGTAGCCTGATAGCCAAACCCCAAACTGATCAAAGAGGTTGCAAGCAAGAAATGCTTTAGTGGACTTTTGGTTTTCATTGGTGTTGCTTCCTTAAATTCCGACGTTTTCGTCTTTATAATATTATTTATAGTCAATCATATGTCTGCGGCGCAATGTTATCCATCCTTGACGTTTTGGACCAGCCAACCACGATCTGAATTTACGCAAAGCCGAAGGAACCGTCAAACCCATTCTCTCTAAAATTGCAAAAATAATCGTTACAATAATACATATAACCAATGTAACCAAGCGGGCATATAAAAGAAGAAAAATATAAGGGATGGCAGCGCGCGCATCAAATGCAAAAAACCGAATTGGGCGCATGGAGTTCCTCCAATGCCAATTTTGCATGTCCTGGACATTTTCAAATTCTTCTCTTGAGACCATAAACGCTCCCTCTGACTTTTATGTACAATAATAATGGCTTAGGTAGATGATGATAACATAATATAAGTGCGGCGATCAATCTTTCCCTCTTCGAAAATAATTTCTGCCGATTTTGCCATAGTGCGTCCATAAAGTTGCACCATACGTTGTATCTCCGCGGACCAATCCGTAAAGTCCATCCCCATCAGTTTTTCACGTACTTCGTCAGGGAAACTCATCCATTCACGAACGCCAATCCGTCCACCGCCGACCTTTTGAACCAAGGCTTGGGACACAATCAATCGAATGGATTCCATTAATGCCAATGCCCGCTCCTGTCTTTCATCAATTGAAAATGTAGAGATCATTCTGGAGATTGTATTGGCAACGCCCATAGTATGGGTCGTGGTATAAACCAAGTGACCTGTTTGTGCGGCTTCGATGGATGCGGAAATGGTTTCGCGGTCGCGAGATTCACCCACGAGAATAATGTTTGGTTTACGACGCAAAGCATTACGAACCCCATCCGCAAAGTTATGCAAATGGCGCGGTATTTCAGATTGTGCCACAAGAGATCTACGTTGTTCAATCGTGTCATAGACATATTCAATCGGCGCTTCATAGGTCAAAACCTTACCAACGCCGCGCGGACTCTCGAGCAACATGCGCATACCCGCCGCCAGTAAGGTTGTTTTACCGGAACCTGTCGGGCCTGTAATAATGGCGATCCCCTGACGCGGCGCCCATGCCTTCATAATCTCAGGCTCAACGCCCAAATCTTCCATTGTAGGTGGCTGGTTCGGCAGAACACGCATCGTGACTTGTGCGGCGTCCCTACCCTTTGACAAAATGGCCGTTATGTTTGTTCTGAAACGAAAACGGGTATAGCGATCCGGTTTTACCTCATAGGACACATCAAGATCACGTCCACTGGCCAAGCGAGCCAGCGCATCAGGGCCATAAATTTTATTCAGAATTGCCGCCATATCCGCCGCATCCAAAGGACGAAACGTTATAGGATACAGCGTGCCATGAATATCGGCATAGATCGGTTTGTCGGATTGAAAAGAGACATCAGACGCACTTTTTTTAACCGCCCATAGCAAAAAAGGGTCAACATGATCCTCTGTAAAGCGCATAGGCTCATCGGGCCAGGTTTCTTCAGCGGCGTTTTGCGCCTTTGCAAGACTTACCGGTTTTCTGGTGACCATTCCGCAGACTCTGGAATAAGTTTCGGGCTGTCGATAATTTGAACGGCGCGATCGCCAATTCTCATTTGCGTGCCGCCGCCGGTTATTCCTCTATTGGTTTGAGTTGTAATTGTGGGGGAAACCATTCCCTGTGCCAACAGCACTTTATAACGAACCATACCTCTAAAGTGTGAAAGCAGCATGTTTAAATCGCTTTCAAATACTTCTTCGGCTTGCGCGTATCCTTCAATCCAGCCTTTTTCAAGTTCCTGTTTCCAGATTTCACGCTCTTTATGTGTGATCGGGCGTAGAATATTAGGGGGTGGTTCCACCACACCCCATTCACGTTCCAGATATTGACGCCACGTTTTCGGAGCCGTGACGATTTTTACATTGGTATTGATATTATACATACGATCTGTGACCGCGGCTTCCAATCCGCCATTACCAACCAAAATATTATTTTCAGCTTCACTGATAACCGGCGGTTCAATCATAAAGCCGTCCGGCGCATTGATTAGAAGTTGTCTAAAATCAAAAACCTTATCAAGGTATCTTGCCTTATCATCTAAATCCTGACGGATTTCAAACGTGCGGGTTGCCAAGCCACCACGCGCGCCATAAGAAAGCGCCGCTTCTTTTAGCGCATCAAGACGAATATCCAGTGCCAGAGAGTCCCCGCTGCCAATCGGATTATCACTCTCATCAACTTCTAAATTAAACATATAATCCAATGAGGGCGGCGCAGAATTTGTGGCATCACCTGCCTCGATATTCACCCGCGTCTGACTCGAAAGCGCCGCATAGGAGGGCAAGGGCACCGCCGTTAATAATAGCGATGCAATGGCCGCAACACCCGCGATTGTTTTAAGATTATAAGTCATTTTAGAGGTCATCAATATCCTGGAATTTTGTAACATATCTGATTTCTATCTCTCTATCTTCTGCATTCACATGAACAGCAGCCTCACTTCCGAGCTGCACACCTACATTTCTAAGAACTTCGATGATAGGCTGGTTTTCGGCATCAATGGAAACAATGAGAGGTGTCGCAGGACCAGATCCATAAACCTGGAAAGCATAACTTGCGCGATTAGCAAGCTTTGCGGTTAATTCTTCAACGGGACCAATCCAGTTAATGGTTATGGCGCGCATTAATTCTTTTGGCGCATTGTCTAAATTCGGAGAAGCTGGCATTTTTCTGTTTTGCGCTTCAATCGCCGCCAATGTTTCCAAAGATGAACTTGCACGATCAGCAGCATCGGCCAACATTGCGGATATTTTATCAGGCTCCGCAACAATTTGTGGACTACCTTTCATATATGTACCAGAACACCCCATGACCAGCGGAAGAATTAGTCCAAGCGTTAATATTCGTTTGATTTTCATTTTTTTTATATTCCGTAATTTATTCAAATAAATTCTTATTAAGTCTTGTAGCAATAAAAGGATAACTTGTCCAAATTTTTGCGGCAAGTCTTTATTATCGTTTATTTTTTACTAAGTTGTTTTTATACATCGCGCTAATAACCTTTTTTCTATAACGATCACCATATTTTGGTGTTTTTGAATGATAATGTGCCAGAGCTGTCTTTAGATCATGAGTGCGATTGATATGCCCCTTTAGAATCCATGCCGCGACACCAACATTTGTACAGGCATCATCACGCACCCATTTCTTTGCATGCTCGTTTGAAACGCCCCATTTTTTAGCCAGTTCGGGAATCCAAATGGTATTGATCTGCATCGGCCCCAAGTCATAACTGCCGTTTTTATTACCGACCTGTTGCCCCACTTTCCCGCCTTCCGTATGATAGATCCCCACCAAAGCAGCCGGCGGCACAGCGTAATTTTGAGCAGCCATTAATAAACATGCGGCAAAAACTTCATTTAACATTTGTAATATCCGTATTTAATCTTTCTTAAAGAAGCTGAACGGGTTAACGGCGGCCTCGCCCTCACCTTTATCATCACTTTTTTTATCTTCCTCAGCGGCCGCCTGTTTTTGTTCGGTAGGTTGCGGCGGCGGAGCAGGCTTATTTAAGACAGGCGCACTTTCCTCCTTAGGCGGCGCAGTAACATTAGGAGTCGAAGCCGGAGTTGGCGCATCTCCCGCGTCATCTTCAGGTACTTGTATATTTCGCTCTCCTGTTAAAAGATAATCTAATAACAATACTATCAATGCTTTTTGGCGGTCGAACTCCTGCCATACATCACCGATTGATTTATTTCCACCGATTAAATTCGGGTAAATTGTCACGAAGGTTTGAGCCAGTAATTTCAGAATTTTTTGTTTTGCGAAAGCATCAATCTCTTCAGATTTATTTCCGGTTTTTATAAATTGAGCCGATAAAGCATCAGCTTCCTTAATCAAACGATCCGCGATATTGGGAAATAACCCTCGATCTTTATGATCAATGACAGAGATAACAGGCAGTAACGCCTCAATTAAATGTAATTCTACGCTCTCTTTGATCGTCACATCATCAAAGCCGATTTTTTTAAGATATTCGATGCCAGTTTCATTAATCGTAAAATTACCGGCAAACATGAATAAAGAATCAGTCGTCGCCTTCAAGCTATCCATATCAATTCCGGATGGCTCTTTACCTTTCAATCTGGCACGATTTGACAGAGCCTTTGCCGCAAGTGCCGTTAATTCAAATCGTAATGCCTCGGCCTTGCTGGTATCTGTTGATACATTCATTTTCGCGGAAATTGACATGGCCAGATCAACCGAAGATGTCAACATTTTTGCCATAAGCTCGGCATCATCCTCCGGTGTGGACGCTTTTTTTTGTATATGCGCCACCGCCCCCATAAGTGGTAAGCCTAGATTTTCAATCATAAAGGATAATATTTTATTTTGTGATGACATAGACTTGCTTTACGCCCTTTTTCTATAAGATAAATGATACCGTCTTAATTAAGTCTTACCATATTGAATTCGCCCAGAAAAGAGTCACATTTTATTTCGTCATGTCATCCAAAATAGTCTGTGCATTTTCCGCACGCCCGCGAATAATTTTAATACTTTCATCACGCGCGCGATATACGGTAAACGGCGTGACATCAAGCCGCCAATTTTCAACCACAGAAAGATTATGCTGAACGCCCTGTTGGTTGATATTTGATTTCGCAGGAAGTGCGCTGGCATCCCCCGCCAAATGACGGAACCAAACTTCTTCAGGATTAGGCGTCGCAAGAAGGAACGCGGCCTGGGCTTTGGTTTCTTCGCGAATGCCGATAGGAATCAATCGAACCTGAATTTTTCCGGCATCAATGTAATCTTTTTTCAAATCTTTCATGAAGGCGTGACAGTGTGGGCATTGCGGATCCACTATCGTATAGATAACAGGCGCGCCATTCTTCCCAAGCGGAATCCAGTTGGCATTTTCCATGTCATTCAATAATTGCTCGGATGGTGATTTTACATCCAATCTTGTTTCCGTCATGCCCGTTGTGGCGGCATCAAGACGCGGGCGTTCAAGTTGCCCTTCCGCCAATAAATCAAGCACATCACCTTCATTTTTACGCAAATTCTGAACCTGATCCACCGTCAGCATGCGTCCGCTATCATCGAATAATAACCCCATAATGAAATTCTTTTGATCGGGCGTCACATAGAAATATTGTTCCTGCCCCTGGCGTATCGTCACCCAGCCATCCATACCGTTTACTTGCCCCAAGTAACGAACTTGCGCGCCATCGGTGATCAACCGTTGCAGAGGCGGCGGCAGATCAGGAACAGACTGGTTGCCGCTTTGCGCTAAAACAGGGAAGCTTAGGAACATCAGGAGGAAAAAGCAGAAAATATATTTCATAGTCATCGATCTTTGTAAAAATTAGCCTTTAATAATAAATCATGCTTTTTAGCGCAGAGACAAGTTTTATTCTGCATTTTTCAACAGATCCTCGGTACGCATTTGTTCAGCGACATCATAAAAATTCATGATCTCGCTCTGCAACAGCAGATAAATAATCACCCAGATAAACGCGGAAATAATACTGGTCAGTATGAATTTAAATTTCAAATTCGGCTTAAGCGGGGCGCTGCCTGCGGTTCCTGTCCCCTCCTCCTGATGCGGTGTCACGCCAATTGGCAATGTACAAAATAACACAACCCACCACGTGCATAAATAAACAACAATTCCGGATACTATACTCATATGCTTTGCAATCTTGTTTGTAACACATTAAAACACTTCGTGTCTCGACAGGCATCATCATAGCCACCTATACATATCTGAAAAGGAAAAAGATCATGAAAACCATTATATTTGATTGCGACGGCGTTTTGATCGATAGCGAAATTCTCTATCAGGAAATTATGATCGACCATGTTAAAAATATCGGGATCAGTTACGAAGTCGATGACTTTGTCGCCAAATATATGGGGACGGGAGAGGGCTACTTTTATGATGAAATTGCTTTAGAATATCAAAATAAATTTGGCACGCCTTTATCTAATACATTCAGACCATCACTTAAAGATCGCCTTCATAAAGAATTTGAGGTTAGATTACAAGCCGTAGGCGGCATGCATGATTTTGTTAGCACCCTCCCCCACGTCAAAGCCGTTGCCTCCAGTTCAGGGCTGGGCTTTTTAAAGAAGAAATTAAAACAAACACGTATCGATACATTTTTTGATCCGCATATTTATTCCGCAGATCAGGTGGCCCGCGCCAAACCTTATCCCGATTTATTTTTATTTACGGCGGATAAAATGAACACCGCGCCCTCTGATTGCATTGTGATAGAAGATAGCGCCCATGGCATTAAAGCAGGCAAAGCCGCAGGCATGCACACAATCGGGTTTTGCGGCGGGCTGCATTGTAATGACAATCATGCAAAAAAATTAAAAATCGCCGGCGCGGATGACATCGCAATGACAGTCGATGAACTTAAAAGCTTACTATAGCCCTGCGTTAAATAACGGGAGTAGATCACACGTAAAGTACATTAAACCTTTGTGACATGAACGGTTGTTTTTGGCTTTAACCCCAAAAAGCCATTAATGTAATTACGAAAGGCAATGCGTACTTTTTCGGCGATGATGTCTTCGTCGGATAAATCCACAGGCTTGAGGGCTTCAATAAAGTCTGCAATCTCACCGGAGAGCGTTGCCACGAAATCACTTTCATCCTCATCCGCCTCATCGAACAGACCCATAGTGGAAATATTAGGTGGCGCCAATAATTTGCCTTTATGATTTAGCACAAGCGATACATGTGCGGTTCCTGTATATTGTAATTTACGGCGCTCCGAAAGGGCCCTGTGATCATCACTCATGATGCGTTTTGGCTCGACGGCCAATAGCCCGGCATGCACATGGTCAATAATGCCCGGTGTCTCCGCGCTTAAATCAATCACCGCGCCATTGGTGGGAATGATCACATGCTTAATTTGTGTTTCCTTCGCCAAATCCGCCTGCGCCTCCAGCATTAATCGCTCCCCATGGACAGGCACCACAATTTTCGGATTTAACCATTGCAGCATATCGGCAATTTCCTCGCGGCGGGGATGGCCCGATGTATGAATCATTTCATTTGTTGTGTTGGGCGTAACAACACGCACGCCCGCCGCAATCAGGTTATTTTTAACATGGTTAATTTCCAGCTCATTACCCGGAATCGCACGCGCCGAAAATATAACCGTATCACCGCGCCCGATTTTAAAATGATGCTGTCCCCGCGCAATACGCGCCAGCGCCGCCCGCGCCTCACCTTGTGATCCCGTCACAAGGAGGACAGATTTTTCATGCGGGATATATTGCAGATCATCTTCACTAACGAAGTCATCCACATCCATTAGATAACCACAAGATTTCGCAACCCCGATCATACGATGAAGAGAGCGCCCCGCGACCGCGACCTGACGATCACATTCTTTGGCAGCCTTTAGAATACTGTGCACGCGTCCGATATTGGAAGAAAACGCCGTCACTAAAATGCGCCCCTTCTGTTTCAGGAAGACATTTTTCAATCCCTCCTGCACTTCGGTTTCTGAACTGCTACGCCCATCTACGTTGGCATTTGTGGAATCCCCGACATAAGCCAAAACGCCCTTCTTACCCAGCTCTTGAAATACTTTTTTATCTGTGGGCGCACCGACAACCGGCGTGGGATCTAAATTCCAGTCCCCGCTATGTACAACGGTTCCGGCCTTGGTTGAAATAAACAGGCACATAGTCTCCGGGACAGAATGCGACACAGGAACGAACTGCACTTCAAATGGTTTGAGCGCCGCCGTTTGCATCGGATCGATGACGTGAATTTTTGCTTTCTTAATATTATGTTCTTCAAATTTTTTCTTTAAGACTTCGGCGGTAAACTTTGAACAATAAATCGGACATTTAAAGCGGAGCCATAAAAAAGCGACCGCGCCAATATGATCTTCATGTGCATGGGTAATGACCAAGCCGACCAGCTTTTTGTGATTTTCTTCCAAGAATAACGGATCGGGCAGCAGCAAATCGACCCCTGGAAAACGATCATCGGCAAAACCAAGGCCGCAATCCACCGCCAACAGTTTTTCACCATAGGCATATACATTTAAATTAATGCCAAATTGTTCCGAGCCGCCAAGCGGAATAAAATGAAGATGATCTGGGTTGAGTTTGTTCATATATCATTATCCAAAATAATTTTAAGTGCTTTTTTATGTCCATAATGTAGCGTAGACATTTGTATAGTTTCAACATCATCCCAAAAAGCATAATAACCTGAAGGATTTTTCTTTTGCCCTTCGAAATAGATGGAATTATTTCTTTCCACATGGAAAAGAAAATAGGTTTGATTATAATTCCAGTATTCATCTACATCATCCGCATAAAGCTTAATGTCTTGAATGAATGTTTTTTTCGATGTTAGATCTTGCGGAAAGCTTATGCCCGTTTCTTCTAAAAATTCCCGTTGTGCCGCTTGAAAGGCATTTTCATCTTCCTCAATTCCTCCGCCGGGTAAGGAGGGATTATCAGGGGCATGAGGTTCCAAATTTACCAAAATTTTATCGCCGCACAAACATACGCAAAATGCGCCGGACCGCGCTCTTACAGTATCGTTTTTTGACGGTGTATAACACTCACCGTTGCGGTCGAAATAAGTCATGCGTTTCTTTTATAGACTTCGATCAACCCCTTCAAGGTTAAATCGTCATCAATGGTATCCAGCAAAGGAATATCTTCCTCGAATACATGCGCAAGGCCGCCCGTTGCAATTATGGAAGGCGCTTCGGAAAGCTCAGCGGCAAGTTTATCTATCATCCCATTGATAAAGCTAACATATCCCCAATATAAGCCGGAGCGCATAGCATCTACGGTATTTTTTCCTATTGCATGATCCGGTTTCTTAATATCAACCTTTGGTAATTTTGAGGCCGCCTTATGCAACGCATCTAAGGACAAATTTAGCCCAACACCGAGAGCGCCGCCGATATGGTTACCATCGGAATCTATGACATCAAAATTTGTGGACGTGCCAAAATCAATGACAATTGCAGGTGTTTTATAATGTGCATTCACAGCCACCGCATTAATTAATCGATCACTGCCTGCTGATCGCGGCTCATCCAATAAAACTTTAATGCCAAAATCCGTCTCGCCAGAGCGCACAAAATAGGGATTATTTCCTATATAATCGTCACAGAACTTTTTAAGATTAAAATTCAACTCCGGGACAACTGAGCTGATAATAGCTTTATTGATAGAGGAAAAGGCAAACCCGCCTTGATTTAAAAGCGGAATTAAAAAACTGGCATATTCATCCGCCGTGCGGCCTGCATCTGTTTTACAACGCCACCGCGCCAAAATGTGATCATCTTGACATAGGGCAAAAACAGTATTGGTATTTCCGGCATCAACGGCAAGCAGCATAAGATTATGTTCCTAAAAAAGGCTTGCCGTCGCGTTTTGCGTCATTATTAAGAGCGGCTCAGGCATTAAAACCAATCCGGTGATAATTAAAATCGATACAATGATAACCGCATCACGAGGCACATTGGTTTCATATTGCAATTCCTCCACTTGCTCATCAAAAAACATGACCTTTATAATGCGCAAATAATAATAAGCCGCAACAACCGAGCTGACGACGCCGAGCACGGCAAGATATATATAGCCGCCGGCTATCGCGCTCTCAAAAATAAATAGCTTACCAAAGAAACCAGCCATGGGAGGAATCCCGCTCATGGAGAACATAAGAATTGCCAGAACATAAGCTTGTACCGGATGCGTTTTTGACATCCCCTCCAAACTTTCAATCTTTTCCAGACTTGCCCCCTCGCGACGTAGCGACATAATGATGCCAAACGTCCCCGCCGTCATCGCCATATATATTAGGAAATAATATAGCGTTGCCCCAAGGCCGCCCGTCCCGCCGACAATAATGCCGATCAAGGCATAGCCCACATTGCCGATTGAGCTATAGGCAAGTAATCGTTTAATGTTTTCCTGTGTAAGCGCCGCAAAAGCCCCCACCAGCATAGATGCAACGGATAGCACCCATAAGATTTGCACCCACATATCCTGTAAGCCCATAAATGGCTCACAGAAAATGCGCATCATTAACGCCAGAGCCGCCAATTTAGGAACAATTGCAAATAGAGCGGTAACCGAAGTTGGCGCCCCTTCATAAACATCCGGCGTCCACATATGAAATGGCGCGGCAGAAATTTTAAAAGCAAGGCCGGATAGTAAGAAAACCAGTCCCATACTAAGCCCCAATTTCATATCCGGATTGGCGGAAAATGCCTCGGCGATGGCTGTAAAATTTGTTGTTCCTGCAAAGCCGTAAATAATGGATGAGCCAAATAAAATCATGCCGGAGGATAATGCGCCGAGTACGAAATATTTAATACCTGCCTCTGCTGATCTTAGCGAATTACGACGGATTGTTGCCAAAACATAGAGCGCCAAAGATTGAAGTTCCAGGCCGATATATAGAGATAATAAATCATTTGCTGAAACCATCACCATCATACCCAGCGTAGATAGCAAAACCAGAATAGGATACTCAAATGCTACGATTTCTTCACGTTTCATATAGCCGGTTGATAACGCGAGAACCCCCGCCATGGAAAGAAGAACCGCGCTTTTAATTAGCCCGGCAAAACTGTCCATAACAAAAAAGCCATTCATTGAGATTGATGTATCCCAATTGAGTGAAACCAGTAGAAAGAAGGTAAAAATCAGCAATAATACAGCCGCATAAGAAAGCGTATTCGTAATAATACGCTTTGATAACGCCCCGATTATTAGTAAAAACATAGCGCCGCAAGCAAGTGTGATTTCCGGGATAATCGCATCGATGGAAATAGGCAGATTAATCATGTGCCTGCTCCTTATAAGTTAGTGATATTGGCTCAGAGGAATCGTTAAGCGGCTCCGCATCAACAAGAGTGGCTTTCTTTGGTTCCAAAGTTTTTCCTATATTTGTTTGATATATCGCCATTAATCGATCCACAGATGGTTCAATGCGTGAGGTTAACGGCGCGGGGTACACACCGATTAAAATCACCATCACGGCCAAGGGCGCCAAGATACCAATTTCTCTGGAATTTAGATCAGGCATAGCCAGTGCATCCCTATTTTCCGCGGGGCCAAATACAACGCGGCGATAAAGTAACAACATGTAAGCCGCGCCCAAAATCATGCCCGTTGCCGCAAGAAGAGACATTAGGATGTTAACCTGATACGTACCAAGTAGTGATAAAAACTCCCCAATGAAACCAGATGTCCCCGGCAAGCCCGCAGATCCCAGCATAAAGATCATAAATACAGTGGCATATTTGGGCATATTTTTCACAATACCGCCATAACGAGACATTTCCCGTGTATGCAGGCGATCATAAACAACGCCGACACATAAAAAGAGCGCCGCAGAGATTAAGCCATGTGAAATCATTTGGAAAATGCCGCCCTGAATACCAATTGTGGTCATGGAGAATATTCCCAATGTCACAAATCCCATATGTGCAACAGAGGAATAGGCAATCAATTTTTTCATGTCTTCCTGTACCAACGCCACAAGAGAGGTATAAATAATAGCAATCACACTGAGGGTCATAATCATCGGCGCGAAATAATCACTGGCTTCGGGAAACATTGGCAGAGAGAAACGTAAAAAGCCGTACCCGCCCATTTTCAAAAGAACACCAGCCAATATAACAGAGCCCGCCGTTGGGGCTTCTACGTGTGCATCGGGGAGCCATGTATGAACCGGCCACATCGGCATCTTTACGGCAAAGCTTGCGAAGAACGCAAGGAACAGGACATATTGCAAATTAGCCGCAACCGGATTTTGCATCAATGTTTCCACATCGCTTATGCCGGTCTGGCTGTAAAGCATTAGCATCGCCAATAACATTAAAACCGAGCCGAGTAATGTATAGAGAAAGAATTTATAGGATGCGTATATCTTGCGCGGCCCGCCCCATATCCCAATAATAAGGAACATCGGAATTAGTACGGCTTCAAAGAAGACATAGAACAAGAATAAATCAAGCGCGCAGAACGTACCGATCATCAAGGTTTCCAATACCAAGAAGGCGATCATATATTCTTTAACGCGTAATTTCACCGCATCCCAACTTGCGAGAATACAAATTGGTGTCAGGAATGTAGATAGCATGACAAAGAACAATGATATTCCGTCGATCCCCATCGTATATGAAATGCCCAAGGATGGTAACCATTCAACCTTTTCCTTAAACTGAAACCCGCCATTGTCCGGGTTAAATGTCAGCATGATATACAGGCTGAGAACGAACACAAAGATTGACGTATAAAGAGCGGTATATTTCGCATTTTGCGCCACACTCTCGGAATCTCCGCGTATGGTAATAATAAAAAATGCGCCGATTAACGGCAAAAATGTAAGCAGAGATAAAAGCGGAAATTCAATCATTATTGCATCCCTCCGAAAACAACCCAGGTAATCAGACAAATCAGACCAATCATCATGATAAAGGCATATTGATAAACAAAGCCGTTTTGTATGCGCCTTAGAATTCCGCCGCCACATACGGCTGAACGGGCAATTCCGTCGGGCCCTAGGCCGTCGATAACACCTTTATCGGTTCTTGAGAACATACGCCCAAAACCGATGGCGCCTTCTTTAAATAAGACATTATAAAGCTCATCAAAATACCATTTATGGAAGAAAAGGTTATGTAGAGGTTTAAAGAGTTTTGTAAATTTACCTGCCAAACCCGCGCCCCATAGATAAATGACATAGGCAAGGAAAATACCGCATGCGCCCATAATGGTCGGCAATAACTTCACCCATTTTGGAACATTATGCGCAGCTTCAACGGTATCATTTTCAGGCATAACTTTGATGCTGTCTTTCCAAAATCCAATTCTATTCCACGCGGTAGTGTCTTCATGGTCTTCTTCCAAAACCGGAGCATCATTGTCATGTTCGTTGTTATGATGCTCAGTTTCATTGTCCGAATGATGAAGATCAACTTCTAAATGATGATCATCAGCGCCATGATGGGATGAACCACCGACGAATGGCTTATATAGTGCCGCGCCGGCAAAGATTGCACCTATCGCCAGGACAATAAGAGGCAATAGCATAACCTTAGGCGATTCATGAATATGGCTCATAACTTCTTTATTGGCACGCGGATCACCATGGAAGGTCATGATAATTAAACGCCAGCTATAGAACGCCGTCATAAACGCCGCGGCAATCCCCATCCAATACGCATAATGACCAAACCATGTATAATCTGCAAAGGCAGATTCCAGCATGATATCTTTTGAATAATAGCCAGCAAAAAACGGAATGCCTGCCAAGGCCAATGATCCGATCCACATTAAGGCATAGGTAAAAGGTATCTTTTTCCAAATGCCGCCCATATTGCGCATATCTTGTTCATCGCTCATGGCATGAATGACAGAACCGGCGCCAAGGAATAAGAGCGCCTTAAAGAAAGCATGCGTTACCAAATGGAACATTGCCGCGCCATATGCGGAAACACCAAGCGCGAAAAACATATAGCCCAGTTGGCTCATGGTCGAATAGGCAATCACCCGTTTAATATCAAATTGAGTCATACCAATGGTTGCCGCCACAAATGCCGTTGTTGCGCCGACAACGCAGACAACCATTAACGCATCAGGTGCATATTCAAAGACGGGTGAGAATCTGGCCACCAAAAAAACGCCTGCGGTCACCATAGTTGCGGCGTGAATAAGCGCGGAAACCGGTGTTGGTCCCTCCATCGCATCCGGCAACCATGTATGCAACCCAAGTTGCGCCGATTTACCGCACGCACCGATAAATAGTAATAAACAGGCAAGTGTCAGAGCGTGCACCTGAAAGCCCATAAAGTTAAATAGAACGGTAGCCTTTTCCGGGGCGACCGCGAAAATCTCATCAAAATGTATTGTGCCAAAGACGACAAAAATTGTGAACATCCCCAACACCAAACCAAAATCGCCAACGCGGTTAACAATAAACGCTTTCATGGCCGCGCTATTGGCTGAATGTTTGGTGTTCCAGAACCCGATCAATAAATAAGATGCCAAGCCAACACCTTCCCAGCCGAAAAATAACTGCAAGAGGTTATCTGCGGTTACCAACATCAACATGGCAAAGGTAAATAAGGACAGATAGCTCATGAAGCGTGCCTTTGCCGGATCATGGCTCATATAACCAATTGAGTAAACATGAACACAGGAAGAGACAATTGTGATGACACACATCATGACCACGGAAAGCGTATCAAGACGAATATTCCATGTGGCTTCAAAACCGCCTACATCAATCCAGTTCATCAGCAAAATTGTTTGTGTATGACCGTTAATCGCCACATCTACAAACAAAAAGCAGGAACACATTGCGGCGAGAATTACGCCCGCACATGTTAAAAACTGCGCCCCACGATCCCCCAACTGTTTACCGAAGAGAAACGCAAAGAAAAATGCAATTAGAGGAGAAAAAACCGATAAAAACGCCATGCTATCCCTTCATATTCGCAATATCATTAACCGCGATCGAGCCGCGAATTCGGAAGAATGTCACCAAAATGGCCAGCCCGATAGCGGCCTCGGCGGCGGCAACGGTTAGAACGAACATTGCAAATACCTGCCCATGCAGATCATCCAGATATGCGGAAAATGCAACAAAATTGATGTTGACCGCGAGCAACATTAGCTCGACGGACATTAAAATAATAATCACGTTTTTACGGTTCAAAAATATGCCAAATACGCCCATTGTAAATAACAGCGCGGCGAGTGTTAAAAAATGCATTAACCCGATTTCCATGTTAAATCCCTGTCCCCGGCGTTACTTTTTTAATTTCCAACACGTCAGAAGCTTGGCGCTTTTGTTGATCGGCAACTTTTTGACGTTTCAAACCACTGCGTTCCCGCAAAGTTAAAACAATCGCGCCAATCATTGCCACCAGCAAGATCATGCCCGCACCCTGGAAAATATAAATATAATCTGTGTATAGAATTTGGCCCAGCGCCTCTGTATTGGTCAGTGGAACCTCTGGGGCAGCAGCCGAATCACCTAATGTTTCCGTTAAAACTTTCGGATTAATTTTCCATGTTTGATAAACAATAACCAATTCCGTCAAGAGTACGCCGCCAAGCAATAGGCCAACAGGAATAAAGCGCATACTGCCTTTTCTAAGCTCTTTGAACTCCATATTCAGCATCATCACAACGAACAGGAACAGCACAGCGACCGCGCCGACATACACGATAACAAGCAACATACCTATGAATTCCGCACCGAGCATAACAAACAGCCCCGCCGCATTAAAAAATGCCAAAATTAAAAACAGAACAGAATGCACGGGATTGCGTGCCGTAATCACCATTAAGGCGCTGAGCGATAAAATACCTGCAAAGAGATAAAAAATGAGGGCCGCTAACATAACTATTTTGTTTATCGCGCCCGGAAGGAAAAGACAAGTCTTGATCTTTGTATTAATTCAGACAATTCACATTTTTATTAATCAAACGCCAACTGCTTTTCGCTTCCGATGTGATGGAACATACAGACAGGTTTTATGACATCATCATGCGGATCATTTTGATCCAAGCGATGTTCGCGCGCACTTGTGATACCTTCCGCCAAGCTCCAACGCTGAAGGTAAGGCGTTGCCACCATTGAAAATGAAGGGGCCGCTTCTATCTTAGCCCTCAATTGCGGATCAGGCACGACCAATAAATCGCGCAAACGAACGGACTCGCCGCCAATGGATACATTTCGCACAGATTGAGTGCTGAGATGTTGCGGTTTTAACGGCTTTCCATGCGGAGGATCAATTGTGGACATACCAACGCGTAGAACAGGCGCAAGGGCAGGAATAAGATTTTTATATGGCTGCCTGCCCATACTCAAATTTAAGGCATTAAAAATGCCCCGCACATGAAATCGCCCACTTTCTACCGGCTCGCAACTATCGGGGAAAAAAGTGGTCCACGGCACCAAAGCACCATGCTTAGAAATCATGAGGCGCGTGATCGGCACATCATGTTCTTTGGCATTCTCCTTATAAGAACGCGCCACCGTCATCAGGCGCTCTAGGCTGCCGACTTGAAATACTTCGTGATGATGGTGATTTTGCTGTTGCCATGCTGCGGCTGCGAGACCAAAAATATCATTTAATCCGCGCCGCTCGTTCAAATTGGTCAATCTCGGCTGATACTTTTCGGGGATGGTTGGAAAAGTCGGTTGAATAATGACATAAGCGCCCGTTTCCATCGCCACGGCCATTCGCATCGTCATTTTTTCCTGATAAGACATAAATTGTTATAAAATAAAAAGGAAAACTAAGTCTAGATTTTTAAAAATAATAAAATCAACGACTTAATAAGTTTTCAATCTCTTCGGAAACAAGATCAATCTCCTGCATACCGTCGATCTCATAAATCAGTTCTTTTTCTTCATAATATGGCAGGACAGGCGCGGTTTGCTCACGATAAACTTCGAGACGGTTTTTCAATGTTTCCTCATTATCATCGGCGCGGGCATCCTGTCCACTTTGCTTAATACGCATGCGGATACGCTCTAATAGAGCGGTTTCATCCACCGATAATAAAATCACATGATCAATTTGTTTGCCCTTTTTAGACAGCATTTCATCTAGTGCGTTTGCCTGTGCAACCGTGCGCGGAAAGCCATCGAGGATAAATCCTTTTGCACAATCATCTTGGTCAATACGATTTGAAATCATATCGATCATAATATCATCAGACACCAGATCACCGCGCGCCAAAATATCTTTAACCTTTTTTCCCAAATCAGAATCTGAGGATATTTCTCCGCGAAGCATATCTCCGGTTGAGAGCTGCTTTAACCCATGCTTAGATTCTAAAATTCCAGCTTGTGTGCCTTTACCTGCGCCCGGTGGGCCAAAAATAATTAAGTTCATCTTCGCTTCTTTCCGCCTCTGCCGCCTAGTTTTGATTTCTTGATTAAACCCTCATATTGATGCGCGATCAAGTGCGAATGTATCTGTGCCACAGTATCCATAGTAACAGTCACCACAATCAAAAGAGACGTACCACCGAAATAAAAGGGCATATTATATTGTGATATCAATATTTCCGGCAGAAGGCAGATCAAAACCAGATAGGCCGCCCCAATCACCGTAATACGTGTTAAAACATAATCCAGATAATCCGCCGTATGCTTACCGGGGCGAATGCCGGGAATGAAACCGCCATATTTTTTCAAATTTTCCGCATTTTCCGATGGATTGAACACAATCGCTGTATAGAAGAAAGCAAAAAACGCGATCAAAGCACCATATACCAACATATAAAGCGGCTGACCATGGGCAAGATAGCGCGAGATATCGCTGACGATACCTTCCCCTTCAATACCGCCAAGCCCCGCTAAGGTTACCGGCAATAATAATAGGGATGATGCAAAGATTGGGGGAATAACACCCGCAGTATTCAGCTTTAAAGGCAAGTGATTAGAATCGCCGCCATACATTTTATTTCCGACCTGGCGTTTTGGATATTGAACAATCACGCGGCGCTGCGCCCGTTCCATAAAAACAATGAAGCCGATCGTGGCGACGATGATAACTGTCAGTAAAGCCAGCTCCAGAAAATTACCGCCTTTTTCCATGTTTAACTGCAATAAGCTGGCAATCGCCGTTGGCAGACCCGCCACAATCCCGGCAAAAATAATCAAGGAAATACCATTGCCAATCCCGCGCGCCGTAATTTGCTCACCGAGCCACATTAGGAAAACGGTACCGCCAACCAATGTAATCACAACAGAAATACGGAAGAATGTGCCCGGATCCGGAACAATTGGCCCCATGCTACTTGTGGCGCTTTCCATACCAACCGCAACGCCCCATGCCTGTACCGTTGCCAAAAGCACGGTTAAGTAACGCGTATATTGATTAATTTTCATCCGTCCGGATTCACCTTCTTTTTTCAGCGCCTCCAGACTTGGGAACATAGCCGTCGCAAGTTGCATGATAATTGACGCGGAAATATAGGGAAGAATACCCAGTGTAAAGATGGTCATCCGTTGAAGAGCGCCCCCGGCAAACATGTTAAACATGCCAAGAATACCGCCCTCACTTTGTTCAAAGAAACTCCCCCATGCGCGCGGGTCAATCCCCGGCACAGGAATATAAGTTCCAAGACGATAAACCAAAAGTGCGCCCAGCACGAAAAATATACGCTTTTTGAGCTCTGTGGCTTTTGCCAGAGCGCCCCAGTTGGCATTTTTTGTCATTTGTTCAATAGCGGATGACATAGAATTCTTTCCTAAAATATTTTTTGAACCCTATTAATTAAAGGAAAGATGAGGGGCGTGCAAGGATGTTTTATACCCTATGGGCACAGACCATCTATTTCAGAGGGACCATTAGGCATGCCACATGGATATTCCTCAAAATCAGACAAAGCGGGGCGATTATCTTCAAGCCATTGACGCGCGAAAGACTCAGGAGAAATTAAGCTGATAATGTCATCCAACGACGTAACACGACCTTCAAGAAAATTAGTGTCTTTTCCATTAATTACATCCTGTAGAGTCTGCCCAAAAGCAGCAATATATTCTTCCGCAGGAATTCTTTCTGTACTTGTGTTCCAAGACATATCTTGAAGCAGATACACACGAAAATAATCTTCTATAGATTGTTCATTTTGGAAAAACTTTTTAAACGCGTCATATAAAACCTCAGGGTCTGAGAGAGCGCCACGTCCTTGTTCAGCAATTTTGCCATGTAGAAATAAAGCCATATCTTTTTCGCCTTCGTTTTGACTAAGGATGGTATTGAACAAAGCATCTTTTCCCTGAAATAATAAATTTAGAGATTCCACTGCATTAGATAGCTTCGTGCGCGCCTCTCTCGAAGCGTTCAAAATCAAACTATCTATGTTGGTATATAGAGCATTATAAGTAATTTTCTCGACTTCAATTACTTTCGTTTCTGCAGCATGTCCAGCTTCTTCAAATACCGCTAATACGGCATATTCATCCAAAGGATTTTCATATTCATAAGGGTAGCTCATAACCACACTTACTGGAAAAATACCCACTTGAGAATTTATGGCTTGAATATCTAAACTGATAATTCTATTCCACGAATTCCACTGTCCAACATTACCTGACATATCTGAATATACACATCCTAGAATATCTGAATCCGGGTAAGTCACTACATCAAACAGAGATCTTCCATAAGCCCCGGACTCGCGCATATTTGACATTGTTTTAATAAAACTCGCCTGCTCAAAACTAAAAGAAATTCCTGAATATTTCTCCGGGTGATCCAAGAACTCTTTCACATCCATCGCGCGCATGCACATTTCTTCGGGGTTGGAGAGACCTACACTCTCATGGAGGTAACTTAGCTTGTCTGAAAATGATTGCGCGCTTTGATAGGAATCTGGATGTCCAACAACAAAATAATGCCCCGTACCTTCGGGAAAGGAGTATGGCTTTAATGATTGAGAGCTATCGGCCTCATCAATTTCCTCCAACGTAGTAACGATCGCCGGCGGATCTATTAATTCAAACGGAACGTTATTTATATCAAACGCAGGAAAATCAGCCATGTTAACACCCTTATATTTTTTTACGCTTTTATAGGGTTATATGGGAAAAGTCAATTTTTGATGATTGAAGTTGCCTTGTTTTCATGGGATATTCGTAAAAGTTCAATCAAAGAAAAAGAAACCATGTCAGCTGAAAAAAATAAGCCATCCCCCCAAACCCGTATAGAATCAGACTCCATTGGCAGCATAGATGTGCCAGCGGATAAATATTGGGGGGCGCAAACACAGCGTTCCATCCAGAATTTTAAAATCGGCGGAGAGAAAATGCCTGCGCCGCTGATCCGCGCTTTGGGCGTGCAGAAAAAAGCATCCGCCTTATCTAATATGGAATTGGGAATTTTAGATGCTAAAATCGGCGAAGCGATCGTTGCCGCCGCAGAAGAAGTCATTGACGGTAGCCGTATGGAGGAATTCCCTCTAGTGGTATGGCAGACAGGTTCCGGCACACAATCCAACATGAATGCAAATGAAGTCATCGCCAATCGCGCCATTGAAATATTAGGCGGAGAAATCGGCAGCAAGAAGCCTGTTCACCCCAATGACCATGTCAATATGGGACAAAGCAGTAATGATACATTTCCAACCGCGATGCATATTTCCGCCGCCGAGCAAGTTCATCATGAATTATTACCCGCCTTAGGGCATTTAGAAAAAGCCCTGTCCGAAAAGGCTGTTGCCTGGGCGGAGATTGTGAAAATCGGGCGGACACATTTACAAGATGCTACGCCGCTGACCTTGGGGCAGGAATTTTCAGGTTATGCAACGCAAATTGCCTATGGCATGGAGCGGGTTAAAAACACTCTGCCCCGCCTGATGCAACTGGCGCAAGGCGGTACGGCCGTTGGTACAGGCATTAACACCAAAGTGGGCTTTGCGGAAATTTTCGCCAAGAAAACTTCTGAGATTACCGGTTTGGATTTTACCACGGCAGAGAATAAATTTGAGGCCTTAGCGGCGCATGATGCCATGGTAGAAGTGTCCGGCGCGCTGAATGTTTTGGCAGTATCTTTGATGAAAATTGCCAATGATATCCGCTTGCTCGGCTCCGGCCCGCGCTCCGGCATCGGGGAAATTTCCCTGCCCGCCAATGAGCCGGGATCATCAATTATGCCCGGCAAGGTAAACCCAACGCAGTGCGAAGCATTGACGATGGTTTGTGCGCAGGTCATGGGCAACCATGTAGCCGTCAGCATCGCCGGATCAAATGGTCATTTTGAATTGAACGTCTTTAAGCCCGTGATGATTTTTAATGTCTTACAATCCATACGCCTGATTGCGGATGCCTGTGTTTCCTTTACCGATAATTGCGTCAGCGGCATTGAAGCCAATGAAGGGCGGATTAATCAATTAATGAATGACAGTTTGATGCTGGTCACCGCGCTGAACCCGCATATCGGCTATGACAATGCCGCCAAAATTGCCAAAAAAGCCCATGCGGAAGGCACATCATTAAAGGATGCCGGCATCGCGCTCGGTTTGCTCACTGAAAAACAATTTAAAGAGTGGATTATCCCCAGCGAGATGGTGAAACCGGGGGATTGATTTTACAGGTACGAATGAAAAATATAAGTAATTTGGGAAATGCTAAACGTATTTCCGTTATAGGAATTAGTGCTTCAGGCAAATCAACTTTCTCAAAACAACTATCTGCACAAATTGGAATCCCTTTATTTCACATGGATAGTTTATTCTGGGGATCTGGTTGGCTTGAAATCGCTGAACAGGACTGGCTTACTGAAGAACAGAAAATTATCAATTATTCACAATGGATCATTGAAGGATATATTGATGAAAAATATTTTCAACGCTTAATTGCTGCTGATTTTATAATTTATCTTGATATTTCAGGACATACAGCTGTTGTGAACGCACTTAAGCGTTGGTGGAAGTATAAACACAGCTCTCGTCCAGAATTAAATAATTGCCCGGAAAAATTCGATATTAATTTTCTTTGGCACATTTTTATGCGTAAAGAGCGTGGAGAAATTGAGCGGGCTATCACCAATGCAGGCAATCAACACCTTTTAAGGCTAAAGACTAAAAAAGAGATCCGTAGTTTTTTTAATAAGTTACCGTAAGAACCCTTTTAGCACATCCTTAATGACATCTTCCGGCTCAACTTTTTTAGGCTGTTCAGGCTCTGCTGGTTGGGCATTTTCCGGTGTATAGGGAGATGCTGCAGCTGGAGTCTCCTGCTGCTGAATAGCATTATCATTTGCGGGCGCAGCATCAGGAACCGGGCTAGGTGCGGGAGCCGGTGCTGTCGGCGTTTCTATTTTAGGCTTTACGCCTAACAAGCCGCCGACTAAACCGCCGAGTTCACCATCCAACTTATCCCCTAGCTTATCCTGAATAAGCTTGTTTGCTTTGGCAGATATTTTTTTGTTCAAATATCCTTCGATCGCATTTTGCGCAAAGCTGCTTCCCGGATTAGACAGAGAGCCACGATATGAAATCTCAAATGGCGGTGGCACCTCTGTATCTGCCGGAACGATTAACTGCACCGAGCTTTTCATATCCAGCGTCCATGCCGGCAGGGAGACATTGCCCCGTGTGGTGACAACCGCATCATTGCCGTTCAAATCAAGCTTGGAAAAATTCACAACACCATTAGTCACCGCAAATTCGCCGTCCAGATTTTCAAATTTTGATGATCCGCCTTTAATACCCGTGCCAAACAAAGCCTTCGCCTGGTCACCAAAATTTCCAGCACCGCTTAGGGCGCGGGTCATCTCCGCAACATCAATACCGCGTATAGTGATATCCGTTCCATTAATGGTGCCATTACCTTTCAAAGCATTGATCAAAGCCGACATGGATTGCCCGCTGGCGGATAATTCGGTTTGCATATCCGCAACGCCGTTTGATTGAATAATTGGTGATCCCGCCAAAGCGACTACCAACGATTGTAAACCAACATTGTCTAATTTCAACACCGTTTTGAGACTGACATTCTTACCGCCGGTTAATTGCAGGTCAAGATTACTGGTGCCGCCAAATAATCCGGCATTCCATCCATCAACGTTCAAGCTGCCATCTTTCATGACCAATGTAAAAGAGGGATTATTAAACGCCCATCCGCCATAAATGATTTCCGAAGATGCCATTTTCAAATCAATATCCGCGCTATTAAGCCATGCTGTATCAATTGGATCATTTGACCATCGGCCAGTATTTGTGGATTTGGTTTGCGCAGATGTTGTTTTGGCTGTGCCCTCTGACGTTTCAATAAAGCTATCAAGAGGTAATTTTCCGGTTTTTAGTTCGCCGTTTATAACAGGTTTGGAGGATGTCATATCCGCCACAAGATTACCATTCACAGTAATTGGTCCGAAACTGCCGCTTAGGGCATCAAGTTTATATATATTGTTATCCAAAGATACTTGCGCGCTGATGTCCACGGCCTTTGAAAGAGCGGCATTTTTCTCGCTGCCCGGTGATAATGTTTGCATTAAACTTGCCAGATTTGGGTGCTTTAGCCCCAAAACCATATCTGAAAAAGACGGTGATGTTTCAACGTTTTTCGCAATGCCTTTTGCGGTGATCGAGGCGTCCAAAGCATCAACTTTCGTATCAAAGGCTAGAGAGTCAAGATGACCGCTAAATGATGATGATACATTGACGGCGCCGATTTTTGTTGGCGCGCTTTTTAATGCGTCTGTTTGCCCGATTGCGGCCATAAAGGCTTCGATGTCTGCTGTTTTAAAGCTGCCATTTAAGCTTAAGCCCGTAAGCTCTTGTATGTTTCCAATCGTCCCCCCTACAGACATGCCGGCACCGGCATAATCAGAAACAGATAATGTTTTTAAAGTGACTTTTGAGCCGCTTAACGCGCCATCAATTTTCACATTTTGAATAGGTGTCCCTTGGTAGATAATTTTATCCGCGGCAATGCCCACATTGGCATCAAAAGGCAGATTTAGTGATTTTGTGCTGTCTTTCACACTGCCACCGCTTTTGGCAGAGGATGACTTTTTCTGACCCGTCAACGCCATTAACTCATCAACATTTAAAGATGGTGACGTAAGGGCAACGCTCAAATCCCCTTTCTGATTATCTTGTGGGAACGTAAATACAACATCGCCCGATGCCTTAGATGATTTATAGGCAAAGCTTGAATTAGCTAACTTAACCTGAGATCCCGACAGGCTTGCCACCATTTTAATGAGTGTGTTATTTGCGCCGGAAAGGTCTGTAGTTATTTTGATAGCCTCAGATGGATAATTGTTAAAATTATCAGCGCTGATTGCGCCCTTAAGGGTTTCCGGCCCGATTGTAGCCGTCAGATCGGTATACTTAAAGCTGTTTTGCGTAACGCTGGCAATACCGTTTGTTTTGATTTGCATATCCAAAGAGGCATCTTGCTCTTGCTTGGTTACCGTTTCCAAAAAATCTTTCAGATTGGCAATTGAGATCCCTGTCTCTCCCTGAGCATCAAAACCATCTGCATAGCCGATAATGCCGGAAAAATTAAGATCCGCGCCTTTGGTTCCGGCCTTAATATTCGCGGTTATGGTCTTATTATCTGTATTTAAAATCTCGGTTTCTGCATTGACATCTAAGGGATATCCCATAGCCTCAAAGGATGCGGCCACATCAAACGGGCCCTGCAAGGAAGGCATAGAAAATTTGCCGTTAATATTGCTGATAATATGCTCACTACCTGATGTGTCATCTTTATATGAGACGCGCCCATCTTTAATGGATAATGATCCGATTGCCACATTAGAAGATGGCGCCTTTGCAGTGTCTGCGGTTGACTCGCCCTCTTCCTCAACTGGCGTTAACGTCTCCGTCATCCAATTCTGTGTGCCATCTTTAAGTACGCGCAATGCAATGTCCGGTTTATCCAAAGTAATGCTTTTAAGAGAGATATTGCCGGATATCAACGGCATGACATCAAGATAGACGCTCGCATTATCCAAGGTTAATAATGGCTGGGTATCTTGAGGATGCGATAAGGATAGCCCATTGACCACCACATGTGGCATAGGCAGAACGGATAGATCCAAATCCCCATCTACCTTTGCTTGAAATCCTGTGTTTTTTTCAATTTGGGCAATAATTTCACCCTTATATTGATTCCAATCTATAAATTGAGGTGCAACCAAAGCGCCCCCCACTAATAAGACAACAATTATAACCAGAATTCCGAAAATACGCATACATACTCCTAATGGGACAGATTGAATTAAGCACCAATGATCAAAGATGTAGCATTCTAAAGATTAAAATCAAAGAAGCAATTATTCCGATCTTAAGTCTTTTAAAATTGTATTCAGGTTCGGGCGCTCTTTATACCCCTCTTCCGCATATTTCGCGCCGATGGTCTGATCCGGGTAAATAACAAATACAACCGGATGTGGAACCCCATACGCAAAGCTATCGGCCTCATATTCTTCATTTAACAAACCGAAGGCTTTAATAACGTCAGATCCCTGATCGGATAAAGCCGAAAATGTAATTTGATATTTATCGGAAAATGTCTTTAAGACCCCTTCGTCATCATAACTGATTGTAGCAACGTTATATCCAAGGTCTGTAAATTCAGCCGAGCGATTATTCAAATCCAATGCCTGCACTTTGCAATAAGGACACCAATCTAAAGAACGCACAAAAAACAAAACCAGCCCCTTTTCGCCTGCCAGGCTATCAAGCGTTTGCGGTTCGCCGTCTTGATCATTTAAATCAAGAGCATGCGGTATGGTATCACCTATATTGGGGCCTAAGATATCAGATGCGAAAGAATGCGGCATCATTGATAAAGAAATCATAATTACGGCAACAAATATCTTTAACTTAGTAAACATTTTTAATCCTTAGATTATTATCTATCAACATAGAATAAATAGTCGGAAAAGCAAAGACACAGGAACATATTCCTTAGCTATGACTATCCTTGAATTTAAGAATATTTTGATAACCAATTGATTTTTGTGCATTTTCCCATCGCCGATGTAATAGCGCCAATGTTGTACGCCCCTCATAAAAACGCTTCATATCTTCTATAAGGTTTTGGTACATCCTTGCAATGTCGTCAGATTTATCCGGAAAATTTCTTTGCTCGATCGGACGTAAAAAATCATTTAGGCATTCCGCCCATATAATCCCTCTGCCTAATCGTACCTCGCCAACTACCTTTTGAATTTTGGCATAACATAGCGATATCATTTGTTCGGAATATCCTTGGGAAAATGTTCCTGTAGAATGAGATCCTATATTCTTTGCCCGTATAGTCTCTTGAGAGATAGGGCGCGCAGCACATGCGGATATTAAGAATAAAATACTAAAATATATTAAACATCGAACCATGAAAAATCCATTAATAATAAAGGGGCCAATTCTAATAAAAGAACGGCCCCTTTTGAAATTATAAGAAATAAACTTATTCTACGATGGTAATATTTGCAGCGGCTTGTTTACCACGGTTCTCTTGAACTTCATAAGTTACTTTTTGACCTTCGGCCAAGCTACGAAGACCAGCTTTTTCAACGGCACTGATATGAACAAATACGTCATTTCCACCGTTTTCTGGCTCGATAAAGCCGAAGCCTTTAGTTGGGTTAAACCATTTAACGGTTCCTGTTTCTGACATTTTAGTTTCCTTTTGTTAAGTTAATGTACAGCACTTCAAAATTCGTCTTGCTGTCATCACTTATAAAGGTAGGCAGTAGAGGTCGTCTTGTAGTAATAAAAACAGAGAAACATATTTTTAAGCTTTACGCAAGATGAATTCAACGCCATACCTATAAGTGACCATGTTAAGCTATCAACATATCTATCATGCAGGAAACTTTGCCGATGTTCAAAAGCATCTCTGGCTGATTGCAACCCTACATTACTTACAAAAACATAATCGCCCCATTCATTGGCTGGATACTCATGGCGGGCGCGGATTATATGATCTATCCAGTCCTGAATCACAAAAAATAGGAGAATATTCCTCTGGCTTTATCGCCTTTCGTGACACGCGATCAAACCAATCCAATTTATCAGAGATTGAACATTGTTATCTCAATATGGTAAGGGAGACGTCCTCTCGTAGAAAATTATACTATCCAGGCTCTGCTCTTATTACCGCAAAAATATTAGGAAAAAATGACTATTTGGAGGTTTGCGAGCTTCATAAAGGGGAAATCCCCCATCTTTACAAGGCTATGGAGCCCTTTTCACATGCAAAGACATTAAAGGAAGATGGCTATAAATGCCTCGATAGACTGGCAAAGGAACATAAATTTGGCGGGGCGTTAATCGACCCAAGTTATGAAATAAAAAGTGAATATGACGATGTTCTCACTCGTGTAAAATCTGCTCTGAAAATATGGCGCAATGGTACCTTTTTAATATGGTACCCCCTACTTCCGGCCGGTCTGCATGCCCCAATGGTGAAAGGGTTTCAAACTTTGGCTGAGGACGATATTGATATACAAATTGAAGACATTCTTATTCGAGATAAAGACACAAATATGCGGGGATTATATGGATCCGGCATGATTATCATAAACGGCCCTAACGTCAGTTTTAAGAATAGCTTAGAAAGTATTTTTAGGTCTGGAGCATAAAATTTTCTTGCAAATTTTATTAAAAAGTAGATAAATCTTCTTTCCCGCATGAGAATATTTTGGAGGCGGGCAATGCATGACGCTTCCTGATTTTTTGATGTCCTCCGGTGATGTTCTGGCTGATAGACGATATGAATATGCGCGCCACTATATCGCGCAGAAAGATATAGATATAGCGCTTGATTTATTGCAACAAATCTCTCCTTTAACACCGCACTGGCCTGTTTTACCGTTTCAAATGGGATGCCTGTATATGGATCGCGGCGACTTTAATACTGCCATAGATTATTTTAAATTGTCATTACAGCTTGATGCCGCTGATCATCAAGGCGCTAGTCTTAAAATCGCCCATTGTCAAAATTTTAAAGTAGATCCCGTCGCGTTGCCTACGGCATTCGTAAAAACGCTTTTTGATCAATATGCTACGCGTTTTGATGCACATCTATTACAAGCATTGCACTATAAAGTTCCCCAAATCATTTTCGATATGGTCATGCATACTAAACCAGATCTGCATGCCTGCCGAGTATTAGATTTGGGATGCGGAACAGGACTAGCCGCTGAATTTTTTGCCCATAACGCATCCTGGATCATCGGTGTGGATCTCTCGCCACTCATGTTAGCTGAGGCCGAGCAAAAATCTATTTACAATCAATTGATTGAGCAAGACTTGCTATCTTTTTTATCAAGTGCAAATGACCAACATGATTTGATTATTGCAGCAGATGTCTTGACCTATTTTGGGGAATTGGAGGCTTTATTTACGCCCTTGCACGCTTTAATGAGTAAAGGCAGCCTGTTTTGTTTCTCTATACAACTCATGGATATTACAGATAAAGAAGATATCATGTTTCAATTAGAAGGAACGAATCGTTTTGTCCATAGCCCCGCCTATATTGAACGGGCATTAACGAATGCGGGGCTTCATATTATTTCGAAAGAACAACACGCCCTTCGTCAAGATCGCGGTAATGATGTTATGGGGGTGATTTATGTTTGTGAGATAGCAACATCAATTGATATCTCCCCCATAGATCAATATAACCTCGCGTCAAACGTAATGAAGGTAATAATATAATAAAAACCGCCCAATAAGGGCGGCTTAATTTTAAAATACTCATAAATAGGTAAGAAATATATCTCAATAACCTTTGAAGATCTGGCAACGACCTACTCTCCCGTGCCTTAAGACAAAGTACCATCGGCGCGACAGGGTTTCACGATCCAGTTCGGGATGGGATGGGGTGTTTCACCTGTGCCATAATCACCAGATCATCAAAGATTATTGAAATTGATATAGTATTTACTGTTATCCATTATCATGTCAGACAAAAAACTAAATATCATGCTCATAACGAGTTTATCGCTACGCGCTGATGATTTAAATTCAAGCCGATCGAGCAATTAGTATCAGTTAGCTTCATGCGTTACCGCACTTCCACACCTGACCTATCAACGTAGTGGTCTACTACGGCTCTGATAGGGAGTCCTGGTTTTGAGGGCAGCTTCCCGCTTAGATGCTTTCAGCGGTTATCTGTTCCGTACATAGCTACCCAGCGGCGCTCTTGGCAGAACGACTGGTGCACCAGTGGTACGTCCATCCCGGTCCTCTCGTACTAGGGACAGCTCCTCTCAAGACTCCAACACCCACGGCAGATAGGGACCGAACTGTCTCACGACGTTCTGAACCCAGCTCGCGTACCTCTTTAAATGGCGAACAGCCATACCCTTGGGACCTGCTACAGCCCCAGGATGAGATGAGCCGACATCGAGGTGCCAAACAGCGCCGTCGCTGTGGACGCTTGGGCGCTATCAGCCTGTTATCCCTAGAGTACCTTTTATCCGTTGAGCGATATCCCTTCCATACAGAGATACCGGATCACTATGACCGTGTTTCCACTCTGCTCGACTTGTCAGTCTCGCAGTCAGGCAAGCTTATGCCATTGCACTCAATGACCGATTTCCGACCGGCCTGAGCTTACCATCGCGCGCCTCCGTTACGCTTTAGGAGGCGACCGCCCCAGTCAAACTACCCACCATACATTGTCCCCGATCCGGATAACGGATCTGGGTTAGACATAACGAAGGATCAGGGTGGTATTTCAAAGGTGGCTCCACAAGTGCTGGCGCACTCGCTTCAAAGCCTCCCACCTATTCTACACAGATCAATCATCATGCCAATGTAAAGCTATAGTAAAGGTTCATAGGGTCTTTCCGTCTAACCGCGGGACCCCCGCATCTTCACGGGGAATTCAATTTCGCTGAGTCTACTGTGGAGACAGTGTGGAAGTCGTTACTCCATTCGTGCAGGTCGGAACTTACCCGACAAGGAATTTCGCTACCTTAGGACCGTTATAGTTACGGCCGCCGTTTACCGGGGCTTCGATTTAGTGCTTGCACACCACCTCTTAACCTTCCGGCACCGGGCAGGAGTCAGACCCTATACGTCCTCTTACGAGTTCGCAGAGCCCTGTGTTTTTGATAAACAGTCGCCACCACCTAGTCTGTGCCACCTATAAAAACTTGCGTTTATATAGGTCACCCTTCTTCCGAAGTTACGGGTGTAATTTGCCGAGTTCCTTCACAATAGTTCTCTCAAGCGCCTTGGTCTACTCGACCTGTCCACCTGTGTCGGTTTGGGGTACGGTCTAATGATGGAGCTATTTCCTGGAACCGATTCACAGCCCTTCCAATCCAATAAGGAAGAACAATTTACTCGATCCGTCACTACCATCTGGCCCACGAATATTAACGTGGTTCCCATCGACTACGCCTTTCGGCCTCGCCTTAGGGGCCGGCTTACCCTGCGTGGATTAACCTTGCGCAGGAACCCTTGGACTTTCGGCGAGAGTGTTTCTCACACTCTTTGTCGCTACTCATGTCAGCATTCTCACTTCTGATACCTCCAGCATACCTCGCGGTACACCTTCGCAGGCTTACAGAACGCTCCGCTACCACTTACACAAAAGTGTAAGTCCTAAGCTTCGGTGAATCGTTTGAGACCCGGTACATCTTCGGCGCGGAAAGTCTTATTTAGACCAGTGAGCTATTACGCTTTCTTTAAAGGATGGCTGCTTCTAAGCCAACCTCCTGGTTGTCATGGACTTTCTACATCCTTTTCCACTTAACGATTACTTGGGGACCTTAGCTGTAGGTCTGGGCTGTTTCCCTTTTGACACCGGACCTTATCACCCGATGTCTGTCTGCCGTGTAGTACTCTTCGGTATTCGGAGTTTGGTTAGGTTTGGTAAGGCTCGCGCCCCCCTAGCCCATCCAGTGCTCTACCCCCGAAGGTATTCGCACGACGCTCTACCTAAATAGATTTCGCGGAGAACCAGCTATTGCCCGGTTTGATTGGCCTTTCACCCCTAGCCACAGCTCATCACCGTCTATTGCAACAGACGTGTGTTCGGTCCTCCATGTGGTGTTACCCACACTTCAACCTGGCCATGGCTAGATCACCGGGCTTCGGGTCTAATGCATCATACTAAATCGCCCTATTCAGACTCGCTTTCGCTGCGCCTCCACCTATCGGCTTAAGCTTGCATGATACACTAAGTCGCTGACCCATTATACAAAAGGTACGCCGTCACACCATAAAGGTGCTCCGACTGATTGTAGGCATCCGGTTTCAGGTCTGTTTCACCCCCCTTATCGGGGTACTTTTCACCTTTCCCTCACGGTACTAGTTCACTATCGGTCGATCAGGAGTACTTAGCCTTGGAGGATGGTCCCCCCATGTTCAGACAGAATTTCACGTGTTCCGCCTTACTCGAAGATTGTAAGAATTTTTACTTATACAGGACTATCACCTACTTTGGTGTGACTTTCCAGACACTTCTAATTATTAACTTACAACCATTGGGCTGATCCGCGTTCGCTCGCCACTACTAACGGAGTCTCGGTTGATTTCCTTTCCTACGGCTACTAAGATGTTTCAATTCGCCGCGTTTGCTTTATTTTCCTATGTATTCAGAAAATAATACCTTTAATACAGACCTCTCTTAAGTTGACCAAAAGATCAACTTAATAAGAAATCTGAAAGGTGGGTTTCCCCATTCGGAGATCTTCGGATTAACGGTTGTTCGCACCTTCCCGAAGCTTATCGCAGCGTACCACGTCCTTCATCGCCTCTGATCGCCAAGGCATCCACCAGATGCCCTTCAAAACGCTTGAATTTAAATCACGCGTAGGGATAAATCCACTACGATCGTCAACAAGTCGGCAGACAAGTTGACTACATGATTCCTCAGTTTTTTGTTAGACATTTGTTTGTTCGGCTGTCTTTTAAGCTTGCGCTTAAAAGGGGATACCGAACAAATATTATGTTGATGTCTTGACTTGTCTGTTTGAGTGCATGACGTCAAGTGAGCAGGCTAATGCTCACCGAGAGAGACGTCATACCAGACAAATCAATACAGTAATTCTTGTTGGTTCTATATGTGGTGTATAACGCCACAAAACAAGAATTTACTATATCATTTCATTACCTATTTACGATGTATAAGAAACGAGGATTATTTCCTCATGTAAATATCTCAAAAGATACTTACATGAAAAAATTAATGGTGGAGTCGAAGAGATTCGAACTCTCGACATCCTGCTTGCAAAGCAGGCGCTCTACCAACTGAGCTACGACCCCATATTAAATAAATGGTGGGCCTGAGTGGACTTGAACCACTGACCTCACCCTTATCAGGGGTGCGCTCTAACCACCTGAGCTACAGGCCCGCTTTACTTTTTCCGGTAACCGACTATTAAGCCGGAACGGGCCGGAAGTTTCTATTTTCTTAATCAATAATCTGAACAGAAAAGATACAAAGACGGTAAAGCCCCAATAAATTGGACTATATGCCAAATACAACCTTAGAAAGGAGGTGATCCAGGCGCAGGTTCCCCTACGCCTACCTTGTTACGACTTCGTCCCAGTCGCTGACCCTACCGTGGCTGGCTGCCTCCAAAAGGTTAGCGCACCATCTTCGGGTAGAACCAACTCCCATGACGTGACGGGCGGTGTGTACAAGACCCGGGAACGTATTCACCGTGGCATGCTGATCCACGATTACTAGCGATTCCAACTTCATGCACTCGAGTTGCAGAGTACAATCCGAACTGAGATTATCTTTGGGGATTAGCTCCATCTCGCGATTTTGCTGCCCATTGTAATAACCATTGTAGCACGTTTCTAGCCCTACACGTAAGGGCCATGATGACTTGACGTCGTCCCCGCCTTCCTCCGGTTTATCACCGGCAGTCTCACTAGAGTGCCCAACTAAATGATGGCAACTAGCAATAGGGGTTGCGCTCGTTGCGGGACTTAACCCAACATCTCACGACACGAGCTGACGACAGCCATGCAGCACCTGTCACCGATCCAGCCGAACTGAAGTAATCCATCTCTGGAAAACGCGATCGGGATGTCAAGTGTAGGTAAGGTTCTTCGCGTTGCTTCGAATTAAAGAACATGCTCCACCGCTTGTGCGGGTCCCCGTCAATTCCTTTGAGTTTTAATCTTGCGACCGTACTCCCCAGGCGGTGTGCTTAATGCGTTAGCGGCGTCACCGAACCCTAAGGGCCCGACAACTAGCACACATCGTTTACGGCGTGGACTACCAGGGTATCTAATCCTGTTTGCTCCCCACGCTTTCGTATCTCAGCGTCAGTATCTGTCCAGCAAGGCGCCTACGCCACTGGTGTTCCTCCGAATATCTGCGAATTTCACCTCTACACTCGGAATTCCCCTTGCCTCTCCAGAACTCTAGAATGGAAGTTTCAAAAGCAGTTCCGGGGTTGAGCCCCGGGATTTCACTTCTGACTTTCCATTCCGCCTACATACGCTTTACGCCCAGTGATTCCGAACAACGCTCGCCCCATTCGTATTACCGCGGCTGCTGGCACGAATTTAGCCGGGGCTTCTTCTGATGTTACTGTCATTATCCTCACATCTGAAAGAGCTTTACAACCCTAAGGCCGTCTTCACTCACGCGGCATGGCTGGATCAGGCTTGCGCCCATTGTCCAATATTCCTAACTGCTGCCTCCCGTAGGAGTCTGGGCCGTGTCTCAGTCCCAGTGTGGCTGATCATCCTCTCAAATCAGCTATAGATCGTCGACTTGGTGAGCTCTTACCTCACCAACTATCTAATCTAACGCGGGCTAATCCTTCACCGATAAATCTTTGGACCGGAGTCATTATGCGGTATTAGCAGTCGTTTCCAACTGTTATTCCGCAGTGAAGGGCATATTCCCACGCGTTACTCACCCGTGCGCCACTAAACCCGAAGGTTTCGTTCGACTTGCATGTTTTAGGCCTGCCGCCAGCGTTCGTTCTGAGCCAGGATCAAACTCTCAAGTTTGATCTCATCTCAAAAAATCACTCAAAAAATTGAAGTATCCTAAGACACTCCAACCTGAGTAACTCAGAGAAGTGCAAAGGACCTGCTTGTATAATATGCGTCATAGTAGTGATACATAGATATAAACAGGTCATAATATATTAAGTGTACTCAACATATATGACTCTACCGTCTATGTATCTTTTCTATTCAAATCTACGATGTTCAATAAACTTTTCCGAATTACGCCTGGGCGCAAAAAGGAGGAACACATGAATATTTCATATGACCTTTTTAATTTCTCTGCTTTTTGAAAGCTTGTGGAAGCTATCTGAACCAGAGTTTTGTGTCAAGTCTTTTTCGATCTTTTTTTCTTTTTTCAAAGCGTTTCAAAGTTCGTCTCCGACCCGAGATGGCGTTTATACGTAGAACGATTAAAACTGTCAAACCCTTTTTTAAAGTTTTTTTAATTTTTTTTGAAATTTGTATTTTTATTTTTATTTGACTATTCTTTTATAGAAAATAAAGGGTGCCAATTTGTTAAGCAAACTTAGATATAGCACAGGATTAAGCTCGGCTTATGAAGCTTTAAAAAATACATTCGAGCATCTCGCAAAAGGCTTTAGAGAAAACCCTACTCAAAGTGCAAATATTACATTCGGCGCCTCTTTATTAGCGACAGCCGCCATGCAAATGCCGCCTGATGTTGCATCTCAGATCATGAATTTTGTCCAAACAACCGTTCATAACCTGTCAAATAATCCGCTTAATACGCTTTCCAACACTGCAGAGACAGCACATGCAGTCGCACAAGGCCTTATTCCCCAGGCAACGACTTTAGCAACACTTACCAAACCTGCCAAAGATTCACTTCTTGAGCCCGTAACAGAAACATTGGACTTCCCTCTCCGATCTAAAGGCACAACGCCATTAGAAAATATGCGCACACCTTTCGGCCTGATCAGCGCCTATTGGACCTCTGAAAAATGGGCGGGTGCATGGGGGCGGACGGCACTTGCCTTCGGACTGGAGACAGCAGACAGCGTGTTAACAGTCGCAAGCGGCGTCGCCGGAGCATCATTTCTGGCTGCGACCGGCAAAGAGTTTCTCAGTGAAGCCACGGCAAACGTTTCTTTTATGGAACATTTATCAAACCTGTCCGAACCCGCAGGCATAGCCGGCGGTCTCTTAACATTGCTAGCCGCCGAAAAATACCTGGCCAATGAAACTGTTATGAATTTACAGCGTACCGGGACGAGATGGGACATCGCGCAAGCTCATGATGCTCTGAAACTGCCGGGTGTGTTACCTGCTTTATCGAGGGGAAATTATAACACTCATGATAATAAAGACTTAAAAGTCCCTGAACACATAGAACAAATTATCGGCAGTCAGATGACCAATCTGAAAGGTCATGTCCTGCATATGTCTTTTACGGTTTGGGGGTCCTTAGCAACTCTGGCGGCGGCGGGATACGGGCTTGTGAAAAATTCCGAAGAAGTCGAATTTCTGAATCAATGGGGACGAGACTTCTTAAACTGGGCCCCAGAAGACTATGGCACAGCGATCCTGGCTGGGGCATCTCTAGCGTGCATCCCCCCGATTACGTATGGCGCCCACAAGATCGGGGAGCGTATGCGTGAAAACTTCAAGGCGATGGCTAATTTTGACAGCGCACACCGCACACATCTCTTGCACGGATTAAATGACGCAGAAAAAATTACGGCCTCTGACGGCATTCAAGCCCATTTAAATGAAGCTGCCGGAATATATGAACGTGGCATTGATACACAATGGCAAATAAATGCGCGAACCGCTAATAATTTCGATCTTTACACAAAAGTATTTAAAGCATTTGGATTGGTTGGCGTTTCGTATGCAGCCGCGGCACCGCCGCTCCTAACCGGTGCCATTTCTTTTGAAGACTTCATGACAAACGGCGCTCTAACAGCTTCATTTTTAAATAGCGCCGCGATGTGGGTTGATATTATGCCCGTAAGTAAAGCTTTGCAATCATCAACCGATCAAATCATAGACTTCACGCGCGTTGCACATGCGGCGGCTGATACAGATTCCTACTACAGCAAAACAGGGCGGCGCGCTTTCGATTACCAAACACAGCCCGCAGAAAACGGTCTAACCCTGCAAAATTTATGTCTGATGAAGCAAGGACATGACAGCCCGGCATTCCTGACAATTAAGGATGCCGTTTTCTTACCAGGCTCTCGCACTCAAATTATTGGCCATAATGGCTGTGGAAAGACAACCTTATTAAATACAATATATGGTAAAGGGTTGCAGCAGCACGGTGAAGGCCATATTCATCTCCCCGAAGGGATGTCGATCTTTTACGCCACGCAAGAACCCTATATTCCAAAGACGATGAGTCTGAAAGAACTTGTCACATATCGTCACCCGGCGGATAAATTTGAAGATCAGGATGTGTTGGAGGCCCTTCAAAAAGTCGGGTTGGTTGAGAAAAAAGATCTTTTGTCCCAAACGGATCAATACGAAAAAATAAAAAGTAATAATAACGGTCAAGGTTGGAAATTTTCAGGAGGAGAAAAGAACAAACTCATTTTGGCGCGCATCCTTTTGCAAAAACCGGATATCCTGCTACTGGATGAAGCCACAGCCGCGCTTGATCCGCAAGCGGCAAAAGACTTTCATGATATTTTGCGGGAAGAATTGCCCTATACCACGATTATTGCGATTGATCACTCCCCTACGACTCCGCATTATTCCGATGGGACCCTGGTATATGAGCAGACTTTGAGAATTAACAATGGATATGGCGCTGTAGCAAAAGTAAGTCCGGAAGATATTAAGAGGAATAATGCCATTCAAGCGTTTAATAAAGATATTCCATTCTCAGAGGCGCCCGATTTAAAATCATAAAACAATATTTAAAAATTTTTCATCTTAACTATTGCGCCAGCACGAAGACGCTCCTATGATTTTCACATATTAATATAAAGAAGTAAGAGTTACATGCCCACCGCACTTGAAAAATTAGATACGTCCAAGAAATACCGCCTGATTACCCGATCCGACATGGATGGCCTTGTTTGCGCAGTTTTAATGAAAGAACTGGACTTAATTGATGATGTCACCTTTGCCCACCCGAAAGATATGCAGGACGGTTTAATCGATGTGGGGCCGGATGACATTACTACGAATTTGCCCTATGTCCCGGGTGTTTGCATGGCGTTTGACCATCATGCGAGCGAAGTTGAACGCGCAGACGGTACAAAAGATAACCACATCATTGATCCGAAGGCGCCTTCTGCGGCGCGAGTCGTTTATGATTACTTTGGCGGAGCAGAGACATTTCCGCAAATATCCGAAGACATTATGATTGCCGTTGATAAAGCCGACTCAGCGCAATTCTCTAAAGATGAAATCTTAAATCCGGAAGGCTGGACGTTACTTAATTTCATTATGGACGCGCGCACAGGGTTAGGCCGCTTTAGAAATTTCAACATCTCCAACTATCAATTAATGATGAAATTAATTGATACCTGCCGCGAGCATCAGGACATTGAAAAGATTTTAAATGTGCCTGACGTTAGAGAGCGGGTTGATTTGTATTATGAGCATCAGGTGAAATTCCGTGAACAAATACAGCGCTGCGCCACTGTTCATAAAAATCTGATCATACTCGATTACAGAAAAGAGGATACAATCTGGGCAGGGAACCGCTTTGTAGTTTATGCGCTGTATCCGCAAACAAATGTGTCTATTCATGTGATTTGGGGAAAAAACAAACAAAACACCGTTTTCGCAACCGGAAAATCAATTATAAATCGAACCAGCAATACCAAAATCGGCCAGTTAATGTTGTCATATGGCGGAGGCGGGCATGATGCGGCAGGCACATGCCAGGTCACAAATCTGAAAGCTGAAGATGTATTGGAAGAGTTGATTGCAAAGATTACATCTGACGGTTAAGAAGGGATATATTCTGTAAACATACTGCTTTACAAGAAATATCATTTGTATATATTGTCGCATTAAGCTATAGAATTTTTAGAATTCAAAAGAAAAGATTGAGGAGATTATCAATGAATAAAGTTAAAGGGTTAATGCTCGGTATGGCTGCTGTGTGCACATTGGGTGCGTGTTCTTACGACAGCTTTAGCGAAGTCGAAGCGCTGAATAGTTCACAAGCTGTTGGCAGCCCGTTCACACAGCGTTTGGCTGCAGAATACCGCGAATTTTCAAATGTTGAACTAAAAGAAATGTTTGATTACCCTGATGCACTTCATTTTGCACGTAAAGGTTTGGCAGCATCTTCAGGTGAAGCCGTTCTTCCAGAACCAATTTCTGACTGGAACCTATCTCCTGAGCATGTCAATGAGCTTGGCACATCACGTGGCCGCCTTATGAATGTTTTAGACATGGGCGCACGTGAAATGATGCCAGATCAGGCTGCTATCGCACAGGCTCGTTTTGATTGCTGGATTGAGCAACAAGAAGAAAACTGGCAGAATGATGATATTTCAACATGTAAAAATGATTTCATCAGCGTGTTAAAAACACTTGAAGATCAAATCACAACAGCCGCTACTCCTGCTGAGCCTCCTATGGTTGTAGAAGCAAGCGAGCCAATGCAGATTGAAAATGCTGTTTACCTTGTTTTCTTTGACTTTGATAAATCTTTGGTAACACCAGAAGGGCAAAGCATTGTTGATGCCGTTGTTAACGAACTGAACGGACGTAGCGATGTGACAACAATTACAATCATTGGTCACACCGATACATCAGGTTCAAACACATATAACCAACGTCTTGCGATGAAGCGTGCACAAAAAGTTATGGACGCATTAGTTGCACGCGGTGTTGATCCGGCATTAATCCGCATGGAAAGCCGCGGCGAATCAGATCTGATTGTTCAGACAGCTGATAATATTCGTGAGCCGGCAAACCGCCGTGTTAGTATTGCGTTTGAATAAGACGCATCGATAAACCTAATTTAAAAAAGGGGCGTATCTTCACGCCCCTTTTTTTTATATGATAATAACATGAACTATAGACCTGTTTTCTACGTCATCGGAATTCTTCTATGCATCCTTTCTTGCAGTATGTTTATTCCTCTGTTGGTTGATCTTTATAACCACCATCCTGATTGGAAAGTATTTATGGTCTGCATGGTAACCACCTTCTTCTTTGGAGGATTGCTGGCTCTGACGAATCAAACGGAAACACTCACCATCAGATTGCGCGAAGGGTTTTTGTTAACGACCCTCAGCTGGACAATGCTGAGTTTATTTGGAGCATTGCCGATTTGGTTTTCCGAACTCGAACTAAGTTTGACTGATTCTATTTTCGAATCAGTCTCTGGGATTACAACAACCGGAGCAACAATTATTGCCGGCCTTGATGAAGCCCCTCCGGGATTATTAATTTGGCGATCCATTTTGCAATGGCTTGGCGGAATCGGGATTATCGTGATGGCTCTATCTCTACTCCCGTTTTTAGGGATTGGGGGTATGCAATTATTTCGCGCTGAATCATCAGAGAATGAAAAAGCCATGCCGCGCGCGACGGCGCTCGCAACTTACATCTTCTATATATATGGCGGTCTGACGTTTTTATGCATGGTCTGCTATATCATGGCTGGGTTTAGCCTGTTTGATGCTGTCGCCCATGCGATGACAACCATCGCAACCGGCGGTTATTCCACATATGATGCGTCCTTTATGAATCATCCTGACGTTGCCAAAGAATTAGTTGCGATCATCTTTATGATTTTGGGGGCCCTTCCCTTCGTTTTATATTTAAAAGCGTTACAAGGGAACATTACAAAGCTATATAGAGATACGCAGGTGAGATGGTTTCTATCCATACTGGGCAGTGTCATCCTTTTATTATCGATATGGGTATATAGCCAAAACTCACAAGATATGACGGGTGATCGCCTTGTGCATATTGCCTTTAGCGTAACATCCATGATTACAGGGACCGGATATGCCAATGCCGATTATAATTTATGGGGCCCCTTCCCCGTTGCCCTTCTATTCTTTTTAATGGTTGTTGGCGGCTGTGCGGGCTCTACAAGCTGCGGCATTAAAATATTCCGCTTTCAAGTTATTTATGCGGTTAGCAAATCCCAAATCAAAAAATTACTTAGCCCCAATGGCGTTATAACCTCGCTATATAATGGCAAGCCGATTCCCGCCGATGTGCCGTTATCGGTGATGAGCTTTTTCTTCTTATTTGCGCTGACTTTTACAGTTTTGGCCATCTTACTATCAATGACCGGATTAGATTATTTGACCGCCATGTCCGGCGCCGCCAGCGCGATTGCGAATGTCGGGCCTGGATTCGGCCCGATTATTGGCCCTACAGGTAATTATACGTCTTTCACGGATACCGCAAAATGGGTGATGTGTCTGGGAATGATTTTAGGACGCTTAGAAATCTTTACCGTCATGGTTATGCTCTTACCCAGATTTTGGAAACCGTAAGGTTTGCTTAAAAGAAAAAAGCCCCGATAAACGGGGCTTTAAATTTCAGTATATATCTCAAAGAATTAAGCTGCGACAGCTTCTTCTTTTTTACGACCCATCATTGTTTCCAATTTATCGGATGCGTCTGTCTCTGTGATGTTTTCAACCGCAGCATATTCACGTGCCAAACGCTCAAGCGCTGACTGATAGATTTGACGCTCGCTGTATGATTGCTCGCTCTCATCATTGCTACGCTTCAAATCACGTAGAACTTCCGCGATGGACACAGGGTCACCGGAATTGATTTTTGTTTCATATTCCTGCGCGCGGCGGCTCCACATCATGCGGCGAACGCGGGCGCGGCCTTTTAATGTAGTAATCGCATCCGTAATACGCTCTTCGCTTGAAATCGGACGAAGACCAGAGGCCTGTGCTTTTTGAACAGGCACGCGTAAAACAAGACGATCTTGTGAGAAATTAATTTTATAAAGGCTAACTTCCATACCAGCAATTGTTTGTGTTTCAACACCTTCGATTTCCCCGACTCCATGTGCAGGGTAGACAACTTTTGTTCCCGTTTGGAATGCCGGATTTTGATTATCATTATGAGCCATATATAAAATTCTCCTGTTTTATGTTGTCGTACAGAATGAGAGGAAATTTATCGATTAAATAATCCCTCATCCAATAAAAAATCATGCGTCCCTATGTCGGCATGATGTCATTCTACCTAGTTGAAAAAAACTCCCTATTTCATTGAAATAAAAGGAAGACATTTATTCATCAGTCTGGCTGAATTTCGTATAAGGTATCAGAAAAAACGCAAAAATTCAATAAAAAAGATTAATAATATGTTAATTAGTCGCCCTCACCCTCTTTAGGGGAGAAATAATCTTTAAATTTATCCGCCTTATCCTTAAAGTCATCCGCATTCGGCATAGCCGGCTTTATACGTGTAATAACAGGCCATTGCTCGGAATAACGACGGTTAACATCGAGCCATTTGGTGGCGGCAGGATCAGTATCGGGGATAATCGCCTCAATCGGGCATTCCGGCTCACAGACCCCGCAATCAATGCACTCATCGGGGTGAATCACCAACATGTTTTCCCCCTCATAGAAACAATCCACGGGGCAAACTTCTACACAATCAGTGTATTTGCACATAATACAGACATCGGTTACGACAAAGGTCATGGGATTTTTTTACTTTGTAGTCCTAGGATAAGCAATCAATAAATTATTTATTTAGATACGCATCAATTTGCTCCGGTGTTTCGATGGAGGTTGTTTGCAAATCTTTATCAATACGACGCGCCAATCCGGATAAAACTTTTCCTGCGCCCAATTCCACCAGATGATCCACGCCTTTTGCTTTCATTTCCAAGACCGATTCGCGCCAGCGCACTGTTCCGGTAACCTGCGCGACCAGTAATTTTTTAATCTCTTCCGGATCGGAGACTTCTCCGGCGGTGACATTGGCAATTAAAGGAACAGAGGGAGGGAGCATTTTGACTTCGGCTAAAGCTACCTTCATTTCCTCGGCTGCTGGTGCCATTAGTTTGGAATGAAACGGCGCGGATACACTAAGTTCCAATGCGCGTTTTGCGCCGCGCTCCGTAGCCAAAGCAATCGCCGCCGTTACAGCGCCCCGATGTCCACTGACTACAACTTGTCCGACGGAATTATCATTCGCCGCCTCGCAACTCTCTGCACCGGAGACTTCTATGGCGATTTTTTGCACATCTTCAAAACTTAGCCCCAAAATTGCCGCCATGCTTCCCACGCCCACTGGAACGGCGCGCTGCATGGCCTGTCCACGTAGTTTTAGTAATTTTGCCGTATCTGAAAGAGACAAACTGCCCGCCATTGCCAATGCGGAATATTCACCCAAGGAATGCCCCGCCGCAAAGGACGCCATATCAGATAGCGTCTTTCCGCTTTGTTTAGTAATCACGCGGTACACCGCCATTGATACCGCCATTAAGGCGGGCTGGGTGTTTTCTGTTAAGTTCAAATCTCGCTCATCACCGTTCCACATAAGATCAGACAACTTTTGTGAGAGCGTTTCGTCAACTTCTTGGAAGACCTCTTTGGCCTCCGCATAGGTTTCCGCTAATTCTTTTCCCATTCCGATATATTGAGATCCCTGACCGGGGCATGTGAATGTAACTGTCATGATTTTTCCTAACTTATTTTTACTAAATATCTAATCATACATCCCCCATGTCAATGATATGACGTAACAATTGACTTTATTGGATTGCAGTATAAAAAAGACTTGATTTTTCTTGGCAACAATGTTACAAAATAAGCAATCATACAGATACGAAATTAGCAGTTGAGGCTTTTTCAACCGCTTTTTATTCAATAATAATAAATAGATGTGCGTGTGAAACTTTTAACAAATGGGGCTTGTTATGAACGCATTACTAGAATCAACACGAACACGATCGCCAAGCGAACAAAAATATTCACGTTTGGAAAAATTACTTGGAGAAACCAATGACGCTTACATGAATTATGTTCATGGCGGTGGTCATATGAACGGCGATTTTGCCGATTTTGCGGCGCAATCCATTAATTTATTCCAACGCGCCTTGCATAACCCGAATTTGAGCGAGGAAGATTTATCATGGGCACTGCGAAAATGTGACCGTTTGAAATCCGCCGCCGAAATAGCGGGCGTGCCGTGGACTATGTTGGCCGCGGCTTGTCTGTCAGGCAAAGCCAGCATGATCAACGTAAATAATAGATAAACCTATTACCAAGAATAGCGATTGCCACATGCTTTATAAGCTGTGATAAACTATTGCTATGCGAATCCGACATTTACCAGACACGCTGATCAATCAGATCGCTGCGGGAGAAGTGATAGAGCGCCCCGCCGCCGCCATTAAAGAATTGGTGGAAAATTCTATCGATGCCGGTGCAACGCAGATCAATATTGATATCCATGATGGCGGCAAAAGTTATATGTGCGTTGCCGATAACGGGTTTGGTATGAACCGCGAAGAATTGATTGCCTGCCTTGATCGCCACGCAACATCAAAATTGCCTGATAACGATTTACTACATATTGAGAATTTAGGATTTCGCGGTGAAGCATTACCCTCAATTGCCTCCGTCAGCCGCATGGAAATTTTCACATATTCCAAAGATGATCGATCCGCATGGCAAATACGCGTGGAAGGCGGCAAAAAATCTGACCCCATGCCATCATCCCATCCATCTGGAACGAAAATAGAGATTCGCGATCTTTTTTTCGCAACCCCTGCCCGGCTAAAATTCTTAAAAACAGATCGCAGCGAGAACATGGCCATTAAAGACATGATTTTACGTCTTGCGATGGCAGCGCCCCATATTGGTTTTACTTTGCAATTTGATGGCAAAAAGAATTTAAACTTAAGTCCGTCATCCCAAGAAGAGCGTCTCGGGTTATTACTTGGGCGCGAATTTCCGCAAAATGCCATGCCCATATTGGCGGTGCGCGACACGATTAAACTGGAAGGCTTGGCCTCACTGCCGACCTATAATAAGGGCAATGCGCTATCTCAATATTTATTTGTGAATGGTCGCGCTGTGAAAGACCGTCTACTTTTAGGCGCATTAAAAGGAGCCTATTGCGATGTTTTGGCGCGTGATCGTTACCCGGTTGCCGCATTGTTCCTGACGTTATCGCCCGAAGATGTTGATGTAAATGTCCATCCCGCCAAAGCCGAAGTTCGTTTCCGAGAAGCCGCCCATATCAGAGGATTATTAGTCAGTACCATTCGCCACGCCCTGTTGGAACATGGGGGGCGCAGCGCGTCTTCTGTGCAAAGTCCGCTTCAAAATTTAATTACACAAAATCAGTCACGCGTAAATCAGGAATACACTCCCCAGACGCTACCTTATCACACAATTGAATATGCCAGCGGCGCTCCGAACCATAGAAATCAGGCCATGGCGGAAGCCGTACAGAATATCTATAACGCGCCGCATACACTGCCGCCATCTTCGAAATGTGAAATTATTCCTGAAGAGAATAACAACATTAAAGATTTCCCTTTGGGGGCAGCGCGCGCCCAGATACATGAAAATTACATTATTTCGCAAACTAACGATGGCATGGTGATGATTGACCAACATGCGGCGCATGAACGTTTAGTGTATGAGCGTTTTAAACGTCAATTTTCAGAGAATAATATCGCCGTGCAAGGGCTACTTACACCGGAAATTATTGAGCTAGATCCTTTAAAAACTGAAAATTTACTCTCTTATCAAGATGACTTAAAGGCATATGGGTTAGATATAGATGCTTTTGGAACACAAGCCATTTCTGTTTCAGCTATCCCTGCGTTATTAGGGGGGAACATTGATATTAAACGGCTTATTCACGATATTATTGATGAAATTGAGGATAAAGGCAGTACGAAATTGCTGGAGGATAAAATCTTTGAAATCCTGTCCCGAAGAGCTTGCCACGGTTCAATTCGCTCCGGCAGACGTATGAGCGCAGACGAAATGAACCATCTATTGCGGGATATGGAGGCGACGCCGCTATCGGGGCAATGCAATCATGGACGTCCGACTTATATAAAATTAAGCCTGAACGATATCGAAAAGCTTTTTAAACGCCGCTAAATTTGTTACATTGTACCCCTATGACAATGAATGTGAGCACCCAAAGAATTGACGAACTGTCCCTTAATGCTGAATTGCAGGAGCAGCTGATTCGTCTTCCCTATCGCATCGGTCTTTGGTTGAGCCAAAGCGATCAAACCGGCGGCAGTGAGTCCAATATTTTGGAGCAAAATGCATTGGAAAGCGTAATCTTATCTTATGGCGAAGATGTATGTAAATCAGAGTTCACGCAAAGTGTTATGGAGAAAACAGTTCTAGGTTATGAGCAGTGGGATACGTGGGCAGAGCATATTGAAGATGTTCCCAAAGAATGCGAAACATTAATTTTTTTATTGTCCAGTGACGTGAGTACAAAGCATCTAAATGATTTTAAAGAGAGTTTATTTGAAATTGCAGAAACTGTTGCGCTGGCTTATCGGGAAATTGAAGAAGAGGACATATCTTTTTTAGATAGTCTTTATATACGCATACGTATTCTTCAAAAAAAATGGGATGCTTTTATCAAAAAATATGATTTTTCCTTGGATCATGTATTAAACATCAGCCCCTCGGAGGAAGATGCATTACGCAAGCTTAAAGGCGTTTTGCGTATTTAATAAAAAAACGCCGGATAAATCCGGCGTTTCAAATTCAAATCTTAAAACGATATTAAGCCGCCATATCAGATGCTTTTTTCGCAGCTTTATTCATTTGAGTGTTGAGCGGCTCACAGCAATCCATCATTGCTTTGATAGATTGTTCAGATAATTTCGACATGTTTTCCATAGCTTCTGAAAAACTTTCCTGTGATGCGCTTTGTAGAGTTTCACTCATCTCATTGATGGTTTTTTTACCCAACATGTCTTTCATTAAACGACTTTGTTTTTCCGCCGCAGATTGCAACATTGCCATGTAACTTGTCATGCAAGCTTGGCTGTTTTTTGCAAGGATAGAAGCAGATTTTTGGCATGCTTCCATAGTCTCTTTACCGACATTGGCTGCTTCTTGTGACATTTTTTCAAAGTTCTTAGTGTTATTCATGTTCATCATAATCTCCTTCATGTTGAATTGTGTAAAAAAATTGGTGGCTTCTGCTGTTGTAGATGGCTTAGTAACTTCTGTTTTTGTTTTCGTGCGTGAAGGTGATGGACGAGACACAACGCGCTTTTTAGCTTTCTTCTTAGGGGGAGTTGACTCCACAACCTTTAAAGAGGTTTTCTTTGCCGTCGCCTTGGATTTCGTCTTTTTTTGTGCCATTTCCGATTCCTTCTTTTAAAAATATATCTTACACCATGACCACTCTTTAATAAATATATAGGGCACTATTTTTTGCATTGCAACAAAAAATTATTTTTTTCTTATATTGAGGCATAGCTTTCCACAGGTATTTTCTGTTAAAATTCTAATATGAATTCATTTTATTTCGACCCCAGAAAATATTCTTTTTTCATGATAGGGCTTTTACTATTATTGATGATGACAGTGGCCTTATCCGGTTCTGCCTATGCCAATAATAAGTATGCCTCTTTAGTTATGGATGCGGATACTGGTATTATCATTCATCAGAGTAACGCTGATAAAATGCTGCACCCGGCATCCCTAACCAAAGTAATGACATTGCTCATGCTATTTGATGCTCTTGATAAGAATGCTATTAAACTTACTGATCAAATTCCCATCTCTCGGAATGCTGCCAGTATGGTGCCGAGTAAACTTAACCTTCCTGCAGGATCAAGCATTATGGTTAAGGATGCGATCTATGCATTGGTAACCAAATCAGCCAATGATATTGCTGTGGCTGTTGCGGAAAAACTGGGAAAAACAGAGACGCGTTTTGCAGGTATGATGACCAAAAAAGCGCGCGATCTTGGTATGAATAGAACACAATTCATCAATGCCTCCGGCTTACATCACCCTAAACAAGTCACCACAGCCAGAGATATGGCAAAAATGGGGCGTTACTTAATTGCGATACAGCCCAAATATTACCCTTATTTTTCAACACGGCAATTCACATATCGTGGGAAAAAATATAATAATCATAACCATCTTATGAAAGATTACGAAGGTATGGACGGGATTAAAACCGGCTATGTTCAGGCATCCGGCTTTAATCTTCTGGCATCGGCAAAAAGAAATAACAGGCGCTTAATTGGCGTAGTTTTTGGGGGACGAAGTACAAAAACGCGTAATGAGCATATGCGCAAACTTTTAGATGAAGGTTTTAAGAAATATACAGACGTACGTAACGCTTCCATTATTTTACCCGTCAGAAACCCGCGCAGGCATGAGGTTGATATGGCCTCGCAAAACACAACAACCGCATTAAATACAACACAATTAACGCAGCAACTTTTGGACAATCCAGATAAAAACTTAACACAGAAATCTTCCGAAATAACGGCACAAGAACGGCGTTTATTACGATACAAAGAGGATAGCTATCTAGCGGCTGGCTTACAAAATACGGCGCAAACAAAATCAATTCGAAGCTCTTTAAAATCAGATGATGCTATACATCGTTGGGGCATACAGGTCGGTGCCTTTACTGATCGCGCCGCGACTGACATTATTTTAGATCGCGCCTATAAAAAACTGCCTAGCGCATTACAGTATGGAAAAACCATGGTTGCCCCCGCAGAATTAAAAAAAGGGCGTATTTACCGCGCATGGTTAGTGGGCTTTTCCCAACAAGATGCCAAAAAAGCCTGCACTTTCTTTAAAGAATGTCTAGTTATTCAAACACAATCATAATAGGCTATAGTTATGTATCAACACGCTAACCAATCTGGAAATGTTCTTTTTATGATTTTGGTTGCGATCGTTTTGATTGGTGTATTGACTGTCGCCCTGCAATCCACGTCCCAAACCGGGAATGAAAATATTGACCGCGAAACATACACGATTCGTTTTTCTGAAATTAAACAATATGCCTCTGAAATTGAAAATGCAGTGCGTTTTATTTTTGTGAATAACTTTAGCGAGAGTGACCTACGCTTTTCACATCCCGATGCCCATGCCGATTACGGGGACATTACAGATACACCGGAGCGCCAAATATTTAGTCGTAGCGGCGGCGGCGCGAATTACAGCCTGCCTCCATCCGGAGTTAATGACGGATCTGCTTGGGAATTTTATGGTGAAACACACATGCCATCAGTAGGGTCAAGTAATGCCGATCTGGTCATGGTTTTACCAAATGTGACATCGGGATTTTGTGATTTTATTAATGAAAAACTTGGGTATACAGGACAACCTGAAGATACCGGAACATGTGTAAATGCCGGTGCCAGCGGCAGGTTTGATGGGGGGACATTATTTGCCGCCGTTCCAAACACCACTAATGAAGCTTCATTCTCTCAAACGCCATCTATGCAAGCATGTGTTCAGTGTGGATCGGATTCATCGCGCCATTATGTCCACGTTATTATGCCCCGTTAAAGTTAAAGATTTCAGTACATCCAGCCAGAATCAAATAGACGGTCATTTTCCATCGGGTTTAAAAGCATGAATAAATTAGGATCCACTTTCATGTCATATTCAACCGAAGATAAAATCAAATTTTTTGTTCCATCCACCAATTGCAAAGACACTAATAATTCATCTTCCAGATAGGCGTAATCTCCCTCAACGTATAAATGCCCATATTCACGCTTTGTCACAACGGGTTTTACGTATCCCTGATCAAATAATTGCATGGGTAAAGTGCCATCGGCGCGTTTATCAGCGGCATTCATTGGCGCCTTTTTAGGTTGATCGACCTTCAGACCCAAAATGGCCAGACGATTGCCCACCTGTTGCGGTACCAACCATTCAATCGGTGCCACGCCTTCGGCAAGTGGCTCACCTAAATTATTCAAGCGAATTAATTCAACGCGGTGAAAGCGATCCAATTTTTTACCCGCGCGTTGAAACAGCACATCAGCAGCCGCATAGTTAGCACGCCGAATATGCGTCCAGTCTGCACGTTCTTTTGTGCCAAGGGATGTGAATTCAGGAAGATTCCATCCTTGTTTCATTTCACATCCACCTAAAACCAAGACCGCGCCCATGACGCCGATAAATTTAAATGAATGTAAAACGGAACGCAGCATATTCAGTTAAGGATTGATATTTGATTTGGGAGGCACGCCATAAACAAGCGGCGCATCAATCAATGCCCCTCTGATTTCATGCATGTCTTTATCTAGAACAGTTTGAAGCGTTTCAACTTTTAGTAAAAGTTGCTCTTCCTTAGGCGCGCTCATATCATAAACTTCGATTCCCATGAATACATATGGCTGTCCATTATTTTTAGGATCTTCCATCACATCGAAATGCTCCCTCATGTTATCCAGATCATCTTTTACGCGCCCCTTTGATTGCAATCCGGTTTCATATCCCGGCAATCTGGCCGTGGCATTCAATACCGGCACGCTGCTTATTGTATCCGTCACAATCAGATATCCACGGTCTTTTAATGCTTTACGTAGATAATAATCCATACGCACATCAAAAGAATTAGTCGGGCTTACCGGTTGCAGAGATACACTCAATCCATTCATGAATGAATTCAGCTCCAGTTCATTTAACAGCTCATTAATCCCCATCGTCCACAGCTCTTCAGATTGAATCACTTCTTCATCTGAATATTCATCACCAATAAAATAGGGGCGATCGGGAATCACAGTTTTATATTCACGATGCGTATGTGCATAACCGCGCGGCGTTGCACTTGGGCCATAAAAATCGCCAATTGTACATGCAGATAACGCACCCAGTGAGAGACAAGTAAAAAGAGAAAGTGTGTATTTATTCATTATTCCAGCCTGATTTTTGAAGATAATATCAGGTTTCTAAAACATGGCATAGAATGTTTTTTGGAAAATTTAATCTATCTTGCCATCAACCCAGCAAACACAGCGTCTTTTTCCCGATCCGCACGGCACCCATCTATGCTGCAAAGCCCCGCTATGAATGGCTTTAGAGACGTTTTCACGCCCATACTTTTCAACCAGATCCTCTTCATAAATAACGGAATAAGGTTGGTCAAAATATTCGTTGAGTAAAGAAAGTTCCTGAAACATGATAATCCCCACAGATTTTTTGAAAAAAGATTGGATGTGATTCTTCTTAAGAATGATTCTCACCTAATTATCATGAAAGATCAATAGTAAAACACAACATATTGTTGATGATAGCTATAAAGTGCATAAATATAGTGCTATCCCAGCAAAAAATTTTCATAAAAACACATGCTTTTTTAGGAAATATTAGGAATTTCTAAACGCTTTTTAGGCATACTGTTCATTGGGACTAGATTAAAAAAATAAGGGAAAAAGATATGAGCCAGGGGCATCAGGGAATATTAAGACGCTTAAAAGCACGCTTAGACCGCAACAGATTGGGGGAAGTTCTGGTTCAAAGCGGCCAAATTTCCGCAAATGATTTGAAAACCGCCCTTAATTTACAAAAAACCGAATGTGTGCCGCTTGGTACAATTTTAATTAATCATAATTTTTTAACCACCGCCAAACTGCGTCGCGCTCTATTTGAACAATTTGCGTTTCGTACGCTCGCTACGATTTTTACTATTTTCATTGCCTTTTCATCATTAGGTTTAAAAAATGCTCGCGCCAGCCAACTTAAAGATATTCCCACCGAAATTACGTTGGTATCTTCCTATGATACACGGATTGATGATACACGGATTGAGCCTTTAAATTATTACCCCTCCCTTTTTGGCTCCACTGAGAAAGCCTCACAAAATTTAAGACCTTTCACGAAATGGTCAGGTATGTTTGACCGTTTGGATAAATCCATTAAAAATACAAAAAATAAAGCCATCATTGCTACCTGGAAAAAAGAGCTATCTGCTTTTAAAGGATCATCAGTCTATGACATGACCTTAAAAGTGAATAAGTACGTGAATTCCTACCCTTATATTTCAGATAATAAATTATGGGGGCAGTCCGATTATTGGGCGACGCCTCTGGAATTTTTTGCACGCGGCGGCGATTGTGAAGATTTTGCCATCGCCAAATATGCCAGCCTGCGTGCCCTTGGCGTTCCGGAGGAGCGTTTAAGATTGGCGATCGTGCATGATAAGCAAAAGAATATCCCGCATGCCGTTTTAATTGTTTACACCGAACGCGGGGCAATGGTGCTAGACAATCAAAATAAATCTATGCAGGCCGCGAGTTCCGTCAACCGCTACCGCCCGATTTTCTCGATCAATCGCAGCGCGTGGTGGTTACATACCGCCTCTCAAGGCGCGGATATCCGCGTGGCGAGCGCACAGTAAAGGCGTATCAGCAATTAACATATATTTGACTTTCTTTGTGAAAGGATTTAAAAATACTCTTCTATAATTATAAAAATAGAGGAGTGTTAAGTATGAATCTTGTAAAAAAAACTAGCGCATTAGCATTAATGTTATCATTAGCAGCTTGCGCGTCCAATGACGCTCCGACTACTCCACCCTCCCCTGTAACCGAAGGCCAAGTTCCCGATATAGCGGAAATTATGGAAATGGCACAGGAAAATCCCAATCTTAAAACATGCATGAACTTTGCCGGAAATGGTGAATGCCCTACTTATGAGTAAGAATAAGAGTTTCAATCTTATTCAGCCCCGCTAAAATACTTGTGCAAGCTTAGCTTATAAAGTTATGTCAGAAAGGCGGTGTCTTAATCGAACGTATAATTTATAACCGGCATAGCTTTATCACGGCAATAAGTGGGGGCGACCCATTCCGCGACCTCATCAGTAGGATCAGTGACTTCATAACAAGCAGTTGGCGCACTCCTATTATAGGCATTTGCCCCCCAAGCGACGGCGGGATATATCCCCTCTTGAGAAGCCTGTTTTTTTCCGAATGTGCCAAAAAGGGTATCCCCGCCATTATTAACATTTGTGGCTGTCCGCGGGGGGGGTATTTGGATTTGTGTCATATCATTATTTTCTCCAAACACTTTTTCACAACGTCTTTGATCAATAAAAGCCATTTGTTCCTGCTCAGGGGAAATGAAATTTTTATTTCCCACACATGCAAGACCTTTATCACCTTTTACATCAACATCCCAAAGATACACGTCCTGTCCCTGACTATTTTGAGTGCGACCAAAAAATTTTATTTTACTTGGATCACCCAATTCACTGGGAGAAACAATTCCATCCGCAGTTCGTGATGTAGCTTTTACTGCCTCTTGGCATAACTCAGGATTAGTAATACACATGATCGTACCGATCACATTTAACGCATCTTGCGGACTAACCGCCTGGGCGTCTTCCGGATTTGAGGCTGTTAAAAATGCCACAGACATAATTGCTAGCGTTACATTAGGAATCGTATTCATGTTGGTTTCCTCCATAGAACAAACAAAGGCTACGCCCATCCCCATAGAATGTCAATTTTGCATTTTTAATAAGTGATAATTGGAAAATACTTGACTTTTTAGGGGAAAAAGAATTATAAAGTCATAGTAATTTTATAGAGGAGTTTATCATGGGTATAGCAAAAATAGCAGGGATTTTCGGGATTTGTGTTGGCGCTACGGGATGTGCAACTTTGGAGGAAATGCCACCTACTGATGCTCGTCTTACGGGCGCGGCTTTAGGTGGATTCTTAGCAAATGAATTGTCAAATGGTGATAGCCGCGCAGTAATAGCAGGCGCTGCGCTTGGCGGAGGTTTAGCGGGTGGTGCTGCTACGAGAGCTGAAGAGCGGAGAGAAGAACAAAAAGAAAGAGAAGGCGAGTGCTTACAACAAGCAATTTATGACTATAACGGAAACTTAGTTGGGGTGCCTGCATCTTGTAGTAGAGAAACACCATTTCCAGCTAACATTCCTCCTCCTGGTGGCTATCTTTCATCGAATGCATACCCAACAGCTCAGCAAACCAGTAGTTCTGCTACTGTTATTATTGTAAAAAAAGAAGAACCAAAAGGAGATAAAGAGTTTGGTGAGCCTCTTTTTTGGTAATTTTTTTTACTAAATTCTTTAAGTCTACCGCACCGCACAAGAATAAACGCTTGGGCGGTGTTTGTTTTTTTGGTTTGATGGTTGTATGAGCAAAAAAACATATCCTCCTCTATCCCCCGCCCACAACCCACACATTATTCCCGATCAATATGATGCCATGTATCACGGATCGGTGAATGCGCCGGATATTTTCTGGCGGGTACAGGCACAGCGGCTGGATTGGTTTAAGTCCCCGACCATCATTAAAAACACATCCTTTTTTAAACCTGTTTCCATTAAATGGTTTGAAGATGGTGTATTAAATGTGTCGGTGAATTGTATTGACCGCCATCTTCAAAACAAAGCAGATCAGGTCGCGATTATATTTGAGGGGGATGAGCCGAATGATGTGAAACACATCACCTACCAAGAATTACATGACGAAGTATGCAAAATTGGTAATGCCCTGAAGCAGCGCGGTGTGCAAAAGGGTGATCGCGTGACGATTTATATGCCCATGGTTCCCGAAGCCGCCTATGCTATGCTGGCCTGCGCCCGAATCGGGGCGGTGCATTCCGTGGTATTTGGCGGATTCTCGCCCGAAGCTCTGCGAGATCGCATTCAAGATTGCGGCTCAAAAGTAATGATCACCGCCGATGAAGGGGTGCGCGGCGCTAAAACCATCCCGCTGAAAGCAAACGTAGATGTGGCATTGCGTGAATGCCCCGATGTAGAAAGCGTTTTTGTTTTACAACGCACTGGCGGTAAGATTGATTGGACGGATGGGCGTGATATCTGGTGGCATGACTTTATTGCCCAGCAAGATACAAGCTGCATCGCCGAGCATATGAATGCCGAAGATCCTTTATTTATTCTTTATACCTCCGGATCGACCGGCAAGCCAAAGGGCGTGCTGCATACAACGGGCGGATATTTACTCTATGCGGCGATGACTCATGAACTCACCTTTGATTACCAAGACGAGGATGTATATTGGTGCACCGCCGATGTTGGCTGGGTAACGGGGCATTCCTATTGCGTTTATGGGCCTTTGGCGAATGGGGCGACGACGTTAATGTTTGAAGGTGTGCCGAATTATCCCGATTGGTCGCGATTCTGGCAAATTGTGGAAAAGCATCAGGTTAATAGCTTCTATACCGCGCCCACAGCCATTCGTTCCCTGATTAAGGCGGGGGATAAATTTGTGAATAAATGTGATCTTAGCTCTTTGCGAATTCTTGGCACCGTTGGGGAGCCTATTAATCAGGAGGCTTGGAACTGGTATTATAATGTGGTCGGCAAAGGCAAATGCCCGATTGTGGATACATGGTGGCAAACCGAAACCGGCGGACATATGCTGACTTCCCTGCCCTATGCGACAACGCTCAAACCCGGATCAGCCACCAAGCCATTCTTTGGCGTGCAGCCGGAATTGCTGGATAATGAGGGGCATATTCTGGAGGGGGAAGCCGAGGGCATGCTCTGCATTATGGATAGCTGGCCGGGGCAAATGCGTAGCTTATATGGTGATCATGACCGTTTTGAATTGACCTATTTTTCCACATTTGAAGGAGTTTATTTCACAGGCGACGGTGCGCGGCGTGATGCAGACGGCGATTATTGGATTACGGGGCGCGTTGATGATGTGATCAATGTTTCCGGGCATCGCCTTGGCACCGCCGAGATTGAATCCGCCATCAATGAACATGACGGCGTTGCCGAATCCGCCATCGTCGGCTTTCCGCACGACATCAAAGGGCAAGGCATCTATGCCTATATTACATTAAAGGAAGGCGTGACAGGGAGCGAGGAAATCAAGTCCGAGATTAATGCCATCTTACGTGCCAAAATCGGCCCGATTGCCAAATGCGACGTTATTCAATGGGCACCCGCCCTGCCAAAAACCCGCAGCGGCAAAATCATGCGCCGCATCTTGCGTAAAATTGCAGCCGGAGAATTTGATAGCTTGGGAGATACGTCCACGCTGGCTGATCCGGGGGTGGTTGAGGAGTTGATTGAGAATAAAATATGATGAAAACACCCACTCTTGATACAGAGCGATTAATTCTTCGTCCTTTATGCATGGAAGATGCCGAACAAATTCAGGAAAAGTTTAATAACTGGAATGTTATTAAAATCATCGGCGGTGGCGTTCCATGGCCCTATCCCGACGACGGCGCAATCACATTTCTGGAAAGCATATTACCAAAAATGGAGGCGGGCGAGACATATGGCTGGGCGATTACATTGAAAAGCCATCCTGAGGAACTTATTGGGCAAATGGCCTACCGTCATATTACTGAACAACAGGATCACAGAAGTTTTTGGCTTGGAGAGCCATATTGGGGGAAAGGATATATGACCGAAGCCATTGAAGCTGTTCAGGATTTTATTTTCTTTGACCTCGGCGTGGAGAAAATCATTGTCAAAAACTCTAAATCAAATGAAGCATCTCGCCGCATTAAAGAAAAAACTGGCGCGCGATTAATTGGCGAGGCAAAAAGCGATTATCATGAAGGACCACAAATAGAAGAAATCTGGGAAGTTACAAAAGAAAATTGGAGTAAAGTTCGTACAAATAAAAACTTTCCACCGCAACATACTTTTGAAAACTGACACTTAACTCATAAATAAGTAAATCGTATAAGCTGTATAGGCAGATAGGAAAAAGGTTCCCGCCATCCGTCTGATCTGTTTATTCAAGAAAATCAGCATAAATACAATCAGCGCAACTGCGAGCATTATCCAAACATCAAAATTAGCGATTTGACCTGTAAAAGCAATCGGCGTTATCAATGACGTTACCCCCAAAATTCCAAGAATATTAAACAGGTTACTGCCCAGCACATTCCTGATCACAACAGTTGAAGTACCAAATCCCACAATTACCAAAGATACCAAAAGCGTTAATAATTTAAAACGTTCCGCAAATGAAACACTGCCACGCACTAAACCTTCCCCGCCAATAAAGAGTAAGACCAACCCTAAGACAAGACAAACAATATCGAACATCATTTTTTTGAAACGCCTCCCTAAGACGTAGCCTAACTATATTCTTAAATTTAAAAAAAAGTATTTTTTTTAAATAAAAACAATCAGTTTAGTGATTATTCTTCGATTATTATTTCAGGCCTGTGTCTGGATATTTCATGAAGCAACATATCTTCATTTAAATAGTAAATTCCATAATCATCCGTTTTGAATAAGCCTAATCCTTTACTGTATCGCCCTTCACGATTACACATCATGTCAATTATTTGATACTTATCTATGGATATGATTTTATATCCGTAAGTATTCTCAGCTTTTTTGATTGCTTTTTCAGCCCTATCCGAGAAGGTTCCTGTGGTTATGATACAACCATGTTTATAGTTCAGCTTTGTCCCCAAAACAAAAGAAAACTTGGCGACAATGTCCTCACCGACCTGCCTGTCAGGCGCATAGCATTTTGCTTCAAAGGCAAAACCCTGTTCAACATTATCTATTCGCTCTATTCCTACGCCATCGACGCCACCATCGGCGCCGCTCACAGCCCGCTTCTTTGTTATTTTTACATCTGAAACATAATAATGCTCTAATAAACAACAGCAAAACCTCTCAAACGCTTCCCCATTCTTACTTCCCTGACTTAGAAAAGAATGCAGCCAAGAAAAAACATCCTCGGATTTAATATATTTCCAATTTCCTTTAATTTTATAATTTTCTCTTAGAAAAACCCTTTCTTTTTGGTTCACATCCCGAATGTAAAAGTTATCAAAAATACTAGCTTTTCTTTTTGCGGCGCTAGGCTGCTTTTTTATAACCCATGTTCTATTACTCGGACGAAACCAGATTTTTTCTTCGCTACGCAGCACGGAATAAATGCCGTAAAGTGTATCCCTAACATATTTTTCATTAGAAAGCGTTACGACATTGTATTCGGACTCAAGAAAAGAGCTCACAACGCATTGATTTAATTGCCTGACACTGAATCCCTTATTTCCTTGATTTGCCAATAATTCCAAAACAACTTTTTTAATTTCATCTTCATTTTGAAGCCAGCGGTCATCTAATTTTACCGCTTGTTTTTTCTTTTTATATTTTTGCTCCGCTTCAATCTCTTGATTTATTTTGGATACCTTCTCCGGGATTTGATATCCTATATATTGATCACATTTAACAGGCATCAATTCTTGTCTAATTTTTTTATAAGATCTTGCCTCAGGAACAATATTAGGAGACCTCTTTCTAAACATTTTTAGAAATTTTTTTAACATTCAAATTTTTTATAGCATTCGAACATTGATAGCAAATATATAAACCATGAATTTCCAAACAAGAAAACGACCTGTAATTAACCCCAGTGGCAAGCCACCTTAAATTGAGCAAATACAGGTCGTATCTTGGTCACGAGGACCGGTTGGTAAGTGCCATTTCAATCCAATCTGCGGCAAAGCCGTTCTTGTGATTGTTATGGTCTTTTCCGAAAGTGTTCTGAGTGAAGACCCAAAACATTTTCTGATGCGATTAAGACTTTAAAAGTAACCTAATAAAACTTCTTAAAAGCGGTTCGGCGTGGAATGGAGATATGTACACATCTTTTCTTCCGTCCTTATCAGGTGTATGTCCCCTGACTGGCAGACAATATCAAACATTCAATCTCATCTTAAAAACACTTGCCAGATGCTTTCAGACCCATACTTTTTAAGATTTCTTGCCTGTGTCTATATCCAAATGATGCCGCAAAGCTCCCTATCTGTCTAGAGATAAAAAGCCAATAAAAACAAAAAGTTGTGGGAGTTTTAGGGGATATATAAGGGATAATATGGGGATAAGGTGTGGATGAAACCGAAATAAATAATCAAATCAAAATCATACACATAAAATATCCCGCCCCTCTATTTTTACAGGAGCGGGATATCAATTTGTTAGATTTAAGCTTTTAAAGCTTTTTGCACGCTTTCCGCAATTGCTGCGAAAGCGGCTTCATCTGTGATCGCGATATCGGATAAAACTTTACGGTCCACTTCGATACCTGCTTTTTTCATGCCGCCCATAAATACGGAATATGTCATGCCATGAAGACGCGCAGCTGCATTGATGCGTTGTATCCAAAGACGACGGAAGTCGCGTTTTTTGTTACGACGATCGCGGTAAGCATACTGCCCTGCCTTTTCAACGGCCTGAACCGCTGTACGGAAACAATTCTTACGACGGCCGTAATAGCCTTTCGCATTATCGACAACTTTTTTATGACGGGCATGTGCCGTTTTTCCACCTTTTACACGTGACATCTCTTATGCCTCCTCTGTTCTGGAATCTGGTTTGCTTTTACGTTTACGAGCGTAAGGCATGTATTTTTTCACGATAGTTTCATCGGCTTCACACATTACGGCTGTGCCGCGCGCTTTACGTTTCATAGAGGTTGGACGGGATAACAAACGGTGTCTGGCATTAGACTGTTTGAACTTTACTTTGCCGGAAGCGGTTATTTTAAAACGCTTTTTGGCACCACTTTTGGTTTTCATCTTCGGCATTTTGATCTCCTTGTTAAAGGGTTAAAGTCAAATAACCATGGCAGCCGATATACTAAGCCAGGCTATTAATGTGTGCTTATATAAGGCAAAGCAGATGCAGAAATCAAGGATTATTTTAATCCGCGACGTTATTCATCGTTGTTTCGATCTTATCCATTAACGGTGCTACTACTTTTTTATTTTCTGCCGGCACTTTTTCGAGCGTATTTAACATGGCTTTTGTTTTCTGAATTGTTGCTTTGGCTTCGGGTGGTAGCATAGCCATCATTTCCGGATTCATGTTTGCAGACATGGACTTCATGGTTTGTTGAGCCGTATCACCCATTTTAACACTGACATAAGCCGCCATCATATCATCACCGGTCTGCGCCCAATTTTCAGGGCTGTTAAAGCCGTAACTACCGACAGTATCGGATAATTTTGTGTAATCATAAGGATATGATTTTTTAAGAATTGTGACGCCGCTTCTATAAGGGGTAAAATCATTGCCCTGCATCGCGCTAGCCTGAATATCAGTTAATTGTTTTTTGCCTTCCGGACTCATCTCATCGGACAGGGCCTTCACTTCCTCAATTGTAGATAAGAAGCTGTTAATCTTAAGGGCCGTCAAAATTTCATTTGCCGCGGCGGTGTGAACCGTAAGCAGAAGAATGAACAAACAAGAGGTAAGGGATTTGAGCATGATATGATCCTTATGCGTTAAAATTTGAGCTAGAATACACGGATCACGTCTGAAATTCAATTCCTCTCATTGACGATGTATGTTGCATCAATTCACAAGATACTGCCTTACTATTGTCCCTTCGTAAGAACAGAAATGAATTATTTCATCAACTATAATCATTGGTATGGGCTTAATGACCGCTGCTTTGACTCTATAGCTGGCTTCTATTTTATTTAAAGTCAGATGTTAGCCCGATAAAAATACCATAAATGCTATCTATTTCCATTTGATAGAATTTTGAAGCATGGTAAAAGAAACGTCATGAAAAGAAATAGACAAACCAAAATCGTCGGGACTCTTGGCCCCGCCTCCTCCACAAAAGATATGATCCGCAAGTTGTTCGATGCCGGCGTTGACGTCTTCAGATTGAACTTCTCCCATGGATCACATGAAGATCATGCCGAGCGCATTAGATTTATACGCGAAATTGCTGCGGAAACCGGTAAGCCCATTGGTGTTATCGGCGATTTGCAAGGGCCGAAATTACGGGTCGGTAAATTTAAAGGCGGTAAAATCGATTTGAGCACAGGTATGAAGCTACGATTTGATCTGGATACAGCCGAAGGTGATGAAAAACGTGTAAATCTGCCGCACCCCGAAGTGATTCACGCATTAAATGTTGATGATCATATATTACTAGATGATGGCAAAGTGCGCGTGCGCGTCTTGAATAAAGGTAAAGATTTCTTAGAAGTTGAAATTGAGACCGGCGCAAAGTTGTCCAACAATAAAGGCTTTAACGTCCCTGGCGTGATTTTGCCGATTGAAGCACTGACCGAGAAAGACAAAATCGACTTAGAGGCAGCCATTGGTATGGGCGTTGACTGGATCGCCCAAAGCTTTGTGCAAAAGCCGGATGATGTGATTTTGGCAAAGAATTTGATTGAAGGGCGCGCCAAATTAATGATCAAACTGGAAAAGCCATCCGCGCTGGATTACCTGCATGAAATGATTGCCATTGCCGATGGCGTGATGTTGGCACGCGGCGATTTGGGTGTTGAAATCCCGCCGGAAAATGTGCCTTCTGTGCAAAAGCGCGTGGTAAAGGCCGTTCGCTATGCGGGTAAGCCCGTTGTAGTGGCAACGCAAATGCTGGAATCCATGATTGAAAATGCACGCCCGACCCGCGCCGAAGCATCTGACGTGGCAACCGCGGTTTATGATGGCACCGATGCCGTTATGTTATCGGCAGAAACAGCGGCCGGCGAATATCCGATTGAGGCTGTAACTATTATGGATAGAATATGTCATGTAACCGAGCATGATCCACTTTATCGCCTAATTATGGAAGCAAACCATCCGGAGAGCTCAGATGATGTGGGCGATGCCATTACCGTGGCCGCCGATCAAGTTGCTAAAACAGTTCATGCCACTTGCATTACAACTTTTACATCTTCTGGTTCTACAACGCTACGCGCCGCCAGACACCGTCCATCCATGCCGATCCTATGCCTGACCACCAGCGAACAAGTCGCCAATCAGCTTTGTATGTCATATGGCGTTCACGCCGCGCATGTGGAATACGTCAAAGACTTCAAGGAAGCAGTTGCCGCCGGTATTAAATGTGCCAAAGAACAAAAAATGGCAAAACCCGGTGACCGGTTGGTGATTACAGCCGGCGTTCCGTTCGGCATGCCCGGAACAACGAATAATTTACGCGTTGCGGATGTGGAGTAACTTTTTACTTGCATTTCCCTTTTAAATCCGTATAAATCGCTCCTAATACTAAAAAACCTTGCCCTTTTCATGGTGAAATGGGCTGTGTGTCACACAGGCACGTAACCGAAAGGAAAACAGATGAACTTATATGAAGTGACCTTCATGTCACGTCAGGAGCTGAGCCCACAACAGGTCGAAGAACTGACAACGCATATCCAAAAAATTATTACAGATGCCAAGGGAAAAATTCATAAGACCGAGCAATGGGGTCTGAAGTCTTTGGCTTATAAGATTAATAAAGCCAAAAAAGCTAGCTATACTATGATGGAAGTTGAAGCCGAAGGCGAAACCATCCACGAAATGGAACGCCAGATGCGCATTCATAATGACGTGGTTCGTTACATGTCTTTGAAAATCAATGAAATTTCAAAAGAGCCATCTCCGATGATGAAAACTTATGACAGATACGAAAAGTCTGACACTAATAGCGATAACGCTAATGATAAAAAGGAAGCCGCATAATGAACGCAGAAATCCCAACCGTTAAAAAACCATTCTTTAAACGTTCCAAATCCTGCCCGTTTTCAGGCCCTCATGGACAAACTATTGATTGGAGAGATGTGAAAACATTATCCCGTTTTATTTCAGAGCGCGGCAAAATTATGCCAAGCCGAATTACAAACGTATCACAGAAAAAACAACGCGAATTGGCAACAGCCATCAAACGCGCACGTTATATGGGTTTAATGCCTTATGTGCGCCAAGAGATGGACAGCTATAAATAAAATTTTGAAAGGACCATATTATGGGAGCCACACAAGTCATTCTACTCGAACATATTGATCGCCTTGGCGGTATCGGTGATACCGTTAATGTGAAGCAAGGGTTCGCCCGCAATTTTCTTCTGCCACAAGGTAAAGCGCTTCGTGCGACAGCAGATAACATTGCTTTTTTTGAAACACAAAAATCTGTTCTGGAAGCTGAAAATAAGAAAAAACGTGATGCCGCACAAAAAGATGCGAAAAAACTTGATGGATTAACCATCGACCTTATTCGACAAGCATCTGAAGGCGGACAGCTTTACGGATCCGTCAGCGCACGTGATATTTCCGATGAAGTTGCCGAAAAATCAGGCCTACCGATTGATCGGAACATGGTTGATTTGAACCAGAACTTTAAAATGATCGGTTTATTCCCCGTCACAATCGCGCTTCACCCAGAAGTTAAGTTGGATGTTACCGTGAATATTGCCCGCACAGAAAGCGAAGCCAAAACTCAAAGAGAACTTGGCAAAGCTTTGATAGCCGGTGCAATGGAAGAAGCAGAAAAAGAAGATACTAGCGCCGAAGAAAATGCAGAAGAAGCTGCGGATGCTGAAGCAGAGACAGCATCAGAAGAAAATGCAGAGTCTGAAGCAGCTTAATCTGCTTATATTATGTAACAATTTAAAAATCCCCTTTTGGGGATTTTTTTATGGCTGGTATTAATGCTATCCTGATCTATGAGCATAAAAACACGCCCCCTGATATTTAACGATTTCCCGGCATGGCTTCCATTATGGAATGAAAATAATGCGGGTCATATAAATGAAAAAGTTACCTCACAAACATGGCAAAGATTATGCGATCCCGCCCAATCCGTTTTTGGATTTGCCGCATTTGATAAAGAGGAGTTAGTGGGGATATTGCATTATATCCTTCATCCCGTCACAGGCAGCATAAATAATGCCTGCTATATGCAAGATTTATTCACCCTTCCCTCTCACCGCAATAAAGGCATTGCCAAAAAATTGCTGCAGGCATTATATCAGGAACATAAACAACAAAAATGGGCGCGAATTTATTGGGTCGCCGAAGAAAATAATGCTGCAGCTCAACAGCTATATAAATCATTCGGTGTTAAATTAGATTTTACGTATCATGCCTTGATTTAATTACCCTTACGAAAGTCATGCGCCTCATAGCTACCTAACAATGTAAACTCCGCAGCAAAAAATTTTAGCTCCTGCAAGGCCAGTTGAATATTGCGATCTTGAACGTGACCATCAACATCCACATAAAATTGTGCAGCTTGAAAATCGGGATCAATATAAGATTCAAGCTTCAACATATTCACGCCGTTTGTTGCAAACCCGCCCATAGATTTATAAAGGGCCGCCGGAATATTACGAACCCGAAAGATCATGCTAGTAATATAGTTTTTATCTGGCTGTCTGTCCGCGATTGATTCGGTTTTAGATAAAACAATGAACCGCGTTGTATTATGATTCTCATCCTGAATATCGCCGCGCAACACATCCAATCCATAAATTTCCGCCGCCAAGGGCGTTGCAATCGCCGCATGTTTTCGATCATTGCGCGCCGCTATTTCCTCGGCCGCGCCGGCTGTATCGGCATGCACATGAGCTTTTAATCCAAGTTCCTTGATTATCTTACGACATTGAGGAATGGCATGAACATGACTGTGGACGTGCTCTAGATCTTTAATATCCACCCCTTTCACCCCCATCAAGGCGTGGCGAATCGGTTCGAAGTGCTCGGCGATAATATGAAGGCCCGATCCCGGCATTAAGTGATGCACATCTGCCACACGCCCGGCAATTGTATTATCAATCGGAATCATTGCGCGGGTTGCTTTATCGCTTTTTACAGCGTCAAAAGCATCTTGAAATGTCTCACAAGGTAAGGTTTCCCAGTCCGGATAGACGGCGCGACAGGCCAAATCGGAATTCGCACCGAGTGCCCCTTGAAAAGAAATGATTTTTTGTTTTATTGACGTCATGGTTCAGATATTCTAAATAGGTTTTACAAAATAGAAACAATAAATACCTATGAACCTAGAATTTAACAAGCTTTTTGCAGCCCTCCTCGTTGCCGGTATTACAGCCGGTACCGCAAGTTTCGTTTCAGACCTTGTGATGCACCCGCATGCACTTGAAGAAGATGCCGTCCCAATTGAGGGGGTTGCATCTGTTGCCGGCCCTGCCGCCGGCCCTAGCGGCCCAGAACCATTGCTTCATTTAATTGCCACCGCAGAGGTTGCACGAGGTGAAAAACTGTCCAAGGCCTGTGCCGCATGTCATTCCTTCGATAAAGGAGGTATTAACAAAATAGGTCCGAATTTATGGAACGCCATGGGGGCACAAAAAGGACACCATTCCGGCTTTGCCTATTCCGAAGCCATGACAAGCCATGGCGGAAATTGGAGTTATGAAGAGATGAATAAATTTCTTTATAATCCAAAAGTTTATATTTCAGGCACCAAGATGGCCTATGCAGGTGTCAAGAAAACCGAAGATAGAGCCGCAATCATCGCATGGCTTCGTACTATCGGCGATGCGCCAATCGCACTCCCGACCGATGCCGCAATCGAAGCGGAGAAGGCTGAATTAGCGCCTGAGCCAGAAGTGAGCGAAGAAGAAACTACACCACAAGATTCTGCTGCTACTGAGGGCGAAGCAGATGCCGATGTAGAAAACGATACAGAGTCAGAAAATAGCGTCGAAAACGATTCAGATAAAGTTGAAGAAGTGTCTCCTCCCTCAGAAGAGAATGATGATGAAGAAACAGATAAATCAGATAACGCGCATTAATTAAGTTTAGCGTTAAAAAAAAAGCGGCCTTTTGAGCCGCTTTTTTTTAATTAATCCTGCTGAAGGCCATGTTTAGTATAGGTCCCAATAATGCGGCGCTTGTTATCATCATATATAAAAAACAAATCATCCGTCTCGATATTTGTAATGCCATACACTTCATCAATTGATTGTAAAATACGACGTTGATCATAGCCGCTTAACTTGTAGTAATTCGGACCAACATGAAGATAAGGCACGGTGTTTTTGTAGGTCTGATCTTTCAAAATTCCGGCTTCATAGAAACCATTGATTAATTCCAAACCATCACCTTCTTGCTGAATCCAGACATCAGGGTTCCATTTTTTAGAATCCCACTGACGTGCATGTAAATCCTTATGATTAAGTTGTAATTCCTTACGGCGCTCAATTTCCGCGAAATGACCAGGCCACCAACTAAAAATCCATGGCTTAGGCGCTGCTGCGGCGGGAGAGGAGATCATCACAACCACAATGGTTGCCATAAGAGTTTGCTTGATCATCGTGAAAACACCAATATTTTGTTAACAAATAATTTAAATATTACATGCTATTATTAAGTTATGTTTAACGCAGTGTCAAATGCGTTGTCAGGGCTCACAGCCAGTTCACAGAAAGTGAGCGTCGCTGCGTCGAATATCGCAAATGTTTCGACCAGCGGCAGCTTATCTGGGGATACAGGCAATTTGCCCTATGCAACCAAGCTATCCACGCAGACCGCTATTGAGAGCGGCGGCGTCCGCACGGACGTTACAACTAAAAACCCCGGCTTTGTACCGTCTTATGCCCCGGATTCCCCCTTTGCGGATACAGATGGGTTAATCGGCGTGCCAAATACGGATCTAGCCGAAGAAATCGTGAATTTAAAACAAGCGGAAATCACCTATAAAGCCAATGCCAAAAGCCTGCAGATCGCATCAGAATTAAGTGATGAATTGCTAAGGCTGTTTGATGATAATGTTTAGGTACAGCCTGACAATCTTTTATTCCGTCACTCTATAATTCGGTGCTTCTTGTGTGATTGTCACATCATGGACGTGAGATTCCTTAAAGCCTGCGCCTGTCATTCTAACGAATTCGGCTTTTTTCTGCATTTCGGGAATATTTGCCGCGCCGACATACCCCATGGAAGCACGCAAGCCGCCAATCATTTGATGTATCACCGCAGAAATTGATCCTTTGTAAGGTACGCGCCCCTCAATACCTTCAGGGACAAATTTCTGGCTCTCTGTGACCTGTCCTTGGAAATAACGATCCGCTGACCCGCTGGACATCGCCCCAACCGACCCCATCCCGCGATAGGATTTATAGGAGCGTCCCTGATATAAAATGACATCGCCGGGTGCCTCATCTGTTCCGGCAAACATGGATCCCATCATGGCAACATCCGCGCCGCCCGCAATCGCTTTTGCCAAATCACCGGAATATTTAATACCGCCATCGGCAATACACGGCACGCCAAGTTTTGCACATTCTGCGGCTGTGTCCATTACGGCGGTTAATTGCGGCATACCAACACCTGCAACAACGCGCGTGGTACAGATTGACCCCGGGCCAATGCCGACCTTCACCGCATCCGCGCCGGCATCAACCAATGCTTTGGCGGCGCCAGCGGTAGCAACATTTCCCGCGATAATCTGCATTTGCTTGCCGCGTAGTTTGCGAATGGCGGCAACTGTATCCAGAACTGATCGGGAATGTCCATGCGCTGTATCCACAACTAATACGTCCAATTCCGCGTCCATTAATGCCTCGGCGCGGCGGATATTTTTCTCGCCAGTGCCAACGGCTGCGCCTGCGCGCAAGCGCCCTTGGTCATCTTTAGTGGAATGCGGATTTAGCTCTGCTTTTTCGATATCTTTAACTGTGACCAGTCCGATACAGCGTTCCTCATTATCAACGACCAATAATTTTTCAATGCGATATTTATGAAGTAGCTTCCGCGCTTCCTCCTTATCGACTTCATTATAAACCTTAATCAGGTTTTCTGCTGTCATCAGCTCACGCACCGGCTGGTCCATATTATCGGCAAAGCGCACATCACGATTGGTTAGAATCCCCACCAAACGCCCATTCTCCTCTGTAACGGGAATGCCTGAAATCCGCGTGGCGCGCATAATCTGCATGGCTTCCCCCAAGGTTGCATTTGGATGAATGGTAATCGGATCAACCACCATGCCGCTTTCAAAACGTTTCACGGCTTTAACCTGATTGACCTGCGCCTCTACGTCCATATTCCGGTGAATGATTCCCAATCCGCCTGCCTGCGCCATAGCAATCGCCATGGCTGATTCCGTCACTGTATCCATCGCCGATGAAATTAAGGGAATGTTTAATTCAATCCCGCGGGTCAGCCATGTTTTGGTATTAGTATCTGCCGGCAGAACCTCCGAAGGTCCAGGCACCAATAAAACATCATCAAAAGTCAATGCTTCGCGAATTGACGTGCGTTTAGGAACAGATTTAGAAAATGAGGATAGGGACATAGCGGTCAAAACTCCTTTAGCTTCGGACAGGTTGTTTTGACGCGTATTGATACTGTCTTTTAAAAGGAAATGCTAGTAAAAATTTGAATATTTTGTTGAAAAAAAATATAACACTCCTACAATACGAAAAATAATACATGAATGAGGAGTAAAACGAATGTCTTTTTTATCCCGTATTTTCTTTAGATCACGCACTCCAGAAACGACCCCTGAAGAGAAAGCCTTTAATATTTTGGACGCCAGAAAAAACGAGGCCGATAATCATTTAAGCCGTAGCGAAGAAACATGCCATCGCGTTTTGGGTATCCGCATAGGTAAATTTGATGGAGAGACTTTGCCTGATTTTACAACTATTGAGCAAGCCTACATAGACCTTTGTGGAAATTGCCTAATAGGTGAAACAACAGAAATTGATGACGTATGTATGGAAGCTTTGATAGCCGAAAGAAGTAAGGGTATAGGATCATTTGATTTTCCAAAAATACCAACGCCTGCAGAAAGACGCGAAATAAAAGATGACTTTATTTTATATCAAGCCATGTTAATCGAACATTCTCCCAGATGTAAACCTCCAGAACCTATTTCTTAAACCCAATTCCCACGACATACATCTCCGCACTGTCCTTACGGCTGGCGGGGGGCTTTATATGTTTAACAGTTTCGAAATTTTTACGGAGCTCTTTTAAAAGATCATCTTGCGTGCCGCCTTGGCGCACTTTTGTGATGAAAATCCCCCCTTCTTTTAAAACATCCTTTGCAAAATCGTATGACATATCAGCAAGCGCCATAATCCGTAAGTGATCGGTTTGTTTATGCCCGATGGTATTTGGCGCAATATCCGACATCACCACATCCGCTTTGCGACCGCCGAGCATCTCCAGCAACTTATCCGAGGCATCATTATCGGTAAAATCCATCTGCGTAAATTCCACATCGGCCAGCTCATCCATCTCCAGAATATCAATCGCCACGACTTTTGCGCCCAATTTTGCCGCAACTTGTGACCATCCGCCGGGCGCTGCGCCCAGATCAACGATCACCTGCCCCTTCCGCAGGAAATCCAGCTTGTCATTCATTTCGATTAATTTAAATGCCGCGCGGGATCGATAGCCTTGTAATTCTGCCTCCCGTACATACGGATCATTCAACTGACGTTTCAGCCATTGCGTTGACGATGTTTTCCGCCCCTTTGAGGTTTTCACACTTTGGGACGGATCTCGCGCCGTGCGTTTATGTTTGACGCGCGGTTTTTTGCCGGGTGTGTTTGGGCCGTTTTTATCGGAGGGTGGTTTTTTATCACTCATAGCCTGATATTAACCACGAAAATCAAAAAATGGGAAACATTGTCGCGATAATTTTTTAATAAAATCATATAATCGGTTGAAGCGATTGCTATTTTAACTTATCCTGAATTGTCTAAAACTTCTGACCTGAAGTGAGTATTTCATGAAAAAGCTTTTACCCTCTGCACTTTGTATTGCACTTTTAACATTATCCACGGCGGCGCACGCCCAAACGAAACGGCTCTATTTTGCCGGATATGCGGGATTTTCCGGATTAAATGATCTTGATTTCAGCGATAGCGCCACACCAAGCAGCGGCAGTTATGAGCCGGAAAATACATTGAATTTTGCAGGTGCGCTCGGATTACGTTTCAACAAAAACCTGCGCATGGAAGCTGAACTATCCTATCGCAAGTCAGATATCGAAAGCGCATATGTCGTCGGAACAGGCACAACACCCGTCAACGGCGATATCAGCAGCTCTATCTTATTTCTTAACGGATATTACGATTTTGATATTGGCGGATGGAAAACGCAACCTTACGTCACAGCGGGTTTAGGCGTTGGTCGCCATAGCGGCAGCATTAACGATCCCGGCGCCTTTAGCGCGAATGTCAATGATAGCAGCTATAATCTGATGTGGAACGTCGGAACAGGCGTGAAATATCGCGTGAAAGACAATTTTGCATGGACGGCGGGCTATCGTTATGTGGACGGATCAGATATCGGACTTGGTCAAAGCGATATAGATTATTCCGCCCATGAAATCCGCGTCGGCCTGGAATGGGACTTGGCCTGGGATTAAAAAAAGCCCGAAAATCGGGCTTTTTTAAAAAATCATTTCTATATTGACTTAAGATTTAGAAAAATCAAAATTCATATTTATCGAGGCCTCTTGTTGATCTGGCCCACAAACATCCAAGAATGTTGCCGCAATAATTCTATCGTTTTTTGTTGTTTCGGGTAAATCCCGCATACGTATGCCAATACCGCGCATAGCATGGAAAACTGTATGTGTTGGAATATGATCTGCTATGTTTTGTTCTGCCGATGCAAAACGCTCAAAGCAATTTGATTGACCGCCTAATTTTTTGCACGCTTCTTCAATAATTTGCAAGTTATGGCTGATTACAACATCATTGCTTGCGACTTCACTTAGGTCATCCAAATAACCGTACGCAAATTTACCTGCATCCACGGATCTGTCGTTTAAATCTGCTGGTGCATCAACATTATCCAAAAACGCCATCGCCACATCCGGCTCAGAGATAAGCTCACCATAAGTTGCTTTTATTTCCGTAGCTATATTAGTTAGCTTTTCAAAAAGAGGCGTATATTCAGCATAAAATGCGTCAATCTCTTCCGGGGATTTACCTGCTAAATCAACTTCATTTGTTAGCCAAGGGTTTTCTTGTGTGATGGCTTGAAACGCATCAAGTTTCTTAGCAACATCTGCATTTTCTAAAATAGCGGGGTCGGCATGTGCTACAAATTTCTCTACAATTCCGTTGACATACGGCGCGCCGCCATGTCTCGCTGCGTCAGCAATAGAGGGCATTGTAACGAGTGCTATGCCTGTAACAGCGGATAAAAAATATGGCTTCATTTATTAAAACTCCTAGGTTAGATTATTTACAAACAGACATTATCAAGACGGTAAAAAATGACAAGCAGACAATGTGAGATTTTAATCTGCCATGATTGTGGCCATGATAATAACGAGCCGCAAATGGCTCAATCTGCGAAAATCATGCGAAAAAATATTTTAAAAAAAATAGTTTCAGACCAAAAAATTCGCGCCGTTTCCTGTATGGGATTTTGTGAACATCATGAGGTCGTCGCATTCCAAGGAAAAGGGCGTGAAACCCTTGTGTTTGGGCCGTTAATATCAAACAAAGACGAAGATGATATTATAGAAGGGTTTCAAAAATACTGTTCCTTTAAGCAAGGAGAAAAGATGATGAAACATGACCGCCCGCATGCATTAAAAGAAACAGTTCTTGCAAGAATCCCCGCAATGTTGGATGAAGTAGAAAAAAGGAGATAAATATGCCCTCGAATATGACCGATGATTTTAAAAGTTCTCTGCAAACACCAAAGGACGTAGAAGATAAAAAACCTAAGAATGAAACTGAAAAGGCGCCTACAAACCCCTCAAATTTAGGCGACAGAGACAGGACTATTTCTTGCCCTTATGAGTGAAAATGATTGTAGATCATCGTGGCGATTGCCTCACTGATCCCATCCACTTTTCTTAGGTCTTCAATGGCGGCGACTGAGACTTCCTTTGAAGATCCGAAATATTGAAGAAGCGCCTTTTTCTTTTTTGGACCAATCCCCGCAATCTCATCCAGCGGAGAGCTGCCGATGGACATTTTGCGCTTGGTGCGTTGTGCCCCAATCACGAAACGGTGCGATTCATCCCGCAAGCGTTGTAAGTAATGCAAAGTTGAGTCGGAATGCGGCAACATAAATGCCTCCCGCCCGCGCATGTGGAATTGCTCCCGCCCCGCATTACGATCCGGCCCTTTCGAAATTCCAACGACCACCAGATCATCCAAAATACCCAATTCCTGCAGAGTCTCTTCAACAACGGAAAGCTGCCCTTTGCCGCCGTCAATTAACAATAGATCAGGCCAATTTTCACTGCCCGGCCCTTCGCCTTCTTTTAAGCTACGCGCAAATCGCCGCTCCATCATTTCGCGCATCATACCGTAATCATCCGATGCATCGGCGGTGCGCATGTTAAATTTACGATAGGCATTTTTTTGGAACCCTTCCGGCCCCGCGACCACCATCGCACCAACCATTCCCGTCCCGCTGAGGTGTGAATTATCGTATATTTCAATGCGTTTGGGTGCATCTTCCATTCCAAAAACATCGGCAACGCCCTGTAGTAATTTTGCTTGCGAAGATGTCTGTGCGACATGTTGCGCCATTTCGTGGCGCGCATTATTTAATATAAATTCAATCAGGCGTAATTTATCGCCGCGCTCCGGTTTGATAATTTTGACCTTGCGCTCAATGCGTTCGCTAAATGCCTCTTCTAATAACTCCTTTTCATCAGGAATATGCGAGACATATATCGTCGCAGGAATGGGTTTATTCTCATAAAATTGCGCCAGATAGGTCGATAATGCTGTCTCTATGCTGATATCGTTATCAAGACTGCGAATTGCGCTGCGGTTGCCGTAGTTCTGGCCACTCCGAATAAAGAAAACCTGAATACAGATTTGCGTTCCCATTTGAATGATACCGATACCATCGGCATCACCGACGATATCGATATTAATATCCTGATGCGCTGTTATGGCGCTAAGTGCGCGGATTTTATCGCGAAATTTGGCGGCGGTTTCATAATCCATATCCGCCGCGGCAAGATCCATTTGCTCGGCAAGGCGTTGCTTGATTGTATTACTTTTGCCGGATAGGAAATCGCGCATATCTTGTACCTGCGTGCCATATTCTTCTTTAGAAACATAACCAACACAAGGGGCGGTACATCGTTTAATATGATATTGCAAGCACGGGCGCGTGCGATTAAGAAAGTTTCCTTCCGTGCAATTTCTAATTTGAAATGCCTTTTGCAGGGCAATCAAAGTACGGTTTACCGCGCCGGCATTCGCAAACGGGCCATAAAACTCACCCTCTTTCTTCTTTAAGCCCCGATATTTTGCGGCGCGCGGATAATCGTGTTCTATATTCACTTCGATAAAAGGATAGGATTTGTCGTCACGGAAAACTACGTTGAAAGGAGGCTTTAATTTCTTGATTAAATTAGACTCAAGTAAAAGCGCTTCAGCCTCGGTCTTCGTGTGAATAAATTCCATACTGCGTGTTTGGGATACCATGCGCTGGATACGAACGGATAATCCATTGGCGCGGGTATAGCTAACCACACGATTTTTTAGCGCCTTTGCTTTTCCAACATAGAGCACTTCTCCTGCCTCATTAAACATGCGGTACACACCGGGGGTTAATGGCAGAAGTTTGCAATATTCCCGAATAATGTCTGTACCGGTTTGGAAAGGGTGCACGGAATTAAAACTCCCGTTGCAAATCACTAAATCGGGTTAATCTTGGATCGAAGAAGGTACGGACAGTGCCGACCGGGCCATGACGCTGTTTGGCAACGATGACTTCGGCAACGTTTAAAACCTTGTCCATACGTTCCTGCCATGCGGCAAATTTTTCGGCATTGTCTATATCGGGCTGAGAGCGTTCCAGATAATATTCCTCACGGTAAATAAACATCACGATATCGGCGTCCTGCTCAATAGATCCGGATTCACGCAAATCAGAGAGCATCGGACGTTTATCCTCACGTTGTTCCACCGCACGTGAAAGCTGGGACAGCGCCAGAACAGGCACGTTTAGTTCTTTGGCAATTGCTTTTAGCCCGCGCGTAATTTCGGAAACCTCCTGCACGCGATTAGATTCAGATTGCGCCGAGCCAGACCCGCGTAGAAGCTGTAAGTAATCGATAATAATCAAATCACAGCCATGTTTGCGCACCAAACGCCGCGCACGTGTACGAACCGCGCCGATAGACAGGGCGGGCGTATCATCGATATATAACGGAATTTGTGACAGTTCGTGACTGGCCTCAATAAATTGCTGAAGCTCATTCTTTTTAACATTCCCCTTACGGATTTCCGCTGATGATATGCCTGACCGCTCCCCCAACAATCGGGCAGCAAGCTGATCTGAAGACATCTCCAGAGAGAAAAAGCATGTGCGTCCGCCTTCTTTACCGCCGGATCGCGCATAGGCGCTGGCAGCGTTATAGGCAATATTCATCGCCAAAGATGTTTTCCCCATAGAAGGACGCGCCGCCAAAATAAGCAAGTCAGATGGCTGCAAGCCGCCCGTCATTTCATTTAAATCTTTCAGTCCGGTTGTGACCCCGCTGACCTGTGAATCACGATGGAACGCTTGCTCGGCGAGAGCAATCGCCGCATTCACCGATTCGCGAATTGTGACAAATCCGCTTTCCGTCGTGCCACTTTCCGCCATTTTGAATAATTTAGATTCTGCCTCTTCAATCAATTTTTCCGGCGGGCGGTCCAGATCATGCTTGAAGCCATCATCTACCACATCGCGCCCTAAACGGATGAGTTGACGGCGTAAGTACAAATCGTAAATCGTCTTTGCGTAGTTACCGACATTGAATACAAAGCCAAAATTTTCCGCCAAAGAAAATAAATAGCTCGCCCCGCCAACCGGCTCCAGATCTTCATCACTTTCAAAATAATTTTTAAGGGTCGTCGCGTCGGCAACCTGTCCCTTATCAATCAATTTTTCAATGGCATGAAAAATGCGCTCATGCGCGGGAAAGAAAAAGTGTTCCGGGCGTAGAAACTCACTAACTTTTTCGATAGCCTGATTATCCGTCATCAATGCACCGATCAAGCCCTGCTCTGCCTCCTGATTATGAGGCAAAATACGAACATCATTTTTTTTGATCCCGTCTTCGGGTGGGTTGTCTGGTGTCTCGATGGCTTTTAACATGTCCAGACCATAGCATTGACATCCGCTTTTTGGGAATAGAAAAACCATATCCTGCCTGTGGATAGCGTGGACATGTTTGTGGTCGGCATTAAATGGCAAAATCCCCAATCCCTATCTTGCCAACATGATATAATCGGCTTAAACTATTTTGTAATTATGAGCTCAAAAACATCCAAACGCCCCCTTTCCCCGCATTTGCAGGTCTATAAACCGCAATTGACCTCTATGATGTCAATTTTGCACCGCATGACCGGGATCGCAAATACCATTGGCTTGTTACTATTTGCCTGGTGGATGATCGCCGCCGCAAGCGGCATTGAATCCTATGCGACGTTCACATCCTTTATGACATCCGGATTGGGAATGTTTTTGTTATTTGGATGGACGGCATCTGTTTTTTATCATTTATGTAATGGCATGCGCCATTTATTCTGGGATAGCGGTCGCTTATTTAAACTTAAAAATGCGTATATGGCTGGATATATTGTTTTAATCGCCAGCGCGTTACTAACCTTAATTGTCTGGATCAGTTAATATGAAATGGGATAATACAGGCCTTAAAACCGCAGAAGCCAGAGTAAGTGGTCTGGGAAGTGCCAAAAGCGGCACGCATCATTGGATACATCAACGGCTGACCGCGGTTGCGAATATTCCTTTGGTGCTTTGGCTAGTATGGTCAATTTGCACGCATGATTTCACAAGTTATCTAGTATTTGATGGCTGGATCTCACAGCCTGTGAATGCAATTCTATTGATATTATTTGTAATATCCGCTTTCTATCATGCTGTCTTGGGAACGCAGGTTGTTGTCGAAGATTATGTGCATAATGAACCGTTGAAAATTATAAAATTACTCTCCCATCGTCTTATCTATATCGGGCTTGCCGTTGCCTGTATTTTTTCAATTCTAAAACTGGCATTTACGTAAGGTTTTAATTATGATGACGAAAACAAGAAAGTACCTATCTATGAATACTGCGAATACTGCGAAATATCTTTTGCTGACCGCCGGTTTTTGCGTCATTGGTTTAAGCGCGCAAGCCCAGCAAGACCGGGATTTGACACAAGCCGAAATCAATCAACTTTATGATGACCTGCTTCTAAAAGAAATCTCACTTATTGATACAGATGATATTGAACTGGAAGATAAGCAACGTAAAGAAATTGCCCAGCAAATTGTGTATCATTATACCGAAGCCGCACAAATCAAAGGGACTTATAAAATCCTGACTGAAAAGGATGATATTCTTCCGTTTGTAAATATACAAATGGATCGGGGCCTATTTGAAAATGCCCTTAAAGAAGAGAAAAAAATTAAAAATATGGAAGCCCAATACGATATTAAAAATATCGAATATATGGGGCAAAAAGCGATCGTTGATGTGAATATTATTCATACATATAAATATGATGCGACTGAGATCGAGGATATTATAAAAGTAACGGCAGATGTCATTACAAAGAATGAATGCCGTCATCATATTGTTATTGATTATGACGATATCCCCAGAATTTCTCATGAAAACTGCAAGGGTAAGGCGATGGTTACCAACATCGAAGAAACCGTACCGGATTATATTAAAGACGCCCAAGGATCCGGCCATGTCCAATTTGGAAGCAATGTTTTGTTTCAATAAATCCCTCTCCCTCTCATTAAAGTACGTATAGAAAATATGTCAGACCAGTATAAAATTATAGATCACGAATATGACGTTGTTGTTGTCGGCGGCGGAGGCTCCGGCCTTCGCGCTGTGGTTGGCTGCGTGGAAGCAGGCCTTTCAACAGCCTGCATCACCAAAGTATTCCCCACACGTTCACATACTGTTGCGGCGCAGGGCGGCATTTCGGCGGCACTTGGAAATATGGGGCGTGATCATTGGACATTCCATATGTATGACACTGTAAAGGGATCTGACTGGCTGGGTGATCAGGACTCAATCGAATATATGTGCCGTGAAGCGCCGCAAGCGATTATTGAGTTGGAGCATTACGGCGTGCCGTTTTCCCGCACAGAAGAAGGTAAAATTTATCAGCGTGCCTTTGGCGGTATGACCGTCGATTTTGGCGAAGGTACGGCGCAACGCACCTGCGCCGCCGCCGATAGAACGGGGCATGCCATGTTGCACACCCTTTATCAGCAGGCCATGAAACATAATGCGGAATTTTTCATTGAATATTTTGCGCTTGATCTGATTATGGGTGACGACGGTGATTGTCTGGGTGTTATGGCGTGGGATTTGGATAAAGGTGAAATCCATAGATTCCGCGCGCATCAAACAATCTTAGCCACCGGTGGTTATGGACGCGCTTATTTCTCTTGTACATCCGCCCATACCTGTACGGGGGATGGAAATGCCATGGTACTTCGCGCCGGATTACCGCTGCAAGATATGGAATTTGTTCAGTTTCACCCAACAGGCATTTATGGCGCCGGCTGTTTGATTACAGAAGGCGTGCGCGGTGAAGGCGGGTACTTAACCAATTCAGAGGGCGAGCGCTTTATGGAGCGTTACGCGCCATCCGCAAAAGATTTAGCGTCACGCGATGTGGTCTCCCGTTCCATGACGATTGAAATCCGCGAAGGGCGCGGAGTCGGCGAACATAATGATCATATCCATCTGAATCTGATGCATCTTGATCCCGATATTATTCACGGGCGTCTTCCGGGCATTGCGGAAACCGCAAAGATATTTTCCGCCGTCGATGTAACAAAAGAGCCAATCCCGGTTTTACCCACCGTGCATTATAATATGGGAGGCATCCCCACCAATTACCGCGCCGAGGTTCTAAACCCGTCCGAAGATAATCCAAATGCGATTGTGCCGGGATTAATGGCGATCGGCGAAGCCGCATGTGTGTCCGTTCACGGTGCCAATCGTCTGGGATCAAATTCCCTTCTTGATTTGGTTGTATTTGGGCGCAGCGCGTCCATCCGCTGTGCGGAAACAATTACACCCGGCGCAACACATAAGCCGCTCGGCGCTGATGATGGCACGCGCGCGCTTGATCGTCTTGATCATTTCCGCAATGCAAAGGGTGATACCCGCACAGCAGAGCTTCGCAGCCAAATGCAACGCACCATGCAAAACCATGCCGCCGTTTTCAGAACGGATGAAAGCCTGCAAGAAGGTTGTGTGAAAATTGACGAATGTTTTGATGCCCGTATTGATCTTGGTATTGAAGACCGCTCCATGATTTTTAATACGGATTTAGTTGAAACATTGGAATTGGACAATTTATTGTCCCAATCAGTTGCCACTTTATATGCCGCCACTAACCGTAAAGAAAGCCGCGGCGCACATGCGCATGAGGATTATCCGGATCGCGATGATAAAAACTGGATGCGTCATTCTGTGACATGGGTTGATCCGAATGGAAAGGTAATATTCGGAGATCGTCCCGTCACGATGGAAACCCTGACCGATGAAATCAAGCCTATCCCCCCCAAAGCACGCGTTTATTGATTCTATCTAAAGGACTTTTTATGACTTCTTGCTTTGCAAGCGTCATAAACTCCCATAAAATAAAAACGATATATTTTTAAGGAGACGACACTGACTATCGAACGTAAAGAAAAACAAGGATACGATTTCAGCACATTTAAAGTGTTGGTTGTGGATGACTTTGCCTTTATTACAGAGTTAGTGTCATCCACCTTGGCGGAAATGGGCGTGGGAAAGATCATGAAGGCCGAAAATGGCCGTCATGCGATGGACCGTATAAAAAATTACAATACAGTACAAAGTGTTAATAATATTGATGTTATTATCATTGATTGGTTGATGCCTGAAATGAATGGGCAGGAACTTTTAGAATGGATTAGAGATAACACAAATGAGACGATTAAATTCTTACCCGTTATTGTATGTAGCGCCTATACCTCAACAAAATTCGTTGAGAAAGCACGTGATTTAGGAGCAACAGAAGTAATGGTAAAGCCGGTTTCTGCTGAAAAATTAGCCAGTCGCATCCAACATGTGATTGAAAAACCAAGGCCTTTCATAAAGACTCCTGACTTTTTCGGCCCTGATCGTCGTCGTCAGTCAGTAAAATTTAAGGGTGCCGATCGTCGTAAACTTGATAGCCAAGACATGGAGGTTCATAGTGAAGAATTCTGAAGAAAAAAAAGTACAAGTCTATAAACGCGTTAATAAACTTAAGCTTAAGGCCGGATTTGGGCTAGATGAAGATAAAGTTGGATTTATTGATAAATCCACCATCTTGAAAGCTCAAATGAAAATCGACCAAAAAGAAAATGAATATCCGGCAACAGTCGAAGCGGTTTTGAACCAGCTCGTGGATTCATGGAAAGAATTAAAGCAAGCCCCCGAAGACCAGCGCGATGAATTGATTGATCGCATATATAATTTTTCTAATAATATAAAAGACCTGACCGCAACGTACCAACATGACCTAATGCATCATTTTAGTTTATCTCTGAGAAATTTTTGCGAAAAAATTGATGTAAACAAAAAAGAACATCACGTTATTGTCCAAGCTCATATTGATGTTATGTGGATTACCTTCAATGAAAAACTTAAAGGTGAGGTCGGACCAAAAGCCGAAGAACTGAAGTTAGTTGTATCACAAGCCATTCGAAAATATTTCTAAAACAACCTAAGTACGCTCTGATTTGACTGACTGGCAAGCGATAGTGCCGTCACACCCAATTGCTGGCGCGTTTGAAGCGCCAGAAAATTCGCGCCGGCTTTATTTTGATCAATTAATGTTAAATCATCCGAGCCCGATTGTAGTGTCGAGATATATTCTCTTGTATAAATTTTTCTTGTTTCAATAATATTTAAGTCCGACACGAGTGAAGAGCTAAAATCCCGCAAAGCATCTTTGGCAATTGTAAGTTTTTCCAAAATATTATTTAAATGATTCAGATTATTAAAATCATTGCGAGGGACAGCATCTGCAAAACGTCTAAAATCAACGCCATCAGTGACAATAGTGCTTGTTTTTAATGGATTAAACGTCGTTGATAAATTTTCACCCCATAATAAATTTATGCCGCGATAGCTAGCATCAAAGGCAACCTGATTAATTTCATTCATTACGTTTTCAAAGTCACGATGATGGAATTCAATCGTTGAGCGTGCGTTGAGAGAATTCGCATGGCTGGCAATCACACTACCGTCCAATGCGTCATTATATATAGCAACATTTGAAATGCGCCCATTAAAATTAGATCCGTTGCCACCGCTGCTGACGGTATCAAACCAAGCGCCGCCATTAAAACTTCCGATACCTACGCCGCCGGTATGGCTGGGGAATGGCGTATTACCAACACTAACATCACCCATAGTCGAGCCGTCGAGGAACCCCTCAAACCTATTATTAAATGAACTGAAGACGAGTGCCACATGATACGTTTGCCCCGTCGTAATAGCGGCGCGAATATTTGTAGGACCCTGCAAAGAATTGGGCCCCCATACATTTTGGTCTGTCCCCGTAACGAACACCTCCCCATTTTCAATATAAATATTAAAGCTATTCGTCCCCCCGCCCTCTTCATATAAGACTTGGCGCGTGGTGACATCATCCGCATTAAACACCAATTCAATCGTTCTCTCCGGTCGTGCGCCCACATTAATCAGATTACTATTTTGAACGACAATACGGTCATTAATACCATCAAAATCAGCACTGAAGGTGCCGCCATTATTATATAAAGCCGGCGCGCCTGTGCTAACGCCCCCATTATACGTTGCTGTCACGCCTCCGCCGCCGCCAAAATCTGTTGCGGTCGCCCCAACATTATCCAGGCGATAATACACATCCGGTGAAGCTTGTAATATCTGAGCGTCCAAAGATGCAGGGACAATATTTTTCTCAACCTCATAAATCTGGTCATCCACCTCCCCATTTAACAGCTTCTCACGCGATTCAATTGCAATAGTTTCGGCTTGATTCAATAATTTTGATGTAGTCTCAACCCCATGCAAGGCCGTTTGAATTGTGCGGGCACTTTGTCCAATGCCATCAAGAAGACGATTAAAATCTGACGATTCGTTTTTTAAGGCAGAAGAGGCAAAGAAATTTTGGGGATTATCGAGTGCAGTATTCACTTTCAAACCCGTGGAAAGACGCAGGCTTGTTAAATCAATTGAACGTGACGTGCTTTGGAGTGATAGAAGTGTTGCACGTGACGCGCTATTCACGACTATCTCCATATCATCCTATATATACACATTCTGTGTCTCTTATTTGTTTACTACAAAGAAGCAAATCATATAAAAACATAGACTTACCCATTGTTAAAATACCATATTTAAGTAAAGATATATTAAATAAAACGTTAATTTTATTGCTTTATACATATTCGCAAAATCGCTAAAAAGCTTATAAATAAAGGTATATAACGAAAAACTGTTGTATTAAGCCTCTGATCTTCTAGTATGAATGGTTAATATATATCAGAGGCATCATGAGTACAGAACAAGCGGATATTTCCGAAGAAACACCGATTAAGCAAATTGCTGCACATTGCATGTCCTATCAAGGCGCCGATGAGATGCGAAGTGTTTTTCAACTTATAACGACAGTTATCTTATATGTTGCAATCTTAATAGCCGCTTATTATAGTATGCAAATCTCTTACTGGCTTACGGCATTATTAATTATTCTGGCCGCTGGTTTATTAACACGTCTTTTCACATTGCAGCATGATTGCGGGCATGGGTCTTTTTTTAAAACAAAAAAAATGAATGATTGGACGGGTAGGTTTCTTAGTTTATTTACCGTTACACCTTACGATTTCTGGCGGCGCTCTCATAATATCCACCATGCCACATCGGGCAATTTGGATCACCGGAATGTGGGCGGCGTTGAGACCATTACCGTAAAGGAGTATCAATCCTACACGCCTTTAAAGAAGTTTCTGTATAGAATTTATCGAAACCCTGTTTTTTTACTTATGTTTGGTACGCCAATATATATCCTTTTAGCATCTCGCATTCCGCATACGGAACGCTCCATGTTCTATGATAACGGGAAAAGTTTAAGCGGTTACTCAAGATGGAAGAGCTCTATTTTAACAACACTTTCTTTGACCTTATTCTATGGTGTCATGGCCTATTTTGTAGGCGTAAATATGTTGTTATTAGTCATTTTGCCCACTCTTATTCTAACATCCTGGATCGGCGGATGGCTGTTTTTCATTCAACATCAATTTGAAGATACCTATTGGGATGGCAGTGAAAACTGGAAACTACAAGAAGCCAGCCTTCACGGCAGCTCTTATTATAAACTTCCTAAAATCCTGCAATGGTTTACCGGAAATATCGGCCTTCATCACATCCATCACCTATGCAGTAAAATACCCAATTATAAATTGCAGGAATGTATGGATGCCAGACCGGAACTGCGCGATATTAATCAAATCACTTTTTGGAAAAGTCTGAAATGTATGCGATTAAAGCTATGGGATGAAGATAAGAAGTGCTTGGTTAATTTTAAACAAATACATACGGCATAGTTATTTTTTATTCAAAATATGAAGGTAGACTTCACGCCCTTCCATGACTCGCTGAACATAATTTCGTGTTTCATAAATGGGGATTAATTCAATCCAATCCGTCATATCTACTTCACCTTTCCTTGGATCACCAAATAAGTTAAGCCACCTATTTACACGGCCAGGACCAGCATTATAAGCCGCAATCGCAAGAGGATAAGAGCCATCATAACGTTGCAAAAGTTGGTTTAGATAATAACTTCCAATCTTGATATTATGGCTGGGGTCACTGGTCAGACGGTCTTGCGAATGAGATATGCCAATTTTTCGCGCTGTTTCCGCGCCGGTTGCCGGCATAATTTGCATTAAGCCCAATGCTCCTGCCGGGCTTCGTGCTGCCGCATCAAATATGCTTTCCTGACGAATAAGGGACAAAATCAAGGCTCTATCCATTTTTGGATCTGTCACATAATTTTTGAAATTGGGATAAGATGTCGGTATCAAAATAAGACTTTCCCCCGCCGCATTCTTAGAAATTTTGACGCTATCAGAATAGTAATTAAACTCTTGGGCTAACTTTGCGCCATAGCTATAGCCTTGTATCGAGTTATGATGATCAACAAACGCATTGATAAAACGAACGGACATCTTTTTCATGCCGGCCTTATGATATAGCCGTGCCGCGCGAATTAAATCATCCTGTTCAAATTTTTGTTGTTGAGCTTTTGTTAAAACAGGCGTTTCATCCTTCAGGGCAGTATCTTTAGAAGACAAAGCCATGCTTGCCATTTGACCATAAAACGTAATTTGATAGCGCGCCGCCTCCTGATACCATTTTATGGCATTTTCCTTCTGGCCAAGCGCCGTATAGCTTAGACCTATCCAATAGGCTCCGCGTGATTTACTAATGGGGGTAGAGACATTCGCATATAGCTTTTGAAAATGAGGTAATGCCTTGGCCGGCTGTTTTAAAAATCGAAGCGCTAGCCATCCCGCACTCCACTCTGCCTGACTTAGAGAGAATGGATCGGTTTGTTTATGGCTTGCCGCCAGATTATAAGCCGCTTGGAATTCCTTTTTCTCAATCAGGCGGCGCATTAAAATGCTTCTCTCTGTCCACCAGGCCTCGAGATTTTGAATATCTTTTGCCTGCGGCATGCGCTTTAAAATATCGATCACGCCACTATCCAGATTTTTAACTCTGCGCCAGCGCATTCTCTCATATAATAAGCCCGGATCATTCTGTAGATGAACCGGAACCTTACGCAACATAGCCTCAACCCCTGGCTGTTGTTCTGACAAGGCAATTCTTGCTCTTGCTAAATCGGGGTAACCTTTTTCCAATACATTTGATATTGCCAATGCATTTTGATATTGCCCCTTATAGAGTAAATAATCCATGCGTTGAACATTTGTTTGCCCATCAATATGCGCCGCATATTTTCTATATATACTTTTTTGCTGATCCCGCGTGAGCATGGCATCACGCCACCATAATTGTAAATAGTGACGAGCCTCGGTTAAACGTCCGGCTGCCATCAATGCGTCAATGTAACGATCATTCCCGATAACGGTAAGCGGCTTATCCTTGCCATACCATGAGATAACTTGCAGGGGAGTGAATGAGAGCGGCATTAATGCCTCCGCTTTTTCTTTCAAAGCATTAATTCCTGGCCATTCCGGGTGATCGCGAATAAAACGATCAAGCCCTATAAACATTTGCTGATTATTTAGCGGAAATCCCTGCTTAGTGTAACTTTGCCATAAAAATATTTCGTTCAAAAGCGGATCTTTGAGAGACTGAACAAGGCTTTGCGCTTTACTCCATTGATTCTGATTAATCAAAATCAATGCTTTTTCAATATCTTGCGAGCTACGTGCTACACATATATTTAAAAAACAGGCATTTAGCGTGAGTAAAAAAAGAGAAAAAAATAGGACGAATTTTTTGATCCGATATGTCTGAACTGTCATTTTATTCTCAATATACTCCACATTGCTTATTCACTCGTTTTGTTTAGCATACCAAATGACATTCACATAGATATCATTCCGTTAAAAAATTATATTCTGATCTTCAACAATATATATAAGATCCTCGCTCGCACTTGAGTCTAAAAAAGGCTCGCTTAAAGGGGCATGTATATTTGCCGCAGATGGATCGGGGTCAGAATTGACGCTAAGCAAATCATGTAAATTAAACTCATCATCGCTCTCTAACGTAAAATCTATAAAATTCTCTTCTATAGCGGATTTCTGTTCTTGTAGATCACCTATCGCCAGCATGTTTATGCCTTGATTTGTGTCTTCGTATAAATTGGCGCTTGCGCTGTCTATTACTTCAAATGTAACCAACCCGGTATCCAGACCACCTCGACCATCGTGCAAAGAATATGTGAATGTATCAATGCCAACAAAGTCATGCGCAGGCGTATATCGGAACCAACCATTAGTATCCGACATAATATTCCCACCGCCAGATGTGGTAATATTAACAGAAATATATTTTAAAAGATCACCATTCGGGTCGTAATCGACACCATTTCCATGATCCGCCCAAAAAACCCCCATTAAAACCTGCCCTTGATCAATGACAAAGTAATCATCCTTAGCAATAGGAGCTATATTATCCGGAACATCACCTTCATTTACGGTGATATTGACATTGGCCGTACTAACGCCGCCATTACCATCATGAACAGAATAAGTGAAACTGTCCGTGCCATGAAAATTAGCATCCGGCGTATATCGGAACCAGCCATTCACATCCGATATAATATTCCCACCGCCCGATGTGGTAATATTCATGGAAGTATATGTTAGAGCATCGCCATCAGGATCATAATCCATTCCATTGCCATGATCCGCCCAGAAAACTCCGGTAAATCCTTTTCCTTGATCGGTTACAAATGCATCATCTTGTGCAATCGGCGCAATGTTGGTTTCGCCGAATAAATTCTCTAACTCAGAAAATGAATAGGAGGCACCATCAAATATAAAGGTTTCAATATTTTTAATGGTGTCTGTAAAATTGTCTAAAATATGCGTGAGGGCTAAGGTTACAGTATCGAGAAAGTTAAAAGAAAAACTTGCTAAAGCACTATCATATTTTATCTTGTCCGATCCGGCGCCGCCATCAATAATATCATCTCCGCCTGAGGCTAATATTGTGTCATTGCCGTCACCTGCGGAAATATTATTAGCGACAGAGTTCCCCATCATCATATCGGCGCCTGAGCCGCCAATGGCGTTTTCTATAACGGTATTATAAGCTATCACCATATTATTGGTCATGTGCCCCACGCTGCTGAACTCGCCCTGCTCTAATGTAATAACTTGATCTGTGGCATAACCTGACAAATCGAGAGTATCTATCCCGCCTGCATCCCATATCGCAAGTGGGGCATCGGAAATTGCAAAATTATATTGATCAAAAATAATATCGGCGCTGACATTAAATCCATATGTAGAATCGCCTGTGCGCGTTGCCATATTCGCGCCGTAAATCTGCTGAATAGCCGCTATATCATATAATAAAGGCACGGCGGCATATTCCAAAACATTGTTAATATTTGTATGGTCTGTACCAATCACATTGGCATTATTATAGGACATCACCGTAAATTGGCGATTATCATTCAAATATTGAACCTGCTCGTTATAATTTACGCTGCCATTATAATTTCCGGCATGCCCCAATCCGATGGCGTGACCAATTTCATGAATAAGTGTTTGTACCCCATACCCGCCAAGTGTATTCAGATCGCCCCAGCTATAGGTATCCGTATCAACAGATATGGTGGCGCTGACCATATTGCCTGAGCTGGTATACCATGATCCGCCGGACGATGCGCCGCCGTCATTTCCTTCGGTGACAGTAATTAATTGTCCGCTAGATACTTCGTTAAATTGAATATCGGCTATATCGGCCCAAAGACGAAATGCCATCCGATATGATGACTTTTCAGCAGACGTATAGCCATCCCCTAATTTATAAGTAATGACATTCTCGCTCCATTGATGATGACCATATCCATTGCTCTGCCAATATCCATTTATAAGCTGATCAACCATTTGTTCAGGTGTCGCATAAGTCGAAGGCGCGAACTGCCCCGCCCCCTTTGTAATTGATCCTGCATCATCACTTCGCCCCCCCATACAGGCCGGGCAACCGCACTCATTTACAAAAGCAAGATCATTTAAAGAAGTATTTATATCTGTCATTTCAAACATCCTGCCTATTGCACATTGCGGTTTATCGAATAAAACCGAGTATATTGATAATTTATAAAAAAACTTTAAAGTGACTATGTAAATTTAGGATCGAAACACGTCTAAGATTGAAAGGCATAGCCCCTATATTTTCTGTGTTTATGTGCCCAATTATCAAACTTAGCATTAGACATACCCGCTATAGGGGCTTTAAAGTTATCAGATGCAATCTTCTGCACTATCCATTTCCCCAAATCCGACGATCACTTCTCCGGAGGAAATCTTGTCATCTATTTTTGGGTATGATGCCTTTCGCGGGGAGCAGAAGGAAATTATTGATGATGTCATTGCGGGGAATAGCTGCGGCGTGTTAATGCCCACGGGTAGCGGTAAATCATTATGCTATCAAATCCCGGCTCTTTGTCGAAATGGAACCGGCATTATTATTTCCCCCCTTATTGCCTTAATGCAAGATCAGGTAACGGCTTTAAAAGAATTGGGTTTTAAAGCCGCGGCGATTCATTCGGCTCTGGAATATTCCGAGTTAAATGCGACGATGAATGAACTAAAATCAGGCAATTTGGATTTAGTTTATATCGCCCCGGAACGTTTGGTTAATGATGAATTTTTGGATATTCTGGACAATCTGCCCCTCGCTCTTTTTGCAATTGATGAGGCGCATTGCATCTCGCAATGGGGACACGACTTTCGCCCCGAATATCGGCAAATTTCTCTGCTCCGTACGCGTTATCCGAATGTCCCATGCATTGCCGTCACCGCCACAGCCGACACGCCGACGCGCAAAGATATTATGGAGCGTCTCTCTCTAACGAAGCTATATGTAGCCGGTTTTGATCGTCCGAACATCACTTATGATGTTGCCATTAAGGACAATCCACGCGCGCAGTTCCTTCGTTTTTTAAAAACCCGTAGCCGCGATGAAAGCGGCATCGTTTATTGCCTGTCCCGCCGTAAAGTTGAAGATACAGCGGCATGGCTGTCAAAACAGGGTTATAACGCCCTGCCTTATCATGCCCGCCTTGATAAAGATGTGCGCAATCGTAATCAAGAACGATTTTTAAAAGAAGAAGGTATTATTATGGTGGCCACCATTGCCTTTGGCATGGGGATCAACAAACCAGATGTGCGCTTTGTCGCACATTTGGATTTACCAAAAAATATTGAAGCCTATTATCAGGAAACAGGACGCGCAGGCCGTGACGGTTTGGCGGCCGTTGCATGGATGGTCTATGGATTACAAGATCTGGCCCTGCAACGCCAAATGATAGAAAGTTCCGACAGCCCGTCCGATCAAAAGAGAATTGAGCGGCAAAAACTTACCGCCTTTTTGGGATATTGTGAAACCGCCACCTGCCGTCGTCAGGTTCTGCTGCATTATTTTGACGATAATGGCGCGCCATGTGGTAATTGCGATACATGTCTGACCCCGCCGAAAACAATTGATGGTAAAATTGCCGCTCAAAAAATTATCTCCTGTATTTACCGCACCGGACAGATATTTGGCAGCGGTTATATTATAGATGTGCTTTTGGGGCGCGATAATGACCGCATTAAAAATGCCGCTCATGATAAGCTTAGTACCTATGGTATCGGTACAGAACATAGCGCAAAAGAATGGCAGAGCCTGATCCGTCAACTTGTCGCATTGGGTTTGATTTATGTGGATATGGATGCGCATGGCGGCTTAAAGATTACCAAAGAGGGAGTTGAATTCTTAAAGGAAAAACCAGACTTAAAGCTTCGACTTGATCCAAAAGTCATCGGCGCTAGCGATGGCTCATCAAGCAGCGGCGCAAAAACCGATCCCGCCTTAAGCCTGCAAACAGAATCCGATAAAGATTTATTCGCGCATCTGAAAGCATTAAGGCTCAATATCGCAAAAGAACAAAATGTCCCGCCTTATGTGGTATTCCATGATAAAACTTTAATCGATATGGTTTTGCGTAAACCACGTTCCCTGCAAGATATGGGGCGCGTACCGGGCGTAGGACAATCAAAATTAGAAAAATACGGACACCCGTTTCTAAATGCCTTAACCGAAATGGAAAGCATCAAAGCATGAGTAGCGGCTTAACAATCCTGAATAAATTCCCATCGTCGGAGGATTTTTACAAAACATACTGGAACAAACAGCCGTTTGTTGTAAGGCAAGCCATCGAACCAGCTGTTTTTAATGAATTAATTGATGGGGACTATTTAGCCGGATTATCTTTAGAAGAAGAAATTAAATCCCGCATCATTAAAACAATGCCATCTGGCGGCGAATGGTCATGTGATTTTGGGCCATTTGAGGAAGACGTATTCACTGAACTCGGCGAAGAAAACTGGAGCCTTCTGGTGCAAAATGTTGAGGATTATCATACAGATACAGCCAAGCTCCTCGCATTTTTTGATTTTGCACCGCGCTGGTTAATGGATGATATTATGGTCAGCTATTCCACCAAAGGCGGTAGCGTCGGGCCGCACATCGATAGCTACCACGTATTTCTGGTGCAAGGCATGGGAATTCGCCGTTGGAAAGTTGGGCATCACCCTATTCCTGATGCGGAATATATTCCTGCGCAGGATCTGAAGGTGCTAAAGCATCCCTTTGAAGGCACTGATATTGAAACACAAATTGGCGATGTGATTTACATCCCTCCACAATTTGCCCATGAAGGGATTACCACTGAAGAAGCATTGACGTTTTCCGTCGGATTCTTGGGGCCAAAAGTCTCAGAATTATTAATTGAATATGGCCATCATTTGGAGCAAGTTGATCGCCATAATGCCCGCTATAGCGGCAATGGACTAACCGCACAATGCGCGGGATTTTCAATTCATAAAGACGCAGAAAATACACTTCGACATAATCTACTAACGGCCATTGAGAGTGATGAATTCTCAATATGGCTGACTGAGTATTTTTCAAAATCACCGTCAGAGTATGAAGACGACTAATGGCTAAAAAAATTCACATTAAGAATTTTTAGCAAACGGATGTGACAGCTTAAAACAATTCTGACATAATATAATGACCTAAATCATTCATATTTAGACATTCTTTATACATACACCCTAGACTTACTAAATGATATTTTTGACCTCAACCGCTTTTTCTTTCACGCAAAAGTACTTTTTTAAAATCATATAAATAATGACACGTAACTTTATAAAAACCCTCCCTTTATTTTTGGCTCTTATCCTAACATTATTGGGAGGGATGGTTATTCTAGGATGGTATTCCCATAGCCAAATATTAATTCAGGTTAGCCCCACATTTGCGCCCATGCAATATAATACCGCGTTGGGCTTTTTCTTATGTGGGTTAAGCTTAATCGCTTATTATTTAAAACAACAAATGGCTGCCAAAATCTTATCGCTTTTGGTTCTTCTTTTGGGGGTGGCAACGCTATTTCAATATATTTTTGATTTCGATTTAGGCATTGATGAATTATTTGTTGATCCTGTCTTTATCACTAAAACATCGCATCCGGGACGCATGGCCCCGATCACGGCAATATGTTTCATATTGTCTGCTTTAGGATTATTTTCCATTAAACGTAAACGATCTTTAGTAGTCAGCCTGTCACTAGCCGTATTTGCATTTTCTGCATTCGCATCCTTGAGTTATCTTATCACCGTAAATGATGGCATATATGGATGGGGGACACTCACACGGATGGCAATTCACACCGCCAGCGGTTTTATTCTTCTTGGGATAGCACTCTTCATATATGGTCTGTGGGGATGGAGCAAAAAGCCTTTTGATTTTTGGTATATTACACCATTTTCAATTGCCACGATCATCAGTGTATTTTCGGTATTTGCATGGTACACAATCCAAGAAGAGGCTAGGACTCATAACCTTGAATATTTTGATAACCTGGTATCTGACTCAGAGAGTATTTTACAAGATCGCTATGACTTATATGAGCAAAGCTTATTTGGCGGCTTAGGTCTTTACTATGCTTCCGCCTCCGTTGAACGGCAAGAATGGAAAAATTATATTGATGCACTAAAAGTTAAAGAACGTCTGCCCGGCATTAATGGAATTGGCTATATAGATTACGTCACAGAACAAAATTTACCTGCCTATCTAGAACAAACGCGTATGGATGATTTTCCAAATTTTCGAAATCACCCAGAGACAACCTATAAAGATAAATTCATCATAAAGTTTATTGAGCCGGTTGAGGATAACATTGAGGCCGTTGGATTAGATATTGGCTTTGAGAAAAACAGACGCACCGCCGCAGAGCGGGCGCGCGATCTTGGGGTCCCTGCACTTACGAAGAAAATTTTATTGGTGCAAGATCAAAAGAAACAGCCCGGTTTTTTAATGTTGATCCCCATTTATGAAACACATGATATTCCGGCGACCCTAGACCTTAGACGCGCCCATCTTCAAGGATGGGTATATGCCCCCTTTATCGGCGCAAATTTCTTAAATGGTATTAATAATATCAGTGGGAACCAACTTGATTTTGCCGTATATGACGGGGAACAAACAGCTGCTGACGATCTGATATATATGAATACAGATAAATTCAGCAATCTCTTTACAGGTCTGACTAAAAAAACAAAATTCGAGATTGCCGGACGAGTATGGACTATTCAATGGACACCAAATAGCACTTTCACCCCACCGGCGAACCAAAATTTAGGGCTAATTATTTTGATCTTCGGAATAATCTTTGCCTGCTTTATTTATTTTACACTTAATAAATTGCTTCATAGTAAAGATACCATCAAAAAGAAGGTAGATGAACAAACTAAAAAATTAACTCATGCCAATGAAGAATTGGAAGAATTTGCATATCGCACATCTCACGATCTTCGCTCTCCGCTGATTTCATCTATTGCTTTATTGGGTATGGCGAATGAAGCATTAGATAAAAAACAATATGATTTTGTACGTGAAAGTATGGGACATACTAAGGATTCTTTACAAAGACTTGAAGATTTAGTGAAAGATATTTTAACTCTCACTAAGGTAAAAAACATAGAAGAAGACCCACAAGACGTTGATATAAAATTGATTATCGACACCGCCCTAAATAAATTCGCATATATGGATAATTACGAGCGCCTTGATATTCAGCAAGATTTAAACTTCAAAGAAGGCTTGGTAGTTAAAAAAGTAAGATTGGTTTTAATCATTGAAAACCTTCTTTCAAATGCCATTAAATATCAGGACACCAAAAAAGAAACATCATATATTAACGTTTCCACTTACAAAGAGAAAAACCATTTCGTATTTACGATCAAAGATAACGGACTTGGCATCCCGGAAGAACATCAAAAAAATCTGTTTAAAATGTTTAAGCGCTTTCACGCAAACACCTCTTTTGGCTCCGGATTAGGATTATATATGATCAAAAAAAGTGCCGATATTTTGCATGGTCAGCTTTTATTTGAAGATAATAACGGAGAAACCATTTTTACTTTAAAAATACCCTTAGCTTCCTAATAGAGTGCGATTACATTTATTGCGTATTCGCATCAGAACCGCCACCTAATACTTTATAAAGGTTGACTAAATTCGCCAAACGCTGCTGCTCGATTAGGATTTCATTCTGCTGATAGGTATATAATTCCCTTTGGGCATCTAACACACTCAGAAAGCTGTCGATACCTGACTTATATCGCTCATTAGAGGCATTGTAAACGCGCTGTCCGGCCTCAACTAACCGGCGCTGCGCCTCCAGTTGTTGCGTTAAAGTTGCACGCGCGGCCAATTCATCTGCAACCTCCCGAAAGGCTGTCTGGATTGCTTTCTCGTAAGTTACAATAGCTTGGTCTTTACGAATTTCTGCTAAATCAAGATTTGCTTTGTTCCGACCACCCTCAAAAATAGGCACTGTGACTTGAGGAATAAATGCCCATGCCCCCCATGCGCCAGAGGTAAAAAGATTTGATAAGCTCTCACTGGCAAGGCCATAAGTGCCTGTTAACGTTATACTTGGGAAAAATGCCGCGCGCGCCGCGCCAATATCTGCATTTCTGGCAAGCAACTGATACTCAGCCTGTTGTATATCCGGGCGAGCAGTTAAAACCTGTGAAGGCAAACGGGCGTTTAAATTTTTAGTGATATCTATATCTTCCAACTTAGAATTTGGAATAAATTCCTTATCGTGCTTCACACCCATTAAAAGAATAAGGGCGTTTTTATCTTGCTCTACATTGCGGCGATATTGATGCTGGTTCACGCGTGCAGTTTCCACCGCTGTTTGCGCGCGGGAGACATCAGATTCCGTGGCAACGCCCTCATCTCTTATTTTAGATAAGAGTTCATAAGTTTGTAATTGCGCATCCAATGTTTTATCCGTCAATGAGAGTAATTTTTCATCAGCTAACAATTGTAAATACGCATTGGCAACTTCTGCAATTAATGCATTTTGCACAACATTTCGCGCAGATTCTGTGGCTAAATACTCATTAATTGATGATTGATTTTGACTGCGAATGCGTCCGAACAGATCAACTTCATAGGAACTTATACCTATATTTGCGTTATGCGTTTTTGTAGTCTGCGCTGTGCCGGTGGTGCTGCTTTCATCAGAGCTGCCCACATAATTTGCCCCGCCATTGGCACGAAGCGAAGGCACAAGATCAGATCGCTCTATACGATAAAGCGCGCGCGCCTCTTCTATATTTAATGCCGCCAATCGTAAATCTTTATTATTCTTCAGCGCTGTATCAATTACTTGAAGTAACGCCGGATCTTTAAAAAAATCCTGCCAATTTAATTCATGCGCCGTAATCTCGTTTTGTACTTGCTCATAACCCGGGATATCATGCCATTCATCTTTAGCGGCAAAATCGGGAACCATATATTCTGGAACCATTGTGCAGGCCCCAAGGCTTACCCCCATCATTAATGTTGTCACAATCGTTAAAACCGGCTTCTTCATACTTTGTCCTTTTCCGTTTTTTCCTTATGAAATATTTTTTCAACCGCGACATAGAACATCGGAACGAAGAAGATCGCCAAAAACGTCGCTGCGAGCATACCGCCCATTACCGCAATACCAATGGCATTTTGACTAGCCGCACCTGCACCGCTAGCAAGAGCCAATGGTGTGACCCCCAACATAAATGCCATTGATGTCATAAGGATGGGGCGAAAACGTTGACGTGCGGCCATTTCCACCGCCTCCATCACGCTATGTCCGTCTTCTTTCAAATCCTTGGCAAATTCCACGATTAAAATGGCGTTCTTGGCGGACAATCCAACGGTTGTCAATAATGCGACCTGAAAGTAAACATCATTGGACATACCAAAAATATTACTGGCAATAACTGCGCCCAAAATCCCCAAAGGAACAACAAGCATGACCGCAAGGGGCACCGCCCAACTCTCATAAAGCGCCGCTAAACATAGGAAAACAATCAAAACAGATAATGCATATAGCGCAGGCGCCTGCGCGCCAGCCTGACGTTCCTCATAGGATATTCCCGACCATTCCAACCCAATACCCTCCGGTAGGGTATCAACAATATCTTGTACCTGATCCATGGCATCGCCCGTACTAACACCTTCGGCGGTGCCGCCTTGGATATTGACAGAAGCATTTCCGTTAAAACGTTCTAGCTTGGGGGAGCCATATGTCCATTCTGTTGTGGCAAAGGCATTAAACGGAACCATTTCGCCGCCGCCATTGCGCACGAACCACTCATTTAAATCTTCGGGCATCATACGATGGGGGGCATCTCCCTGCATATAGACCTTTTTAATCCGTCCCCCATCAACAAAATCATTTACATAGCTGGATCCCCATGCAATTTGCAATGTACTGTTAATATCACTTAGGGAAACCCCCATGGCAGAGGCTTTTTCATTATCAATATTGATTTTAAATTGCGGCACGTCATTTAATCCATTTGGGCGCACACCTGACAGCATAGTATTCTGTGCAGCGGAACCAAGTAGCTGATTTCGCGCATTAATCAATGCGTCATGCCCCAGACCGGCACGATCTACTAACTGGAAGTCAAACCCTGATGCATTACCAAGTTCACGAATTGGCGGCGGGAAGAAAGCAAAAGCCATCGCATCTTTAATTTGCGAAAACGCGCCCATGGCCTGTCCCGAAATTGCAAAGACGCTTTCATGCTCTTCTTTACGCTCTGACCAATCCTTCAAGCCAACAAATCCAAAAGCTGCATTTTGCGCCGAGCCGGCAAAGCTAAATCCTACAACTGTGAATAAGTGCTCGATTTTTTCCTGATCTAATAAATAATCTTCGACTTTTTCTACAGATTCCAGGGTACGCCCCGCTGTCGATCCGGCCGGCGTGTTAACCATCATAAATAAAAACCCCTGATCCTCATCAGGTAAGAAAGACGTCGGAATGTTCATAAATCCAAATATCAGACCGCCAATTAAAACTAAATACACGACAAAAAAGCGAATAGTGCGACGGGCAATATAGATTGCACTGGTCTGATAATAATGCCTTGCCTTGTTAAAGTTACGATTAAATGCCCCAAAGAACCCCGTTTCTTTTCGGCGGCTGCCATCTTTTTCCTGTTTTAAAATTGTAGCACATAAAGACGGTGACAAAATTAACGCAACCGCAACGGACAAAGCCATAGCCGCAACAATAGTGATAGAGAACTGACGATAAATCGCCCCCGCAGAGCCGCTAAAGAAAGCCATAGGAATAAAAACCGTAGAAAGCACTGTGGCAATCCCGATCAAGGCTCCGGTAATCTGATCCATCGATTTTTTAGTTGCCTCTTTTGGTGATAAGCCCTCTTCGCTCATGATCCGTTCAACATTTTCAACAACGACAATCGCATCATCAACCAGCAAACCAATCGCAAGAACCATAGCAAACATAGTCAACGTGTTAATTGTAAATCCAAACATCGCCAGAATTGCGAATGTTCCCAGCAACACAACCGGAACGGCAATTGTGGGTATCAAGGTGGCGCGCCAATTTTGCAAGAATAATAACATTACTAAAAACACAAGAACGACCGCTTCAATCAATGTGTGAACCACAGATTCAATAGAAAGCTCCACGAACGGAGTTGTGTCATAGGGGTAGATTACCTCAATGCCCTCCGGTAAAAACTCCTCTAATTCCGCAACGCGTTCTTTTACTAATTCTGCTGTCTTAAGGGCGTTTGCGCCAGTTGCAAGGCTTATGGCAATACCACTTGCCGGTTTTCTTTTATATCGGACAATCCTATCATAGGATTCTGATCCTAACTCGACTTTGGCAACATCACGCAAGCGTACTTGAGATCCATCGGCATTTACCCGCAGAATGATATTTTTGAAATCATCCACATTTTCCAAACGTGATTGCGCTTTAATCGTTGCATTTATCTGCTGACCTTCGATTGATGGCATGCCCCCCAATTGTCCTGCGGAAATATCTGTATTCTGTATTTGAATTGCCGCCTGCACATCAAGCGGCGTCATGTTAAAGCTGTAAAGCTTGGCCGGATCAAGCCAAATTCGCATCGCATGTTGTTCACCGAAAACACGCACACTCCCCACTCCGTTTACACGAGAGAGCGCATCGCGAAAATTAGACACCAGAATATCGCTCAGATCGCCTTGTGAATATTTTCCGTCACTGGCATATAACCCCACAACCAATAAGAACGTATCATTAGATTTCGTAACCGTTACCCCCAGCTGCTGTACTTCCTGCGGTAGGAGCGGCACAGCGCCCTGCACTTTATTTTGCGTTTGTACCTGTGCAATATCCGGATCAGCTTCCGGCTCAAAAGTCAGTGTAATTGACATTGATCCATCGGCACTATTTGAAGAAAAATAGCGCAGATGATCTATTCCGCTTAACCGTTGCTCAATGACCTGCGTGACTGCATTTTCAACCGTTTCCGCCGAAGCGCCGGGGTAGCTTGCACTAATGGCAACTGTTGGCGGGGCGATTTTGGGGTATTGTTCAATAGGCAAAGAACGGATCGCCAGTACCCCGACCAACATGGTTACAATCGCAAGAACCCAGGCAAAAACAGGGCGGTCAATAAAAAAACGGGACATATGCTTTACTCCTACTCGTCTGAGGTTTCAGGCGGCGTAGCAGATGGCATCGCGCCGTCTCCGGCCTGCTGCCAATTGGTTACCGAGACAACGCTGTTCGGGGCAACTTTCTGATAACCCTCAATAATCACCTTATCACCGGGAGCAAGCCCCTCTGACACAATCCAGCTATCCTCATAGGCATCACGTACTTTAATAGCACGGGGCTGAACTTTATTTTTGTCATCGACTATCATGACACTGATACTGCCATCTGCATTTCGTGTACTTGCGCGTTGAGGGACCAGAAGCGCTGTTTTTTTACCTAATGCTAATGAGGTGCGAACAAAAAGACCCGGCATTAACACCCCATCGGGGTTTGGAACTGTTGCCCGTAAGGTAATTGAGCCGGTTGTTTCATCTATGGTCACTTCAGAGAAGCTTAAATTACCCTGATGGGGATATATTTGTTCATTACTCTCACCTAGCAACACACTTACAGGAATTTTTTCCTGTCCAGATAGGCGCATTTGCTGTAACTCCATAGCTTCCTGGCTGGATTGCTGCATATCAACATAGACCGGATCAAGCAAGGTAATGACCGCCATGGCCTGTGATTGGTTCGCCGTAACAAGCGCCCCTTCGGTGACTAAAGATCTGCCTATGCGTCCCGATATCGGGGCGTAAACTTTGGTGTAGTCTAAATTAACTTGGGCAAGATCAACACTTGCCTGCGCAACAGCCACGGCCGCCTTGGCCTGATCAAGCTCTGCTTTGACATCTTCATATTCCTGTTTACTTACTGCATCAATTTTAACAAGGTTTTGATAACGTTTGGTTCTCGATTCAATGGAAGCAATGGTTGATTTAGCGCTTTTAAGGTCCGCATCGGCGCTAGTTAATTCAGCTTTGTAACGTGCATCATCAATTTGATATAATTGTTGACCTTTTTCAACATACGCACCCTCTTCGAATAACCGCTCCGTAATAATACCGTTTACTTGTGGGCGAATTTGCGATTGTCTGAAAGCAGAAATGCGCCCCGGTAAAGAACGAGTCATTGTAATTGTCTGCTCCTTTAATTCCAGAACCGCAACAGATGGGGGTGGTGGCATGCCCTCGCCCTGACTTGCCGTGGCATCTTCCGCCCCTATATTGTTTATAATATAATAGCTGGAGGCAGCAGCGATCAGCAATATAATGGCTGCGATAATAACACGTTTATTCATAGCATTAGCTCTATCTATTTGAGTAAAATGTCTTTATCTGATGCAAAAATGGACAAACAGAAAAAAACATGTATACTATAAACATACATACATGTATGTTTGTTGTCAACGCCACGTAAGGTTTTTTTTATGCGCCGCACAAAAGAAGATGCTCTAAAAACTCGAAATACCATCCTTGATGCCGCCGTGGAGCTATTCGCGGAAAAAGGTGTTGCCAATACATCTTTGGAACAAATCGGTAAGAAAGCAAAGGTAACCCGCGGCGCGATCTATTGGCATTTTCAAAATAAATCAGAGATTTTTGATGCCTTGCATGAACGCCTATATCAACCTCTTGCACAAATGATTATGCAAGACCTTGAACAAGGTCACCATAACCCGTTGGAACAGCTTGAAAATATGTGTGTACAGCTTTTACTGGACATGGAGCGTGACCCGAAAAAAAGACATGCCATGACCGTCTTTACATCACAAAGTAATTATTCCGGCAATATGTCGACATTCAGAGATCAGCATCTGGCCAAAAAAGCAGAAAGTTTAAAACTTTTTTCAAAATACTTTGAGAAAGCGAAAGATGAAAAGAAGTTATCCGATGTTGCGGATTCCGATCTTCTTGCTCAATCAGTATGTTTCTTCATGAAGGGCATTATTGTCGAGCACCTTAATAATCCAGATGGATTTGATTTAGAGACCAACGCACATAAAATTATCAATCAATTTTTCAAGCAATTCAAATAGTTGCGATATACAAAGCCCTGACAGAGAATTTTATTGTGCTCTATTTTTGACTATGGTTATAATCATGCCTGCATAAAGCTTAAAACTTGGGCGTAGATAGAAATGTCTAATTTGCAAAATAAATAATGGGCATCACAATTTAGATTGTAATTTCGCTGACAAATATAAAAATAGAGAGTGCTTATGGTTACGAACATCCCACAATTTGGTATATCCACACCTTACGAAGAATTGGTCGGAAGCTCAAAATCAGACATGATGGCTGAATTTGCCAATTATGCTGAATTGGGTGTTCAATATCTTCGTGTTGATTTTCGTTGGTCATGGATAGAGTGGAATGAAAATGAATATTTTTGGAATGGGATTGATTCCGTTGTTGATGCCGCGCAAACTTACGGCATTGAAGTGATCGGCATAATTAATAACCAGCCGTCTTGGTTAAATGATCGCTCATTCACTTCCACAAGCAGTCAAAAAGCATATGGAGAATTTGCAGGCATAGCCGCAGAGCGCTTTGATGGGCGCGTAAACATCTGGGAAATTTATAATGAACAAAACTTAGATAACATCACCCCCGAACATTATACTGCGATGATGAAAGAAGCCTATAACGCAATCAAAGATGTAAGCAGTGAAAATATTGTTGTTTCCGGAGGATTGTCGCCTGTGCCAAGCTCTGTAGCCGGTAAATATGGCGCTGTAGAATATCTTGATCGTATGTATGCCGCGGGCGCAAAAGAGTATATGGATGCCGTTGGCTTTCATCCCTATACCTTTCCTTTGATGCCTAATGATCCAGCTGCTTGGAACGGATGGCAAATTATGGAAGACGGCGTTCGTGACACAATGAATGCCTATAATGATGGCAATAAGCAAGTATGGATTACAGAGCTAGGCGCACCGACAGCCGGCGGTAATAATGCCGTGACACAGGAACAACAAGCCGAAATCATGCGTCAATCCATTGAAATTGGACGTGAATATGACTGGATGGGCCCTATTCTTTGGTATTCCTACCAAGACCGTGGGAATAATATCAACGATACTGAGGCATGGTTTGGTTTAGTCGGACCAAATGGCGAGAAGAAAGAGTCTTACGACACATTTAAACAATTGGCGCATCAACAAGCCGAATTACTCGCAGACCAAAAAAATAATCCTGAAGATTTCGAGGATATCGTACATGCACAAACTCATGTCTTTACACAAGATGAACTGCCTTCATATGTGCCTATGGCATTCAATACAGATGATAAAATCGACCTTAGTGCCATTGATGCCATCTGGAATACATCAAAGTTTGAGACGTTTAAATTCGTCGGTTCGGAATGGCTAACAGGCGCAGGACAGATTGGCTTTTATCACAACCATCAAAATAACACGACATCCATCGTGGGATGGCAGAATGATGATGGTAGTAAGAAAATCGAACTAAAGCTCATCGGAATTCATACGTTAAGTGAAGATAACTTCATTTTCAGCAGCCCTCAATCTACTGTATTATATGGGACAGCTGAAGATGATATCCTGAGCGGTTATTTCACCAAAAATAGCGATGATGTTATAGACGGAAAAAATGGCAATGATACGCTTTATGGTCATTCGGGCGATGATAAATTGTACGGGGCAAATGGTAATGATCTAATCTATGGCGGATCCGGCGACGATTTAATAAATGGTGGATCTGGTAACGACAAGCTCATCGGAAATTCAGGGAATGATACCTTCCAGTTTTCAGACTTAAATGTTGGCTTTGATACTATCCTCGATTTTTCCGAAGGCGATCGTATAGATTTGAGCCAAATGGATGCGGATAACACAAAAGCAGGCAAGCAAAGCTTTGACTTCATTTCTTCAAATTGGTTATCCGAGGCGACAGATTTAGGCTTTTATAAAAATTACGAGCATAATTTTACCAGCGTAAAAGGAAGATTAAACGCGACAGGCGAAGATTCCTTCACCATTCGTTTAGAAGGTCTCCATGATATAACCATCAATGATTTAATTCTGTAAGGAACGCGCCGTCATATATCAGGCCTCCTGTGCATCCAACCACAGGGCTTCATGATGCTCCAGATCTTTGATAAGAGCATCGTATTTTTTTTGCACGCCCGCGATAAAATCTTGATCTTTTTGATAGAAAGCAGGGTCAGACATCTGTGCTTCGAGGTCTGATTTTTCCTGCCCTAGGCGTTCAATCTTTTTTTCAACCTTAATTACTTGCTTTTGGTCAATCGGGCTAACATTTTTTATTTTCTGCGGAGCCTCGTTTGCTCGTGCTTTTTCCTTGGCTTTCTTTTTATCTTTTTTACGATCTTCGCGGCGCGCCTGAATTGTAAATTCACGATAATCATCCAAATTACCTTCAAAATGGTCACAAGAACCATCCTTAACAAGCCAGAGGCGATCCGCAACGCGTTCGATCATATTCGGATCGTGGCTGACGATGATAATCGCGCCTTCGTAATTATTTAATGCCTGTACCAAGGCTTCACGGGCATCAATATCCAAATGGTTGGTCGGTTCATCGAGCAATAATAAATGCGGCGCGTCAAAACTCATAAACGCAAACAATAATCGTGCTTTTTCGCCGCCACTAAGGGTGGATATTTTATTATCTAATAAATCACGCGAAAATCCAAAAGCGCCAAGCTTTGCGCGCACCTTGTGTTCCTTAGCATCCCCGCCGCTTTCACGTACCATTTTCATCATTTCCTCATAGGGCGTGGCATTCACGTCCAATTCCTCGGTTTGATGCTGGGAGAAATAACCGATCCGCAATTTTTTAGAACGATTTACTTCCCCTGCCATCACGCCCAATTTATCGGCAATTAACTTCATCATGGTCGATTTACCATTCCCGTTTGCGCCCAATATCGCGATGCGGTCATCGTGGTCAATATTTTCGTGCACCTGTCTTAAAACCGGTGCGCCGGGGGCATAGCCGATATCTGCCTTACTAATCGCAATCATCGGAGAGGGAATTTTTTCCGGATTTGGGAAGGTAAAATGCACGGCGCGACTGGAGATCACCGCATCGACCAAATCCATTTTTTCCAGCGCCTTCATGCGGCTTTGCGCTTGTTTGGCTTTACTGGCTTTTGCTTTAAAGCGATCGACGAATTTTTGCATATGCTCGCGCTCGGCTTGCTGCTTTTCGAACATTTTCTGCTGTAACCCAAGGGCTTCCGCGCGCTCTTTCTCAAACGTATCGTAATTGCCGGTATACATCGTCAATTTTTGATTATCCACATGCACAACATGGTCAATACAGCGATTCAGCACTTCACGGTCATGCGAGATAATTAATAATGTATGCGGATACGCCGCCAAATAAGTCTCCAGCCACATGATCGCTTCCAAATCCAAGTGATTGGTTGGCTCATCCAAAAGTAAAATTTCAGGCTCAACGAACAAGGCGGCCGCCAAGGCAACACGCATACGCCAGCCACCACTGAAGGATGAGAATGGCTGCTGTAATTCTTCTTCTTTAAACCCCAGTCCCGTTAATAACTTTGCTGCTTTAGCGGGCGCACTATAGGCGTCAATATCACTTAACTTCTCATAAATTTCAGCGATTTTATTGGGGTCGGTTTCGGTTTCTGTGCGTCGCCATAAATCTGCCATGACCTCATCCGCCGCCAGAACAATATCAATTAACGGCGTATCGGTTTCAGGAATATCCTGACGTACCATCCCGAAACGTTGATCGGCGGGGCGCGTAACCTCTCCCCCATCGGCCTGTAATTCACCGGAAATAAGCTTGAATAACGTAGATTTCCCCGCCCCGTTCAATCCGATCACACCGGTTTTCCAGCCATCCATAATATTGGCGTTACAATCATCTAAGATTGTGCGCCCACCGATTTTATAAGTCAGGTTTGATATTGTTAGCATAATGTCCGTATCTGTAAGTTAGCGACTTATGCCATAAACGGCATCAAAGCGCGATAGAATTATTAAAATATTCCCCCAAAAGGACCTCATATATTTCAACAAGAGTCTCAAGATCATCAATATTTGCATGCTCATTAATTTGATGGATTGAGGCATTTACCGCCCCGCACTCCACTACCGGCGCATATTGAGTGATAAAGCGCGCATCTGACGTACCGCCGCTTGTAGTTAGAGCCGGTCTTCTTTTCGTCACCTGCTCAACCGCATCCTGAGCGATGCGCGTCCACTCCCCTGGCTTCGTTAGGAAACATTCGGCATTGGAATAACAACTTAAGTCATAATCACAAGCGGCAGCCTGTAAAATTTCGCGCAGCTTTGCTTCTAAGGTTGCCGCGCTCCATAAGTCATTAAAACGAATATTGAACTTTGCGTGACCGCTTTGCGGGATAACGTTACTCGCCACATTTCCGACGTCAATGGTTGTCACTTCCAAATTCGTCGGCGCGAAAAATTCCGTGCCCGTATCAAACTTATAATCTGTCAATATTTTCAACAATGATATCAGCCGTGGCAGGGGGTTATCTGCCAAATCCTGATACGCAACGTGACCTTGTGTGCCGCGTACTTTTAAAGTTCCGGTTAATGAACCACGACGTCCAATCTTAATTTCCTGCCCCAGCGCTTCGGGATTGGTCGGCTCGCCGACTAACGCCACATTGGGAATATGTCCATTTGCTTTCATCCATTCCAAAACTTTAACCGTCCCGTCTATGGCGGCTTCTTCCTCATCACCTGTGATCAATAAACTTAAGGAGCCTTGAAAGGATTTACTATGCTTAATAAAACGATCCGCCGCACTGATAAATGCCGCCACGGACCCTTTCATGTCGGACGCTCCACGCCCGTAAATTTCATTCCCTCGAATAGATGGCTCAAATGGCGGGCTATCCCATTGCGCCGGATCACCGGCGGGCACAACATCTGTATGTCCCGCATAACATAGATGCGGCGCGCCTGTGCCGATGCGTGCAAATAAATTAGGCACATCCCCAAATGGCAAGACATAACATTCAAAGCCAAGAGAAGATAAAATCTCCTTTAAATAAACTTGCGCGCCATCATCCATCGGCGTGACGGATTCGCAAGATATGAGTTTTTTTAAAATGTCTATGACCGATAGATCAGCCACGGAGCAACTCATTAATACTGGTTTTGCTGCGGGTTTTTTCATCAACGCGCTTTACAATGACCGCACAGGCCAAAGACGGCGCGGGCATACCATTTGCCATTGTTTTATCTGATGGCAATGTCCCCGGTATGACAACCGAATAAGATGGCACGCGCCCCATATAAATATCCCCGCTTTCACGATCAATAATTTTAGTTGATGCCCCAAGAAACACGCCCATGGAAATGACAGATCCTTCTTCGACAATCACGCCTTCCGCCACTTCGGACCTGGCGCCAAGAAATACATTATCTTCGATAATAACAGGCCCCGCCTGTAATGGCTCAAGCACGCCGCCAATCCCAACGCCGCCGGAAATGTGACAATCCTTACCGATTTGCGCACAAGATCCGACCGTTGACCATGTATCAATCATCGTGCCTTCATCAATATAGGCGCCTAAATTTACAAAGCTTGGCATTAACACCACGCCTTTGGCAACATAAGCCGAACGGCGCACAATCGCTCCGGGAACAGATCGGAACCCTGCCGCGCTGTGATCCTGCTGTGACCAGTTTAAAAACTTACTATCAACTTTATCATACCAATTCCCGCCGCCAACGCCGCCGGAAATTTCCTTCATCCCATTTAAGCGAAATGATAACAGCACCGCTTTCTTTAGCCATTGATTGACTCTCCATGATCCCTCAATTTTTTCTGCTATTCTGTATTGTCCTGAATCCAATAAATTCAGCGCCTCTTCTACGGCCTCTCTCTCCGCGCCTTTGGTTTGCTCATTTAACGCATCGCGATTATCCCATGCGGCTTCAATTACGCCCTCAAGATTGGTGTCTTTTGTCGTCACGGCAAGGTTTGTCATATCATATTCCGTATTTTTTATATTGCTGAGTGCCCCAAGGTTACACCATTAAAAAAAACCTGACCAGACTCTTTTCCGTATGGATTTAAACCAAAAAGGTTTTATAAATGGATATGCATAAACCTGAATTAAAACCTGCCAATCCCCGCTTTTCCTCCGGCCCTTGCTCCAAACGTCCCGGTTGGTCATTTGATAATCTTCACGGCGCGCTGCTGGGGCGATCCCACCGCAGCGCACAAGGAAAAGAAAAGCTAAAAAATGTAATTGACCTACATCGCGCCCTACTCGGCATTCCCGATGATTATAAAATCGGTATTATTCCCGCATCGGATACCGGCGCAATTGAAACCGCCTTCTGGTCAATGCTGGGGGATCGCCCCATTGATATCATGGTATGGGAGAATTTTTCCAAAGAATGGCAAACGGATATTGAAACACATCTGGAATTAACACCAAATGTCTATCCTGCGCCTTATGGGGAATTACCAGATTTATCCAGAATAAATAAAGATCACGATGTGGTCTTTGTCTGGAACGGTACGACCTCCGGCATTTGCATCCCCGATGGAGATTGGATCAGCGATGAGCGAAAAGGTTTAACCTTTTGTGATGCAACGTCAGCGGTTTTTTCCTATGATTTGCCATGGGATAAACTGGATGTGACCACATGGTCATGGCAGAAAACGCTCGGCGGTGAAGCAGCGCACGGCATGTTAGTCCTAAGCCCCAATGCAGTAAAACGACTTGAAACATTTAAGCCTAAACGCGCCCTGCCCAAAATTTTTAGATTGACCCAAGATGGTCAGTTAAATGAAGGCATCTTTGAAGGGCTTACCATCAATACCCCGTCCATGATGGCGGTGGAAGATTGCCTAGATGCATTAAACTGGGTTAAAGATATCGGCGGTGTAACAGCCACGATCGAGCGCTCCATTAATAATTCAAATATCATCCGCGATTGGTTAACACAGCAAAACTGGATTGATTATTTAACCAAAGATCCCCGAACACAATCACAGACCTCTATCTGTTTAAAAATAACCGATCCATGGTTTATCGCACAATCCCCGGAAGAACAGCCTGTTTTAATTCAAAAAATGTGCACGCTGTTAGAGGATGAACATGCCGGATATGATATTAAAAATTACCTTACCGCTCCCGCTGGTTTCCGTATTTGGTGCGGCGCCACCATTGAGGCAAGCGATATAAAATTATTATTGCCTTGGTTAAAATGGGCTTATGAAACTGTGAAAACAAAACATTCATGAAAATCTTGTCATGCCGTAAAATTAAGGATTATAAAATAACATGAGCGAATCTCCCTATGATATTTATGGCCGTAATACTTGGGCTGAAATCGATTTGGCACAATTGCGCGTTAATATAAATGCGCTTAGCGATCTTGCAGGTACTAAGATGTTGGTGATTGTTAAAGCCAATGCCTATGGTCACGGCATGGTTGAATGCGCCCGCACCGCAGAAGAATGCGGTGTGCATATGCTGGGGACAGCAACCATTGGGGAGGCTTTATTGCTGCGTGAAAACGGCATAAAAACCGATATTCTTCTCGTCGCCGCCTATGCGCCTGATGAGATTGAAACCATTATTAAAGCGGGGCTTCACTTCCCCGTCTGGCTTGAAGAGCATCTAACCCTTATTGATCATATTACAAAAACGCTTGGCATTAAGGCACATGCCCACCTCAAAATTGACAGTGGTATGGGGCGGATCGGCGTTTTTCCAGAGCAATCTTTACGTTTTGCACGCTATCTAAACGATCACGATCACATTATCTTTGAAGGCGTCTATAGCCATTTTCATTCCGCCGATGACGATGATCTGACCACCACAAAAGACCAACTTGAAATTTTTGAAGCTTGTATTAAAGAATTAGAAGATCATAAAATCCGCCCACCTTTGGTTCACATGGCCAACTCCCCTGGCTTATTACGATTGGCAGAAAGTCGTTTTGATATGGTGCGTTCCGGTAAAATCACCTACGGTGAGCCGCACGAAGGGCCGTGCGATATGCCCTCCGCTATTAAACCAATTTTGCAGTGGAAAGCCAAACTTGTATCTATCAAGACCTTTCCAAAAGATCACCCGATTAGTTACGGCGCACACTACAAAACGTACGAAGGCGAGCACATTGGGATTGTGCCCGTTGGACATGCAGATGGTTGGCACCGGGTGCCACGCGGCGTAAATAAAGTTCTACTTCATGGAGAACGCGTATCCGTTATGGGCACGGTTTGTATGGATCAATGTATGATTTCCATCCCACCCCATATAGACGCTAAAATTGGCGATGAGATTGTCCTCATCGGCAAGCAAGGTAAGGAGACAATTACAGATAAAGAAATTGGAGAAGAATGGTGGGGCACTAATAATTACGAGGTCATCACAAATATTCCCGCGCGCGTTCCACGAATTTATTTACGTTAAACACGCATTTATCGTTTGGATATAACGTCACTATGAATTTGTAAAAGCTGCGCTTTTTCTTCCGGCGTTTGCGGTACGATTGGCAATCGGAACGTATTATTTAATAACCCTTGCTCTGACATCAACCCTTTGATACCCGCAGGATTCCCGCCAATAAAAATCCCTTTCATTAACGGCATATATTGCAGATAGATTTTTGATGCCGTTGCCAGATCATTATTTTTTAAGGCATCCACAATCGATGCGACAATTTCGGGATACAGGTTAGACAAAACAGAGACAACGCCAGTACCCCCAAGCGCCATCGTCGGCAGAACCATGGAATCATCGCCCGCCATCACCTGAAACGGGCTGCCGGATAAAACGCGCACCGCCTCGGCGATTTGATCATAACTGCCCGATGCTTCTTTTAGCCCGCAAATATGGGGGTGCATTTCATGTAATTTTGCCATGGTGGAAACCGAAATATTCATTCCGGATCGTCCCGGCACATTATAAATCATGACCGGCAAGTCAGTCTCACTTGCCAGAGCAGAATAATGGGCAATAATACCGTTTTGTGAGGGCTTGTTATAAAACGGGCAAGTAATCATAATCCCGTCAATGTCGCGGTCACTGATTGAATGCATATTGGCAACGGTATCCTTTGTGACATTACCATTCATACCGGAAACAATTTTAACCCGTCCCTTTGCCATTTTAAGGGCGATTTCCAAAATTTCCCCCTCTTCTTCAAATGTGCAGGTTGGTGCCTCTCCGGTTGTGCCCATAATCACGATACCGCTGGTGCCGCCGTCAATCTGTTTTTGGATCAACTTTTCCAAGCATTGATAATCAACGCCGTTACCATCTTTAGTAAAGGGGGTTACCAATGCTGTAAATACGCCGCTCCAAATCATGTCAGTACTTCTTTCAAATAATTGTTAATCGTATAATAGCCATCGTGATTTTTTCGTTCCAACCATAATGCACAATCTATCGCACCATTTGCAAATCCGTCTCTATTTTTTGCATGATGCGTCAGGGTGATCATATCATCAGGCCCGTCAAACATCACGCTATGTTCGCCAAACTGATACCCCCCGCGAGAGGCAGAAAAATGCAAATCTTCTTTTGGCACGGGGCCGCTCACATCACCGCTAACCTGCTTTTTTTTGCGCGTGATATTATCCAGTAAAATTTGCGCCGTTTTTACCGCCGTCCCAGACGGAGAATCCGCTTTCATTGGATGATGCACTTCATGTCCATAGACATCATACTTATCTTGCGCGTTAAATAACTGCGCTGCTTTTTCTAGAGTTGCCCAAAATAAATGCACCCCGATTGAAAAATTCGCAGCATATAAAAAGCGCCCCTTATGCTGTTGCACTAATGACTTTATCTCATCTTCATGATCATCCCACCCCGTTGTACCAGTGACTACAGGGACGTTTTTCTGCATCAAAAACTTATAATTTTCCATACATTGCGGCGCGCGGGTGAATTCGATTACAACGCTATTTTTCTCAAATTCACATGTCTGTAATTCGTCTAAACTCTTTATGATTTGGTACTTATCCAGCGCGCGCGAAAGACAAGCGCTTTCAATTGCCTGCCCCATTTTACCATATCCCAGGATTATTATATGTGTCATGGCATTGCCTTTCTGGGCTATTTTATGACTTAAATGTAGGAAAATACTATATCTAAGGGCTAAAAATATGCAAACTGGTTTTTTTAAAGGGAAACATGATGAGCGGATTTCATATTAAGAACAATACATTGCACGTGGATCAGATCGCATTTAGTGATATCGCAAAAGAACATGGAACGCCGACCTATATCTATAGCGCCGCCATTATCCGCGATCAATATCAGGCGCTGTCATCTGTAATGCGCGATGTTTTACCTGACAATCGCCAGCCGATGATTTGTTATGCCTGCAAAGCAAATTCCAATATCTCTATTCTGAACGTTCTAAAGAACATGGGATGCGGCCTTGAAATTGTCTCCGAAGGCGAGCTGTTCCGCGGACTTAAAGCCGGCTTTGATCCTGCCAAAATCATTTCAACCAGTTTCGGTAAAGGGCGCGCAGAAATTATAGCCTGCATCACTGCAGGCATCCGCCAATTTAATATCGAGGCCGCAGACGAAGTAGATCATATCAATGACATTTCAAAAGAAATGGGAAAAACAACGCAAATTGTTTTTCGTCTTAATCCGAATATTGCGGGCGGAGGACATGATAAAATCTCCACGGGACGTAAAGAAGATAAATTCGGCAATAGCGCGGAAGATATTATTAAACTATATCAAAAGGCCTCTGAATTAACTCACGTCAACCCGATTGGGCTATCCGTTCATATTGGCTCTCAGGTCTCCACCATAGAATCCTTTCGTCCTGCTTTTGAGAAACTGACCGAGCTTGTCAAAATCCTGCGAGCGGCGGGTCATATGGTTACCTGTCTTGATATCGGCGGCGGGTTTCCGATTATTTATAATGATGAAAAACTGCTCGATTTGCGCGCTTATGCGGAATGGGTACGCGATATTATTGTTCCGCTGGAAACCGAAATCCAGATGGAACCGGGCCGTTATCTGGTCGGGAATGCAGGCGTTTTGCTCACAAAAGTGGAATACGTCAAACAAACCCCATCGCGGAATTTTTTGGTGTTGGATGCGGGTATGAATGATCTTATCCGCCCGACGCTGTATGATGCCTATCATGACATACAGCCAGTAACAGCAAATACAATAGACACAGACACCTATGATATTGTTGGTCCGATTTGTGAAAGCGGCGATATCTTCACAAAAGGGCGAACCCTGACAAAAATGGCTAAGGATGATTTGGTCGCCATTAAATCTGCCGGTGCCTATGGTTTTTCGATGGCCTCAACCTATAACAGCCGCCCCCTGCCAAGTGAAATTTTAATTGATGGTAATCACGCCAGTGTCATTAGAAAACGACAGACACTTGAGGATTTAATCCAAGGAGAGGCTATCCCCGCATAACCCTTACTCATCATCCGAACCCGCAAGGTCATTCCATGACAAAATGCTCATATAACATCAAATATTGCCCATAAACAAAGCTCGCATCATTATATCATCATGAAATATGGATAATATTTTCATTTTTTTTTAGAATATGGCATGCTGTTCTGCATATAACATTGTATCTGGTATGATGATGCTACACAGACTGAATATTTAAAGAGGGATTATTATGTCGAACATTAATACTGCATTTAGTGAAGGAAGTCAGGAGCCTGCATCAATTTTAAACAGAAAAGACACACGCTTTTTTCTGGAGTCAGGAGAATTCACACTTGGTATAACCAATTTTAAATATGCGCTTGAAGAAGCATATCAAAACGGCGCAGATGGGATTGTTTGCGAGTATTTTCCCGATGATCGCAATTATGGCAATCCCAATCAAAAAGGCGAAGCTATCCGTATTCCCCTTCCTGATAAAGAGGGATCGGATATTGCAAAAATGCTGTTTAATATACAGACTAAAGTGATCGCAAAAGTCCAAGAACAAGCTAATTCCGATTCAAAAGGAAATCTTTTTAACCGGATAAAAAATGCAACCTCAACACCCGATCCGGATGATATCAAACAAGCCACAAAAATAATTATTCAAGCCACTCAAGAAGAGCTATCCAGATACGGCATTCCTGACACATCGCCCCTTACTCAATCGCCATTTACGATGTACCGACTACCTTTCGGCTATAAAGCGATTACAAACAATCCCGAAAATAAACCTTATGGCGAATTTTTAAATGGCTCCCACAAAACCCAAGATTTGGATGATCTCGCGAACGATTTAAAATTTGCCATCCTGCTGATAGAGGCGGGAATAAGTAATGAACAAGTAAATAAAATAGGCGAATCCATGGAGGCATGGGCAGAGGTTTTTGAAGATTCGGAACCTGCCTTGGAAGAAGTAAACAAGAAATATAAAGACGTGGAACGTTTCAAACCATTTTCCGCTGATGCTCATCCCTTTGAGCATGTATTCCAGTGTGAAACTATAAGCCTGATGATGGGCATAGTTTCACAAAGTGTGATGCTGAAGCTAATGGGAAAACACGCCCCCACAATGATTAATATGGTTCATGCCGGTGATTACAGAACGGAACCGAACGACTACGTCGAGCATACGGCGTGTGCTGCCATAGCCAACTTTACAACCCCCACTGGTGAGATTGAGCCAACATTATTTGCTTATGTTTGCGGCAGTGGTGAAACCCTCTGTAGGACAGGGGTTTTAGGTGGGCTGCCGGGCAGAGATGTCTTCTTACCTATTCCAAACGGAGGACTCCCCGTCAAAAAATTCACCGATGGTCATGTCATTGTCATACCAACCGGAGATGGAAGGGATATTCATGTGAGTTCGAAACATGTTCTGACGCATGATGATCCCCCTGCCCCATGGCCTAATCAGGATAATCAAAATAACACCCAAGAGCCTGTTTTATAATGTAAATGCCTTCTCCTTTCTTACTATAAAGAGAATAGCTCTTTAAGGGTCAATATAGGAGTGTATTTTTATCTTCACTTACCTACGTGCAGACCGTTTAAGAGTTGTATTTAAGACATTCTATTTTCCTAAAATAAATGTTATTTTTAAATAGAACATAATTTACAGATAATACCTTGAAAAACTTAGACAGTTTAAAAATTCTAATCGTTGATGACCATATGCTATCGAGAAAGCTCCTCTCGTTGCAACTCATAAGCTATGGTTTTAAAGAAGAAAGCATTACCATGCATTCTAACCCTAATGATGCACTTATTGAGATGCAGACGAACGATTTTGATATTATTATCACGGATTGGGATATGCCCGATATTAATGGTTTAGAATTTGTACAAAAATGCAAAAAAATCGAAAAGACAAAAACCGCCTATATTATGATTTCCGCGGAAGCCCAATCTGAGAAAATTCTGTTTGCCATAAATAGCGGCGTGACATCCTATATTACCAAACCGGTCAACCAAACGGATATTAATGAGAAAATCGGCAAGGTTATATTGTGGTTAGAGGGTGGTCATAATGAATAACGGGGTCAGCGAACCGGCAGCGTAAATATAAAAGTAGTACCTTTTGAATTCTTAAAGTCAGTGTTAATAGCAACATCCCCGCCCAGATTTTTTACAGACATATAAATCGCATTCATGCCAATCCCGCGCCCGGAGGTGATACTAATGCCTGTATTAGTTGAAAAATCTGAATCCAATATATGATAAATTACATCTTCATCGCTTTTTTTGGCCGCCTCTTTCATCCCTTTCTTTTTCAACAACATACGAATACGCTCGGCATCAATGCCGCACCCATCATCAGAAATCTTTATAATCAAATTTTGATCTTTACGTTCAATATGTACGTTAACCTGACCGGATACATCCTTATTTTTCTCGCGCCGTTCTTCGGCAGATTCTAAGCCATGCTCACCAATATTGCGCGCCAGATGCGTAATGGTTTTGAAAAAATCACCATAATATTCTGGAACGATAGCAATATCGTCGCCGCAGATTTTTATCTCAGGGACAGGCTTACCTTTTAGCTCGCAAATACGTGTAATCTCTCGTTTAAAGCTTTGAAATAATGTAAAGATATGAACAGATAGAAAGTGTTCAAATATAAATTCCTCAAGGGCTTTTTTGATGTTTTCATCGCAATTAATCTTGTCAATAAGCTCACCTAATTTGAACGTCGTTTCATTATCAACGATTCTAGTGCTACCTTGGGACATAAAATGATCGCCAAAAATATTCTGTGCGAATTTTTTCTCTTTATCTACCTGCTGCGTTAGAATTTTGGCTTTCTTTTGTAACTCCTTCAAAGGAAGGGATTGTGCGTGTTGATAGCGGATATCACTTTCAATGGAATGTAAAAGATCAGTCAGTTCCATCATATTGAACATACCCGCCTGGCCTTTAAAAGTATGTAAGGCCCGTTTCAGGGTCTGTAATTCTTCACCCTCAACATTGTCTTCATTATTATTCTCCATAAAGTCTATAAATCCGTACAAGTCTGAGATTAACTCATGGAATTCATTTCGATTTTGCGAGACAGCCTGTGTCTTTTCAGCAGCCAGCTGTAATGTGAGCATTTTTTCTTGGGCTTCACGCTCCTTTGTAACATCCGTTGCAATTAACAAAACGCCGGCTAAATTCTCTCCATATAAATAAATCGGGCGATAATCTAATTCGATATAGGCGTTATTTTCATTTACCAATTTATCAGGCAATAATTTTTTTAAATCGTTAAAATCCATTGCCGATTGACCGGAATAGATAACATCGAGCCAGCTTTGAAAGGTTTGTTTTTTGTCATCCGACAACCCCAAAACATCCATAACTGATTTGCCGGTCGGGTCGCCCGATAAAATTGTCAAACAGGCTTTTGAATAGAACGGGGCGCATACACCATCTTTATCAAAAAACAATAATGCCTGACCCAAACTATCGAGCATGGCATTAATATTTAGATTCAGCGCCTCAACTTCATGTAAAGCAGTTGTTAGCTCCTTTGAACTAATCTCCACATTCCTGTTTGCTATTCGATTTCTCTCATCCAGTTCTTCATAAGAATTTGCAATAGCATCAATAAATGCGGAAAAATTTGATAAGATATCCATTGAAGTGGCATCAAGGCAGTTCGCATTACTTGCCTTTAATGAGGTTACCGCGTCATTAATAATGACTTCAGCATCCTTATCTCCCAGATATCGTTTAAACTGGCGTAAGATTCTTTTCGAGCGTTCTTGCGATACCTCGTTTGTCACTTATGCCGCCCTCTCTGTAATATAGGTAATGGTCATTGTCTGATTGTGTAGCTCTGCTTGTTTAGTGCGCTCATAATGACAAATCTCACCATATGAATAGAAACCGGCAATGGGGAAATGCTCACCTACGACATCACGGATACTATCCAGTTCATCTTCTGTATCATCGCCCATCAGGATTTTTCTACCGACGCAGCTAACACATATTAAAGCGCCATTATCTTTACTCACGTCGCCCAAATTTTCGGCCGCACGCTCCGCGCCTTCTACTAATTGTTCTGTACTGGCATTCATAAGACAAACCTGCTGTCCCACTTCCATATCGCCGGCAAGAACCAAACTGCCCTTTTCTTCATCAATATCCAAAATTGTACGAATTAGACCGACACCGTCTTGATTGTCATCATCATCCATAATCGCAAAAGGATATAATAAACCGCTGGACGGTAAGTCATTAGCTTTATCACCGAGATATTCTTTATACAAAGCTAACGCTGATTTACCGTCTAATTCATATAAAATGTTATCTTCAACCTTTGTTACGCGGCGTAACGGCCCAAAGGGTCTCCACCCTCCTCTGGCGTCTGTTCTGATTTCTACATTGTCACCATAAAAACCAACGCCGACGGCAAAGTTGCTAAAGACCTTGTCGTTATAAATAGTTTTAGTATTGGAAAAATCCAACCCATCTCCCGCTAAGCCTCCTGAAATTGAGATATCTTCTTTTAAAACATCTCTTAGGCCGAGCGTAAATTTGCTGCCATTTACGTTTAATCCCGGGGATAGAATGAATACACCTTTTAACTTATCGCCTTTTAATTTATTGGCTAAATCTGCGCCTGCTTTACGGGATGATGACATGTCCGCAATTTCCACTGTGGCGCATTTAATTGACGTTGACTCAAATTTCATGGCTAAAACGCTGATGCTATCATCTTCAACACTATCACCGATTTCACCCGACGTGCTACATCCCATGATTTCCACATTCGGAAATTTCATTTTCAATTTTGTGAGAAAATCTTGCGTTATTATTTCATTAGAAGAAAATAAGATGATTAGGTCTATATTCTCTGAAACCTTTTCACTCATCGCGGAATCAAAATCCCTTAATGTGGTTTGAAAATTAAAGCTTTTCATCGCGGCTACTCCTTATAAAAAATAATTATTAATTTGTCGGCTTTGTTTCCATATCAATCATAAAACCATCTCTTTGATTAAGAGAAAATCCGACATTTAAAAATGCGTCAGAATCCTTACCTGCTTCATCAGCTCCGCCAATGCGAGGAGATAACATTTCCAAATTAAACCCGTTCGTATTCATGAAAGCCTTAATCTGCCCACATAAGATATTAACTATTTCCGAAGCCGCATCCTCATAGACATTATTTTCTTTAAGGAAGTCTTCTGAATAAATGTTGAGTAAAAGAGGATGCAATAATTCACGACCGAAGAAAAAACGTATATCGATAATCATATCATTTTGCTGCAAACGTCCGATACAGACCATCTGATCATTATAAATTTCATGCACTTCGTTTTGCTCAAGAATGTTTGCCTGAAATAACTCAGAGAAAATATTCTTCACCCCTTTGGCAATTACAGGGCCAAGCTCTTTACGTACATTTTCTGGTATAGTGTTATATTTCATATTATTAATGGGCGCTATTTTGTGTTTGATTGTGGGGTGGAAGTCTTTTTTTTTAACCACTCGAAAATCTTTTTCATATTTTTCTCTATGGCCTCTTTAGAGACGGGCTTTACAAGATAGGATGTTGAGCCTGCCTGAATTGCCTTTAAAACATTTTTTTCTTCTTGCTCCGCCGTCAGCATTATAAAAGCTGTATGATTGAATTCGTTTTTACTACGACACGCTTTCAATACGTCATATCCCTCAACATTCGGCATATGCCAATCGAGGAACACAACATTAAACGGATTACCTATACTATGTGCATGATGAAGCTCATCCAGAGCCTCTTGTCCGTCATTAGCTGTTTCGACATCATTGAATCCTAGTGATTGAAGATGTTGCTTAACCATTGTACGCATCATCATATGATCATCGACCACAAGAATTTTTAAGCTTTGATAATAATAATCCATGACTAAAGATATCTCTTTAAAATATTGAAATAGTTTACGTTTTCTTCGCCGTTTGGTAAACGGTGATTAAGTATAAAATGAAAATAGTTAAAATTTATTTATGTATTTATGAAAGAAAAATTAATGAACGTCTTTGAGACGTGCAAATATATGCAACAGCCCCTATCTTAATATAACAGCAGCTTTAGAAAAATTTGATCGGATTACTAACTAGAAGATTTAAGGCTTCAAATTGCGTAACTTGCAGGTACCCATCGCCGTCCAAGCTAAAGCCCAATTCATTGAAGTAAAAATCCATAAGTTTGTTTTCAATAGGGGCGTTATACACAGAACTCTTTCCTGTTCGCGGATTAAAACTTTTATATTTATAGTTTTTGATCCCTGATTTGGTGAGATGACCTCTTGCAATTTCATGAATAGGATACTTTTCTGTAATACCGCTTAAAGGCGGATAAATGCGCTCTTCCTGATAGAGCCCTTGTGTCCCCGGTGGGGCAAAGTGACAGTCTATACCATAAATCGCGGCCGGCATTAACCCAAATACACCAGAGTGGAAAATAGCCTTGGTTAAATCATTTTTATTTATATAAAGAGTTAATGTGCCTTTTCCAGGTTTAAGCGCAGCATACATTTTGTCGCAAATAAATTTAAAACGATCCGTCCCAACTTTTTTGCCTTTATTTGCCAAATAAATGTAATAAGCAAGCACTCCATTTAATAATAATTTAGTCATCGGAAAGAAATTAACCACAGAGAAGACGGACATTATCCAGCTATTTAGTGCCGCATCATCGTCTTTATCTACTTTCAGATAAGTTTTAACTAGATCAATCACATTTGTATTTTCAAATGTGTCCCACATAGACGATGTCGATACAGAAAGTTTGTGATAAACAAGATAATCTTTTTTCTCATCATCCAAATTTGCTAATTGTGCATTATCTAATAATGGAGGATATGCAGATGTCGATTTTGAATCTGCAAATGTTTCTACAATAATTGCCTGCAATTTATTGGCATTACATCCCCATATTCTAAAGCTGGCATCATTCGTAAATACATCTTCTGTTATCAAATTCAATTTGGAGGGAAATTTTTCCAAATTTCTTTGCAGATCATTTTTAGCACCACCATAAACAGGATCAGGGAAAAAAATCTTATTAGAATAATAAATGGTATCGCTGCCTATTTTTAAGTTTAAGGCATTAATGCTATCCTGTAATTGCTGCAGGATCAGGGTATCCTTATATTTTTCTGATTGTATGATCATGCCCGCATCGGAGTAGATATCAGATGCTCGCATATCATAATCAAGCGGATCACGTTCTCCCGGTGTCAAGTTTTGATCCTGAAATGAGTTTGCTAATATGGGCCCGCCGCTATAGCTATGACTAAACACAGAAATTTCGAACACCGCCTGATTGGTATGATTGACGCGAATATCATTAATCAGCCAATATAAATGCAAGGCAGAAATAAAATCTTTGTTATAATCTTTCTTATCAAACTTCTTTTTATCAAAGCATGGCTGATATTTCCCATGGATATATTTATCCGCATTTTTTTTATAATAATCCTTTTTAAATCCAACCAATTTTTCGGTGCCCTTGAAGGGTTGCCAACTCTCATCATAAAGCGGAGGAACTTTTGTATCTTTTGCAATTTTAAAAGTTTGCGTGACTAACTGCCGTCCGTTTTTTTCTTTTTCAGGATCTGTTTCTGTAAAGCGTAAGACGTACGCCGTAATCGTTTTTTCGCCTTTTAAGTTATAATCAAAATCTTCGGGAGACGCGCAAAAACTTTCAATGCGCCGAATACAAAGCTCTTCATAACGCGTCTGTCCGGCGGTTGTACCCGGTATATTTTGTGATCTTTGGCAATGGTGACCATAATCATGCGCTGCAATAGTGATGATAGCCTTCATGAGAAAAACCCCATTTTATTATCTTGATGATGGCTTATGCGGATCGCGCCCAAGCTTTTTATAAAGTCGATATCACTATATATATGCCGTCCAAACGGGCCAACCCAATAACGATCCGCGCCGCGCCCGGCAACAACTAACGTTTGCTTTGGTTGCATGTGATGAATAGCCGTTTTTATTGCGTTTTTACGGGACGCGATATCAATAAAATGCGTGGCTGTTGTTAATTGCAATCGAATCAAGGCAGGATCTTCTTGTCGTGGATCATCATCACAGACATAAACTTTTTCCGCATATTTTTCCGACACCTGCCCCATCTCTTGACGTTTTTCTTTAGGCCAGCCACCTTTGCTACTTAGTATTACATTTGGTTTTTGGTGGCCATCCGTATAATGATTTAAAACAGCCTTAAGACCGTCAGGATTATGCGCAAAATCTACTATAATATTTCTATCATTAAGACAAAATTCTTCTAGTCGCCCCGGCGGGGCTTGTAAGTTCGTCATAATATTTGATAGGTCGCGTCCTTTGGCAAAGGTATTCTTGGCAAGCGCAGCCGCAGTACTCAAATTTAAATTCATAAAGCTTTGCGGAAATATATTATTATCAATTGTTGCGGAAATGCATTTAACAGGGTGCTGTTTGGCTTGCTGAATAATACTTTCATTATCTGGTAGGTGAGGAATAATCATCGCACCTCCGGATTTGATATGCTTAAAAAAACGAAATTTTGCCGATTTATAAGCTTTGAAGCTGCCATGTACATCCAAATGATCGCGGGTTAGATTTGTAAATGCCCCGGCATCATACATAATACCGTTATGTGCATTACGGGCTAAAGCTGCGCTATATACTTCAACCGCAACAACCTGAATGCCATTATCAACAATCTTACTTATATATTTTCTTAAAGCCTGAGAGCCTGTTCCAATATCGTTTCTGGATAGAACAGTATCATTGATTTCAATTCTTTGACCAATTGCGGCGGCCTGAAATCCTAATAGATTTGCAATTTGCCGTACAAAGCTGGTCACAGATGTTTTTCCGTTTGTACCAGTTACACCTATAAATACAGGATCTTTCATGCGGCAAATCTCGGTCATGAATTAGGTATCGTCTGTATTATCATCTCGCGGACAATTATCTTCGATCTCAAATTCAGGCAATTCCTGACTGGGATCAAGCATTACAAGATTCGTTGGAAGTGTAACATTCCAGCAATCAATGACTGGTCTGTCTTTATTTGATTGCCCTTGCGACTCTTTAATTTCCTGTAGAAGCGGCACCCAAAGCTTATCCGTTATTTCAAGATGATCCAAACGGTCCAATGCCCGCCGGCCAATTTGTAAGAAACTAGCCAATGTTTCAATATAGGCATCTCGAACAGGAACTAAAATTCTTGCAGCACCGGCGCTTAGAAACATCGCATGATCCCTGTCAGAGTGCTTGAGCTTAGCCAGATCTTTCCATTTTTTGGGACTTGTCCAATAATAAGGATAAAGCGTATATTGTAAATTATGCCATTCAAAGGCCGTCTCGCCGAAACGGATCTCTGGCGTAAGTTCTTCTAATTTGGATATGTCAATCAATTCGTCGCCTTCATTAAGTGGCGCCTCGTCTTTTTCCACAATAAGTGGTAAGCCTCCCTCATCCAAAGGACTGGCAATTTCAGCAACCTGTCCTAACATTTGTAAACAAAGTCGTTTAAGTTCATTTTTTTCCATCTCTTTCAAACGTAATGGATGCGTAACATCAAGTGTGTCTTCATCTTGCACCATTGCTTCTGCCAAACGAGATTCATATTCCGCGAGCTCAGATTTATAATGATTTTGTATAGCGTCATACACACGGTGTTGCCATTCTCTGATCGCTTCAGGCGTCGGCTCACAAGTGACTTCAATTGAAATCTGAACAATTGAATCATGGCGTGTGTAAACCGTATAGCTTAATTTACGCCGTTGTTTATCTAATTGGTAACGCCCAAATGGATTATTGCCAAGCGGCTCACCATTAGGGTCTGGCCAACCATTTGCTTTATGTTTAGTCTCTCCACCAATCGTGACCCAAACTTCGGGATCAGTACTATGATCATCAAAAGTCGTAACTTTTACTTCTGCCGAGGTCGCCATATACCCGTCCTCAATCTCAAATGTTCCCTGAGAAAGAAAGCGCTGTCCCCCGTCATTTCCCGAATCTCTATCACCAAAAGTTTCTGCCAAAGTAATCTTACCATCCGGAGGTGGCATGACGCCGGATAAATTGTATTTCTTCATAATTTGAGGATAGTTAGCAACTGTAATCCGGTCCACGCTCTCTATAGGTGCGCTTGGTTTTTGGGGAAGCTTTTTCTTAGGTGCGCTGTTAAGTTCACGAAGATATGCCCCGGGTTCGGGTACAATAAACTCATAAAAGAACCGCTTTCCCGCATCTACAACTTTCATCGTGACGTTTTTATTCACATAGCGGTATATCCCAACCTTATTTTCATTTCCCGCCGTGTTATCAAAACCATGCTGGTTAGTATGCTCTGTAATTGTTCGTCGAACTTCACGGCTATATTTTCGAATTGTTTCTTCAGTACGTTCAACACTTTTTTCAATAACATCGCGAGCAAATTGGCTGGCTTGCTGTGAGGCTTGGCGTTTTGAATTCTCCATGCTGAAATCTAGCTTTGATTTAACCTCAACTGTAGGTCCGTATTTGCCGCTAATTTCTAGACCAGCCTGTAATCCTACGCGGCTTTCAATTTCACTTTGGGTTGCTGATTGTAATGAAAAACGCTCGGAAGTCTGCAGATCCTCTTCCGTTAATGTGCTCATTTCACTTTCTTCACTAAAGATATTTTCAACTGAGGTTGAAACCTTGTGAATGCGTTCGCGTTTTTCATGCGCCATGATGTTTTCAATATGCGCAACCTCACCCATTGAATAACCTGTCAAAAATTCTTCAACCAATTTAAGATCGCCCACACCAACAGGTCCAAAATATGATTTTCTTATACCCGTATTATCCTGATTATTTTCCGAAACGATATCAGCCATATTTTCAATTGATACAGATCCATTTTCTGTCAGAACATTGCCAATATGATTGATCAATTTTAAATCATTCGAATAACGTAATAATGCACTTAATGTTTTGGGGTTTGCCATTCTCAAAATATTCCGGCTATTTTCAACCGGATTATTCTGATACATACGTTCCGCCTCTGAACTTAACGCCTTTGCTTCGTCTTCTCCCCCAATTTCATCAATCGATGGTAATTTCATCGACGTCATATCAATGCTTTCAGGTGGACGGATAACAACAAAACTAAAGACTTTAGACATGGAAAACCTCTTTATTGAACATGCAGAAACATCCTAAGCATATTGAAATATAACTGCATATCAACATGATTTTGAAATTTTTAAACCGTTAAGAGTATTCTTTTATTCTAATATATCCAGATGTACTTACCATTTAACGCTTAGAATTCGGCTGTTTTTTCCGCGTACATATAGCGCTCAATAATAATAAACTTGAACGTAACATGATAGACATGCTCCTAGTGAGGATAAGGCTTAATGATATTTTACCGAGTAAATAGTGTATTGCTATGATGCCATATGACTAAATCTTAATAAAGAAAGTAAGTAAATATGGCGGAAGAGGTGGGATTTGAACCCACGAAGGGCGTGAACCCTTGCCAGTTTTCAAGACTGGTGCATTCAACCACTCTGCCACTCTTCCATACCTAAAATAGCGCGGTTAATACGATGTACTGTCATAGCGAAAACAAGGGCGTCTTGTCCAGCGTAATTTATGCCTTATATTTTTTTTATGCGAAAAAATATTTTCATGGCCTTATTAATTTGCTTGACCCTCCCGCTGTCTGGTTGCATTGGCTCCGGATCCATATCGGATGTAAGCGCGCCTGCACAACAAAATTCCTTCCCGCAATTGAAGGGCATTGACTTGACCGGAGAGGAACGCACAATCCCAAATGGGCTAGAGGGAGAGCCGATATTACTATTAGTCGCGTTTGAACAGGAACAACAAACCCAAGTTAATACTTGGATAGATATTGCCAGGGAGATAGAGAGCACGCACCCTCAATTTCGATATTATGAAATTCCGTTAATTTATGAGGGTAGTGCGCCGTTTCGGTTTTGGGTAAATAACGGTATGCGTTCCGGCATCCAAGATCCGATCGCACGCATGCGCACGATAACGGTATATACAGACCGTGAAAAATTCTTTGAAATTACGGGTATGGCAAAAGATACCGTATACGCCGTTTTAATTGACTCAGATGGTAAAATAATTTGGCAAACCGATGGGGCAGCTTCGCAAGATCATAAAGACGCACTCTTAACCATGCTCTCTAAAGCTCCCGAATGACTCGACATCTAAAGGGCGACTCTTTAAATAAGAACTATGGTCACCTTTAGCCCGCGTTTTCTGGATGAGATCCGCGCCCGTATCGTTTTGTCTGAATTAATTGGGCGAAAGGTTAAGATCACGCGTGCGGGGCGCGAATTCAAAGCATGCTGTCCCTTTCATAAGGAAAAAACGCCTAGCTTTACTATCAATGATGATAAAGCATTTTATCATTGTTTTGGGTGCGGGGCGCATGGCGATGTCATTGGCTGGACAATGCAATATGAGAATCGCAGCTTTCCGGAAGCGATAGAACAACTGGCGACAATGGCAGGATTGGAAATTCCCAAACAATCCCCGCAAGAAGTACACAGAGCGCGAGAGCAAAAAAATCTTTATCAATTAATGGATGATGCTACGCAATTTATGGAAGATCAATTGCGGGATATCAAACATAGAGCCGCCTATGATTACATATTAGGACGCGGCCTCTCCGAAGAAACGCTTTGCTCTTTTCGTGTGGGCTATGCCTCTGATGATCGCCAGGCATTATATCACCATCTGAAATCTAAGGATTATAACGATGCGCAAATGATTGAGGCGGGCATTATTCGTAAGGATAAAAACGGCGCGCCCTATGCTTTTTTTCGCGAAAGAATCATGTTCCCCGTCAGTGATAAACGCGGGCGAATTGTTGCCTTTGGCGGGCGAATATTACCAGATCATTTATTAGCGCCAAGCGGGGGCGATTATAAACCGGCCAAATATATTAACTCGATTGACACTCCGCTCTTTCATAAGGGGCGTATGTTATATGGCGCGGCGCATGCCAATTACGCGGCACGTGAAGGCGATCCCGTAATAGTAACCGAAGGGTATATGGATGTTATCTCCGCATGGCAGGCGGGGCTACGCGGCGCAGTCGCCCCTCTCGGCACGGCACTTACCGAAGAACAAATTTTGGAATTATGGCGGATGATTCCCGAAGATAATAAAATGCCCATCTTATGCTTTGACGGGGATGCCGCCGGACGCCGGGCTGCCCTGCGTGCGGCTGAACGCGCCCTCCCCCTACTGAAGGCGGGACACAGCCTGAAATTTATGTTTTTGCCGGACGGTGAGGATCCCGATACGTTCTTAAGACATAACGGCGCGAATACCTTTCATAATTTACTAAAACAAGCCGAACCATTAGTGAATTTTCTATTCCAACATGAAACCGCAAACAAAGATTTTCCAACACCGGAGGAGCGTGCGGGATTGAACCACCGCCTTGATGAATATGTTAAACGTATTCCTGACCGTGATGTTCAATATTACTATCAAAGTGCTTTCCGGCAAAAGACGAATGGCTTATTTCAAAACAGCTTCCAAACAGGCAAATCACGCTTTAAGGGTAAAACCTTCACACCCAATAATGTCAAAATACAAAATGATACGAATCGGAGTAGAAAAAACACAGCCGAGCGCATTCTGATTGCGACCATCTTAAAACATCCGCAAATTTTTGTAGAGGTCGAAGAACGGCTTGGAATGCTAAAGCTTTCGCATCCTGCACTGGAAAATATTCGTTCTGCTTTATTTACAATTGGAGACCCGGAAATAAAACTTGACTTTCAGGAGTTGAAAAGCCATTTAATATCAGTTGGTTTGGAGGGGGATCTATCCTATACTTTGAATGATTCGGTCTTAACTGATGCAGGCTTTATAGAAACATCACAGGATGTCTCCGAAATCTTGCAAAACTGGGACATGTATTGGGGATTTATTGAGACGTACAGCCAAAAAGAGGGGCTTCATTCGTCATAGATATGGATAAGAAGAAAAGATAAGATTACGGCATTGGAATAAATTTATGACAGTTGAGGATCTTCAACGCAAAACAATTGGGCGGGACATAGTGAGTAAAGATAAAGCAGAAAAAAAAGTGACAGGCAAAAAGGATGCGAAGAAGGATGTTATTGAAAGCTCCCTTCAGGACACACTAAAAAAATTAATCGCAAAAGCAAAAGCATCAGGCTCCATCACAATTGATGACCTCAATAAAGCCTTGCCATCTAAAGACTTCTCAACCGAACAAATTGAAGATGCCATGTCTGCTTTGACGGATATGGGTATTAATGTTGTCGAAAAAAGCGATGATATAGTTGATAACGTATCAGATGACAATGATAGCGATGATGACGAAGAAGACGAAAACGATTATAAATCTAGCGGCAACATAAAATCCGACGATACTGGCCGCACCGATGATCCTGTACGTATGTATCTGCGTGAGATGGGCACCGTCGAGTTGCTCTCACGTGAGGGTGAGATCGCTATAGCCAAGCGAATTGAAGCCGGTAAGGAATTAATGATCAGCGGGATTTGCGAATCCCCGCTTGCGATTGAATCCATTATTGCCTGGTATGAAGCGCTGCAAAAAGGCGACATTTTGCTGCGCGAAGTCATTGATCTGGAGACCACTTATAACGAAGATCCAGACACGGCGGGCGGTACAACCCCCGATTCCAGCGATGATGACGAAGCCGAAGACGGCGAAAGCGAGGGCGAAAATGAAGAAGCCGATGAGGTAAATTTATCTCTATCCGCAATGGAAGCCGAGATTCAGGAAAACGTATTTGAAGCGTTTAACAATATTAAAAAAACCTATAAAAAAATGCAGGCGGTTCAACAAGAACGCCTTGATGCCCTCTCAAAGGGGGATGATCCCTCAGATGCTATTAATAAAAAGTATGACGCCCTCCGCAAGGAAATGGTTAATCTAATGAAGGAAATCCGCATTAACCCGGCGCGGATTGAACAGTTGGTTGAACGTCTCTACACGATGAACCGCGAATTAGTTAGCTTTGAAGGAAAATTAATGCGCTTTGCTACGGGCTGCAAAGTAAAACGCGAAGATTTCCTGAAAGAATATTTTGGCAATGAGGTTGATCCGACTTGGCTTGACCGTATGACCAAGAAGAAAACCAAAGGTTGGGCCGAATTTGCCGAAAAACATAGCGATGACGTGGAAAAAATCCGCACTGAAATCATCGCGATTTCCGAGGAAGCTATGCTTCCATTAAAAGAATTCCGTCGCACTGTTGGCACCGTTCAAAAAGGCGACAAAGAAGCCGGACGCGCCAAAAAAGAAATGGTCGAAGCCAACCTTCGCCTCGTGATTTCAATCGCGAAAAAATACACAAATCGCGGCCTTCAGTTCCTTGATCTCATCCAGGAAGGTAATATCGGTTTGATGAAAGCCGTTGATAAATTTGAATATCGTCGCGGCTATAAATTCTCAACTTATGCCACATGGTGGATACGTCAGGCAATTACCCGCTCCATCGCGGATCAGGCACGTACCATCCGTATTCCGGTGCATATGATTGAAACAATTAATAAATTGGTGCGAACATCTCGCCAAATGCTTCATGAAATTGGACGTGAACCAACCCCGGAAGAATTGGCCGTACGTCTTCATATGCCACTTGAAAAAGTGCGTAAAGTCCTCAAAATCGCTAAAGAACCTGTTTCTTTAGAAACCCCTATTGGTGATGAAGAAGACAGCTCATTAGGTGATTTTATCGAAGATAAAAATGCGATTATGCCGCTTGATACCGCCATTCATTCAAACTTGCGTGAAGCCACAACCCGCGTTTTGGCCTCTCTCACCCCACGTGAAGAACGCGTTCTGCGGATGCGTTTTGGCATCGGCATGAATACCGATCACACATTGGAGGAAGTTGGACAGCAATTCAACGTGACACGTGAACGTATTCGCCAAATTGAAGCCAAAGCATTGCGGAAACTAAAACACCCAAGCCGCTCCAGAAAACTCCGCAGCTTCTTGGATACTTAAAAAAATATATTCACTTGCCAATAAGGTTTCAGAATTTCATACTTAAGGTATGAAAGAACAATCCGGCTCTGTCCTGTTTTATATTTTGATTGCGGTTGCCCTATTTGCGACGCTTGGTTACGTTTTTTCCCAAAATATGAACAGCACAGCAGGTAGCCTGACCAAAGAAGAAGCTCGCGTTTATGCGCAGGACATCATCGATTATGCGAACCGCATCAATCGGGGGGTTCAGCGGGTTTTATCCAATGGATGCTCAGAAAATGGTGTTAGCTTTTATATATCAACCATCCCTGCGCTAAGCGGCTATGAACACGCCTCAGGAACGGATGATAAATGTAAAGTGTTCCATGATTCAGGTGGTAGCGTCAGCTGGCAATTCCCTGCCGAAGGGGTAAATGACGGATCTGACTGGGTGATCACCGGTCAAAATAGAGTAGATGGCACCAGCGGGGTAATCGGGACAAACGTTGCCGTAAGTGGAAATGACTTATTAATTACTTTGGCAAATGTAAATTCAGAAATATGCCGCCAAATTAACGTGCTTGTGAAGAATGATTTGATTAATAATGCCATCCCCAAAGATCTTGCCAATTTTGATCGCGGACTATTTATCGGAACTTACGCCAATACAAATACAATTAGTGACACGAATAACGTCTTACAGAATAAACCAATCGGTTGTTTTGAAGCAACGAACATTAATAGTATTGCCGCAGGTGGAACCTACCATTTTTACAGCATTTTAATCGCGCGGTAATTGCACCACATTCCCGTTTTTCCTGGAACGCGAAGTTGGAATATCCTCTGCCATGATCAGTGCTAGTTTTTTCTTGGCACGCAGATTTTGCTCTAATATACGCTCGGATTGGCGGCGAATAACTTCTTCAAATAAATTACGAACGCCGCGTCCATTTGGAAATTCGGAAAGATCTTTGCGCTTAATTTCCTTCAGATGTTGAATTAAAACCTTCTCTGCGTCGGCATCTAAAACATAGTCATGTTCGCGGCATAGCGCTTTAAAGACTTCGCCCAAATGCTCTTCACCCATATCTTCAAATTCCAAATTATGCGGAATACGTGATTTTAACCCCGGATTACTTCTTAAGAAACTATGCATAGGCGCGGCATATCCCGCCATGATAACAATCAAGTTATCGCGGTGATCTTCCATATGTTTCATTAAGATGGAAATAACATCTTGCCCATAATCATTTTGCGAAGATGGCTTGTGAAGATTATAAGCTTCATCAATGAACAATACGCCGCCATGTGCGGATTCCAACACATCTTTAACAATCTGTTCCGTTTGCCCAATAAATTCCCCGATCAGATCGCTGCGTGATACTTCCGTTAAATGGCCTTTCGATAAAAACCCAAGCTCCGCAAATATACCGGAAACCAACCTGGCAACCGTTGTTTTCCCCGTACCGGGATTACCGGTAAATACCATATGATTGGATGTTGCCTCTGATACTTTCAAACCGGCTTTAAGGCGGCGCTGTTCAATAATTTTACCATCAAGAATGCGGCGTACATGTTTTTTAACCTTACCCAAACCAACAAGATCATTTAGCGGTTGCATTGCACTTTCAATGGATTTACGGGTAATCGGGGCTTTCTTAGCCTCGACGTATTTTTTTTCTTTGTCGGCACCCCCCACAATCTGATTCATATCAAGCACGCTTAACAGAACATCTGTGTTGTTTTTATTTTTATTCTTTTTTTCCAATAAATTAAGTTGATAATCCTTCTTGGCCGGACGCTCCATTCCCGCAAAGAAACGCATTGGAGATAGCCCGCCAGAAATATCGTCAGGCGCGTTCGGCTTGTTATTTTTTAACCACGCGGCCGCTGCGCCGTCGCCCTTCTGAGCTTTATAATGCGCATATTTTACAAATTCAGATTCAATCGATTTTAAATCTTCTTTAGGCTTATGATGGCTCAAAGCTTCAAAACAAGTCAGGGCATCTTTAAAGGAAATGTTAATTGTAAACATGATAAATTAGGAACCTACGTTGTTTTTATTATTATTAAATATAGCTCTTATGCTGCAAAGAAGCAAGTTTTCCGCCCCTACGCACCAATCCAAAATATGATAGAATGAAACCTTATGTCTGATTCAGAATCCCTTGATCATTTAAAACGAAAAATTGCCACTGCTGATGCCGCCAATCAGATGAAGTCAAACTTTCTGGCTACAATGAGCCATGAAATGCGCACGCCCATGCAAACTGTCTATGGTTTTTTGGAATTAATTGAATTGGAAAAGCCAACGCCGAATGTTCAAGAATTGGTCACCATTGCGAAAAACTCCGCCAGTTCTCTATTGGAAATCTTGGATGATATTCTGGATTTTGCAAAAATGGATGCTGATAAAATGGAGCTTGATGAGTTTGAAGTGCCCGTCCGCACCCTTGTTATGGGTACGTTAGAGGCCCTATCCGTTAAGGTGCAAAGTAATAGTGTTAAACTTATGGGTGAAGTCGATCAAAATGTCCCATTTGTTATTTTGGGCGACCCAAAACGTTTACGACAGATATTAATGAATTTGATTGGAAACGCCCTTAAATTCACAAAAAGCGGAACGATTTCTATTAATGTATTCGATAAGGTAAAACATATTAAACCCACCAAAGGGCAAATTGGATTGCGCTTTGAAGTTGTTGATACCGGTATCGGTATGCCAAAGACAGTCTCTGAAAAATTATTTTCTCCCTTTACGCAGGCCGATAACACCACTGCGCGCAAATTCGGTGGCACAGGCCTTGGCTTATCTATCTGTAAAAAGCTTGTTGAATTAATGGGCGGAAAAATTGGTGTAGATAGTAAAGAAGGCAAAGGGTCGACATTTTGGTTTGAAATCCCCACGAAAGAAATCAGCACGGATACATCAACAACGCCGCTGCCGGATTTGGACGGTATCTCAATTTTATCCTTAGAAGATCACCCCCAAGGCGCCAAGGAAATTCAGCGTTCCCTTGAGTCTATGGGCGCGAGCATTGAAAGTTGCCGCACCATTACCGAGGCCCGCAATTTAATCAAACGCCGTCCCTTTGATATTGCCGTCATCGATCAGGGCTTGCCGGATGGCTTAGGGTTAGATCTTATCCGCGAATTGATGCATCTGCGTCCGCAAACAGGTATCGTCATGTATACTGTTCGTGATGATGTCGGGCTACAACATACCTGCCAATCACTTGGCGTCACCTATTTATCAAAACCGGCCAGCCGTTTAGGGTTAGGCGAGGCAGTTAAAGCCGCCTCTCAGAACCGCTTACATGTAAACCGCGATGTGCCCTGCCGTCTGCTTATCGCCGAAGATACCGCTTCTGTGCGTGATGTATTTAAACGTCAACTTAAATCCTTAAAGGTTGAGGCTGATTTTGTTGAAAACGGCGCAGATGCCCTGAAAGCTTTTAAAACCAATAAATATGGAATTTTATTTACCGATTTGCACATGCCGGAAATGGATGGCTATGAGCTGACCAAAACCATTCGCGCCTCCGAGAAAGAAGAGATCGAAGACCGCTTCCCTATCATCGCCCTTACCGCCGATGTACAAATGTCACAGCGTCAGATTTATCTGGAACATGGTTTTGATGAATGTCTTTTAAAACCTGTCTCGCTAGGGCAATTTAAGCGCCTGCTTTATCGTTGGGGGTTATTGGAAGAAGATATTGGCCCGATTATGCCTGACATTCCCGCGATGACACAACGCGATTCCTTATCCGATATTCCGGCCGCCCCCCATATTATTGATCTCCCCGCCCTTTGCGATCTAATGGGATGTGCAGAAAAAGATGCCGCCGAGATGCTCGCCGCTTTCCCCGCCATGAGCGATCCGATCATTCAAAAAATCCAACAAGCATGGGACGTAAAAGACATGCATGCCTTAGGAGAAGCCGCGCATTCCCTAAAAGGCGCAGCAAAGTCCGCCTGTTGTCCCCTCCTTGCTGAGGCCGCCAGCGATTTACAAGATGCCGTGGCGACCGGCAGCGTCTCTGAACCTCACATCACCCAAGTCTGGCGGAAATTTTCAGAAGTTGAGGCTGAGATTAAGAAGTTTTAATTGACAAAAAATGATTATGTCTTTATGAAAACATAAAAAATAATTAAATTGTAGAGGATGTAGCTAATGGCAGTTTTTGATGAAAGATTAGATACACAACCTAACAGCATTTCAATTATAAAATCCTCCGCTCCCGAATTAAAAGCAACATGGTATGAGCCTATTATGCAGCGTTTCACAATGAATAGTAATGGTGAAATAAGAACGGCTGTTAACTTTATTACAGAATTAAATGGTTTAGATGATCTATCAATAGAAAGACGTTTTCAGGCATATGATATCTGCCCCGCTATTTTTGGCTTAAAAGGGGTCACAAAAGAAGAATATGAAAGAAAATTTAACAGTGACTCCGTAAAAGAAAAAAGAGAGGCCTTACTAAGTGCCGTCGATAGAGGAGATCAATTAATTACGCCCCTATTAGATTACCTTCATAGCATAAAATTTACTGCGTTTCAAAAAGGACATATAAGCAGAATTTTAAAAATGTCACTTCAAGATTATGCTAGTTTGGGAGTAGCGCACGATCTTGCAAAAGATGTAAGTGCAATCGATCATTTTCCAAATTCAGTCGATGACTTTGAAATTATATCTGAGTATGTATCAGGAGTCAGAACAGCATTTAACTATGAATTTCAATCAAAAAAATTTTTACTATCTACCTTACGAGGTAAGGATTTTGAAAAAATAAGATCCCTTCGTGAAAAAGAGCCAAACTGTGTAAATAACGTAAAAGACTCTTTATATGTTATAAAAAGGGATATTTTTGATCCCATCTTCAATGAAATAACTTCTGGAACTTCGCGGCAATTGCAAAAGCCGGAGGCTATGGCTCATGGCATGTTTTAGATAGCATGATTGGAAGAATGTCTCCTTCCGATGTAGTTGAAATGAGCATTCAATTTCATAAAAATCATACGAATTACCGTCGGTCATTAATCGAATATGATGATAAACAAAATATTGAAGGTGTTATTTCAGAATGGCCCACCAATTTTTCTGGAGCATCCGTATTAGATACACCGGAATTTGAAGGCTACGTAATTGTGCCTCTCTTAACCCGCACACAACTTAATGAAGAATCTGTGGCGCTTGATGGCATATGTATTGATACATACGCGCCGTCTTGTATTAAGCAAAATGCTTTTTGTTATTCTTTAAGAAACACAGATGGTCAAATTTTATCTTGTTTTGAGTTAAATAAGCATGGAAATTTTGTTCAACATGAGGGACCAGGTGGATCTACACCTCCCGAAGAACAAAGAAAAATAGTAGACATGTATATTCAATTAATAAAGAATGGGGATTTAACGTCTACAAAAAATCGTGCTTGGAAAGTTAGTATTGATAGGGCGCCATTTAAATCTGTAAATGGTTTTCATCAAGATGATGAAAATCGAGCACATTTAGCCCTTAATACCCTCTTAGATCTAAATGTTTTCCCCAAAAAAATAAGACGATTTTTCACTGAACATGAGGACTGGAATCCAAAAACACCTGATAGCACGCGCCTTGAAGAGTTTGTACTTGGATCTTAAAAAAAAGCCCTCCAAATAGAGGGCTTTTTCAAAACTCCTTCGTCTAGGTTAAGCGGCAACGTCGCTCTTTTTCTCGTTTTCTTCATTATAACCGGATAATTGCTCATCGGTCAGACGGCCTTGAACTTTGCCGGAGAACATATCGTCCACAAAAACCTCTTCCCATGTACCGGAAGTGGCAGAACGGGAATATTCCGTGGAGCGATTTTCAAAGAAATTCGTATGTTCCGCGCCGTTCATCATTTCATCCATCCATGGCAGCGGGTTTTTCTCAATCCCGAAGACAGGCTGCAAATTAAGCTGTTGTAGGCGACGATCACCAATATAACGAATGTAATCCTTCACTTCCTGCGCAGTCAGTCCCTCAATCGCGCCCATTTCAAAGGCCAAATCAATAAACGCATCTTCATAGCTCACGATTTTCTCGCAAGATTCCGTGATCTCGGCTTTCAACTCATCATCCCAAATATCGGGATTTTCTTTGATGAATGTATTGAACAGACGAATGACAGAAATACAATGCAATGTTTCATCACGCACCGACCAAGCTACAATCTGCCCCATACCCTTCATTTTATTGAAGCGTTGGAAGTTCATCAAAATTGCAAAGGATGCAAATAATTGTAACCCTTCGGTAAAGGCCCCGAATAACGCCATAGTTTTAGCGATATCACGGCGTGATTTCATGGAGGCTTCCTGCATGTAATCAAACTTATCCTTCATTTCCTTATATTCCATGAACGCGGAATATTCGACTTCAGGCATACCAATTGTATCCAGCAAATGCGAGTAAGCGGCAATGTGAATCGTTTCAATATTGGCAAAGGCCGCCAGCATCATCTGTACTTCCACCGGCTCAAACACCTGAGAATAGTGCTTCATGTAGCAGTTAGAGACTTCGACGTCTGATTGTGTAAAGAAGCGGAAAATTTGCGTCATTAAATTACGCTCGGCATCATTCAGCTTATGTTTCCAATCGCGAACATCTTCCGCCAGTGGCACTTCTTCCGGTAACCAATGCAGGCGCTGCTGGGTCTGCCAGGCATCAAAGCACCATGGATAAAGGAATGGTTTATAAACGTGGCGTTCTTGTAATAACGGGGATTTGGATCTATCCAGATCATTCGCAGGTGCGCTTGTCGCAGACATATGTCTCTCCTATTTTTAAATTTTTCTTTTGGGTTTCTTCAGATTAACCGATTCGGGCATCATGTTCTATGCTTTCACAAAAAAAATAAGACTATTCTAGTTCTATTTATACTTTTAGCAAATATAACAACGCTCTAACCGCTTAAGATGCAATATATAGTGTTTTTTAGACCATGTGAACACTATATATTGTTTTTCTTATGTATTTACATTGAAATTATTAACAACGTCTACTGACACGCCAGACATTCTTCATATTCCGGTTGGTCGGTTAAGGCCGGTTGGCGGTTTGGTTTGATCATGCCGCCTGCTGTACCTTCGCCTTGTTTGCCATCTTCATCCGCTTTGCTGCGTTGCCATGAGGCATTGGATTCAGCGCGTTGAATGGATTTAGAACGGCAATAATAAAGTGATTTCACGCCTTTCTTCCATGCCAGCCAGTGAATATCATGCAGATCCTTCTTATGCACATTTCCGGGCAGGAATACATTCAAAGATTGTGCCTGACAAACATGCGGCGCGCGATCGGCAGCATGCTCAATTAACCAGCGTTGATCCATTTCAAAGGCGGTTTTAAATACATCTTTTTCATCTTGAGATAAGAAATCCAAATGCAGGACAGAGCCTTCATTGGTAAAGATTGATGACCATACATCTTCTGTATTTTGCCCCTTTTCTTCCAATAATTCGCATAGGTATTTATTCTTAACTGGGAAAGATCCTGATAATGTTTTATGCGTATAGCCATTCGCCGCAATCGGCTCAATTCCCGGTGATGACCCTCCGCAAATAATGGAAATCGACGCGGTCGGCGCAATCGCCATTTTATTAGAGAAGCGCTCCATAATGCCGTAATCGGCGGCATCCGGACAGGCACCGCGTTCCTCCGCCAATGTGCGCGATGCCGCATCAGCTTGGCTACGAAGATGTTGGAACATTCTCTTATTCCATACCTTTGCCATTACCGATTCCATCGGAATCATTTTTGATTGTAGGAAGGAATGGAATCCCATAACGCCTAAGCCCACGGATCGCTCACGCATGGCGGCATATTTCGCCCGCTTCATCGAATCCGGTGCGCGTTTGATAAAATCGGATAATACGTTATCCAGCATCCGCATAATATCCTCAACAAAGGTTGGATGATCTTTCCATTCGTCATATTTTTCCAAATTGACTGAGGATAGACAGCAAACCGCTGTACGATCATTCCCCAAATGATCACGCCCTGTTGGCAACGTAATCTCTGAACACAAATTGGACATTTTTACATTCAAGCCCGCCATTTTATGGTGATCGGGAATTTGATCATTCACATGATCAATATACAAGATATAGGGTTCGCCGGTTTCAATCCGAGATGTCAGCAGACGAATCCACAGCTCTCTCGCATTCACTTTGGCAACCACATGCCCGTCTTTTGGTGATTTCAATCCCCAATCTTCGTTATTTTCAACCGCATGCATAAATTTATTTGTCACCAAAACGCCGTGATGCAGATTCAGCGCCTTACGATTCGGGTCACCGCCCTGTGGTTTACGAATATCAATAAACTCCTCAATTTCCGGATGATGAATATCCAAATAAATCGCCGCAGATCCGCGACGAAGAGAACCTTGCGAAATCGCCAAAGTCAACGAATCCATCACTTTAATGAATGGCACAATGCCGGATGTTTTTCCGTTGATCCCGACTTTTTCCCCGATTGAGCGTACGTTCCCCCAATAGGACCCAATCCCGCCGCCATTACTGGCCAGCCAGACGTTTTCATTCCATAGGGACATAATATCATCGAGAGAATCATTCGTTTCATTCAAAAAGCACGAAATCGGTAAACCGCGAGTCGTCCCCCCATTAGATAAGACAGGCGTAGAAGGCATAAACCACAACTTTGAAATATAATCATATAAACGCTGCGCATGGTGGGAATCATCACCATATGCGGCTGCCACATTGGCAAAACGATCCTGCGGGTCTTCATCGGGCAATAGATAGCGATCATAGAGAGTTGATTTTCCGAAACTTGTTAAGTTTTCATCGCGAGCGCGATTAATTTCTACGCGGTTTCCTTGTTTTTTTTGAATAACGTCAACCATATTTTCTCTCCCGTATCCTGTATTATAGGCGGTTTTTCGTGTTAATAATCATGTGGACTTTTCTGTGAATAAGTCGAGGGCGAGACACCATCAGTTGATGCTGTCTGTCATTAGGATACAATATATAGTGGTAGTGTCCAGATTTATTTTTTAAAAAACAGCGAATTTTACGCTTTACAAGCCATCAAAAAAAAGCAGAGAAAACAGAATCGGGAAAAACACAAGTTAGAGAATAATTATCAAAAAGTGCCTTTTTTATAATCCCCCTTCATCACTATAGAATCAGGGAACTAAATATGAATAATGTTCGTTTGTGACTCGTAATAATTAGAAGGATTATATTATGAAGACCAAAAAACTTATGCCAATCATGGTTGGTGTCGGCGCAATACTTTTTATTGCCGCAGGTGCGGGCGCTTATATGTATGTCCAAGATGAACATGCGGAAAATGCCCCAATAAAAGCAGCTGCAGTTGCATCACAGCCTGCACCCGCCCAACAAGCTGTCATTATAGAGCAACAACCAACTATCGCACAGAATTGCGATGATAAAAATCTTGTCGGGAAGGTTATTGGCGGGGCAGCGGGCGGCATAGCCGGCAGTCAGATCGGCGGCGGGACAGGTAAAACGGCCGCAACAATCGGTGGAACACTCGGCGGCGCGATTTTGGGTGAAAATTACATACCGACTAAAAACGCCACTTGCCCAAAATAAAGAAAGAAAAATATGACTTATTTAAAAATCTTGACCCTCATAATATGCTCTGCCGTTCCCTTAACCGCATGTAAAACCACAGTGGATAGCAGGAATGATCGAATTATTATCGACGATAATCGTCATGGTAATGCAGATTTCTGCCCACCTGGGCAGGCAAAAAAAGGGAATTGTTAATTGCTCAAGATGGTTAACTTACAGTCCTGCCATGCCGCAAATAATCTTCCATTCACGATCCCCCACCGGAGAGACTGACAGACGAGATTGTTTCACTAATGGCATATCTTGCAGATCAGGATGCGCTTTAATGTCTTGTAATGTAACAGGGTGCGGGACTGGCTTTACAGCCTTAAAATCCACCATCCCGAATCGGCCCTTTGCGTCGGTATGATCAGGATAATATTCCTTCACAACCTCGACAATACCGACGATTTGAGTTTCTTTTACTGAATGATAAAAAAACGCTAAATCACCGTTTCGCATCGCCTTCATATTATTTGACGCCTGATAATTCCGCACGCCGTCCCAATGCTCAACGCCCTTTTTAACGTGATCATCCCATGACCATGTAGATGGTTCAGATTTTATCAGCCAATATTTCATCAAACATTTTCCTTCCTTACGGGACGATCCAACATTTTCTCAATAGCATCCTTGAAATCCAGACCTTCATTTAGACATTGGTAGACACTCTCACAAATCGGCATATCAACGGCATTTTTCTTCGCCAAAGTCATTAATGCCTTAGACGTGTAAAACCCTTCGGTTACGGCGGTGCGCCCATCCAATATTTCTTGCGCGGACTTACCCTTGCCGATTTCCATTCCGAAAGAATAATTGCGCGATTGCATGGAACTACAAGATAAAATCATATCCCCCACGCCGCACATACCCATTAAAGTTTCTTTCTTTGCGCCCATCGCGGAAGCCAGGCGACTCATCTCCGCCAACCCCCTTGTCACCAATGCGGCTCGTGAGCTTTCTCCAAGGCCGCGTCCAATTACGGCGCCGCATGCAATGGCAATGACATTTTTCACGGCCCCGCCGATTTGTGCGCCGATAACATCTTCAGAATAATAGGGGCGCAGGGTGCGCACGCCGACCATCTCGCATAGCTCATTGCCCTGATCTTTATCTTCCATCGCAATGGTTACTGCGCTGGGACTGCCTTTGGCGATATCATGAGCGAAGGTGGGGCCGGTTAAAATTGCAAAATTGCCACTCGGAATCACGCTTTTTGCCACTTGTGACATAAGCATTCCGCTTTCCAACTCGATACCTTTGGAGCAAATAACAACCGGCTTGCCATTTCCGGCATCCGCCTTTAAGGCTTCTAACGTTTTACGAATATATTGCGCAGGCGTAACAAGCAAAATAGCATCTGCATTAGCGGCTTTGGTTAGGCTCTCTGTTATACGAATAGTTTCATTCAAACGCACACCGGGAAGATATTTATCATTCTCTTGCATAGCCTCCATAGTGGCGACCATTTCAGGCGTCCGCGCCCATAATGTTACTTCCTTACCTTCATTCGCCAGAACATGCGCCAAGGCAGTTCCCCAAGCGCCAGCACCAATCACACCTATTTTTGTCATATATATTAGCCTTTTATTATTAAACGATACGTGTTTATCATATTTCAAACAGCCAACACAGGGAAAACTTAGATATAGACATAATGTGAGCCACAAAACAGCAGGCACATATTCCTATAAATCTTCCAATGGCCAACGCGGCCTTGCAGGCATATCGAGGGAATCAAGCAGATTTAAATGATAGCGCTCCACCCCTGCCCAGGCAATCATAACGCCGTTATCTCCGCATAAATTAAGCGGCGGCGCATAAAAATCTAACTTGTTTTCTTCCGCCAATTTCAATAATGCGCCGCGGATAGGTTGGTTAGCGGCGACCCCGCCTGAAATAACAAAGGCTTTACCTGCTGGATATGTTTTTGTGAAAAACTTAATCGCCTTGCTCGTACGCTCAACAACAACATCCACCATAGTTTGCTGAAGGGAGGCACATAACGCCTCCTTATTTAAAGACTCACCTGCATTTTGAACGTGATTTCGTACCGCGGTTTTTAATCCAGAGAATGAGAAATCCAACTCTTTGCGCCCCTTCATCGGCGTTGGTAACGGATATAACTCCCGCGCGGCGGCGGGGTCTGGGCATAGGCTAGCATATTTTTGTATAAAGGGTCCCGCCGGATATCCCAAATCCATTAAACGCCCTGATTTATCAAAACATTCTCCGATGGCATCATCAATGGTTTTACCTAAACACTTATATTTACCAACGCCTTCGACCACAAGTAATTGGGTATTCATACCCGAAATCAGTAAAAGTAAAAACGGGAAGTCGGCATCATCCGTTAAACGCGGAGTTAGGGCATGCGCCTCTAAATGATTAATCCCGATAAAAGGAATATTCTGTGATGCCGCAATCGCCTTACCGCTCATCATGCCAATCATCACTCCGCCCACCAATCCGGGGCCACATGTTGCGGCAACCGCCGACAAATTATCAAAGCCCAGCCCCGCATCCTGCATTGCTTTTTCAATTAAGTGATCCATCGTATCCAAATGCGCGCGCGCCGCGATTTCCGGGACAACGCCGCCATACATTTTGTGCTCATCAACTTGGGTTAATAACCGATTGGCAAGCATATCGCCGCATCCATTTACAATCCCCGCCGCCGTTTCATCACAGCTGCTTTCGATGCCCAAAATTACAACGTCTTTATTCATGATGGATTTATAACGTGAAGCGCCTGAAAATCGAAGAAAAACTTCGCAAAGCGCATTTTAATGTTTAAAGTCGTTATACTATGAATGAGCCATATGTCCTTCTCACAAGACCAAAACCCGACTCTCTACATTTACAGGAACACCTGGCCAGTATAGGAATAAAATCTTTTATATCACCCCTCATACTCATAAAAAACATTTATTATCAATCAGATGGTCTTAACATTGAAGATTTTGATGCCATCATCATTACCAGTAAACATACATCCCAATTCCTGCCCACAAAACTATTGAAGGAAAAAATTCCTATATTTTCAATCGGAACTGAAACGACTAAATCCCTGACTAGACATCATTATTCTGTCTTTTCCACAGCGAATGGGGATAGCGCATCCCTTAAAGAAGATCTTGATCAATTTTTAAAAAATACGTCAAATGGGAAGCGCTTATCTTTCTTGCATTTTGGCGGGCACCATATATCAAATAATTTTCGCCGCCTGATTATGGCTAATTTTAACGTGACGCATATTGATTTATATAATGCCGAACCTGCCTTATCTTTGGACAAAGATATTGAACAAGCGCTAAGTAAAGGGCAGATCTCCACAGCCTTATTCTTCTCCCCGCGCAGCGCATCTATCTTTGAAGATTTATGTGAGCGCGGCGGCCTTACTCCCTGTTTAAAAAGGATTCAAGCCTTGTGTTTGGCACCGCCCGTGCTAAAGTCTTTGGATAAAATGAAATGGAAAGCAATTGATGTCGCACAGCAAAGTGATTCCCATTCCATGATAGAAAAGTTAAAAGAAATGACTGAATCAGGAGTTAAAATATGAGTGATAACAAAAAGTTTGTTCAAGAAAACGCCCTAGAGGTAATTGAAAAATTTGGCGGTATTCGCCCAATGGCAAACAAACTCGGTGTTGCTGTAACAACCGTCCAAGGATGGAAAAAACGTGAATCTATTCCTGATGCCCGTATTGATGAAATTTTAGAGGCCGCCAATCAAAATGACATCCAATTAAATGACGAAGCGCACCGCCCCAATATCGAAGAAACAATCGCCCAAATTAAGGCAAAAATAGAACAGCCTGGTGATGATCATGATTTACCCGATGAAGAAAAAATTTCGATGGAAGAAGATGATGATGTTCTGGAAGAAGATATAAAGGAAATTGTCACATCACATGATGTAGAAGAATTAGATGATGAAAACGAGGAAGAAGAAGCATCCGACCTGCCTTTACCTGAAGATATCGCCTTTGAGGAACCTGCCACGCCGCTAAAAAGCGAAAACACAGACGTGCCGCCAGCGGCCGTGATAGATTCACAAAAACCTGCCGGAAATTCTACATGGCTCATCGCCGTGTTAGGCGGCTTAGCAGTAATTGCCCTTGCCGCCGTATTCTGGCCGGTACGTGAAGAAGTGATTGAAAACAGAGAAAAACTAGCCGCCGTCCAAGATGGCTTGAATACTCTAAAGCAAGAGCAAAGTACATTCATTGGTGCATTAGAGGGATATTTGCCTGAGGATATGAAATCTCAATTACAAGAATTCCAAAAACGCACCGCCGATCTTGGCGAAAAAGTTGGTGATTTAACCGAGCAAACTAAGGTCATTGCAAAATCAGTGATCGGCGAAGAAAATGCCGCGCAGATCGAACGCCGTTTGGAACAGCTAGAAGGACAATTCTCCGGCCTCGTCAGTTCAGCGCAAATTCAATCCATCCTATCCCGTTTTTCAGTGATGAATGATACTGAAGAGGGACAAACACAACTCGATCGCGCGACAAATCAGTTATATGGCATTATTGGCGGCCTTGATGGACGTCTTGACCTGTTGGATGAAGCGTTAATCAGTGCCCGCGACAACAGTACGGCACTCGGTTCAACCTTTGAAGGTGTTGCCGATGAAGATTTAAAAGCAGGCGCTTTATTACTTGGGCTAACCCAATTCCGCAGCGCCCTTAATCGCGGCGAGACCCCCTTTGAAGAAGACCTGACCTTACTCTACAGCGTAATCGGCGAAGATAATGCTACTTTACGGCAATCTCTTGACCGTTTAGCCCCCCAAGCAAAAAGCGGCGTTTTAACACCGAAAGGTTTATCCGATGAGTTTCGTGCTTTGGCGGGGGATATCGCGGTAAATTCCTTCAAAGGCGAAGATGCCAGTATCACTGAACAGGCAAAAGCACGTTTAAGCAAAGTTCTACAGATCAAAAAGGGCGGCGAACCACTTCTAAGTAATGAGTCACAAGAAACAATCTCCACCGTGCAAACGCAACTGGATTCTGGTGACCTCCGCGCCGCCATGTCTACTTTATCCCAACTTGAGGGAGAAAACGCAGAGGCAGCACAACCCTTTATGCAAAAGCTAACGTCAACCATAGCCGCGCAAGAAGTAAAAGATGCTATTACATCTATGTTACAAACTGCCCAGAGCGAGCTAAGCCTTACAAAACCTCTCAACTTAAAAACACTTAATCCCACAATGATGGAACAAATAACGCCTAATAATGTTGTTAAGGATAATAAAAGCGGCTTTACAATGTTACCTGATAACAAACTGAATCATAATTTCAAAAATTTGAATATGAAGCCCCAAGAATAAATAAAGAGGTAATGTAAAGATGATTCAACTCGTCTGGTTTCTAGTAAAAATAGGTTTAATAGTAGCGGGCGCTGTCTGGTTAGCCGCACGCCCCGGTAAAGTTGATATCACATGGATGGATTACGATATAACAATTCATTTTGGATTTTTCTTATTAATATTCTTCTTTTTATTACTAATAACTATGGCCTTAACCAGATTTGGGCTATTTTTTAGCAATATGCCGGGACGGCGTAAATTCAAAAAAACCATTAAAAACAATGAGAAAGGGTTAGAAGCCTTAACATTAAGCTTATCATCCGCCGCCGCAGGTGATTACGGCTATGCGCAGTTTCAAGCAGAACGTGCTTTAAAACTATTGCCCGGCGATTCCCAGCCAATCCCCCTGCTTCTTAAAGCAGGCGCACAACGTAAGCAAGGCGATCACAAAAATGCTGAAGAAACCTTAAAAACTATGCTTAACAGCCCGGAAGGCGCAGTTTTGGCAGCGCGTGCATTAATCGGAAATGCGGTTGAGCAAAACGACCTTGGCAGCGCCCTGTCCTACGCCCGCACCGCCGAGCGTGATTATAAAGGCAAAGATAAAAACTGGCTGCTTAGCACCCTATATGAACTTGAAGCAAAAGCCGGAAACTGGCAAGCCGCTGAAGATCAACTTTATAAGGCCATTAAGAAAAAAGCCGTTACCAAGGAAAAAGGCAATGACGATTTCATTGCCATTCTCACCGCCCATGCCTTGCAGAATATAACGGATGGCGACTTATTAAATGCCGAGCGCCTCTTAAAATTGGTTTTGAAAAAAGACGCTGCTTTTCCACCTGCTGTGACTGAACTATGCAAGATTTACCTCAAACAATCCAAACAAAGACCTGCTGCCGCTCTTTTGAAAAAAGCATGGGCAAAGTCCCCTCACCCTTCTTTTGTGCCGCTATGGAAAGAGCTTGGCGCTTTATTTAACAAAAAGAGAGAAGATATTAGCTGGCTGCGTAAATTAACCGCGCAAAATGCCTCTCATGTGGAAAGCTATTTGGCGTTGGCGCATAGTAATCTGAACGCGGGAAACTATGATTATGCTAAACAAGATCTGGATGCGGCAACTGCGTTATCGCATGAGCGCCGTATTTACCGATTATGGGCAAAATATGCTGAGAAAACTGGCGGCAGTGACGCAACCATCCATCAATATATGGAAGAAGTTACCGAAGCCAAAGCAGACCCGACATGGACATGTAGCGTAAGCGGTATGACGTTCCCCTCATGGTCGGCGGTTTGTCCGGCTTTGGGCACTTTTAACACCATCACATGGGTCAGCCCCGATGATATTAAAGCGAGCGCAAACAACAATTTGCCTTCTGAATTCTATGAAATGCTTACAGCTTCCTAAATAGTTTCATCATTAAGAAACCACCGGCAAAACCGCCCAAATGCGCAACCCAGGCAACCGGTGCGCCGCCGTCCAGACCGGAAGTTACCCCAAAAACAACACTAATAATCACAAATAAAGCGATCAGAGGATATACCCCATAAGGGCCGGAGCCGATCCCTGTCCCCATCTGACGCAACATAATAATTCCAGCCGCAAATAGTCCGCTCGTCGCGCCCGATGCGCCAATCACAACATCCGGGGAGAAATTATGCATGATATAATGTACCAAAATAGCAATCAAACCGGAGCCGATAAACAGCATTAATAATTTTGTCTTCCCAAGCCATTTTTCCAATCCAGAACCAAAAGCCAGTAACATCGTCAAATTCATAAAGATATGAAGTAGATTTCCATGAATGAACATATATGTAAGCGGACTAAATAAGCTCAGCCACAATTCGGGAACAAAATCCGTTAAATTGGTTGGCACAAAGCCAAATGTATGAAAAAAGCTCATTTTGGCATCGGGTGACATCCCGACTTCCTGAACAAAAAACACTGCAATAATTAAATATGCCAACCATTTTGTCATTGATGGAATGTTTAAAAGAGGCGGCTGCTTTGGCTTGGCAGCCTTTTTACGGGCACTGCGCTCTGCATTTATGTCAGAAATATTATGGTCATCTTTCGTCATCTTAATACACTCACTCATATTTTTCTGCTAAACTGTATAGTGAGACTGAAAGGAATTCAAGATGACTCAAGACACTCCTCCCTATGATTTTAAAATTTCAGCTAATTCTTTAGAAGAATTATGGATGCCATTTACCGCGCAACGGCGTTTTAAGAAAAATCCGCGCATTGTGGTATCTGCCGATGGTATGTATTACAAAGATAAAGACGGACGTGAAATTATTGATGGCTCTGCGGGCATGTGGTGCGTGAATGCGGGACATAATGTGGCGCGAATCAAACAAGCTATCTCTGCACAAATGGAAGAGCTAGATTTCGCCCCGACCTTCCGCTACGGGCATCCCACCGCCTTTCGTGCGGCATCAAAACTAGTGTCAATGATGACTGAAAATATCAGCCGCGTGTTCTTCAGTAATTCCGGATCCGAAGCCGTTGACACCGCCCTAAAAATTGCCCTCGCCTATCACCGCGCCAAAGGGGAGGGCACGCGCCGCCTGTTTATCGGTCGGGAACGCGCCTATCACGGCGTTGGTTTTGGCGGCATTTCCGTCGGAGGCATTCCGTATAATCGCGCTGCATTTGGGCAGTTATTACCAAATGTGGATCACCTACCCACCACGCAAAACTGGGAACAAAACGGTATCTGTAAAGGGCAACCCGATAACGGCGCCGATCTTGCCGATAAGCTGGAAGAGCTGATTTATATGCATGATGCTTCTAATGTGGCCGCTGTAATTGTGGAACCTGTTTCCGGATCCACCGGCGTTATACCGCCGCCAAAAGGTTATCTGGAACGCATTCGCGAGATATCCCAAAAGCACGGCGTGATTATGATCATGGACGAAGTCATCAGCGGATTTGGGCGCATGGGCACGGCAACGGCTTCAGAATTTTTAGGCATAGAACCTGATATGATTACCTGCGCTAAGGGTATGACCAACGGCGCGATGCCTATGGCGGGCACTTTTGTTTCCGAACATATTTATGATGGTTTGATGCAAGGGCCGGAGGAAGTGATCGAACTATATCACGGCTATACCTATTCCGGTCACCCGCTTGCATCCGCCGCCGCGATTGCCACGGCAGATACGTATCTGGACGAGAAAATCTTTGAAAACGCCGCAAAAATGACCCCGAAATGGGAGGAAGCCCTTCATTCCCTAGCCAATAAACCTCATATCAAAGACCTTAGAAACTGGGGAATTCTGGCGGGGATAGAGCTTCATCCGAAAAAAGGCGAAGCCGATTTGGGGCGCAAATTCTTTAATGATATGTGGGATAAGGGTCTTATGCTCCGCCCTGGCGCGACGAATACGGTCACATTATCCCCGCCGCTTATTCTGAATGAAAACCACATTGATCAAATCTTTACGATTATCGGTGATTATCTGGAGGAGATTTAGATATTGAAGACTAGGAATATACGAACCCGTCATCATGCTCGGGCGATTCTACTTCTATAAACTTCCCATCTTCATAAACAACATCGTATAGGCATCCGAACGTCATTACACGCAATTTTTGCTGTTGTAATTCACCTAATTTTGGTCCTCCGTGCATTAAACTCAAATATCTTGAATTGTACGCTTGCAGTCCTTCTTTTTTAGCGCGATGAAACATTAACTTAAATTCTTCTGGATCCTCTAAGGAAGGCATATGATTAACACCTCCCTCATAATCCCTAAATTTAATCCATGTTTGGGGCAATGGAAAATCACATAATTCATCCGGCAAATTTTCATTTGCCCTTATACTATCTTTCAGTTTTTCTGCGTCTATTCTATGAATACTAATGAAAGCTGAGTCTCTAATATAAATTTCTTTGCCCACATGGTCGGTTACCAATATCTCAGGATAATCATCTTTATCAACTTGCTTCCATGATGTTGTTTTAGATGGATGTGCAAAAGATGCATTCCAAGACTGTGATAAGCTTTTGCATAGCGCCGTCACTCTTTCATAAAAATCAAAATCCATATCTTATGTATAGTTTAAGACATAAAATTCAGTCAAGCATCATGTAAAAATGGAGATCATAAATTTATAAATATACCTACCCGGGACTAATTCCAAACATAGGACCAATCTTATCACGGTCATAGCTATAAGATGCCTGCTCATCGCCTTTTGCTTCCATAAAGGATGGCGGTGTGTATTTGGTAACCAAATCACTCGCTTTTGCCATTAATTCCGTGGGGGACACTTTCAGTTTTTCAATCTGATCTGCCAGTGCCTCAAATACTTTGCCAAAAGCCTCTTTAGCAATTTCCTTACCCATCACCACCATTTCAGAAATCTTTCCGGCGGCGGGAATACTTCCTTCAACAACCTTAGAAAATCTGGATTTGGGGGCGCGCCGGCCACTACCTGACTTTCCTGTGCTCCCCTCTTCTTCATCTTCATTGATTTCGATGATCACATGCGTTGCCGCCTGAAAGCTCACCGGATATTTCTTTAATTCCTTTAAGGGTAAAGTAATCCCATTTGCACCGGCGCGAATGTCTATTTTTAATATTTTCGGATCACGCCAATCATAAACGATACTGTGGGATTTAAACTCACCCACTACGCAAGCTTGAATTAATCTTTTTCCAGGATAAAGCGGCTCTTTTAAACCGGTCTTTTCGATAAATTCTTTAATTTTAACCTGCATCTCTTTACTCCCTTATGACAATCATTTGTCTTACGGAAACATTCTGCGTTATCTAGATTAAAAAGAGATTAACATTAGATCGCATTTTATTTTTCTCTTTCATGACTGAAAAACTTTATATTTTAACCCATACTCGCTATAATTAACCCTATATGAGATTATTTTTGTTCAATCTGCTGATTTTATCTATATCCATTGTGGGAACACTCGCCTATGCGCAGAATACACCCCCTGCTAAAACATGGGATGCGCGGCCGGCGGCTAAAACACTTAAACCTCTTAATTTAAAATCGATCACAAGAGGCACCCAAGCGCAAAGAGCCTCTAGAAATAGTGGCCCCACATCCCGTAATCCGATTGAGATCATTAGAGAGGGCGGTGATCTTCCGGTCACGCAAGCTTTAAAGGAAGATGTTTCATATAATTCCTTGCGCTACGCTCTTCGCATAGACAGACCATATAAAGATGCTACTCGCGAGGAAGTAAAATTTATGCTCGCTAATGTAGAGGCTCAAGCAGAAGCCAATAGGGAAGCACAGCTACGTCGCCGTAATGAATTTAAATTACGTCATGGGAAAACGGATAAATATACGCGTGAATTTTTAAGTTCCAAAATTGGTAAAGTAACTAATAAAGCCATAAAAAAAGAACAAAGAGAAAAAGAAAAGCAAAAGCGTGAAGAGGCAAAACTAAAGTTAGCCGCTTCAAAACAAAAGAAAGACGCGCCTGCCCACTCCCCCTACATACCTGGTGAAAATAGAGACAATGTCGCCGATAAAGCGGCTGTTATAGTTCCCACCGCAAAATCCAAAGATGGAAAAGCTATTAAGCCTTTCTTTTACAAGTAGATTTCAAACTTAAATATCTATAGCTTGAGCAAATGTCGCTTTTTGTCCTCAGCATAATTATCTATATGGTTATTGGCGCCTTTGCGGGCTTTCTTGCGGGGTTATTCGGTGTTGGCGGGGGCATTATATTGGTTCCCGGGTTTTATTACACACTCTCATGGCTTTATCCCGAAGGTTCCCATTTAATGCAAATTAGTATTGGCACCGCCCTTGCGACAATTATTATTACCGGATCTTCCTCTGTCCGCGCACACGCCGCCAGACATAATATACGCCATGATATTATATGGAAGCTCGGCATTGGCGTGGCCATTGGCAGCTTGCTTTCTGCGGTGATTGCCGACAGCCTTCCCAGCGAAACGTTAAAATCTTTCTTTGCCATTATGATCATGTTATTGGCCGCGCTTATGGTTATGGGCCCGGAAAAACTGACACAAAAAATTGGGCGCTTTGATCATTTCCCCAATAAAATAATTTCCACCATCAGCGGAATGATCATCGGGTGCTTATCCGGATTGATGGGAATTGGCGGGGCAACGCTCAGCGTTCCTTTTATGACACTTTTTCGCACCGAAATGCGACAGGCCGTGGGAACTGCCTCTGCCATAGGCTTATTTATCGCTCTTCCTTCGGCAGCTGGATTTATGATAACCGGCCTGTCAGAGCAAACCGGCATTCCCCACACAATTGGGTATATTTATTATCCGGCATGGCTTGCCGTTATTTCATGCAGCATGGTCACCGCCATATTTGGCGCGCGCCTTGCTCACCACCTTGACCCAAAAAAACTGAAACGCATTTTTGCCGGTTTTATGGTTTTACTTGCCGTGAGCATGCTCGCTGATGAGCTATTTTAATATGTATAAGCTAAGCGCAACACACTTAACGCTTCGCTTTACGTTATTTTGTGCAAGCATTCTCATATATGCTTTATTTGGCTATCCCACTCCTGATTCACCTCGCATAATAGAGGGGGTCATCGGACTTGGCTTGGCACTTTCCCTTGGCTTACCGCAGAACGCTTTTATACTACTGGTCAGCACAAAATACGAACCGCTTTGGATGAAAACCTCGCGTATTTTATTACTCTATGGGTTAACGCTGCCCCTTCTGATGGCATTACTTAACGGGAATGAGATAGGCGCTATTTTTCGCGATCTTTTTCCGTTTTTATTTATGCTCTTGCCATTTTTTGTTTATGATTTATTCCAGCGTCTGAGTTATATTCAAGCGCAAACAATTTTCATCATCATTTTAATTTCCGGCTTGCTATTTTCATTTCGCGGATTACTCATCATAAAAGACGGAATTGAGAATGTCAGTGATTTAGATGCACTTTATTTAGTCAATTCCCCAACTGTTTTATTCGCCGCATTATTCCTAAGTGGATATGCGTTATCAAAGATTTCACTTCGCCGTCCAATTTTGCCTCTTATGTGTGCGGGACTATGCCTTTTCCCCATTCTTTCGATGGGAGCTGTATTACAACGTGCCAGTTTCGGCGCGCTCCTTATCAGTAATACTTTTTTATCTTTATTAACATTGCGACAAAGTATTTTAAAATTCATCCTGATTATCTGTGCAATATTATTCAGCGCATTTATTCTTAAAGATTTTCTAACCCCTCTTCTTTCTGAGCTTTTTGAAAAAAACCGTGCCGTTGGCTCAAATATGCGTCTATATGAACTTATGGCCGTTTGGGAAAGAGTTTGTGAAAATTCCCTCACGGCATTATTTGGGCAAGGATGGGGAGGCACTGTACAATCTCCGGCCGTTGGAGATTTAACCGTCAATTTTACACATAGCCTGATTAGCGCCTCTCTTTTAAAAACCGGTCTGATTGGAACATTCTTAGTCATCAGCTATCTTGGAACACTTTTCCTCAGATTTCCCTATCTTTATAAATGCTCGCCAATCCTTGCATTATCTCTGTTTTGGCCATTCGTCATAGATATTTTTCTCTATGCGAGCTATAAATCTCTGGATTTTGGTTTCATCTTGATGTTGATTGCTTGTTATGGGGTTGCCACACACACACAAACCACGCAAACAAGTGCGCAAAATTTTAATGATCAACAGGGTTCTTCCTCCGATCGGCGGAGCAACAGGACGTCTGCTGTTTGAGCTTTCGTCTGCATTGAGTGAAAAAGGCTATGATATCACCATTTTGACAACCAGCCAGAAATCCTCAACGCAACGCGATTTAAACGGCATAGAAGTGGTTAACGTCATTGCCCCCGGAAATCCCAGATCTCGTTTTAATAATATAGTGATCTGCTTCAAATTATTTTTTAAGGCTCTGGTGATTGATCGACCTGACCTGATTATCACGAAAACTGACCCCCCTTTTTTTGTGATTTTTGGCGCTCTATTGGCTTTTCTAAAACGTGCCAAACATATCCATTGGTGTCAGGATCTTTACCCTGATATTTTGCCTGCACTTGAATATAAAACGTCTTCCCTGTCTTATCGTATCATGAATGCATTATCCGTTTTTGCTATGAAACGCTGCAAAATGATCGTCACAATCGGCGCATGTATGCGCCATAATATTAATAAAAAAGGCATTGCGGGCGAAAAAATTAAAATCATTCCAAACTGGTATGACAGCATTCTAAAAAAAGAGTCCGGGGCACAAAAGCCAAGTGAACTTCCCTCGAAATTCAGAATTTTATATGCGGGCAATATGGGGCGTGCACACCCACCGGAGACTATTTTAGATGCCGCAGAAATTTTGAATGAGACAGATCCCGATATAGAATTTCTCTTTGTCGGAAATTCTGCCCGTTTACAACAACTCGCCAAGGAAAGAGGGCGTAAGGGGCTGGATAATATTCGTATTTTACCATTTCAACCGCGCCGGAAATTGCGTGCTTTACTCGAAAGCGGTGATATCCATTTGATTTCTATGTCAGATAAAGCGCTGGGTTGTATGCTGCCCAGCCGCATATATGATATTTTTTACGTTCAACGTCCTTGCATCTTTATTGGACCGGAAGCAAGCGATCTATCTTTGATTTTGGAAAAATTTGAGGCAGGCCTTACCATCCCTCAAGATGATGGAAAAATTTTGGCAAATGCCATCAAGCATCTTCGTGATTACGGCGAAGACTGGCACACCCTCTATAAAGGAGCGGGAAAAGCCGCCCACGCATTTACGCCGGAGCGCTCTTTTGAATTATGGGATAACCTGATAAAAGAAATATAGATGAGCACATTGCGCGATGAGACCCTGTCCGATCTATTACATGCCTTTTGGCAGGCGCGGCTTTATTTATTAATCGGCGGCATACTCGGATTTATTTTTGCCGCCCTGCTTATCACCTTTTCAGTTCCGCATATGCGTAGCATAATGATCGTCGCGCCCACAACCGAACATACATTAACATTACATAGTGAAGCCGCGAAGGATACCATTCCGGAAGAGCCACTTCCCTATTTACGATATTTAAAAATCTTGACGGGGCCCGGCGTTGTGGCGGATGTAATGGCACAAGATCAATCCCTACAACTTGCTTTGGAAAAATCGCAACGCTTTACATTCCAAGCCGATAAATCTTTTAAAAATGCAGAGGGTATCTCTGCTTACCTTTCCCGCCAAATTGTCATTAAACCTGTCGGGGCAACCCCGCTGCGTATGATTGAGTTTGAACACCCCAATCCCATATTAGCAAAAAAACTGCTTCTATCGCTTCATTCTGCCGCAGATAAAACACTGCGCACCGAATTCATATCACGCACTGAAAACCGTATGCGCTATCTGAAAGATCTGATTGCAAAGACCGCAAATCCCGACCACCGGCAGGCGCAGACTAATTTATTAATGGAGCAAGAGCGCGTGGGAATGATGGGACGTATGGACCAATATTTTGCGGCTACTTTAGTGGAGCCGCCTTACCTACAGCCCAAACCTGTCTGGCCGCGAAAATCCTATATTTTCCCGTTTTGCGTATTTATCGGCATGTTAATCGGATGGGTGATATTCGGAATTAAAGCAAACTACACCGCATAAAAAAAAGCCCCGCTCATGGGGCTTTTCCTTAATTTTCTTCTTTGCTTACATTTGCATTAAAACCATCATCAGTGATATTTAAATCAAAGTTAGCTGAGCTATCATCATTACCAGCCGGCTCTGTTTGGGTGATTTCTCTGATAACCGTATTCTCATTTGAAACGGGGCTTACTAGAAAAAATCCCATAACAACGACTGCGACGAATAATGCGCCTACAATAAAATATAATCCGTTATTACTTTCTTTTTGTGCCATAATTCAAGTTCCTTATTGTTAAATATAGTCTTTAAACATCTCATAAGGCGGCAAGTTCCATAAATATGAAAATAAATATCTCTGTGATCATCACAACAAAAAATGCAGGCGATCAGCTCGCCGCATGTCTTGCGACTCTTGGGGACTTTGACCAGATTATTATCGTCGATTCACATTCCGGAGATTCCACCGCAGAATTATCCGCGCGCTTTCACACCGAATTCGTTCTCTATCACTGGAATGGCAAATATCCCAAAAAGCGCCAATGGTGTTTAGATACCCTGCCCTTAAAACATGATTGGGTCTTTTTTGTTGATGCTGATGAAATTGTCACGCCCGCACTTACCGAAGAAATCCGCCGGAAATTTCAGTCTCCACCAACAGAAGCAGGCTTTTTTATCAGTGGCAATTATATTTGGAATGGTAAGCCATTATCTTACGGTTTAAAAAATAACAAACTCGCCCTTTTCAACCATCATAAAATTCACTTTCCTGTTATTGATGATCTAAATTGCCCCGGCATGGGCGAAATCGAAGGGCATTACCAACCCGTTTTAAAAGATAAGGGATATATTGGCGCCCTTAAAACGTCCCTTCTTCATGATGCAAATCACTCCCATGATCAATGGCGCGCCCGCCATCAAAGATATGCGGCTTGGGAAATCTGTATGACCCGCAAGAAGGCATGGCCAAAGGATCCCATTCCGTGGCGAAATTTTGCCAAGTACCTTTTAAGACATAATCCTCTTAAGGCGGAACTGGCATTTCTCCATTGCTATGTCTTAAAGCTCGGTTTTTTGGACGGCGCAGCTGGATATGATTTCGCAAAAAGCCGATGGATATATTACCATATGATCCGCTCAGGGATGGACAATGACTAACTTCTATAGAATAACTAATCATGGTCGCTAGAATCCCAACCGTATCTTTTCAAGGCGTTGATACCAAACCCATTGATGTGGAGGTGCAAATCTCTGGCGGGGTGGTTGCCTTTAATATTGTTGGCTTGCCTGATAAAGCGGTTGCGGAAAGTAAAGAGCGCGTGCGCGGCGCATTACATGCCCTTGGTTTATCTCTCCCCGCCAAACGTCTGACTGTTAATCTTGCTCCTGCCGATACGCCCAAAGAAGGATCACATTATGATCTGCCGATTGCCCTCGGATTACTGTGCGCGATGGATGTTTTACCAAAAGATGAAATGGCGCACTATGTGACGCTCGGCGAATTATCTCTCAGCGCCCATTTGCGTAAAGTGAATGGCATCCTGCCCGCCGCCATGTTTGCCAGCGAGCAAAATCTTGGATTAATCTGCCCCGAAGAATGCGGCGCTGAGGCATGCTGGGCGGGTGATATAGACGTTCTGGCTCCGAAAGATCTCCTCCAGCTCATTAATCACATCAAAGGCACACAAGTTCTTAGCCGCCCTACTGCACCCAAAGCAGGTATCACTATTGACCGCCACCCCGATCTTGCCGACGTTAAAGGGCAAGAAACTGCAAAACGCGCCCTCGAAATCACTGCGGCGGGGGGACATAACTTACTTATGAGCGGCCCTCCCGGATCGGGAAAGTCCATGATGGCGGCGTGCCTGCCCAGTATCTTGCCTGAACTCTCACCGCGTGAGGCATTGGATGTATCCATGATCCATTCACTTGCCGGAACCTTACCCGAAGGCGGCTTGGTGCGAAAGCGCCCCTATCGTGATCCGCATCATTCTGCTTCTCTTCCTGCGCTTGTCGGCGGCGGCGCAAAACCAAAGCCGGGGGAAATATCCCTTGCCCATAAAGGGGTCTTGTTTCTAGATGAACTACCTGAATTTGACCGCCGCACATTGGAAGCACTTCGCCAACCTTTGGAAACAGGTCATGCCCTGATTGCACGCGCCAATCAACATGTCACCTATCCGGCTGATTTCCAATTAATTGCCGCAATGAATCCGTGCCGGTGTGGTCATTTGGGCGACAGCGATCTGGAATGCACCCGCGCCCCAAAATGCGCGGGCGAATATCAGTCCAAAATTTCCGGCCCGATGCTGGATAGGATTGATTTACATGTTGATGTTCCGCCCGTTTCCGTCATCGAACTTTCTTCCCTTCCAAGCGGCGAGTCCTCCGCGAACGTCAAGATGCGCGTAGAACAGGCGCGCGCAATCCAAAAACAACGCTTTAATAATCTAAATATTATGTTAGACACCAATGCCCAGGCAAATGGAGAAGATCTAGAAAAAATCGCCCCTTTGGAGCCTGCCGCACTGGACATTTTGAATCAAGCTGCCGAACGATTGAAACTCTCCGCGCGTGGCTATCACCGCATTATTCGCGTAGCCCGCACCATCGCAGATCTGGAAGGCGGCGCAGATATACTCCAGAAAAAGCACATCGCCGAAGCTCTCTCCTATCGTCGCCCAAGATTATTATAGCCCCCATATACATAATTATATATAGATTACAAATACTTAGTATGATCCACCCCCCACTCTACAAATTTGCTAATCATGCTATACTCTGGTAAACTAGTCCTATAAAACTGTTAGGTAAAACGTGTCATATATTAAAGATAACTTTATTATTGTTAATCGCGACGACATCGAAGATAGCGGCGATACAGGTGCCGGCGAAGTCGCCAGTGGCAGCGGAGGCGGCGGCAGCGGACGCTTTTCACCTGACACCATTTCTGAGCGTGTGTCTAGCCTGCATAGTCATGAAAGAATCCTTGAGTCCGAAGGCTTTGAAACAAATTTCAGAACAGAAACGTCTGCGGATATTGTTAATGCCGGGCCAATGGCTTCCATTGCTGCGGCCGTAACAGCGGCATTAACAACACCAGTTATCGATGAAGGCCCAAAGGCCGATATCGATGACATGTCTCATATTCATACAACAATGATTGCGGCGCAGATAAATGATCCTAAGGCGCAATTAATTGGGAATCAGTGGGATAATTCAGAGCTGGCAAGAACAGATAAGTTTTTTGATGGACAACAAAACGCCGAACAGAAAAATGATGCCAAACTAGAAGATACAGAACAAGCGGGGGCAACTCTCGCGCAAGGGCGCAATATGCTCATGGGGGCCGCGCAAGATATACGCGTTGACAAATATAACGCACAAACTCAAACACCTGGAAATAATGACGCCGGTTCTAAACCAAGCGCTGGCGGCATCGCTGCCAATGCCGCAATGGGTAGCGGCATGGCAACAGTTATGGACATGTTATTACCCGGTGCGGGCGCGCCCATTCGTGTTGCCTCTGCCATATCAACAAGTACACAGAGCGCGGCCATGATCTTTGGCGGCGATGGAGCAGCGGATAAATATGATAAACCTCGCTCCAAGTCCGAGGCCAGAGCGAAACAAAGCTCCTCATACTCCAGCGGATCATCGAATGCCTATGATGGCACCACATCCGGACAATCAATCGCCAGCGTCATGCCAAGTGCCAATGTATCCGCATTCTCTAAGGCGAGCGCACCCGCGCCCGACCCTGTAATGGATATGAAATCCATGCAGATTAAAATGTTGGAACAAGCGGCCGCCAAATTATTTGATGCGGAAGATAAACAAGCCTCTATGCATATGCAAGCCAAGGAAGCGGATGATGCCCATGAAGAATATATAGACAAAGGCGGCGCCGATTTTGATACAAATGAACTATTCCGCGCCGCCGATAAAGGCATGATGAGCAATGTGCAAGAAACGGCTCTTATTCATGCAGCAAAAGCGGAGAATCCGGATGTTATTGAAAAAATTGAAAAACGTTTTGAACTAAAAAACCTTGATTTAACAATGGGCAGCAGCCTTGCTTCAGGCCCTAAATTTAAATAAAGTCTCTTTAGGCAAAATCTTCCTTCGTTTGCAGAATCCGTCCGATAGTTGTGAGCCAGCACATCATACCAAAAAGCAAAGCGAACAAATAAAATTGCTGCGGCAATAAACAAATCAACACTAACGTCACAATAGTTTCAGTTCCTTCTGCAAGCCCGCCGGTATGAAAAAAAGATTTTTTCCCCCGCGCCGTGGTCACCAGCTTCTTTTTTTCAGCAAGTATTGCATAAGCCAAAAAAGAGCTCCCCGTGCCCATAAAACTAAATATTAAAAAAGCGCCATAGATGGCCTGATCTTGATGCCCCAGTGCAAACCCAAAAATAATACCGCTATAAAAGATAAAATCCAAAACGATATCTAAATATCCACCATAATCACTTTGAGTATCGGAAATACGCGCCACACCCCCGTCCAGCCCATCACAAAGGCGGTTAATTAAAATCAAGGCTAGAGCAATAATATAAAGATGAAACATCAAGCACAAAGCCGCCATTATCCCAAATAAAAAACCTGTATAAGTGATTGAATTAGGAGTTATATGTTTATGATTTAAATAGCTCGCGATTATTTCAAGTGGTTTGTTTATAACAGGGCGTAAAAAAGCATCTAACATTAAAAATCTTTTACTTTGAAAGGTTTGTTTGTTTCGCTATGATTATGTCATGATTTTCAATTCGCAAATACTTCTATTGTCGCTAATTGCTTTATTTTTAAGCTTTCCAGTTGCCGCAGATACGCTGCCCGCTGAAAAACCGCCTTTATTTACAAATTTTTGTGAAAAAGCTATAACACCTGCGGATCATCAATCTTGCACGCAAAAACGTTTTGAAAATGCGGAATTAACCCTTAAACGACAATTTCAAAGCTTTCTTATATTTCTAAAAGACACCCCGCATTTTCAGGAAATTAAAAATGCACAAAATTCATGGATGGATTATAGAAATAAAGAATGTAGTTTCGAAGCGTCTTTTTTTGAAGAAGAAATCACCAAACGCACCTTGGAATTATCCTGTCGCAGCCGCTTAACCGAAGCCAGAGCGCTTGTTTTATATAATTTTATTCCGCGTGTACGTACCCAACTCCAACAAAAAAGTATGAATTAAGAATGAGAGAGAAAAAAACAATTTGTGTCTATTGCGGCGCATCCCCCCGCGTGGATGATAAGTATAAACGCGCAGCTGAAGAAACGGGCAAAGCCATTGCCAAAGCCGGTTATGATGTTGTCTATGGCGGCGGTAATTCCGGTCTTATGGGCATTATTGCAGATACTGCCTTAAAAAACGGCGCGAATGTAACGGGCATTATTCCGGATCATTTAGAAGAACGTGAAATCATGCATCCTGATCTGACTGAACTTCATATTGTTGGCTCTATGCATGAACGAAAAGCCATGATGGCCAATCAATCGGATGTGTTTTTGATCTTACCTGGTGGATTGGGGACTATGGATGAATTTTTTGAAATCCTCACTTGGCGGCAACTTGGGCTTCATGATAAATCCATCATTGTTTATAATATTGAAAAATATTGGGAAAACCTGAAATTACTTGTTCAGAAAATCGGAAACGAAAATTTTATGAAAGCTGAAGATCATAATCATTTTTCATTTTGCGACGAATTAGATGATGTTATAAATTTAATTCATCAGGCACCTATGTCTCAAAAACACATAAGCGAAGATGAAATTTAACCTGATTTTTAGAATATATAATTAATGTAAAACTTAAGCTTAATATGCAATATAAGGAATCTGACTTGATTTACCCCCACGATATAGATGCCGCCGACAGCTACGCAAAAAAAGCAATTAAAACTTTGGATGAGGGAAAACTTGCCAAGACACCTAATAATTTTGAGGTTTGGTATGCTTATTATTCAAAAGAAAATCAAGATGTTATCAATGTTTTAGATAGCTTCCTTAAAAATAAAAAGAAAGCCTCAGAAGCAGAGCTTCATGAAATCTATACAAAATTTCTTAGCGATAATCGAACTGAAGAACGCGTCCGTAAAGCAGGCGATGATCTGCAATCCACCATTAATAATGTAAAAAATGTGGTTGCGGGCGTTAAATCCTCCACACATGAATATCGCGGATCATTAGAAACTATTAATTCGCGTCTATCTAAAAACCCTAGCAGCGATGAACTAAAAGAAGTTATCAATCAGGTTAAAAATAATACTCAGCAAGTCATCACAAGAAATGAAAGTCTGGAAGTCGTTCTTGAAGAATCTGCTAATGAGATTGAGACACTTCGTAAAGATCTGGCCAAAGCACGTAAAGAATCTATGACGGATAGTTTAACCGGACTTTCGAATCGCAAGGCATTTGATACTGAAATTCACCGCATTCTTGAAGAATGTAAAAAAGAAAAAATTTCTTTCACCGTGTTAATGCTGGATATTGACCACTTTAAAAGCTTCAACGACAATTTTGGGCATCAAGTCGGTGATCAGGTCTTGCGCCTTGTTGCAAAATGCTTGACTGATGGCATTAAGGGGCAAGATATTGCTGCACGTTATGGCGGCGAAGAATTTGTGATTATTCTACCCAATACTGAATTGGCCGCAGGCGTTGCCGTTGCTAATAATTTACGAAAAATTGTTGCAAATAAAGACGTTGTCAATCGCAGCACAGGTGAGCGTTTGGCACGGATTACCATGTCCGCGGGCGTTGCACAATTCTCTGGCGTAGAAGCAGTAGAAGAGCTAATCGGGCGCGCCGATGCGGCTCTTTATACTGCAAAACATAATGGGCGAAATCAAGTCGCCGCCGCGCCGACACCCATTAATAAAAGCGCTTAATTCCTATATTAAAAAAAAGAGAATATTTTAACATGTCTCAAAAACTTGCATGGATTACAGGCGGATCATCAGGCATTGGCGCCGCCACAGCACAAAAACTAGCCAAACAAGGTTGGATGGTCGCCATAACCGGCACAAGTCCCGGAAAAATTGATATTGTCTGTGATAAAGATCCTAAATTTATTAAGGGATATGTGGGTGATGTCACGAAACCAAAAATCATTAATGATTTGATTAATCAAATCGAATCTGACCTCGGCCCTATTGATCTTGCCATTCTAAATGCCGGCATGTATGAGGGTGAGAATGCACGCAATTTCACTGCCGCAAATTTAAAAAAGCATTTTGAAATTAATGTTTTGGGCGTTGGTAACTGTCTTGAGCCAATCTTAAAAAAATTCCTTGAACGCCGCACAGGCCATATCGCCGTCACCGCCAGTGTTGCAGGCTATCGCGGGCTTCCTAACGCACTTGCCTATAGCGCCACAAAAGCAGCGCTCATAAATATGACAGAAAGCCTTGCCATCGATTTACACGGCACGAACATTAAAGTTCAGGTCATTTGTCCGGGCTTTGTAAAAACGCCTCTTACCGATGAAGCTGATTTTGATATGCCGATGGTGATGGAGGTTGAAGATGCCGCAGAAAAATTAGTTGCCGGTCTCAAATCATCTTGTTTTGAGATCAATTTCCCATGGATATTTGCACTCATGCTGAAAACCCTGAAATTCTTACCAGCCAGACTATATATATGGCTAGGATCCAAACTAAAGGATAAGCAAAATAGAACAAAGACAACCATTGATGAAAAGAAGACGTGACAAACAAAGCCTTCTTGGTTTATAAAATCCATAACCACAGCGAAATTTCATTTGAATTTAAACCAAATGAAGGGCCAGTAGCTCAGTTGGTTAGAGCGGTCCGCTCATAACGGATTGGTCGCTGGTTCAAGTCCGGCCTGGCCCACCATACCGCACTTTGCGGCGGAAAGCTCTTTGAAGGCATTGTAAGGTAATAAGGTTGTCTCCACGGTTCGAAGGCGTGGATGAAATACATCGCGGGCAGTCATCCATCAGCTTTTACTTGATATTTGAATTTCTGATCTCCTCAAAATGGGGGCTCAATCAAAGAAAATTTGCTTTCTATGACGGATTCTGATAAAATTAATCTTAAACGTGAATAGAGGGAAAATGTATGTTTAAGGATATTCTTTTAGGGGCTGCAGCGGCTATCGGAATTGGTGGAGAGCCGGATATCGACCGGAATTCAGCCAACGATTTTTTAGATGTCACTACAAATTTTTTTTCAGGTATACACACAATTGAGGATCGTGCTGGAATTCCACGCTCGGACGCAGTTCGTGATGCGGAAGAAGCAGCCTTTAAGTTTACCTCAGATACTACCTGCGAGAATGCGCAGGTATTCGTTACAGCAATGGATGATGCTTCGCGATCAGTCGCGGATATGATTGACGAATTTGGTATTGGTGATGATGAACTCCCAGGAGATCAAGAAATTGCCACTTTCGCTTCATACGAGGGATATTTATCAGACTCTTTTACTAATGCTCTTAAAGAATTACAGGAGAAATCCCCAGGTTGTGATTTGAATGTTAATACAATTTTAGGGGCTAATATGGGTATGACCAATGGATCTTAAGAAAAGCCTCTCATCGCTTTCATATTCATTATAATGTTTTTTGTCTTTAACCGCTCGAAAGACGGATCATCGCGAGCCACGCCTAACGGTCTGTCTCACGCTTCTCTGAATTTTTCAAAGTATATGGCAAGCTCATGTGCTTGATCCTTGATTGAGAACTTATCTCTGATCTTATCCTTCCGCCAGCGCGACAGTACGGGATGAATCACCTCGATACGCGACCAGATTTTAAGGGCTTGGCTCTCACACTAAGCTTGTGTTCGTCCCTCTCGATGACGGCGAGCATATCGGATCGTCAACTTGGAGATCGCATAGGTCTCCTTAAACGCCCCGTATAGATTCTGTCCCGTCATACCGACCATCATATTTAATATTGAAACGAACTAACCGGCAAAGCCAATATTTCAAAGGCTTTGCAAGCTGATAGGAGTAAATTTCAAATAAAGATCCAAGTCCGCTGTGATAATTATGATCTGCCGTAATTATCTTTCAGGCGAACAATATCATCTTCACCCAAATAACTTCCGGTTTGTACTTCAATGATTTCAAGGGGAATTCTTCCGGGGTTTTCCAGAGCATGAACAATACCAAGCGGGAGGTATACGGATTCATTCTCGGAGAGCGTCAAAACTTCATCTCCCTTGGTGACATGGGCGGTTCCTTTTACAACGACCCAATGCTCGGCTCTATGGAAATGCTTTTGAATTGATAATTTCGCGCCTGGCTTAACCGTAATCCTTTTAACCTGATCACGTGCACCCATGCAGATGGAATCGTAATGCCCCCATGGCCTGTAAACAGTTCTGTGATGCAGGATCTCAGAACGCTCCTCCGTCACCAACTTATCAACGATTTTTTTAATATCCTGAGATTTGCTTTTATCCGCAACCAGAATGGCATCTTGAGTATCAATAATAACAAGGTTATCGACGCCAAGAGTAGATATCAAACGCTTGCCACCAATAATAAGATTATTTTTGCTGTCTTCGGCATAAACATCGCCTTGAATGGAATTACCATTTTCATCTTTTTCTAGACTGCCCCATAATGAATCCCAGGAACCAATATCATTCCATTCAACATTTAGCGCCATAATCGCGCCTAGTGCCGTATGTTCCATAACGGCGTAATCGATGGAAATGCTGTCACATTTTTCAAATGCCTCTTTATCCAACCTTAAAAAATCCAGGTCTTTCACAGCTTTTGCAACAGATTCTTTGGTGTGTTTTACAATATCCGGATTTTGTTTTTTAAGCTCCTCTAAAAAGACAGAGGCTTTAAAGCAGAACATGCCGCTATTCCATAACATATCACCGCTTTTTAAATAATCTTCGGCTTGTTTTTGCTCAGGCTTTTCTTTAAAGGCAGATATCTTATAGGCATCCCCTTCAATCACAGCGCCTTTTTCGATATACCCATATCCCGTATGCGCCGTTTTAGGCTTGATACCGAATGTGACAATATAGCCATCCTGTGCAAGCTTATTCGCCTTCAGGACACTTTTCTCAAGCTCTTCAATATTATCAATTGTATGATCCGCAGGAAGCACCAATAGAATAGCATCCTTATCGGCTTCCATCGCCGCATGTGCCGCCGCCGCAATAGCAGGCGCCGTGTTACGACCAGCAGGTTCAAGAATAATACTTGATGCTTGGCCTTTAATATTTTGAAGGTTTTCCGCTACGATAAAACGGTGCTCTTCGTTACAAACAACAATGGGATCCTTGATAGGTAAGCGCTTTAATCTTAAGAGTGTCTCTTGAAACAATGTATGTTCCGAAAGAAGCTCTATAAACTGCTTCGGATACATTTTACGTGATAAAGGCCATAGTCTGGTGCCAGATCCGCCCGATAAAATTACTGGTATCATGCCTTTTAATCCTTACATAGTTGTATTATTAAATTCAAAAAGACACTTAACACAATTTACAAATGATACAAACCTTGATTTGGCGCATTTGTTAAAAAAATTAATCCTGCGTCATACCTAAGTGCAGCCTAAGTTGCGTCGCTCTTCTTTAATAATTTATATGTCATTATAATATCCTGCTTCTGGCAAACTATCGTAGTTACCAAATATGCAAGACCGCCTAACACTACATATGACACAAAGTTGATAAGGTCATTTTCAACGGGCGTATAATACATATAACATAAAACGCAAATAACCATGATCAGACACGAAAGAACAGATTTTGCCAGCCTTTTAAAATGATGCCACACATATATATCGGCTTGTTTATCCAAAAGATAAAAATAAAGGATCATTCCAACGAACATAAGTCCCATAAGAACCCATCCAACCATGATCAGGCTGTATTGTGAGGCGATATAAATTAAACCCGCCCCAAATAAGGTTAGAACCGCCTGACCACGCAAATAAATGCCAAGCTTGTTATGCGTACGAAATAACACTTCGGCAAGTTTTAAAAATGGCGCCAAATATCCCAATATAAGAAAAATTTGTAAGATCGGGATCGCATCAATCCATTTTTCACCAAACAATAAAGGAACATATGTAGGCGCCAAAATAATCGCGATAGTCACTGCCGGCAGTATGACCAGACCGATCAGAAAAAAGATCTGCGATAAAATATCATCATGTTGAGCTCTATCATTTTTAATTTCTGAAAGCGCAGGAAAGGCGACTAAAAACAAAGGCGTAATCAGCATTTCCTGCAAGGCGAAGCGCATCCGAAATGCAAAGGCATAAAAGCCGACGCTCACAAGCCCTAGAAAATAACCTAAGAACAATCTGGGAAGTTGTTCCTCTGTAAATTTCAAGATGTTTGAGGTAAACATTTTGAGCCCTGGCGTCAAAATTTCCCACAAAGCATCCTTTTCAAATTTGACAGAAGGCCTCCACTCAATGGACAACCATAATATAACATTTGACAGGATATAAAGCACTATCTGTTGGAAGACTAATGCCAAAGCCCCATAACCGTATAGTGCCATACCAATACCAACAATACCGCTGCCTATTGTGCTGATCAATGAACGGATCGCATAAATACGAAAATTCATATCCTTCATAATAATCAATTGGGGAACTGTTTGCAGCGCAAGTAAAATAGGAACCGCTGCGAACCATTGTAATAATGTTCCCAAATCCGGCTCTTCATAAAAACCAGAGACAAGATTACTGCCTAAGTAACACAGAACACTTAAGAAAGATCCCAGCGCAAAAATCACCCAAAATAATGTTGAAAGCTGGGCGCGCGCTTTGATTTGCAGCGTGATGATGCCATCTGCAAGACCAACCAATAATAAATTAGCCAAAGCAAGATAAACAAAACAAAGCATTGCCAGCCCATATTCGGCAGGCCCCACCAATCGGGCGATCATCAAAAACAGGATAAAGGAAATAATCTGCTGACCACCTTTTTCCAAGACGGCCCATAATGCGCCCGTCGCCATTTTATTATATATTGTCATGAATAAACCTTATTACGCATAAGCTTTAATTTTTTCGGCTGTTTCCTGAATGCTTGCTAATACAGATTTTTGTAAAATACCATGATGAGCATCATCAATTTTTCCATCCATAATACCCGCCATTTTTTCTAAAAGAATTTGATCGCTTAGCTGGCTATAGGCGATTAGGTCATCAGACCGTTTCACAATGTCAAAAAAGCTTTTTAACTTAATATCCCATTGCACACCAATATGGGGAATTTTAAGAGAATATGCGGTGATACATGAATGCATCCGAAAACCGAGCATCGCATCAAATTGCGATATAATCGTAACCAGCTCCGTCGGTGTTGCAGGCCTGTCTAAAAACACGCATTTTGTATTATGCGCCATCATCCCCTTGATTTTATTTAACAATATCTGGTCTTTAAAATCGCCATTGGTAAAAAACACAACGTCATAATTTTGATCCAGCATTTTTTCAACCAATGACACATAAATATTTTCACTCTCGATTGCTTTATTTTGCCCTATCTCCTGAACAATATTTTTATTCATGACATTAAGTCCGATTCTCTTTGGTCCGGAATTAGGCTGCAATGAACTCTGGTAAACGTAACTCGCTAAAATTGCCGGATCATAAGACAGAGAAGCCTTAGGTGCAGAGCTATTAATATCATTCCACATTGATAAAGACTCTTCATCCCTAACAGCGACATTTACAATAACTCCCATATTAAGGGCCTTCATTAAATGCTGCTTCCCCTGCTCCGTCCAGGTGTCCACTGGTGAAACACCAACCGATTGAATAAAAACCGGTATATTAAATTTTTTAGCCACCGAGCAAATCGCGTGAATGCGAATGGGGAAATATGACGATGTCCCGGAAATTAAATGTCCGCCGCCAATCATGAAAACCGTTTTGTCTTTATCCAGATTTTTTAACTTTCCCAAAATAGACTTCGTTTTCGATAAAAAAATTAGTTTATCTTTAACAATTCTGGGTAAATTCTGTTTAATGATCTGTTTTAAATGACCCGTTATGCTCGCATGATTACTACAGGAATGATCTTCTCTGAAGTCTTCTTTACCATCGATATCCAATGTCACAACATTGCAATCCGGCAGAGCATCGCTCATAAGTTTTTCGAGGCATTCTGACAAGATGCCATCACCTAGATTGTCACTAAATTTATCATTGAATATAACTATGTTCATATATTTAACTCTCGTTACTGTTTTGAGATGGGTAATCAAAAATTTCCAAATGCTTTAAGGCTATATTTGGCCATTGCCTCTCTGATAAGGCCGCATTTAAGATGAATTCCCGCTCTTTGTCCATGCTGCTTATACTTTGTATCGTAAGAATATCTTCTGCAGCTTTTTCGGCACCTATGTATTCATAAGTTACCTTCCGCCACCATTCGGGGGTTGTCTCGCCATGTGTCGTTATTAATTGCGCGCCATTTGCCAGACATGCCAAAGCGGAGCCGCGTTTATCTGTAACCCCGCCCGGAAATGGTAACAACGCAACTTGATACGAACTTAGCGCTTTTGCAACTTCCTCATTGCTTAAATTAAAAAGCAATTCAATATGATATGCCTCTGCGTCCCGCTTTATTTGTTTTACGATAGGCAGGTTTTCGTCAATGATTGCCCCAACAATTGCACAACGAATTTTACTTTTTTTATTCCTAAGAATTTTTACCGTCTCAAGATAATGCTCAATGCCCTTTCCTTCCGAAATCTGTCCAAAATAAAGAATTCCGCTTCTGTCATGATTATTTTCTTCTAAGGGTGCAATATTTGTACCTATGGGAACAATCCGTATTTTATTTGTTGACCACGGAAAAAATTTTCTAAAGATAGATGCTTCATGTTCATTGGTGAAAATAATTGATGTCGCAAAAACGCTATAAGGCAACATGTAAAATTTTCGAATGATATTAAATATCGAAAATTCATGTAATGTGATTAAAACTTTATATTTCAAAAAAATTAAGGGCAGAGCTGCAATAATCGGCGAATTACCCATACCTAAACTTGGATATTGCACATGGATAACATCGCCGGACGTACCTTTAATTTGGCGACATAATGACCATAAATTTTTAAACGACCACGCTTTCAGCTTTATTAATGTCACTTGGCTTTTATGAGCCTTCAAACCATCAACTAAACATTCCGTATAATCGACCACACCACAAAATTTATTTTCACAATACGTGACAATTTGATAAATATTCATTTGAGCTTCCTTGGCTTTTTGCGAAACCTTTAATCGTCGCTGCTTGTTTTAATATGAATTTTTCTTACACCTAAATGTAATGGTTTTTTAAAAAACATTATTGCCTCTCAAAAGCAAATGAAAATTAAAATGCACCGCGCCGCGTTAAAACCACCATGACCGTTTTGAAAAGAATGACGACATCCGTCCATAAAGACCAATTCTTGATATACCAAGTATCCCAGTAAATCCGCTGCTTAAAGCTTGTCTCATTACGTCCGCTTACCTGCCACAATCCTGTCAGTCCGGGCCTGATGGAAGTATAGTAAGGAAAAAACTCGCCATAATCTTTAATTTGCTCGGGGATAATCGGGCGGGGGCCGATAAGGCTCATATCTCCAACAAATATGTTCCAGATTTGTGGTATTTCATCCAAACTCGTTTTTCTTAATATTTGCGAGAGAACACCGTCAATCCGCGGATCATTTTTAAGCTTGTGAAAATTATCCCATTCTTCCTTGGCTTTTTCGTCCTTTGCCAATAATTCTGCCAGAATTTTGTCACCATCATTATGCATCGTAGTAAATTTCAAACAATGGAACCGCTTGCCGCCGACGCCTATTCTTTCGCCAGTATAAAAAAGCGGCGTGTCCGAACCCCGTAATTTCTTTGAGATATAGACAAATGCAATGAGCAGTCCCAACACAACTATACCAAAGCTGGAGGCAAAAATATCAAAACTCCTCTTAATTAACTTGGAGAAAAATTTGCTATCATGCTCAGTTTTCTGAAGCAGCATAAAATCATTCCCGAAGAAGAAAACCGGTTTTGTGCCGTATAATGTTAACCTTTTGGCAGGGGGGGGAGACCGCATACTCAATTCCCTCTTTCTCAAGAGTATTCGCCAATTCATATCTTGCCTTAGATCTAAAGCTATCCAAGCCAATCAAGTAATATGAATTTGGGTTATTTCTTATAAATTCCAAATGATCAATATCATAATCGATCATCTCGATCGGGCGATTTAAAGGGGTGAAGTCAAGATTAAAATCAGGGCGCTCTTTATCTTTTAAAATAATTTTTTTAATCGCGTACCCGGTATAGCCATCGGCATCAAGAGCATAAATACAATCAACAATCATGTGCATATCGCCGATAATGACCACCGGCACTTCCCATGATTTAAAACATCTGATGAGTTGCAGGGATAATTTTCTGAAAATTATAATATATACAAATGTACTGAGCCATAACGTTGCTAAAATTTCCAGTGACGGTGTAATATTCAATGATCTATAGAAGACAATACTGAAACAAATTGTCAGAAAGAATATCTTCAATGTGCTTTGTATTTTCTGCCAATAGGGAATCCTAGATGTATAATGCTTTTTATATACAAATAATAATATGCAAAAAACATACATATATATGTAGTGATTGATTATTTCCTTATTTAGGAAAAGCTCGATGTTGTTAAAAACGAGGTTAAAAAATTCAAGAACATAATAAGACGTCACAATAACAACCGGACAAACCAAAAGATCCACGAGCAGTAAACAAAGTGAAATTGGTAGGGGAATGTGATTAATTAGTTTCTTTTTCACGCCATTTACTTTCATTCGCAATATGGTTGTTATCTAAATCATTACTTTTTGTAATATGAGCGATCACAATGTAAACAACTTTTTTATTCTTACTCTAAATATTTTTTTGCTTCCTCCGGCTTATCAAGTGCCATTAAAACAACTCTATAATGCTCACGAATATCGCTGTTATTATGGTCCAGCAATGCAATAGCGCGCTCTAATATTGTCTCGGCCTGAGCAAGTAAGCCTTGCTTATAATATACCCATCCTAATGTATCAAGGTAATACGGGTTATTTGAATTAATAAACCTTTCCGCAAGAATGCGCGCCTTGTTCAATAATTCTTCGTCATCATCAGCGTAATCAGCCAAGGTTTGTGCATAATTATTAGCAACTACATCACTTTCATTTTCTCTATTTAATAATAACTCATATATATCGAGCGCGTCTTTGACCTGCCCCTGTTCAGTCAAAATTTGCGCTTGCATCATGGAGGCCGTTATATCCGATGGGACCAAATCATTGGCTTGCTTCAAAAGCTCCAATGCACCGTCACTATCTTGCTGTTCATAGAAACTTTTAGCCAAAGCAATAAAAGGCGCCTGAGAATGGGGATGATGAGAGATTGATTTTTTAAAAGCCTCATCTGCCTTCTCTTGCTGCCCCAAACTCCGCTCAATTTCACCAACGATCGTATAGAGCGATGCTGATTTTTGAGGCAGCCCCAAAAGAAAGTCTTTAATTGATTTTAAATTATCGTGACTATCTGCACCTTCAACCAAAGATGAAAGTGCATAGGCGGCAATAGGCGAAGAGATATCAGAGCGAATAATATCCTCAAATAATTTAATTGCGGCATATCTATCTCCGGATTTTTGTAAAATTCGCCCTTGCAGATATATCGCCGTTAACTCTTGCCCTTTAATATTGACTAGTTGATTAACAGATAACTTTGCTCTATCTAAATCATCTCTTTCAATGGCTAATCTAGCAATTGTTTCATGAATTAAAGGGTTGGCAGGATCAGAAATATAAATAGCATCCAATATTTCATTGGCTTTCGCCGCATTATTTCTAAGAGCATAGAGCTGGGATAAACGAACAAGAGTCGAAATATCCTCCGGAAAATACCCCGTTGCCTGAATCAAAGTATCTACGGCAAGATCAAGTCGGTCTTGCTTAACAAGTACCTCGGCCAAAATCCTATAAGCCTTTAAACTATTAGACCCATCTTGTAACACCGACCTTAAATCAGAAACCGCATTTTGGTAATCACCTTTTTTAAAAGCCAAATTTGCGCGCAATAATAAAGCATCATGGCTAGAAGCATCTGAATCCAAAATTTTATTGACTAACTTTTCAGCCAATAGCAAATCGCCTTGTCCCAGTTGAATTCTGGCAAGATCTGCACTTGCATTTAAACTAACCTCACTCTCTGGATTATTGGTAATGACGCTTTTAAGCGTTTGAACTGCTTTTTCGTTAAAATCATTATTAATATAGAGATCTGAAAGCCACAGCTTAAAAACTTCCTGTTGCGGATATGTTTCAATGAATTGTTTAATTTGCGTCTCGGCAATATCAAATCCTCTTTCTTTTTCAAGAAAAATAATTAAATACGATTTGGCATTTAAGGATTCTGGGAAATCACGTATTGCATCTCTATAAACGGCTTCAGCTTCGTTTAACTCATCATTCTCAAGTAAAATATTTGCCAAATTGAAGCGCAGCTCTAAACGATCCGGGTTTATCTTAAAAATGGCTTCATATGCCTCAATGACCCCGTTCCAATCGCGTTGATGTGTGTAAACCGCTGCGGCTAATAAGTATAAAGATACATTATCCGGGGAAAACGCAATTGCTTTTTGAATGGTTTCTAGCGCTAAAAAAGGCTGGCTCTTAGATAAATAGAGGCCTGTCTGAACAGAATAAGCAACAATATTTTTGCCATCTATAGCTAGAGCTTTATCTATCTCACTCTGTGATTTAGAATAATTCTTTTGCTTCAAAAAAATTGAGGCTTTGAGCGCATGTGCCATTGCATTGTTCGGCTCGGCATTTAAAACCCGCTCTAGCCTTGGAAGAACTTCATCATGCATATTAGCCGTTAAATAAAACTCCGCTAACTTTAATATAACCGGTATAAAATCAGGGGCTTGTTGTTCCGCCGTAAGATAAGCTGATAACGCTTTTTGTAAATGCCCGTCCGCCTCTTCAACTAATCCCAGATAATAAATCACCTTATGATCAGACGGCATGATTTTTGCCGCATTTTTATACTCCAATCTGGCCTTATTAAAATCTTGGTTATCATAATACTGATGTCCGCTTTGTATAAAATTGGCATATTTATCTTCCGGCGAGTCGCATGCACTTAAAAGTACAGAAAATGCGAGTATTAATATTAAGCGGCAACATTCCATAAAATTATTCTTTTCTTTTTAAAATGACTATGCTAATACCCTTCTTAACACAATAAAGCTTATAAGTAGAATACAGTAATTATGAAATAGGACTTGTATTTATATATTAATGAGATAGATTGAAAATAATTATTTTTGATAGGAAAAAAAGATGAAGACTAAGAGCTCCGCACTAATTACAATTTTGGCAACAGGCCTAATTCTTAACGCTGGTGCGGCTTATGCTGCCATTGTTAATTACGTTGGCAACATCAATGATATGAATACCGTTTCAATTGGTCAGACTGGAACATTAAGCTCAGCGAATAGTGGCGGTTTATTGGTCAATGATATTCAAGGATCACTTCCTAGCAACAGCATGATTACTTTCACCTATAACTTTGGAGGTGATTTACTTTCAGGATCTTTAAATTCCGGATCTTCCTATGATTATCTTCTTGCAGGTGATAATTATAATGGTGGTGCATTAAACCAAGCGCCTAGCAATACCTACTACAGCTTTGGTACGATCAATGGCAATCCATCGACATCTTTGGTTGTTGCCAGCGCACAAATTGATGCCACAACCGATACAGGAATGACTTCAATCACAAATAATTCTGCTGGATTAGCAACATTCGCAAGTATCTTCACTGGCTTAATTGCCGGCGCTAACAACTTGACAATTACGTATTCAGTATCCGCTGTTCCTCTACCTGCCGCTTTGCCACTATTTGGCCTAGGACTTAGCGCATTAGGATTTGGCGCCTGGAGAAGAAAGAGAGCTCGCGCCGCTTAAAAGGGGGGCTTGTTAATTTCTAAAAACCCCGCTATGACTTGTGGGGTTTTTTTATAACTTATTATTAATAGGACGTAGCGGCATCATATGAAAAAATTTCACATTTCCTCTCTTTTTTTAGGTATAGGCTGCTTATTAATCCTTTCCTCATGCTCTACATCTAATAACGATGCTCTGTCTATTTTTGATATGGACGATGAAACTGAGAAAGTAGTCTCAAATTCATATAATATTCTTCCGGGAGATGTCTTACAAATTACAGTCTGGAAGGAAGAAGGCATGGATCAAGAAGTTCTGGTATTGCCTGATGGAACGATTACTTTTCCTTTATTGGGTACAATTCAAACAAACGGCCTAAGCCCGTCTGATCTACAGCAAAAAATTATAACCGATCTCTCATCTAAAATTCCGGATGCGTCTGTGACGGTCAACGTTAAAGATCCTGCGGGACATAAAGTAAGCATAATTGGTCAGGTTTTAGAGCCCGGCGAGGTTATAATCTATAATCAAATGAGTGTGATGGAAGCCTTGAGCCAAGTTGGCGGTTTAACGCCCTATGCGGATGAAAGTGATATCATTATTATCCGCCGAAATATGAATGGTGAGAAAGAAAAGCTCGATTTTCCTTATAAGGATATCGCTAAAGGAAAAAATCTTGATAAAGATTTTGACCTAAAGCCCGGTGACGTCGTGGTCATCCCAACGGCAGGTTTATTTTAAGTGATGTACCCACAAAAAAAAAATAATTACGTCTTAAAATTAAAAAACAAGCTCGCCTTGGCAAGCATTCTATCTTTCGTGCCGCTATTCCCTATGGACAGCTTGGCAAACAGCACACCAATTATCGGAATTTCAGAAACCTTCATTTACGATACGAACCCTAATATGTTTTCAGCAAATAAAGAGAGCATCAAGGGTTTTGCGACGAAATTATTTCTTGGTTTAGACAACGAGACTGAAACATCAAAATTTAAATCCGAGTTTGCGGTTACACGTAATCAATTTAATGATTCCAGCTTTAACTCTACTGATTTTTTACTTAATACAAACTATGAAAAGAACTTATTGAGGTGGGACTATGGTATCGGCGCCATGGTTCGCTATGATACTACGCGTGATGAAGATATAACTAATTCCGGAATCATAACCCGTTCTGATAACAGATTAACATTAAAAGCAACGCCCCATATTGGTTACCAAGTGTCATCCCTCACTAAACTTTCACTAGCGGGTTTATGGCAGTCTATCTATTACGATGATAATAATTTAACTGATTACACTGTAGTTTCCCTTACACCTACAGCGACATACAATCTCCACCCTTTACATACATTATTTGCGTCCATACAAATTAGACATTATAAAGCATTGGAGAATGCCGAGCGCGAAGTTAATAGTATTGGGCCTTACCTTGGGTGGAGCTATAAATTTCGCCCGAAATATACGCTAAATCTATTTGCCGGCGCATTGGCGTCTAAATTTAAAGGCTACGCCCCCGCCGATGATGAATGGCAAGTGAACCCTACCTATTCGGCAAAAGTAAATTATGATGGTGAAAAAAACAATTTTTCGGTTGGGGTAACAAGATCACGGGAAGCCTCTATAAATGGAACAGAATATGATCAGACAAAGATCCAAGCACAGAATTTGTTTACAATTAATCCGATATGGTCTTTAACTACCAAATTATCCTATACAGATATTAAGCAAAGTAACGTGACTTTAAATGATTTAGAAAATTCCGCCGAAGAATATATGTCCTTAAACTATAATCTTTCAACGAATTGGGTTGTTTCGCTTTCCCAGCAATACAAAATAGAAGAATTACAAAGCGGGGATCAAGAGGAGCGAGCAGTCGTAAAATTAAATTTAACGTATAAATTTGGCGACAAAAAAACAAAATACTAGAAAGTAATAAAAATGAGCGCATTTTATCCTCTTGAATATTTTTCTGTTCTAAGGCGCCGAAAGTGGGTGTTTATTGCTGTATTCACAGTTTTGGCGATATCCGCCGCTATATATGCAAAGAATTGGTCGGCTTACACCTCCTCTGCAACCGTTGAAGTGGCGATGCCAGAGATTGAGATCAACACCCTTAATGCCGGCGATAGCATTATCGCAACCGGAGAAGCAATCGCCGATTTACAAATTGGAAGGTTAAGACAAAAAGTTCTTTCTACCAACTCTCTAGCTGAAATTATCGCACATTTAGATCTTTATGCGGATGCACGCAAAAGCACCCCCATTACCTACATTGCGGATAATATGCGGAATAATATTTCGTTAAACCTTGTCAGCACAACTTTAGCAAATTCGGCATCTGCCAATAAAGCTTCTGCTCAGCAATTATCTGCGATTGCATTTGTCATCAGCTTTAAATATTCCGATCCTGTTCTGGCACAAAAAACGGTTAATGAACTTGTATCCCGTTTTTTAAATGAAGACATTAAAGAACGCCGCGAAACAGCCGAAAAAACGTCCTTATTTTTACAAGGACAAATCGATTCTTTGAGCAAATCTTTGGAAGAGCAAGAAAGTAAAATCGCCGAATTCCGATCAAAAAACGGTTTTACGCAATCAGATTCCTTGAATTTCAATCAGCAAGGATCTATTAACACGGCCTCCAGATTGATGAATATAGATACAGAAATCACATCAAATATCGGAAGGATTGGGGCATTAGAAGCGCAATTGATTCAAACTGACCCTCATTTGCAAGTTGTCGGGGATGATGGAGATATCATCAACACACCCGCATCACAATATCGTATTCTAGAAACGCAATACGCCTCCTTAACAGCCAAATATGGTCCGGACCACCCCGACGTTATCAAAACCAAAAGGGAGCTTGAGGCATTAAGAAGTAGCAATAAAGGCAGCTATAGAAATAAAGCCGATAATCCGGCATATTTACAGCTTCTTACGCAAATTCAATCTGCAAAAAAACAGCAGCAAGCTTTGATCAAGCAAAAGGAATTGTTACAAATTCAACAAGAAGAATTTCAAAAAGCAATTGCAGATAATCCCGAAGCTGAGAAGACTATGGCGAGCTTGTCTCGTGACTATGATAACATGATGATGCTTTACCGTGATCTAAAAGCAAAAAAACTTTCCTCGGATATTAACCAAAATATCGAAGAAGGGCACGTAGGGCGCAGGCTGGCTGTGATTGATCCTGCCAAAATCCCGCTATCAACCAATCCACCGCGTAAAATGCTTTTTGCAGGTGGACTTATTTTTGCATTTGTTTCAGCATTATCGAGTGTTATTGCACTCCAAATCTTGTCACAAAGTGTCATAGGGCCGCATCACTTACAATCTCTCGTACATGTCGCACCGTTTGTCAGAGTGCCCCATCTAAAGAAAACCAACAAATCCGGTCTGAATGAATTCGAAAAAACATTGGATAAACATCTTGTCATTGCGCATCAGACTCGTAGCAAAGAAGCCGATGCTTTTCGTTTTTTACGTACCCAAATCCTCCAGAAAATGGAGAAGGAAAATTGTAGAACATTAGCCATCAGCAGTCCGCGCTATTCGGATGGCAAAACTACGATAGCAACAAACTTGGCCGTAAGTATTGCTCAGGATTTAAAGCAAACAGCACTCATCGTGGATTTGGATTTACGAAACCCCTCTATAACAGATTTCTTCGGATTGGGAGCCCATCCCGGTCTGACTGAATATATTTCCGAAACGGCAAGTGTTAAAGATTGTTTAGTTCGCCCACCGTTTGAACGTATCAGTTTATTTCCTGCCGGTGCGCCTATCGACCAGTCTTCAGAAACCTTAGGGTCACCTGAAATGAAAAAATTAGCTGAAGAATTAAAGGAGCGTTATAACGACCGCTTAATCATCTATGATTTACCGCCATTATTACAGCAGGATGACCCACTTGTGTTCTTACCCCATGTGGATGCGTTTATACTTGTTGTCAGAGAAGGCAAAACCACAACCGATGAAATCAAACGTAGTTTGGAAATCCTTGAATCCGCAAATGTATTAGGAATTGTACTCAATGAAGGCTAATAGGGAGGAATAAAATCCTCCCCTATCAATCCTACCTTTGGCGTTAGATTAATATTCCCGATAAGCGGCAACTGTCTTTGCCGCAAGCTCCTTCCATGAAAATTCATTGGCAAATTTACGTGCCTTCTCACGTTGTTGATCCGTAACGCTAAGCGTCTGTTGCACAATTTGTTGTGCCGCCTCTACCGGGTTAGAATAATCAATGCATGTTCCCACTTGTCCCTGTTGAATCAGATCTTTAAAAGAACCATTAGGCTGCACTAAAGGAATAAGTCCTACGGACATCCCTTCTAACATTGACATCCCGAAACCTTCAAAAGAAGATGCAGATACAAAGAAACCACATTGGTTTAATAGAGACTGCATCTCTTTTTGATCTATAAATCCGTGAATTTTAACTCTATCTGCGATACCTAGCTTCTCTGCCTGATTTACCAATGTGCTACGCTTAACATCCCATTCCGGGCCCACAATGTGTAAATTACCGGCGATATTATGGTTTTTTTGTAAAATTGAAAACGTTTCAATTAAATGGCTTACATTTTTATGTTCTGCAAGACGCCCGATATAGATAAAATCTTTTCCATTTGATGTAAAATCTCCCAGTGGAGTAATGGCATTCGGTGTTAGCAAAAGATGTTTGCTCTTATTTTTAAACAGCTCAAAATCATTAGTACTTGAGGCAAATATCGCTTTGTAATGAGAACACGAAAATCGCGTGATTGTGTTGAAATATATTTTTTTGATGCCTGCGAAATTTTTCGTGTGAAAAAAGCCGCCATGTGTCGTTGCAAATGCCGGTATCCCTAAAATTCGGCACGCCAAGCCAACATAATCAAAAAATACGTCTGTGTTGTGAACATGGACAATATCAAATTTTTTAAAGAATGTCGGCGCAATGAAGGGAATGAAATATGTCCGTTTTCCGCGATATGCAACACGATGAATTTTTATACCGTTTAAAACCTCTTCTTTAGGAAGCGTGCCGTCATCCGTTTGGAAAACCTTGTTCAACGTTAATACTTCGCAGTCCATGCCCAAATTTTTCTGATTTAAAATCATATCTTTGACATAGACTTCCATACCGCCTACGGCCGGATCAAACTGCCTAACCACATGTAATACTTTCATACTATTCTACCTTTTTGATTTTTTACAATGATTGCTAATTTTACCGCATGATAAAGCATTACAAAATTTCCAATCACATATCTTTTAAATAATCGTCTGGGTTCTTGTAATAAACGATAAAGCCATTCAATTCCATACTTACAGAAAAACTCAGGTGCTCTTTTTACTTTACCGCCGATAAAATCTAAGATGGCTCCGCCACAAATGATTACGGTTGGCGCGTTAATTTCCCTCGCAATTTGGACCGCCACTCTTTCTTGCTTTGGCATCCCCATGGCTAAAATAATTAGATTTGGAGTATTTTGTACGGCGCTTTGATTATAAATCTCATCTGTCTGAAACCCATCAATTGTTTGGAGTACGTTCACGCCCATGTCTTGAATTTTCTGCGTAGAGATATCAAGATATTTTTGTTCAGTCCCATATAAAGATACAGTTTTGGAATGAAATTTTTTCAAAATACGGGGAATAAGATCAGTACCATTTAAATTTAATCCAGGTTCGCGCCCCAATAATTTGAACAATATTTTTACACCGATTCCATCACGGAATACATAATCACAAAGCGTTAAATGCTCTAAGAAGGCAGGGTTTTTATAGCATAAATTAAGAGCATGCGCGTTTAAAAAAGCTATGGTGACAGCTTTCGAGGTCTCCAGTGCTGACAAGTTATCCAAAAACTTTTCAACGTCATCTTCATCATCAATAATTTTCATTTTATTGATCAAATCTAAAACAGCATTGTCTTGATTCATATTTTATTGCCCCTTTAAAAGCTATATTGATATTTTTTCTATCATTTAACTCATTCTAATAATATAAACATTTGAGAAATTATTATTTATAACGTGCTGGGAAGAACAGAATGCTAAACGGAGTTGTAGAAAAAGAAAGTCTCCCCTCCCCGATCCATGATAAGGGCGTCAGTATCCCCGGTTTTTTAGTAATTGCTGCTGTTTTATATAATGCATTATTAGCTTTCATCAATGCCAATATTACGTCCGTTAATATGGCACATGCCGCGGTAACTGAAATCCTGATCGTTTTTCTTGGAATATCATACTTATTTTTAAATATTAAAAATGTACCTAATTTACTGCCGCACCTTATTTTCTTAGCAATCACTTTGCTGTTTGCTTCCGTTGTTATGGTAGTTAATCAAGAGATATTCATTAAAATCGTCAGGGATATGTTAATCATGATCATATTCGTGCTGATCGGCACATTAATGGATAAAAAGTCTATTATTAAGACGTTTAAAATTCTAACGATCGTTACATTATTATTCATATCCATAGAAGTTTTCGCCAGCGATATTTATATTTCTTTATTAAATCCGGCCTCATATTATCTAAATACAAGAGGCATAGAACCTCTGGGAGATAGTGGTTTTTTTAGGAATACAATCACATCAGATTCTCGCTTCTCATTTAACTTTTTCGCTGAATATAGAACCTCTTCAATTTTTCTCGAACAAGTTTCGCTTGCTAATTTTGCCACCATTTTAACCATATTTTCCATCACGTTTTGGAAGGATCTAACTAGGAAAGAAATTTTACTTTTTATAGGAGCAATCCTTTTTTTCCTTTTAACGAATGACTCCCGAACCGGGTCACTTTTGGCGGTATTACTTTTTATAGGATATTTCGCATTCCCCAAGTTTCTCAAATATTCACATTTTTTGGTAATGCCAGTTATCCTATGTCTATGTGTGATGATATTTTATGACCCGTTGATTAATAATACCAATTGGCAAGATGACTTAAAAGGTCGATTAGGTCTCACAGCATTTAAGTTAACTGATATCGATTTGGCAACGATCCTCTTTGGTAAACTGGGAGCAGACATTCACACAGTGGCTGATAGCGGATATGTATATTTAATTTACGCACTTAGCCTTTGCGGATTATTTTCCTATTGGATATATACATCATATATTTTAAATCTAAATCACACAGATATTGCAAAACGCTTTGCTTGGGGCGTCAGCCTTTTCATTAGTATCAACTTATTAACAAGCGCCGCCATATTTACAATTAAAGTTGTGGCTCCTCTATGGATTATTGCGGGATATTTATATCGACAATCACTCATAGAGCAAAATACTGAAAGCACCTCGAAAAGTATCATGAAATGAATATTATTGTGAATAAAATCCTATTGCATCAACTTGGTGTAATGCTGTTAATTTTCTTATTGACGGTGCCTAGCTTTGTAAAAATTGCAAAAGCCGCCGATCTTCCCTTGCGGGGTATTAATCTTGCGGGCGGGGAGTTTGGTAGTAATAAATTGCCTGGCGCTTTATTTAAAGATTATATTTTTCCCAGTAAACAAGATATTAAGGCTTATGCCGACTTTGGATTCCAACTTATTCGTTTGCCATTCAAATGGGAAAGATTACAACCTAAGTTGAATAATGCATTTGAAAAGAACTATTTAGGTTATATTGAAGACGTCGTATCTGAAGCTAATAAATACGGCGTTGTCGTTGTTCTGGATGTGCATAACTATGGTATGTACCGAAAAGAAAAAATTGGGTCATCAAATGTGCCGACATCATCCTTTGAAGATTTATGGTTTCGATTAGCAACACATTTTAAAAACCATAAAAACGTGATTTTTGGTTTGATGAATGAACCAAATAAACACGATGCCGCAGAATGGTTTCCGATTGCGCAAGCCGCGGTTACGAAGATCAGAGAAACAAAAGCATCACAAACGATATTCATTCCCTCAACTTTTTGGTCCAATGCCCATAGGTTTTTACTTAAAGACGGAGACTATTCAAATGCTGAAATGCTCAGCCAAATTAATGATCCCATGAACAATTTTGTCTTTGAGGTACATACATATTTCGATCATGACTCATCTGGCACCCATAATACTTGTGATAAAGGTGACACAATCGGCATAAATCGTCTTGAAGAAATCACACAATGGCTGAATGTAAATCAATATCAGGCTTTTTTGGGTGAATTTGGTGCAAGTAAAAATAAAGTATGCCTAAGTACTTTAGATAAAACTCTAGCTTTTATGGATGATCATAAAAACGCCTGGTATGGATGGGCTTATTGGGCGGCAAGCCCATGGTTTGGGGATTATATGTATAATGTATACCCGCCAGATATAAACACCTACCCACAAGCTAAAATTTTAAAAAAATATATAGGTAATTGAGTTATGGACGAAAATAATAAATTACAAAAATTAGAAGTCTCAAAAGACAATAAATACATGCCAACGTTAGATGGCATCAGAGGTTTTGCCTGTATTTTAGTTGTGTTCTCTCACATTGAATATAATTTAATTAAAAATAATATTGATTTTGGATTAGGCTCTTTGGGGGTCATTATATTTTTCTCTTTAAGTGGCTTTTTAATGGGAAAACTTTATCTCGGCGCCGAACTAAGTAAAAGCAATGTGTTTAACTATTCTATTTCTCGTATTTCAAGAATTCTACCTGCATATTATCTAGCCATTATTTTCTCCGTTTTACTATTTCAATTTTATCCCGACTTGCCGTTTCAAATGACCCTTATAATGACCTTAAGATCTTTTGCATTTCTAGGATCGGCAGGTGTTTTTTGGAGCATCCCTCCCGAAATTCAATTTTATGGTTTCTTTGTATTTATTTGGGCAGCTTTTTACATTTTAAAAACAAGGAGAAACTACATTCCTTTGATTGTGGTAACTTTGACTATCATTGGTTGTTTTCTCACAAGGAATGAGTGGCCTGGAATTCTTCTTCCTAATCTAATGCATGTTTTCGTTCTTGGCGTATTAGTGGCTTATTTGAGCAATATTCCCGCATTGACCAAGATTGTTTATCATGTGTTTTTTCAAATTATGATAACCATAATTTTTGCAATATACCTTTTTTATGGTGTGGAAAACAGCCTGAAAGATGTCCCTCTAGCTGTCATAATCTCATTAGCTATTTTGAGCTTAAGTTCGACTTCGTGGTTTACAAAGATTTTTGCCCATAAAGTCATGCGATTAATAGGGGCCGCAAGTTTTTCAATATATTTACTGCATTACCAATTAATTTATGTTGTTAAAGAAGAATGGTTAGGCGATATTACCACGATCTGGGAAACGCTATTTTTGTTGACTATTTCCCTCCTTTTCCCGATCCTTTTTTACAAATTCGCTGAAAAACCGCTTCATAGCAAAGTTAAAAACGCTCTACTCAAGCTGAACTTTTATAGAGGTGGAGGAATATATTCCGGTAAATAAGGAAGAGTGTTTTTCAAAAAATCATCCATCTGGTCTTGCACATCGCGAAGCTGATCGCCCTCCTCTAATGGCGTTGTCAAACGAATAAGGCTGCCATCTGTGCGACCATTTCGGAAAGAATTAATAAGTAATAGCTTTTTGATTTCGAAATTTGTTGCGGCATCATAGCCCGCTTCCCTAAACCAATAATAAACCAAAAGCTTTTGAGTACCTTTTTGCATCACCTCCATATTAACGTTAATGGCGCCAACATTATAAATGTCATGGGACAAAATGGTCCAACCGGATCCGGGCAAGCAAATTTGCGGGGAATGGATAGAATTTTCCTGCGTTTGTTTATCATAATAAGCAATATAGAGGTTAATGGGACTGAATGATTTTCCCTCATACGTATAATTACCCACAAAATAATCAGTAAGATTTAACGTGCGAAGCTCTGTTGCTGTTAAACTTGATCGTGTCCCTGTCCAATGGCCTATATTCAAAGGAAAATCATAAAACTGCTTACGAGTCAGTTCTATATGCGCATCATGGCGATTGGCAATAAATACCGAGAGAGCTGTAAAGACAGAAAGTACAGCAATTATCATCACCATCAGCATAATACGTGGTCGTTGAAATTGATTAGACATCAATTTATTCCAAGAGAAAGATGTTAAAGATTCCTCTTTATTTACATTAAATGGCGGCAAACAATTAAGGGCGATGCGAACAATTAATAACATCACCAAACACAATGCAAATACCATATAGCCTTCTATGGAATGTAGAAATCCCTCGATCGCACCACTTCCATATAGATCATATAAAATTCCGCTGAACGCAATCCGAGAGGCATTCATACCCAATGTAATCGGAATGGCAGACAAAAATAAGAAAAGGCGTTTCCACCATATTTCAAACGAAAAAAAGGCAATTAAATAACTTAAACTTAATAGAGGGAATAAATATTGCAATCCGCTGCAAGCAATCGCTACATCCAGTTTATGATCCCCCAAATCAATAATATTGCCTTCCTGATATGCGGATATGCCCATCATATGCAACATTTCAACACCCAAAGTTGATGATAATAACTGCAAGTCAGCCGTGAGAGCCGGCAATATAGTTACGGGCAAAGGGATAGTAAAAAACAACAATAATATGGCGGGATAGATACGCTTTACGGCAGGTACTCCCAAAAAAGCCATCAATATGCCAGTTAGGAATATAATCATAGATATATGTGATATCCAATGATTACTAATCACCATACCAATAGAATTTAAAATTAAGGCTCCTGAAATAAATACGATACCTAAATAAGAGGGTTTAGATATGATAGGTGTTTTTTGTAAAAGATAAATCGCCCATACAGCGCTGATGAAGGGCAATAACAATCCATGACCATATTCTTGCGTTTGCCATTGCGTCCAAAGGTCTGGTAGCGATGTTGAATATAAAAACCCGCCCCAAATAACCAAAAGACACACCCATATGAAAGGTATAAATCTTTTATTTTTCTCGAAACAAGTCAACATCTCTCCAGTATATACGTAAATTAAGCTTTTTTGTCTATGACTCTCTTATATTCTATAGCTAATCCATGGTTTCCTTAATTGGCTTCTCATATAGAGCTTGCATCCAAGTAGGATTTATGGCATTCCAACCTAACATTTAGATAATAAATTTGAACCAAGCAGAAATAATAAACATCATGACCAATTTAAAACCACAACCAAATACAACTGGACATTTATTTAATCAGGATATCATTCGTGAATATGACATTCGCGGAACAGTTGATGTCAATCTGAATGAAAATGATGCCTATTACATCGGCAAAGCATTTGGCACTCAAATCATTCGTGATGGTGGAAAAACTGTTTGTGTCGGGTATGACGGACGTCATAGCTCCCCTGCTTTTGAAAAAAAGCTTGTCCAAGGTTTATCTGAAACCGGCGTAAACGTCCAACGCATTGGTCTTGGCCCAACGCCTTTACTATACTTTGCCGTAAAAGATCACAAGGCAGATGGTGGCATTATGATCACAGGATCTCATAATCCTTCAGACATGAACGGATTTAAAATGACACTTCTCAGCGGGCCGTTCTACGGAACTGCAATTAAAGAATTGGCAAGTATTGCGGCAAATGGTGATTTTGAAGAGGGCAATGGCACGATCGAAGAAATGGATATCATTGATACCTACATTGCGCGTCTGTTAAAAGACGTCAATATTGATAAGGATATGAAAGTCGCATGGGATGCCGGAAATGGCGCAGCAGGCGAGATCCTACAAAAATTGGTTACAAAGCTCCCCGGTGAACATATTCTACTTTATGCTGACATTGATGGTGATTTCCCAAACCACCATCCCGACCCAACCGTAGATGAAAATGTTGAAGATTTAAAACGCGCCGTAATTGAACAAAATTGTGATTTAGGTATTGCCTTTGACGGTGATGGCGATCGTATTGGTGTGATTGATAATAGCGGTCAAATCATTCGCTGCGATATGCTATTGGCGGTTTATGCCCAAGATGTTCTGAAAAATAACCCAGGTGCGCCCATTATTGCCGATGTTAAATGTAGCAACAGCCTATTTAGCGCAATTAAAGATATGGGCGGAGAGCCAATCATGTGGAAAACAGGTCACTCTCTGATTAAATCCAAAATGGCCGAGGTAAACTCCCCTCTGGCGGGTGAATTAAGTGGGCATATCTTCTTTGCTGACAAATATTATGGCTTTGATGATGGTCTTTATTGCTCTGTTCGTTTGCTAGACCAGCTATGCAATGCAGATAAAATGATTAAATTGACCGATCTAATGGCTGATATGCCTCGCCCGATCAATACACCGGAAATTCGTCTGGATGTTGAAGAATCAGAGAAATTCAAAATTGTCACCAGAGTTTTAACCCATCTTAAAGACACATTGCCGGATGTCAAAATGTTGGATGAAACAGACGGCGCGCGCGTCACACTGGATCAGGGATGGTGGCTCGTGCGCGCTTCAAACACTCAGGCTTGTTTGATTGCCAGAGCTGAAGCGGATAGCGTAGAAGACCTTGAAGCGGTTAAAAACAATTTAAAAACCACGTTATCAGCCTGCGACTTTAATATAGAATTATAAGCAATGCTGAAATAAAGCCATTTGCTATTATTGGCAGTACTCAATATTAAATGAGCATAAGTCATAATAATCAATTATGGGTTTTTCGATACTTAAGAAATGATCATTGATCAAACCAATAATGGGATTTGAGGCCGGTGAACTTATATGAATTAATCTACTTTGACGTTCTAACTCCGTTTGCTTAAAAGCCGTAGAATTATCCCTATCTTTATTTAAAGCTCTGAATATATTTGCTGTTTGCCTTCCGCCGCTTTGCGTCAAAATGCTCGGAGTTTGAATTTGTTGCAAGACAGAATCATTTATTTGCTGTGTCGCTGCAGGTAAGCTCAGTGTGCCATTCACAAAATTAAGATTATATCCGATTAAACTGCTCAACGTTCCCATACCAGGAATAATCGAATATTTAGACGGGGAAAGCCTTGTTTTCGTAAAGCCAGGTGCTCCCGACAATACGTCCACTAAGTTATCTCCGCCTTCAACGCCTGTCACATCATAAGTAAAATCATCATAATCAGTTAGGAACGTGTCTAATGTTATATCATCCGCGACGATATTTAATGTCGGTTGATATTCGTATACAAAGCGACTGCCTAAAGCCGTGTCAATTGCCGCAGGCGCAGCGCTGTTATAAGCTTGATTATAATAATTGCCCGCAACAAGACCATCTTTTGTCACATTTGACGGCGCTTGGCTGTAAATTAAATAACGCGCCGTACCGACATCGATCGCATTTGCCCCGGCCGTATTGATAAAATTATTACCGGCAGAAATATATGTATCCCCGCCCTGTGCATTATTGCCGATAGCTGTGTTTATTGTGACATTATTATCGGCTATCAAGCTTACATTTCCCGCGCCCAGCGTTAGGCCGTTAATTTGGATATCATTAGCGATAACGTCAACATCATAAGATTTACCAAATAAGTCCCATGTATTAATAAATGCAAGATTGTTGCTCGTCGCGTTACTGCCGATACTCAGCTTATTACCCGCATCAAAATAACCGAGTTCCACATCATTCAAACTTAAATTTCCGGCATCCGAACCAAGTCCAATTGATACACCATTACTACGCGGCGCAATCTTGATGTCCCCTGCTGTTTTAATTAATGTGTTTGTTCCGAGGTTTATATTATCCACATTCAATATGATATTACCCGTGGCTCCGTTACCCCCAATAATTGTGCCATCTCCGTTGTCATTAATTGCAAAGCCATGGTTACCATCTCCGGATTGCGCATTTAAGATTAAATCTCCTTCCCCTGATCCGGTAATATCTGCACCACCTTGTAGAATTAATGCCGAAGTTCCTGTTGATGCCGTGATTCCTGATATAGTTACGTCACCGTCTTTATAATTAATATCAATGCCCGTCGCTATATTTAAGCCTTGACTAGTGCCGCTCGTTCCTGAACTTTGCCCTGTTATAGAAATAACTCCAACATTACTCGATGTAATCGAACTATTATTACCCAGCCGCATTCCTTCGACATTGCCGCCTATGGTACGTAAATTAATTCCACTTATGGTTATATTCCCATTTTCAGTTGTCGCATGACCATTTGAAAATTCTATGCCCCGTCTATTACCAGTATCAGAATTAGAAATCCCCCGCATGGTAACATTGCCACTACTAGTGGTAATATTAGAACCCCCACCAATATAAACACCATTTTCCGATCCCACGCCCTGCGCATATCCGTTCATGATAACATCGCCAATTCCTGTATTAATGGATGTATTTGTAATAATATTAATACCTGATGTAAGAGCGCTATTACTATAGGCATAAGCGCGATCTGCGCCTGTCGAAGCCGCATCATCTGCCGTCCCCTTGATACCATCCGCTCCCCATAATGTTCCCGACCCACCGCCAAGAACCAAATAACCACCAAGAGTTGTGATATTTGCATCTGAAATGGAAATTGCCCCATTTTGATCTGCATTACGATCCGCATTCAGAACTATGTTTAAGCTGTCCGCATCAGTTGTGGGATTACCATCTGCATCACTATTGGCATCTGATGCAATAATATCCGCGCCCCCCGTATTGGAGATATTACGATCCGCCCTTAAATTTAAGTTAGAAATACCATTCACCGCTTTGGTAATGTTATTTGTGATCACCAAATCACCGTAATCAACGCCATTATCCCGCGCATGGGCTAGGAAATCGCCGCTACCTAACGTCACACCCGCTATATTAAAATCATTTCCATAGACTTCAACATCATGCGTTTTAGATGATAAATCCCAACTCGTGATTATCACATCCCCTGTTCCCGCCGCACTGTTACCAATAACAAATTTTTCACCAGCATTAAAATAGGATAGCTCAGCATCCGTTAAATTCAAATCCCCTGCCCCGCCGCCTAAACCAATACTTCTGGAATTAGTTTTAGGAGTGACATAAATATTTTGTGCTGTTCGTGCTTCAAAATTACTATCAAAGCTAACGAAATCAGCGATGATGTTAATATCACCATTGGCCAAAGCGCCCCCAAGAACAGCTTTATTGGCATGCGTGTAATGATCCAATGCCGTGCCACTGGTGGATGCTGCATCGATTGTGATCTCTCCTGTTCCTGCGCCGGTCGCTTCAATGGAACTACCATTTAAGATCAATAAACCTTGTCCGGCATTACCCTGTCCTGAAAGGGTGACATTGCCTTGATTATAATTAATTAATGCCTTCGCCAAATTAATCCCGCGTGACGTATTTACCGAGCTTGCGGCGCTGCCGGTTAAAAATATATTCCCTGTGGTATTGGCTTTAATGGTTGAGTTCGTCTGAATAAGAATACCTTCATTCGTAACCCCACTTGTTTTCCGGTTATTTCCGGTAATACGGATGTCACCGGAATCTGTTTCCAAATGACCATTCTGTATTAAAATACCATCAATGTTATCTACGCTCTCATTGGCCTCCCCATTAAGATTGATATGTCCGCTGGTTGTGGTCAGGCTGGTATTACCATCAATAATGACACCGGCTGCATTATTGATGGAATGGGCATTTCCATTTATAAATATTGATCCGCCGCCGGTGTTAACCGACGCATTATTATTAAATCTTACGCCATATATTGAACTGGCATTCCCATAGGCATAGGTATCATCCGCGCCCGTCCCATCCCCATCGCCTAGAATACCATTTGCACCGCCCAAAGCTCCGGATCCGCCTCCTGCCACGAAATTGCCGTCTAAGGTTGTAAATGTCGAATTACTAACATAAATCGCTCCATCCATATTGGCATCACGATCAGCATTAAGAATAACGTTGAGCGCATTCTCAGAAGACGTAATCGTGGAATCTTGAATGGTAATGTTACGATGCGCCTGCAAAGTGAATGTCACATCATTATTATTGACATTTTTTTGAATTGTCGCATTTGTTACCAGAATATCACCGCTTTCAGCGTCCGCCCCCCCATTGGCAGTCGTGGTAATGGTGACATTATTCCCGGCATTTAACGCTGTTTCAATACTGGCTGCATCTATTGAATAATTATCCGTCAGCGGATCGAACGTGCCCCCACCGCCAGGAATGTTATTGGCACCCCCACTTGTAATTGTCACATTGGATGGGTCAAGAAGCCATGATCCCGCCGCACCGCTATTATGCTGCGCTGATGCATCAACAGAAGCGCCATACGCAATATCTAAATTTATTTTACCGGACGTCTCAACAAATCCGCCATCCCCGCCCATCATGCCGCCATGCGCGTTGATCTTACCGGCAAACTGCGTGTTTTGATCGGCCCAAACAATCACCTTACCGCCATCACCCGCCTCCGTAGCATTTGCTTCAATTAAAGCTTTATTTGCAACATAAGTATTTTTAGAGATTGAGATATCTCCTTGTCCCTGATAATCCCCGCCAATTAAAATCTCCCCGCCCCCTAATAATCCATTTGCTTTTAAGATTCCTGAAGTATGGGTGATACCCTGATCGGACGTTAATATAATTTTACCACCAACATTCGTCATTGATGATGCTTCGATAATACCCGTATTTTCAACCAAACTATCAACTATGTTTCTGGCTCTTGTGGCAGATAAAACGATATGACCGTCTTCTGCGCTGATCTGCCCCGTATTAAGAACAAGCTTTTTAGCATCTTCATCGGAAACCGCAATTTTCATCATTCCGTCACCGGCCAAGTCCAACGTAAATGTATCGGCGGCGGCAAGTTGAACTTTACCCAGTTTAGCTGTGATAACACCGTGATTTTCAACATGAGGCGCTACAAAATTAACAAGCCCCGCCTCTGAAATGGTAATCCGTCCATTATTTATAATCTCCCCGTTACTGCGACCCGCATGGCTGAAATCCATTCGCCCGGCCATAAAATCATTATTATCAATATCTGCGGTACTCGCAGTCAAAGATCCTGCATCTATCTGCGCGCCCTGCCCGAAAACTACGCCATTAGGATTAATAAGCATGACATGCCCATTGGCAGTCAATTTTCCATCAATTTGTGATGCTTTCGTATCATTAATACGGTTAAGGATAATTGAACTCGCCGAAGGTTGATGAAACTGTGTATGTTCATCCCCCCCAATATCAAAACTCCGCCAATCCAGGATTGCTTTGTCGGTATTTTGATGAATATCCGTCTTATTTGTACTTTGAATTATTTCTACCGCGCCGCCAACAACCACCCCGCCTTCAGGCCCGGCAAACGCAGAATTGACGTTGATCAAAGAAAAAGCGGCAACAGAGGCACTTAAAATATATCTATATTTTTTAAACATTGCCTCTAATGGTATCAAAACTTATTTAAAAACCTATAAATTTAAACGGTTTTAGAAAATTTTTTCACCCCAAAATATATGTAAATATAAGGCCTCATACTCACCACCAAACACGATAAGAAGGCAGAAAACTTAAAATCATATAACAATTACAGAACACCAAATTTGCAAGCACGCCCCTTTAGGGTCACTTCCAAATAAAGGCCACCAATAAAGCCACCACTTTTTATAGATTAAGTCGGATAGCATCGGACGACCAAGGACTTATTATCTTCTAAAACCCTTGATTTGTCTAGCTTATTCGGATTGCATTTGAGTGTAAAAATTATGTAATTGGCCCGTACGGACTTCTAATTAATCCGAGAACATATTGATATTAAATAAGAAATTTTAAGGTGAAGAATGTGTATACCCCCAAATATACCCCTTACCTTCTGCGGTACAAAATAGCACGGGTTCGAATTCTTCTTCTATTCCAATAGTGTAGCATAACATCCATTAATTTCAAGAGCCATATGGATAGCATTTCTTTTATCTCCTATCCCTAGCCCCCGTATTCCCCCCGATATTTCAAAAATATGGGGATGTCTGGCTCTCCGTTCCTATAGTGATATCAGCCGCCACAACATTGAACCATTTTTTGTATACCGTGTAATTTACGTGCCACACAAGATGCGGCGACAAGGTGTTCTTTACATCATCCATTAGTATCCGTTTTTATGATTTTCGCCACCGTATGCGCTGTTCCAGATCACGCAATTATTCAAAGCATGGGGGATAATGGAAACAAAACGCAGCATTTTTTTGACCTCACATCACGTAATTAAACAACACAAACCCAGAAAATCAGCAGCATTGAGGCGAATTTCAATTTATTATTACGTGATGCGCATGCATCCCAAATACCCCTCAAAACAAGTGATTTTCAGCAAAAACTGTACAAAAATAAATCCATTTTCCGATAGCATCGATTAACGTCAATTCGGCGGGTTTGCGCGTAATCACCGTGCATACCATTTCCTTATCATCTGACAGTACTTCAAAGATTGATCCGTCTAGGCGCTGCGCCTTAATGCGCTTCTCGCTTTCTTCGAACTCCTGCAATCCCACTTCATGGATGATCTCTTGCCCAGCCTGAAAACATTGCAATGTCTTTCCCGACAACTTTACCTCATCGATATACAGGCGCTCAATCTCCTCCTGTGTGATTTTGGATGGATCAGCATAAGCATGGGTAATGAGGGACATTCCCATGAAGGCACTCATAAACGCCGGGCTAAATTTACGGGGCATATCTCTAACTCCTGTCTTGAAAGCAAACGACTGCCAGATCGCTCTGGCAGCCGGGAGTTAGTAACCGCAAATCCCAAAGGGAAACGGCCAACGGCTTTTGGGCCGAAGCCTTGGACATAACCGCCGCTCCCGGCCATAAGACCGAGTGCGACATCGTTGGTGCGTTATCTTCAGGAAACGCACCAATAACGGTTGATGCCAACCGTTTGGGATTTGGGGGTTACTAAGCCCCGACATGACATGTGTCATGCATCGACAAGCATGTGACATGAAGCCGAAACTGTCAAGCTAATCGCTTAGCTTATCCTTGACTTGCTTAATGAGACTTTCTGATCCAGAAACCTTTACACATAAATTATCAAGAGAATTCCCGGACACTTTCACAGACGGTTTTTCACCTGTTTCAGGATCACGAACTTTGCTAACTTCCTTAACAAGATGTTCTTTAACGGCATCGTGGACATTCTTCTCAATAGATTTAAAGAACTGCTTTTGGCTGACTTTTCGACCTTTTACTTCAAATGTAATCATGGCTCTTGCTACCTCTTCTTTCTGTTAGGTCTTTGTGTCAATGCGGAGGCGGCAGCGGTTTTTGCCGCCTTGCTTGATCTAGGGTCGCGTAAGACCTTAGAGGCAGCGGATGCGGCGCGTTTACTTGTGACTTCATTGTTACGTTTTCTAGACATTTTATGATCCTTTCATTACGGTTGAAATTGCCTACACCCATACAGGCTGAATTTCCTGATCGTACGGACATAAAAAATATATGTCCGGTACCCGACACCTTTTCAGCCCATATGCTTAGAAGCTTTTAATTAGAACGTGGAGGGGCGAATTTGCTTAAAACCATAACAGATGAGGATCATTTAAGTGAAGCCGAGGTCAAAGACGCTTTGGGGCAATTGACCAAAGCAGATTTGGCAAAACTAAAAATGATCGCAAATAGGTTGTCCGGCGGTTCCGTAAATGCGGATGACCTATTTCAAGACGCGATACTGGCTGCGCTAGGAGCGCTATGAAGATCAAAAAGAAATCGGTAAGCGCAAATGCAAAAAGAATGAGAGCTTTGTCGTCTTTCTAGCCGGTGCAATGAAAAGCACCGCAAGCAATATACGGACAAAAAAGAACTCTTACGAAGCCAAGGCCGTCCATGCAGGTGCAGACACCAACATTGACGAGTTTTTGTCAGAGGTGTCTTCAACAGAGCCTTTATCGCAAGAGCAAGAATTGATTTTAAACGAAACCTTACAAGAAGCATTTTCTCTCTTTGATAACGATGAAGAGGCAGGGCTTTTGCTAATTGGGAGAGCCGACGGCTTATCGGTGAATGAAATTTGCGCGGAAATGCAAATTGACCGAACGCGCTACGAAAGCGTTAGGACAAGAATTCGCCGTAAGGTTAAACAGCATTACCCAAAGGGATTAATACGATGACACAGGACATGAAGAACAAAACACAACTTGAACGTATAGAAGACATGATCATTGAAGACATTCTTGAAACCAGTGATGACCAAATTCTCACTGAGTTTGCAGAAGAGGTTTGCGATGTTGAAAAAGAGATGGAGCATATGCGTGACCTTGTTAAAGATAGCGTCTTTAAGCATAACAAAGTTAAGTTTGAGGCTGCTAAACAGGCGCGTTTATCTCAAAAACCACAGCTTCAAAAAGAAATGAAAGTGGTATCCCTTGATAGAAAGAAGAAAATCATAAAATCATTAAACGCTAATGATAATCTTACTCAAAAGATTACTATGGCCGCTCGAAATGAAAATGAGCTTTCCGAAGGTGATTTGGATGTATACCTGAAACACTTGATAGAGCTAGGCGTAATAGATGAAGAAGGAAACATCCTGTGCGACGACGACTAAGCCATGCAGAAGAACTCTTGCAATCATACGGAATAGAAAGGCCAGAAGACATTGATCTGGAAACACTAGCTTTTTGCTGTGGTATACAGGATGTCAGAGAAGAGCACCTCGATGGATGCGAAGCCCAAATCATAGGCCATAAGGACAAGGCTTTCATTATCGTAAATTCAAAAAGCAGTTATGAACGCAAAAGGTTTTCCATCGGCCATGAATTGGGGCATTGGCATCATCACAGAGGGCAACCAGCGATATGTCGAGCCGATGAAATTGGTAACTTTGATGTAAGATTTTCTGCGATACACCCCGAACGGATTGCAGATGACTTTGCTTCAAATCTCTTGATGCCGGAATATATGTTTTCGCCACTTGTAAGAAAGTGTGAACATGCGTGTTTTGATGCAATTCTTGAATTCAAAAAACGCTTTAATACAAGCATTACTGCTACCGCATTAAGGTTTGTCGAATTTAGTCCAGAGCCATGTATTCTTGTTTGTTACGACCACAATGGAAACCGTAAATGGTTTAAGCCAAACAGTGATGTTCCAAGCAAACTCTTTCCTCATGAACGATTGGACAGAGACACTATTGCTTATGATGTTTTGATGAAGAAACAAAATAGCAGCCGCCCAAATAGCATTCCTGCGGATGCTTGGTTTTCTAACGATAATGACTTATCGAGATATTTCATTTATGAAGAAACCATAAGAATACATGATGGCAGGATTTTAACTCTTTTGACATGGCGCAATGAAAGAATGCTTGAAAATCTCTTCTAATAAAGCTTAACCAATTCAAATTTCGTGGAATTTTTTGGCGCCGTTCAGAAAACTATCAATACTTTTCGCTACGTTCTCCATAATTCTTTTCTTGATAGAGCACTCTCAAACAATAAGACAGCGCCAACCAAAAGACTGTAACGACTTGTAGTTTTTTGCGTCCCGTGTGGTGTTTCTATCTATTTTATCCTTCCAGTATTGAGCGTTTGCTTTCGGCATATTTTGTCCTCTTTTACAGCCATGCCCATGCCAGAAACAGCCATTAACAAAGATCGCAACTTTCTTGCCGGGAAAGACAATGTCAGGAGAGCCGGGCAAATCTTTGCGATGAAGCCTATAGCGATAACCTCTTGCATGAAGCAAGGAACGCAACCTCACTTCAGGGGAAGTGTTTTGCGATTTTACTTTCCTCATTATTTCTGAACGCTTCTTTTCAGAAAATGTGTCCATATTTATGTTTGAGACGAGAAGTATATAGTTTGATCAAAGCGTCTTTCGGGAGATAAATTCTTCTCTCCGCCATCCAGAATAATTTCTTTGACGACATCACGAGACAAGACGGGCTTCTCAAGCCTTTCATGCTTCATATAAGGGTGGGTTACTTGTCCACTAATAGAAAACTCTTTGTCCGATTGATAAGAGTACGTCATATCGGCATAAATATTGTGGAGATGCACTTTACCGGAGCGAGAGTAATCAAAAAGAAAACGTGTTAGCCTCAATGCGCTTCTTGCATGACGGGAAACACTTTGAGTTTTTCCTCGACGCGCCAACTCTATATAAACTCGTGCCAAAGCAAAGTCACTCCAGACAAATATATCGAAAGCGTTTTGAGCAAGAACGGGCTTTTTACCTTCCGTTCTCCAAATTGGCTGCAAAATGGTAGGTTGTTGAAATTTAAAAAAATCTTGTTGAAACTCGTCAAGTCCATTTATTGCATCGGGTAATAATTTTGAAACCTCTGTTTCATTATTCCAGTGCATTACACTGTGACATATCGGTTCAAATATAGCTTTTATATCTTCCAATTTATCGGCACATGATAATGCAGTACCTAAAGCGCAGTACATGGTAGTTGCTGGTCTTATCACCAGCTCCGGTGACCAGGCATTTTCTTTCTTTTTATGAGTTGTCTGATCTGGAACAACCGTTAGCTTAACCTCTAACGGTTTTATATGTTTTCCAGCAACAACCTTGCCTTTACTAATGGCTTTTTCAGCTATAACTAAATCCACACGCTCAACAGGATCATAAGTTAGCTTCGCATAGGGATCGAACCTTGTCTCAAATGAAAAATATAAATCATCGGAAGATTTTTTTGTTCCGAACAAGTCATCTACAGAGAGCTCCACAGGAACGACGTTCAAATTTTTATCTAAAGTTAGATATATTACGGGAATACCTTTGTCCCTCATATAGCAAGCCAAGGCTAACGGAAATGTACTGTTAAATTGATTTTTACCCCATAAATTCTCCCCTTCCCTATTGGAATGCTCAATACCGTATAATTTTCCAGTCCGTTCTTCAGCCATGTGTACGCCTTTTCTTTTTCTTAATAATCTTTTATGCCACCATCTTTCAGGCTTGACAATTGCATCAAGACGTCAAATAATTGACGTCAAAGGGGTTTTTCATGAAAATAGCTGATTTATTTTGTGGTTGTGGCGGCTTATCGCTTGGTTTTGAACAGGCTGGTTTTGACGTGGCTTGGGCTTGCGATAATTGGGATTTAGCTCTTGAAACATACTCCAATAACTTTGATCATCCAGCGGAAAAAATAGACATTTCCGATGTTGAATTAGTTGTTGAAAAGATTAAGCAGCATAAATGTGACGTAATCGTAGGTGGCCCTCCATGTCAGGATTTTTCTTCTGCCGGACATAGGAAAGAGGGAACGAGAGCGGATTTAACATTCGCGTATGCAAAAATTATCGAAACGCATAAGCCTAGGCTATTTGTCATGGAAAATGTTGCCCGGACAAGAAATAGTTCAGTGTATAAGAATGCACGAAAATTATTTAAAAAAGCAGGTTATGGCTTAACAGAAGTTGTGCTTGATGCCAGTAAGTGCGGCGTTCCTCAATTAAGAAAAAGATTTTTCTGCATTGGTTTTTTAGACGAGGAAGACGGCTTCCTTGATGAGATTATCAATAAAAACTTATCTACAAAAAGAATGACGGTTAGAGACTATTTGGGCAATAGCATTGATGTTGAACATTACTATCGTCATCCGAGAAACTACAATAGGCGGGGCGTTTTTTCTGTTGATGAACCTGCTGCGACAATACGTGGTGTTAATCGTCCCATTCCAGAAGGCTATACAGGACACCATAATGATACGGCCAAACTTGGCAAAAATGTGCGGCCTCTTACGACCTTGGAAAGAGCTTTAATTCAAACTTTCCCCGAAACTTATAAATGGCTTGGATCAAAAACAGCTATGGAACAAATGATTGGTAACGCTGTGCCTGTAAATTTAGGAAAATTTATAGGCACTTGCATACAGGAGTTCTTGGCGCAAAATAAAATCATTCTAAGTGAGGCGGCCTAATGATCTCAAGTGAAGATGTTGAAGCCTTCAAACTATGGCTTTCCAAGAATACTGATATGCAAGCGAGAGCTATAAAAGATAATGCCTCTAGACTGCGTAGAGTTGCGGGGATGGTGGATGTGCAAGATACCAAATCATCCGATGAAATTTTGCTCAAACTCAAAAGAAAAGCCGAATATTCTAGCTTAAGTGTGTCGGTGCGCTCTCAATTAAAAAGAGCGTTTGAATTATATCGCAAGCATAAAAAGCTATCCTAAATTAAATCGCCCATCTTTTTGCGGCTAACTTGGCAAGTTCTTGTTGCCTGTTATCTATATCTTCCGCATCCCATTTGCTTTCATTAGAGAGCGTTTGGGTAATTTGTATCTTTGATTTAGCGTAAATCTTTTTCTTTGAAGAAAAATTATCCTGATCAGCAATGCTGTTATCATCGCTATTCATAATGGTTAAATTACCTAACTTGGAGAAATAGGCCTTATGATCTTCTTCACTAAAATTATTCCATTTTTTTTATCATGCGTTTTGGGCAGGACATGCTCTAGATTTACATCCGATGGATTATCATTGGGTACGTAGTCTAGCTTCTCCACTCCTGCATGTGTTTTCTCAATTTCTAGTAGGATGTATCGGGCTAAAACGGCTTTAGTGACCCTATATCGGCTCATCGCATCAATAAAATCTTTATCTGTAGGCACAACAGCCTTTGCAGCGTTGGATAGTTGCGCTGCGTTCTTGATTTTCTCGTCTGTAACTTGCTTTGCCAAGTCTGCGTAAAAACCTTCCATAGCGGCGCCGCCAAGGCCTTTAACTACAGAAAATCTAAATGACCAAGCTTCTACTAATTTTACCGCTTTAGCGGCTTCTTTAGGCTTGAATTTGTTCATAACCGCCAAAAGAAGAGATCGCGGCTGCGTAAAATTAAGCAAATTTAATGATCTAATATATTTATGAGCATTAAAATCATACTCTTTCCAATACTCTTGGTCAGGTTGAAGTAATGCTACATATTGTTTTGCATTAGACGAGAGCTTTTCTGCGAAAGAAAGCGCTTTTGAGGAGTTGGTAATCGATTTTTTTATGACATTATAAAGTTCTTTTTCCCTTACTAAACCGTATTCGGAGCACCACAAATGACGAATATACATGACAATGCTATCTCCAGCATCAGAGCTTTCTAACGTGGTTTTCATCGCCATCCATCGATTTTTTACGTCTTCAATTTTATCACCAGACTTACCAAGCAAGAAATTTTTCAAAAGATCAGAAATTGCTAAATCCAAGCCTCGGTCATTTAGTGTCTCAAAAAGAGTAAAGGCGCTTGCTTCATCAGGTGCCTTCAGAGAGATGATCTTCACATTATTCTCTAGATAGCTAATAAAGTCATTAAGTTGGTGTCGCGCTTTATTCGGCGGCGCTTCGGCTATTTTGGTAATTGCCGTATATGCGATGTCGTAAGCCTTTTTCAATCTGTCGTGAGACGGCACTTCCTTTCTAAAATAAGAGCTGTTTTTATTTTCCGGCTCCTCAATTATAAAGTTTCTAAAATAAAGATTGTCTATCTCATTTAATTCAAAAAAAGGATAAGTTTCCAAATCTTTGGGGTCTTGAAACAATAAAAATTTGTTGCTTAATAATGTTCCGCTCTTAACGTTGTCAGCATCTTTTGTTCGTATTAAATAGTCTCTAGCAGCCGCAATAACAATGCAAGCAGTAGCCATTCTTTGCTGCCCATCAACAACTTCGGGTCTAGAGCTTGTCGAGGTCAAAACAATGGTGCCCAAAAAGTATTCTGGCTTATTTTCACTCTGCGCTTCGGTAATGTCATTAATGAAGTCTTCTACGTGCTTTCCTTCCCAAGCGTATTCACGCTGGTTTTTAGGGACTGAATGCTTGTCTTTAATTAATTGACCAATACCTTTTAACTCGGTATTTAGCTGCCCCATTTGTCCACTATTCATCGTCTTGTTCCTTCATATATTTCATTTTGTTTTTAAACCATTAACTCAATTTAGTCACTTGTTCTTTACCTTAAAGCTGAATTTCTAGTTTTTTTGTCCAAAGCGTCACACGCTTCGTGATATTGATCGACATTGCCAAACCAGCCATAGCGAGGGTCTATTTGCAATGTTTTGTCTGCTTGCTCATGAACCGCATTTCTTTTGATCAGCTTTTTGACAATTGTGTCTATGTGATTTTTTTGAATGCCTAAATTCGTCGATAAGCTTTTTCGGGTCACACTTGTTCTGTTCAGATATTTCGTTTGCGCTGCAATAGACATAAAAACAAGAACTTCCCTTTTTGTAAGATCGTTAAAAAGGTAAAGCAGCAATTCCGGCCAAGCTGTTAACCAGCCTTTCGGATAATGTTGAGCACGCTTTCCTTGGGATTTAAGCAAAACATGTGCATTAATGAATTCGTGATCAAAACAATCGTCTGCGTTCATCAATTCTTCCTTGCGCTGAAAACATATGTGCTTTCAACGCTCCAATTTTGAGGACTTTTAAGGAAGGAAAAGTCCCGTTTTCAGGACTTGCAAAATTTACTAATCAATTGCAATTAAATAATTTGTATAATTATCAAAATACATAGATCTATGTTTGCACCTTTGGTCCTCATGCCAAAAAACTATGAACATGACGAAGAAGAAAATTTTTGGTATAAAGGAGTATAGCAATTCTTCACCCGCCCATAATTTGAGGCGGGTTTTTTTATACCGTTACGTTTCTACTTTTTTCAATACGAGCAAGCATCCATTCATCAATTTCATCTTCGATGAAAGCAATCGCTCTTTGCCCTAGCTTTACAGGTTCTGGAAATTGGCCGTCTTTAACCGCCTTATATATCCAGCTTTTCTTATATCCGATTTTGTCTTCAACCTCGGACATTCTTAGGAATTTTCTAGACATTTACGCCTCTCTTTCTTTGGAATGAATTAAATGTTCCCAAAGTTTAATGCACGTAGATGGAATGAAATATGTGTAGTGAGGTGTTCAGTAGACCAATAGAAAAGCCAAGGTGTAGAGCGATGCTAGCCTTCTAGCTCTCGTGCTTGAGCGTATTCTTCGAGTAGACGATTTTCGTGACGCTTCCATATATTGATTAGAATGTCGCGTGAGGTATTAAGGCATTCAGGAAAAATGTCTTTTGCTTTTAATTCTCTGCCAAGAATGTTTTTAGATAGATTTTCATTCGTCGTGCACAGCATTTCCCATGTTTCATAGTCAGTGTTTAAGGCCTCCGTTAATGCATCTATGACAGCATATACCCCACTAAACGAAGGCTTGGGCGTGTGCGAATACTGCGCGTAACCAGCTATTAAATCCGCAAGCTCTTGATCTCTCTTTGTGCGTTTATGTGCTTCTATTAAATTGTCCCGATCTAAACTTAGGCGCAAATTCTTTAGAAAGCTCTTTTGTGCCTTTTTATATCGGTCAAAAGCATACTCTTTATCTTCATAATTAAAGTCATTCTGGAGTGTTTTAATCTCCGACTTATGATCCTTCGTTTCTGTATCTGGAAAGGTGCTCTCATAAAGCTTTGTCATTGCTGCGCCAAGAGCATTTCTTATCCATGCCGGGTATTGCCAGTCATTTAGGTGACAAACTGCGATAGCTTCCACGAGAGAGAGGCCATCTTTATACTCTGTGTAAAAATACTCATGCTCCGCTAAGGCAATCGGAGCTTCATAATCAATAACGGTGCTCTTCTGTTTCTGCATCCGCTTATCCCTTTTCTACCTTATCCAGATAGTCCGCCCATTCCTGCATCATCTTAATGCGATCTTTTAAAAAATCTGCTCGGCCATACGCACGGTTTACGTCTCCGCGCTTGGCATGTGCAAGCTGCACATCCGGCACTTCATGACGATAGCCAAGGCGTTCCTTGATCGTGCTAAGCGCCAACGATCTAAAGCCGTGGCCTGTCATTTGTCCGCCGTAACCCATGCGCCGCAATGCCATGAGGATCGTGTTATTGCTCATATGATTGTCACGGTTTGTTCGGCTTGGAAAAACATAAGTAGGGTGCGAGTGCAATTCTTTGAGTTCTTTCAATACGGCAATCGCTTGTTTGGAAAGCGGCACCATATGCTCTTTCTTCATCTTCATACGCGGTGCGGGGACAATCCACATCTTCTCTTCAAAATCGAATTCCTTCCATTCCGCCGCAATCATTTCTCCGGTTCTTACGAATGTCAGCATCATAAATTCAACAGCAAGATATGTTTGCCTATGAAGCCGTGCTTGATTTGAGCGGAAAACCTTAATGAATTCAGGAAGCTCTTTCGTATCAATGGCCGCATAATGGCCTTTGGGCTTGGCTTTGATAATACCTGATAGATCGGCGGCTACGTTTCTTTCTATGTGTCCGGTAATAACAGCGTATTGGAGAATGTGCTTACACATCTGAATAACACGCTTGGCAAGCTCATTCGCCCCGCGCTTGCGGATGTCATTGACCATATCCAAAAGCATGGGGTGCGTGATGTCTTTAATGGGGGTGTTACCGATAATAGGGAAGATGTCGCGCTCTAGGCGGCTCTTGATCGTCTTGGCGTTGGTATCAGACCATTCAGGCAATTTGTGCTCATACCACTCAAGCGCCATGACGCGAAACGTATTCCGGGCTTCCTGCGCTCTTTGTTGCTCAAGCTCTCTTTTATAATCCATAGGGTCAATGCCCTGCGAGACTTGCTTATGAGCGATAGAGTGCAATTCTCTGGCTTCGCCAAGGCCAATTTCAGGATATACCCCCAAAGACAAGAGCTTTTCCTTCTTAGTGGCGGGGGAGCGGTATTTGTAGCGCCAGTATTTACCCCCATTCTTATGAAGCTCTAGGAATAGGCCGCGTCCGTCAAACAGCTTACCGCCGTCTTTGTCTCGCGTTGCCGCCTTGCATGTCTTTTCAAAGAGTTTTCCCATTGGGGTATCTCCCGGTTATACTTTTTCCTGTACCCCCACTTTATACCCCCAAATGCATGGATGTTAGGGATTTTTAGCGAGTGTTAATGGAGGTAAGTATGGCCCGAAAGTCCTGTGAATTCAAGGGTTTCTGGAGCTTAATGAAATTCAGTGGAGAGTATAATTGGCATCCCGTACGGGATTCGAACCCGTGTTGCCGCCGTGAAAGGGCAGTGTCCTAGGCCTCTAGACGAACGGGACACAGAAGTGTCAAACAAGAGACAATGTGTTATAAGCGAAAAGTCAGGGATTAATCAAGCGTTTATTTACAAGAATGTGTATAAATTAATTTTAAACAGATGAGCATACCATGCTGCACGTATTATAAATGTGATATAACGCCTTATAATGCCTCATGTTTTAATAGCCAATCTTTCCTTTTTAGCCCCCCAGCATAGCCAGTTAAGTTACCGTTATGGCCAATTATGCGGTGGCAGGGGATGATAATGGCAAGCTGATTACGTCCGACCGCATTTGCAACCGCCCGCACGCCCTTGGGCTGGTCAATGGCAATTGCTAAGTCCTTATAGGAGCCGGTTTGACCCGCGGGAATCTGCATCAGATTATGCCAAACTTTCTTTTGAAATGCAGAGCCTGATAACCTTATTGGCGTTTCAAATACAAAAGATCCTCCATTAAAATAGGAGCCCAATTCTTGTTGAATTTGAATAGTGATCTCTGTGTTGCCTTCTGTTATCAGCGCATTTTCTCGTTTTTTTAAACGATCAATTTCCAGAGAAAGGCCTGTACGATCTGTGAATTCCAATAGATACAGAGCCTTTTCATCCGCCATAGCAACCATTGAACCGAGGGGCGTTTCTATGTTACTTCTGCTTAAAGTCTTTGTCGCCGTTTCCGGAACGTTGAGTGCTGAATTATGTGTTTGCATAAAGATTAATTTAATCTTTTTTAGAAAAATAGCAATCTACCTAAAAAAACGGGGAAATTGTTTGACAAACATCTGAAAATGCTTATAAATCCATCTATTCCTGAAAAGAGGGCAAGGTGCCCCGTTGAACTTATGTTCAATACATATTTGAATATCGGGACAATAAATGAAAAAAACGGAGTAAATCTATGAGTGAAAAACGTCCACAGGCCAAACACAAAGTTGACCGTCGTTTCGGTTGTAACCTTTGGGGTCGCGGTAAATCCCCTTTTAATATTCGTCAAACACGTCCCGGTATGCATGGTGCCGCGCGCGGTAAACAAACCGATTACGGTATCCAGTTCATGGCGAAGCAAAAGCTGAAATCCTACTATGGGAATGTTGGCGAAAAAGCATTTCATAAATATTATGTGGAGGCAGTTCGTCTGCGTGGTGATACAGGTCAAAACTTAATTGGTTTGTTGGAAAGCCGTCTGGATGCCATTATCTATCGCGCTAAATTTGCACCAACAGTGTTTGCTGCACGTCAATTGGTCAGCCACAAACATGTTTTGGTTAACGGCAAAAAAGTTAACATTCCATCATATATGGTTCAAGAAGGCGACGTTATTGAGCTTCGCGACACAGCGAAAACTATTCCTGCCGTTCTACAGGCTGTTGATTCACCAGAGCGTGATCTAGCTGAATATGTTAACGTCGAAGGATTTAAAGCAACATACCTTCGCACACCACGTCTGGAAGATGTTCCTTATCCTGTGCAAATGGAACCAAATCTGGTCGTCGAATTTTATTCACGTTAAGATTTTAAATCATATGAATTCAAAAAACGGGCTTATGGGTCCGTTTTTTTATGTCCGGATTTTAACAAAGCGGAAAGGATGCCTTGTAACGTTTTCACTTCCTGCTCGGTAAGATCCATTCGCGTGAAGATATTGGTGATGTTGCGTTCCATGGTCGGGCGCAACCCTTCTGATCTAAAAAACTCGCCATATTCCAATTCGCCATTTAACCGCTGCAAAAATGTTTGCACATCCTTTTGCACCGCCAGAGACGCTCCCTCCTCATAAGACGTATTTTGTGAATGTAATTGATCGCCATTTTTTTGAAATAATTCATAGGCCATCAATAAAACAGATTGTCCCAGATTAAGAGATGCAAAATTAGGATTCGTCGCAATTTGAATAATACCTTGCGCTTTGGCAACCTCTTCATTTTCAAGTCCATTACGCTCCCGCCCGAACAGGATGGCTGTTTTATTCTCCTGTAAAGTTTTTTTCTGTAGCTCTGCTGCGGCACCGGATGATGAGAAAACTGGCTTGACCATATCGCGCCGACGCGCCGTGGTTGCCAGCAGAAATTGAATATCGGCGATCGCTTCATCTAATGTTTCAAATACGGAAACACTCACAATATCCGGCAATGCGCCCGCTGCCATTGCAATTGCTTTTTCATTGGGCCATCCATCACGCGGCGCAACCAGACGCAAATCTGTTAAGCCGAAATTCCCCATAGCCCGCGCCGCTGCGCCGATATTCTCTCCCATCTGCGGAACCATTAGGATGATTGCCGGGGAATTTGTCATTGTATTTGGCATTTAAAAAACTAAATTAAAGGGTGAATGATAAACCATATGATGGAGACTATAAGATGATACAACTGAAATTAAAGCAAAAAATTCTTATGAGCGCGGCAGTGATGGCATTAGGCATCACCAATTATAGCGCACATGCCACATCTGATAGCGCCGCGACAGACGAAAAACCCACCGCTTTTATAAAGGAAGTGTCCTTAATTGATACCAACTCAACAGAAATTGGGACAGTAACTTTAACAGAAAGCCCAACAGGCGTTTTATTTCAACTCACCAGTATGAATATGCCCGAAGGCAGCCATTCCTTTCACATTCATGAAACCGCGGCTTGCACACCATCCGAAGAATTTAAAACCGCAGGCGGTCACCTAAACCCGGATAATCGCCAACATGGCTTTCTTGCGGAAGGCGGGCCCCATGCAGGCGATCTGCCGAATATCCAAGTAAACGCAGAAGGGCACGTCGTCGCAGAAGCTTTCAATAGCCGTGTGACATTGACAGGCGCAAAGGGGCGCATCAATTTAATGGATGAAGATGGCAGCTCTATCATGATCCACCAAAACCCGGATGATTACCTGTCGCAACCCACAGGCGGCGGCGGGGCGCGCATTGCCTGCGCGGAAATTAAGTAATTAATTTAAATGAAAAGAATAAAATTGATCGGTGAATAAAAATTCTCCGATCTGTTCTGCCAATAATTTATGCCCTTTTGAATTAGGGTGAACACCGTCAATCAAATATTCCTGCCAATTTGGCATACTCATCCATTTATCAAAAAGTGGTAAAAAAGAAATATTGTTTTTCGAACATACTTCCGCGATCATATCTTCATGATTTTTGACATGCTTATTCGCATATGCCTTGTCCGGTGCCCACGGAATAGGATTTAGTAAATTATCATTTACTGGACATAACCCCACAAAGTGAATTCTTTGCGTAAATTTTTGAGCTAATTTAATGAGGGTGTGCAAATTATTTTGAAATTCTATGTCCGTGAAACGTGGTCTTTCTTCTTCCACCATATAGACGGAATCATTAACACCAATCGCAAAAACAAACTCCAAGGCCTCCCTTGGATCTTCGGGAAATATTCTTAAAGAAACTTCTTTTTCCAAACGTAATAAAATTCCTGCAACTGTATCACCTGAAACACCTAAATTATACGGACAACAGTAAAAAGCCCCCTCCTCAAATTTGGCTGAAATCGTTTTAGTCATGATTGCAGCAATTAAACGATTTGCCCAGCCACCTTTTTCATCCCATGCACCAGTTGTAATGCTATCCCCAATAAAAAATAACTTACTCATGCCGCGTTTTTAGTTTGACCTTTTAAACGGGATTCAGCCTCGGCGCGGCCAATTAGGGACAATAAAACAGGTAACTCCGGGCCGTGTTCCATGCCGGTCAGGGCCTTACGAATCGGCATAAATAATTGCTTACCTTTACGACCCGTCTGTTCCTTCACATCATTAATCCAGACATTCCAAGTATTCTCATCCCAATCACCGGATGGTAATAAAGCGGCCGCGGCTTTTGCAAAATCGGCATCTTCAATTTCCGGTGTCACGGGGCCGTGCGCCACACGCCACCATTCCCGAACATCTTCCAGATTTTCAATATTTGAACGCACCGCGAGCCAAAAAGCCTCATCAACTTGTTCCAAATTCGCCTGCTGTAAGTGCGGCTTAATCTCTTCAAAAGCCGTTTCCTGTAATAATTTTGTATTCAAACGATATAGCTCTTCCTCATCAAATTTTGGCGTAGAGCGTGAAAAATTTGAAAAATCAAATGTATCAATCAACTTCTGACGATCTCTCACCGCTTCGATCGGCATTGAGGTTCCCAAAAGTGCCAGATAACTTAAGATAGCCATCGGGTTTAACTTTTTTTCCTCACGCAAAGTCTCAATCCCCAGCGAGCCAATCCGCTTTGACAGCTTGCCGCCCGCCGCATCACTAATCAAAGATAAATGCGCACAAAGCGGCGGCTTTGCCCCCAATGCCTCAAACATTTGAATGTGGGTTGCGGTATTGGTGACGTGATCCTCACCGCGGATGATATGTGTGATATCAAAATCAATATCATCAATCACCGAACATAAATGATAAAGCGGCGTGCCGTCTTCACGGATTAACACCGGATCGGCAAGATCCTTACCTTCAAATTTCACAGGGCCGCGGATTAAATCATCCCATTCGATCGGATCATAGTTTAATAGGAAACGCCAATGCGGCGATCTGCCTTCAGCTTCATATTTGGCCTTTTGCTCATCGGATAATTCCAATGCGGCGCGATCATAAATCGGCGGTAATCCTCGTGACAATAAAGATTTACGCTTCAGAGCCAGCTCTTCAGGTGTCTCATAACAAGCATATAAACGCCCGTCATCCTTTAATTTTTGTATACAAGCATCATAACGATCCTGGCGATCACGCTGACGGGCAAATTCATCCCATTCCAAGCCAAGCCATGTTAAATCGCGCTGAATTGCCTCTGCATATTCTTCTTTACTGCGCTCGACATCGGTGTCATCCAAACGTAACAAAAATGTCCCGCCTAACTTTTTAACCGCAAGCCAGACGATAACTGCCGTACGAACATTCCCAACATGGAGCTTTCCAGTCGGTGAAGGGGCAAAACGGATTTTAGGTTTTTGTGGTGTCATTCTTTTATTCTCGACTTTTCTATTTCTTCTTTTGTTGGTTCATGGCTCGGGTCATCCCAAACATTTCCATTATATTTTGGCGACGGGTCATTTATATCATAATAGTCAGGCTTTTGATCCTTAAAGATATGGGCTTTCCACGTCAAATCTTTTGTATCATTCACGGTTCCTGCTGTAATAAACATATTTTTTCACTCGAATGTCATTAAAAGCTAAAAATTCCGCGTAACTACATATTCACAAATCTGCGCCAATGTGTGTTTAGTACGCGAATCAGGCAATGTGTCTAGTGCCGCCAAGGCTTTGTCCGCATAGGTACGTGCCATATCTAAACCTTGTTCCGATATATGATATGTCTTTAAAATGTTTTGCGCCGTTGCAAAATCAGTTTCCGATTGCTGCCCATCTGTGATTGTACGCACCCAAAAATCTTTTTCATCATCCGAAGATGCTACATACGCTAACAAAACCGGCGCAGAAATTTTTCCCTCACGGAAATCATCGCCAATCGCTTTGCCAAGCTGACCTTGTTCTGCGCTATAATCCAGCACATCATCCGCAATTTGAAATGCCAATCCCAGATAATATCCAAAATCACGCGCCGCATTTTGTATTTCGGACTCACCTTGGGAAACAACGGCACCAACCTCACATGCTGCGGCAAATAATGCTGCGGTTTTTGCACCGATCATTTGAATGTAATCATCCCATCCTGTTTCCAAATTACGCTGCATTTGTAATTGCATCACTTCACCTTCTGCAATAATCGCAGACGCATCAGAGAGAATTTTTAAAGTTTCAAGTGATCCATCGGCCACCATAAGCTGGAAAGAACGTGAAAACAAAAAATCACCAACCAATACACTTGCCTGATTACCATACACGTCATTTGCTGCCGCTTTACCGCGGCGTTCATGACTTTCATCAACAACATCATCATGTAACAGTGTGGCCGTATGAATAAATTCAACCGTTGCCGCCAAACCATGAGCGCGGCTCATATTTCCGCCCAAAGCATTGGAGATAGACAAGGTCAAAAGCGGCCGCAAGCGTTTACCGCCTGCCTGTATTAAATGACGTGCAATTTTATTAATCAAAGGCACATCAGATGTCATGCGGGTCAAAATCTCCCGATTTACGCATGCCATATCTTTTGAAAGATCATTTGAGAGCACCTCCAAAGGAGATAAATTTTTCTGAGGCGGTGTTTTCACATCTATTAACATAGTCTGATTTAAAACAGGTTTTAAGGCATTTCGCAAGATATTGGTTTTTTTTCATTAATGCCGCAAAAAGAGCTACCATGATATAAAAAGCGTCGCTATAATTGAAATCCATGAAAAGTATTCTTGTAATAGACGATCAAATAGATATACAGGAAATTCTCGCAGATTTTTTAAGAAATAGCGGCTATTTGGTTGAGGCCTGCTCTAATGGAATACAGGCTGCGCAAAAGGTAAAAAATAAGAAATTCTCTTTAATTATTACGGATCTCATGATGCCTAAAGGTGATGGATTTTCCTTCATTGCCAATACTAACGGGCGCTTGCACACACCGGTATTGGTTATGACCGGCGGTAGCAATTTTGAAAAATATGCCGAAAAAATCCAAACTTTAAAAGATGCTGGCTATATCATACTAAAAAAACCATTTTCAAAAAATGAGCTGGAAGCTACGGTTAAAAGACTTTTAAAATAACCTTTTTTAAAAACGTCATGATGATTATTTTACCGGGATATAAATCGAAAATGTTGTGCCTTTGCCGACTTGGCTTTTGACCTTAATCGTACCATGCCATTTTTCAATAATATTATAAACGATAGAAAGCCCTAGACCTGTCCCCTCTCCCACATCTTTGGTGGTGAAAAAAGGATTGAAAATATTGGCCTGATCTTCTTCTGAAATACCATAACCGGTATCAGTTATATTAATTTCCGCATAATCCCCGGCTTTTAGATTTAATACATAGGCTTCTTTACGCGATAACATGATATGTTTAGCCGTTACAAAGACATCACCTTGCCCGCCCATAGCATGTGAGGCATTAATCAGCATGTTAGTTACAATTTGCGTTAACTCATTTTTATTAATATCTGCAATTTGTTTCGTCTCCCCTTTTTCAAGGCTAAGTTTGACAGAAATAGTTGCGGGAAGCATTTCCTTCACGAATAAAATCGCCTCTTCCAATGTTTGATATAAATTGACTTTTTCTGTTTCCTTTTGCTCCCCACGTGAAAATAACAAGATATCATCAACAATTTTAGCAGCGCTTTTTGTATTCCTTTCAATCCGCTCCATATTTTTTATAAAATACTCGGCATCTTCACCATTAACGCCGCCTTCAACTTTCGAGGTGACCATTTGCGATGACATCAAAATAGGTTGTAGTAAGTTATTTATTTCATGCGCCACGCCGCCCGCAAGCTGTCCTAAAGCCTCCATTTTTTGGCGGCGACGCTCCGTTTCCTCGGCCCTGATCTGCTCGGTTATATCTTTCCCGGACAAAATAAAGGCCGTCAATTCTGATCGATCCTTAGAAACGCCCTTATTTAATATATTCCAATTAATCACACGTTCTTTATTATCATTTGTCAAAATGCGCGCCTCAAAAGACACCTCGCCATCATCGCTAACGATATATTTAATGTCTTGGCGATCATCAGGATGTAATAAATCTTTCCATTGTTGTTTTAAAAAATCCGCACTATCACGTTTAAATAATGTGGTAGCCGCCGGATTCACCGAAGATATCAAACCATATTTATCTACACTTATAATTAAATAAGGAATTTCTGCCAAAATAAATGCATTAAACTCCTTTTCTTGACGTAAAGCCTGATCACTTTGAAACCTTCTCATCGCATAACGCATAGTGCGATCAATTATAGATGGCGATAATTCTGACTTTTTTATATGATCAAAAATACCTAAATCTGCAGAGCGATCAAATAACTCTGATGCATCAAAATCAGTCAGCAAAACAAACGGACCGGCATTTCCATTTTTTTCATAGCTTTCTTGAACCAAGTCCAAACCATTTTTAGTCCCTAAACTATAATCAATTAAATACAGATCGTGATTATTCTGTTCGATTGCATGAATGCCTTCATCGTAATTTTGGCACCAATCAAGATCAACCTGGATGGTTTTTTGGAGTGCTGCAATAATTTTTAAAGTCAGAAGATAATCTGTCTTATTATCTTCAATCAGCAAAATCTTTTGGGCGGGACTTTCCGAATTCATATAACACTTATAATCCCAAATGATTTAGGAAATATGAATATGGAGTCCCTCTTATCTTATTATTGATATCAATCGATATTAAACATCCAGATTGGCGACTTTTAACGCGTTATTTTGAATAAATTCACGACGTGGTTCAACAATATCGCCCATTAAAGTAGAGAAAATCTCATCTGCCTTGGCGGCGTCCTGTATATTTACTTTCAACAAAGTACGAACTTCAGGATCAAGAGTTGTCTCCCATAATTGCTCAGGATTCATCTCACCAAGACCTTTATAACGCTGGATTTGCAAACCCTTACGCCCCAGCCCCAAAACATTCTCAAGAAGCCCGACAGGGCCATGAATATTAATCTTATCTTTTTCTGCAAACTGAAGCGTTCCCGGCTGATCAAAATTTTCTTTCAACCATTTTGTCGCCGCATGCAATCTCATTGCATCAGGATTACGTAACGTATCAGGAGAAATCCGCGCATCTTCAGTGACCCCGCGTAATATGCGTTTTAGGTAATAGCCCGTGACATCATCCCATGACCCTTCCCATGTTCTCTCGGCTTTATGAGATATAGCATTTAAACGATCCGCCACTTCATTTGCTTTGGTCGCGGAGGCGCCCTCTTCGCTAAACGCCCCTTGAATGGCCAGTTGTTCAACCACTGTACGGCTACCTATCCGGTTAGTTAAAGCAGCAATAGACCCGCGCAAAGATCTGGCACGTTCGACCAATTCGCGTAAATCCTGTCCGGTTCTATCTGCGCCGGTATGATCTGTATAAACCGCATCTTTCAATGCGGCATCTAACAAATAGGCATCCAAAGACGGATCATCCTTCAAATAGGTCTCACCGGAATTACCACGTTTTACCTTATAAAGCGGCGGCTGTGCAATATACAGATAACCGCGCTCAATCATTTCAGGCATGTGACGATAGAAAAATGTCAGTAATAATGTGCGAATATGCGCACCATCGACATCCGCATCCGTCATAATAACGACTTTATGGTAGCGAATTTTATCAATATTAAATTCTTCCGGCCCTATACCAGTGCCCAGCGCCGTAATCAATGTACCGATTTGTTCACTGCCGAGCATACGATCAAAACGCGCCCGTTCCACGTTCAAAATCTTACCACGCAAGGGTAAGATAGCCTGATTTTGGCGATGACGTGCCTGCTTCGCAGAACCGCCCGCTGAGTCCCCTTCCACAATAAAGATTTCTGATTTGGATGGATCTTTTTCCTGACAATCTGCCAATTTTCCGGGCAGATTTGAAATATCCATTACACCTTTACGACGGGTTAAATCACGTGCTCTTCTGGCGGCGTCGCGCGCTTGTGCGGCTTCCAAAATCTTGGCGACAATAATTTTACCCTCTGCAGGGTGTTCTTCCAACCATGTGGCAAAATGCTCCCCAATTGCGCTTTCCACAACCGGACGCACCTCAGAAGATACTAATTTATCTTTAGTTTGGGAGGAAAATTTCGGATCCGGCACCTTCACAGACAGAACGCAAGTCAATCCTTCGCGCATATCTTCACCGGTAAGCTTCATGCCCTTATCTTTTTTAGACGCATTTTCTTCGGCATATTTACCCATGACACGGGTCAATGCACCGCGGAAACCCGCAAGGTGCGTCCCGCCGTCTCGCTGGGGAATATTATTGGTAAAAACCTGCATGGTTTCATGATAGGCATCCGTCCAACGAAGCGATGCCTCTACGGTAATGCCTGATGCTTCATCAAAAGAAGTGATAGTGATCGGCTTTGGGAAAAGCGGCTTCTTGGTTCTGTCCATATATTCAACAAAACTCTTGATACCGCCCTCATATTCAAAAATAGTTTGGCGGCGCGGATCTTCGCGCTCATCGACGACTTCGATATGGACACCGGAATTCAAAAACGCCAATTCACGTAGGCGATTTTCCAAGGTGGGAAAATCAAATTCCGTCATGGTAAATGTTTCCGTTGAAGGCATGAATGTCACTTCCGTGCCTTTACGACCATTTGAATCACCGGTAACTTTTAAAGGCGCCTCTGCTTCGCCGTGACGGAATCGCATAAAATGCTCTTTCCCTTCACGCCAGATACGCAGAGTCATCCATTCAGACAGTGCATTAACAACCGACACCCCGACCCCGTGCAAACCACCGGAGACCTTGTAAGAATTCTGATCAAACTTACCGCCCGCATGTAGACGGGTCATAATGACTTCCGCCGCGGAGACGCCTTCTTCTTCGTGGATACCCACCGGAATTCCGCGTCCGTTATCGCGCACGGTCACCGAACCATCTTTATTAATAATAACTTCGGTTTTATCGCAATGCCCCGCTAACGATTCGTCAATCGCATTATCAACCGCCTCATACACCATATGGTGCAAACCTGTGCCGTCATCTGTATCCCCGATGTACATCCCCGGACGTTTCCGCACGGCGTCCAAGCCGCGTAAAACCTTAATTGAACCCGCGCCATATTCGGCATTTTCTGTATTTTCGTTCATGTTTTTTGCTGTATCGGTCATATATCTAAAGTCTTTAATATTCTATTGAATTTGATCATTATGATTAATTGATTTTTATAGCATGCGGGAGTACAAAAACATAATGAAAAACCAAGAAAAATCCGCTTTACTTCCCCTCATCCGGCATGATCTCCGCACGAACTTTACGCCTTATTCCTCCGCCGCCAGCGAGATGGGTAAAAAAGACGATGCCATATATCTCAACGCCAATGAAAACCCCTATCCTTTCAGCAACTTAGAAGGGTTAGATCGCTATGATGTCCAGCAACCTCCGGCATTATTGGCGACAATGGCAAAAGCTTATGGGGCGCGCCCTGATCAAATCATCGCAACACGCGGATCGGATGAAAGTATAGATTTATTGATTCGCATGTTTTGTGAAAGCGGCAAAGATGCAATCCTGAGCTGCCCGCCAACTTTTGGCATGTATGGCGTCTATGGCAATCTGCAAGGAGCAAAACATATTCAAGTTCCTCTTATCGCTAAAGATAATTCATTTTCTTTGGACGCTAATAAGATCATAGCCACCGCAAAAAATCCTGATAATAACGTTAAGCTCGTTTTTCTATGCTGTCCGAACAGCCCGACAGGGAACGTATTTGCGCCTTCCGCCATAACTGAAATCATATCTGCGCTGAATGGACATTGCGCTGTCATTTTAGACGAAGCCTATATTGACTTCAGCGCGCAAGACAGCTTCATTAATATTCTCAGCGACCATCCCAATTTATTAATCTTGCGTACGTTATCCAAGGTGCATGCACTGGCGGGGGAGCGGGTTGGCGCCACCATTGGCGGAGATGCGGCCTTCATGGCATTCATGCGCGGCTGTCTTGCGCCCTATCCGATTCCAAAATCCGTTTCCGCCAACGCCATTGAAGCCTTGCGCCAAGCGGAAGATAAACAAGAGAGCATGATTAACCGAATTATAATTGAGCGCCAAAAACTTGTATCCGCCTTTGAAAAAGCTGACATAGTTCGCAATGTATTCCCTTCCGAGACAAATTTTTTATTGGTGGAATTTATATCTTATGATGCCGCACAAAGTTTTTTAAAAACGGCACTTGCCGCGCAAATTATACTTCGCGATATTTCCGCTAAGCCAGATACAGAAAACTGTCTGCGGATTTCCGTTGGCAATGAAGCAGATACCGACAAACTTATATCTTTAATAAAAGGGCTATAGCGACTAGGGACGGTCAGTTTTTTAAAAAAAGTGACTGTCCCAAGATAACGCTTCGTGGTAAGAAAAACTATGACTTATAAAATTGCTGTTATGGGCGCAACTGGTAATGTTGGCCGTGAATTATTAAATATTCTGCATGAGCGGAATTTCCCCGTATCCGAAGTGGTTGCGCTTGCCTCTAGTCGCTCGGTCGGCAAAGAGATTTCTTTTGGTGATCAAACCCTAAAAGTACAGGATTTGGCGAAATATGATTTTACGGGTACCGATATTGTTTTATCCTCGCCCGGCGCAAAAGTCTCATCTGAATTTGCACCTATTGCGGCAAAGGCTGGCGCGGTTGTTATTGATAATACGTCCCATTTCCGTATGGATCCGGATATCCCTCTTGTTGTGCCGGAGGTTAACCCACAAGCGATTGCGGATTACAAAAAAAAGGGCATTATAGCCAACCCGAATTGCTCCACCATACAAATGGTTGTCGCACTGAAACCGCTTCACGATATTGCGAAAATCAAACGCGTTGTTGTATCCACCTATCAATCTGTTTCCGGCGCAGGTAAAGCCGGCATGGATGAGCTATTCAACCAGACACGAAAAGTCTTTGTTAATGACGCATTGGAAAAAGACGTATTCGCCAAGGAAATCGCCTTTAACGTTATTCCTCAGATTGATAAATTTATGGATGACCATTCCACCAAAGAGGAATGGAAAATGGTGGCGGAAACCAAAAAAATTCTCGACCCGAAAATCAAAATTTGCGCGAATTGCGTGCGCGTTCCGGTCTTTATCGGACATTCCGAAATGGTTAATGTGGAATTTGAAAGCGAGATCACTGCACGCCAAGCCATGAAAGCCATGCGCGACTTTAAGGGCATTACAGTCATTGATCTTGACAGTGATATGGAATACATCACCCCCGCCGAGATTCAAGGCGAAGATGATGTCTTCATCAGCCGCATGCGTGAAGATAGCTCTGTTGAGCACGGTCTAAACTTTTGGTGCGTCGCCGACAATCTACGTAAGGGCGCAGCCTTAAACACAGTGCAAATCGCGGAAGTTTTGATCAAAGATTATTTAAAGTAACTGATTTAAACTGGTTGTGGTCCATAAAATTCAATGAGATTTTCAGGTACAACCGCACTTATCTTACGAAAAGATTCAAGTTTTTCTTTACTTGGTATATATGGCGCAGCCTGTCTCGCCTCACGAATTTTATCATCAATAAAATGACAAAGATGCGTTAAAATTTGATCTTCATTATTGCAATCTGCTGCAGGTGATCCGTCTAAATCGTAACCAGAATCCCACTCTGCACAGAACAATCTGCGCTCTTCATCTCTGACCAGGGCTATAATTTCATCCGATTTATTTGAAGGTAACGCATCACTTGGAGATTTATCATTACTTTTTGCTACTTTATCATCGCATGCCTTGATAGATGCATCATTTAACAAATATAATAATTCCTTGGGTGAAATCACCGTTGGATTTTCGTGAAGTGTAACCATCTGTGTCCCTCTTTATTATTTTTAAATATTAATAATCTATAAAAGATTAATCTTCAATAAAAACTAAACGCGACTGTCCTTAAGAAGGTCTTTTGCAGCTTCCTTGTATAAAGCGGTTTAAAATAGAGGGACAATACTGGCTTGGTTTTCATCCTGTGATGTCAAGCCAGGCGTGTGTATAATAAATTATTGCCCCCTTCTATATAAATCGCCATAATCTGCCCTATGATAGATCCAGAAAATATATATATCGGCTCTTATACTGGCGCGCCTGAAAATAAACAAAATTTCGCATTGAAGTGGGCAAACCGCCATGGCTTAATCGCGGGCGCCACGGGTACGGGAAAAACGGTTACCCTACAAATCCTATCCGAAGGCTTTTCTGCCGCGGGCGTCCCTGTTTTTATGGCGGATGTGAAGGGTGACCTTTCCGGGATATGCCAACCATCGGAAATGGAAGATTTTCTGGTGAAACGCGCCAATATCATTGGATTGGGCGATGAGTACAAAGCCAAAGCATTTCCTTGCGCATTTTGGGATGTCTTCGGAAAAGAGGGAACACCCGTCCGTACCACTGTTTCCGAAATTGGCCCTGTCCTGCTCGCGCATATGTTGGAATTAAACGATACCCAAGAAGGCATTTTAAACATCGCCTTTCGTATTGCCGATGAAGAAGGCCTGTTACTACTCGATCTAAAAGATTTACGCGCCTTATTGGTTTCAATGGGTGAGCGCGCATCCGAAATTTCAAAGGAATATGGCAACGTCTCTACATCTTCCCTAGGCGCAATCCAGCGCGGATTACTTCGATTGGAAGATCAGGGCGCGGATAAATTTTTGGGGGAGACCGCCCTTGAATTAACAGATTTCATTCGCACAGATATGGACGGACAGGGTTATATTAATATTCTCAATGCTGTGCAGTTAATGAACTCCCCGCGTCTTTACGCTGTCTTCCTGTTATGGCTGCTCTCCGAGCTATTCGAAGAATTACCGGAGGCGGGAGATTCCGATAAACCAAAGCTTGTCTTTTTCTTTGATGAGGCGCATTTGCTCTTTAAGGACGCGCCCAAGCATTTGACTGAAAAGATTGAGCAAGTCGTGCGCCTAATCCGCTCCAAAGGGGTTGGCATCTATTTTGTGACACAAAATCCGCAGGATATTCCCGAAACTGTTTTGGGACAGCTTGGCAATCGTATTCAACACGCCTTACGTGCGTTTACCCCTAAACAGCAAAAGTTTATTAAAGTGGCGGCGCAAACTTATCGCGAAAATCCTGAATTTGATGTCGCCGATGTCATCACAGAATTAGGCGTCGGGGAGGCACTGGTCTCCACATTGGAAGCCAAAGGAACACCATCAATTGTCCAGCGCGTCTTGATCCGCCCGCCGGCATCACGGCTTGGCGAGTCTTCAGATAGTGCCAAAGACATGGCGCGCAAAGCCAGTGGTATGGATAAAAAATATGAAGAATGCATCGACCGCGAATCTGCCTATGAAATCCTGAAATCCCGCGCCGAGGAAAAAGCTAAACAAGCCGAAAAGCTGGAAACAATGAAACCCGCTAAAAAGTCATCCGGCCGTCAAAGCATTGCCGAGGCCGCAATAAAATCAGCTGTCCGCGCCGCTAGCTCGTCCTTGGGACGCCAAATTATGAACCAATTGGTCCGCGGCATTCTGGGCGGGTTAAAGCGTTAAATTGATCGGGTTTATCACCGTGTCATTATATTATTTACGCGCATAACATTGTCTGATTTCTTTATTTAGGCGTTTATATTCTGCCCTTGTGTCTAATTTTTGATTTTCAACCTCCATACGGCTATTCATATTATCCACGTAAATAGTGACTATATTTTCTACATCCTGTTGTATTTTCTTACTCTTTGGTCCTAACTCATTTTTTGAAACGGGCTCATAAGACTTTGAAACTTCTTGTAAAACTGCCGGGAAATCATCTTTAAGCCATTGGAAATATTTTCGTTTATTGCTCGTATTCACATGATGATGATCCAACTCATGTTTTAAAATCACATCAAAAGCACATTTATTCGAGGTATATTCCTTAGCGACATATATTTCCGACTGGTAATTTAGTTTAAGATTAACGCTGCGAATATAAGGGCAATACGCCTTCCCCCATGCCCCTGTTTTTTTAAACCCCATCGAGACAAGTATATTATATCCGTATGATCCATAGGTCAGGCCTAGTGTATCCCCCTTCACCATTAAATGGGAAAGTTGTTGTTGATGCCTGAGTTTTACATCTTTCAAATGCCGCTTACTTACTTGAAGGTTGTAAGTAAGCTCATTTTCAGTGTCTATAAATTCAATAACAGGTTTCGTTTCAAAAACTGATGTACAATCTGTCTCTCCTGAGATCCCAAAGGTGGACACGAAATAAATACCTGCACATAATATGATAAATATTGAAATATTATTAACCGTAATCATGGCTGATATTTATAGGAAAAATCTCTTTGCATACATAAAAAAATACGGATTATGAAACTTTTTCGCTTTTTATGCGAATAAACTTATATGAATAGAAGACGCTTTATCACACTATTATTAACAAGCGGGGCGATCATTGCCTTTTCTGCGAAAGGATATAGCATGGGCTGGTTTGGCACAGATAAGCAAAAAGATATAGGCGTTTTCCCTTACCAACTTTCACGTGAAGAATGGAAAGCCAAGCTTGATAAAGACGCCTTCTATGTATTGCGTGATCATGGCACCGAACGTGCAGGCACATCACCGTTAAATGATATCAAAGAAAAAGGTGTTTTTCACTGTAAAGGCTGCGATCATCCCCTTTATAGTGCGGATGCCAAATATGATAGCGGCACAGGTTGGCCTAGTTTTTTCCAGCCCATCAATGATAATGCGATTGGCACCTCAGAGGATAACACTTTATTTGCAACCAGAACTGAAGTGCACTGCGCGAATTGCGGCGGGCATTTGGGACATGTTTTCCCCGATGGCCCAAAGCCAACAGGATTGCGTTATTGCATGAACGGTGTGGCTATGGTGTTTAAAGCGGCATAATAAATGCCTTTTAATCTCTTGATATATCTTGCTCTTTATCTGATACACCATTTATCTTTTCCATACAAAGCCCGCCGATTATCAGTATGATCGCGGTAAATGCAAAAGAAATTAATGCCAATCCATATAACCCAAACCCAAGCGTCAGGCCAATTCCACCCGCCGCCCAGATACTGGCTCCCGTTGCGGTGCCAACAACTCTGTTATTCTCTAATTTTATAATCGCGCCCGCGCCTAAAAACCCAATGCCGGTCAAAACACCGGAAACGATTTTGCCCAAATCGACCGCGGGCTCTGCGGCATTATTCTCAAATAAGAAATGAAGTTCTTGCGCCATTAAAGCAATGGAACATGTGGTCGTCGCCACAATCATATAGGCACGAAAATCAACCGGCTTATTTTTACGATCACGGTCCAACCCAAGAATCATACCAAATACCAAAGCCAACGCTAAACGTAAGACTAGCTCAGGCCAAGATATATAGTTAAATTCAAGTAATTCATTCATAATCTACAGTTCAATGTTATAAAATAAACTTTGATAAATCCGTATTCCGCGCAAGTTCAGATAGCTGATCAGAAACGAATTCTTCTGTTATTTCCAATGCCTCACCGCTCTTACTGGTTGCTTCAAAACTGACATCTTCTAATAATTTTTCCATGACGGTGTGCAATCGTCTTGCGCCGATATTCTCCACCTTGTCATTGACCTCAAATGCTAAACGTGCGATCTCGTCGACGGCGCCATCCGTAAATGTCAAAGTTAATTCTTCCGTACCCATTAAGGCTTCATATTGCTTAATCAGACACGCATCGGTTTCCAGCAAAATACGTTTAAAATCTTCCTGTGTTAATGGGCGCAACTCAACGCGAATAGGTAAGCGCCCTTGTAATTCCGCCAATAAATCGGATGGTTTGGCATAATGAAACGCGCCTGAGGCAATGAATAAAATATGGTCGGTCTTAACGGTGCCATGCTTGGTTGTTACATTCGTCCCTTCAATCAAGGGCAGTAAATCACGCTGAACTCCTTCGCGGGAAACATCACCGCCGCGGGCCTCGGCACGTGCGGCAACTTTATCAATCTCATCCAGAAAGACAATCCCGTTCTGCTCCACCGATTCAATTGCTGCGGCAACGACTTTTTCTTCATCCAATAATTTATCGGCTTCCTCGGCAACCAGAATATCGTAACTATCGGCAACGCTCATTTTCTTCTTCTTGGTGCGTGGCCCCATGGCTTTGCCCAAAATATCATTCATGTTAATCATACTCATTGATGCGCCGGGCATACCGGGAATATCAAAAGATGGCATCGGGTTTGACGTATCATTAACCTCTATTTCAATTTCGCGGTCATTCATCTCGCCTTCACGAAGTTTTTTCCGGAAATTATCGCGTGTTCCTTGTGTTGCTGCGCCGCCTACTAATGCATCCAATACACGCTCCTCGGCATATACCTCTGCTTGTGCCTTAACGGATTTACGCATTTTTTCCTGAGTCATATGGATCGCCACTTCAACCAAATCACGGATAATGGATTCAACATCCTTACCTACATATCCCACTTCGGTAAATTTTGTGGCTTCAACTTTGATAAAAGGTGCTTGTGCCAATTTTGCCAGACGGCGAGCAATTTCGGTTTTACCGCACCCTGTCGGCCCGATCATTAAAATATTTTTCGGATAAATTTCTTCCTGCAGATCCTTGCTTAATTGCTGCCTGCGCCAACGATTTCGAAGCGCAATCGCCACCGCTTTTTTGGCAGATGATTGCCCAATAATATGGCGGTCAAGCTCAGAGACAATTTCTTTAGGTGTGAAATTAGGCACATCTAGCTTAAATTCTTGTTTAGTGCCTGCATAAGTGGGCGGCATTTCTTTGTGTTGCGTATCAGTCATAGCATGAAGATATAGAGTTTAAGGGGCATAAGGTCAATTCAATATCGCTTTTTTATGTCGCGGGTTTTTGACACATGAAATGATACATGCCTATAAAAGTCTCAGGATTCCTTTGCTCAAACTCATGCCATAAATTCAAATCGGCACGCTCTTCCTCGGAAGGAAATGCCTCATAAAATAAATCCATCCGTTTATCATTTTTTACAAAATTGACAAAATTCAGATTAAGCGTTTTCAAAGCTTCTTTTATTTCCAATATATCAAATTGATGCTCCACAGGTGGGAATATCAAATCCCGACATTCCCATAGGGAATAAAATTGTGGCATAAGCGCAATCGGCATCATCGCATCATCACTTTTCAATGTTTTTACATGCGCACGAAAGGCGCGTAAATTATCCAAAGAATAGGACATACCGGAGTCAGATAAATAGCTTCTAGCGGCATTAACGGCCTTACGCGCTCTTTTACTATACAGACCAATATGCATTAACCCACCATCACATAAAACGCTATTAAGGACGTTCCACCCCGCTAACGGTTCCTCCAAATGCGAAAGGACACCCGCAGCATGTATGTATTCAAATTCTATATTCAACTGTTGGATATTCATGAAATCACCATGAATATATTTAATGTTATTAACGTTCTGCTCTTTACCGATACGCATACCATACGCCAAATTAGCTATATTAGAATCCAATGCATAAATCTGGCTAGTTGGCTGCTCTAGAGCGGCATAAAACGCAGACATAACGGAATTAACAATCAAAATATTCAGAGGGTTTTCAGACACCGCCTCTGCCTGATGCATATTTTTGCCTTTATATGTCCAGCGCGGATAAGGCATATCATCTGTCTGATCTTTTGAAATATCCCCCAAAGTTACAATGTCAGATACCAACGCCTTCTCCTCACGCGGCTCTTTAATGGCATAGGTGACCAAGTTTTGAAATTCAGGATTATTTACCTGAGATGCTGCTTGCAAGATGACATCGGCGATATCTGTTTTATATAGGGGACGGTAGCACGCAATCAACGCAATATCACGCGGGATAATCGCATGATTACCACCGCGAATATGCTCAATTAACTTATCAATTACGACCGTTTCCTCTGGTGTTTCTGGCCATAAATATCCATTTTTGAAACAAATCTCGGCGATCTCATATATCTTATTTACGCGAAAGCGATCTAAAAATGATCTTTTCAGCGCATACGTTTTTCGCGCTGCAATGCGCTTATCTTCCTGCAATAGCCGCGTTTTCGCGCCCACTTTATTTAAGTAATTTAACGCCATAAGATTAAGTCCCCTCTTTAAAAAAACACCCAAACTTATTATTTTGAATGATACACATATAAACTTTTTTGATGAAAATAGAGCGTTTTCACATCCAACTTATGCTCCGGCACCCAATCCCCCCCGATCGGAAATTTATTGGATGTAATCAGCGTATTTTTAGACAGCTTTTTCTCCAACGTCGCCCGAATGTCATTCATCAATAACCATGATAAGAACATCACAATCGCATCGGCCTCTTTCAGGCTCGTATAGTGAAAGCTCTCATTACGATAGGTTAGATTTTTATATCCCAACAATTTTTTATAAAAACAGCATTTCCAATAGGCAATCTTATCGATCTCAACGCCAATAACATGTGCCTCCGGAAATGTGCGCGCCATATAACGCGACAGATCACCATTCCCTGCCCCCATATCGATAATTGTGTATTTATCTTTCTTTTTCTGGGCAATGTCTTCCCGCACAAAGTCAGCCATTTTTTTGCGGATTGCTGGCGCGGTGCGAATATTCGGGATGCCCTTACTGACTGTTAAAAACCAGGCATTCCACAGCAGAACATACAACGCTGCATAGAACAGAATATTTTCAATCCATTCAAATGCTGTCCATTCAAACATCCTTATAATTTCTCCAACACCACATTTTCATTGGTATAAACGCAAATATCCGCCGCCACTTTCATGGCTTTACGGGCAATTTCTTCCGCGCTCAAGTCATCGCGATCAATCAGCGCCCGCGCCGCCGCTAGGGCATAATTGCCGCCCGATCCGATACCGATAATACCATCCTGCGGTTCCACCACGTCACCTGTCCCCGTTAATATCAAGGATGTATCCTTATCGCATACCGCCATTAACGCTTCCAGACGACGCAAATATTTATCCGTCCGCCAATCTTTCGCCAATTCAACACAGGCACGGGTTAATTGCCCCGGATGTGCTTCCAACTTGGCTTCCAATCGCTCGAATAAGGTAAATGCATCCGCTGTTGCGCCTGCAAAACCGGCGACAATTTTATTGTCCTTGCCCAAACGTCTAACTTTTTTCGCATTGGCTTTTAATACTGTGGGCCCCATTGAAACCTGTCCGTCCCCTGCGATTACAACATCATCACCTTTACGAACAGAAAGGATCGTCGTGGCGTGCCATTGATGGGAATCATACGGGTTAAACTGTACGGGCGTAAATTGAGAATATGTCATAGGGATGATATGCGTTGAATATTACGAAACGTCAAGAAAAGTTTGAAACTTGAGAATATCATAAGGCTAGTTTTTATTTCCAGATTCAGCGCGAAAAAAACGCCCTGTTTTCAATGGGGAACGAAAGCAGAGCGCTTCTTTGCAAGATTTTCTTGCTATTTTTTGGTGTGAAACGTCCCTGTTTCACTCACACCCGATTACCCGTTGTCCGAACTAATCGAATGAGTTCTCCTCTTCATAGAAAACTCACTCAAAGACATAACAAAAAAGAAAAACGATTACAACAATTAAATTACCTAAAACGTAACTTTTATTTATTTTTTTGCAATGCGTTACTTATTTTGTGATATTTAATGAGGTAAATGCGTCATTTATGGGAATAAAGTAATTTAATGATTCATTGGTTAAACCTGTCCCTGCCACTGATAATCCCACTATATTTCCTCTGGAATCGATCAATGGGCCACCGGAATTACCAGCCTGAATAGCGACATCGGCCTGCAATAAATCAATGCTTTGACCAAAAAGTTTAAAGTTTTTACGATGCGCGCTAATTATGCCTTTTGTCACTGTGTCTTGAAGGCGCGTGCTTAATGGCGCACCAATCACATAAACATCCGACCCGATATTTGGCCATTGATCTTGTACTGGCAGGGGATTAATTTTTAAATGATGCGGCACGCTCTCTATACGTAATAACGCTACATCACGTTCTTTATTAATCCGTAAAACCTCCGCCGCCAGCTTTTCTGCTTTTCCGGATGTAACAATCCGCACGCGCTGCGCCTTGCCGACCACATGTGCATTGGTTAAAATATGTCCATTTTGGGAAATAAAGAATCCTGACCCATGCCCCGCACCGCCCTGCACCATTACAGTATTGGTTTTTGCCTGTTCCAGATCTAACGTTTTAGAAACCGCCTGAGGAGCAATGTAAACCTCCTCATCCATATCAAAAATACGCGCGCGATTTTCATGATGTTTAACCGACCAACCATCCAGGGCCTGCGGCAAATTGCCGCGTACCATCAAATTATGAAATGCAGGATCAGCCGCCAAGTTATATGCCGCCATCGCAAAGCTATCATTAATCATCAGAGATAATCCCTCTGCATGGATATCGCGCCGCTTGGTATAACCCCTACTATAAGTTTTATAGACTGTGCTTTTGCGAATATTATCAAAGATGCTCCATTCATAAGTGGCGAATAATTCGCCCTTCACGCCCGCCCGCTGAAATCCAAAAAACCCGAACGCGCTATCCTGCGCGCAGGCAACCATATCCAATTCCACCAGCTTTGCGCCGATTTTATATTCGGTGCGGAGCAATTCGTCATCTGCCTCTTCCTCAAAGAAGAAACTCTCCGGCGCACTTACGACATCATAACCCAACGGCTCTAATGCATTTTCAAAAACATTCCTAAGCTCTGCGCTGCTGGCTTCGCCGCGCAGGATATTTTGCTCAACCGGTTGATAAGGAAAACCGCAAAGCCGGTTTGTATGACTTAAAACGCCAACCCCCTCACCTTTTGGAAGATCAATTTTTAACCCACTAAAAAAGAGAGGCGGTGTATGCGCATCATACGGAATCTGAATTGGCTGCTCGTAATCTGCCCTTTGCGTGCCCGCACAACCAGATAAGAAAAGGGCTATTGTTACGGCAGAAAACCAAGAAATTTTCATTTACCCTCCCCTTTTTCGATCGAAATTTCAGATGGATCAATCTCTGGATATTCCCGCAATAACCTTAGCCCCTCTTCGTAATCTTCCTCTATAATCATGAGGCGAATACCGCTGAGCGCTGTGCCATAGTTCCAACCAAGACCGTCCACATGCTCGTTAAATATAAAACACCGCATGCCGCTCGCTTCCAGATAGCTTCGCGCGATGTGCGCCATAGACGCGTGAGGAAAGATGGCAAGTTGAATTAGTTTTGCATTCATTAAATTAATGACCTTTTCATGGCTTAATGATAAAACAGTTTTCATGACACGCACAGCTACAATCACACGAAAAACCAAAGAAACTGATATTACGCTTCGTCTTGATCTGGATGGAACGGGAAAAACCAATATCTCCACCGGTATCGGCTTTTTTGATCATATGCTGGAACAGCTTGGTAAACATAGCTTGATTGACCTTGATATTACCGTTAACGGAGATCTGCACATTGACGCGCATCACAGCGTCGAAGATACCGGCATTGCATTGGGACAAGCATTAAAAGAAGCGCTTGGCGATAAAACGGGGATCACCCGCTATGGTCATGCTTATTTGCCAATGGATGAAGTTCTCTCCCGCGTTGCCCTTGATTTTTCGGGGCGCCCTTATCTGGTCTTTAAAGCAAAATTCACATTGGATCGCATTGGAGAAGACATGGAAACCGAGCTGTTCCGCGAGTTTTTTCAAGCGGTAGCCTCCGCCGGCGGGATCACTTTACATGCCGAAAACCTCTATGGCGAAAATAATCATCATATTGCCGAAAGCTTATTCAAAGCCTTAGCTAAGGCGCTGCGCATGGCGGTCACCAAAGACGCCCGTGCGGGGGATCAATTGCCAAGCACGAAGGGCGTTTTGTAAGCTACTCGTTATAAATACGTCCCGCGCGATTTGGGATTTTCTTTTTGGGCGTTTCTTCGACTAATTCACCAACAATACGGCTTAATTCATCCTCTGGATCGTCAATCGTTGTCGTGCCGACAATATTGCGTGTTACTTGGTCTTGTTCACCATCACCCTTTTCACTCGCCGCGCTCCAACTTCCTGAACGGGTTGAGACAGAAGAATGATCTTGTTGCGCGCGCCCATTGATAGACGTCTGCCCTATCTGGTTTTGTTCACCAGAACTATGCCATTGGCCGGCATTTTGTGCGCTTACCGGCAGGGTAAACACGCATATAGATAAAGTCATCATTTTAAAAATCTTCATAAAAATCACTATATAGAAGACATCTAAATTATAAAAATTTTAAACCGATTTACCCTGAATCGCCTTTCCCCTTGCACTTTTGCGATTGTCTTGCCATATATCTATGATGACAAATACAGATGATTTCAAACCATACCCGCATTCCCAAGGGCTTCCTTCCTACCCAAAATTAGAGGAAGAAATTCAAGCCTATTGGAAAGAGCATAACATCTTTCAAAAATCGATTGATAATCGCAGCGCGGAAAATGAATTCGTTTTTTATGATGGCCCGCCCTTTGCCAACGGTCTACCGCATTACGGGCACATTGTTACTAGCTTCATCAAAGATATGGTACCGCGCTATCAAACCATGAAAGGTAAGCGTGTGGAGCGCCGTTTCGGATGGGATTGTCATGGTCTGCCCGCAGAATTAGCAACAGAAAAAGAAATCGGCGTTTCGGGGCGTATTGAGATTCTAGACTATGGCATTGATAAATTTAACGATGCCTGCCGCCAAAATGTAACGCAATTTACCCAAGATTGGGAATTTTACGTTAACCGCATGGCGCGCTGGGTCGATTTCAAAAACAGCTATAAAACCATGGATCAATCTTTCATGGAATCCGTGATGTGGGCATTTAAAACCCTGCACGATAAGGGTCTTATCTACGAAGATTACCGCGTTGTCCCCTACTCATGGGCCGTTGAATCCCCGCTGTCTAATTTTGAAACCAAACTGGATGATGCCTATCGCATGCGCCAAGATCCGGCGGTGACGGTGAAATTTAAGTTGGATAAAGATATTGATGGCAAGCCAACTTATATGCTGGCATGGACAACCACGCCTTGGACTCTACCATCAAATCTTGCCCTCGCTGTTGGGCCGAACATTGAATATGCCGTGATTGAAAAAGATCATGAAAATTATCTGATAGGTATCGAAGCGCTTCCCAGATATGCGAAAGAATTTGGAGAAACAGCGCCCCTTAAAACATTAAAAGGCTCCGATCTAGAAGGTCTTACCTACGAACCCCTCCTCCCCTACTTCTCCCATCTAAAAGAAGAAGGTGCGTTCAAAGTCCTACTCGCCGATTATGTCTCTGCCGAGGATGGAACGGGCATCGTTCACCAAGCCCCTGGTTTTGGTGAGGAAGATTTAATCAATTGCCGCGCCCATGGAATTCCCGTGGTGGTGCCGATTGACTCAACAGGAAAATTCACCGCTGATGTGCCGGAATTTGAAGGACAGCTATGGCTGGATGCGAATAAACCGATCATGCAAAAGTTAAAAGACGAGCATAAAATGTTTCGTCAGGAAACCATCGACCACAATTATCCGCATTGCTGGCGCACCGATACACCGCTGATTTATAAGGCGATTAATTCATGGTATCTGGAAGTCTCAGCCATCAAAGACCGTATGGTCGAACTCAACCAAGGCATTGAATGGGTGCCAAACCATATTAAGGATGGCTCTTTCGGTAAATGGCTTGAAAATGCACGCGACTGGAACATTGGCCGTAACCGCTTTTGGGGCAGCCCGATTCCGGTTTGGAAATCCGATAACCCGGATTTCCCGCGTCTGGATGTCTATGGCTCGATTGAGGAACTGCAAAAAGATTTTGGCACAGAGGTCACCGACCTCCACCGTCCGGCAATTGATAACCTAACCCGTCCCAATCCCGATGATCCATCCGGTAAATCCATGATGGTACGCGTCGAAGACGTTTTGGATTGCTGGTTTGAAAGTGGCTCCATGCCCTTTGCGCAAGTGCATTACCCATTTGAAAATAAAGATTGGTTCGATAACCACTTCCCCGGTGATTTCATCGTCGAATATATCGCCCAGACCCGCGGCTGGTTCTATACATTAATGGTGATGTCCACCGCTTTATTTGATCGTGCGCCCTTCCAGAATTGTATTTGCCATGGCGTGGTGCTGGATGAAAATAAGCAAAAACTCTCCAAACGCCTGAAAAATTATCCTGACCCCGTGGAAGTATTTGATACGTACGGCGCGGACGCACTGCGTTGGTATATGGTCTCTACGCCCCTGATGAATGGCGGCGATCTCGCCATCCCTAAAGACGGCGCCGCAATTGGGCAAGTGCGTAACCAAATCATGAACCCGATCTGGAATGCCTATTCCTTCTATGCGCTATATGCCAATGCCGATCAGGTGCGCGGAAAAATGATTGAATCCGGCACAAATGTCTTGGATCAATATATCATCGCGAAAACCCGTCAATTGGTTGAAAACGTGGAACGCGCTATGGATGCTTATAAAATTCCCGATGCATGTGATGCCATCTGGAAATATTTGGATGCCTTAAATAATTGGTACATCCGTCGCTCTCGTGATCGTTTCTGGGGCACTGAAAAATCCCTAGATAAGATTGATGCCTATAATACACTTTATACGGCTCTGATCACACTCACCAAAGTATGCGCGCCCTTCCTGCCGATGCTATCTGAAAAAATCTATCAAAATTTAACCGGCGAAGAATCTGTGCATCTTGCCGATTGGCCACAAGTCGATAAATTTGCCGCGAATAACGATTTGGTTGCGGCAATGGATCGCGTCCGCGAAGTTTGCTCCGCAACACTCGGTATCCGCGAGAAAGAGGGGCTGCGCGTGCGCTTGCCACTTGCAAATCTAACGATAGCATCACAAGACGCAGAAAATTTGTCACCTTTCATGGATCTGATGAAAGATGAATTGAATGTCAAAAATATTACATTATCAAATGATCTTGGCAAATTCGGTACATTGGAGCTAAAGGTAAATCCGGCCATTGGTAAACGCCTTGGAGGGGCGTTAAAGGACATAATGCCCGCCGCTAAACAAGGAAACTGGTCGGATAATGGCGATGAAACAATTACAATCGCTGGGCATATTCTATCTTTGGCAGATAATGAATATAGTATGCAATTAAGCACAGGTGCCGGTACAACCGCGCAGCCGCTATCCGGTCAGGGCGCGGTTATTCTGGATACCAATGTCACGCCTGATCTTGAAGCCGAAGGTCTTGCCCGTGATCTGGTACGGATGATCCAGCAAGCACGTAAAGATGCCGATCTGAATGTATCTGACCGTATTGATTTAGTCATTAACGCGCCGGAGGACATTCAAAAAACCTTAATGGCGCATAAGAATTTCGTGCAATCAGAAACACTCTCCCACTCCTTATCTTTTAACTCCTCAAAAGAAAATGATTTCTTCTCCGAGCAAATGTTAAATAATATAGCCATTGGGATAGGTTTTTCCGTAAAAAAAGCCGCAGTCGCATAGGATTTTTTTCTTATAACGATTTTTTATACAAAATAAATTTATATATTTCAACGGGTTAAAAGATTTTTTAACCCGTTAATTTTTTATTGCAAAATCTTTACTAAATTTACATAAAATTAGATGTAAACTGAATTTATTAGGGAAACAATCAAAAAAACGGGGATATAAATGGACCAAATAGGCACATCAGGAAACGATACGTTCGAATTACAAGCTTCACTTCAACACTTAACAGTTACACTTTCAAATCCATATTCAGGGCAAATGATTGATCTTGATGAGGAAAAAAATGTAAATTTCTCAAAATATTACGGCTATGCCGGTTTTGACCGCATTAATCTCAGCTCAAACGGAGATGCCATCTTTCTTGAAGACAGAGATACCGGCGAACAGATGGTTTTTGATGTGGAATTTATACAGGGACGTGCAGGCGGTGACGTTATTAACTTTGCGTCTGCCACAATTGATTACTCACAAGGCATCGTTCTAAATGGCGGATCCGAAGACGATATTCTTTGGGGAAATATCGGAAATGACAGCATCAACGGCGTGGACGGCGATGATAATATTGACGGCGGCCCGGGTGAAGACATTTTGGATGGCTTTAGAGGGTCAGACACCATCTACGGCGGCGACGGCGATGATATGATTTACGCGGATGCCCGCGTCGAAATCGCCAGCATTTCCGGGGATGATCTGGTTTATGGCGGCAATGGGAATGACCTGATTTGGGGTGGTTATGGCATGGATGTGCTACACGGCGATGCCGGAAATGATGAGATTGAGGGCGAAAGCGGCGATGATTACATTACAGGCGGATCAGGTAATGACATTATCAATGGCGGGAATGGTAGTGATATCTTGATCGGCGGAACAGGTGGAGATGATTCAAATTTCGTACTCGTCACTCAAGTTGAGTATGAATTTAATGAAACATTATTATTCCCAACTTTAGTAGAACGTAAAAATATCGGCGATTTATCGCCGCCGGGAACTGCCAATTTAGGTGTAGTAGAAGGCAATTTATCAACTGAAACCCAAACAAGCGCTAAGATTACATTCCTACAATCCGGCGCGGGATATCACAATACCCTCGGTTTCTATAACGTTGCCGAAGATGGCACCATCCAGATGGCTCAAATAGCTTTTGATAGTGTCCATAGAAGTGTTGCCCAGCCGGGATTGGAATATACTGTTAATCTTCCGGGCGCTCCGGATAGCCATTTTGGTTTCTTTATTATTGCCGACGGCTTTCGTAAGAACGCCTCTTACAATAACCTTGATCTAGATAATCCCGACCATATAAGTTTTATCTATAAATTCGGCACAGCGGATGAACGCGCCGCCAATATCTCAGATAATGGCAGCGATGTAGATCTGGTCTATAATGACGGCGTAACGATCCTCGCATTGAAAGGAAATATCTATCACACCCATGAGCGCGGCGGCGCGGGCGTTAATTTAAATGCAGATGGCGCAGAGCACGTAGTTTCAGGTATTGTCGAGGAAGGTGATACCTCTACGCTACGTATCGGCTTTGAAGATTTGAAAAATTTGGGCGATGCTGATTTTAACGACGTTGTTTTTGATCTTGAAATCATGCCAACGACAAGTGTGGAGACCGTCACGGAAGATAACGACATTATTAATGGCGGCGCAGGCGAAGACTTGATATGGGGCGGATATGGAGATGATATCTTAACAGGCGGCGCAGATTCCGATACGTTCCTGTTTTATGAAATCGATTATAGCTTGGATACCATCACAGATTTTGAAGTCGGTGTGGGTGGTGACGTGATTAATTTAAATGATATGATCGCACTATATAACCCTTTGGATCATGCTATATCTGACTTCCTACATTTGGAGAATGATATCTTATCTATCGATGTTGATGGCGGCGGCGATCATTTTGTCGAAATTGCCTTCATCGAAAACGGATTAGGCGGGGCGAGCCTTCAAGACTTACTTGATAATGGCAATCTGGTTATCGACCAACCAATCGTTTTGTAAGCATTTTGATAATTTTAAAAAGCGCATAGAGTTTTTCTATGCGCTTTTTTATTATTCAGATAATTAAAAAAAATAAAGGTTTATATCTCTCATTTTTCGGCTAACTTACATCATGGAAAATGCAGAGCAACTCTTCTTTGATATCGCTGAAAACACAGAATTCTTCGATCAAAAAAATAGGGCAATTATCCTAAATTGCCCTGTGATTGATAATGATAACATAGAAAATATTGATATCTTTCAGCCCTTTAAACCGCACTCATCACACCCCAATATAGAATTGCCATTAAACGCAAAATCGCAATATGATTACGCCGGAATTATAGGCACCAAACATGTGAAAGAAACTCAGTATTACATCGCGGAGGCACTGAATGCATTAAAAGAGAATGGCACCCTTATTGTCACCGCCGATAATAAAGAAAATGGTAAGCGCTTAGAGAAATGGATGAAGGAACTGTCACTACAGCCCCTTGGAACATCCAAATATAAAGCCAAAGGGGTGTCCGTCAAAAAGGATAAAAATCTTAACAAAGCACTTTTGGATCAATGGATAGATGATGGGCGTCCACAGATAAACCCGCGCGGCTTTTATTCCCAGCCCGGCCTTTTTTCATGGGATCGTAATGATTTAGCCTCACAACTTCTAATCGATACAATTGATACGCCCTTGCGGGGAATGGGCGCGGATTTCGGATGTGGCTATGGATTCCTAAGCGTAAACGCCATAAAAAAACATCTGCATATTTCTGCGATGTGGGGGCACGATGCTGATATACGTGCCTTATCATGCTACGAAAAAAACATGGATTTTACCTCAAAAACAATTAAAACCGACTGGTGCGATTTAAGCAAACCATACAATTCAGCCCACAAATATGATTTTATTCTTATGAACCCACCCTTTCATGAAGGCCGCAAAGACACACCAACTCTTGGTCTACATTTCATTGAAAATGCCGCGCGCAATTTGAAAAAGGACGGTATTCTATGGATGGTCGCAAATAAGCATTTGCCTTATGAATATGCCTTAAAAGAATACTTTCCTAACATTGACAAAAAAGCTGAAACCGCCGGATTTAAAGTTTATATGGCAGTAAAATAGCTTAGGAATTTTACCCTTCCAAAGCCTTGGGGTTAAGAGAAGTTTCTTTGCCGATCATATACTTAACCGATTCTTTTGACAGCTCGCCGCCAATACCATTTTCGAGAACGTGATAAGCGCTGGCTGCATCCATCATGATAATTGATTTATCCGGCTGGTTACGTCTCTTCATATGTTCATTTGTTAAACTGATGATTAACTCTAAACATTCATCAGAAATTTTAATCCTATGGTGTTTTTCATATCCGGGACGAATATTTTTAAGAATCTCCATGGTTTCTTCAGGACTAGGGACATTCAAATATATTTTCTGAAACCGTCGATCCAAGGCCGGATCTTCGGCAACAAACATACGATATTCATCGCGCGTCGTCGCACCGATTACATGCAAGTCACCAACGGTCAAATATGGCTTCATCACCTCGGACAAACCACGATAAGCAGAACCATGCACCAATGGCATAATCGTATGAAGTTCATCCAAAAACATTATAAATTTCGTATAGGCAGGGTCGTGGTAACGCTCTGCGAAACCTTTACAAATCGGAATAAATCGCTCTTGAAATTCGGACATGCCGGATGTTCCCGCCGCCATTGATGCCAAATCAACTTCCAAAACACGCGCATCTTTCAAATAATCCGGTACATTACCTTTGACAATTTCCTGCGCCAATCCAACTACAAGCGCCGTTTTACCCACCCCGGCAGGCGCCAAATAGCAGCAATTCTTCCGTCCTTTTTGAAGCAGGATTAAAATCGTTTGCTGTATTTCACTATCACGGCCTGTGATCGGGTCGTAACGTCCTTCCCGCGCCAATGCCGTAAAATCACGGCAATAGCTATGAATCAATTCTTCCAGATCTTCATCTGTGACCAGAAAACGTTTTACCATACTCGAAAAACCTTAATTTGATATCTTTTCCCGCATTCTACCGCGAAAAGCATTAAAAGGCTATGAAGACATTGTTTCTTGATTAACCAAATTGCTTTAAAATAAAAAGAAATAAAAAGGGAATTTCATGAGCGTTCGTCCAAATATCCAAAACCTGCAAAAAGAAATGGCGAAATACATTATCGGGCAGGCTGATATATTAGATCATATCCTAATCGCTGTCCTATCAAATGGTAATTTGTTGGTGGAAGGCTTACCAGGCTTAGCTAAAACACGCGCTATCCGCGCGCTGGCGGATAATATTGTTGCCGATTTTGGCCGCATCCAGTTTACACCTGACTTAACATCTACCGATATCACCGGCAAAACGGTTGCCATCACAGAAGAAGGCACGGATAAAAAAATCCTGAAATTTGAACCAGGCCCAATTTTTAATAATATCGTCTTGGCTGATGAAATTAATCGTGCCCCATCCCGTACACAAAATGCAATGTTGGAAGCCATGGAAGAGCGTCAAGTTACCGTGGCAGGAAGATCCTATAAAATGCCAAAATTATTCATGGTGATGGCAACAATGAATCCCACCGATCAGGACGGCGTGTATCCCTTACCCGAGGCGCAAAAAGACCGTTTCTTAATGCATGCCAGCGTGGATTACCCCACCGAAGATACCGAAGTCAAGATCATAAAACTAGTCCGCGGCGAGCAAAAACAAAAGGAAGAAAAAAAACAGAAAGCCGCCCCTTTAGAGCAAGATATTATTTTTAAAGCGCGCGGCGAGATAGATGAAATCAAAGTTCCGGAGCATGTTTTAAGATATATGGTCGATTTCATTTTTGTCACGCGTTACCCAGAACGCATTAATTTTGAGCTAAAAAGCTATATCAGTATTGGCGCCAGCCCGCGTGCATCCCTTGCCTTAGATAAAACATCCCGCGCATTGGCATGGCTTAACGGCGATAAAGAAGTTACAATTGATCACGTGCAACATATGGTTAAACCCGTGCTGCGTCACCGTCTAATGCATACAGACCGCGCCAAAAAACACAAGATTCATTCCGATGAGCTTATTCAGGATATTATTGAAAAATTGGACATTCCAAAAGCAGGATAAATAAAATGCTTATTCTGCTTTTTCAGAGGATAAGACCATCACAATCTGGCGTCCCTCAAATTTGGCTTCCTGATCAACCTTACTAATATCAGACAATTCGGATTTTAAACGATCCAGAACTTCCATGGCAATATCTTTATGAGCCATTTCGCGACCGCGCAAACGAAGAGTTACTTTAACTTTATCGCCATTATCTAAAAATTTACGCGCGGCTTTATATTTGACCTGATAATCATGCTCCCCAATGGCGGGACGCACTTTAATTTCTTTCACATCAACCGTTTTCTGGTTTTTACGTGCTTCAGCAGCCTTTTTTTGCTGCTCATATTTATGTTTACCGTAATCTAGAATTTTGCAAACCGGCGGGTTGGCATTCGGAGAAATTTCAACCAAATCAAGCCCCACATCCTCAGCTCGCTTAATCGCCTCTTCAGGCGTCATCACTCCTAACATTTCGCCATCTTGATCAATGACACGAATTTCGGGGGCACGAATGCGTTCATTCACGCGCGTTGAGTCTTCTGGTCTGCGCGGCATTCCGCGGGGTGGTCTTGGGGCGATGGTATATTCTCCTAAATTATTTTCGTTAAAGTTGTATCATACATATCTTAAAAGACTATTACCGCTTAAAACGGTGCTTGGCAAGTCTCTTTCAATTCTGCAACTGCGTCATTCAATGATATAACATTTTGATCTTTTGATCCAAGTGTTCGAATGGCGACCGTGTTTTCTTCTGCCTCACGCGCACCGACTGCAAAAATGAATGGCACTTTGCCGACGGAATGTTCACGCACCTTATACCCGATTTTTTCATTACGGATATCCAACTCGGCGCGAATACCTGCGGCTTTTAATTGCTCATGAACTTTAATCGCATACTCATCCGCGCTATTAGTGACCGTCGCCACCACGCATTGCACCGGCGCGAGCCAATGCGGCAGCTTCCCGGCATAACTTTCGATCATAATCCCGATAAAGCGCTCGATAGCACCTAAAATGGCACGGTGTAACATCACAGGACGATGTTTTTCACCGTCTTGACCAATATAAGTCGCATCGAAACGCTCAGGCAAATTAAAGTCTAGCTGTAGCGTTCCGCATCCCCATTCGCGGCCAATAGCATCTTTCAAAATATAGCCGATTTTCGGGCCATAGAATGCCCCGCCGCCCTCTGCAATCTTGTATGGAATATTCATATGATCCAATGCATCCATAAGACCTTTTTCTGCTTTATCCCACAACTCATCAGATCCCACACGCAATTCAGGACGTGTCTCCAAAGTAATTTCATAATCTGTAAAACCAAGATCTTTGTATATTTTCTCGGTTAATTTACAAAACTGTATTGCTTCTTCCAAAATTTGATCTTCACGACAGAAAATATGGGCATCATCCTGTGTAAATTGACGTAGCCTTAACAGCCCATGAAGCGCACCATGCGCCTCATTGCGATGGCAACAACCAAACTCAGCCATGCGAATAGGAAGATCTTTATAGGATTTAATTCCTTGTTTAAAAATCTGTACATGTGCCGGACAATTCATTGGCTTTAAAGCCAGCCAATCACTTTTGCTATCGATTTCAACCGCCTCTTCATCTTGTCCCGCTTGAATACAATCGGGAACGACGAACATATCTTCACGATATTTTTGCCAGTGGCCGGACGTCTCCCAAAATTTTTGCGCCATTAATTGCGGTGTTTTTACTTCCTGGTAGCCGGCATCATTAATGCGGCGACGAATATAACCCTCAAGTTGATTAAAAATCTTAAACCCTTTCGGATGCCAAAACACGGATCCTTGCGCCTCTTCCTGTAAATGGAACAATTCCATTTCCTTGCCCAATTTTCTATGATCGCGCTTTTCTGCCTCCTCTAATTGATGCAAATAGGCATCCAGCTCCTCTTGAGTACGCCACGCTGTGCCATAGATTCGCGTCAGCATGGCTTTATTGGAATCGCCGCGCCAATATGCCCCCGCCACTTTCATCAGCTTAAAGGCCTGTCCGACATGGCGCGTTGTGGGCATATGCGGCCCGCGGCATAGATCCAGCCATTCACCTTGTTTATAAATGGTAATTGTCTGATCTTCCGGCAAATCGGTAATTAACTCGGCTTTATATAGCTCACCCTTATCAGTGAAATATTTTATAGCATCTTTGCGATCCCAGACTTCACGCTCAAACGGCGCGCCGCGTTCAATAATTTGACGCATCTTTTTCTCAATCGCGCTTAAATCCTCTGTTGAAAACGGCTCGTTGCGTGCAAAATCATAATAAAAGCCATTTTCAATTGATGGCCCAATAGTCACCTGCGTTCCAGGGAACAGCTCCTGCACGGCTTCTGCCATGACGTGCGCGGCATCATGACGGATCATCTCTAATGCCTGCTTATCTTCTTTTTTAAATAAAGCAATATTGGCGTTTTCTTCAATAGGGCGTGACAAATCCCAAATTTCACCATTCACTTCAATCGCAATTGCGGCTTTCGCCAAAGATTTCGCAATGGATTCTGCAATTTCCAATCCCGTTGTCCCCGTCGCATATGTCCGCTCCGACCCATCGGGGAGTGTAATAATCATATTTTTTTCAGAAACTGCTGCTTGTACCATTGTTTATCCTTTCGCGTCTTATATAAAAAGCGGATTCCCGCCAAAAACGCAAGAAGAAAGGTATATCACGAGACATTCAATGACTTATCTGTTTTCACGCAATAGTGCTCAACGCTCATTCATCGCATTATCCAAGGTTTTGCGGAGCGGCTTCAAGATGTATTGCATCACTGTTTTCTCCCCGGTCAGGATATCCACACTGGTTTGCATCCCGACTTTCAAAGGCAGCTTTTTTCCACCCTTGGGCTTCAACTGATTTTCTTTTGTTTTTATGCGCGCGCGGAAATAAATCTTTTTCTGTTCATCCTCAAAAGAATCTGGCGAAATTTCAAGAAGCTCCCCTTCAAGACCGCCATAAATGGAAAAATCATAGGCCGTAATTTTTACAATCGCTTTCATTCCCGGATGTAAAAAGCCGATATCATCGGGGCGAATTTTTACTTCCACCAGCAAATTATCGTCTAAGGGCACGATCTCGATTAAATCCTCACCCGGCTGCACGACGCCCCCAATCGTATTTACCTTAATATCCTGAACAAACCCATCCACCGGAGAGACAATCTCCGTCCGTGTTTTTCGATCCTGCAGAGCAGATAATGTTTCACGTAAAGAATTCAACTCAATGGTTTTGGCACTTAGCTCCATTTGTGCCTCTGCCTTCATATTATTTTCCAACTCTTCCATCCGCGCCCGCGCTTCCTGAACAGCAGATTTTGCCCGCGGCAGAGATGTCAACGCCGTATTTAATTCAGTCTGACGCTCTTTAATGCTGCGCTCTAATTGCAATAACTCCATGCGCGGCGCCGAACCTTTTGCAACTAAAGGCGCAATCATTGCCTCTTCTTCTTTGGATATTTTTAATAAGCCCCGCGCATCAGAAATACGGCTTTGAATTTCGCGAACCTCTTGTTCACGCTGAGTTAATTGCTGTTCCAACACCATTTTTTGGCTCTGCATCTGGGTGCGATTGGCCTTAAAAGCATTCATTTCTTCTTGAACACTTTCAGGCGCTTTTGTCATCATTTCCTGTGAAAATACCGGAACCGCGAGCCCTTCCGCCTGCGCTTGCAATCTGGCGACGCTGGCGAGCGTACCATAGTATCTTTGCTCATTGGTCCCCAGATCTGAATTGGCTTCAATGTCTCTCAACCGAAGTAAGGGCTGTCCTTTTGTAACCTGTTCGCCCTCACGAACCATAAATTCATCAACAATACCGCCTTCTAAAGATTGTAGGGATTTTGTTTCACTGGAGGGAATAATCTTACCCTGTCCACGCGTTACTTCATCCAGCTTGGCCCAATTCGCCCATCCAAAAAACGCTATAAAAAAACAGGCAATCCCAATCAGGATAAAATGAGAACGGATAGGTAAATCACTATCTGTAATAAAGACGCTTTCGGCGCGTGCCCGCATTGCATCACTGGCCTGAACCATAGATGTTGCTTCCATAGATTGCTGAACGGGTGATGCCTCATCCGCCATCGCGGCATCCGGCCGGCCCTTTTTTGCTGCTTTAATAGCTTCCGCACTCATTTTTTTTGGTCTAATCTGACCGATCGATGAGGATTGCTTAGTATCTTTATCTACCATAATTAAACCTTTGTATTTTCTGCATCACTGCCAAATTCACGATTTTGCAATCGCCTGATGATGTCGTCTTTGGGCCCGAAAGCGACCAATTTTCCCTTATCCATCAAAATCAATTTATCAACCAATGTCAGCATTGCCCCCTTATGAGTAATTAATAAGATGGTTCGCCCTTCTGTGATATGTTCCAAACGCTGCCTTAAACGGTTTTCGGATGCGGGATCCATAGACGCCGTCGGCTCATCCAAAATCAAAACAGAGGGGTCATATAGCAAGGCTCTGGCAACGGCAACAGCTTGTCTCTGACCGCCGGACAACGCCTCGCCCCGCTCACCCACAGGTGTGTCCAAGCCAGCCTCTGAATCCTTAATAAATTCAGAAACCCCTGACATTTCCGCCGCACGTAACAGTGCACTTTCTGTTGCCATTTCATGTCCCATAGTAATATTTTCACGCACCGAGCCATAAAATAATTGCGGTGATTGCTGTACAACGCCAATGTTGCGGCGTAAATCACCGGGATCAATCTGGCGTACATCTGTGCCGTCTAACTGAACAGTCCCGCTTTCCGGCTGAAATAAATTATGGAGCAAACGCTCAATTGTTGTTTTACCTGATCCGACCGCACCGATAATGCCAATATGCTCGCCGGGTTCGATCGAAAAAGATACATTATTCAATGCCGGACGTGTCTGCCCCGGATAATGAAAGACCACATCTTTGAAATCAATTTGTCCTCTCACTTGGGGCAAAGAGATAAAATGCTTACCCATCGGGCGCTCCACAGGCTTTTTCATTAATCCATCTAAATGCACCAGCGCTTCTCTGGATTGGTTTAACCTTGTCATTAAGCCTGCAACTTGCGCCAGAGGCGACAGGGCGCGCCCTGTAAGAATAACCGAAGCAATCAAAGCCCCCATTGTTATATATTCCGCACTGGTCAGATAAACACCAACAACCACCACACATGCGCTCGCCAATTGTTGAATGAAAACAGCCCCATTCGTCGCATAGGCTGAATATTTACGTGATTTAACCGCCGTACGCGATGACTTATCCGTCAATTCTTCCCATCGTCTCTGAGCGTGGCTTTCGGCGGCTTGTGACTTGATGGTCTCCAAACCTGTGATCGTTTCAAATAGTAACGCATTCTTTAAAGCCGATTCATTCATGCTCTGGCGTATTACCTTCTGCATGGGCTTTTGCAAAGCAAGCCCCAAGGCAATCACTAATATCGCCGCAACGACGGGAACAAAGGCAATCGGGCCGGCAATCATGGTGATAATTGCCACAAAAATAATCGTAAATGGTAAATCCACCAAGGCCGCCATGGTTGAGGAGGTAAAGAAATCACGCAAAGTCTCGAATTCTTTCATATGACTTGCCATCACCCCTGCCGATGCGGGGCGCGCCGCCATGGTCATGCCCATCACCTGCTCAAACAAAGACGCCGAAATTTTCACATCCGCCATTCGTCCGGCATGATCCAAAAATTGCGCACGTAAATTCTTCAAAACAAAATCGAACACGAATACCACAAACACGCCGCCAAATAGAACCCACAACGTATCAATAGCAGAATTAGGCAGAACGCGATCATACACATTCATAATGAATAAAGAGCTGGCAAGCGCAAATAAATTGATAAATAACGCCGCTAAGACAACTTCAAGATAGAGCGAACGGTGAGACCAAAGGACTCCTTTAAACCAGTCCTTGGCATTATCGATTTCGGCGGGGCCGGCGCGCTCGTCCATACGGGCAACCGGACGCACGAAATAAGAATACCCATCATAAATCGCATTTAGTTTCTTTAAGGATATTCCCTTTTTTTCGTCTTCTGTTTCTGGGAATTGGACCACAAAAACAGACTGTCCTTTAATTTTTTTAATCCCCCAAAGAATGCAAGCCTGTTTATCCTTTAAAACAAGAATACATGGAAGGTTTGGCGCAATCAGTAAAGATTCAAGACTGCGCTCCATTAAATTGGCGCTTAAATCCGCGCGCGAAGCTGCGCGTTCAAATAATGTCGGCGTAATGCCGGATTTGGGAATGGGCAGCCCGGATGTCAAAGAATTAATACTGGTACGACGGCCATAATGACCGGCCATTAATTTTAAACAGGAGATTAATGGCTGGTGAATCGCCATGCGATCCGCCTCTAACGGCCATTTATCCGGATGTTCGGCATCAAAAGATGGCTTTTTATTAGGTGTATTCTCTTTTGGTATGTCTGACATATGGGGGCAATCTGATTCTGTTTAGACTTTTACTATAGTAACAAAGTTATAGCATCTTCATTATTAGCGTTTGGTAAATATTGCAAAAAAAATCCCCACAAGTTGCGGGGATTAAATTTTTTCAGTAATAGCATCTTTATCATTACTTAATGGACGCAATGCTTTCACGAGGATATTCAACTTGTAATGTCGGAAGCAACTCACCTTTTAACGCTAGAAGGCGATAAACAGCCGTCATTTCAACAAAACGTGCATTAATTGCATTGGTGCGAGAGACGAATAATTCGTTTTGAGCATCCAAAACATCAAGCAATGTACGACGATTTAAGTCAAATTGATCAAGATAAGCACCTACAACTTCACTATTCGCAAGAACCTGACGCTCAAATGCCGCGCTACGTTCAGCAGAGGCAACTTTGGATGCCCATGTACGGCGGACATCATCTTCAATAGATCTTGCTGAATCGGCGCGTCTTTCTTTTTGCTCATGGACACGGTGTGCAAATTCACGTGCGCGCGCTACATCCGCGCCGCCGCGATAAAGGTTCCAGTTCATGACAACCAAACTGCTGGCAGAACGATCACGCCCATCAACGCCGCCTAAATCGTCCCCTTGACGTGCGTTCAAACGTAAATCAATTTGAGGATACATCGTGGATTGTGTGCCGTTAAATTCAGCATCAGCAACGCGCACATCTGACTCAAGAACATCTAATGTCGGGCTTTGTGTCAAAGTTTGCTGCACTTCTAAATCAACATTTTGTGCCAATTTTTCATATGGTACGCTCGGCACAGATAGATCTTTCGGCATTTCACCAACATCACGTGCATATTGTGATTCTGCCACACGAAGAGCTTCACGTGCGTCGGCTTCTGTTGCTTGCGCACGGGCAAAACGTGCATTTGCTTGCTCTGTATCTGCTTGCGTGGAACGCCCTGCCTCAACGCCTTCGGAAATCTGATTAAGAATATCTCTGTGCGCCGCCACGTTATCACGTGCAATCTGTACCAACTGACGTTGTCTAAGCACCTCAAGATATGCTTCAACGATATCAAGCCCAACAAATTCAGCTGTTTCACGTACACGATGGGACGCTGAGTTTACGCGATTTTCTTGGCGTTCAATCTCATATTTTGTCTCATAACCATCAAAAAGAAGCTGAGTAACAGTTAACCCACTCTCATAACGATACATATGTTCATCGTCATCACCCGCGCCGGCTCTTGTACTTGGATCATCCGTATATTCAAATCCTGTATCTGCATTTAGATCAACAGAAGGCATATATAGAGCTTCTGCCTGATTTAATTCTTCGTCTGTTGCGCGTCTTGAACTTGCAACTACGCCATATTCTGGATTCGTTTCAACCCCGATTGCAACAGCATCACGCAATGTTAGCAAAGTTGGATTTTGCTGGGCGATAGACGGGGCAGCGGACAGTGCCATTCCTATCAATGCCGTGCTAAGCAAAGCGTGTTTTTTTAAAAAAGTCATTTTTGTTCTCCGTCTATTTAAAACTTAAAAATTTAATTTATTTAATTGTTTATCCACATTATTTATGACCTGTACGGGCTTTGAAATCAAGCCCGAACATTTGTCATGATATACGTCTTATGCCACCAGAACGCCATTTGTTTCTAGTTCTTCAACATTCAGACCTGTCACATCACGTAGAACCACCACATTGGTAAAGTCCGCGCCGCCTACAGGGCCGTTAGTATCAACAGATACCACAGTATTTGAACCTGATTCAGTCATTTTCACAAAATCAGCAATGGCGTGGCTATCAGAATCATAGCCTTCAACCATCTCGCTGAAATCAAGAATATCCTGATCTTTGTCAAAATCAAAAATTTTGACCTTGCCGCTATCGATGTCAAAAAGGAAATGATCTTCGCCGGAACTACCATAAAGCTTATCCACGCTACCATCAGCCTTAATTTTGCTACCATCTTCTAGATCTTCAGCGCAAATTTTCAAGACCGCATTGTCCGAATCACCATCTGCATCAGTTAGAGTATATTCGAACTCATCGACCAATTTACCCAATGTCGGATAGTAAGCTTTGACATTGTTTAAAAGGAAAGATGTCCCCTTTTCGCCTGGCTCACTGTAAACTTCAAGGCTAGCAATCAGATGATCGCCGCCATCAACAGTAAATTTCCAAAGACCATTCGACGGAGCTGGATTCGGAGCGTTATACTCAATCTCTTCCGAAGATCCGTTCGCATATTGGACTGTCACAAACAGAGGGGATCCCGCATTATTTTTACCAATATCGGCAATCGTAAGCGCAATCTTACTTGCATCCTTGGACGGATCAACTTCGATAACTTCTCCTTGTGGCCAAACTTTGGCATTATTGCTTCCATTTTCGCCAATACCAATACCACTTCCTAGGCCATCTGGTGTATTAACCCATTTCAGATCACCACCATCTTTAATGTTAGATCCGGGACGAGCCTTACCGATACTGATGGTAATACCATTCAGTTCAATGCTTGTCTGTTTTCCGGAAACATCTGCCGCACATGGATTGAGATTAACACATATATCCTTTCCATCGCTGGCTTCAATACCTTCATGTAGAGTATAAGTATAGCTGCCATCTGCTGCAATTTCCAAGACACCGAACTCGCCGTTGACAATTGTATTGCCAATCTCTGAAACTGGGTAATCAACACCATCAAATGACACACTTGTTACAACATTAGCAACATCACTGCTTTGCTCATCGATATCCGCATCTGTTAAATCAAGCTCACCATTATCACCAAGGATAACATTACCAACTGTCGATCTATTATCTGAATCAAATCTATTCAAATCGTCATTTGCGATCGGCGCGTCATCAACCAGATCAAATACTGACATAACTTCAATTGTATCGCCGTCATCATCTGTCACATTCAAGAAGAATTTCAGCCACATAACATCCGCTGGATCTGTCGCATTCGGATGATCAATCGGCGCATATTGTGTATAAACCTGCTTGCTTGTGATCGGATCAATTTCCAATTTGAAAACCAAAACTTCACCTGCTTTACCAATAAAGTCATTGCCAACAATCTTCACGTCAATATCAACGCCATTTGATGAAATTGTAACGTCAGGACCATAAGTCTCAAACTTTGCTGCAAAGCGTGACGGTGTCACACTTCCAGCGCCATCTTCACCATAATTAAGATCCGGTACATGGCGTGTATATGAAATCACGCCACCATCACGCAGATCTTTTTCATAGATCGTGCTAGCAACATCAACAGCATATGGCCCATCGTCTTTAACTGTAACGATAATTTCACCTGCGGTTTCATCACCATCTTCGTCCGTAGCCACAACACCAAAAGTCAAATCAATCGCATCATCAGGGTTATCCGTATTAGGATGATCCAAAGGAAGAACCTGTGTATAGGTGTATGTTCCATCGCCGTTCAGAACCAAAGTAAAGACAGTCTCGCCATTAACTTTGCCTTCGTAACCACTATCCGTATTTGTAACAATAACGTCGTCACCACCGGATTTCAAACCGGACGGGCCCGCACCATTCGTTTTCAATGAGCCTGGGTTATCTGCACCAAAATCAACTGTGATTGTTCCTGTCTGGGAAAGATCACCGCCATCTAAATTGGTTTCATCAACGCCAACATTATTAATTGTTAAAGCCGGTTGATCATTCACAAGATCTTCAGCACAAATTTTCAAAGTTGCCTGATCAGAATCACCATCAAAATCAGTTAGAGTATATTCAAACTCATCAACCAACTTACCTAATGTCGGATAGAAAGCTTTGACGTCATTCAAGAGGAAAGACATTCCTTTTTCACCTGGCTCGCTGTATACCGCCACGCTATCAATTAACTTATCGCCGCCATCAACAGTAAATTTCCAAATACCGCCGGCAGGCGCAGGAATTGGCGCATTATATTGGATTTCTTCTGAAGACCCGTTCGCATAATGAACCGTCACAAACAAAGGTGATCCGGCATTATTTGTACCAATATCTGCAACCGAAATGGCAATTTTGCTTGCATCTTTGGATGGATCAACGTTTATAACTTCTCCTTGAGGATAAACCTTGCCGTTTCCGCTACCATTTGAACCGATACCAATACCGCTTCCGGTACCATCTGTCGTATCGACCCATTTCAAATCACCGCCATCATTAATGCTTGATCCTGGGCGAGGCGTACCGATGCTGATGGTAATACCGTTCAGCTCAATGCTTGTCTGACTGCCGGAAACATCTGCAGCTGTTGGATTAAGATTAACACAGATATCTTCACCATCTCCGGCTTCAACACCTTCATATAGCGTATAAGTATAGCTGCCATCTGCGGCAATTTCTAAAACGCCGAATTCGCCGTTCACAATTGTATTACCAACATTTGAAACAGGATAATCAACACCATCGAATGACACATTTGTGACAACGTTTGAAACATCGTTACTTAGATCATCAATATCTGCATCGGTTAAATCAAGCTCGCCGTTATCACCAAGTATAACATTGCCGCTTGTTGTACCAACATTTGAATCAAATCTATTCAAATCGTCATTTGCAATCGGCGCATCATCAATAACAGTCACAACAAATTCAACATCAATCGAATCGTTATCCCCATCTGTAATCGTTGCACAGAACTCAATCGGAAGCGCATCATCCGTGCTTGTTCCTTCGGCATGATCCAAGGGTAAGAACTGCTCATATTTGTAAGTACCATCGGCATTTAAAGTCAATGTAAAGACAGTATCCGCCTCTTCGTTGGTGGCTGTGAAGACATTCCCCACACCAACAACCGTTACAACTTGACCTGATGATGTTAAACCGGTCGGTACAACACCTTCTTTCACTGTAATGCTTGATCCGGCTTCATCATCGCCAAAATCAACGTTCAAATCACCGGTTTTGGTTAATGTTCCGGGCAGATTATGCTCATCAACGGAAACCCCTTTCGGATCTGCTGTGGGCGCATGATCTTCCTTAACAGATAATTTCAACACTTTTGAAACAACCGCTACGTTATCGGTAAAATCAACTTCCTGGTTACCGGCATCATCGCCTTCCACATCTTCTGCGGATGTAACGCTAATTGTTAAATTAAAGTCACCGCTCACGCCGTTTGGAACATTTACTTCCAAACCTGCCAAATCAGCGAGGCTCAACGTCCATGTATCCGTTCCGATATCATATGCTCCGTTATTCAAAGTAGCCCCGGCCGGAAGTCCGGAAAGAGTAATTTGCGTAATGCTCTCAGACACATAAGAACTTGTCTCCCCAATCGCTGCTGAAACATCAAGAGCAATGGATGTACCTTCTTCTCCTGAAGCATTCACAACCGTTAGGGTCGGTGTATCGATTACCGCATCGGTGACGATATCGCCGCTGGCGCTGTCGCTGGCATCAACACCAAGAACAGGGTCTGTCACGGTCGCTGTAATATTAAAGGTCGGGTGATCCACATCACTATCCGCAGGCGGTGTAAATGTAATCGCGCCATTATAGCTCTCGCCCGCAGGAAGCGTAATGCTATATTCATTCGGTGTGCCCGTTGCCGTCCAAACCGCCCCGGATTGACCCGGAAGATTAATCGCCCAGCTTGGATCAAGATCACTGATCGTAACCGTTAGAACTTCATCACCATCAACAGGACCAACATCACTCACTGTATCAACCTGAAGGTTTAACGTCACAGAGCTGTCTTCTTTCACAAGACCGGTATCACCATCAACTTCATTGCTGAAGTTATAGGTAATCACAGGACCTTTTACCCAGCTCAGGGTAAAGCTATCGCTCGCGCTATTGGTATTATCACCAAGATCAACTTCAACGCCGGACAGGTTTGTCTCTTCGTTATAAATCGTTACATCAAGATCAACCGAGCCAACAAAATCAGTCGGCGGTGTCACCTGTAAACCAACCAGATCAGCAGGAGATAACGTCAGCGTATTAGACACCGCATCATATGTACCCGCACTGAACGTAAACCCGCTTAAGTCCGTCGCGCTCGTAATTGTATAACCTGTAATTGTCTCGGATCCATCTGTATCAACGCCCAAAGAGCCCGTTACATCAACATCCAACACCTTATTTACAAATGTGCTCGCATCATCGCCATCAACGTCAGGCTTATCCGCTACCGCATCGGTGACGATATCGCCGCTGGCGCTGTCGCTGGCATCAACACCAAGAACAGGGTCTGTCACGGTCGCTGTAATATTAAAGGTCGGGTGATCCACATCACTATCCGCAGGCGGTGTAAATGTAATCGCGCCATTATAGCTCTCGCCCGCAGGAAGCGTAATGCTATATTCATTCGGTGTGCCCGTTGCCGTCCAAACCGCCCCGGATTGACCCGGAAGATTAATCGCCCAGCTTGGATCAAGATCACTGATCGTAACCGTTAGAACTTCATCACCATCAACAGGACCAACATCACTCACTGTATCAACCTGAAGGTTTAACGTCACAGAGCTGTCTTCTTTCACAAGACCGGTATCACCATCAACTTCATTGCTGAAGTTATAGGTAATCACAGGACCTTTTACCCAGCTCAGGGTAAAGCTATCGCTCGCGCTATTGGTATTATCACCAAGATCAACTTCAACGCCGGACAGGTTTGTCTCTTCGTTATAAATCGTTACATCAAGATCAACCGAGCCAACAAAATCAGTCGGCGGTGTCACCTGTAAACCAACCAGATCAGCAGGAGATAACGTCAGCGTATTAGACACCGCATCATATGTACCCGCACTGAACGTAAACCCGCTTAAGTCCGTCGCGCTCGTAATTGTATAACCTGTAATCGTCTCGGATCCATCTGTATCAACGCCCAAAGAGCCCGTTACATCAACATCCAACACCTTATTTATAAATGTGCTCGCATCATCGCCATCAACATCAGGCTTATCCGCTACCGCATCGGTAATAACACTGGCATCATCAGAGACGCTCTCAACTTCGCCTGTTGACGGGTTTGAAGCCGTTGCAATCACGCTAAACTGACCAAAATCCAAATCGCTCTGTGCAGATGGCGTAAATGTTACGCCTCCATCATAATTTGTACCGGCTGGTAGTGTTATTGTATAAACGCCCGGCGTCGATGTTGGTAAAAATCCGCCCGTTAAAGCGGTTGCCGCATCAACACCAGAAATTGTAACTGTTAAAACTTGCTGACTAAGATTGCCGCCTTGTAAAGCGGCTGTAATGGGAACAAAAATGCTGCCATCTTCTTTAACAATTGCATCATTCACACCATTATTGACACTTAATGTCGGCGTGCCAAGCGGATCAAGAAAAAATGTCTGATCATTTTGGTTTGTAATGCCATATGCCAATTGCGTTGGACCAATCGGGCCTATGGCATTTAATGGTGTACTGGTTACCATATCGCTTGAGCTATTAAATCCATAGCCGCCACTTCTTGTCGCTGCGCCGCCAGCTTCACCAGCCGCAGGCTCTACTTCAGCCAACTGTTTAGCCAAATCGGCTAGATTTTGTTGCTCACCCGCATCTGTTTCGATTTTAATAATCTCAACATCTCCAGTTGCTTTATTAGTCTCTGCCAGAACAACCTCATCTACATCACCCGCTGCAGGCTCTATATTTTCAAGGTTCTCAATAACCTCTTCCGCAATAGTTTGCTCATCCTGAACGCCTTCTGCAATTACAGTTTCCAGCGTTTCTTCAGCAGGTGCATTCACAGCCTCAATTTGCTCTTCCGGTTCTGCTTCTACTTGAACAGCCTCATCGCCCGCGTCACCTTCTTCGGTTTCAGCTGTTTTAAGATTATATGACTTCAGATCAATAGTGGTACCATCTGCTAAAGTTAACTCTGTCATGCCGGTCGCGGCCATAATAGTAGTAAAGTTTTCAATTTTAACTTCTGAGCCGTCTTTCAACGAAATAATCAGGACATCATTTTCAAGAGCAATATCGGCAACATCCCCTGCCTCAAAGGACAGATCATTTACAGAACACTTCGTTAAATCAGCCGGTGCCTCTGTGTTTTCTACAGTCACACCGTCCTCTGCGGCTATAAAACCTTGATTATCATTGGTATTTTCGTTGTTTTGGATTAGGTTTTCTTGTGTCATATCAGCTCCTGTAAATGTCCCTCACACAGACTTTATTAATATTATGTTAACTTTATTGTTAAAAAAATATATAACATAATCACGTCACTTGTCAATGATTATGTTAATAAAGCCTTAAGATAATATTTATAAATTATTAATAAATACCTACATAGACTATTAAAGGGAGATAATCAAGGATTCTCGGCTTCCCTAAACATATAAGCACAGAAAAATCTATATTATTATGTAAATGATTGGCGGTTATGGAGCGCGACGATCTCTTTTAATGTCTGAAGGCATGAACAACAATCAGGATTCTGGCCGCCGCTGCACGCTTTATATACGTCACTAACACGGCAACACTCGCTCCCTTTATCACAAAGATAAGCCTTCGCGTCAGAATCGGAAAAAGGGTGGCATAAACATATTTTCATGATTGTACTTGCAATTAAGATTGAGTCGCAATTACATACTAGAAAATAAATCATGCTTTGACAATAAAAAAGTACAAAAAAAGTCCTGTTTAGAAAAAACAGGACTTTATAAGATCATATTGTGGCAAACTTAGCCTTCTTGTTCGGTAATCGGCGAGGATTGCAACATGACGTACTTCTCAATACCCATTTGCTTAATCATCTCCAATTGCGTCTCTAGATGATCAATATGCCCCTCTTCATCGGCAAGGATATTTTTGAACATATCATGTGACACATAATCCTTAACGCTTGCGCAATATTCCGCCGCTTCCCGATACAAAGCCGCGCCGCCAAGTTCCAACTTTAAATCACATTCCAGAATTTCCTTAACTGTCTCACCAATCATCAGCTTATCCAACTGTTGCAGATTAGGAAGTCCTTCCAATAGTAAAATGCGCTTAATAAAGCGATCTGCATGATGCATCTCTTCAATTGATTCATCATACTCATGTTTCGCCAGTTTTGTGACGCCCCAATCATCCATAATCCGTGAGTGCAAAAAATATTGATTGACTGCAGTCAGCTCCGCTTTCAATCCTTTATTTAAATATTCGATAACTTTTTTATCGCCCTTCATGCTCATCTCCATTATTTATTATACTCAACATACAACCATGCCCCGAAAGAACAAGCTTAAATTTCAAGATTAAGGTGCCATAATCCACTGGCCCGACTCATCTTTAAAAAAACGCCCTTGCACAAGATTTTCTGTTCCATATAGATTTTTAAACATCTTCAATAAAAACTCACTTTGCGAAGATACACTATATTTATAGTCACATACCCAGCCAGGCTGACCAACTGCCTCGACGCAGGCAAGTTTTTCAAAATCATTAATGGTGATCTCTGGCAATATCCGGCACTCTTTGGGATCAAAAGAACAAACAGACGTACATTTTAACGCTTTTAACGGGTTAACAATCACGCTTCCCTGACCACGACATTCATCGGCAATCTCCCGAATGTCATCATTGATCTTCATATAAGTTTTCGTGGCGGCAAGCTCCAGATCACTTTGAGACGGCTCTTCATTTTGGGCAGTACATCCCACAATAAACATCACCATGCATATGGAATATACCAACTTAATCATGCGAAAACTCGATTAAAGATTGTGTCTATATTTTTAACATAGGCATTATAATCAAAAATCTTATCTAAATCCTCTTTGGATAATTTAGATGTAACCTCTTCATTGGCCTCTATTTCTTTGCGGAATGTAGTTTCCCCCAAATTTTCCCATACATTCATTGCCGATCTTTGTACAATTCGATAAGCATCTTCACGGGCAATTCCTGCCTGCGTCAAGGCAAGCATAGTCCTTTGGGAGAAAACCAGCCCACCTGTACGTTCCATATTTGCCATCATTGTCTTGGGATACACTAATAAATTTTCAATCACCATCGCCATGCGGTGCAAAGCAAAATCCAATGTCACAGTTGCATCCGGCGCTATATTACGCTCCACGGAAGAATGAGAAATATCACGTTCATGCCACAGGGCCACATTCTCCATCGCCGGCACAACGGCTGCCCGCACCAACCGCGCCAAACCTGTTAAATTTTCAGTTAAAATCGGATTACGTTTATGCGGCATCGCCGAGGAGCCTTTTTGCCCCTTGGAGAAAAACTCTTCGGCTTCCCTTACTTCAGTTCTTTGTAAATGACGAATTTCAACGGCAAGATTTTCAATCGAACTCGCAATCACGCCCAAAACGGAAAAGAACATCGCATGACGATCACGGGGAATGACTTGTGTCGATACAGCTTCCTGCGTAAGCCCCATCTTATAAGCGATGAATGCCTCAACCTGCGGATCAACGGTTGCATACGTACCCACAGCCCCGGAAATCGCACAAACCGCAACTTCTTTTTTGGCAGCTTCCAGTCTCTCTTTCGCGCGTTTAAACGCAGAATAATGCCCCGCTAACTTCAAACCAAATGTCGTCGGCTCACCATGAATACCATGGGAGCGACCGATACATAACGTATGCTGATGCTCCTTTGCCCGTTTTTCAAGCGCGGCGCATAAACGATCCAACCCACCCATTAACAAATCCGCAGATTCTTTTAATTGCACAGAAAACGTTGTATCCAGCACATCCGAAGACGTCATGCCCTGATGCATATATTTTGCCTCATCCCCGACATGCTCCGCCACTGATGTTAAGAACGCAATCACATCATGTTTTACTTCTTTTTCAATCTCATCAATACGTTCAATATTATACCCGCCGCGCGCGCGCATGGCCTGCGAAACACCTTTGGGGATTGTGCCAAGGCTTTCCATCTTTTCCGCGGCCAACGTTTCAATTTCTAACATAATGCGAAATTTATTATCTGCGTCCCAGATATCTAGCATTGCTTTTCGGGTATAACGGGGGATCATTTTATGAAACCAACTTTCTATTTATTTTTACAAAACTACGACAGCCTTCCAGCTTATCGCTCTCAAGAAGTAATCTGGCATTTCTACCATCAATTTCATAGATTTGTCTATGATAGCGGCCAGAATCCATAACGATTGCAATATAAAGATTTTCGCGCCGTGTAATAGTCGCCCATTCTGGAGGTATATATATCTTTCTTTCATCAACATACGCAAAGACACCTTTCCGATCACTAGCAATTTTTTCGGTTGCTGCCACGCATAAGTTGCTAATAAACCCGTTTTTGATTTGAAGATGTAAATAATGTGCGCTGGACCTTTTGCCGAAGGTATTATATTGCACAACCATAAATACCAAAAATAAAGCAAGTGCCGATTTCATGATTGTTGTTTTGTAATGGGATGCAAACTCCCGCAGATTTTGCCACATAAAATCTATTTCCTATAATATGCCCTCACTCCGAAAACTTGTATGCCCATTTTTGGAAATAATCAAGTGATCATGGACGACAATCGCAAGCGCCTCAAGCGCATGACATATTTGTTTGGTCATTTCGATGTCATCTTCAGATGGCTTTGGATCACCGCTTGGATGATTATGAACCAATATAATCGCCGTTGCCCCCAGCTCCAAAGAGCGCTTGGCAACCTCCCGCACATAAACAGGTGTGTGATCGATCGTCCCAATCCCCTGAATTTCATCGGCGATTAATTCATTTTTTTTATTCAAAAATAAAATCCGGAAAAACTCACGCTTTTCATGTCCCATCGTCGCCGTACAATAATCAATCAGCCGCGCCCATGAATTCAATACAGGCAAATTCATAACCTCATGTTTCATTAAACGATGCGCCGCCGCCTGCACTGATTTTAAGGTAATTGCAGATGTTTCCGACAATCCGTCAAACGCCGCCAACTTATCATGCTCGGCATTTAACACATTTTTATAGCTGCCAAAATGCTTGATCAGGTTTTTAGCAAGCGGCTTTACGTCTTTGCGCGGAATTGCCATGAATAAAACAAGTTCCAACAATTCATAATCCGCCAGCGCCTCCGCGCCGCCCTGAATAAATCTCTGGCGCAAACGGTCTCTATGACCTTTATAATGCGGCAATGATGGATTTAGCTTTTCCGCAGACATGTATACCTTTTAGCGTGAAGCATACAAAATAAGAAGCAAAAATTTAACTTATACTTTACATGACATATGGTATTTTGTATTATAGCAAATATATATAAGGCATAGAGGATTATGACAGATACTATATTTAACAAAGCCCCGGGAATTGCAAGCATCACGTTTGCTGCTGCTGCAACCATGTTAAGCCCAGCGGTTGCAGAAGAGCTTGACAGCGCAAAGTCAGCGCTTCTGGCAATTGAATGCCAGCTAGAACGCTCAGAAGGGGCTCCCTCGTTTGAAGCAAATCTCTTACGTAACGGTTACGGTCCAACCCGCGCCGCCGACTTAACAATTGTCATGGAACCTATGCTTGAGGCATTAATGTATCCGGCGGATTATTTAGGAGACACGAAGACACCCTTTTCTTCTGAAGATGTACAAATAATAAAACAACATGAGCAAGCTCTGTTCGACATGGCAGAAACAGTTCGTGGAGCAACACAACTTCAAACAGGTAAAGAGCTAAATGTAAGAACAGAGGTACGCCAGTTAACAATGAGCGGAATGTTAGCCTACGAAGCGCCGGAAAATCATCCTGGCTATGCATCAGTTGATTTCATAGATTGGGCGGGGCATACCAGCTTAATGAATAACTCTCAATATGCTAAAGACTTAACCAGTTATAATGACTTTATGGATCACAACCACAAAAAAGTTATGGAAGCACACGGCCTAGATCCTGAACTTTCTGCAGTAGAAGGAGCGGCAATCATTAAAGAAAGAGGGGAGAACGGAATGGAGTTCCTTATGCAATTTGCAACGTCCATTGCACTACCCGAGATACCAAATCCTGACTATACAAATCAATCAATTGAAGCGGCGATTGGTCATTGCGATTTTTCTTCAACACTCCCTAAAACATAAGGCCAACACTTATACCCCGCTGGCGAGTTGGTAAAAATTTCAAACCCGTCTTCAGTTACCGCCAATGAATGCTCATATTGCGCGGATAAACCGCGATCGCGCGTAACCGCTGTCCAACCATCCGCCAACGTTTTTGTGGCGTAGGTTCCGGTATTTATCATTGGTTCAATGGTGAAAAACATCCCCGGCTCCAACTTCATGCCGACCCCCGGATGACCGTAATGCACAACGGATGGCGGGGCATGAAATACACGGCCCAAACCATGTCCGCAAAAATCGCGTACCACTGAAAATCTTTGGCTTTCTGCATATTCCTGAATGGCATGACCAATATCCCCCAGCGTTGCGCCGGGTCTGACAACATCAATCCCCTTCATCAGGCAATCATAGGTTACTTCCATCAATTTTTTGGCTTTAACCGAGAGCTTATCGCCAACGCCATACATACGACTGGTATCACCGTGCCACCCATCCAGAATGACCGTCACATCAATATTAACAATATCCCCGTCCAAAAGCTTTTTATCTCCGGGAATACCATGGCAAATGACATGATTAATCGAGGTACAGATTGATTTCGGATATCCCTTATACCCCAGAGGCGCAGGAATCGCACCATTCTTAGTAATAAAATCATAACATAGCTTATCCAACTCATCGGTGGTAACCCCTGGCACAACGTGCGGCGTAATCATGTCCAATGTCTGAGCCGCTAATTTCCCGGCCTTACGCATTCCCTCAAAATCTTCCAAAGGATGTAGGTCGACACCAGCTGCGTTTTTTTGGCATGTAGTCTGAAACATGAAAAGGCTTTCAATTTTTAGTTAAACAAGATTATATTCCATCACTAAGAATAATATTTCATTCTTTATATAAAAGAAGATAGCAAAAAACAATTACTAACCACGTATTATGACACAGCAAATTAACGAAAAAACATTTACCGCCGCCTTAATTATCATCGGGAATGAAATTCTGACCGGTCGCACACAGGATACAAATACCAATTGGCTGGGGCAACAACTTTTAGAACAAGGCGTTCGGCTTATGGAAGTGCGCATTATTCCCGATATTGAAGATGCCATTATTAAAACCGTGAATGAATTACGTAGCGAAGTTGACTATGTTTTGACAACCGGCGGAATCGGGCCAACCCACGATGATATTACTGCCGCCTGCATCGCCAAGGCATTTGGTAAGAAATTAAAAGAAAATGATGACGCCTACAAAATCTTGCTCAATCATTACGGGGAGTCAGACTTTACAGATGCACGCCGCAAAATGGCGATGATCCCCGAAGGGGCAACGTTAATTAACAATCCTGTCTCCGGTGCGCCGGGATTTAATTTGGAAAATGTGTATGTCATGGCGGGCGTTCCCAAAATCATGCAGGCCATGTATGATCACGTAATTGAAATGATAGAGGTCGGCGCGCCTGTTTTGTCTAACACTGTGTCATGCGGCCTACCCGAAAGCGTGGTGGCGCCAGATTTAACCGCTTTACAGGCAGAATATACCACTATCGAAATCGGCAGCTATCCCCATTATCGCGGCGGCATTATGGGACTAAGCATTGTTCTACGCGGCACTAATGAAGATATCCTGAACAGCGCCACCAGAAAGGTTGTGACCATCATAAGGAGCCACGGCGAAGAACCGCGTGCGTTGAATGTACGTGATGAAAAAATATTCAATATAAACGAAGGCAGCTAGGGTTATGCCTTATATCAACACAATTATAAAATAAATTTGCAATCTTTTCCGCTTTATGGCTAAACTGTAACTATGTTGATCGAATTATTGATGACATCGTTGCTTTTAACTTTTGTTGCTTTGAAATATAAAAAAGCAGCGGCGGCGGCAACTTGTGCGGCGGGTCGTTCCCGCACATAATTCCTGCATAGCGTCATACGCCATTTTTTCAAAAAAACCCCCGGAATTTAAAATAACGTCCTGTTTTTATTGCAGGATGGCACAAGAAAGTTGTAATCAATGTTGATGAATGCAAATAAAAATGAGCCCACCTCATTTCACACATTTAGAGAAGATCTCGAAAACCTGACCCCGAATGCCGGGGCTGAAATGCTACGATATGGCTGGCGAAAACCTGATATTTTGTCACTCGGTCAAGGAGAAGGGTGCGTGGCAACACCTGACTTTATTAGCGATGCCGCCCATGCCGCCATGCAAAAAGGTAGAACATTCTATGCGCCTGTTTTGGGATTTCCCGAAGTCCGCCAAGAATTATCCGATTATTACCACCGCATCTATAATATTGATATTCCTGCCAACCGTCTATTTTTAACAGGTTCCGGAACAACCGCTATTCATTTGGCACTAACCAGTATTTTGGATGTAAATGATGAGATTTTGGCACTGACCCCAATCTGGAAAAACTTACTAGGCGCCGCAGAAGTCTCCCGCGCCAAGGTCAATCAAGTTTCTTTGGAGATGAAAGATAATCAATGGCATCTGGATTTGGAAAAGTTATTTGCCGCTGTCACGCCCAAAACCAAGGCTATTCTGATTGTGACCCCCTCAAATCCAACGGGATGGGTAATGAGCCATGACGAAATCAAAGCCGTTCTTGAATTTGCCCGTCAAAAAAATATCTGGATCATTGCAGATGAAGTCTATGGACGTATCGTTTATGATGGTGCCCATGCCCCCAGCTTTTTGGAACATGCGCTACCTGATGATAAATTATATACCGTCAACAGCTTTTCAAAATCATATGCGATGACCGGTTGGCGTCTCGGCTGGTTAGTCGGCCCGACTTACGCCGAAGACGTCATTCGTGATATCGCACTCTATGATAATATGGGACCCGCCAGCTTCATTCAACTCGCCGGCGGCGCCGCATTAAAAGACGGGGAGCATTTTATTCAGGAACAATTGGCGCTATGGGCGAAAAACCGCCAAACTTTAATTGAGTTTTTCGCCAAACACCCTCAACTTGACTGCCCGGATATCAGCGCCACTTTCTATGCTTTCTTTACGCATAAAAATAAACCTGACTGCATGGCCTTTTGCCGCGAACTGATTGATGATGTCGCCCTCAGCCTTGCCCCCGGCTGTGCCTTTGGCAAAAGCAGCCGAAGCTATGTACGACTATGCTTTGCTTGCTCGGAAGCAAAACTGGCCGAAGCCTTAAAACGTCTGGAAAAAGTCATTTGACATCTCCCCCTTGCGCTGCCTTGTAAAAATACTTATCTTCTTTTTTTACGACTTAATACTAAGACAAGGATAGTGATGATGGATATGACAATAAATATGGATGTGTTCCTGGAATACGGAATGCGTCTTCTTTCCGGTATATTAATTTTGGGTGCTGGCTGGATCATCGGAAAATATTTACAAAAAGCAATCAATAGAGCCGCTCGCTTGGATGAAACTATTTCCAGCTTCCTCGGCGGGTTTGCCAAATATGCCGTTTTTGCCTTCGCTGGTGTCATTGTCCTTGGTCAATTTGGCGTCGAAACGGCGTCTTTAATTGCCGTACTGGGTGCAGCCGGTTTGGCAATTGGTCTTGCATTACAAGGGACACTTTCAAATATTGCGGCGGGCGTTATGATGCTTGTCCTACGCCCGTTTAATGTCGGTGATTACATCGACTTTGGCGGTAATGGCGGCACAGTAAAATCGTTAGGCTTATTCGGCACCGAGCTTTCAACACCGGACAACGTCTATATTTTTGCCCCGAACAGCAGTATCTGGGGATCAAATATCTATAACTATTCCCGCAATTTACAACGCCGCATGGATATTGATTTTGGCATCAGCTATAACGATGATATCGGCAAAGCCATCAAAATTGTGCAAAAAGTGTTAGATGATGAAGAAAGATTAGTAACCAGCGAAGATAAAAAACCAACCGTTATGACCGCGGGAATGGGCGCATCGTCTGTGGATCTGAAAGCGCGTTTCTGGTGTAAATCATCTGATTACTGGGCATTAAAATGGGACTTAACCAAAGCAATCAAAGAAGCTCTGGATAAAAATGGTATCACCATTCCCTTCCCAACTCGCACGATTATTAATGAAACCACAACGGCAAAACCTGCCAATACAAGTAAATCAAAAGCTGCTAAAAAAGCCGCTTAAGATACTCATCAAGCTAATAAATTCCAAATCTCTTCCGCCGTCTGTTCAGGCGTTGGAAGAGTCATTGGGTCCTCACCCGGCATTGCCTGCGCGCGCATTTTGGTGCGCACGGCGCCTGGATTATATCCCACAACCTTAATGTTTGTTTGCTTTGTCTCATCCGCATAAGCATTGGTAAAACTACTTAATGCTGCTTTACTCGCCCCATACAGCCCCCAATAGGCACACCCGTTCACTACCTCCGGACTGGTTAAAAGTGTAATAACGCGCCCTGCATCCGACGCACGCAGGAGCGGATCAAGGCTGCGTAATAATTGCTGGTTCGCCAGAACATTGACCTTGAATATCATCTCGACTTCTTTGGGGGAAGCATGGGCGATGGGGCCCAATGTTCCCAACAGACCGGCATTGGCTATAAATATATCCAGCCGTCCCAATTTCTCCGCTAAGGCGGGGCCAATGCTTTCCAACTGATCTAGTTTTTTTAAATCCTGCGGAATAAGCGTACAACTGCCGCCATTTGATGTGATCTCATCATCCAGGCTTTCTAACGCGCCAATGGTACGCGCCAGCGCTACAATGTGAATATTTTCCTTTGCCAAACGAAGCGCGATTGCCCGTCCGATCCCGCGTGATGCGCCTGTTATGAGTGCTACTTTTTTATCCAAAATTAAACCGCCTTAAGTATATTACCGGCGCAATTACGAATTTCACGATCAACCAATTCCACCGCATAATCACCGGAAAAACAAGCATCGCAATAAACCGGATTTTGCGCATCGCGGCCGCTTTCTATATTCATGGCACGATATAATCCATCTAAAGACACATAGGCCAGACTATCAACGCCGATCAATTTACCAATTTCCTCTACACTGCTATTATGCGCGAGTAATTCATCCTCGGAAGGTGTATTCACACCATAAAAACAAGGATATTTAGTCGGCGGCGAGCTCACGCGCATATGCACGCTTTTGGCACCTGCGCTTCTCATCATTTCAACGATTTTACGCGAAGTCGTCCCGCGTACGATGGAATCATCAACCAATACTACATTTTTGCCCTCAATCATTTCACGATTGGCATTATGCTTCAGGCGCACGCCCAAATTACGAATTTTTTGTTCCGGTTCAATGAATGTCCGTCCGACATAATGGTTACGAATAATCCCCAGCTCAAACGGCACACCGCTTTGTTGGGCATATCCGATCGCACTTGGCACGCCGCCATCCGGCACGGGAACAATTACATCGGCATCCTCGCAGGGCGCTTCTTTAGCAAGCTCGACACCGATCTGTTTTCTTTTCTCATAAACTGAATGTCCCTCCAATATGGAATCAGGACGTGCAAAATATACATATTCAAACACGCAAAATCGCGATCCAACTTTTTCCGCGAAGGGTCGCATGCTTTGCACGCCCTCTTCGGATATTATTACCATTTCTCCCGGTTCAATATCGCGCACCAATGTGGCCCCAATAATATCAAATGCGCAGGTCTCCGATGCCAAAATATAAGCGCCCTCAAACTTACCTAATAATAGGGGGCGAATTCCATGCGGATCACGCAGCCCAATCATCTTATCTTCCGCCAGCGCGATCAAAGAATACCCGCCCTTAATATGTTGCAAGGCATAGGTTAAACGGTCAACAACGCGTTGCCCCTTTTGGGTGGCCATTAAATGAATAACTGTTTCTGTGTCGCTGCTGGATTGGAAAATGGCGCCGTCTTCAACCAATTCGGTGCGCAGCTTATTCACATTCGTCAAATTCCCATTATGCGCCAACGCAAAGCCGCCAAACGCCAAATCGGCATAAAGCGGCTGCACGTTCCGTAGTTCCGCGCCGCCGGAGGTCGCATAACGGTTATGCCCAATTCCGGCGCGCCCCGGTAAATTGCCAATAATATCTTTCTTGCTAAAGGTCTGATCCACCAATCCCAAGGCACGTTTGGAATGAAATCTAATGCCATCATACGTTACAATTCCGCAGGCATCCTGACCGCGATGTTGCAAAGCATGTAACCCAAGTGCCACAAGTGCCGCCGCAGAATCATGGTTATAGACACCAAAAACACCACATTCATCATGGAATTTATCTGTGTCCATGTCATCCATATTGTTATTCATCATCAACTCCCGCTTCTGGCGCGGCTTCTTCTTGTTCAATTAATTTTTCAAGCGAGTTACGTTGAGATTCATCATAACCGCTTTCGGGATTATTCCGTCCCGTGCTCATCATTTTTTGTGCTTCGGGTAAAATTTCCAATGCTTTTAGCGTCTCACGGGTTTGATCAACCTTATCTTGCGCCCCTTCTTCAACGAAGTCTTCCGGTAAAAAGCCCATTAACCAATCCGCGGTCCATTCGATGTAAACCTGCAGACGGCTTTCGGCAAACCACTCGGCTTTTTCATCCTTTTCGACAAACATATGAACAGGCAAATAAATAACACCGAGCAAAATAACCCCGCGGGCAATCCCAAAGGCAACGCCCAAAGTGCGGTCAACCATACCCATGCCCACACTCTCAATAAACTTACTCAGGTAATAGCTAAAGATACCCAGAAAAATAACAACAAACAAAAAGATGGTTGCATAACCCAAAATATCCGCCAAAACATCATAGGGTAATATTCCTAAAAATTTCTCCGCTTCTTCCCCCTCGGGTGCAGTTGTAACGCCCATCAACTCGCTATATAAGGGCGCTAATTCATCGCCGAATACATATGCGGTAAACAGGCCGCCAACCACCCCCAAAATGGTCAAAACTTCACGAATGAATCCGCGGAAAAAAGCAACGAGTGCAGAGATCAAAACAACAGCGCAGATCAAAAGATCGAATAGCATCAAATAACTTTCAGTTTTTAAGATCTAGTTTTAGAAAAATTCTACTTAAAACGCAAGGTTTAAGGTAAAGAGATTATCCCCCCATCAGCGCGATCAAATCCTGCACATGTTTTATTTTTTCTAACTTAAGATTGCCGTCAGATTTTATTTTCGATCCGGCCGGAATAATTGCCGTTTTAAAACCTAGCTTTTCGGCCTCTTTCAACCTTAAATCCGTTTGCGGGGCGGCGCGCACTTCACCGCTTAACCCGATTTCGCCGAATAAAATGGTATTGGCAGGCAAAGTTTTATTGGTCAGCGCGCTCATTAATGATGCCGCCACCGCCAAATCCGCGGCGGGTTCCGAAACTCGGATGCCGCCCGCCATATTTAAGAACACGTCATAACCTGAAAAATTTAATCCGCAGCGCGCCTCTAATACCGCCAAAATCATTGCCAGACGATTTGAATCCCACCCCACAACGGAACGGCGCGGCGTGCCATATGCTGTGGAGGCCGCCAAACCCTGAACTTCGACCAAGATCGGGCGCGTGCCTTCCATCCCTGCAAAAACCGAATTTCCAGGAATATTTTCCTGATTTTGAGAGAGAAATAACGCAGACGGATTGGCAACTTCATCCAACCCTTTTTCCACCATTTCAAACACGCCGATTTCATCCGTAGGGCCAAAGCGATTTTTGACGGCACGTAAAATGCGGAATTGATGCCCTCGATCCCCCTCAAAATATAAAACGGTGTCAACCATATGCTCCAATACACGCGGCCCCGCAATTTGCCCATCTTTGGTCACATGCCCTACTAAAAATAGGATTATATTCTTTTTCTTGGTGGCGCGTATAAGCTCAAGGGCAGATGTTCGCACCTGTGTCACTGTTCCTGGCGCACTATCAATATTATCTACAAACATGGTTTGAATGGAATCAATTACCACCATATCTACGCCGTTATCTATGGCGCTTAAAATATCGCGAATACTGGAGGACGCCGCCAAAGAAATATTAGTATCCGACAATCCCAAACGCTCGGCGCGCATGCGGATTTGATCCACCGCCTCTTCGCCGGAGACATAAAGACACGCCTTCCCCTGACGCGCCATCTTACAGACCGCTTGTAATAGCAATGTGGATTTACCAATTCCCGGATCACCGCCAATTAAAATTGCCGCGCCCGGTACTAATCCGCCGCCTGTCACGCGGTCTAATTCGCCCATGCCTGTTTTCTGGCGTGGTAATGGCTTTGATTTCGTTTGCAAATCCTGAATTTCCAAACGGCCTTGACCGCGTGTACCTTTGACCACACTTAAACCTTTGGGGATAGCGGCATCTCCGGCTTCTTCAATGATGGTATTCCATTCATTGCAAGATTCGCACTTTCCCGCCCAGCGCATCGTTACCGCACCGCAAGATTGACAAACATAAGAAGCTTTTGAAGATTTAACCATAGCACTATAGAAGCATTCATGTTTAAAATAGGCAAAGATTAATTCACATAGACGGAGAGTTTCATGGCTTTTTTAATTCCAGTAATCGTACTGATCGGCGTTATATTATTTGCCTCTATCAAAATTATCCAAGAATATGAACGCGGCGCCGTATATACGCTTGGAAAATTCACAGGTATTATCGGCCCCGGCCTACGTTTTATCATTCCCGGCCTCCAGCAACTGATTAAAGTGGATATGCGCGTTCGTACCGAAGATGTCCCCCCGCAGGATGTCATTTCACGTGATAATGTCTCTGTACGCGTCAGCGCCGTTGTCTATTACCGCGTGATTGACCCCGGTAATGCCATTAATGCCGTTGAGGATTTCCTATATGCTACATCACAACTGGCACAAACAACCCTTCGCTCTATCCTTGGTAAACATGAACTGGATGACATGTTGTCCAACCGCGATCAAATTAGTAAGGATTTACAGGAATTACTGGATCATCAGGCACATGGCTGGGGCATCAAAATTGCCAATGTCGAAATTAAACAGGTTGATATTGACCCATCCATGATCCGTGCCATTGCCAAACAGGCGGAGGCCGAACGGGAGCGACGCGCCAAAATTATCAATGCAGAGGGTGAATTCCAAGCCGCTCAACAATTGGACGAAGCCGCTAAGATCCTCGCTCAACGTCCTGAAACCATGCAATTACGTTATTTGGGAACCATGAATGAATTCGTGAATGCGAAGGGTAATACCATCCTATTGCCATTGCCTATGGATTTATTAAGCTCCATCGCCAAAGTCGCGCAGAATAAAAAATAAAGTAGCTTTTTTAAAACAGCCGGTAAGCCACATTAAACTAAGTTTAGTTCGGCAATTTATACGCAATGACACATGATTGGCGATCCTGATTTTCTGCATATTGGATCGGCGCGCCCCCTGTACGACAGCTGCCACCTGTATTTTGTGCAATCACACGTCCACTTTCGGGCAAGGCATTATCGACTAAACGGTCAATCGTTTCCGCCTGTGAAGGGCGCAAAATACCGGTAGTAGCGCCTACATTTTCATTTTGCGCCACGATCAACAAATAATGCCCCCCGCGCATTTCCGCAGGATCAAACCCAATCGGCGCGCCCGCCAATGTATTACCAATCATATATCCGCCGCCAACAGGGGCAGATGGAAATGCATTACCGAAGCGCGGGTTGTTTTGGCCATCATAATTCGTCAGAAAATCAGCTGCGCGTAATTGCCCAAAAAAATAACTCGCCTCATCCGTTGTCGTCATTGCCGCCCCGATGACGACATTAATGATGCCATCGCCGTTCCCGTTATTACACGTTATTCCATTACATGCGGGAATGCGGAACATCGCATTCGACATGTCCCCCGGATAATTACCGTAGGTATCTTTAAACGATTTGACCGCCGCTGTGATATTTTCCAGTTCGCTAATCGTAGAGGTCACTTGCGAATTCTCAATCAATTCCTGCGCTTTTATAATACCCGCAATAATGATACCAACGATCACCATGACTAAAGCCATTTCCACCAGCGTAAATCCGTTTTGTTTATGATCTCTTTGACTCATCTCATCCTGTCTCTCTTCATACAAAAATTATACCATAGCATGATTAATATTAAGATATAAAAAACCCCCGCATATAGCGGGGGTTTTCTAGATAATTAGTAAAATTAGTTTGGCATACGGAATGCAACAACACACTCAACATTGTTTGCAGCATTTTGATCATATTCCTGACCAGTACCACCACCAGTAGCAGCAGCTTGACAATTTGTACTTGCAATCACAGAACCTGAATTTGGCGTACCATCATCCAATGTTCTATCAATACGTCCGCCTTGTGTAGGTGTTAAAACACCAGCACCAGCGGCATTGGCAGCAACGTTAGGCGCGGCAACAACTAACAAATATTTACCAGATCTGAAGTCGGCTGCAGTAAAGCCTACAGGGTTTCCTATACCTGCACCGCCAACTTGACCCATTTTATAACCGCCACCAATAGCGGCTAATGGTAACGCTTGACCAAATGCATATACATTAGTTCCATCCATATTTGTAATCAGATCGGCAGCAGACATATGCAAAAATACATTATTTGCCTCGTCTCCTAACGCACCAGCAGCACCAACAGCAAGCTCAATATCTGAATCGCCGTTACCATCTGCACATGGTGCAGCGCAATTAGACAAACGATTTACTGCATTTGCCATATCGCCCGGGTAAGAGCCATAGTTTTGTTTAAACGTATTAATCGCACCACTAATGGCTTCCATTTGTTGGATGGTCGATGTGACCTGTGCGTTTGTAATTAATTCTTGTCCTTTTAGAATACCGGCAATCAATAGGCCGACAATCACCAGAACAATCGCAAGTTCCACAAGTGTGAAACCTTTCTGTGTGTTTTGACGTTTCGTCATGTTTTAGTCTCCTTCATTCATGTTAAAAAAAGTGGTAAAACTTTCAATGTATAATATACACGCTTTTTTACAGTTTTGTAAAAACCAATCTAATCCAGATTTACTCAAAACACTAAAAAAAACATTAAATTCACGGCTCGCAATCCTCATAATACTAAAATGAGAATCAAATTTGGCATTATGACTATTTAAGCGATAATTCTTGAATTTTCCTTAACTTTTTTCTGCCTATATTGTGAAGCGGTCTCCAAAACCTGTTCTTTAAAAACACGGTTAAATGTCGCGAGCGAATTAAAGCCGACTTCATCGGAAATCACATTAATCGGCGCATCCGTTTGTTCCAATAATTGACAAGCTTCGCTCACGCGATATTTGTTAAGGACACTGGGAAAATTATCATTAAAATTTTGATTCATCAGCTTGGATAGTAAACTTTCTGAAATTTCTAACTCCCGCGCCATATCGCTGCGCCCGTAAGCGGCCTCCAGATAAACTTTTTCATATTCCAACTTATGTTTGATTTTTTCCAATAATGCCGCATTTTCAGCATTCAATACTTCATCTTTGGCAATGCTTCGCGTTAAAACGCGGATCGGGGGCGGATAAATCCGAAACATATAGGTTGCGGATAAATAAACAAATAATAACCCGATCACTGTACGCACTGATACATATTGATCTCTGGTAATTTGATCACCCAATAAGGCATAAATTAAACTAACCAAAATAACAATCAGGGCAATCAATGATAAAATCATCCAATAACGCTCCTGCCCCGATGACTCGCTCAGTACATCGCGCAATACATTCTTCTTAAACCACAAAAACGGCAAGCTCAGCGTTGCGCCAATTGCCCCCGCTATATACATTACCTGCACGTCCTGAAAGTCAAAATAAATCACAACCCCCATAGCAAAAATCAGGGGTAAAAGTGCGGAAAAACTTTGTATAGATAAAGGCGCTCTCAAATCTGAAAACTGCAATATAAACAAAATGCTGAGTGGGCAAATAAATATCCACAACCAAAAACGAATTTCTGTTAGATCCACCGCGCCGATTTCAAAAAAGGAGACACCAAAATCAACGTATAAAGCCGCAGTTAAGTTGATAAAAAACAAAATCGGCACAAATGCCAGCGCCAAACGCCCCGACTTTAAAAACAAGTAAACCAGAATTGAAAGAGACTGAAAAAGCCCTGCAAACGCCAAAATTTCAATTAAGGTAAAGGACATATCCATATATTTGTTATATCAACCTTTATTCAATTCGCAAATCTTGTCTTTTTCCGCCTCCTCCGGCGTTAATATCTGCTCACATATATAGCCAATAATATGATTAATTTCAGCCGGATCAAGACTTTGCGCCGAGCTCTCCAATATGGCCTTCATCATAATGTACGCATCTTCTTTTTCGCCTTTGGCATTTTTTACCATGGCCGGCATTAAATTTGTCCATTGTGGTTTATGCGGACTATCTAATTTTTCTAAAATATCGGCAAGCTCATACGCTAAATCAAAATCTTCGATCTTATATCTTGCTAAGAAAATGGCATGAACCAACCAGCGCCACCTGTCTTTCGCCGTATCATTGCCAGCCACTTTTAAAAAATTAACCACATGCCGCAACTTTTCCGCATCACTCGCCGCGCCATAATAATAAGTAGCAAGTAAGGGCACATAACCAGATTGCGGTAATAAATTATACGCCCTGAAAAACCATCCTTCCAGTTCGCTATAATCATATGAATTTAAGTTTTGCGTACGTCCGTCAACTTTGCCGATATTTTGCAACATAAACCCAATCATACGATAGGCAAGATTTTCATCCCCCAGCCCAGCCGCATGCGCCGAAAATTCTGATGGTGCGGTCGGAACATTTCGCCATTCCGTTTTTAACGGACGCGCATAAAACCACACACAAATATTTGCAAATATAATTACGGCGAAGAAAATTTTGAACTTCAGGCTCAGCATTTTAAAATTCTTTTAATTGCAAATCAAAGATAGAGGCGCAAGCAATTAGAAATAGGAATAATCCCCCATGAATGACAAAAAATAATAATCCGATACTGGCATCTGGGCCATAAATCAACCAAGAAGATTGCGAGAATAAATCAAAGCGTGGCACGATAACGGAAGCGGCCTCCATAATTTTACTTAATATATATGAGCCGCCTTGGGATCCGGAATCTATAATTGCCAATACTTGCCCGCTCATACGAGCCAACACATAGGCCGCAAGCGTCGCCATCGTGCCTGATACAGCACTGGATAGTGTCATTGAAAAGAAAAACGCGGCATACGCGATAATCATAAATTCTAAGCCTAAACTAACTGACCACAATATGAACCCATCTATATTCAAAATATGTGATGCGAATAAAGTCAATCCGGCAGATATTACAATCGTAAATAATAATGACAAAAGAGATAATGCCAAAAGGTGCGCAATAATAAAATGAATACGTGTCACAGGTCTTGAGAGCAAATATTCGATATCATGCGTTTCATAGGCGCGTCTGACATAAAAAACTGTAAATAAAATTAAAGATAAAACGCCTATAAAACGAGCACTGTTCGCGATAAAGGTTAGAACGGCAGCATCCGGCTCAGCGGTTGCAGATCCGCCAATAAAAAATGATAAACTTGATGCCGCCAGAAATAAAACAATCAGAGACAAAATTAATTTGTCTCTGATTGATGCTTTTAAAACATAACAAATAAGCGGAATATTAATTACAGACATACGTGCCAATAATTTTAGAATTTAAGCGGGCGGCGATCCCCGGAAAACTTACGATAAAAATCTTTATCCGTTTCATGAATTGAATTATTTCCTTCAATAATTGTCGCTTTCAGGAAGATAACCAATTCTGTTTTCTGGATTTTATCGCCTTGATTTCTAAATAATGCTCCTGCCAAAGGCAATTCGCTCAAACCGGGAACACCATTTTGTTTTGATTCAACACGATCCTGCATTAAGCCACCCATCACAATTGCCTGACCGGATTGAAGATTAATCACTGAGTCAATTTCTTGGACATTTACCTGAGGAACAGGACTGGATAATCCGGTATCACCAGCAATATAGGCAACAGACGGATCGTTCACAAAACTTTCAATCGTTGTGATTGTTGGTCTTAAAGCCATGGATATATTGTTATTACTTAGATCAATTGACGGAATAACATTAATCAGAACCCCTTCAGGAACGCTCTTAATATCACTTTCAATATCAATCGTTGGCGCATTCGTTGTCGTGCCTTCGGTTCTATCAATATCAATTTCAAAATACACAACGTTCGTCGCCACATTCAGCACAGCAGGTTGGTTATTCAAGACCGTCAAACGTGGGCTGGCAAGTGCCTTAACCGTACCAAAGCGAGAGACAGCTTCGACCACGGCCAATGCATCATTCCCGATTACACCCGCTGTAAAGTTTGTGTTTGGTGATATTGCCGGCGTCAATGTCGGGCGAATTCCAGATAATAAACCATTAGTATCAACAGTTCCGGATGTTAGTCCCAATACGCCGTCACCAAGAAAATCAATATCATTCCAAGCAATACCTGCTGAGAATTCATCACTTAGAGACACTTCCAAAATCTTGGCCTCGATCAAAACCTGAGATGTCAGTGCCTTTTTCACAAGATCAATATACTTTTGAATTTGTTCATGCTGTTTCTGCGGAGCATAAGCCAAAATAATACCGGCTTGCTTATTAATAGAGAAGCTTATTTCCGGTTTATTCTCCTGAGCATCAGCCGCATCAGTTTCTTCATCTAAAGGTAGAGAATCAACCTGCAATGTTACCTGAGGAGGATTTTGCTCTTCAGCTAAAGCCGCTTGATTTTCTCCCGGCGCTTCGCCTGTATTTCCAGCTGTACCTGTTTGTTCCACGGGAACCGGACGTGGATCCGTAGCCGTCAAACGTGGGTCTTTGGAAGTACGTAAACCCTTATAGCTGCCGGATACATTTAAAATCTGCGCCAAGTTTGCTTCTAATTCCTGCCAAAAATTACTTTCGCTGGATGTATCAGCCGAGAAATTTGAGCCCGTATCCGCACCTTCGCCTGATACGACAGAAATATCATTGCTGATATTGCTCATGCTGTTTCTAATCACATTTAAGAAATCAATTTTATATGTTTTGCTATAAGGGGAATCAACCTCAATGCGCAATGTCTCTTCTTCAAAGCTGTAACGTAGACCGGCAACATTCGCAATACGTTCTATAACAAGATCAAATGGCTTATTACGCGCCGTAAATATAATAGAGCCACGAATATTTGGATCAAGCTCCAAATCATAATCGGCTTCTTTGGCTAATTCAAATAATGCGTCACGTAGCGGAACAGATTGATTTAAATTCACACTGACTAAAGGCATTGCCTTTAAGCTATCGGATAATCCGGCCACGTATGGCATCAAATCGGGAACGTTATCGTTTTCATCAGTTGCATCGCTTATTTCCTCATCACGTGGGGAAAATAAATCACGATAATCCTGAACCTCAAGATCGCCTTCACGATCGATTTTTGTATAGTTTCTTGAAAGATCACACCCTACAAGATTCACCATGGAAAGAAGAAGGAAGGTAACATAAACTTTTTTCATAATTGCGAAGTCTTTTTCTAATTTTATTAGTTTCAATAAAATATAACCTTTTTGATTTCATAGCGCTACAGGAAATTTAGAATTAATCTGAAAAAGACAAAAGAGAGGTATCCATTGATTGAAAACCATCTTTCGTTCCGTCACCCGATTTACCAATTTTAATCTGTTTAATCTTAATTGCCATATCACTCTGCTGATCTGATTGAGATAAAGCAACTTCTTCTGTGATCATACCATCTGCAAATAATTTCAATAATGATTGGTCAAAGGTACACATGCCTTGAGAATTATTTTGCTCCATCACCTCTCTAATTTTCGTAACATGGCCAACTTCGATTAATTCCTTAATCAATCCTTGGTTTAATAATATTTCAAGAGCAGGAACCAAACCTCCATTTGTGGATTGAATCAATCTTTGTGAAATAATGGCACGTAAATTCATTGATAAATTCAAACGGATCTGATTATGGAACTCCTCTGGAAATAAGTTCACAATGCGCTCAATTGCTTGATAGGAGTTATTCGTATGAATTGTTGCCAAACATAAGTGACCTGTCTCAGAAATCGTCAGCGCCTGCTCCATAACTTCGCGGTCACGAATTTCCCCGACTAAAATCACATCAGGGCGTTGTCGCAATGAATTTTTCATCGCCACATAAAATGAATCCGTATCTACCCCTACTTCGCGCTGCGTTATAATAGATTTCTTATGTTCATGAAAATATTCAATCGGATCCTCAATGGTAATAATATGGCCCGCTTCATTCATGTTCCTATAATCAACCATGGCCGCCAATGACGTTGATTTTCCGGAACCCGTCATCCCCGTCACTAAAATCAACCCTCGTCGCTCCATTGATAATTTTTCAATAATCGAGGGCAATCGTAAATCTGCAAAAGAGGGGATATCGGATACAATGCGTCTGATAACCAAAGCAGGTTCTTGCCTTTGCTGCATAACATTAATACGAAAACGCCCGTTTTTACCCATATCAAGAGAAGTATTTAATTCATTATGAGTTTCAAAATCACGACGTTGGCGCGTCGTTAAAATGGCATTGAGAATTTCCTTAATATCTTCAGATGTTAATACATCATCCCCCAAAGGAATTAATTCCTTTGACGTACGCACCGCCGGTTTATAGCCACATGTTAAGTAAAGATCACTGGCATTATGCGTCTTCATTCCCTGAAGGTAATTAAAAATGACTGGAACACTATTCAAAATGAATACCCTCCGCTCCCTGATTTATCGCTTTCTGATGATACTTCCCCTGATTGGTTATCATTAAAAATATCATCCTCATCAACGCGTCCGCCGCCCAGTGCAGCCGAAGCATATTCCCCGCTACCTTCCGAACCACTCTCATCGCTGCTTTTTAATAATGCTCTATGCGCTTCATCGGCAGAAATAATCCCTGCCTCCTCTAAGTCTCTGACCGCATCTTCCATGGTAATCATGCCATAGCGTGATCCGGTTTGCATCATAGAGAAGATTTGCGGAACTTGATTTTCACGAATAAGATTTCGAACCGCTGATGTCCCCACCAGAATCTCAAACGCCCCAACGCGGCCACCCTCTTGTTTTTTCAACAGAGTTTGCGCCACAACGCCTTGAATTGAACTGGATAACATGGCACGCACCATTTCTTTATCACCCGTTGGGAACACATCAATAATACGGTCAATTGTCTTTGCCGCAGAGCTGGAGTGCAAGGTTCCAAACACCAAGTGCCCCGTTTCAGCCGCCGTCAAAGCCAGCGAAATTGTTTCATGGTCACGCATCTCCCCCACCAGAATAACATCAGGATCTTCACGAAGTGCACTTTTCAACGCCGCTTTAAAGCTATGTGTGTCTGCCCCCAATTCCCTATGGTTAATCAAACTTTTCTTTGAGTTATGAAAGAATTCAACCGGATCTTCGATCGTAATAATATGCTTGGATTGTGTCAGATTAATATGATTAATCAAAGAAGCAAGGGTCGTCGATTTACCCGATCCTGTCGGCCCCGTTACCAAAACGATACCTTTTTCCAATTCCGCAAAACGGCGCATGATTGGTGGTAATTCCAACTCTGCCATAGTGGGCACTTCGGTGGGGATTGTACGAAACACCGCTGCCGGTCCGCGGCGAGTATTAAAAGCATTCACACGAAAACGTGCCTTTTCGCCCAAAGCAATCGCAAAATCAACCTCCAGGTTCTTTTCATACTCTGCCCGTTGATCATCTGTCATAACAGAATAAATCATATCGCGCATAACATCCTTCGTCAGGGGATCACCTTTAACCCGCTTCATTTGGCCATTTACGCGGATAATTGGCGGGTTTTCGGCGCTGATGTGCAAATCAGAGGCCCCATTTTGCATGGTAAAGGCTAAAAGCTGTGTTAAATCCAAGGTCGTCTCCCTGTCAGTGAATCTTAAATGTGATAATCGCAAAATACGATTAATAAGTAATACTATACAATGAAACAGAACACATTAAAATCCAGTAAAAACTATAAAAACTATTCCCAAAAACATCAAAATGAGGAGGATTTGCGCCGAAAAAAACTTTTGCTGCAAATAAGTCCATGTAAATACAAACAAAAATATGAAAAAAAATAAGGCAAGAATTGCCTGAAAGCTTAATCCAAAAATAATAAAAATAATTGCCCCAAAAATTCCGGCCATTATTTCTAATAACGGATAAATTTTACCAATGTGATTTTGACAATAACGACATTTTCCGCCCTGAAACACCCAAGATAATACTGGCATTAAATCACGCGCGCCCAATTCATGACGGCAAGAGGGACAATTAGATCTGACAAATTCTTTAAATGCGCCCTTTTCATCAACCTCATAAACCCAAGGCAAACGACGCGGAATACGCCAAACCAGCGCTGATGCAAAGCTTCCGGCGCACATCCCCAATATAAAACCGGCAAAACAGCTAAAGAAAAAAAGCGGATCGCCCATTAAATTTATGAGCGAGAGCGAATAATATTCAATCTTTCATAAATGGCATCTCTAGGAACAGAACGGTTGGCGCCATAGACGGCATCTTTGCTCAATGCTTCCTCATAAAATTTAATCGCATCTTTATATTTACCGGCGCGATCACTAATTACGGCAAGGTTATAGTAGTAAGAGGCATTATTCGGCTCCAAACTAACAGCAGACCCCATATATCTCAAGGCCTCCTGCGTATTTCCAAGATCGGCATATGTCATACCAACCTGCACATTTAAACCGGCATTATTAGGATTGGCATTATATAAATCCAATAATCGCTTAATTGCCAATGCGGGAAATCTGGTTTTGACCAATCCCAACATAGTCACTTCCGCTTCCAGATTATCCGGATCAACGCTCAAAAGCTGTTCATATGTTTTAATCGCCGTTTGAACTTGCCCCAAATTTTGTAAAGCGATTGCTTTGCCCATCAATACACGCGCATCGCGTGGGTTTTTCGCGTATAATTGCTCATAAAAACCAAGCGCTGAATCATATCGCCCAAGACTTAAGGCACGCTTGGCTGATGTTAATAAAGATTGGTCATCACCGGCATCAAAATCCTTTTGGACATAAATAATTTTACCCGCTGGACGCGCCGAAGGATCAACTTTTTCGGGGGCTGTCGGTTGTACGCCGCGGCGGACAGGCGCACTGTCATAATATAAATCCGGCTCATTTTCAGGGTCAATCACCGGCAAGCTATTTTCTGCATCACTAGGGGCATTTGCGGCATCAAGAATTTTTTGCATTTCTGCAAGCTGCTGATCAATCTGTTCTAGCTCTTCATTTGCTGGCGCCGCAGCTGTCGGGGCTGATTCAGCCTCATTCACGGCGACATCATCACCCAGAATATTCTCAGGCGCATCATCTTCCATTACCATCTCCGGAGGGGGTAAAACAACCTCTTGCGCTAAAACATGGCTACCTGAAAAACATGTAATTGTCATGGCGGTACCTGCCAATAGCAATGTTTTTCTATAGCTTAAAAAGTTTCCTGATATTCCCATCTGAACCAACCTATTCTTAAAGTTAATATGACTATAACAAATTTTTTTATCTGCGTGAATCATTATGCCGCTTGTTTTTCATTTTTTATAATTTCTAAAAACGCTCTCTCTAAAGAAACCATACTAAATTTTTTCATTAATGCCTCTGGCTCACCATAAAACTGTATCGTCTTATCATGAAGCACAGCTACGTTATCACAAATTTCGTGCATATCAGATAAAATATGCGAACTGAGAAAAATAGTTCGCCCTTGCTTCTTTAATGACACGATATTATCTTTTACACATACTCTTGCCTTGGGATCAAGCCCGCTCATCGGTTCATCTAAAATAAGCAACTGACATCCGGTTAAAATCGTTGCAATTAAACCCAGCTTTTGGCGCATCCCTTTGGAATATGTATTCACGCTTCGTTTTAAAGCGCCGGGATCAAGCTCTAGACTTTCGGCCAAATTGATAATGTCTGCAGAGGTTAATTTCTTTTGATAGAGAGACGCCGAAAAATGAACAAATTCTTCACCTTTCAAAAAAGCCGGCGGCTCGAAACGCTCCGGCAAATACGCAATATGTTTTCTAATCTGTGATGCTGATATATCCTTCTTATCCTGATCAAAGAAAGATATCTGCCCCCCTTGCGGCTGGCGTAATCCCAAAATAGTCTTAATTAACGTCGTCTTCCCGGCGCCGTTCAAACCAATTAATCCAAATGCCTTTTCCGGCTCAAGCTCAAGAGTCACATTCTCAAGAGCGGAGAACCGTCCATAAGAGACATTTAAGTGATCGACTCTTAACATGTTATAATTGCTGATCTTCGCTATGAACCCCGGTTAAGAATAAACGGCTGTCCAGATTAAATCGCTCATTGGCGCGCAAACGGATTGGATAAAGTCTGTTTGTATAGGCATCATACCACTTAATGTCGATATATTCTTTACTAACAGACAGATCGAATATCTCGCCGGGGATGGTGTCAGGTGTAATACGCAATCCGTTTAACCAAATTGTCCAATCATCGCTTCTCTCATACACAATCCCGCCCAACGCTAATTCACGTATCCCGGGCTCTTTTTCTGAACCATCGGTCACATCAACGTTCGTACTTGTATTCAAGCCTTCGATTGCATCTTTGATTAAAGCCAAAGCATCCATCGTGAAGAATAAAGATGGTATTTCCTGGGGCGTCACCTCATCTTGCATAGAGAGGGTTTTCGGCGCAGGTGCGACTTGCTCTGCCGCTCCTTGTTCCTGAGGCAAGGCAGATTCGACATCTTGTGCCACTTCAGGTGAATCGGAACTATATGCCGGCATTAAATCTTGCGCAAAAGCAGAACCAAAAGTCAAAGCGCCAATAAATAAAACGGATAGGGGAAAAATATTATATCTCATCATTAATTTCTCACTCCTGAACACTGCATGTCACCCTTATCTACAATGGTATACCATGTGAATAACAGGTTTGAATCAACCAAAGCAATTTTTTCTCCAACGCCGATTTGTTGCAAAACGGAACGAGTTACTGGCTGCGTACGATTAACAGATACATTTTCAACCACCAAATATCCGGGCAGCTTACGCATAAAATAGTCCATGAACTTGTATAAACTTACATCTTCATAAGATTGGGCATCAATTGAAATCGGGCTTCCTAAAATAACGTAATCAGAATCTTCCAAATCATCATTCACATAGCATGATGGCGAAGACACCTTAAAGTTTCCGCCAATAATGCCGGATAATCTCATCGCCTCATCTACCGCCACGCGAACGATATCACGCTCTTGTTTTTTGAAAAATCCGGACTCTTTTAAAACCGCAAAATCATCTTTTTTCTCTCTTAAAAAAACAAGCTCATCTTGGATATTTAAATTTTTAGTCTTCGTTTCATTATATTGCGTCGTCGTCGATGTTAGCGTCCTTTTATCTTTAACCAATGTTGGCTTAATATATAATTCTGTATAGGCCGCCAATATTGCCGCAAGCAGGAAGATACCGATCAGCAGCGCCACTTTCCTCTTGCTAATATATTTTGAATCAAACATTTACACAGCCCCTCTAATTTCAATCACCGCCGTATTATCTTCCTTAATTTCAGGCTCGTTATTTTGTGCGCCAATCTGCCCTTCAACGTCATATTCATAAACTCTGTCCCTAACCGCCTTCAGAATAGACACATCATATTCCGGCAATCTTTGCTCCATTTGCTTCACTAAATTAGTCAAGATTCTTTGCGCCTCTTCTTGAGGAACGCTGGAAGCAAAAGTCAGGCTAAGTTTTGAATATAGCCTATATTCGTCATTATTATTAGGAACCAGCCCGTTAATACTAAATTGCCTACCCACATTAGAGGGGATCATATCCAAATTCTTGAATTTAACAGCCGTATTATCATCATGACGAATAACAATATCATCAATACTTAAAACCGGGCCCAGCGCCAATGAAATACCCTTCAATACAGAAAAAGGCTTCAGGGCGAATGCGTTTAATTCCGCTTCGGCGGCAAAGGCACCTTTATAAAGACGAATATCATATCCTTCACGCTGCTTCTCATCCAACAACTGAGCATAAGTTTCCTGCGCCCCACGTAATTGCGCTTCGCGCTCTTGCAAATCCGCGCGCACAGATAAAAATTCAGAAGTATGCAGACCTGCCTGAAATAAAAACCAGAGAAGCCCAACTGTCCCCGCCAACATCAACGTATTCGCAATCATACGTGGGCGCGTAGCACGGCCAAGACTTTCGACAGACATCGGCAAAGCGAAAGAATTTGTCTGCCCCGCCCATGCCACATATAAAATGTCAGCAAAATCAGCTTCCTGATGAACATTTGTTTTTATACCGGAATGCGTCGCGGCCTGATCTACCGTCATGGGGAAAAGTGACGCCATGTCCGCCGGAATTAAATCCGCCGTAAAGGACGTTGCCTCTTCCGACCCAATCAAAACAACATCAATGCCATCATCGGGGCTATATCCCAAACGGCTTAGATAACTAATTGTAACTTTGAACTCCCGAAAAATGCTCTGCCCCCAGGCTTCGACATTATCCTGCGCCTCGGAAAACGGCGTCATCCGTGTTAAGGCAAGCTCCCCATCGCGCACAACGATTTGCCTTAAATTACCGCTGCTATGTTGCCCCATTAACAACGTCCAACGTGATTTTGACTTTTTCGATGGTATTTTCTTGGCCAATTTATTCACAAGACCAACGCCTTCAACAGGCAATAAATACAAGCCGCTAATCGGTAAACCGGAAGAGATAACACCGCGTAACAAAGACGACATCAATTCAGAGGACGGTACCGCCGCAAACAAATAAGGCGATGCCCCCAATGCCTTTGATTCTGACTCCACCCCTTTTTTTGATTTAAGAGGAAGCGCCGCCCGCATTTTATAATTCGGGAACGTAATGGCCACTTTTCTTTTTACAACATTCGCCTTATCCATAGCCCCAACCTTGGGAACGGATTCCTTGCGGTAATGCTGCTCAACCATGTCATATAAAATAACAATCGGCTTTTTCGGGCAATCTTTGCGAAGCGTATCGGTAAGCTTATTTTCAAAATCAGGCGTCAACCACGCTAAATGATCAATATATTTTACGCCGCCGCCAGTGACGTTAAAAATAGAAACCCCCTCATCGCCGACCAATAGGACGTTTTTGGAAAGGCCGGGGAGAGATATAGGTAGACTCATAATTAGTTCGCCATAAATTTGTCAAGATTAAGATAAATCGGACCAAAGCACCCTGCAATAATCCACGCTATTATAATGCCGAGAATCAATGTTAGCAATGGCTGTATTAACGCAACCATGGAATCCACCGCTTCATTCACGTCATTCGTGTAAAAAACACCGACATGCTCAAGCACCTCTGTTAAATTCCCCGACTCTTCACCAATCTTAACCATGCGCACCACCATGCTTGGAAATTCGCCGGACGCGTTAAATGCCTCTGATAAGGGACTACCTGTTTTGACATATTGAATGGTATTGTCAAGCGCTTCTCTAATGGAAAGGTTATTAACCGTCTCCTGCGCCGAACGCATCGCCTTTAATACATCAACACCACTGGCAAACAAAGACGCAAATGTTTGGGAAAAACGGGCAATGCTGATTTTCCGTATAAGATTTCCCACTACCGGCAGGCTGAGATACATCAAATCCATCCGATAACAGAAGTTCTCGGAAAGACGGCGCAACATAATGATAATAAATGCGAATATAAACGGAATGGGAATAACCGCCCACCAATACGCCCCAAAGAAATCCGTTGTGGCAATCAAAGCGGTCGTAAACCACGGAATATCCATCTTCATCATGTTTTGCATGTTTTCAACGAATTTTAAAATCTCCGGCACAACTAATACCATCAGAAAGATCAGTGCGCCAAACACAAAACCTGCTGTAACTGCAGGCATCAATGTTGCCTTTCGAACTTTACGATTAATCTCATCACGCCATTTTAAATATCGAATCAACTGACGATAGGAAGACACCATATCACCGGTTTCTTCCCCTGCGGCAATCAATGAAATATACAGATTGGGAAAAACTTTGGGGTGCCGAGACAATGCTTCGGATAGGGAGTTACCTTCATTCACATCGCGATAAACTTCGGACATCATATCCCGCAAGCGCGAATTTTCGGTTGTATCACGAATATCACCAAGCGCATCAAGCAATGGCACTGAGGCCCCCTGCATTTGTTCCAAATGAACAAATAACTGGATCATATCGCGCGTTGATACGCCCTTGGACAATAACGGAATATTACTTGTCTTACGGCCCATTTCATTACAGGTCACTAATTCAAGATTTACCGTCTGAAGCTGTTTATATAAATCAGATTCGCTATTAGCAGATATTATCCCGCTAATAGGGCGTCCTTTCTGATTAATCGCTTTATACTTAAACTTTTTGATGGCCTTGTCCCTCGAAACCTAAATAGCTATTCTTTATACACGTCTACTACTCTGGCGATTGCTTCGATACTTGTCAATCCATCCAGTATTTTCAGAATGCCATCATCTTTCATACTTTTAAAGCCTTTTTCTACAGCCTTATTCTTTATTTCTGCTTTTGACTTGCCTTCCGCGAGCAATTCATCCAGATCCTCATCCATCATTAAGATCTCGGCAACCGCCACACGTCCCTTATATCCTGTGCCGCCGCACATCTTACAATTATTTTGCCCTTTGGGAGCGCGATAAATTCTCGGCGGATTTTCGGGATCTGCCTTTATAATGGCGCATTCATCCACGTCTGGCGAATATTCCTCTTTACATCCGGTACATAGCCGTCTGGCTAAACGCTGGGCAAAAATTGCGACAATCGCGCCCGCAAGCATGCCCGGCTTTAAATCCAAATCCAATAAACGTGGCAAAGCCCCGAACGAATCATTCGTATGCAATGTTGAATAGACCTGGTGACCAGTCATCGCTGCTTTCAATGCCATATTGGCCGTTTCGGCATCTCGAATTTCCCCGATAAAGATAATATCCGGATCCTGACGCAGCAACGCTTTAATCCCGTCTGCAAATTCCAATACACCTTCGCGGACATAGGTCTGGCGGATCATAGGCAGTGAATATTCCACCGGATCTTCCAATGTCTGAATATTTGTCTCAACGCTGTTAATCTCATTTAACATTGAATAAAGCGAGGTGGTCTTACCCGAACCCGTGGGCCCGGTCACAATTATAATGCCCTCAGGACGCGATTGTGCCGATTTAATTTTCTTTAGATTATCGGGGCTAAAGCCCAAATCTTCGAGCGCCATAATACTCTCGCTCTGATCCAGAACCCGCAATACAATGTTTTCACCGTGAACAGTCGGCAAAGACGACACACGGAAATCAACGCGCTTGCCGCCGATTGCCAATTCAAAACGCCCGTCTTGCGCCGTTAACTTATCAGCAATATTCATACCCGACATAATTTTAAGACGTTGAGCAATACCATTCCAATGCTGTCTGTGCAGGATTTGCGCTGTATGCAAAATTCCATCAATACGATAACGCAACCTGACGAAATTTTCTTCCGGTTCAAAGTGCAAATCCGATGCGCCAATTTTCACAGCATCAAATACAAGAGCATTTACCAAGCGCACAATCGGATGCGTTAAAGCATCTTCGGCGTTTAACTGGGCCACATCATCGGGATCAAAATCCTCATTTTCCAGCTCTTTCAGAATGTCCTTAATGGAACTCGCATACCCATAAGTCGCATCAATCGCATCTGATAAAATTTTTGCCGTGGTCACCATCGGCATTAATTCCAAATTTTTGGGCAAATGCTGACGCAATGTATCCAATGCCACCACATCATAAGGATCGGACATCGCCACATATATACGATTATTAGACACAGACACCGGCATAACATTATGGCGCATCGCCGTCTGCTTATCGATCATCGCCAAACAATCGCCGTCAACAATTGTATTTTTGGGATCAAAAACTTCAAAGCCGGAACTCTCGGATAAAAAGACAGATAACGTTTCTTCGTCGATAAATCCCAAATCAACAAAGATTTGCCCTAACAGCTTACCTGTTAGCTTTTTTTCCTGAATGGCAACATTTAACTGATCTTGCGTAATCAAGCCCATCTCAATCAAGCGATCACCGATCCGGCCCTTATTTTCTGAAGCGGCCTCATCAACATCACCTTGTCCCACATTTGAGACATGGGTTCGCTTGGCTGAATTTCTCGCATCAAGATTGCGATGCCCTCTCATACCTGAAAGCGCACTTTCTTTTTTTAAAGGATCTTTTTGGGGAACAAGGCTACGCTCCTCAGGCAATAAATCCTCATCTTCCAACTCTAATTTGTCGTTATCGTCTAGCATTCTTCTATAAATGAAATTTAGTCTGATTAATAATTGAGTATCACTATAACGTAGAAAGGGTTAAAAAACTAAAAAGATTTGTGATTACAATTAGTTATATGTAAAATATCATTCAAAGATCCCTCTTTTCTATAAACTCAGGGATTCAATTCACTCCTAATTTTTCCTGCAAAGCCGATGAAGAGGTCGTGTATTGAAATCTCAATTTTTTATCCGGATAAACATATCTAAAGGCTTGCTGCGCCATCAATGCCCCCTCATGAAATCCCGATAATATCAGCTTTAGCTTGCCCGGATATGTATTAATATCGCCAATCGAAAAAATGCCGGGCGTATCCGTTTCAAATTTTTCTGTGTCCACAGGGATTAAATTTTCATGCAAATTCAAACCAAAATTGGCAATGGGGCCTAGCTTCATAGTTAGACCATAAAAGGCTAAAAATCTGTTACATGGCAATGTTACAATTTCCCCCTCCTTGGATTTGATCGCAACATTTTCAATCTGGCTGCCTGAACCTTCAATATGATCCAATGCCCCAATATGCAATTTTACTTTCCCCTCCGCGACCAGCGCGCGCATTTTATTCACGCTATCGGGCGCGGCGCGAAAATCATCCCTGCGGTGAATTAACGCAACGGAATTGGCGATTGGTTGTAAATTAATCGTCCAATCCAACGCGGAATCGCCGCCGCCTGCAATTAAAATATCTTTGCCTTTAAATTCCTGCATCTGTCGCACAGCATAAAAAACAGACGCATTCTCAAATTGTTCCAATCCGGCCAAAGCCGGTTTTTTCGGCATAAAGGATCCGCCGCCCGCCGCAATACATATCACCGGCGCTTCCAGTACGGTACCCATATCCGTCGTAAGCTGCCAATGACCATTATCCAATTTTTCTAATTTTTCCGCCATCTGGCTGAAATGAAATACCGGATTAAACGGCTGAATTTGTTCCATAAGACGATCTGTTAGCTCCTGCCCGCTGATAACCGGATAGGCAGGAATATCATAAATCGGTTTTTCCGGATAAAGCTCGGCGCATTGCCCGCCGGCGCGATCTAAAATATCAACCAAATGGCATTTCATATCCAATAAACCCAATTCAAATACCGCAAATAATCCGACGGGCCCGGCGCCGATAATTATGACGTCTGTTTTATGTAGGGAATTTTGTGACATATTTGAACACTTCACATTATTGTTATTTTGTTTCATAAGATTACCTTAAGAAGGCTAAAATAAGGATTTCATGCAAAAAATCAATGCACATAACACAATAACTCTCTGGCTATATTTAACCGCCTTTATGGTCTTTACTATGGCGGTTATTGGCGCGATTACACGCCTGACCGAGAGCGGATTATCGATGGTGGAATGGAAACCGCTCATCGGCGCTTTGCCACCCTTATCAGAAGCCGAATGGCAGCGTGTTTTTGCAAAATATCAACAAACTCCCGAATTCATCAAAGTAAATTCATGGATGAGTTTAGAGGATTTTAAGCATATTTTCTTCTGGGAATGGCTCCATCGTTTATGGGGGCGGCTAATCGGTTTGGTATATGCCGCGCCGTTATTATACTTTTGGATCAGGAATAAAATCCCCACCGGCTATAAACCCCGCTTGTTATTTATTCTCTTCCTTGGCGCATTACAGGGCGTTATGGGATGGTATATGGTAAAAAGCGGCCTGATTGATCGCCCCAGCGTCAGCCATTTTCGTCTTGCCGCGCATTTGGGATTGGCGTTTTTAATTTTTGCGGCGCTCATATGGACAGCACAAGACATTGAAAATAGGAAAACTTTCCAGGTAAGTTTTTGTTTCAAACGCCAAGCATGGGCAACATTATACTTATTATTCATCACAGTAATCTGGGGCGCGTATGTTGCGGGACTTGATGCGGGAATGGTTTATAATGAGTTTCCTTTTATGGGCGGCGCTATTCTTCCGTCTGATGCGCTTTATCACTCACCAATTTGGGTGAATTTTTTTCAAAATCCGGTTGGGATTCAATTCCTGCATCGTTGGCTTGGTATTCTATCCTGTATCGCGGTTATTGCCGTGCATGTGCGCGCATTAAAAAACGGTCTTAAAACAAAAGATGTTTACGCCTTGCCGTTTATTGTTTTGCTGCAAGTTGGTTTGGGAATATCTACCTTATTATCTATGGTATGGCTACCGCTCGCGGCGCTTCATCAGGCAACGGCGCTACTTCTTCTTGGCACTTATATAATATTTATAAGACGATTAACGTGACCGCAGAACATGCTCATATAATTCCATGGCATTTTGCTTAAAGACATCTTTAGTAAACCCTTCGGAATAGGATTTTAAACCGCTTTCTTTTAAAACGACTTGCAATTCCTTATCTTGAATCAATCGGTTAATGGCATGTGATAAACCGTCTCGATCATCGATCTCCACCAGCAATCCGTTTTCTTCATGTGAAATATATGCTTTGGGCCCTTGCGATTTTGCGGCAATTATCGGCGTGCCCGCCGCCCATGCCTCAATGGTCACTGCGCCAAATGGCTCATATCTTGAAGGAAAAACACAAATATCTGCCGTTGCCAATAACGCTTCCCGATCATTTCGCCATCCCAAGAATTTAATCCTATCATCCAAATTCTGCGCGCGCACCTGTTCCTTTAAGACGGTTTCTAACGGCCCTGTTCCCGCCAACCATAAATAAGCATCCGGAACACTCTCCATCGCATCAATCAAAACATCCAATGCTTTTGCTTCATGCAAACGCGCCAATGATAATAATAACGGGGCATCATCGGGCGTATCGAATTGCGCGCGATCAATCGCGGGCATTGGTTCACAAACCGCATATAAATGAAGAACATGCACGTTCTTTGCTGGAATTCCCTCGCGGATAATATGGTCGGCAATATCCTTGGTGACCGCCACATGATGCGCGCAATTTTTATAGTAAGACGGTTTATAATACCCGCCATACCAACCAATATTGACATGCGCGCCCTTTACTGCAAAAGATCCCGCACGTGCCAGCCAATGATGCACAATATCGGGCCGAAACCCCTCAATCATATTTTTTAATTTATTCTGCGTTGAACAATATAAATTTTTATCAAAAGAGGCCGTCTTTACCGGAATTCCCAATTTTTGAAAATTTTCGATACGATGGGGGTTATTATCACGAGTCATAGCAATTTGCTCGCATCCGGTTTCATGCAAGGCCATAACACCGTCCATATAAAATGTCTCCGCCCCGCCTACCGGTGATCCCGCCATAATTTGCGCAAGCTTCATGACTATTCGACCGCTTTTAAATCTGCACTTTCTTGCGGATCAATGGATAATTTATTCAAGGAATCAATGGTGACGTCCAATAGCTCGATCAAGCTTTTTTCTGTCTCATCCATGCTTTTTAACAAACTTTGGCACGCCTCGGCTGTTGTGACCGGAATTTTCTTGATATCGGCATCACGCTCCTCAAAAGCGGCCTGTACTAAATCGAGTAACATCGTCACACGCACTGTCGGGCGAAACCCTTGGCGCTGTATGGCATCCTTAAGAGCAACATCGGCAACTGCCAATTTCGGAACAATGGCATCACTCCATGCATTGAAACGCTCTTCCATTTGGCTTTTCATATCAGGATTTTTCTCGCCGCAACTATTTACCGCATTTTCGATATCTGAACGTGCAACCTGAATGCTGCGAATAAGTCCGAATTCCTGACGAATATTATAAATATATTTTGCCTGATACGTTTCCAAGCCGTTCAGTAATGCCGCCGTATATTCTTCCAGTTCCTTTAATTTAGGCCCTGCATTTGGCGGCGTTATTTCCGCCGCGGGCGCTTCTTGTGGCTCTGACATGGGGCCGCTTTGCTCACTTTCTTGCGCCACTTCAGGTGATCCGTCTTGGGCATACCCCCCCGGAGTTAGACACAGTAAAAAAGTCAGAAATATAGATAATAGAGGAATAAAATATAAATTTTTGTGCATAGCTTAAGCCTTATGTGAGGTTACTTCAGTTATAAAACGAAAACCGTAAAAAGAAAAGTTTTCCTTTCCCGCTTCCCTCACAAAAAAAACCGCCGGGTTAGGACCCGGCGGCTGAAGGGGATGTCTTGAACTACGCTCGCTTTAAGCGGGGGCTAGATATGAACGCATCCAAGACCAGCACAAAATAAACTACTAAACTCTTGATAAATGAACCTTAAACTTTCTTGCTATATTCCTCTCGATCAAATTCTTTGTCTTCTGGTATATGGTTTAATTTCCTTATATTTATAGATTAATACAAGTTATGTAAAAAAACCATGAAATTTACATAAAATTTTACGTAAATACCTAAAAACTTTTTTCTACTGTAAATTTGCTAATTGTTCTGCTAAGTTCCTGCGATGTTAAAACTCTCTCAAAACGGCGATATTCATACCTTCCGCGTCCTTGATCTGCTCCAAAAGGTCAATCAGCGCAAAATAGACGGGCAAGACGTCATCAATATGGCACCGGGCCAGCCAAGCGACGGAGCGCCGATCCCAGCGATTGATTATGGCATTGAACAAATGAAAAACGGATTCATGGGCTATACCGAAGCCATTGGCACGCCCTTTCTAAGACAGCGTATTTCTGCGTGGTACAAAGATTATTATGATTTGGAGATCCCCGCTGAACGTATTGTAATTACTATCGGCGCATCGGGCGCATTTTTATATACCTTTATGAGTATGTTTGACCCGGGGGATAAAATTGCCATGGCTGCGCCCGGATATCCCGCTTACCGAAATATTATGAAGGCCTGCGGCATTACACCGATTGAAATTGAAACGACATTGCAAACCAATTACCAACCCACCATTGCCCATCTGGAGGAATTGGATGAAATTCCCGATGGCTTATTGATTGCCTCTCCCTCCAATCCCACAGGCACAATCATTCAACCCGAAGAATTGGAGCAAATCTGTGCATGGTGTCGCAAACACGGCGTGCGCCTAATCGCGGATGAGCTTTATCACGGCGTGACATTCGGCGAAAAAGCCGAAACCGTTGCGCGCTATTGCAAAGATGTCGTGGTGGTTAACAGTTTCTCGAAATATTTTGCCATGACCGGCTGGCGTCTTGGTTGGATGGTGATACCTGAAAACACCACGCATCGTATAAAATGCCTCGCAGAAAGCCTGTTCGTGGCACCGCCAACCCTTGCTCAACATGTTGCCTTTAAATGTTTTGACCATACCGATATTTTGGATGATTATGTTGCCCGTTATCAGGCCAATCTGGATATCCTAAAAGAAGAATTGCCAAAGGCGGGGATTACAAATTTATCCGATACACGCGGCGCATTTTACCTCTATGCCGATATTTCAAACATCACCAATAATTCAGAAATGTGGGCAAAAGGCCTATTGGATCAAGAAGGCGTGGCGGTCACACCCGGCACAGATTTTGACCTGACCCGCGGCCACCAAACTATTCGACTATCCTTCGCCGGATCAACCGAAGAAGTGCGCGAAGCTTGCGCAAGAATTAAAAGATTTCTGTCTTAAAATAATTAAGGCGCGATAATCCAAATATTAAAATTTACCCGGATGATCGCGCCTTAATATATCATTTAAAATAACGAAACGTTCGTCATTCCACCAATTTATTCCACCAGCCTTTTTTCTTCTTTTCCGGCGGCGCATTCACAACTTCTGCTTCTCTGGCATGTTTTTGTTCGGCGGTTTCCGCCTTTGCAGAAGGCTTGGCGGGCTTATCGTCGTTGGATGGCGCTGATTGTGATATCACTGCCTCCTCATCTTTTTTCTTGGATTTTCTAGCCGCCGGCTTTGCCTTGACTTCTTCCGCCGCATCATCCGACTTCTTCTTACGCGGGGCGCGTGTCGCCTTTGGCTTTTCGTCTGATTTTTCTGGCGCTGGCGCATTCTCACCATTGGCGGCCTCTTTAACCTCTTCTGTTTTCACAGATTTTGGCTTACGCGGCGCGCGTTTTGGCTTGGCGGGCTTTTCCTGCTCGGCCTTGGACGCTTCTTCTACAGGTTGCTTTTGCTCCTGCTTATCTTGCGGCTCGTTTGTCGCATCCTGTTGTTGTTCCGTCTTATCATTATTATAATTTTTCTTGCGATTACGGTTGCGATTACGATTATTCCGTTTGCCGCCGCGCTCGTTATTATTACTATTATTCTGATGAGACTGCTGCTCTTGACCACCCTGATCTTTTGATGCGGGTTCGTCCTGATCCATATCGTCATCATCATGTCCATTGGCTGCTTGCGCTTCTTTTTCCAAATCTTTGCGCGTTTTTAAAACCTCAATATCATGGAATGTCGGCGTTGCTTTCTCGTCGGCATGGATAAAGATTTTCATCTCATAACGACTTTCAATATCGGTCAATTTTTGACGTTTTTGGTTCAGCATATATAAAGCAACTTCTGATGATACTGTCACCGCAACATTTGCTGCCTGCCCTTCGATTGCCATTGTTTCCAATGAACGTAAGACCAAAATAGCCATGGAATCAACGGTGCGGATAAATCCGGTGCCTTCGCAATGACCACAGCGCTGGAATTGAGTTTCGGTCACACTCGCACTGATACGCTGACGAGACAGCTCCAACAATCCAAAGGAAGAAATCCGCCCGACTTGCAGACGAGCGCGATCCGTAGATAGCGCCTCCTTCAAACGCCGCTCAACCTTGCCGTTATTACGGCGATCTTCCATATCGATAAAGTCGATAACAACCAAGCCGCCCAAATCACGAAGACGTAATTGTCTGGCAACCTCTTCTGCCGCTTCCAAATTGGTACGCAGCGCGGTTTCCTCAATATGACGCTCTTTAGTTGCGCGGCCGGAGTTCACATCCACCGACACCAATGCCTCTGTCGGGTGAATAACCAATGATCCACCGGATTTCAAAGGAACCGAAGGCTCCCCAATCCCGCTAATTTGCTGCTCCAAACCATGCGCCTGAAACAGGGAACGTCTATGATCTTTATATTCCTTCACGCGCTTTACATGGGATGGGATCATCATTTTCATGATGTCACGCGCAATTTTATAACCGCGCTCCCCTTCTACGATAATCTCATTCATATCGCGATCATAAATGTCGCGGATGGCACGCTTAACCAACTCTCCCTCTTCATAAATCATCGCCGGAGCCTGTGACTCAAGCGTCGTCGAGCGAATATTATCCCAAAGCCTTAGCAGATAATCCAAATCACGCTTAATTTCGGTTTTGGTACGTGCAACGCCGGCGGTGCGCACAATCACGGACATGCCTTCCGGCACATTAAACTCTTTTAGAATCTCGCGCAGACGCTTACGATCTTTGTAATTCGCAATTTTGCGGGACACACCGCCGGAACGCGGGCTGTTTGGCATTAACACACAATAACGCCCCGGTAGGGACAAATATGATGTTACTGCAGCGCCCTTTGCGCCGCGCTCTTCCTTAGAAACCTGCACCAGCATAATTTGCCCGCGCTTGATCACTTCTTGAATTTTATAACGACGCGTTAAATTCGGACGGATCGGACGATCACCATCAATCGAATCTCCGCCAATCATTTCTACACGGTCAGAATTATAATTTGAACGACGACCACCGCGATTATTCTTTCCGCGGTAACGATTGTTACGCCCCTTACCGCCGCGGCTAAAACGATGCCCACCCTTTTTCTGGTCTTTTTGATCTTTATCATCCTCAGAGGCATTGCCGTCACCGGCCTCGTCCGTTTCCTCATCACTCTCATCTGAGTCATCAGAGCTATTATCTTCATCCCCATCTTCTTCATCCAATTCATCTTCGTCAAACGCCGCATCCGCGCCGCCGCCAAGCTCTTGGGGCGCCTCGTCTTTGCTGTCATCATCCAAAGATTCTATATTTTCGGGGTCATCTTTTTTAGTGTTTTTCTTTGTATTTTGTTGACGCTCATTTTTCTCAAATTCTGCATCTTCTTCTTCTTCCGCGCGGCGGGCTTCTTCTAATGCATTGCGCTGCTCTTCAATTAAGGCTTCGCGATCGGCAATTGGAATGCGGTAATAATCGGGGTGGATTTCGGAAAATGGTAAAAAACCATGACGGTTACCGCCATAATTTACAAAGGCCGCCTGCAAAGACGGTTCAACACGTGTCACTTTTGCAAGAAAGATATTTCCGCGTAACTGTTTACGCATCGCACTTTCATATTCATAATCCAGCAAAGTTTTATCATCCGATACAACGACCCGTGTTTCTTCGGAATGGGTTGCATCGATTAGCATACGTTTAGTCATTTTAAACTCCTTAAACGCCTAAGGAATATCTGGTCCTCAAAAGACCCTGCGACACGGGTGTTTTAGGGGAGTCAATATCCCTAAGCGTGTCAAATTATCGAAAAATTGAGTGTGAAATTCAGCTAATAGAACGGGATCTCAAACAATAATTTTTGAGATCTCTCCGGTTATATCTAATGTGTTTTATGTTCACTGTTACTCTCAAGTTCCGACGAATTGTTACGTTATTTCTTTTTTCCGTCCGTAGAGAGCTAGCGAAACTCTTTATAATACTCCATATTTGCTAAAGCCGACCTTGGACGTGTCGCAAGATTGACATTACGCCGCAAAATAAGTTAAGGCAAGAGAAATAATTTAGGATAAAAGATACATGGAAGCATTCCCGAATAACCCCAATAAAAGCGGTAAAATTGCAATGTTAGGTGAACATTATCAACGCACACTCAATGAGCTTGGACATAAGGATACAAAGCTTCCCGAAAGCTTATTCTTTACATTTTGCGGAGATATCCTCGGCTCCAGCGGAGAGCACTATGAAAAAGGATCGTCCATTACATTCTTCGAAGCCACTGAACGTGCCTCACTCTCTTTCAGCGATGATTACATGGAAAGCTTAGCTATGTTTTTAATGAAAGATGCCGACATCCCCTTGGAATGCAATGGGTTAATCAAAGCAAAGAAAGATTTCTTTGATTTAATTGCCGATCATTTTGAGGCACTTGCACAAACTTATTCCCCCTGGTTTTCAGCAATACGGGACGCCAATAGCCAGGATAATTATCTTGATGTTGTGATGAATCACGGCTCCTGCGGGGCCGCCATGCGCGCCGCGGTTTTAGCAGCGGAACATGTAAGTGATGAACAGGCATTCAAGCTATTTTTACTGACACACGGACATACGGAATCCATCGAAGGTGGCTTTTGGGTAAAAGGTTACGCCGAAGCCGCAATTGAGGGGCAAAGCTTTGAAGAGTGCGTAAAAAATGCGGCAGAAAAAAGTGATCTGGGACGCAAACTTATCCTGGACTTTCAAAAAACCGCCGGGCGCAAGCCTGAACCCCATACTGCCCTGAATCATTTTGTCAGTAAGGTACTTGAGCAAGATGACCCTTATGCATCCATAGATAATATCGTGGAAGAAGGGATTGAAACCCGCTTTGTCGTCGGAGCTGTGGCGCATGTTTTATCTTCTCTGCATGACCGCGGCAGCGTCGATAAGGACATCCCCTCCCTGATCACGAGATCATTGGAAATTGGCGGCGATCCGGATACGATTTGTTCAATAGCGATGAGCCTTTATGGGTTGCGCTGGCCAAATGAATCCCGCCAGTTTTTAAACGATGTAGATTTTGGTAAACTGGAACCTTCCGCCTAGTTTTTACAAATAAAATTATGCTAGTATCTTTTCCATGATACGTCCCTTTTCCAAAATTTTTTTCTTGTTATTTTTGTGCTTAATATCCGCGCCGTCTTTGGCGCTGGATATCGAGGCCCTTCGCTTTGGACAACACCCTGATAAGACCCGTATCGTCATTGAAACATCGGACAAAACAGAATTTAAATCCTTTTTGCTATCCAATCCCAACCGCCTGATTATCGATCTACCTCAATTTATATGGCAGGCGGGGGAAAGCACGCCCCCCACAGGCAGTGATATTAAAAATGTACGACACGCCGTTTACAAACCCGGATTCTCAAGAATTGTTTTTGAGTTATCCCGCGCCAAAACTATAAAATCTGCCTTTTTCATTCCTGCAAAGGCGGGAAAAAATAATCGGATCGTAATTGATTTGGAACGCGGAGCCTCCGCCCCGAATGTCCATGGTACGCTTGATACAACGGTGGAAAATCTCCCCCCTGCCCGGCAACCCGCATATGTGCCGCCGCCGCCTGAAACAACTTATAAAAAACCCTTGATTGTCATTGATGCCGGACATGGCGGGAATGATCCGGGGGCAATTTCGCCGCAAAAATACTTTGAGAAAAATATCGTCCTTTCATTGGCGAAAGAACTAAAAAGCGCATTAGAAACCAGCGGCAAATATCGCGTGAAATTAACACGTGATAACGATACCTACATCAAGCTTGGTGAGCGCGTAAACCTCTCCCGTTCATGGGAAGCCGATATGTTCATTTCTCTTCATGCGGATTCCATTAATGACCCCTCTGTGCGCGGAGCTTCGGTTTATACACTTTCCAATAAAGCCTCTGATGCGCAAACTGCTAAACTCGCCCAGCGGGAAAACCGCGCCGATATCATCGCGGGGGTCGACCTCTCCCATGAAGATGCCGATGTCTCCAATATTTTGATTGATCTTGCCATGCGCGATACCATGAACCAGTCCCGTTTTTTTGCAAATCTATTGGTTGATTCCTTTAAAGCAAATAATGTTTCTACATTACAAAACACACATAGATATGCAGGATTTGCCGTTCTGAAAGCCCCCGACGTTCCCTCCGTTCTAATCGAAGCAGGGTTTTTATCAAATAGTAGCGAAGCAGCCAGCTTATCCTCTCAGACTCACCGCGCCAAGATTACCGCCGCCATTCGTAATGGCGTGGATGCGTATTTTGTAAAAACAAGGAGTTAGTCATTAAAATATGTTGTAATTATGCATCATTATTGAGCTTTATTTGCACCAGATTATAAAAAAGCTCTTGAATGGAACTATTTTTCGCTTACAGTCGTTTTTGTGATTATGAATTGATGAATAATCAAAGAATATAGCTTAACTTTTAAAACACGAGGACAAAATGAAAAATACAGTTAAATTTGCATGCTTAATTGGCGCAACATTGGCAGTTTCTGCTTGCAGCGGATACTCAACTTATGAGCAAACACCATACCAAGGCCGCACAGCAGGCGCAGGTGTAGTTGTTGCTGAGCCAACACCAGCACCAGTTGTTGAGACACGTTCTGCACAGCCGATCTTCAAAGACGCAATGCGTAAATAATTTTAAAAGATTATATCTTTTACAAAAAAACTGTCTGCGGAACTTCTCAGACAGTTTTTTTTATGAGCATAATAAAGAATCATGAAAATTATTCTGTTTCTTATTTCTAATTTGATCGGGTTCTTGAGCGCAGGGGCCGCCATTGTATTTGCATTGCATTTTGGCTTGGTGCCTGAATTACCACCGGAATTAAAAGACGTTTATTGGAAATATTTAAGCGCCGGCACTATGATTAGCTGGATGATCAGCGCCGTTATCAGTGTGTTTTATTTATTTACACGCGGTCCTTCACGCTTCTTTTTTCTGTCTCTACCGATTATTATCCCTGTTATTTATGCGGGCTATATCATTAATTTATATCATATTTAATGCGCTTCAATTATTACCAACGCATCTGCCGTTGGC